>JAYQOF010000006.1:0-409155 GCA_038144675.1 Alphaproteobacteria bacterium | reverse complement strand
AAATTACATATAATAACAATTATTTAGCCGCCCTTGTCCTGAGTAAGTGGTTTTTTGTTCTGAATTATTGCCGCATTAATTGCTGATAAATCTTGCAGTGATACTGACAATTTTGAAGTTTGCGTCGATACCCAAAAACAATTGTGAGAGTGTTGGATATAGGCCATGGTCTCTGTCACTACGCTAAGAAGCAAGTGTCGCGTATTTTCAGCAAAAGTTAGACGTTTCTGGCCGTCAGCAAATATCATTAAAACCTAGCAAGGCTGTGTTCAAACCAACAGCTAAATGAAAGCGCATATTAATTACAATAATACCTTGAGTTTTAGAATTACTTAATTGGCGCATCAGAAATTCTTGCTTGCCATTTTTGTTGGAATGCCAGATCTTTTTTTAGAGGATTTATATGACCAAGATACCTGAAATGCCTGCTGTTGGGCGCAAATTTATATCTAATCTTACCATGCCGGTTTTTGAAAACCCTACATGGACACCCACCGTGCCAGCGAAACAACGACGGGTTTCTATTGTCTCAACGGCGGCGGTATCACGCGCGGTGACAAGCCATTCTCTTGGCTTGCAAAAGATCATCGGGTGTTTCATAAGGCAGACCGCGACCTTGTTATGACGCATGTTGCTGTTGAGTTTGATCGATCTGCCTGGCAGCAAGATCTGAATGTCATCATTCCGCTCGACAGGCTTGATGGAGATGGCGGCAGATGGTGAAATTGGTTCTGTAGCGGATGAGCATTATTCATTTATGGGCGCCGCCGATCCCTTGACGATGGAAAAATCGGCTCGTGAGGTTGCTAGCCAGATGAAGCAGGAAGGCGTTAACACCGTCTATCTAATTCCGATATGACCGTTTTGTACGCGCGCCGTGTGCGGGCTTGCCCATTATTTTGAATCAGAAGGGTTAACCACCGTTCTCGTAGGTTTTGTTCGTGAGCATATGGAAGCGATAAAACCGCCGCGCGGATTGTTTTTAGATTTTCCTATGGACGCGGTATGGGGAAGCCTAATGATCCTGATTTTCAAAAGAAAGTCATTCGTGCTTCATTTGATTTGCTTGACGATACAGTTCAGCCGGTGCTTGCGGATTTCCCTGATGTTATTCCTGTGAAAAATGGACGCATGGGCTATGCTCTGCCACCAGAGCTTGTTTTGAGCATAAGTGATATTGGCGATGTCGATGCGTTATTGGCGGAGGTTGCGGCCGAGATGAACATACTGCACCCTGATTATGAGGTGGCAGTGGCATCTCGTGGGCGCACAACCGTTGGCGCCAGCGAACTTGCTATCACAGATTACGCGCCTTTTATTGGAGAGTTTGTCAGAGAATACATCCCTAAGAGCCCAAGAAAAGGGCTTCCAGCCATTCTTTATTGAAACTGGTTGTTGAAGATTTGGAAGCTTATTACACGGAAACACGCACGCATCGTGATGACATAGATGATCTCGAATTGATTGGAAAATGGTTCTGGGAAGAAACGAAAGCTGGGCGCTTGCTGCTGTGTCTTGAAGCGGTGTCGCTCGCATCTGACGATAGAGTAATGCGCCAAATTGTTGAAATGTCGCTTATGGCGCCAAGATTCTGGTCTGAGGGCCCACTGCCCGGAACATCTGCGGCCGGATGGTGATAGTAAAGCACATAGTAGACTAATGATGGTATTGTCTGGGTATAATTTAATGCTGAAAGGGGTAAGTTATGGTTAGGTTTTCGGACTATCATGAATGGGCAAAACTTGATGCAGATATTTGTTCTGTAGGCATCTCACCGCATGCTGTGGAACAGCTTGGAGATATCGTCTTTATTGAACTGCCCGACCTCGGCAAAACTGTCAATAAAGGGGAAGCGGTAGCGGTGATAGAATCCTTTAAATCCGCATCGGATATTTATAGCCCCCTTGCTGGTGAGATTGTTGAGGTCAATAACGCATTAGTTGATGATCTATCATCAATCACGCCAGAAAGCGCGATGGAAAACTGGCTGTTCAAGCTCAAGATCAGTGATCTGTCGGCTTTTGATGAACTGATAGATGAGGATGCCTATAACAATCGGGTTGGATAGGTGGGATTGGCGGAAGAGCGTAGGAGTCGAACCCACCAGGGACGTTGTACGCCCCTCACTAGATTTGAAGTCTAGGCGCCCCACCGGGGTGCGATCCTCTTCCATATTATCCTATGTTATCCCTTATTATTTTGGGTTATCCTTTGCCTTTACCTGTCAGAACATGATCGGCGGAAAACCGAATACGGCGATCATTTCCTATCTTTACTGTAAACCCGATACGGTCAAAATAGTCCAGAACAGAAATAACAAAATTCCTGCCCATATTCACCTCTTGCCGATAGTCTATTGTCGTGAATGTACCGTTGCTTGACTGCTCTGCCAGCAGCTCAGCACTTTGTGCAAGTTTTCTTATCAGAGATTTTGGTACAAAACGATGTTTCTCCAGCATTATGATATCTCCTAATTTGACACCAATTTTCAAAGTCTTTTCAAGCGTGGGGCGTCAACGCCAATCTCTTTTGTCGCCTCATGAAGACTTGGGGGTGCGCCGGTTGCAGGATTTAGAACAACCGCCGCCCGCGCCAACAGATGCTTATCCTTGGCTGAAATATGAACAGCGTAAGAGGGCAAATGGTATCGCTGGCCATCTGCGACAACACGGGCTTCGGCAACTAGCTGACGAAGGCCATGCTCAATGACATTCTGCTCAGGTAAAGGGGTGAGCAAGTTTTGTATGTCTTTTACACTAGCACCAAATAGGCTAGGTTGTGATTTGTGAAGCGTCGCTAATGCTATCTCAATTCGGTCTAAACTCTCACGCCATCTTGGCTCACTGAAAAGCAAATCATTCGGCGCGGCTTCAATAATTCTTAATCCAAGCGTTTCAATGATAACCTTGATTTCTGGGGCTGGCAGATTATGCGATATGGCAAAAGGCTTAAGTGGCACGCCGCTTTCGTTTTGCTCGGTTAGGGCTTTTAAGATTGCGGTTGGGGTACCATTTCGCATGGCTTCCAGGCATGCTATTCGGTTCGGCTTGGCGCGGCCACGTTTAGGAGGAAGGGGTCAATGACACGCCCCCCAGCGATGGTGCGTTGTGCTGATTGATCGCGGAGTACAAAACGATCACCATGAACGGCAAATATATCACGTGATAGTACCAATTGCGCCAAGCCGTTTGCCCCTGCCGCAATGCTGCCGCCTGATAACGTTGCTACCCTTGCCGGAAGATGAGCTGAGCCAATATGTAAATGTGTTGGTGTCCAGTGTTTCAATGCCGAAGCCTCCAGTCCGCAACACCTCAAGATCAACATCAATACGCATCGTTGGGCGAAAACAGTTCAGTATACATTAACCATTGACCGCGCCGAACGGTATCTTGGTTAGCGCCGCATCCAATGATATTTAGTGCACAACGCTCGCCTGACCGCGCATATTCACTGATTTGGCTGTTACACCTTATTTCACGGATGCGAATCTGTGATCCATTTGTGGATAGGGTCAGGCTTTCTGACAAATGTACTGACCCCGACATCACCATGCCAGTGACAACCAATCCCACCCCTTGAGTGAGAACACCCGATCAATAGCCATGCGGAAATGCTGATTGTTGGGGCTCTCATGATTAGCTTGGGCGCGTTGGATAAGCTCTTGCTTTAGCAGATCAATACCCTTGCGCTTAGGCGCAGATACTGAAAACACATCACATCCCTTGCGCCCAGCCTCAACAAGTATTTGATCCAGCTGGGTCTTTACCTCAACAACGCGCGCTGGCAGCACCCGATCAATTTTGGTCAGTACTACTAAACATTGTTCAATCCCAAGCAGATTGAGGATGGCAATATGCTCAAGCGTTTGTGGCATCACACCATCATCAGCCGCTACCACCAGCAAGGCCAGATCAATGCCAGCAACGCCAGCCAACATATTGCGGATAAACTTTTCATGACCGGGGACATCAACAAAGCCAAGCATCTTTTTGTCTGGTAAAAGCCAGATAGGCAAAGCCTAAATCAACGGATAACCCACGAGCCTTTTCTTCGGGTAATCGGTCAGTATCTGTGCCGGTTAAGGCTTTGACCAACTCCGTCTTGCCGTGGTCAACATGGCCAGCCGTTGCAATGATCATTAGAAGTTAAGCCCCTCAAGATTGGCGATAAAACCACTCTCATCTTCAAGACATCTGAGATCAAACCACAACGCATCATCGGTAATGCGGCCAATCACCGGTATCGGCAAATCCCGAAAAGCCTGGGCAAGCCTGATCAATGCTTTACTGGGGCGGTTCTGTCGTGACAGAGTTATTTTGACAGCAGCGCTTGCCAGTCTCTTTGATGGCAATGCGCCACTACCAACCTGACTGTGCGCAGTAGCTGCGACGACTAAAACCCCTTGCAGTGATTTTGGATGATGGGGACGATGCGTGAGGCTAATTGCTCGATGTCTTCCACATCTCGTGATAGCCAGCGCAAGGTTGGTAATTCGGTGGCCAGTTGTGACGGGTTGGTATATAAACGCAATACGGCTGCCATGGCGGCAAGTGATAATTTATCTGGCCGCATGGCGCGTGTCATGGGGTTGCGTTTTATTTTTGTGATCATATCATGACGCCCGGCAATGATCCCCGCCTGAGGTCCTCCGAGCAGTTTATCGCCACTAAAGGTCACCACATCAGCACCAGCCTTTAATGCTTCTGCGACCGTTGTTTCATGCGGCAAGTGAAAGCTCTCAAGGTCAATCAGAGCGCCACTTCCAAGATCAGTGACGAGGGGCAGAGCATGACGCTGCGCGATGCTTGCTAGCTCCTGTTCTGACATCGTTTTTGTGAAACCTGTAATCTCAAAATTGCTGGCGTGAACCTTCATTAATAGTGCCGTTTTTGGACTGATGGCATCTTCAAAATCTTTGCTATGCGTTCGATTGGTTGTCCCAACTTCCACCAGTTTGCATCCTGCCCGTGCCATAATGTCAGGCATCCGGAAAGATCCACCTATTTCAATCAGCTCACCCCCGAGAAACCGCAACTTCCTTGCGCCTTGCCAAAGTATTAAGGGTCAGCAGCACAGCTGCCGCATTATTGTTGACTACAATCGCCGCCTCTGCGCTGTTAAATAGCAGAGCAAATCTTCGGCATGTTTATAGCGGTCTCCGCGCTTGCCTTTCTCCAAATCGAACTCAAGGGTGCTGGCGCCTCGTGACACGTCGACCATGGCCTTGATCGCCACCTCAGGTAATGCCGCGCGTCCCAGGTTAGTGTGTAGAACAGTGCCCGTCAGATTGATGACAGGGCGCAGTGAAGGTTGCACCATGCCTGCTGTCTTGGATGATAGCGCCTGCAAAAGCGATGCATAATCAATGGCCTTGCTATCAAGCACCTTGCCTCTGGCTTCTGCCAAAACATGCTGCGCGCATCGGGTTACCAGAGAGAGGCCATATTCACCTATCAGAGATGCGTTTTCGATCGTTTAGGAAGTGATCAACTGACGGGATGTGCTGAGGTTTATCAATGCTCTTATTAGCATGTAATGATATATGTCGGTGGCTCTTCCTCATATTTCTCTCTAATCAATATCACCTCGCTTGAAATCATTGAAATAGGAAGTAGACACCCTGTAATCCTAATTACATTAGCAATATACCTGATTTTGACAAGCAATTTCTTTACAGGTAAATTTAGAAATGCTAAATTTATAAGATGAAAAATTTTGTTGTCCCAACATCCATGCACCTTGAAATTGACGTCCTCAAAACTTTCATTGCGGTTGCTGAAACTGGCTCTGTGAAGTTTGCCGCAGAGCGTGTATCTCGATCACCAGCTGCTGTATCAATGCAGATGAAAAAACTGGAACAACTCATCGGCATGCCTATTTTTCATCGTGCCGAGGGCGCTATGCGGCTCTCCGATACTGGTGACAAATTGATGCCACATGCCTATCGTATTGTTGAGGCCAATCACACCGCGCTGAGTGCTATGCTCTGCCCCGATATTGATGGCATGGTTCGCGTTGGATTATGTTTGGAAAATATTGAGACCCAGATGCCCGAAATTCTAGCTGGATTTTCCCGCGCGCATCCCGGAATTACCGTTACTACTAACGCTGGCGATTCGCAGGATTTGGCGGCTATGCTGACTGCTGACGTATTGGATATTGCCATTTTAACCATCGGCGGTAATGTTGCTTATCTTGAACAAGACAGGCTCCTATATGAGCAGCCTCTTGCATGGGCGACACATAAAAACAGCCAACGCCTTGATGAAAGACCGTTAAAGGTTGCAGTTGCGCCCATTGGCTGTCCGTGGCGTGATGCGGCGCTCGATGCCCTGAAAAGAGCGGGTATAGAATATCAGGTTGCCTATCTGTCAAATGTTTCAGAATCTCAGCTTGCTGCCGTACGTGCCGATTTGGCTGTCGCAGCTTTGCCGGCCAGCAGAATCTCCAACACCACTTATCCGATTTGTGCGAATGATGATCTGCCACCACTTCCCTACACAAAAATGGTGCTTCGCTTATCTGATAATTCTGGCGCCAATACCAAAGCCCTTGCCGCGCAAATCCTCAGCTTTTACAAAAGGCCAGTATGACGGAGGATTAACCTATAAGTGGTTATTATTTGAGGTGGCTTTTTTATTATGTAAATCATTGTCGCGTTTCATGAAGGTGAGATATTCGGTTCAAGAAATCACTATACTTAGCCTGACTCACCCTGATTCAGGCTCAAATTAATATAGCCTTAATGCAACCTTGCCCAGATCCAAGGATCCAAGACCTTCTCATGGGGCCCCGAAGAACTTGGATCTTAGGTCGATCTTATGAAAATTCAGGTGATGCAATTTATCACCTTGTAAATATAGCAATATATGTTTATGTCAGTTTGGGGTAAGGATATTTTTGATTATACGGAAGGAAAGGCCCGTAAAAGACGGCCACGAAATCTATCATCGTGGAGCTAATGGTTAGGATCTCCGGATACATTTCCTGGGTTCTTTTTGGCTATTCCTCTTGCAATGGTTGCGATAGGTGCACGGTACACGGCTGTTGCCGGACTCATCAGGTCGCTCCATATGCAGATTACAGGGACAACTCCTGCCAGTGGCCCGGCTGAAGTGTTGTCGGCTGAACTGAAATCACGAAATAGAACTGGTGAAGAAAAGCCAGTTTTTCGCCTGTATCGTTTGTGCTTAATCCACAATCTTTGGATCAATGCCGAAAAGGGCTTTTCAGTTATTCTGGATCAGCAGCAACCTTGACATTGGCCATGAGCTTTTCATGGCGGAGATTTTCTCTGCGTTCTAAAGGGATGAGAGCCCATGGCTGAATGACCTGCCAGCCGAGCAGGACTTCTTCTGGGTTTTCATTGGAGCGCAAGCAATGAGTTATAAATTATCTACATCCACGTAAATCAAGGTGCAAGAAACAGCGGTTGCGCACCCTGCAACAATAAAGACCATGCTAAAACTGTCGAATTATGCTGGATAAGCGTTACACAATCTTTATTTTGGTTATAAGAGGGCATTGAAATTAAAATTTCGAATTGGTCTTTTTACAAACCTATTTGCTACCATAATACAACTAGTAACTTTAATTTCTTTGATTAGCATAAATAGGATTTACGATTTATAAAATGCGGAAATGTAACAATGGATAACTATCTAGTCATGCTTTGATAATGGGGTCACACGCATAAGAGAAAAATATATCGCTGAGGATTGGCGGTGTAATATCTGGCATATCAGTGGCCGAGATAAAGATTTGTTAATTGATACTGGTTTTGGGCTCAGTCCGCTCAGACAAGAATTAGCCGAGTTATCACCGAGACCTATAATTGCTCTCTGCACACATAGTCATCACGATCATGCAGGTGGCTTATGCCAATTTGAACATAGATATGGGCATGAAAATGAAGCAGAAATCTTTACACACCCAACGAAAGAAAGCACGGTTGCAGACCTCTTAGATGTGACAGTAATAAAAAAACAACCATGTGATGGTTTTGATATTCGCACATGGAGCTATCAAAGTGCATCATTGACAAAATGTGTTGATGAGGGTGATGTGATAGACCTTGGCGATAGGCATTTTCAAGTTTTGCATCTTCCGGGGCATTCTCCAGGGTCTATCGGTATTTTTGAAACTAAGACAGGATATTTGTTTTCTGGTGATGCCTTATATGATGGGATACTTTATGATCATCTCTATCATTCTGTGCCAGACCAATTACAGAATAGTTTGGACAGATGCTTGGCCCTGCCTCTGAAAGTCGTTCATGCAGGTCACTATGACAGCTTTGATCTGAATCGGGCAAAAGTTATCACCGAAGAATACCGCGCTGGTAAACAGAAGTATGCTCTGTCCCTCAGTTTGAACATAATAATTAAAAACCTATAGTAAAAACTGTTGACTCACCCAAAAATGATTTAAAAATTATTATTTAAACTTTGCATTGGTCAAAAATTAGTCTATCGTAAAAAAAATATTAAATATCGTGTTTTATCGGAGTCAGTCATGGCTAATTTACAGGAAGAAAAAGACTTAGAAAATAATATTAGTATTAGCGCCAGACGTTTTGAAGAATCGCCTTTTATTGAAAGGCATGATACGTCACAAATGGTTCGCGGAGTTTATGCAAATCGTTTTTTTGCCGTCTATAATGGCGAAGATTATATGTCAAAATACTGGACCTTGCGCCGGAAGGCTCTGATTTTTGATGTGCCGGAAAAACCTATTGAAATTTCTGGCCCTGATGCCGTGCCATTTCTTGATAAAATTTTAACCCGTCACATTTCTCCTATGAAAGAAGGTCGTGGCTATTACGCGCTTGCTTGTACGCCACAAGGCGGGATTTTTATGGACGGGGTAGTATTTAAACTAGCTCAAGACCGTTTCTGGTATGTACAGGCAGATGGCCCATTTGAAACTTGGTTATTGGCACATAGCAACGGCTTTAATGTCAATATCAGTGATCCAAAATCAAGAGTACTACAAATACAAGGCCCCATCAATTCAGATTATGAATGCAGCCAGTAATGGCCAGATAGATGAAACCATGCGTTATTTCACATCAGGCTATTATGATATTGGTGGCCAAAATCTATATGTTTCACGCACGGGATTTACCAATGAGTTAGGGTTTGAGATTTATTGTGATGGCGAGAATACTGATCACCTTTCGCTATGGGATCATCTTATGGTGGCAGGAGAACCATATGGCATGGAGTTTTCCTCCACACGGGCATTGACCATTCGCCGTATAGAAGGGGGTATTTTAGGTAATCTGACAGATATAGATACCACTATGACACCTTTTGAGGCAGGGCTTGGTAAATTCGTTGATCTAAATAAGGAATCATTTGTTGGGCGTGATGCGTTGGTAAAGGCTGATCAACGCTGCCTGTTACTTGGGTTAACCTGTGCCAGCGCAACGCCATCATCTGGTAGTGTCATTCTTGATGCCGATAAGGAAGTAGGCACGATTACAGCAGGTGTTCCATCGCCTACATTAGGTCTAGGGATAGGCTATGCCCGTTTTTTTCCACCCGGTGAATGGTTAGGTCGGAATATGACGCTTCGTCTGCCTGACGGCAGTCTGCATGACTGTCAGATTGTTGATACGCCATTTTTTGACAAAGATCATCTCATTGTCAGGGGTATTGATAAAAAAATTCCATAATTTGGTGTAGCCTAATCAGGGGCAAACATTTTTAAACAGAAAGCATTTTAACTGATCATCAAATCCAGTTTATCCATTTGTTTTCTGTTCCATGCTTGGGTCATACGATCAGCAATCATAGCGATAATGGCTAGTCCCATTCCAGCGATCATACCAAGACCAAAATTACCATCACTTAATCCGATATAAACGACTTGTTCTAGGCCATTTGTTCCTACCAAGGCCGCAATCACAAGCATGGCAATGCCATACATAATCGTTTGGTTTAATCCTAACATCATTACTGGTAGAGCAAGAGGTATTTTGACAGACCAGAGAAGTTGGCGCTTGGAACACCCCATCATTTTTGCCGCTTCAATTACTCCTTCTGGCAGATTGCGCAGCCCATGTTCCGTATAACGAATTGACGGCACAATAGCATAGGCAATAATCGCCAGTAATGCTGTAAACTCTCCAATTTTGAAAATCATCACAAATGGGATGAGGATGACAAATAGTGGCATCGTCTGGAGTGTATCGTTGATGGGTCGCAAGATTGCCGAAACGGTATTGTTGTTTGCCGCCCATATACCAAGACCTGAGCCAACAACAAAAGATATGATCACTGCAATACCACAAAGATAGACTGACAACATGGTCTCTGCCCAGATACCAGTGATGACAAGAAACATCAGACCCAGACAAGTGCCAATACCAAGCTTGCGGCCGCCAATTTTCCAGGCAATAAAACTATAAATCAATATCACAGCTGGCCAGGGCATCTTGGTTAGGCCAATAAAAAAGAAGATGGCAAACAACAAAAGAGTAAAGCCCAAATGGATTTGCTGGCGCCAACAATACCATATTGCACAGCCCATCATAACAAGAGCATAAGTAACCGAATGCCATGTCTGAAGCTCAAAGCCCCATGTGAACGGACTAATAGAACCTTGCAGACCAATTTTTGCCGGAAGCATGATGAAGAAGAAGGCCACCGTTTTTATAGTTTCGATTTCTTTCCGGAAATTAACAATAAAATAACTCAAGCCGTCATTCATGCTTTGTGCTGGATTAATTTCAAAATCACGCGGCCAAGCATCAAGGGCAGGCACCAGTTTTGATAAGATAAATAATAGCAACACACCACCGCCAGCTATAAGCAAGAACAAGGTTTTGTTTTTATGCGATTGTTTTTGATATTGGCTTGAGTGTTTAGCAAAACCATAAGTGGTGCGATCAATCAGAATTGCCATTAACGCAATTACTAATCCAGCAAGCAGGCTTTCACCAAATTGTGCTTTACGAATTTGTGATAAGACTTCCCAACCAATATCTGCAGTACCGCCAATAATTGATGCAATGATAACCATACTCAGAGAGCCATGGTCGTCTGATTAATCCCTAGCAGCAATTGCTTTTTAGCATTAGGGACACGGACTTGCCAAAACAGTTGTCGGCGTGTGGCACCAGACATAAGCCCGGATTCAATGACTTCCGGGGATACCCGGCGAAGCCCAACAATCGTA
The DNA here is from genome assembly GCA_038144675.1 of Alphaproteobacteria bacterium. Lineage (GTDB taxonomy): Bacteria > Pseudomonadota > Alphaproteobacteria > Puniceispirillales > UBA1172 > UBA12202. Next base: position 397,971 of record JAYQOF010000006.1, on the reverse strand, counting down.
TTACGCGCCATTGGTGGAAACGAATATAATATACTGGCTATCAATCCAACCACTGTACCAAAGCCAAATAACATTAGGATAAGCAACAGATAGGCAAAGGCAGGCACAGTCTGCAACAAATCAAGCATGGGCATGATTACCCTTTCGGCGCGACTAGAACGAAAGGCCCATATACCAAATCCAAACCCTATAAGAAAAGCTAAAGGAACAGATATAAAGACAAGCGAAAGCGTATTCATACTCTCAGACCAATAGCCGATCACCACCATATAAAAACATGAGGCAAGAGCAAAAAGGGTAAGGCGCCAGCCTGCAGCGATAAAAGCAATCAACGCTACAATGAAACTCGTAACGCTCCATGGTACAGATTGCAAATAATTCTAACAAAGGTGATTGGCCATTCTAATAGCCACGAAATGCCCATGAAAAACCAACCAAGATAAGCAATAAGCATCTCCATGCCGGTATTTAGCCATGAGTCAATAGGCACAATTAATACCTTTGGATAGGTTGAAAACCAGGTGATGTGGTCTTGGGTAACAATTAAAACCAATGTTGCAATTATAATCCCCAGCCAAAGGATAAAATCAGAATGTATGTTTTTTCTAATCATACCTATTGTTTTACCTCAGCCGGTCGCGCATCACTTATATTAGCGAATGATGACAGAAGAACACGTGATGTTATGGTTCCAAGTGTAGCGCCATCTTTAGCTTCAACAATGACGCCTTTTGGATTCTTTGCTTAATACCCAAGCAGGCTTTCCACGGGAGTATCTGCCGTTATGCGACCAAGGCCTTTGAGTGAGCCTTTTGCCGGCTCGCATATGTCAGCTGCTTTTAAAAAGGCTTCCCATGGGACATCTTTTTGTAAATTCACGAACATAATCATCAACAGGATTTAAAATAAGGTCAACGGGGCGACCCATCTGAACAATCATTCCATCCCGCATAATAGCCATCCGGTCTGCCAACCGTAACGCTTCTTGAAAATCATGTGATGAAAACAATAGACTTATGGAGTTTGGACTGAATGTTAAGAAATTCATTCTGCATATTTTTCCGGATCAATGGGTCCAGAGCAGAAAAAGGTTCATCAAGTAACCAGATATCAGGTTCGACGGCAAGTGAGCGAGCAATACCAACACGCTGTTGTTGTCCACCAGAGAGTTCATTCGGGAAATTCGTTTCACGACCGTTTAAGCCAACCAGATCAATAACCCGTTCTGCTTGCTTGTAACATTCCGTCTGCTGAATACCCTGAAGTTTCAGAGGAAAAGCGATATTGTCAATGACATTGAGATGAGGCATCAACCCAAAGCTTTGAAACACCATACCCATTTTATGGCGACGGATTTCAATCAGTTCCTTTTCTGATTTTTCGAGAAGATTTTGACCATCAAGGATAATATCACCAGCCGTAGGTTCAACCAATCGTGATAAACAGCGAACAATTGTGGATTTTCCAGAACCGGATAACCCCATGATCACAAAAATTTCACCATTATATACATCAAAACTTACATCAGCATTTGCAACGATATGGTTGCTGTTCTGAATGGTGTTAGCATACTCTTTTGGAGTATTAACCGCACCATTACCTTGGCTGAAAAACTGTTCAGGTTTTTCACCATAAACCTTCCAAATATGCCTACAAGATAATGCAATATCTTTTTTTGATATGCTTTCTTTAGCCATGATGATTAATCCTTACATCTAGCTATTATTTTTGAGTGGAATCGCTTAAATTACTACATAATTAATCAGATAAAATGAATATTTCAAAACAAAATCGATTTATTCAATGCAAATGTATCACAGGAACTATCAAACGGCGGATCAATATCCACCGTTTGATGTCATCATTTAAGTTAAGCGTTTACAGAGCCGATTTGATCCAAGGCTTCCAACGATCTTCGTTTTTGGCAAGCCATTCCTTGGCTACATCCTCAACGTCGCGACCATTATTATCGACTTCAAAAATAGCCCAGTTTTCGTCTTCATTAGTCAATTCAAAATTGGAGACCATTTTAAACGCTGCTGGCCATTTTGCTTCGAAACCGCCCCAAACAACTTTATGAACGGCGGCTTGTTCAAAGCCACAGGCAGTATCCTTTTGCTGGCTTTCTTCAACACATTCGCCTTCAACAGGGTTCCATTCAACAAATTTTAGATCAAGATCGGCAAAAATCCAATGAGGTTGCCAGATCATCATGAGGACAGGTTCGTTAGATGCGTAAGCTGATTTTAATTCAGCCATCATTGCGCCTTCACTTCCACCAGGGATAGGTTCAAACGGCATATCAATGCTTGAGATTAGATCACGTGAACGTGTACCCCAATCTGCCGGATATGTAATCACTCTACCTTTTGGAAATGTCGCTGCAGAAGCAAATGCCTGCTGGCATTCATAAAGGGCTTTATAACTTGGCAGTCCTGGGCATTTTTCTTCCATATATGGCGGGTAAATCCAACCTTCTTTAGGATCAAGACCAAGATCACCAACAACAACAATATCGCCTTTTTCAACTAGGCCTGGATATAAATCTCCAACATTATTTGTCCATACTTCGGTTTGCAGATGAAGATTACCCTGCGCAATGCCCGGGTGCTGTGGTAGGCCCTGCACTGACATATTCAATATTATAGCCCATCTCTTTTAAAAGTTCACCAACAACTTCGGTTGAGAATAATTGACCAGTCCAGTCATTTTTAATCACTTTAATTGGATCAGAAGATTCGGGCACGCTTGCTGCCTGTACCATGCTACTCATGAACATGAATGCAGATATAAATAGAACAAATATTTTAGAAATTTTGAACATCTTTTTCCCCCAAACGGATAGTTATAGTTTTAGTTAAAAAAATATCCATTAGAAAGTTTGTTATGTCAACTATACAAATCTTGACTTTATCTTAGTGATGGTTTTCAGTAATAAAATGAAAGTTAAAAAAAAGATAAAAGCTCGTTCCATTAGCTCAATTCGGAAAGCTGAGTTTTCCAAAGCCGCTTTTGAACCAGTAGTTAGAGTATGGTTTACGTGGAACTACACTTGAAAAAGTAGGCGAGATCGCTGGAGTTTCAAAAGGTGTGGTGCTTCATCATTTCAAAGATAAGAGTTCATTATTAGAGGCTGTTTTCCGCCGCTCTAACGCGGTCTTAAGTAAGTCTTTCGTCGAATTAGTTCGTTATGCAGAAAGCCCATATGATCGGTTATGGGCAATTGCCTATGCAAATTTTTCCACTTCCATATATAATAAAGAAGTCTGTCAGGCTTGGGTCACTTTGCTTGCTGAAGTGCCGCATAATAATACTTGCCAACGAATACAATATGTTAATAACCAGAGGATTAAAAGTAACCTAAAACATGAGCTAAAGCATTTTTTAGATTCTCAAAAAGCCGATGAGACCGCAAATATTTTGAGCATATTGATTGATGGCATCTGGGTACGTGCGGGATTATTTATGCAAATACCAGATAGCGAAAAGGCGTTAGACGAGTTTGAGTTTACGATCATTAACCTGATGGCGGCAACCGACGAGCAAAAAAAACAACATAAATTGGCACGTGACAAGATCAAAAAAGTTGCTGAAATCGCTTTAAATTCAAGATTTATCCAACACTAAAATCATGTCTTTGTCTGAAGATAAGTATATTTATTCTTATTCTTGAAAAGATCATATACAGGTTCAATCAACCCTGCGCTTGTAATTAAGACAATACCCCACATTTCTTTCGACCCAATGATCTCATCAGCAAAGATCGTAGCGGAAATTGTTCCAAATGGGATTTCAATCATCATCAGTAATCCTGCCAAGCCGGGACTAACATATTTCGGCCCCCATAGTGATGTAAACGCCCCTGGGATCAAAAAAATAATAATAAAAGGCATAAGCCATGGCAGAGTCGATGTAATTTGTGGCCATGATGGGGCATATTCTGGGACAATAATCAGTGAGATTATAAACACAGCAATCATTCCCCAAAAGAAAAATCCAATAGTTAGGTCCATGCCGTTCAGCTTTTCATATTTTCTGATGCGGACAATGGCAATGGCCCAGATTATACCCGCTAGCAACCCCATCCAGTCCCCAAATTTTGGGGACGGGAAAATTTACCCCTAAACCAAACATTATCAACATCCCCATAAAAGCGAGGATAATTGCAATAATGCGTTGCAAGGTAATCATCTCTTTCAAGACCACCGCGGCAATTAAGGTGCTCCAGACAGGGGTAAGGTAATACAGCATGATTGCGCGAATGACATCTGTGCAGAGAAACGCAAGCGAATAACAAAGCAACGCGAAGCCAGATAGGATAACAGTAATCTGAAGAGTCATGCCTCCACGCATTATAGATTGCCAGCGATATGCGGTAACAGGAAGCAAACAATATTGTCGGTAACGTAAACCAAATAACGCTGGCCCAGAGATTATGAACACCAACTTCATTTATGCCGCGCAAAGGTATCCAGAAAATACCCCAGATTGCTCCTGCGTAAATACAGGCAAATTTTGCTAATCCATGCGATGAAAATGATTGCATTGATTGGTATTCCTATGTTACAAAATAATTACCAATGGTAAGTTTATTGTCAAGTGGTAAGATATAAGCAGCGTTTAAATCTAGGTGATGTGGAAATTTTTATGAAATATGATTATATCATCATAGGAGCTGGTTCTGCTGGCTGTGTCCTCGCCAACCGCCTCAGTCACCATGCAAATACTAAGGTTCTTCTGATTGAAGCTGGTCGGAAAAATAACGCACTTTCTCTTAAAATTCCAGCTGCGGTTTTAGAAAACCTGCAAAGCACCCGGCATAATTGGGCTTTTCAAGGTGAACCAGAACCCGAACTTGGTGGTCGACGTATCACCCATGACAGAGGAAAAACCCTTGGAGGGTCCTCATCCATCAATGGGATGGTCTTTATTCGGGGTCATGCCCTTGATTTTGAAGGCTGGCGTCAAATGGGATGTGAAGGCTGGGGCTATGATGATGTATTGCCCTATTTTAAGCGAATGGAAACCTATTCAGGAGGGGAAACCAAGTATAGAGGAGGTGAAGGGCCGCTGAATGTGCATCGCCCAACTCCGGAAAACCCCATTTATAAAGCCTTCCTAGCTGCTGGGCATGAGGCTGGTTATGATCTGACAGAGGATATTTGTGGATATCAACAAGAAGGTTTTGGTGTGTTGGATATGAGCATCCATAATGGTGAACGGAGAAGCACTGCAACTGCTTATCTTGATCCGGTTCGTCATAGGGATAATCTTAGTGTGATAACAAACGCTCATGTTCAAAAAATTCTTTTTAATGGGAAAACAGCAACGGGTGTTCGTTATATCAAAAAAAATGGAGAAACCGTTGATGTATACGCGAAATCTGAAGTCATTCTGAGTGCAGGTGCAGTAGGCAGCCCGCATATTTTGATGCTCTCTGGGGTAGGGCCAGCCGACCATCTGAAACAAAAAGGATTACCAGTGGTCATAGATCTGCCTGGGGTTGGTCAAAATCTAAATGATCACCCTGATTTTGTTCTTAAATACCGGTGCCTCCAAAATGTGTCTATTCTACCTCATACACGTTTCTTGGGTCGAATGATGGCTGGCGCCCGTTGGTTATTGCGCCGTGACGGTATCTGTGCGTCAAATCAATTTGAAGCAGTAGCTTGTTTTCGATCATCGGCTGGCGTTGAATATCCGGATATCCAGCTAACCATTTCTCCAATTGGTGTGGATGATGAAACATGGAAACCTTTGCCTGAACATGCGTTTCAAATTCATGTTGGATTAATGCGGACTTATAGTCGGGGTAGTATAACATTGCGTGATGCTGATCCATCATCACCACCGGCAATTTTAGTAAATTATATGAAAGACCCTCGCGACCGTGATTGTCTGCGCAAAGGGATCAGGCTAGTTCGCGAATTGGTTCAGCAACCGGCATTTTCCAAATTATGTGGTGATGAGATTTATCCGGGGAAGCAGCGCAAACTGACATTGAACTGGATGAATGTCTCAATAACAAATTGTCAACACAATGGCATCTTTCCGGAACAGCACGTATGGGGGCCAGCAATGATCGTGATGCAGTGGTTGATCCTTGTGGCCGGGTACATGGACTTGCAGGGTTGAGAGTTGTGGATGCATCGATCATGCCTGTTGCCACGAATGGGAACACGAATAGCCCAACCATCATGATTGCCGAAAAGCTAAGCGATGCTATCCTGGGCAAAACACCATTGCCGCGTGTCGATTTGCCGGTATGGCAAAACAGAAACTACGAAACGTGCCAACGTTGATACGCAGGATGAGTGTTGTTGGATAAGGGGAAGGAGGGAAAAACGTTATGATCGGATACGTGATGGTGGGAACCAAAAATCTGGTCAGCGCTGTTTCATTTTGCGATGCCCTGATGCCCCGGATGAGGATGACACAGGTTGCGTGCAATGAGGATTACGCCGCGTTCGCCCCACAACCTTCGCTTAAGAAATTCAAATTCTATGTGACCAGACCAGTTGATGGAAACAAACTCAGTTTTGTTCACGACATATGTGAAAGTCTAACCTAATGGCGATATCTGGCATTCCATCACTCAATCCTCAAGCGATCAAGCCTGTCTATATAGACAGTAATGCAATGTCGCCTTTTCATGATTTTTATTCAAATGACCAGACAATCCTACGGCTGGCCGCTGGGCGGTTCTTTGCCCATTACAATGGTGAAGATATAGAGCAGGCTTACTGGGCATTGCGAAATGCCGCGGTGCTGGTTGATGTGCCGGAACGACCGGTGGAGATATCCGGTCTGGATGCCATTTCATTTCTTGATCATGTTTTCACTCGCCAGAGTGGCAAGTTGAAAAATGGCAGTGGCCATTACACTTTGGCCTGCACCCATGAAGGTGGCCTTTTCATGGATGGCATACTCTTTCGCCTTGATGAGAAAAAATTTTGGTTTGTCCAGCCGGATGGTGATCTGGATACCTGGCTTCTGGCGCATCGTCACAATGTCGATGTTTCAATTTCCTGACCCGCAATCTCGGGTGTTGCAGCTTCAGGGACCCCGGTCACTTGAGATCATCCATGCTGCCACCAAAGGGGGTGTGAACCAGCACATGGGGTATTTCAGGTCCGGGTTCCATGAAATTGGAGGACAGCGTGTTTTTATATCCCGAACAGGTTGGACCGGCGAGCTGGGCTATGAGATTTATACCCTTGGCCCGGCAACCGACTGCAAGCGCTTATGGCAAGCCCTGATCGAAAATGGTACGCCTAAGGGCATGGTTTTCAGTAGCATGCAAGCCATCAATATCCGAAGGATTGAGGCAGGAATTCTTGATAGCGGCAGTGATTTTGATTCCAGCATGACGCCTGATGAAGCCGGCCTTTCAAGATTTGTGGATATGGAAAAAGAGTTTTTCATCGGCAAGGAAGCTCTGGTAACGGGAAGGTGCGGCAACCGCATACATGGCGTGCGGTGCCAAGATTATATCCCGAAGGGAGGCAATCTTGTGCTTGACGGCACAGGGCGGGTTGGGCACCTTACCACTGGGGCGTATTCACCAGAATTCAGGGCCGGAATAGGTTACGTCAGATTTGATCAGGCAGAAGACTGGATCGGAAAAAACTTCTGGTAGCATCAGACGATGGCTCAACATATTTGGGTGAAATTATCTCCCTGCCCTTTTATGATCAGGATAAGCTAAAACCCAAAATGGCCAATCTTGAACGAAATAAAACAACTGATCCTGAATATGCTAGTAAAGAAATTGGGGGCTAGGCGTGGGGCTTACGAGTTCACATTGGGGCGTTTACGAATTTGCCGTTAAAAATGGGCGGCTTTCAGCGCTGAAACCTTTTGGTCAGGATCCTGACCCTTCGCCCATCGGCCATTCAATCATTGACCTGCTCGAGGATAAAACGCGGATCATGGCCCCGGCCATTCGTGAGAGCTGGCTTGACAATGGCCCGGGAGCCGGCACCCATAAACGTGGCAGTGACCGATTTGTTGAGGTAAGCTGGGATGAAGCTGAAATAATAGCCGCGGCAGAACTCGAAGAGTGATAAAAACAAAAGGCAATCAGGCTATCTATGCTGGGTCCTACGGCTGGGCCAGCGCCGGACGCTTTCATCATGCGCAAAGTCAAGTGCACCGTTTTCTCAACTCCATAGGGGGTTATACGAAATCAAAGAATACCTACAGCTACGCCGCGGCCGAAGTCATCATTCCCCATGTTCTTGGAGGCAACCTAATGGAATTGCTGACCGAGCAGACAAGTTGGAAATCCATACGCAACAATACCAAACTGATGGTGGCATTTGGTGGATTACCCGCGTTCAACAGCCAGATCAGTAATGGTGGGACAGGCGCGCATATTCAGCGTCTTGGGGTGCGTGAAGCAGCGGCGGCGGGAACACGTTTTGTCAATCTGTCGCCACGCCGTTCCGATGTAAAAACCGATATTGATGAGGACTGGATCCATGTACGGCCAAACACCGATGTTGCCGTCATGCTGGCCATGGCGCATACCTTGCTTGTTGAAGATTTGCATGATCCATCCTTTCTTGATCGCTACACCACCGGATTTGATCGGTTTCAGGCCTATTTGCTCGGGCAGAAAGATGGTATCCCAAAAACAGCCGCTTGGGCTGCTGGCATCAGTGGCATGGCCGAAGCCGATATTGTTGCTGACACGCGAAATGGCCCGAAAATGTACCATGCTGACGGTAAGCTGGTCCCTTACACGCCAACAGTTTGGCGAACAGCCGTTCTGGGCGGTGATTGCGCTTGCCGCTATGCTGGGACATATAGGCAAGCCCGGCGGCGGGGTTGCCTTCGGGTATACGGTGACTAATTATCTTGGCAATAATGTCTTTAAGATGCCCTATGTACCCTTGCCGCAAGGCAGAAATCCTGTTGTTGATTTTATTCCAGTTGCCAGGGTGAGCGACATGCTGCTAAATCCGGGCGAGAAATTCGATTATGATGGTGGGGAATATATCTATCCTGATATTGATCTTGTCTATTGGGCAGGCGGCAATCCGTTTCATCATCACCAGGATATTTCCCGTATGCGTAAGGCGTGGAAAAAACCATCAACGGTCATCGTAAATGACTGGTGCTGGAATGCGCTGGCGCGGCATGCAGATATCGTTCTTCCCTGTACGACCACGCTGGAAAGACAGGATATAGGCATGACGCCTCGCGATCCTTTCGTTATCTCAATGGATAAGGCTATTGAACCTGTTGCCGGGGCTCGAAAATGATTACGATATATTTGCCGGGATTGCCCGCCGCATGAACGTTGAGGCTACCTTTACCGAAGGCCGCACGGCCGAAGACTGGCAGCGCTGGATCTGGGACCGATCGAGAGAGAAAGCGGCAGAATTTAATATAGACATGCCTGACTATGAAAATTTCCGCAAAGCCGGTTTCTACAAATCACCTGACCTGGATGAAGACCGGATTTTTCTTTCTGAGTTTATTGCCGATCCCAAAGCAAATCCGTTGGGAACCCCGAGTGGCAAGATAGAATTGTTTTCGACGACCGTGGACAGTTTTTCTTACGATGATTGCCCAGGTCATCCGGCCTGGATGCAACCTATCGAATGGTTGGGTGCGAAAGATAAACTGTACCCGCTTCATCTGGTATCGAACCAGCCAAGAACAAAACTGCACTCCCAGATGGATAATGGAACCCTTAGTCGTTCGATCAAGATAAAAGGGCATGAACCGGTTGAAATGAACCCTATTGATGCCAAGGCACGGGACCTTTCGGATGGGGATATCGTGCGCGTCTTCAATGACAGAGGATCCTGCCTTTGTGGCGTTACGATTACCGAAGACGTTATGCCGGGGGTGATAATCATCAGTACAGGGTCATGGTATGATCCTGTTGACCCGGCCGATGCCAGCAGAATGTGCAAGCATGGCAACCCCAATATGCTTTCACCAGATATCAGCACCTCGAAGCTGAGCCAGGGGCCAGCGGCCCATAGTTGTCTTGCTGAAGTCGAACTCTATGACGGGCCTGTTCAGCATATAACGGCGTTTGATCCACCTGAAATCATGCATAAAATAGAAGAGGAAAAGACCAATGACAGATAACTCGACCATTCGTCCACGCCGGAGTTTTATTTTCACGCCGGGCTTGCGTCCAGACATGTACCCCAAAGCACTGGCGAGCGGGACGGATATTGTCTGTGTTGAACTTGAGGACGGGATTGCACCCAAAGACAAGGAAGAAGCACGGCAGAAGGCACTGGCACTTTTGTCGAACCACAAACAGATGACGGGGTAGAACGTATCCTCAGAATCAATTCGATGCGAGAGCGTTTCGGGATCGAGGACGTGAACGCCATTCTGGCCAGCCCCCACACCGCCGCCGGCGCTGATGATGCCGAAAGTCCGCACCCCGGATGAGGTGGTGATGCTGGACCAGCTCCTGACTGAAGCCGGGCATATCACTCGCCTTCACATCATCATCGAAACCAATCAGGGTCTGGAAGCGGCGTATGAGATTGCCCATTCAAGCCCGCGGATAGACGCGATGTTCTTTGGTGGGGTGGATATGGCCGCCGAACTCAGATGCGAGAATACTTACGATGCACTCTTATATGCACGATCACGGGTCGTTCATGCCTCTGCATCAGCTGGCCTTGATGTCATCGATGTACCCTATCTTGATCTTGATGATCCTGAAGGCATGCGCGTTGAGGCAGAGAAAGTGCGGGCACTGGGCTTTGCCGGCAAAGGATCTATCCATCCCAAGCAGATTGCGGCACTCAATGAGGTATTTACCCCATCTGTGGATCAGATCACACGGGCGCGCCGGATCATCGCTGAATTCGAGGCGGCGGATACGGGCCTGGTGGTGATCGATGGTAAATTGATCGAAAAGCCTGTTTTGCGTGACATGCACCGGATTGTGGCAATTGCTGACCGGATGGGGTTATGATAAGAGTAAATAGAGGGAGATAAGATGATGGAATGTTGTGGGCCGGGATATGCAAGTCCTGCTGAGGCGATAAAATCACCACGGGAAAAACTACTTTATACAATCGCCATTTATACCGGCACGGGCATCCAGAAACCGGATTATTTGGCGACAGTGGATGTTGACCCCAACAGCCCGACTTATAGTCAGGTGATCCACCGGCTGGAGATGCCGGGGATCGGCGATGAGTTGCATCACATGGCCTGGAATGCGTGTTCATCTTGCCATGATGATCATTCCATGTCGCGCAAATATCTGATCCTGCCGGGGGTGCGATCAAACAATCTGCATATTGTTGATACGGCGACGGACCCACGGGCGCCGCGCTTGCATAAGGTGATTGACGGCGCAGAGATCAAGGCTAAGGCTGATCTTTCTGGCCCCCATACGGTGCATTGCCTCGGCAGTGAGATCATTATATCTTTCCTCGGTAATGCGAAGGGTGAAGCACCGGGCGGGTATCTTCATCTCAACAAGGATTTTGAGATTGTGGGCCGCTGGGAAAACTCTATGGGGGAAATCAAGTTCGGCTATGATTTCTGGTACCAGCCGCGGCACAACGTGATGGTCTCTTCGGAATGGGCGGCGCCAAATACCTTCATGCCGGGATTTGATCTGGAAGAAGTCGGGCATCTCAAATATGGGCGTGAGCTGCATTTCTGGGATTTTGAAAAGCGTGAGCCGATTGAAACCATGTATCTGGGAGAAGATGGGCTGATTCCGCTTGAGGTAAAATTCCATCATGATCCAGATAGCACGCATGGTTTTTGCGGCGCGGCGCTAAGCTCAAATGTCATCCACTGGTGGAAAGATGATGCCGGCAAATGGCAATGGGAAAAGATTATTGATGTGGAAAATGAACCGCATCCCGACTGGCCTATTCCGGTGCCGGGGGTGATGTCGGCCATTTTGATATCCATGGATGACAAATACCTCTACCTCAATAACTGGTTGCATGGTGATATGCGGCAATATGATATTTCTGATCCCCACAACCCGAAACTGACTGGACAAGTCTGGATGGGGGGATTGCTTAATCGGGCGCCTTTTGTGAATGGCGTTGAGATGGCTGGTGGCCCCCAGATGTTCCAGCTCAGCCTTGATGGGCGGCGGCTTTATGTCACCACTTCACTCTTTTCAACATGGGATAATCAGTTCTATCCCGAAATAAGGGAAAAGGGCGGCGTCATGGTGATGATTGATTGTGATTCGGTGAATGGCGGCATGGAAATCAACAAAGACTTTATTGTTGATTTTGGCAAAGAGCCAAATGGCCCAAGCCGTTGCCATGAGGCACGCTATCCCGGCGGCGATTGCACAAGCGATATCTGGCTATGATCACTATTACCATCGCCAATCAGGATAACGCCACTTATCAGGTGAAAGGCAGGAAGCCGCTTCTTGATGAGTTGCGGGATCAGGGGGGTGGATCTGCCCTATGGATGCCGCTATGGCGGCTGTATTACTTGCGCGGCGAAATTGCTTGAAGGTGAGGTTGATCAAAGGGCGCAAGTCGCCCTCAACAACAGACAGATCAATGACGGCTATGTCATCCTCTGTGTGGCGAGGGCAAAGACGGATTGCACGTTCGATATTGGTGTGGAAAGCCATGATAAGCTTTACCGCAATCCCTTTCTTGATCCGCTGGCAGCACATGAATTAAAAGATGATATCGCAACACCGAAGGAAACAGATTAATGGCATATATGAACCATGATGAACCGTACACGGATGAATATCTTCAAGACATCCTCTCCTCGGTAAAAACAATCGCCATGGTGGGGGCAAGCCCCGACAAGACCAAGTTCAGCTATGGTGTCTTGCGCGTGCTACATGAAACCGGCTATGACATGATCCCGATCAACCCGCGGCCGGGGCTGGATGAAATCAGAGGGCTAAAAGTCTACCCGAGCCTTGCCGCTATCGACCGTCCGGTGGATATGGTCGAAGTCTTCCGCAAGCCTGAGGACCTTTATGGTGATCGCCCAAGAAGCGATAGCCATCGGCGCGAAAGTCCTCTGGGGACAGATCGGGGTGGTGGATCATGAAGCCGCGCGCCTTGCCGAAGACGCCGGGCTGAAGGTGGTGATGAACCGATGCCCAAAAATCGAGCTCTTCCGCCCCTTCTGGAAGCCAAGACTTGATCTTAAAATCTGACGAACGAAAAGATATACATCACTTTGAAAGAAGAACGCCAGCAAATGACCAGCCCTTCAATTGATAACGCCATTAATATTTTAAAGCAACGGTTTGGCGACCGGCTGTCAACTTCGGAAAGCGTGCGCCAGCATCACAGCCACACAACGACCCAGATCAGGAGCGAGCGGCCCGATGCGGTTATCTTCGCCCATTCCACCGAAGACGTGGCGGTGGTGGTCTCAGTCTGCCAGGAACATCGCTGCCCGGTCATCCCCTTTGGCGTCGGCTCATCGCTTGAAGGGCATGTGAACGCGCCTAAAGGCGGGATTTCTATAGACATGAACGCCATGGACAAGGTGCTGGCGGTTCATGAAGATGATCTTGATGCTGTGGTTCAGCCCGGGGTGACGCGGGCACTAAATACCCATCTTCGTGACAAGGGGCTGTTCTTCCCGATTGATCCCGGCGCAAATGCCAGCCTTGGCGGGATGGCGGCGACCCGCGCATCGGGCACCAACGCGGTGCGTTACGGGACGATGAAAGACAATATCCTCGCGCTGGAGGCGGTGATGGCAGACGGTACGGTAATCCGCACCGGCAGCCGGGCCAAGAAATCCGCCGCCGGGTATGATCTGACACGTCTTCTCATCGGCTCCGAAGGCACCCTCGGGATCATCACGGAACTGACGGTGAAACTCCACGGTATTCCTGAGGCGATCGCCGGCGGTATATGTTCATTCCCCAGCGTTGAGGCCGCCTGTAATGCAGTGATCACAACCATCCAGTATGGTATTCCTGTTGCCCGGATGGAGCTGCTGGACGCAGTGCAGGTGCGGGCCTGCAACCAGTATTCGGGGCTTGATCTGCCGGAGGAAACCTTGCTTCTACTGGAATTTCACGGTACCGAAAATGGCGTGCGGGAGCAGTCTGAGCTATTCGGAGATATCGCCGCCGAACACACCCGCATGCGTTCAGATGGACCACAGATCCCGAAGAGCGGGGTAAACTCTGGAAGGCGCGGCATGATGCGTTCTGGGCAGCGATGTCGCTTCTGCCCGGGGCGCAAGGGATATCGACCGATGTATGCGTGCCGATCTCACGGCTGGCGGAATGTGTTGAGGAAACCTGTCAGGATATCAAGGCCACCGGCATCATCTCACCTATCGTCGGCCATGTGGGGGATGGCAATTTTCACACGCTGCCGATGGCGCTTCCCGACGACGCGGAGACATGGGCGAAAATCAAGGGATTTTCCGAACGGCTTTCCGAGCGAGCCATTGCCATGGGCGGCACCTGCACCGGTGAGCACGGCATCGGTCAGGGCAAGATGACGTATTTAAGGCAGGAGATGGGCCCGGCGGTAGATGTCATGATCGCAGTGAAAAAAGCGCTCGACCCCGATGACATCCTCAACCCCGGCAAACTCTTCGGCGCGTGAAGGTTCGCGCGTAAGCTTCAGTTGGCATGGCATGCATATGTCATGGTTATGATTATTTACTTTTGCTCTGGCAAGACTGGTGGTAAATTCTAAGGGTGTTATAATATTATAAATAATTGATATTTCGAATTTGGGGAAGAAACTATGTACACTAAGATATTTATCAGAACCTTTCCATCTGACGAAGAATGTGAATTGTTTGAATCACTCCTCAAAACAAGATGGCCCAGCCTTCTTGAAGGGATAGAAAATGTGTCTTTCAATGCGTTCAAAAATATGTCTCAGAAAAATATTCTGACAGTGGTCTGGTTTTTCCGGATAAAGATACTCAGAATGAAGTGGAAAAACTGATTGACGAACACATCCCAATTCACCAAAACCTTATCACCTAAAACCATGACTTTTTCTGGTGAAAATATATTCTCACTTTCAACCTGATGATAAGCCACCTGAAAGCAATATGTTTTGTGCCCTTGCCTATAAATCCCCATTAATAACATAACGCAGAATACGGACGATCTGATCAGGGTTTCAACAACCGCAAAGCGCGGCAGCATCAATTTCCTTCAGGGCGTGTTGATGATCAGCCCGTGCATAACAATTTGATTTGCCAAGCGCAGCGACATAACCTCATCAAAAGCAGCATTCCATTGTCTGTATTTATCCCCAAACCGGACGACTACTATATCTGCTTCAGCAATGGCCTTTCTGGTGCGAATGGCATTGATTTTAGCCCCCTTGTGATCATGCCAGAACTTATCCGGTTCATCGCCAAGAATAGCAACCCCGCAATCATCGCTGGCCGCGTGATCCGTAACAGGTGCGGTAAAGCGAACATCCATGCCCTTTGTGCCGGCAATAATCTGGTCACGCCAGTCAGTATGTATTTCTCCGGACAGATATAATGTAATGGTCATCCTTTATCCCTTATAGTCATTGATAATAAATCGTTTCAGTTATTTTCCTGCAAACTTATCTGGCATCTGTTCTGGCTGCAAGCATCATGAAACACCATGCATTTAGATATCTGTTGAAAAAAGAATGATTGCCTTTATGCTTTCATCACCATACGATTTCTGATCAATGTTGGGCACAAAAAGTGATTGATGATATCTTTTCTTATAGATCCAGCCGCCCCACCTTTTCTTAATGGTTCGGTGGTGACATTCTGGTCAATTTATGCGCTTGCCGTATTGCTGATGGCTATTGCCAAATCCGGATTTGGCGGTGCTATTGCGTCTTTATCTGCACCATTGATGCTTACCATTCTGCCGGCGCGAGAAACACTGGCTATTCTTCTCCCTCTTTATATGCTGACAGATATATGGGCCAATTATGATCTGGCGCGGTTATTTTACTGGCGCATTTTATTCTGGATGGTGCTATTTGCTGTTATCGGGCAAATTCTAGGCTATCTGCTGATCAGTATGATTAATGACGATATGTTGAAAGCCATGATCGGTGCTATCGCCATTATTGTCGGATGCCGTTATTTTATCCGGCTGAATAGCCAAACCAGAATTGATGAAAAACGCAAGATGCGGAAAAAGCATCCCTGCCCGGGCATCAATCTGGTGCAGTCTGTCAGGATTTTCATCCTTTATATCATTAACAGGCGGCATTCCGGTACAGATATTCTTACTGCCCTTACGCATGCATCGCTATCTGGTTGTGGGGACTAGTGCATGGTTTTCTTTTCTATCAATATTGCAAAGATACCATTTTTTCTGCAGCTGGGTATGTTCACACCAGCGACGTTATTTATCACCCTGTCACTAATTCCGGTCATTCCGGTGGGCGTTATGATTGGCAAATGGCTCAACCGGAACATCACAGATAATTTGTTTTACCATCTGGTGCATGCTGGCCTTGCCTTACTGGGATTACGGCTAGTCTGGGAATCGCTGCATCAGCATGGGCATAGATAATATATAAAAAAAGCGCGGATTATGCCGCGCTTTTTCTTTGATTTTTGTTTATATCTAGCAACTCATATCTGGCTGTACAGCGTTCAATGATCCCTGACTTTGCTGTAATCGCATCGCCAGCTTTGCCGCCCGTTGCCTTTGATCATCATTAGGCTCTTTACCAGCACTTTGTAGGGATTGCATGGAACTACCAAATGACATCAATTTAGGCATAATTTCACCAATTTCGGAAAAACAAACCTTATCCTGATTTGCCATTTTTTCAAAATCTGATACCAGACTTTCAAATTATCCAGCAATTTGTTAATTTTCTGGATCGCCTGACTGTCCGCATCCTGCCAGACTCAGACTGGCAAACAAAACGAACATAGTTGCAAATACTCTCATCTAATCCTCTTAATAAAATATTATAGGTATGAATAAGAGTTAGTTTTATTTTCCCAGTTGGAAAGGGTTTGAAATATATTATTGATAATTAATGTGACATGTGGAAATGGTCACCCCTTTCATTCCTGATGAGTCAGATGCCGGTTGGCGGCGTTCTAATCTAGCCGCCCTTCGATATGGGCTTTCCATACTTCAAGCAGTAATTCTTCACATTCCTCATTAGATAGGAACTGAGGTTTGTTTTCAAAGGCATCAAACACCTTAACAACAAACTCATCACCATTCTCATCATCTGCTATATAGCGTTCTGCCTTATGTAGAAAAAATATGCAGATCGGTGACACGTTTGCAGGGCTTCCTGATTAAATTGCATCTTTATTACCTTTCCTTCTGCATCGATTATCCTACCAATATGACAGCAGAAAAGCCATATGACCACTTTTTATTGTGACGATCTGTAAATTTATCCAGTATACGCATGATAAAAACCAGCATGATCATGCTGATGATTAAGCCAGATATGTCCCCAACAATATATCGATGATGATCGACATCAGATATCCGGGTTCAATCAGCTCCCCTTTCAGATATGCACCAGTAAATGAATTAAACAGAGATGCAATAATTCCCGCAAGGATAACACCCTTCCAGTTCGGAAGGCTGTATGAATTAGGATATACATTATAACCTATCATCCGCAATGCTTCAAAACCCACCACCGCCGACATGGCACTAAAGATCGGAATAAGCAAGCTGTTGGGATAGGAAAAATCTAGCCCCCAGATGGAATGGGCTATCACTTCCAGCCAGTATCCAATGCAAATAATACTTTCGGCCCCAACAGCCATGCCGACAATACGCGCACAGCATGTGGCAGAAATAGAATACTGGCAATGCCTGTTGAACTGCCTAATAACGATAATTCTAGTGGAAAAATAATATTAATACTGATCCAGAATAATCCGAGATATAAAGTGATCACGAAACCAGACCAATGCTGGGAAATCAGACGAATAACAGACAATAGACTAGAGCCTTAATACCAGAACCTCACATGATGGAAGCTAACAACTTCTTATGCGAAAAAGGTATGACAATTTAATTCTTTTGACTATCTTTTGACTAGGGCTGATATCACATTTATGAATCACAACCCATCATTGCTGATCTTTTATCAGACAAAAGTTAGGAAAACCGTTCGGTTTGCGGAACATAAAGCCCTGAACGTTCTGTTCCCACTTTATTGATATATCCAGATTTGATGAGCGTCTGGAAGGCGCGATATAATGATGGCTGTGGCATGGATTGCACCAGAGGATGTTCGCGCAACTGGTCAAGATGGATGGGCTTTTTTTCTTTGTTTGATAAAATGATGAGGCGGAAATGACTTTCTTTTCAATCTCAGTCAAAGATGAAATAGACATGTCACTTTCCATTTGCAGGATAAGATGTCTTAATTCAGCATAATATTTGATGTCAGACATATAATTTAGCCCTAGAAAAAATACCTGTTTATAATAACCATATATGCGCTTTATTTTTATTTTCAATAATTATTCGTTAAGAATTGGCATAATGGGTAATCCAAAAATCGTAATACTGTTTTCTCAAATTATGACAAAACAAAACTCACATTTTAACCATCATTATTATGAAACTGGCTTCATGCATATCTCATTATAGTCATGCCTAGTTGAAATCTTGCCATCATGGGCAAAGATATCCAGCATAGCCGCATAACCTGCATCAGTGATATCCATATGCTCTGGCCAGCATCCCATCATCTGATAAGCCCGAATGCAATCTGCTAGTACCAGTTCATCAATATCAGGGAAAAGCGGTTTTTCCGCTTTAGCGATATCTTCTGCAGAAACGGTATTCATATATATTCTTGTTTTCTGATAAGCTCTGCAAAAGGCTTTACCTTCATCGCTCATCAACCAATCTGGCATAGCGGCCAGACTGGAAAACGCGCATGAGCCAACCATTGGCCCCAATGCAGCAACAACATGTCCCACGCCATCAGCTTCAATCTGTTGAGGTGCTGGCCCTTGCTGATGAATATATTGTCCTGTTCCTGCCCGAAAGGCTGCATCCATTTCCTTTGCATTGCCAGCATCAATCATATTGATCTTTGACATCAATCCCTGCCTTGTGACAGGCATATTTGAACATCGTCATGGGTTGACCACCATGATGCACCAGAACATCCGCGCCTTCCAGCTTTGCCCAGCTAAAATCCGGATCAGCCACGCGACTGGTGAGAAAAAAATCCATCCATATCATTAATCAATGCAAAATGCCGCGCCGCAGTCTTGCGGCCTTTTCAAGAGAGTGAAACCCCTGGCTGATGGTAGACTGAACCACTTGTGCAGAACCATCTTCCAGCGCGGCTAAAGCAGAAACACCGGCTTCGCCACACTCCAGTCATAATCAAATCCTTCTTCTGCCAGATATCCACCTGTCATGGTAGAAATCAAAGGAGAGTAAAAGGCAGAAAACAGCGTGAATTGAATATGAATATGTGGCATAGATCATCCTTTATAAATGAGTATCATAGCCCTGCTGACATGCATGATTATCCCCTAAATCTATCATTCGACCCATGACAGTCAAGCGAGAGCGCATGTTTTCAAAAAGAGATAAATTACAGATAATTAAAATTTATCTCGCTTTTTACTGAACAAAGTGCCATAAGCATAGCACTCTGCAAAAAGTGCTGAGGGTCAACGATTTGCTTCTCCACGGATAAGAGGTTGATTGACGATTTAACAACCCTTTTCTAAAGGAGAGAAAGATGCCTAATGGCACCGTAAAATGGTTTAATGAAACCAAAGGTTATGGGTTCATCGAACCCGAAGATAAGTCACAAGACGTGTTCGTTCATATTTCTGCTGTCAAGGATGCTGGCATGCAGACTCTGAACGAAAACCAGAGCGTCAGCTATGAACTCGAACAGGGTAAGAATGGCAAAAGCTCAGCGGTTAATCTGAAAAGCAATTAATCGATTTTGTCATCAGATAAAACAGTTTTATCAAAGGCCGGCCTCTTATGGCTGGCCTTTTTCGTTTTCATAATGACGTTTGGGAAAATCTAACGTAATCGCATTTTAATGGTCAGTGGGAACCCACGCACCTGTTCACGAATGAAAATAAACAATCCACTTGCCACAATAACCATCATTCCAAGCATGGAATAGTAATCCGGCACTTCACCAAACATGAGATAGCCAATAGTGATAGAGATAACAAGTAAAGTATATTCAAATGGGGCAATGACTGGCGGCTGGCTGATCCGGTAAGCAGATATCAGGCATAAGGTGCCTATTGTTGCCACCAAGGAAATAATGATGACTGCAGAAAGAATGATCAGATTGTTAAATACCCACGGACGGAATACATATTCCAGCCCCTTAACACCATCAAACGTCCACCCCATAAAACGCGCTACCAGCAATGTGATAATCCCACAGATAATACTGGCTATATACATATGAATAGTTTGCTGAAACACATTATCCTTTTCCCGCGTATGTTTGGCTAATATCATGGAAACGGAATAAGTGAGTGCGGTGAAGAGCGGCAGAAGATATGCCCATTGAAAATTGCTGGTGCTTGGTTTGACAATCAGAAGAGTTCCGATAAATCCTGTCAGAATGGCAGCAATGCGGTACCAGCCCACATCATTACCAAAGAAAACAGCTTTGATAAAATGGTGATGAAGAACGGGCTGACAAAGAATAATGCGGTCGCCTCGGCAATCGGCATCAGGGAAAGCGAGAGATATAAAAAAACTCATAAACCCTAAAAAGAATAATGTTGCCCTGATTGAGGTGAGAAGCGGATAGGCGGTTGTTAAAATAATCGGGCGACCACTGATATAAAGAAACGCAGAAAACTAAAAGCCGTTCCAATGAAACTCCGCATAACAAGAATCTGTAATAATGATCCGTCTTCGGCAAGTGCCTTGATGGTAACATCCTGAATACTGAAATAGCGTCATCCCACCGATGATGAGTAATATCCCTAATTTATCCATGCATCAGCATCACCCCATTACCTGAAGCAAGCGTCCAATATTTTTCGAATCAAGGGTTTAATAAATTACAGTTTTGTCGCAAAAATGCTATTTTTATCTGGCAAATCTATTTTCTTTGCGACTTTGTTTTCTGAATACGTCATATCCAAGACAGAGCAAATCGCATTTTTCACAGGTCTTTTTCTAATCTGTTTTGATATATCGAGGGTTTGATTTCATCCCTGAAAATAGGTTCAGATCACGGAAATGAGGACACTAACCGGCATCCCATCACCAGAAAAACAAAAGGATCAGTTTTCGGAATATATCTGCAGACAAATAGCTTCTGATCCACTCACCAATCAAAAATCCAGCCAGCGCAATCACCAGCCCAGCATAGGGATTTCACCGCCAGATCAAAGATTAGCACGCCGTTTAGAATTAGCGCGAGAACCAGCGGGGCGCATCCTGCAAGAAAGAAAACCGGTAGCGGCAATAAACTCATCCTTATCGGCATCACGGCCTAACAGATACATGACAATCGGCGGCGAAAAACAGAACTTAATCCGCCAATAAAGCCTGTAACTATGCCGCCATATCACCTGCCAGTATGATGCCGCTGAAAATCGCAAGGTTAAGCCGCCAAAGGATTGCACCGCGAAGATAACCATAGCCATACCCAAAACAAGGAGCAAAAGCGTTTCCGGAAAAGATAGAATAAAATAGCCAGTCAGAAATATACTGATCATAAGGATTATACCAAACACTCCATATTTTCGCACCACCATATGACGCGCGTCAGCACGTTGTATCTGCAACAGATTGACAACTCATGGTAGGAATTGCTGTCAATGGATAGCTTCCAATGGTGGCAGAAACAAGGTTAGCAACACCATGTACAAATCGCTGGCATGCCAATCCCAATTACCCCCTTAACCGTACCAGCAACCAGAAATGTAGCAATAATGGCTAACATCGGTAGTTTCGGATTGATCAAAAAATCCGGATAACGCCGTTGGTATCACAAAGAATACCCACAGAAACTGGCGACAGCTCTGGCCATTTCTGGGCCGCGGGTAGTCAGGGGAAGAAGCCCAATAGAAATCACGGCAATAATCAGCCAGATTGTCCAGATGACACGGTCAGCCCCCAGCATCACCTGATTGATTTTCAGAAGATTTTTGATCAGGTAGTGTCATGAATTTTACGTCCTGACGACAAATTCCATTCCAGATTGATTGCCAACATATTTGGGGCTTGTGGCGATACAAGCGGATAATCAGATCACCAAGCGCGACATCAAATCCATCTGGCCTGATCCGGATAATTTTGCCCGATGCCGTAACCCCTGTATCAGTGCATTCCACAGTAACTTTTTGATCCAGTGTTAACATACTTGCCTCACTTTCTGGCGATATTGATAGGCTTTATGCCCTAATGGTTATTATTGCTGTTATCACCATCAATAGCCAGTGATTTAAGATGATCAATATCACAAATATTCAGACTAGCCATATTTGTTGCCGCTAGCACAACATAAGGTGCTGAACCTGCCTGCCTTGCCTGTTCCCATCTGCTGGCGCATAAACACCATTGATCACCAGCTTTAAGCCCCGGAAATCCATATTCCGGCCTTGGCGTTGATAGATCATTCCCTGCCGCCCTGCTAAAATCAAAAAGGCATCTGTCATAACAGCACAGACCGTATGTGAGCCCCATATCCTCGTCGCCTGTATCACAGCAACCATTCCTGTAAAATCCGGTCATTGGTGCGGTCGAACATGGAATCAGCCAGCCGCCAATGACATTGCGCTGTCTATTATTTTCGCCTGAAAATCCATCCATAATATCCTGATCCTTTTCTGATTTATCCCTGTTCAGCCAAATGATTTGGGGTGCCAGTTTTTTGGGATCTCTGTTTCAATCACTTCCTCAACTTTTGTCATCAATTCCTGTCTGGTCAATCCAGCCGGATTGGCGGCAATAACCGCACCGTAATATGGCCCGGTGTTTTGAAATGTATCCTTTGACCAGAAATATCCGGAATTCAAGGCCACCGGAACCACCGGCAATCCTGTCGCCGAATAAAGCGCATAAAGCCCGTTATGATAGGGTTGATAATCATCCGGAGCAAGCCGTGTCCCCTGAGGAAAGATAAGCAGATGCCGCCCGGTTGATGACGCATTCTGGCTTACTCTTATCATCTGTTTTAGAGCAGCTTTGCCTTTGCTTCTGTCGATACCCATGACCCCGAACCGTGAGCCAGATACAACCCAAAAGCGAATAAAAGCAATGATCTTTTCATCACGGTCACCGGTTGGCCAAGCAGGGCCAGCAAAACAATTGTCTCCCACGCTGATTGATGTTTTACCGCATAGATTACCTGCCCATCAGGCATATCACCTTCAATGTGTGAGGTGATTCCGCAGATCATCGCCAGCAAGGTCATCATTATCCGTGCCCATAACCATTGCCAGAAAAAATCACCGGTTGCGGCAAAAGCAAAAGCGGCAAGCCAATAATTGCCATAACAGCAGTGATGCCATAGAATAGGATGGAAAATATCAGACCGCGTAAAAATCGCATGACTTGCCTTTAGAACATTTTGCTTCTGGTGATCAGATTTACCAACACCATATAAATTACTACCATGACAATGGTGAAAACAAACCCCGATAGCCAGAAAAATGAATGGCAAAATCATGTGCTGTCCATATTAGCATCCTCTAGCCATATCGCGACAGACGATCACCTATGCCGATCTAGCTGATCTGGCCGCTTTGCCATCCCCGCACCGTATTCATAAACTGGCACATTACCTTGAAGAATTAATTGCTAAAGATATCGCATCTGGTCATCCGATCCGTGCCGCTGTTGTCATTAGTAAACGTGATCACGGATTACCCGCGGATGGTTTTTTGATTGCTGTCAGTCCCATGGGCTAACCCCGCCGGAAAAGAAAACCGGAATGCCTTTCATGCCAGATTGCTAGAAGCAACCTATCATATGGCGAAACAGCCTGATGCCAATTAGATCAATCCTTTAGCCTTTACGGATACGAAAAGAAATCAGCCCCTTTCATCATGGCTTGCTGATCCATCAGGGTATGGCCACCAACTTCACAGAAATGGGCAAAATCCAGTGGTGCGGCCGGATCATCTGCCAGAACAAGCAGGATCATATTGCTATCCATAGACGCGATCTGCCGCCGCGCTTTAAGCACCGGCAATGGGCATTTCAGCCCTGAGGCATCAAGACAGTGTTCATGTTCACCATATTCAGACATAGGCAAGGTCATACCATTTTTTACATTAATGGCAACCAACAAGCGGTGATCTGGCATAAGCCATGGCGGTTTTGCTTGCCAAGCATGTAGGAATTGCCTGATAAAAAGAGCATGAGCATCTGGGGTATCATTATTCGGAAATTGGTGCCGGGCTTGCGATTGGCGGCCCGATAGGTGGATTATCGGTGCGCTTGCCGGACACGCCATTGATCATCTGCGGGATGGGCATGATGAACATCTGCACCAGAATGTTGCTTTTTCTGTTGCCATGATTGCTTTATCTGCCAAGATGGCCAAATCTGATGGCAAGGTGACGCTGGATGAAGTGCTGGCCTTTCGTGAGAAAGGGATATCCCCGAACGGGATATACCCAAAAGTAGGCCAGTTATGGGATTTAGCCAGACAAACCACCACCGGATATGACGCTTATGCTCAGACAGTTGCGTCAATTATTTGGAGCCAAAGGCACTATCTTTGAGCATCTGATGGTTTGTTATTCCATATTGCCAATGCGGATGGCACAGTCACAGATAAGGAAGATGAATATCTATATCATGTTGCTAAAGAACTGGGCTATGACGACGCTGATTTTGAACGGCTGAAACAATTATATGGCAATTATCCCGAAAACCCCTATCAGATATTGAATATTGCACCAGATGCAGATATGGATACCGTGAAGAAAAGCATGGATTGATTAGTGAGGCAGCACCATCCTGACCGGCTTCAGGCCGAAGGCCTGCCAGCCGAGTTTATTCGTTCCGCCACCGATAAAGTTGCAAAAATCAATACCGCCTATGAACCATCCAAAATCCCATGAAAGCTGAGGACATAAAGCTGGGGCAAATGGCTGAAAATCTGTTGAGTGCTCGTGATGTTGGGGTCAATCTGGGTGATCGGTGGCTGATGCGGGGTGTTGATATCAGCCTTGAAGCAGGTGATCGGTTATGTCTGGTTGGCCGAAATGGCGCTGGCAAATCAACATTAATGAAAATCATGGCAAACCTGGCCGAAATGGATGAAGGGTCGCTTGTGGATTGCCCCCGGCAAAACCGTATCCTATCTGCCGCAGGCACCAGCGCTTACCAAAGGCATGAGTTTATCCAGCATTGTCCAGCATGGCACACAGGAAGTGATGGTGATGCGTTGTTATCCAGACACATAAAGCCGAAGCCTATCTGACCAGAATGGGCATGACCCTGACCCGGTTGAGTGATGGGCTATCCGGTGAGTGATCCGCCGGGTTGCGTTAGCAAGGGCATTGGTAAAAGAACCTGATGTTCTTGCTGATGGATGAGCCAACCAACCATCTTGATCTACCCACCATCACATGGATGGAAGATTTACTGATGACCCATAACGGGGCATTGGTTGTGATCAGTCATGACCGTGCCTTTCTCAACCGCATCGGAAATGGCACTTTATGGATTGATCAATGGCAAATGTCACCGCCGCCGTCAGGGAAATTTTGACGGCTTTGATGAATGGGCTGATACTATTCTGTCCGAAGAACAGGTGCAGACGGCAAAAACTGGATCGCCGTATTATTGCCGAAACCCGCTGGTCTATCGAAGGCATCAGCGCCAGAAGAAAACGCAATCAAGGGCGGATGCGGGAATTGCAGGATATGCGGCAAAACGTGCCCGGATGGCAGCAGGTGCAAGCCGAGCTAGCCGATGATGACCGCCACACTGGAAACAGGTGGCCAGATTGTTCTTGAAGCCATTGATCTAACCGCTTCTGTTCCGGCGCCAGCAAGCCAACCATTAATTAGCGGGCTCCCAACAGGGAAAAGACGAAAGCCGCCGTATTCTGATTCAGCATTTTAATCAGATTATTCGTAAAGGTGACCGCATTGGCATTATTGGCCCTAACGGCGCAGGCAAATCAACCCTTGTTAAAATCCTGCTGGAACAGCTTACTCCGGATAGTGGCCGTGTCCGGGTTGGCTATGGGCTAGAAGCATCCTATTTTGATCAGCAACGTGAAACCCTTAACCCCGAAGACACCCCCTGGCAAGTGCTTTGCCCTGATGGTGGTGATATGGTTGAACGTGATGGCCGGAATCTTCATGTCAAACGCTATTTGCAGGATTTTCTATTCGATGATCATAAAGCGACCCAAAAAATAAAACCTTGTCAGGTGGTGAACAGAACCGTTATTGCTCGCGCGTTTATTTATCGAAAAACACAATATGCTTGTTCTGGATGAACCGACCAATGATCTGGATATGGAAACGCTGGAATTACTGCAAGAGGTCATTGCTGATTATAAAGGCACTATTATCATCATCAGCCATGACCGCGATTTTATAGACCGAACCGTGACCGCGGTATTCTGGCGTTTGAAGGTGATGGAAAGATTATCAGTCATGCAGGTGGATATTCAGATTATCTGGACCGACGCAACCGGCAGAACATGAGAACCAGAAAAAAAGCAAATCCAAACAGAAACCAAAATCACCCAAACGCCAGAAAAACAGCATGAACGCAAGCTCAGTTTCAAAGATATTCACGCCTTGAAACCCTGCCTGATGAAATCGCAATCTGGAAAAAAGCATCGCAGCTATTGAAAAAAAACTGGCTGACCCTGATCTGTTTGCCGTGATGCTGACCTGTTTCAGCTACTGGTAAAACAACGGGAAGCCGAACGGGAATTGCTGGCAAAGCAAGAAGAACGCTGGATAGAAATTGCCCTTGCTTAAAGATGATATCGAACATAATGGCGAGATAGAGATCGGAGCAAAGGCGCTATGCTTGACAGGATTGATGCGACATCCTAGATATCTGAAACAGGTCAGATGGTCGGATGATCGCTGTTTCGGCAGAGGAAAGTCCGGGCTCCAGAAAATCACGGTGCCGGATAACGTCCGGCGAGGGTGACCTTAGGGAAAGTGCCACAGAAAACAAACCGCCATTATATGATGGTAAGGGTGAAACGGTGCGGTAAGAGCGCACCGCAATGCCGGTAACGGGATTGGCAGGGTAAACCCCCCCGGGAGCAAGACCAGATAGGAACATATTGCCATATGGCAAAGGGTGATTTTCCCCTATGTTCGGGTAGGTTGCTTGAGGCGCGAAGGTAACTTCCGTCCCAGATGAATGATCATCCCGTCGCATTGCGGCGGACAGAACCCGGCTTATAGACCATCTGACCTTATTTTTTTTGCCTTGATATTTTATTGTCAATGAATTTATCGGTTTTCACAACAAAACGGCAAAAAATGCCGATTCCCATCGTTAAGATATTGAAAATATTGAGAACATAAAGTGAACAAATAAAATTATTGTTTCTTTTCAATGACTAAACTAAAAGCCTTTAATAATTTAGTCTAACTATATGAAATAATTGCATTTTTTTAGGCATTTATAGGTTTTCCCATTGACATACCATAAATTCCCATGTTATCCCATAATATCCCATAAAGTGCATTCTGCATTTATGGACAGAAAAAATAATCCTCAGGCAAGAGGCGGCTGTGGAATTATTCACATCCACATTTGAAAACAAGGTAGACCGGAAAGGGCGCGTATCCGTTCCGGCAAAATTCCGTGCTATTCTTGATGCTCGTGGTGAGCCCGTCATCCTGACCAGATCATTGACCCTGCCATGTCTTGAAGGCATGTCACTGGATCGCATGAATAAATATGCTGATGCCATTGACAGCATGGATGCATTTTCCGAAGAAGCGGAAATGTTGCAGATGATCATTGCCAGCGCACAGGAAATGCGTCCTGATAGCGAAGGCCGGATTGTTCTGCCAGAAGAATTTCTCAGTCATGCCAATATCAATGACGCGGCCACTTTCATAGGCATTGGGCGGTCATTTCAATTATGGAATCCGCAAGCCTATAAAGCGCGTGAAAGCAAAAAGCCGGGATGCCGCCCGTAATGGCAAGATGCCTAAATTAATCCTCAATCCACGACCAACATCAGGAGGCGGGGCATGAGCTTTCATCCGGAACATAATCCCGTTCTGGTTGTTGAAGTTGTTGAAGCCCTGTCGCCTAAAGCTGATGCGGTATATCTTGACGCCACTTTTGGCAGGGGCGGATATAGCCGTGCCATTCTTGACGCCGCCCCATGTGAAGTGATTGCCATTGATCGTGACCCCGATGCCATTGCAGCCGGACAATCGCTCTGCCAGGAATATGGCCATCGCCTGACTTTGCTGGAAGGTCGGTTTTCACAAATCAATACCTTGCTGGCTTCGATTAATGTGCCATATGTTGATGGCGTCGTGTTTGATTTCGGGTTTCCTCACCCCAACTAGATGATGCTGATCGCGGGTTTTCATTTCGCTTTGATGGCCCTCTTGATATGCGCATGGAAAAATCAGGGGCAGATGCCAGCGATTTTATCAATGCCGCTAGTGAGAAAGAAATTGCAGATATATTATGGCAGTTTGGGGAAGAACGCGCATCACGCCGCATTGCCCGTGCCATTATAGACGCACGAAAAGAAACAAAAATCACAACAACATTCCAGCTGGCGAAGATCATTCGTGCCGTCATGCCGCGCCCGAAACCGGGACAGATTGATCCGGCAACCCGGAGCTTTCAGGCTATCCGCATCCATATCAATAATGAACTGGAAGAAATCCGTGCGGCCCTGCCTGCGGCTATGGCATGCTTTGAAACCCGGCGGAAAGCTGGCCATCGTTGCCTTTCATTCGCTTGAAGACCGGCTAGTCAAAACATTTATCATGAATGAAGCTGGCAGAGCCCCGCGCCCATCCAGACATTTGCCTGATCAAGAAGAACATCCCCCTCGGCTAAAGATGATCACCCGCAAACCGATTATTCCATCTGATGATGAGATGCAAAGGAACCCACGTTCCAGATCAGCTCGCCTGCGTGTAGCTGAACGTACAGATGCCCCCTTACTGGATGAGGTGGCGTGATGAATGTCTTTTCCCTGCGCGCCACCATGATTCTTACAATAATCACCATGTTGCTGGGGCCGCTCGTATATCTATCGGGTATCCGAAAGGATAGTCGCGAAAGTGAATTGATGCAGATTAAGGCCAGCATCGCCGAAACCCGTGACAGCATCACCGTGCTTAAATCCGAATGGGCATATCTATCAAGGCCTGATCGTATCCTGCAATTATCTGAGCGGTTTCTTGATCTGACCCCTTGATCCGCATCAGATTATTCCCGTCGAAGAATTAAGCAAGATCACCAAACCTGACCAAAGCACGAATATTGAAGAGGCCAATTTAATCTGGAGAGTGGAATGAGCATCTGGTCACGTCTAATTCGCTTTATTTCTGATATGCCGGCAGCAGAAGCCCGGCGCGTCGCTGCTAACCGTCTGGGGGTTGTTCGGATTGTTGCCCTATGCTGTTTTTGCGCCATCGGATTGCGTGTTGGCTGGCTGGCCTTTGATTTAAATAATGAAGCGCAAGCCTATACCCCAACCACTAAAAACAGACTATTCGCGGTGATATCCTCGACCGAAATGGTGAGGTAATGGCAACCACCGTGCCAGTGTTTGAACTTTACGCTGACCCAAATGAAATCCTTGATCCACGCGAAGCCGGTGCTATCAAACTGGCCACAGTTTTGACTGATATGAGCGAAGAGACCATCTATACCCGCCTGACCCGCAAAACCCGTTATGCTCAACTGGCATGGCGGCTATCACCCAAAAAATACGCTGATGTATTGCGATTGGGCGTAGCAGGGATACATGGTCGCCGTAAATTAACACGCGCCTATCCGAATGCTATTGCTGCCGCGCACCTGCTTGGCGGGGTGAACAAGGATGGTAAAGGGATCGCTGGAATTGAATATCATCAGGATACGTTATTAGCATCTGGTGAAAATCTGACCTTATCTATTGATTTGAACATTCAGGCTATTGTGCGGGAAGAAATCAACAGCCAGATTGATCTATTTGAAGCTATCGGCGGGGCTGGCATTGTTCAGGATATTGAAACCGGTGAAATTATCGCCATGGTATCCCTGCCCGATTATGATGCCAATCATATTGGATATATCCCTGATGATCACAAATTTAACCGGGCGACAAAGGGGCTTATGAACTGGGTTCAACATTCAAGGTGATCAATACTGCCATGGCGCTGGAAAGCGGTGTCTTTAAGGAAACAGATATGATTGATGTCGTATCTACTTTGCGCGTTGGCCGGTATATTATTAGTGATTACCATCCGGAAAAACTAACCTCAACGTATCCGAGGTGATGATTGTTTCATCAAATAAAGGGTCTGCCCGCATCGCTGATGAAATGGGTGCAGATATCCAGAAGCATTATCTTGAACAGCTGGGTTTCTTTGAAAAAACCAATATTCAAATACCCGAATTGGGAGAACCATTGCTGCCTTCCCGCTGGGGACGCGCAGAAGTCATGACCATTTCATTCGGGCATGGCATTTCTGTCACCCCTGTCCATCTGACAAGTGCGATTGCCACAACAGCAGGGTCTGGCATGCTTGTCACACCAACGTTAATCAAACAAACCGAACCTGCAGAAATTAATGTTCAGGTATTTTCCCCGCAAACAACGGCAAAAATCCGCGCCATGATGCGGCGCGTCGTCAGTCATCCGCGCGGCACGGCCAATAAAGCCGATATCAAAGGTTATATTGTTGCCGGTAAAACCGGCACATCCGAAAAAATTAGCGGTAACGGATATGATCGCAAAGCCAATATCACCAGTTTTGTCAGTGTCTTTCCTGCCCATGATCCGAAATATGTCGTTTTCACCATGATTGATGAACCAAAAGGCCAGAAGCATAGTTATAATTATGCCACCGCAGGCTGGGTTGCCGCACCGGTTGCAGGCCGGATCATCCATCGCATTGCCCCTATGCTTGGCGTTCATCCTATTGACGAAAATGCGCCTGAAATTCGCCAGAGTTTGATGCTTGATTTACCCGAACTTCAGCATGAGGGGGCAAAACATGCATCTTTCTGATCTTCTGGATAATGATCATCAGATGACAGATAATCCCGTTATCTATGGCGTTAGCTGTGACTCGCGCCAGATAAAGGAAGGATATGTCTTTGTAGCTATTAAAGGCACATCCGAAGATGGTAACCAATTTATCAATGATGCAATTAAAAATGGCGCGGTCGCCATTATTACCGATCAGGATATTACCACGCCATCTGTGCCCATGGTAAAAGTTGATGACAGCCGCATTACACTTTCAGGGATTGCCAACCGCCTGCACCGTCTCAAAACCTAATCTGCTGGCTGCAGTAACAGGCACCAATGGCAAAACTTCCGTGGCTGAGTTTTTGCGCCAAATCTGGCTTCGCATGGGGTGGCAGGCCGGAAGTATCGGCACGTTGGGCGTTCGGTCCGGTCATATGGAATTACCAATGCCCCTAACCACGCCTGATGCCCTAACCCTGCATAAAGCCATTGAACAGCTAAGTGATAATAATATCTCTCATGTAGTGCTGGAAGCATCAAGCCATGGCATTGAACAGCACAGGTTAAGCCAGTTACCTATTGCTGTGGCCGGTTTCACCAATCTGACCCGCGATCATCTGGATCATCACAAAACCCTAGAAGCCTATTTTGCCGCAAAATTGCGCCTTTTCACCGAAGTGCTGGATGATGGCGGCACCGCCGTAATCAATATTGATAATGATTATGGTAAAGCGATTGTTGAAGCTATTTCAACACGGCAGATCCGCATCATTACCGTTGGTCGCCATGAAGGCGCCGATTTTCACATTATGGAAAATCAAAACCTACCATGGGGCCAGCTGGTTTGTATAAAATATAAAGACCAGATTTATAAAGTTCCCCTTGCCCTTTTGGGTGAATTTCAGGGTGAAAATGCAGTTCTTGCGGCTGCTATGGCACATGCGTCAGGATTATCGGCGACTCATGCCTTATTATCCCTGCCCTATCTGATGCCTGCAAGTGGCCGCATGCACAGCATTTTCTGCCTCATAATACCGCTAGAGTTGTGATTGATTATGCCCATACACCAGATGCACTGGATACCGTTCTCAAAACACTCCGGCAGGTTACGACGGGCAAGTTGAGTGTCATTTTCGGTTGTGGCGGTAATAGAGATAAAGGCAAACGGGTCGAAATGGGAAAAAGCGCCGCGGCATGGGCAGATTATATTATTGTCACTGATGATAATCCACGCAACGAAGACCCTGATGCTATCAGAGCCGATGTGATGGCTGGCTGCCCAGATGCTGAAAATGTTGCTGATCGCGCCAAGGCCATTGCCCATGGCATTTCCCGGCTGAAAGATGGTGATATTCTGCTTATTGCTGGAAAAGGTCATGAAAATCAACAGCTTATAGGTGATGAAACGTTACCGTTCAGTGATGAAGGTGTCGTTCGCGCTTTTCTGCGAAGTCAGGCCACAGGAGAAACAGCATGATCTGGACAGCGGCTGATATTATCTCTGCTGTAAATGGTAAGACAGATGGTGATGCCACATGGTCAGCAGGATGGCATCAGCATTGATAGCCGTC
Organism: Alphaproteobacteria bacterium; assembly: GCA_038144675.1. Taxonomy (GTDB): domain Bacteria; phylum Pseudomonadota; class Alphaproteobacteria; order Puniceispirillales; family UBA1172; genus UBA12202. The sequence continues at coordinate 365,300 of JAYQOF010000006.1, read as the reverse complement.
AAGTTTCATCAGGGGATCTGTTTATAGCTCTGAAGGCGACCACCATGATGGTCATGACCATATTGAGGAAGCAAGACAAAGGGAGCCGTTGCCGCGTTAATATCGCGTCCGGTCGAAACAGACATTAACAGCATCATTGGTAGATAATACCATGACAGCATGTGAAATGTTGGCTTTTGCCGCTCGCCAACGTCACCAAGGCCGGCGCATTGCCATTACCGGCAGTGTCGGCAAAACCGGGAACCCGGATGCTGGTAGCAAAAGTGCTGGCCAGTTACGGGGCAACACATTTTTCAGAAGGCAATCTGAATAATCATATAGGGGCACCATTAAGTCTGGCCAGAATGCCGGCATCATGTGATTTTGGCGTTTTTGAACTTGGTATGAACCATGCGGTGAATTATCACCACTGAGCCAGCTGGTTGCCCCTGATATTGCTGTTATTACCACTATTTCCGATAGTCATATTGGTCATTTTGAACATCTCAATGACATAGCCATGGCAAAGGCGGAAATCTTTGACGGATTAGCGCATCCTGATAGCCATGGTATAGCCATGATCAATACCAGTGATCATTTCACGCCGCCACTGCATCAGAAAGCCTATGATGCCGGCGCCAGAAAAGTGCTGCGTTTTGGGTTATCTGATGAGGCAGAATATCAGCTCATCAATGTCACCCGGCATGCGGATGGCATAAAGGTGACTGCCAATATCAGGGGGAGCCCATTAGCTTTTCCCTTGGCATGATGGCATCGCACTGGGCAATAGCCGGACTGATTGCTTTAGGTGTTGTTGATGCACTTGGATTTCCTCTTGATCCAGCTTTATCCGCCTTAGCATCAGCACGTGATTTACCCGGACGTGGTGAACGCAGTAAACTGATCTGGCGAAATAAGAATGCATCCATCGGATTAACGCTGATTGATGACAGTTATAACGCCAGCCCGTTATCTATGACATCGGCGATAGAGAATTTTGGTAATGATCCGGTCACCGGCCGCCGGATAGCTATTCTGGGTGATATGCGCGAATTAGGTCATACTGCCGCCGAAAAACATGCCGCGCTTGCCCATATGGTAGAAGCATCAGGGATATCCATTCTGATCACCGTTGGCTCATTGATGGAACATTTGAACAATGCAATATCAAGTTCCGGCGTTACCGCTATTCATGTCAAGGATGTAGATGCCGCCATCAAATTGATGGGGTCAGTGCTGGAACATAATGATGCTGTTCTGGTTAAGGGATCACATGGCGTTGGCCTGACCAAACTCGTAAATACCCTCAAATCATCTTCTTCAGCATCAAATGGAGATAGCCATGCTGCCTGATCTGCTGGTTCCCCTTGCTGACCAATTTCAGCTGTTTAACATTTTCCGCTATATCACCTTCCGGACAGGCGGGGCAATTATGACAGCCTTGATCATTTCGTTCCTGTTTGGTGGCATGATGATCAATTGGCTTAAATCGCTGCAAGGTGAAGGTCAGCCTATCCGTGATGATGGCCCGGAAAGCCATATTGTCACCAAAAAAGGCACGCCTACCATGGGGGGTTTGCTGATCCTTGTGGCGTTCGGGATATCATCGCTATTGTGGATACCAATGGCCAGCATATATCTATGGCCAGTTCTGTTTGTGTCTATTGGTTATGGCCTGATCGGGTTTTCTGATGACTACCTGAAAATCAAACGGCGCAATTCCAAAGGGATCCCCGGGCGTGTCAAACTCATTGCACAAGTCGGAATTGCCTTTCTGGCAACATTATATCTGGTTGAAGTTACGCCCCTTTCCTTACGCTATTCGCTTGCCATCCCATCATTTAAAGATGTGCTTTTTACCGCTTGGCATGCTTTATGTCCCATTTGCCATATTTGTCATGGTGGCGGCATCCAACGCTGTTAATCTGACAGATGGGCTTGACGGGCTGGCTATCGGCCCTGTGATCATCTGTGCATTATCCTTTGCCTTGATTTCCTATTTGGTTGGTAATGCGGTGTATTCGGATTATCTGCAATTGCATTATGTTCCCGGAACCGGTGAGTTGACGGTCATGTGCGGCGCACTGATCGGGGCCGGGCTCGGCTTCTTATGGTATAATGCTCCGCCGGCAAGCGTCTTTATGGGTGATACGGGATCACTAGCATTGGGAGGCTGTCTTGGTGCCATGTCTGTTGCCACCCGCCATGAGCTTGTTCTTGCTATTATCGGCGGACTTTTTGTTCTGGAAACCGTTTCCGTTATTGTTCAGGTGGTATCGTTTAAACTGACCGGCAAGCGTGTTTTTGCCATGGCACCCCTGCATCATCACTTTGAAAAAAGGGCTGGGCGGAGCCGACTATCGTGATCCGCTTCTGGATCATTTCCATCATTCTTGCCCTGATTGGCCTTGCAACACTGAAACTGAGATAGAGCATGATCATTCCGCATCATATGTCAGGAAAAACTGTTGCCATTCTGGGACTTGGCCGTTCCGGCATCAGTGCCTGTGATGCGCTGCTTAAGGCGGGGGCTATCTGTTATGTCCATGATGATCAGATGATACCAGATCATACCCCAAAAGAGGCGATTATTGCCGCCCCTGATCAATGGCCATGGGAAGATATAGATGCACTGGTGATGAGCCCCGGAATTCCAACACGCTACCCTGCCCCGCATCCAGCGGCAGAACAGGCACGGTCAAAACAGATTCCCATAATCAGTGATATCGAATTATTCATGAACGCGGATATTGCGGCGCGGGTCATCGGGATCACCGGCACCAATGGTAAATCCACGACGACGGCGCTGGTTGCCCATATTATTAATCAATGTGGCATACCCGCTATAACCGGCGGCAATATAGGCACACCCGTGATGGCACTGAATGATCCGGGGCTGATGGCATCATCGTGCTTGAGCTATCATCCTATCAGTTGGACATTACGCCTTCGCTTCGGCTAGATGCGGCCGCCATTCTCAATATTACCCCTGACCATCTGGACAGGCACGGGGGATGGGATGGATACCGCGCCGCAAAAGAACAGATTGCCCATGCTGTTATCGGGACGGGTAGCTTGATTGTCGGAACAGACATTGCCTGTCAGGACATTGCCGCAACATATAGCCATATTGCCATTAGTATTGATCCGGGCTTGGTATCAGCAAGACATCCGAACATGCATCTGCCGCCAGCGTTAAAAGGTGAACATAACCTGATGAATATTACCGCCGCCATGCTGATTTGTGACCGGCTGGATATTTCTGTATCATCATGGGAAGAAACGCTTGCCGGATTTAAAGGCCTTAGCCACCGGATGGAATGGCTGGGTCAGCGTGATGGCATTCAATTTGTCAATGACAGCAAAGCGACCAATGGTATTGCCGCGGCTAAAGCTCTGACCAGTTATCCGGCTATATACTGGATTGTTGGCGGACAGATGAAAGAAGATGGTCTAGGTGATACCATAAACGCCCTTGATCATGTTCGTCATGCGTTTGTCATCGGGGCAGAAACCACTGATTGCGTTAATATTCTGACGCCATATGTCCCTGTCGATGCTTGTCACACCATAGAACAGGCGACGCAATCAGCTTATGCAACAGCTCATCATGATCAGATAGATGGCGCTACTGTATTGCTTTCCCCTGCGGCGGCCAGTTTTGATCAGTTTAAAAACTTTGAACATAGGGGTGATCGTTTCCGCGCTGCTGTTAATCATATTCTAGAACAATCCAGTCCGATGGAGCATGCACATGTTTAATCGGACGGATCGGAGTTTTGTCAGCATCTGGTGGTGGACTATCGATAGAACCATTTTATCACTGGCATTGCTGTTATGTGTGGCCGGTTTATTCATGGTAATGGCGGCCAGTCCGACTATTGCTTTAAAAATTGGTTATAATGAGTGGCATTTTGTGATCCGGCATGCTGTATTTTTGGTGCTTTGCCTTATCCTGATGGTCAGCATGGCTATGCTTAATGAAGGCATGATCAGAGTCGTTGGGATATTTGGCTTAATAGCCACCATGATCATGATCGGCATGACATTGATGATCGGGGATGAAGTCAAAGGCGCTACGCGCTGGATTTCATTGGGCATGTTTAAAATACAACCATCAGAATTTGCCAAACCATGTTTTGCCATCACCTGTGCCTGGCTTTTGAGCATGTGGCGGGAGGAACGGAATTTTCCCGGCTGGATCATATCTATCGGTCTGCTTGGCCTGATGGTTCTGCTGCTTGTCTTACAACCTGATATTGGCATGACCATTCTTTTCGTCATGACGTGGGCCATGCTGATTTTTCTGGCAGGAATGCCTATCGGGCAGGTAATTGGCCTGGCGGCGCTGGCACCAATTGCTGGTTATCTGGCCTATATTCTCATGCCGCATGTGACTATCAGGGTAAATAAATTTCTAAATGGCACGAATGATCAGGCCGATATCGCCATGGAAAGCTTTTCGCATGGTGGGCTATTAGGTGTTGGTGCATCCGAAGGGGTAATAAAAAAGCATCTGCCTGATGCACATGCTGATTTCATCTTTGCGGTCACCGCCGAAGAATATGGCGTTTTAATCTGCATTGCCCTGATCATCTGTTATATTATCGTCGTGCAACGCGGCTTTGCCCATGCCCAGACATCAAATAGTCTGTTCCGGACATTAGCAATTGCTGGCCTGACCCTGCAATTCGGATTACAGGCAGCTATCCATATGGCGTCATCTGTCCAGTTGATCCCGACAAAAGGCATGACCCTGCCTTTTATCAGTTATGGTGGATCATCCTTGATGACATCCGGTTTGACTATCGGATTATTGATTGCACTGACAAGACATCGTCAATACAGGGAAGCCCCACCCCAAGCGGAAACGACCACCCAGACCAAGCATGGAGAGGCCTATGGCTAAACCGGTAATCATGCTAGCAGCAGGTGGTACAGGTGGTCATATCTTTCCGGCCCTTGCGGTTGGTGAGTATTTGACCGATCAGGGATGGACGCCTGTATTTGTTACCGACAAACGTGGTCGGCATATGATACCGCAAGGGTTGAAAACTATCACCATTTCGGCGGCATCGCCCTTTGCTTCACGTCTTTATCTGCGGCTATGGCGACTGTTCCGCCTTGGCAAGGGATTGCTTTCATCTGTGGGGTCTATTCTGTTTCGCCGACCCAAAGCAGTTATTGGTTTTGGTGGTTATCCTGCTGTCCCACCTGTCATTGCTGCTTATGGGCTTGGCTTGCCGGTGATGCTACATGAACAAAATGCGTCAATGGGCAGAGCTAATCGTTTTCTGGCCAGACGCGTTAGGTTACTAGCCACATCATGGCCAGACACGAAAGGCATTGAGCCTTCCAATAAAACCCCGGTCGTTATTACCGGAACCCCTGTCCGTGCCGCATTTCATCACATTGGCGAAGATGGCTATACCCCACCTGATGATAACAAACCTGTTCGCATTCTTATTGTTGGGGGCAGTCTGGGGGCAAAGGTATTTGGTGAAACCGTACCTGAAGCCATCAGCCGCCTGCCTGATGATTTAAAAACCCGCCTGCAACTGGTGCATCAGGTCAGAGCAGAACAGATGGATGAAGTCAGAGCGAGATACAATAGCAGCGGCATAAATGCCGAGCTAACCTCATTTATCCATGATATGGGCGCTGAGATGAAACAGGCACATCTGGTGATCTGTCGGGCTGGCGCATCATCGGTGGCAGAATTGGCGGCAGCGGGTCGCCCTGCCCTTTTGGTACCATATCCCCACGCCATGGATAATCACCAGACAGCAAATGCACAGGTCGTCCATGATATTGGCGGCGGCTGGCTTACCCCAGAATCAGAAATGAGCGCAGGTTCACTGGCAGGCAAAATTGCTGCCCTGATTGCTGATCCTGCCCGCCTAACCGTCGCTGCCACCAATATCATGCAACTAGCAAAACCGGATGCTGCAAAAGATCTGGCTGAACATATTATCAACCTTACCAAGAGGGGACATGCGTCATGAGCCAGCTTCCCCTCAGCATTGGTCGGATACACTTCACCGGTATTGGCGGCATCGGGATGAGTGGCATTGCCGAGATTCTTCATGATATGGGGTATCAGGTAAGCGGCAGTGATATGTCAAGCAACGCCAATGTAAAAAGACTGATTGCCAAGGGGATTTCTGTCACCATAGGCCAGCATGAAGACAATGTTTCTGGTGCCGCGATTGTTGTTGTTTCCACCGCGATCAAACCAGATAACCCTGAAATGATAGCCGCTAGAAAACATTTTCTTCCAGTCGTGCATCGGGCGGAAATGCTGGGGGAATTAATGCGGCTGAAATGGTCTGTTGCCATTGCCGGCACCCATGGAAAGACAACTACCACCTCTCTTGTTGCGTCACTGCTGGATATGGGCGGCATTGACCCAACTGTCATCAATGGTGGCATTATTACCGGATGGGGTAGTAATGCCAAATTGGGCAAAAGCGAATGGATGGTGGTAGAAGCAGATGAAAGTGATGGGTCTTTTTCCAGACTGAACCCGACTGTTGCCGTTGTCACCAATATCGACCCTGAACATCTGGATCATCATGGCAGTTTTGATAATCTTAAACAGGCTTTCAGGGATTTTGTAGCATCTATTCCGTTTTACGGTTTTGCCAGTTTGTGCATTGATCATCCCATTGTCCAGCGCATGATTGCCGATATTCCGGAACGCCGGATCATTTCATACGGATTTTCAGCCAGTGCCGATATCAGAGGGATTAATTTACGTCCCGATAATGGCAGTATGGTGTTTGATGCCATGGTCAGCAAACGCATTAACCAGCATGGTATCATCGAAGGCTTCCGCCTGCCCATGCTGGGTGATCATAATGTGCTGAACACACTTGCCGCGATCAGCGTCTGCCTGGAAATGGGGATAGCCACTGATAAGATTATTCATGCTGTTAGCCAGTTCAAAGGCGTAGGACGGCGGTTTGACAAAAAAGGATGCGTGTCTGATATCACCATCATTGATGATTACGGCCACCACCCTGTTGAAATTACAGCCGCGCTTTCCGCTGCTCGCATGTTAAAGCCGAAAAATCAGATTATTGCTGTTTTCCAGCCTCATCGTTATACCCGGATGCGTGATCTGTTTGATGAGTTCTGTGCCTGTTTTAATGATGCTGATCATGTGATTATCAGCGATATCTATGCCGCCGGCGAATCCCCGATAGAAGGCTATGATCGTGACGATTTTGTCAATAATCTGCGCGCGCATGGGCATCCATCGGTGGAAGCATTGGAACAACCTGATGATCTGGCAGAACTTGTTATGGCAAAAGCAAGGCCGGGGGATGTGGTCATGTGCCTTGGGGCCGGCACGATTACAAACTGGGCAGCCGCATTACCAGAACAGATCAGCACCATAACAGGTGATGAGGTGATAGCATGACCGCGCTTATCAACCAACTGCCTGAGGTGCGTGGCCACTATAAAGAAGCTGCCAAGCTTTCCGACCATACATGGTTTGGTGTTGGGGGTCCGGCTGAGGTATTATTTACCCCGGCAGATGCTGATGATCTGATCCATTTCTGTAAGAATACAGATGCCAGTATTCCCGTCTATACAATTGGCGCAGGATCAAATCTGCTGGTTCGTGATGGCGGTATGGCTGGGGTTGTCATTTCCACCAAATCGATCAGACATGAACATATTCAGGATACAACCTTGACCGTCGGAAGCGGCTTTCATGATGCTGAAGTCGCAAGGCTGGCGGCTAGACACGGCATTGCAGGATTAGAGTTTCTGGTTGGCATCCCCGGTACTATTGGTGGCGGTTTGAGGATGAATGCTGGTGCTTTTGGTAAAGAGTTCCGTGATGTTGTTGAAACCGCAACCGCTATTGACCGCAAGGGGAATATCCATCAGATGACCCCCCATGAAATGGGGATGCGATATCGGCATACGGACACACCGGAAGACTGGATTTTTACTGAAGCAACCCTGAAAGGGAAGCAGGTGATACAGATGCTATTCGTGCCGCCATGAAAGCGATTATCGCCACCCGTTCAGATAGTCAGCCGCAGGGTGTCCGCACCGGCGGCAGTACCTTTGCCAATCCGGACGGGCATAAATCATGGCAACTGATTGATCAGGCCGGATGCCGTGGGCTTTCCTATGGTGGCGCCACGATATCAGACAAGCATTGCAATTTCATGATCAATGCCAATAACGCCTCCGCTAGTGAAATAGAAACGCTGGGCGAGATGGTAAAAGAACGTGTCAAAACCACCAGCGGCGTTGATTTACGCTGGGAAATTCGCCGTATTGGCATTCCTGATACCAGCCAGAAAGATGGAGGCCAGCATGACTGATAGGGATGGGCTTACCGTTTTCCTGATGGGCGGCTGGACATATGAAGCAGAGGTATCCCGGAACACAGCCAAAGCATGTATCAGGGCGGCACAGGATGCTGGCTGGAAATGTGCATTACTTGAAGTCTAACATGATATTGCCAACCGTCTGCAAGAATTAAACCCCGTGCGGTCATTTAACGCGCTTCACGGGCAACTGGGTGAAGATGGCAATATGCAGGGGATGCTTAATCTGATGGGGATTCCCTATACCCATAGTGGTGTTCTTGCGTCAGCGGTGGCAATGGATAAACCCATGACAAAAACTGTTCTGGCACAAAGCGGGGTACAATTTGCAGAAGATATCCCCTTTCAGATCCATGCTGGTGTAATTACCCCAGATCAGAACTCATTCCCACAAGCCATGGTGATCAAACCGCGCAATACCGGCAGCAGCGTAGGTGTTCATATCTGGCATGATGGTGATGAACTCCCCGGCAGGATATCTGGCCACAAGGTACCAGCCTGATGGTTGAACGCTTTATTCCGGGACGCGAATTAACAGTATCTGTTCTGCATGGTGAACCATTGACGGTAACCGAGATTATCCAGAATAACCGGTTTTACGATTATGAAGCAAAATATGCCGATGGTGGGTCTACCCATATGGTTCCGGCTGCTATTGACAGCGATATTTTTGCTACAGCCATGTCATGGGCAGCAACAGCCCATGAGCAGCTTGGATGCCGCGGTGTTTCCCGTTCAGATTTTCGTTTTGATGACAAGACAGGGGAGTTGGCGATGCTGGAACTTAATACGCAACCCGGCATGACCAAAACATCATTAGTGCCGGAACAGGCAGAACATAAAGGCATCAGCATGAGTGCGCTGGTGTCATCATTACTGGAGGCGGCGCAATGCGACTAGCGCTTTATAAAGAGAATTTTTCCGATAAACAGGCAAAACAGCCACGTCGGTTCCGGTACCGTATTATGGCTGGCATATTCTGTATCGGGATTATGCTATCGGCAAGTGCAGTCTGGTGGTGGCGCGACGGCATTGCTGACCGTTTCATCACGTTCAGCGCAGATGCCGGCATCAAACTGGAAGGTATAACAGTATTCGGCCGCATCAACACTGAACAGGATGATATTCTGAGCGCGATTGGATTAAAACGCGGCGACCCCATGCTTGGCATTAATCTGGATCAGATCAAGGGTGATATTGAACAACTGGGCTGGGTAAGTCAGGCACGGGTGGAAAGACATTTTCCATCTGATCTGGTGGTCTATCTGACGGAAAGACGCCCAATTGCCATTTATCAGACAGCCGCCGGCCATCAGGTAATTGATAAATCTGGTGAGATTATTAAAGGCATCAAGGTTGAAGATTTCCGGCACCTGCCTGTTATTAGTGGCAAGAGCGCCCAAACCCGCGCAGGTGAGATTATTGCCATACTGGAAAGCGAAGCTGACCTTTACAATGAAGTCTGGTCTCTGGCCTATCGGTCAGAACGCCGCTGGGATATATTTCTTGGAAATAATATTCGCATCATGCTTCCTGAACAAAACCCAATGGATGCATGGAGCCAGCTAGCAAAATTGGACAGGCAACACAAACTAACCAAACGCAATACGGTAGATATTGATCTCAGAATACCGGGGCAGATCATTATCAAGCCTGATCAGCCGGTCAAAGCAAAAGGAAGTCAGACATGAATGTTATGCCACGCATATCAGGCTTGCTTGGGCAAAGCAAAACAAGACATGAAACCATTGGTGTTCTGGATATTGGCACCAGCAAAGTTGTATGCATGATTGCCCATAGTGATGGCAACGCCCAACCCACCATCCGGGGAATTGGGCAACATGCATCTGCTGGTATCAAACGGGGTGAAGTGGTGGATATTGCCGCACTCAGTTTGGCTGTTGGCAAAGCGGTGGAAGCAGCAGAACGAATGGCAGGCATTTCTATCGAACGTGTTGTTGTCGGCTTATCTGGTGCTGGACAAACCTCTCAGATCAGAACCCATCAGGTAGATGTAGCAAGCGGGGAGGTGCTGGAACGGGATATCCGCCGACTTCTGCATCTGGATTTTAACCAGCCAGAACCCGAAGGTCAGACAAATCTGCACCGCCTGCCTATCGAGTTTTCCCTTGATGGCATCACCGGCATCAGAAACCCACAAGGCATGTTTGGCCAGACACTCGGGATCAAGATGTGTTCTGTCTGTGCATCTTCAACCGCGCTTCGCAATATACAGATGGCAGTGGAACGAAACCATCTTTCCGTGGAACATTATGCCGCGAATATCTATGCCGCTGGTTTATCTTCATTACTGGAAGATGAACGTGATCTGGGGGCAACCGTCATTGAAATTGGCGGCGGCGTTACCAGTATTGCCTATTTTACTGATGGTGAACTTCGTTTCATTGACAGTATTCCCCTTGGCGGTTCCAGCATTACCAATGATATTGCCCGCGGGTTATCCATCCCCATTGAAGAAGCCGAGCGGATCAAAACCCTTAAAGGTAGTGTGCTGGCCGCACCCGGTGATAGTGATGAAATGCTAACCCTGCCAATGCTTGGCCAGGAAACCAATATACCGCTATCGGTGGAACTGGGTGTATTGGGTGAAATTATCCGCGCACGGGTTGAAGAAATTCTGGAAATATTACTTATACGGCTTGAAAAAGCCGGCTATTCAACTGCCGCTAATCAACGCGTCATTCTAACAGGTGGTGCGGCACAATTACCGGGTATGCGCGAGTTTGTTTCCCACCATGATTGGCCGCTCAGTTAGATTAGGCCGTCCAGCAGGTGTCATTGGGCTTACTGATGCGACCGCTAATTCGGCCTTCGCTTCACCTGTTGGACTAATTCATTACAGCTATATCAGACAACAACTTGAACTATCACTTGATGATACGCTGACATCCGGTCGCACCGGACGTTTCAGCCAAATCGGAAACTGGTTCAAGTATTACATTTGGGATGCCGGAAGCCGATGAAATACCTTTCATTCCATCGTCAAACCATGACATATCCGTCATCCGAATGCGGCAGATACGTGTTGCAGGCGTATCACCGTGACAAAATCTGTTGCCAGCATGTCATGGATGCAGGGCACAATAACCTCAAAGGGAGATCATACCATGACTCTTAATATCTCAATCCCCAGCGCGACTGAGGAATTACGCCCTAAAATCACCGTGATCGGTGTTGGTGGGGCTGGCGGAAATGCCGTCAATAATATGATTGAAGCCAATCTGGAAGGAGTTGAGTTTCTTGTCGCCAATACAGATGGACAGGCATTGGCAGCGTCGCTGGCCTCACGCAAAATGCAACTTGGCCGGCTTCATACAGAAGGCCTGGGGGCTGGATCAAAGCCGGAAATTGGCCGTCTGGCCGCCGAAGAAAGCCTTGATGAGATTATGGCAGAACTAGCCGATAGTCATATGGTGTTCATTACCGCCGGTATGGGTGGCGGCACAGGGACTGGTGCCGCACCGGTAATTGCTCGCGCTGCACGTGAGCAGGGTATCCTTACCGTGGGAGTTGTTACAAAACCATTTGAATTTGAAGGCACCCCAAGAATGCGGCTGGCCAATCAGGGCATTGAGGAATTACAGGCTTATGTTGATACGCTTATTGTTATTCCTAATCAGAATCTGTTCAGACTGGCCAATGAACGCACAACATTTACCGATGCTTTTGCCATGGCTGATAATGTTCTGCATCAGGGCGTATCCGGCGTCACGGATCTGATGATCAAACCGGGCATGATTAATCTGGATTTTGCCGATATCCGGTCAGTGATGACAGAAATGGGCAAAGCCATGATGGGTACAGGCGAAGCATCAGGCGAAGGCAGGGCTACCAATGCAGCAGAAGCGGCCATTCACAACCCGCTACTGGATGAAACAACCCTGAAAGGCGCACAGGCTTTGCTGATCAATATCACAGGCGGGTCTGACATGACATTGTTTGAAGCAGATGAGGCGGCTAATCATATCCGCAAGGAGGTCGATAATGATGCCATCATCATATTTGGGGCAATTGTCGATCCTAAAATGGAAGGTGTGATGCGGGTATCGGTTGTGGCAACGGGAATGGAAGCCGAAAGCCAGAGCGCACGTCCGCCATCATTCCAGCAGACAAGTGCCATAGCAAGTGCATCCCGTGTTAACCCATCAAGATGCAACAACAGCCATTCTATGCGACACGGCGCAATGAAGGTGTGATTGAAAAAATCATTCCTGAAACTATGCCATCTTATCCGGCCGACGCAGAACAATCTGTTCCATCTGTTCTTGCCAAAGCGCAGGCATCACATCTGGCAGAAACCATGACATCAGATGCTGAGCAGATAAACACTGGATAAGGCAGATAGTCATGCCATGGATATAATGCCTGAAGCCATTCGCCCCAGAAGTAGAAACAGATATGCCGGAAATAACATCAGACATGAATACCGATATCGAAACAGATGATAATCAGCTTAGCATCATGGATATAGTCAATGATCAGCCAGAGCCAGCTGAGCAGATATCAGATGCAACGGTCACGATGAATGAAACTGATGACACTTCCGAAGATGAGGTGCCGTTCACATTAGGTAAAACGGTTGATATAACTACCGAAGAACTGTCAGAAACAAAAGAATCAACTGGCCTGATGCGGCATATCACACGCCTGTTTTCATCCCATCAGCAACAGGAAAAGAAAGCAGAGGCGCCTATTTTATCTGATGTGGAACCATTAAGCCCGCCTAAGGCTGAACCCATGTTCCGTTCAATGATGAATCGGAAACTAATGCTACTGCCACTGATCAGACTGATGGAGGCTCATCCGGAAGAGTTAACACCAAATCCGATGAGCTATCTGATCAACATGATCAGATCAGCCTGACTAACAACACAAAGGCACCTGAGCTGGATATGAAAGATCAGAAAGATGAATTTGATCTTGAAATTCCCGCCTTCCTACGTCGTCAGGCTAACTAATCATCTAAAGGTATGATCCACATATAAGTTGGTTACCGATCTGCAACAATCGGTAACCAATTGTGATTTGCCACAGACACCAAAAAAAAATAATTTTGTGTAATAGCAAAGGATTATGTTTGTGTCTGAGTGCCAGAGAACCGTAAATACATGTGTTACACGAAGTGGCATTGGTCTGCACACCGCCCGTCTTGTGAATATAACAATCCGCCCTGCTCCCGTTAATTCAGGTATTATCTTTTACCGATCTGATCTGAGCGGAATTGATACGGCTATTCCTGCCCATATTTCAAATGTCAGCGATGTTTCACTCAATACCAGTATCTGCAACAGTGATGGTGCCGAAATAGGAACCATAGAACATTTAATGGCTGCTTTTGCCGGACTTGGGATTGATAATGCCTATGTTGATGTTTCCGGCCCTGAACTACCCGCTTTTGACGGAAGCTCGGATCGTTACTGCCAGATGATCACTGAAGCAGGCATCAAAGACCAATCCGAAGATCGCCGTTATATCAAAGTGCTTAAGCCAGTTTCAGTCGAACTAAATGAAGCCGTTCCACCCTGACACCATCCACTGCATTGCATATTTCCACTAAAATTGATTTTAATGATCCTTTTATCGGAGCCTCACAATATTTCTATGTTCATGATGATGATAGTTTTATGAATGAACTATCTGCCGCACGCACATTCTGTCTTTATAAAGATGTATCGCAGATGCGAGCCGCTGGTTATGCTATTGGTGGTTCTCTGGATAATGCCATTGTCGTCAAAGATGGACAGATGCTGAATGAAACGCCATTGCGGTTCACGGATGAATTTGTTCGCCACAAAACACTGGATTGTTTAGGTGATCTGCAGCTGGCAGGGTTAGGCATTATCGGGCATATGACCGCATACCGGCCGGGGCACCGCATTAATTCCGAATTGCTAAAGGCATTATTTCGCAATGATAGCAATTATGCGATTGTCACCAGCAAGGAATGCAATGACACCGAAGACAAAGTTGCCTGAACGGATTTTTATCTGAAAAGGTGATGAATGTACTTTGATTGCGTTGAGCATCAGCATAATATATATTCAGCATGAAAATGAATGGAGACAGGGTTTGCATCATCTACCGGTGAAATGGGTAACGCTTTTCTGCATGGCAGGTATGGCCATGTTAACAGCATGTTCTGGCGGCAAATGACGAGCTGGTTCAAATCGAACGCCCTGTTGAAGATATTTATAATGAAGCCCTTGATCTTGCCCTTGCTGGTGACGTCGAAAAAGCCGCCCCGCTTTTCGATGAAGTGGAAAGACAGCATCCTTATTCCGAATGGTCTGCTCAGGCACAATTAATGGCGGCATGGGCATTATATGAAAATAATGATTATCCGGCGGCAATTGCTGCATTGAACCGGTTTATCGAACTGAACCCCGCCCATCCAAATATTGATTATGCCTATTTTCTGCGTGGCCAGTCCTATTATGAACAGATTGTTGATGTGGAACGTGATGCCAGCATGACCGTTTCTGCCAAAGAAGCGTTTGAAGCTCTGATCCGGCGATTCCCCAATAGCAGTTATGCAAGGGATGCCAAATTGAAAGTTGATCTAACCCTAAGCCATCTGGCCGGTAAGGAAATGGCTGTTGGGCGTTTCTATCTGAAATCCGGCTATTATGATGCTGCACTCCGGCGATTTAACAAAGTGATCACCACTTATGAAACCACCAATCAGGTGCCCGAAGCCCTTTATCGTATGGTCGAAGGCTATCTGGCATTAGGCATTGATAACGAAGCCGAACGTACTGCCGCTGTATTACAATATAACTTTCCTGACTCTATCTGGACAGAACGGATGGCATTGCTGATCGATGACCCGACAAGGGATTATGATCCATCTGTTCTGCAATCCCTTATTGGTCGGGCAACCTCCTGGTTTTGATTTATGCTGACTTTACTGGCTGTTCGTAATGTCGTTCTCATCAAGACGCTTGATCTGGAATTTCAATCCGGTTTAACGGTTCTGACTGGTGAAACTGGGGCTGGTAAATCCATCCTACTTGATGCCCTTGGGCTTGCCCTTGGTAGTCGTGCCAATTTTGGATTAATCGGGGCGGAAGGCCCGACAGCTGAAGTCACTGCCATCTTTATACCAGATGAACAGCATCCCATCTGGCATATGCTAAATGAAAATGGCATAGAAGCAGAAGGTGAGATTATCATGCGCAGACGGTTGCGTGATGGAAAATCCACGGCATTAATCAATGACACGCCTGTTAGTTTAAACGTCATGCGGCAGGCTGGTGATCTGCTGATAGTAATACAAGTACAATTTGAAGGCGGTGGATTACTGGATCTGGCTACCCACAGGCAATTGCTTGATCAATTTGCCAGCCATGATCATCTTTGCGCTGATTGTGCCGATCATTGGGACAATTGGATATTGGCGAAAAAGGCTTATGAAACCGCCCTTGCCAGCCGCAAGGAAAGCGAAGATAACGCCGCATGGCTGAAAGAAGCCGTCACAGAACTGGATCATCTTGCTCCGGAAGCAAATGAAGAAAGCCGTTTGATGGAAGAACGTGATTTGCTATCCAATATCACGCGCATTGCTGAATCTTTGCATACAACAGAAGCCCTAATAGATGGTGAAGATGGGGCCATTAACCAGATAGCACAAGCTGGCCGCGCCATATCACCCGCATAACTGATGTTGCCGGACATCTTACAACCGATCTTGATCAGGCATTACAGCGAACAGAAGCCGAACTTAGTGAAGTCAAGCATGCGCTTGCTGTTGCCCAGGCCAATCTTGAAGGTGATCCGAAACGTATCGAACTGGTCGATGACCGGCTATATGCCTTACGCCAGCTTGCCCGCAAACATGGGATAGATGCTGACCAGCTTCACCAGAAACGTGATCAGCTGCATCAGCAATTAGCCGAACTGGAAGATAGTGGCGGCGATTTAACCACGCTGGCATCAACCATGACAGAAGCAGAAAGACGTTATCATCAGGCACGGGAAGCATTAAGCCAATCCCGATATGCGGCGGCAAAAAGCTGGATGCCATGATCATGGCTGAATTACCGCCTTTGAAACTGGAACAGGCCGAATTCAAAACATCAATTACGCCCCTGCCCGAACAGCAATATCAACGTCATGGTGGTGATGCTATCCGGTTTGAAGCCAGCACTAATCCGGGGATGAGTCTGGCACCGATTGATCAGATTGCATCAGGCGGTGAACTGGCGCGTTTCCTGCTGGCATTAAAGGTTGTGCTTGCTGATACCAATGCACCGGTCACGCTGATTTTTGATGAAGTGGATGCAGGTGTTGGCGGTGCTGTTGCGAATGCTGTTGGCACCCGGCTGGCACGATTAGGCGAACAGATGCAATCGATTGTTATCACCCATTCACCACAAGTTGCCGCCCGTGGCCATCATCATTATCAGATCAGCAAATCCGTAGCCGGACAAGGCACTATTTCTACCACTGCCATTCTTGATCAGGATGAACGCATAAATGAAGTCAGCCGCATGCTAGCTGGCGAAACCATCACAAGTGAAGCCCGCGCCGCCGCCATCAGATTACTTGAGGGATAAGATGGAAACCGAGCATATTGCCGTTGCCGACCTGACAGAAACAGCCGCCATCAACGAACTTGACCGGCTGGCACTTGCCATCACCTATCATAACCAGAAATACCACCGTGATGATGCGCCGGAAATTAGTGATGCTGCCTTTGATGCTTTAATGCGACGCAACATGGATATTGAAGCGGCTTTTCCTCACCTGATCCGCCTTGATAGTCCATCCCTGACCGTTGGGGCTACACCATCAACACAATTTGGCAAATACCGCCATCATATGCCGATGCTATCGCTTTCCAATGCTTTTGATGACAATGACGCCATGGATTTTGATCTGCGGGTAAAGCGGTTTCTCAATCTGCCAGCCGAACAGGATATCGCCTATTCGGTTGAACCTAAAATTGATGGATTATCCATATCCCTGCGTTATGAAAATGGCCAGCTGGTTGCCGGTGTTACCCGTGGGGACGGAATAGAAGGTGAAGACGTTACAACAAATATCCGCACCATTTCCGATATTCCGGAACATCTGAGCCACTGCAAATTATCGGTTGCTGAAATTCGTGGTGAGATTTTTATGACAAAGGCAGATTTTTTTGCCCTTAATGAAAATCAGCAAAAGACAAATGGCAAAATCTTTGCAAATCCGCGTAATGCCGCCGCTGGCTCACTGCGCCAGAAAGACCCGACGATAACCGCCAAAAGAGCATTGCGTTTTTTTGCTTATGCCGCCGGCGAGATGAGCGCATGGACGGTCAGCAGTCATCATGAATATCTCAATCTGCTGAAAACATGGGGATTTGTTATTAATCCCCATTCTGCCATAACCCCGAATATGGCTTCTGCCCTTGAGCATTATCAATATATCAGCAGTATCCGGGCTGATCTGGATTATGACATTGATGGCGTTGTCTATAAAGTCGATCAGCTTGATTTTCAGAACCGGCTTGGTCAGGTTAGCCGTTCCCCCGCTGGGCTATCGCCCATAAGTTCCCGGCAGAAAAGGCGCAAACCCATATCACTGATATAGATATTCAGGTGGGTCGGACAGGGGCATTGACACCTGTTGCGCGCCTAACCCCCGTCACGGTTGGCGGCGTTGTTGTATCTAATGCTACCCTTCACAATGAAGATTATATCAAGGATAAGGATATCCGTATCGGTGATCTGGTACAGATACAAAGAGCTGGTGATGTTATCCCGCAAGTGCTGTCGGTTGACATAAATGCCCGCAAAGGCAACGAAACCCCTTTCGTCTTTCCTAGTCGATGCCCTTCATGCGGGTCACCTGCCATCCGCCCTGATGGGGAAGCGGTGCGCCGTTGTACCGGACAATTATCATGCCCAGCGCAATTGCTTGAACGGCTCAAGCATTTCGTTAGCCGCGATGCGTTTGATATAGAAGGACTGGGCGCACGCATTATCGAAGAGTTGCATCAGGATGGTATGCTTAATGAGCCCGCTGATATTTTTCATCTGGGGCAGTATCGTGACACCCTTTCTGGACGCGATGGCTGGGGTGAATTATCCGTCAAAAATCTGCTTTCAGCTATTGAACAACGCCGGAATATTCCGCTTGAACGACTCATCTATGGGTTGGGGATTCGCCAGATCGGACAGGCAACCAGTTTATTGCTGGCAAGGCATTTTGGCACATTGGATCACCTGATCACCACCGCCGAAGCCGCACAGGATCAAATGAGCGAAGCATGGCAAATATTAACCGGCATAGACCAGATTGGTGATAGTGTTGCCCATGATATTGTCCGGTTTTTTCGGACAGCCATAATCAGGATGCGATAAAACGGCTATTGGATGTTGTTCACCCTATCCCGCCTGAAGCCATTATTTCAGACAGTCCGGTGACCGGAAAGACGGTTGTTTTTACTGGTACGCTTACCAGCATGAGCCGGGCTGAAGCGAAAGCCAAAGCCGAATTGCTTGGGGCAAAGGTCGCCGGATCAGTATCGGCAAAAACCGATTATGTGGTCATTGGCGCAGATGCCGGAAGCAAGGCACGGAAAGCCGAAGCATTAGGGGTGACTATTCTGGATGAAGATAGCTGGATCAATATGACCAAAACATGATCAGGCGGTTATAAAGGGGCAGTCTGTGCCATCAGCCAGTCTAACACCCCAGCATCACCAAGACCGTTAATTGCTGGCATAATTTTATCCCTGATATCCTGATGATACTGATTAAGCCATTCCCGCTCAGTTGGCGAAAGCAGGGTGAGATCAATCAGACGGCGATCAAATGGCACCCATGTGACATGTTCAAAGCCAAGCATATTATTGTCTTTAGCAACAACAATAACCAGATTTTCAAGCCGAATGCCAAAACACCCATCACGGTAATATCCTGGTTCATTTGATAGCACCATACCTTCATGCAGAGCTTTACTACTGCGAGGAGAAAGGCTGACCGGGCCTTCATGAACACTTAGGGCGCATCCCACGCCATGGCCTGTGCCATGGGCATAATCCAGCCCGACATTCCACATGGGCTGTCGTGTGATAGCATCAAGCTGAATTCCTGTTGTCCCTTTTGGAAAGATTTGCCTATCCAGTGCGATATGCGCTTTCAGCACATGCGTATAACAAAACATCATATCCTGATCAGGCGCACCAATAACAATGCTGCGGGTGATATCAGTGGTCGCATCATGATACTGGCCACCTGAATCAATAAGATACAGATTATTCTGTTGAAGCGGTGCGTTGCTTTCTCTGGTGGCGCGATAATGAACAATAGCACCATGTTCACCACTGGCAGAGATTGCCCCGAAACTATCCCCCAGATATCCATCAACCTGCTGGCGGAAAAATTGCAACTTATCGCTAGCCTCAATTTCCGTGATAACCCGGATAGGTGCTTCGGCATCTATCCATGCCAGAAAACGGATCATGGCTACCGCATCACGGCAATGCGCGGATCGGAACCCATCCTGTTCCACGCTATTCTTGACCGCTTTCATCATCTGAAGCGGATGCCCTGTTTTTATGATATTGGCTCCGCCAAGGGTAAGGGCATCGGCCAGTGCTATCGGTGTCCGCGCAGGATCAAGCCAGACAGATAAATCTTTGCACTGCTCAAGATATGGTATCAACTCTTTGGCGGGGATGATCCGTATCTGGCTTTGATCAATAGGTAGAGGGTCATCAGCATCATAGAATAAGAGTCACCTTGCCATCATGTGATAATATGGCAAAGGCCAGCATGACAGGCGTATGGCTAAGATCAGCCGCCCGAATATTTAACAACCATGCCAGTTCGGTGGGATCACAGATCAACAACTGATCAGCACCAGCATCATCCATGGCAGAAATGACCGCTTTCATTTTATCCGTTCTGGTTTGGCCATGATAGGATGGATCAACATCCCATGGTGCAGTGATAAGGGGTTGTGGTCGATCTATCCATATCTGATCAATCAGATTTTCGGCGATACCAACAAGGGTGATATTCTTATCTGCCAGTGCTGTTTTTAGCTTCTGATGATCAGCCATTGTCATCAGCATGGGATCAAATCCCACCTGCCTGCCATTCAGATGCGCCGCTATCCATCCAGATGGTGTTTCCCCGGGCATTACCTTACATTGCCAGGTTTCATTGGTCTGGTTCTGCATCTGGATCGTATATCGGCCATCACTAAACAACACGGCTTCATCCATGGTAACAATGGCCAGTCCGGCCGACCCCGTGAAACCACTTATCCATGCCAGCCTTTCATCACAAAGCTGAACTTCCTCACCTGAAAAAGCATCACCACGGGGGATCAGATAGGCATCTATATCTGCCCTTGCCATCGCCTGCCGCAACCTATCAATTGCGATAGTTTGATCAGTCATATCCGGCTCCATCATTGGGCGTGTCCGGTTTTTCCATGATGATCGACATCCAGTCGCCTACTGGCAAGTTTTCTACATGTGATAACCCTGCCGCTTCATGCGCTGATATCACGTCATCAGCATGTTTCAGATTAAGTCCGGAAAGGATAATCTTTCCCCCTGCCCGCAATACCCTTGCGGCATCATCCGCCATAGCTATCAATGGCGTGGGAAGAATATTCGCCATAATCACATCAAAAGGCATATGGTCAGTTATCAGTGCGGAATCATAACCTTCTGAGATTCCACAAGTAATCTGGGACTGTGTCTGATTATGGACTATATTTTCCTGCATCACCTCAACCGCCACAGGATCATTATCAACCGCAATAATGCGGCTGGACGGATTGATTTTAGCCGCCACCATAGCAAGGATACCGCTACCCGCACCAATATCAGCTATGGTCAGGGGCGCATGAGGGGATATATATTTTTCGGCGAGCAGAATACAGCCATGGGTGGTTGCGTGATTACCTGTCCCAAATGCCATGCCAGCATCTAGCTGAATGCCGGTTTTACCGGCCGGAAGCGGGTCTGAAATATGTGTTCCATAAATCCAGAAGCGTCCTATATCCAGTGGTTTCATATCTAGCCAGTTTTTTTCCAGCCAATCGATATCAGGCACATTGCTAATTTCTGGTGTCGATAACTGCATAGCAAAATCTGATGTCAATAATTTCACTCGCCAGATCAAGTCTGATCTGATCAGGTCTGGATTGGCAAATACATATGACATCCCACGGATCATCATCATGATCCCGCAGAAAACTAACCGTATCGGCATCTGATGCTGCTTGCAGAATTTCACTGGCGATGTCCTGATCACCATTCAGCTTAAGTGTTACCTGCCAGATGCCCATACTCATTGCTGACCTGCCCGTTCAACAAAACTGGCAACCAGTCTTTTTTCACCTGCTTTATCAAAAGCAATAGTCAGCTTATCGCCTTCAACAGCAATCACATTGCCATTGCCGAATTTAAGGTGAAATACCCTGTCACCGATCACATAGTCACTTTTTCCGGTCAATCCGGCTTTATGTTCACCTGGCGCTTTTGATGGCAGAAAACCCGCTTGACGACGTTCCTGCAACCGTGTCCAGCCCGGTCCGTATCCTCCGGCGGCTGACGGGACTGGCATGGAATCAAAGGTCACTGGCCGTGCCGTTCCGGATGCCATTCCCTGTTCCGTTTCTTCTAGCAAATGGTCTTCTGGCAATTCAGCCAGAAATCGTGACGGGATACCACTTTGCCATAGACCATGAACCCTACGGCTGGATGCATAGGAAATATGAAGCTGTTTTCGCGCCCGTGTGATGCCGACATAGGCCAGACGCCGTTCTTCTTCCAGCCCTGATGCCCCTTTTTCATCCAGTGTCCGTTGTGATGGAAATGCCCCTTCTTCCCAGCAAGGTAGAAACACAACATCGATTTCCAGTCCCTTGGCGGCGTGAAGTGTCATCAACATGACTTCACCACCTTTATTGGCATTATCGCCATCCATAACAAGGGAGATATGTTCAAGAAACCCCTGAAGATTGTCAAAATCATCCATCGCGGTGATGAGTTCTTTCAGGTTTTCTAGCCGGCCTTCGGCATCTGGTGTTTTTTCTTTCTGCCACATGGCGGTATAGCCAGATTCATCAAGTACCTGCATCGCTAGTTCGGTATGCGGTATCTGATCCATCTGGCTGCGCCAATGGGTCACCATATTAACAAACTGGCTAAGGCTGTTTCGGGCAGCGGATTTAAATTCTGTTCCGGCAAGCATATTTTCGGCCATCGCCAGCATGGGAAGCCCTTGGGCTCGGCTGGCATCACGCACCAGATTAACGGTTTTTGCCCCTAATCCACGGGTTGGGGTGTTAATAATTCGCTCAAACGCCAGATCATCGGCGGGCTGAATAATTAGCCGCAAATACGCGATAGCATCCCGGATTTCCTGTCTTTCATAGAATTTGGCTCCAATCACCCGATAGGGAATACCCAGTTTGATGAAAACGTCTTCAAATTCACGGGTTTGATAGCCTGCCCGAACAAGAACAGCCATTTGATCCGGCGAATATTCATCACGCCGCTCTAGTGATGCGATGCGGTCAGCCACTGCTCTTGCTTCACTTGCGCCATCCCAGAAACCAAGAACACGAACCATTTCCCCATGATCATCATCTGTAA
This sequence comes from Alphaproteobacteria bacterium, assembly GCA_038144675.1. Classification (GTDB taxonomy): domain Bacteria; phylum Pseudomonadota; class Alphaproteobacteria; order Puniceispirillales; family UBA1172; genus UBA12202. Next base: position 342,341 of record JAYQOF010000006.1, on the reverse strand, counting down.
ACAGGGTTTTTCCCAACCGGCTTTCATTATGGGCAATCAAGCCTGATGCTGCCCCAAGAATATGTCCGGTTGACCGATAGTTTTCTTCCAGTCTGATGGTTTCCGCTTCTGGATAGATTTCCGTAAAACGGAGCATATTTGTCACCTCTGCCCCGCGCCAGCCATAGATGGACTGATCATCATCACCAACACAACACAGATTGCGTGATTTTTGCGACAACAGGCTAAGCCAGAGATATTGTGCCACATTGGTATCCTGATATTCATCTACCATGACATGGGTAATGCGCTGATGATAATCGGCCAGAATATCAGGATATCCATTAAAAATAGTTAAATTATGAAGCAGAAGATCACCAAAATCACATGCATTGAGATCAGTAAGACGCTGCTGATATTGCTGATAGATATCAGCCCCGTTTCCTTCAATCAGATGACTGGCATCGGCCAGACTCACTTTATCAAAAGTCAGACCTTTATCTTTCCAGCGACTGATCATTGCCAGCACCATGCGGGGCGGATGACGTTTGGTATCAATACCATTGATTTCCATCACCTGTTTAATCAATCGCAACTGATCATCGGTATCAAGAATGGTAAAATTAGGTTTCAGGCCGACACATTCAGCATGTCGCCGCAATATTCTGGCAGCAAGTGCATGAAAAGTGCCAAACATCACCTGTTCCACCATAGGGCCGATCATGGCGGCAACCCGTTCTTTCATTTCACGCGCGGCTTTATTGGTAAATGTGACAGCCAGAATATTCCATGGTTTGGCACGGCCTGTGGCAATCAAATTGGCAAGCCTGCTTGTCAGTACTCTTGTCTTGCCCGTGCCTGCGCCTGATAACACTAGCAAAGGCCCGTCCAGATGCTGGACAGCCTTTTTCTGAGGGGGATTTAGCCCATCTAGCCAAGGCGAATGATGCGTTGTATCTGGATGAATGAAATAGATCGTTCTGCATGTTCGATTCCTACCATGAAGGCGCAAGCATGAATAGATCAACAGAAGGAAAATTCTGCCGTTATCCTAGCTTTTTGGTGATTTCTGGCTTATGGCTTTGATTTTTTATCAAGTTAACATAATATATCACCATGCATAGATATTACCGACTATTTATGATGAATTTCATTCTGGGCATATGGATTTTCCTGCTGTCAGGCTGTGCCTCTGCACCATATGATGAATTGACAGAATCCCGCGACCCTTATGAGAAAACCAACCGAAGTGTTCACGAATTCAATATGAAAGTCGATACGATCATTGTTGAACCTGCCGCCAGGGGCTATCGCCAATTGCCGGATCAGGGGCAAGTCATGCTTACCAATTTTTCAACCTGGACAAGCCTGCCATCAACAACCGTCAATTCGACGCTTCAGGGCGATATGGAAAATGCCGCCCTTGGCACGTTTGAGTTTCTGATTAACGGGCTAACGCTGGGGTTTTCTGATCTTACTGATGACGTGGATACGCCGCGTTCGACCAATTTTGATCAAACCCTAGCCTATTATCAAACTAGGCACGGGTCCTATATTGTGCTGCCTCTGATTGGCCCCGGCACGATAGAAGCCATTCTGGATGGGTTGTTGATAACCATAACAAATCCTTTGAATTTCGCCTCGACGCCGGCGGCGACAAATATCACGGCCGTCAAAACACCTATCCGCATTGTTACCTTTCGGGGAAATAATTTTGAATATATAAATGATATCAAATATCAATCTCTTGATTCATACGCCAGAATACGGTCAGTGTATCTGCAATATGATGAAGGCCATGAACCTGATGCCCAGTGAAAATAAAGAGGATATTTTTGATAGCTTCATTGAAACGGTCGAATAAACAGATGTCTGATATGCGAATTTATACCCATGCCTTAATGAAGCTGATGGCTATCATGGTGATGCTATTTGCGATGGCTAAACCATGCCTATGCCGATAGAACAAAGGATGCGGCGGATATGGTGGAAACCCTGATTTTTGAAATTCAGGATATAGCCGCCAATGTTGGTTCAGATGAAGATATATATGCCCAAACCGATGATATCATTAACCGCTATTTTAAATACGAAACCCTTGCCAGTTTTACCATTGGCCCCTACTGGCGGAAAGGCAACCGATACCCAGAAACAACGCTTTCTGAAGACCTTTCGGACGGTATTGGTTGAACAGGCTGCATTTAATTTTGATTATTTCCGGACACTAGAATACCAATTCCAGTCATCCGAAAAAAGGGTGAAAACTGGATTTTGTCAATGGCATTGTTCATGACACAACCGGACAATATCCCGATGCTGTTGTTTCCTGGCGGATTAGTGATTTATCCGGTCAGCAGCTATATATCTTTGATCTCAGCTTTGAAAACGTATCCATGCTTCTCACCCAGAAGGATGAAAACATGGCCGTGATCAGAAAAAACAAAGGCAAGCCTTGATGCCCTTATTGATCTGTTAGCGGAACGCAGTATCGAATTAAAACAGGCACGACTGGATAACTAGCGCGAAATCGGCTTGTATTTGATACGGGTTGGCTGATCAGCCTCGGCACCAAGCCGGCGTTTCCTGTCTTCTTCATAGGATTGCCAGTTTCCTTCAAACCACTCAACATGGCTATCACCTTCAAAGGCAAGAATATGTGTTGCAATCCGGTCAAGGAACCATCGGTCGTGGGTAATGACAACAGCACAACCACCAAATTCCAGCAAAGCGTCTTCCAGTGATCGTAATGTATCAACATCCAGATCATTTGTCGGTTCATCAAGCAGCAATAGGTTACAGCCCGATTTTAACATTCTGGCAAGATGGACACGGTTTCTTTCACCACCGGAAAGTTGACCAACCCGCTTTTGCTGATCACCACCCTTGAAATTGAACTGCCCCACATAGGCACGGGACGAAACGGTGCGTTTGCCTAATGTAATCTCATCAAGTCCGTCAGAAATAACCTCCCATACGGTTTTATCATCGGGCAGGGCATCACGCGATTGATCGACATAGGCCATAACAACCGTTTCCCCTACTTTCAGTTCGCCCTGATCGGGTTTATCCTGCCCCGTGATCATGCGGAAGAGGGTTGTTTTACCGGCACCATTAGGGCCAACAACGCCAACAATCCCGCCGGGGGAAGCCGGAAATTCAGATCATCAACAAGCAGCTTTTCACTAAAGGCTTTGGAAATATGATGACCTTCAAGAACAACGTTACCCAGCCTTGGCCCGGGTGGAATACTGATTTTTGCTGTTTCACTCACGCTTTCATGTTGCTGTTCCAGCAATTGTTCATAGGCGGTAAGACGCGCTTTTGATTTTGCCTGACGGGCTTTGGGGGCAGACCGCACCCATTCCAGTTCCCGTGCCAGAGTTTTTATTCTGGCTTCTTCGCTGCGGCCTTCCTGTTCAAGGCGTTTCTGTTTCTGTTCCAGCCAGCTCGAATAATTGCCTTCAAATGGAATACCCTGCCCGCGATCCAGTTCCAGAATCCAGCCTGCCACTTCATCAAGGAAATAGCGATCATGGGTGATCGTCACGACTGTTCCGGTAAAATCTTTCAGAAACCGTTGCAACCACGCCACTGATTCTGCATCAAGATGGTTTGTCGGCTCATCAAGCAACAACATATCCGGCGCACTCAGCAATAGCTGGCATAACGCAACGCGGCGTTTTTCCCCACCAGACAGATTAGTCACGCCCCAATCAGATGGCGGTAAACGCAGGGCATCCATCGCAATCGCCGCTTTGCGTTCAAGGTCCCATGCATCAGCGGCATCAATTTTTTCCTGTAATTCACCCTGTTCTTCGATAAGCGCATTCATTTCATCATCGCTCATCTCTTCGCCGAAACGTGCGCTTATTTCATTGAAACGGTCGATAAGCTGTTTTTTCTCCCCATACCAAGCATGACATTATCAAGCACATTAAGATTGTAATCCAGCACAGGCTACTGAGGCAGATAGCCCACTTTTAACCGTTCTGCCGCCCATGCATCACCCTTAAATTCTGTTTCAATACCTGCCATGATGCGAAGCAAGGTCGATTTACCAGCACCATTAATACCAAGTACCCCGATTTTTGCCCCGGGCAAAAAGGAAAGTGAAATATTTTTCAGCACTTCCTTGCCACCGGGCCAGGCTTTGCTCAATCGGCTCATCGTATAGACATATTGCGGGTTGGACATGGTTTTTCGCCTCACGCTTTGGTAAAATGAATACTTACCCTTCATGTAGCACGAAATGGCCACCTTATCCATAGTTTCACTTATCTTCTATTCTCTTTTGACGGCGTCAGGGTTGATGCGCTATTCATAGATGATGAGCGGGGAGACATTGATGTTTAGCTGGCCTGTTGGATTAATTTTACTGGATAGCGCCTTTTGCGGTGCTTATGTGGATATGCCTTGGCCGGTTTTTCCTTGGCATTGCCCTGCATGATAATTCCAGCTTTATTGTGATGCGATGGCTGGTTCAGGCAAGCACGCCACTCATCCATGCCGGAAACCGCATCTGCCCAAGAGAAGTGCCAGAAAAACTGCGGTCTTTATATGCCGGTTTTGTTTTACTGGTTATCCGGTTTTATGTATTCCCCATGATCACGGGTTACGGGGTCAAAGGATTAGGGATTTTCCATTGGAAAAAACCATCCTCGGATTATTCTGATCCCTTTAATCAAGGGTAAAATCCGTATCCTGATCCGGTGTTAATGTTGCCACTATCTGCAATCTTTCCTGATCTGCTGATAATTTAATGATGGTTATGTTACCGCTTTCATTCTGAAAAGCCATTACCGTCCCCCCGTCAGCCGCACTGCTCAAACCGGTTAATGCCCAATCCATCAGGCATGCGGATCTGGGCTGTCTGATCAGGTGTTTCTGTTCCACCACCTATCTGTGTCGCAAGACCATAAAATAGCAATCCGATACCGATAATAATCAGCAAAGACATAATCTTGACCGCTGTTTTTACTGGCTTCAACCATGCCGGTTCGGTATATGGCATATCATCACCTGCTGATGGATTTGGATTTTCGGGCTGGTGATTTTTATCGCTAGGGTGCATATTTCCTCACATGAATGACACATTAACAAGATTGACACTTACCGTAGCTGCGGACGCGACGCAAGATCGCATTGACCGCTGGCTGTCTGAATCATGCCTAAAGCTAAGCCAGCAAGATGAAAATCCGGAAAAATCCCCTTATGCCGGATTATCACGGTCGCGGATCAAAGCCCTCATTCGCGATGGTATGGTCACGGCAAATGATACCGTCATCCGTAACCCTTCCGCCTCTATTCAGGCTGGAATGACCTATGTCATCACCATACCAGCGGTCATTTCACCTATTCCACAAGGGGAGGATATTCCCCTTGATATTCTGTTTGAAGATGATCACCTGATCATCATCAATAAACCGGCTGGTATGGTCGTGCATCCGGCGCCGGGTTCCATGCAGGGCACGTTAGTGAATGCGTTGATTGCCCATTGCGGCGATAGTTTAACCGGTATTGGCGGGGAACAGCGACCGGGGATTGTTCACCGGCTGGATAAAGATACTAGCGGCGTTATGGTTGCCGCAAAAACCGCAATAGCTCATCAAAACCTGTCCAGCATGTTTGCCACCCATGATCTGACCAGACGTTATACCGCGCTGGTATGGGGCATTATAAAAACCCGTGAGATGACCATTGATGCCTCTATTGGCAGAAATGCAAGAGATCGAAAAAAAATGGCTATCCATGCAAATGGTCGCCATGCCGTAACTCATATGCGGGTCAAACGCATATTACCGCCACTGGCTTCTGTTGTAGAATGTGAACTCGAAACAGGCCGAACCCATCAGATAAGGGTTCATATGGCGCATATTGGGCATGGCATTATCGGTGATCCTCATTATGGCCGTGCCATGCGGGCAGGGCAAATGCCAGATAATGCGCTTCGTGAAACCTTAGCCTATTTGCGGGCATTCCCACGTCAGGCCCTTCATGCCAGCCATTTAGGATTTGACCATCCCGTGACTGGTGCGGCGATGGCGTTTGATACTGACCTGCCTGCTGATATGGCCGACGTCATTAAAGGGCTGGAAGACCGCATCACCAATCGCGGCAGGCTAAAAACATAGTTTTGCCTTCTTTAAATGTAAGAATAATCATCCATATAATAATAATGAGGATACAACATGGCTGAAGCACAATTACCATCTGTTATCGGGAATCTTACCCCTGAAGGTAATCTCACGCGTTATCTGGATGAGATTAAACGCTTTCCTATGCTTTCAGCCGAAGAAGAATATACCCTGGCAAAAGACTGGAAAGATAATGACAATCTGGAAGCCGCGCATAAACTAGTGACCAGTCATTTGCGGCTTGTTGCCAAGATTGCCATGGGCTATCGCGGCTATGGCCTGCCTATGGGTGAATTGATTGCCGAAGGCAATCTGGGCATGATGCATGCGGTGAAACGGTTTGAGCCGGAAAAAGGGTTCCGTCTATCTACCTATGCGATGTGGTGGATCAGAGCCAGTATTCAGGAATATATTCTGCGCTCATGGTCGCTTGTCAAAATCGGGACAACAGCCGCCCAGAAGAAACTGTTTTTTAACCTGCGCCGGATCAAGGGCGAAATCAAGGCCATTGACGATGGTGATATGGCACCCGAACAGGTGACTGAAATTGCCGAACGTCTTGATGTTCCGGAAATGGAGGTCATTAATATGAACCGCCGGCTCGGGTCTGGTGATCATTCGTTAAATGCCACAATTGGTGGTGAAGGCGAAAGTGGTGAATGGCTGGACTGGTTAGAAGATAGCCATGATAATCAGGAGGTTACTTTTGCTGAAGCAGAAGAATATGATAGCCGCCGGCAATTACTGGTTGCCGCAATGGATGAATTAAATGACCGTGAGGTAGAAATCATCAAAGCACGGCGCCTATCGGATACGCCATTGACGCTTGAAGAATTATCCGACCGTTTTGGTGTCAGTCGCGAACGGATTCGCCAGATCGAAGCCCGTGCTTTTGAAAAATTACAGCTATCTGTGCGAAACCGCGCCATAGAAAACCAGCTGATTGAACATTGATAGCTATTCAACCAGCAATTCATTATAATTCTGATGATAAAAATAATGCGCATCTAGATCAGGGATATTGAAAATCAATATCTCACTATGAAACAGGACATCACGATACAATCTCTCAATCTTTCGGCAGGGCAATGATGGATGAAATTTTGGGATAGTCGCCATTAATAAATTTCTGCCAGCGTTTGCTGTATAGATTGATTTAGCCGCAATCCATAAGGCGCAAACAGAATAATGGGAATATCCTTACCGAATAGGGAAATTGTTTTCTGAAGCCAGACTTCAGGTAGTAATGGCCGTCCCCATATTGTTCGGAAATAATCGCTTTGGTACGCAGATCAATATTAAAGGGTGGATTGGCAATGACTAATGATGGCAACGCCATCTGTTTGGCATCAAATGTCAGAAAATTATGAAGGATAGTGTTTTTATATCCATAATCATAGATATCAAGCCCTATGGTATGAAATCCGGCATCATCAAAAGGATGCAGTAACGACCCTTCACCAACACAAGGGTCAAACACAGGCCGTGATTTGTCAATTTTATCGGCAACAATATCAAAAATAAACTGGCTCACCCCCGGAGGCGTAAACACCGTTGAATTTTTGGGATCATCATAAAAATTATTGCGGCTTACATTATACATTGTTATTCCTCCACCACAGAAGGATAACAGCCAAAGGTTAATAAATTCTTAACGCCAGGGGTTTTATTGGTTTATTTTATCAGCCCTCAAAAGGATCATGCACCAGGATCGTATCGTTACGCTCTGGGCTGGTGGAAACACTGGCGACAGGAATACCGGTTAGCTCTTCCAGCCGCTTAATATATTTTATTGCCTGTGGCGGCAGATCTGCCCATGAACGGGCCCCGCGTGTTGTTCCTTCCCATCCATTCATGATTTCGTAAACAGGCTCAAGCCGTTCCTGATCCACTGTCGCCACCGGGAACCGGTCTATCACCTGACCATCCAGCTTATAACCTGTGCAAATCTTAATGTCTTTAAACCCGTCAAGCACGTCAAGTTTGGTTAGAGCCATGCCCGAAATACCAGTGATTTTTCCAGCCTGCCTTACCATCACCGCATCAAACCAGCCGCACCGCCGCTTGCGTCCGGTGACAGTGCCGAATTCATGCCCACGTTCACCCAGTAAGGTGCCATCTGCACCATCATCTTCTGTGGGGAAAGGCCCTGATCCGACGCGTGTGGTATAAGCCTTTGTGATGCCTAATACATAGCCAATAGTCGTCACCCCTACCCCGGCGCCTGTTGCCGCCTGTCCAGCCACCGTATTAGAAGAGGTGACAAAAGGATAGGTGCCATGATCAATATCAAGCATTACGCCTTGCGCGCCTTCATAAAGAATGCGCTGGCCATCCGTCTGGCATCATCCAGCACCGCCCATGCTTCACCCAGAAACGGAATGATGCGGTCACGCAATTGATGAATACTATCGATAATCGGCTCAGCTTCCATTGGCTCTTCCCCTGCCCCTTTGAGAAAGAGATTATGATGCGCTAACAGAAGCCGCACCTTTTCTGCCATCGCAGAAGGGTCGACAATATCAGCCAGACGCAAGCCACGGCGGGCAACCTTATCTTCATAAGCAGGGCCAATACCGCGCCCTGTCGTTCCGATTTTCGCTTTTGCGGCTAGCGCTTCACGCACCTGATCAACCCGTTGATGCACAGGCAGGATCATGGACGCAGAATATGATATTAACAGGTTTTCCGGGGAAATACTGACATTCTGGGCTAGCAGTTTATCCATTTCTGCAATCAATGCATTGGGATCAATCACCACCCCATTGCCAATGACTGACTTTTTCCCGGCCGGACAATCCCTGATGGTAGCAGGCTGAGTTTATATTCCACCCCATCAATAACTAGCGTATGCCCGGCATTATGACCGCCCTGAAACCGCACGATGACATCAGCGCGTTCAGACAACCAGTCCACGATCTTTCCCTTGCCTTCATCACCCCATTGTGAGCCGATAACCACTACATTAGTCATAATTCACCTGTCATATTGTTTTGATACCATTAGATGTATAAATATGCGTGGCTTCTTGCGCCGCCGCTTCCGCTCGACATGCCGCATCATCTGCCGGATCAGCGTCACCAATCACAATGAAATATCCGTCTCTTGTAAGAGATATCACATGATCCAGACCCTGATCTTTCCTGACATAGAGTTTGTCCTGTTTCGGTGTTGCCGGTGCTGCCTGAAGCACGCGTTCCAGATATAAGGTCACGCCAGTCGATAATTCTGTTGGCTGATCATGGGGATTGTGCTGTAACGCCCGCCACGGCCAAGTTCACCCCGCACCCCCGGTGCCAGAATGGAAAACCCTATCCCCTGATGATAATCAAACCCACGGCGTTCCAATGGATCAATCGTTAAAGAAACATAGGGAGCTGACTGGGAAATCAAATGTGGCCAAATCAGCTAGTTCAGCTAGCATATGGCGGGCAGGTTCAGGAATATGCTGATCTAGCCCGGCCATAATGGACTTTATATCAGAAGCGGAATTAAGTGGCATATCCAGCAATGTTTTGATCACATATCCTTGTGGGTGATCAACCATGGAAGCCGCTTTACTGTCTTTGATACTAACCGCATGGCGAAGCGCAAATATCTGGTCATTATCGTCACAATGTTCCTTCCCATCATCGATCTAGAATAATATCCAGCAGTCGGGGTGCATTCAGATCAATGGATAAAGACGTGATGCCAGCCTGATAAAGACTTTCCAGTGCCATCACCGCTACTTCTGCATCATGATTGATTGATGACGCCCCGATCAGTTCTGCCCCGATCTGGACAAGCTGGCGTTCGGGATTAACCGGATCAGGATTAATGCGCATCACCTGACCTGTATAAGATAGCCGTAATGGCCGAGGATGATGCGCCAGTCTACTGCTGGCGATACGGGCAATTTGTGCCGTCATATCCGAACGAAGCGCTAACATCCGCCGCGTCACAGGATCCATCAGCCGGAAGGTGTTATCAGCAAGCGCCGCCCCTGGGCCTTCTGCTAATAACGTGTCTTCATATTCAACAAGAGGCGGACTGACATCAGCATATCCGAAACGGGCAAAACTATCCATAATCGCGTTGAGAATACGTCGCCGTTTGATTGTTTCAGGCGGCAAAATATCACCCAATCCATTAGGGAGAAGCTGAGAGATTGAAGGATTGTTATTTAACCATAAATATTGCCTGGAACTTCTTATATCTGATTATGTCTTGCCCTCCTATATGGACTACCCCAGACAGGGTTTATTCGCAACGGTTTTCCACATTGTTTTATGCAGAAGCGGTATTCAGCGCGTCTTGCATCACCTGTTCAAGGGTTTGAGCCCATTTTTGCATATCCGTTGCGTCTTCTGCTTCAACCATGATCCGCAATAAAGCTTCCGTCCCTGATGGGCGCACCACCACACGGCCCGTGGCGCCCAGCGCATCCTCAGCAGAAGAAATGGCATCTTTAACGATATCATTTTCCATGGCATCAGTAATATCCTGACGGCGTTCTGCTTTCAGATTGACAAGTATCTGCGGGTTTCCTTAAATTTCTGTAAGGCATCACTAGCTGGTTTATTTGCCATACATAAAGCCGACAACATCACCAGCCCTGTCATAAGACCATCGCCGGATGTGGCATAGTCTGTCATCAACACATGACCAGATGGCTCCCCCCCCAGATTAAAGTTCTTCTGGCGCATAGCATCCAGTATGTAACGGTCACCAACCTGTGTCCGTAACATATCTATATCTCTATCAGCAAGAAACCGCCCCAGTCCGTGATTAGTCATCAGAGTGCCAACCACTGTCTGTCCTTTCAAGGTGCCATTGCCAAGCATCATATCTGCGATCACGGCCAGACATTGATCACCATTGATCAGTTGGCCTTTTTCATCTGACATGATCAGCCGGTCTGCATCACCATCAAGGGCTAACCCGACATCGGCCTGATGGGCGACCACGGCTTCAGCCATTGTCATCGGATATACCGCACCACATTTCTGGTTAATGTTAAGTCCGTCAGGATTAACCGCTATCGGAATAACCTCAGCCCCCATCTCAAACAGAACATCAGGGGCGGCGCGATAAGCCGCGCCATTAGCACAATCTATTACCACTTTCAGCCCACTGAACCGCATATGCCGAGGGGCGGCAATTTTTACCTGTTCCACATATCGGCCAAGACCATCCAGCATGCGCTTGGCACGCCCCAGATCTTTGGGGGCAGCTAGCACAATATGATCATTCATGATGCTGGCTATCTGATCTTCTGCGGCATCTGGCAGTTTATAACCATCAGGCCCGAATAACTTGATCCCATTATCATGATGCGGGTTATGGCTAGCCGAGATCATCACCCCCAGATCAGCGCGCAACGTGCGGGTCAGATGGGCAACGGCCGGTGTTGGCAAGGGTCCCAATAAACGCGTATCCATTCCAATTGAGGCAAATCCGGCTTGTAATGCAGCTTCGACCATATAGCCGGATAACCGCGTATCCTTACCAATCACAACCAGAGGACGTTGCCGGCTAGGATTTTGCTGTTTTGCCATAAAATACCGTCCTGCAGCCAAAGCTAGACGCACAATATTTTCTGCGGTCATTGCGCCGGTATTAATGGTGGCTCTTACCCCATCAGTGCCAAAATAACGTGTCATGACACATTCTCCTTCATCCGGAACCAAGTCTATCATGCGGATGATGGTTTGAACATATCCGTATCACATGAACGCATGGCTTTTGCGACCGCAAGTGCCTGAACCGTTTCTGCTACATCATGAACTCGATACATCTGAACCCCTTGCGCATAGCCCAATGTTGCCAGTGCAAGTGATCCGGGCATTCTATCTTTTGCAGATTCACCCTTTGAAAAATGGGCAATGGTAGATTTCCGGCTGACGCCAAGCAAAAGCGGAACCCCAAGACCATGGAACATGGATAACCATGCCATCAGCACCATATTATGTTCCGGCGTCTTCCCAAACCCGAAACCAAAATCTACCGCTATATTCTCTTTCTTTATTCCTCCGGATACGGCCAGATTAATGCGGGTTTCCAGCCAGTCATAAATATCTGCCGGCACAAAATCATATTTAGGCTGTTTCTGCATTGATCCCGGATCACCCTGCATATGCATCATGATAACCGGCATGTCTGTTTCCGCGATCAGTTCTATCGCGCCTTCGTCACGCAAGCCGCCAACATCATTGATAATCCTCGCGCCTTGTGTAATCGCTTTTTTCATCACATCAGTATGGCGCGTATCTGCTGAAACAGCATATCCTTGCTGGGAAAGTGCATCTATAACCGGCAAGATACGGCGACATTCTTCGTCTGTTCCACTATTTCTGCCCCGGGTCGGGTCGATTCCCCGCCGATATCCAGTATGGTAGCTCCTGCATCTGCCATCAAAGCGCCGCGTTTATAGCGATATCGGTCTGGGCGTGATCACCGCCATCAGAAAAACTGTCCGGTGTCACATTAATAATACCCATCACATGCGGGATATCCATAGCAAGTCCAGCAAAGGGCGCGCGGGGTGTTGTAAAGGAGTTGAGCATCTGTTCCGCCAGTGCTAGCGCGCATCCGCACCAGTTGGCTTTAGCCGATGCCAGCATATCCTGAACCAACCAGCGGGACACCGTAAAGCTATCACCAGATTTGGTCAGCACATCACATGCGTTGAACCCTAACCCTGTCCCGGCCAGTGGTAAATCATCATCATCAAAAGTAGAATACAGGGGGTAAGACCGACCGGCCTTAACCAGTGCCTATCTGATCCATGGCCTAGCCGGTGATCCCCAGCAAATAGTGAGGATGCCGTCCCGGGTTGTCTGATCATCATGAACACATCGCCAATTTAGACGACCTGATCACCAGATGCTTCGCCTTCTGGTTTACCAGATGGTTTTTTCCGGCTTCCGGGAATTCCTGTCCGGGTTTTCGCACGCGGGGTTTCCGGCGTATCATCCGTGTCAGTATTGCGAACAATAGTGCCACCTTCGGCAACAATTTTGATCTCTTCACCGGAAAGCGTTTCATATTCCAGCAGAGCCTGAGCGACATTTTCAAGTTCACTGGCATATTTCTTCAGCTGTTTTTCGGCATCAGAATAGGCACTATCAACAATTTTTCTAATCTCACTATCAATCGCCGACGCGGTGGCATCAGACATATTTTTCTGCTGGGATACCGACCGCCCGAGGAATACTTCCTGCTCATCAGCAGAATAGGCCAGAAAGCCCAGTTTTTCGGATAGTCCCCATTCTGTCACCATTCGTCGTGCGATATCCGATACCATGCGGATATCGCTTGATGCCCCTGTGGTAATCTTATCAGCACCAAAAATCATATCTTCGGCGATACGGCCACCACAAGCTACCCGCAGATCAGCATATAGCCTGTCTTTGGCCATGGATACGCGATCCCCTTCGGGCAAACGCATCACCATTCCTAATGCCCGTCCACGCGGAATAATCGTCGCTTTATGAATAGGATCAGATTCCGGTTGATGCAACGCAACCACAGCATGGCCAGCTTCATGATATGCTGTCAGTTTCTTCTCTTCATCGGTCATGACCATGGAACGGCGTTCAGCCCCCATCATCACCTTATCTTTTGCTTCTTCGAATTCGGCCATGGAAACGGTGCGGCGGTTTTTCCGAGCGGCCTGAAGCGCGGCTTCATTAACCAGATTGGCAAGGTCAGCACCAGAAAATCCGGGCGTTCCGCGGGCAATTGTCCGTGGTTCGACATCATTAGCAAGAGGCACTTTGCGCATATGCACCTTGAGAATCTTTTCACGCCCCAGCACATCAGGATTAGGCACAACAACCTGCCGGTCAAACCGACCCGGGCGCAACAATGCCGGATCAAGCACATCAGGTCTGTTTGTTGCCGCAATCAGGATCACGCCTTCATTGGCTTCAAACCCATCCATTTCCACCAGCATCTGGTTTAATGTCTGTTCACGTTCGTCATTGCCCCCGCCAAGGCCAGCACCACGATGGCGGCCAACAGCATCAATTTCATCAATGAAGATAATACATGGCGCATTCTTTTTGCCCTGTTCAAACATATCGCGAACACGACTGGCACCAACGCCAACAAACATTTCAACAAAATCAGAACCGGATATGGTAAAGAAAGGCACATTTGCTTCACCGGCAATAGCCCTTGCCAGAAGGGTTTTACCAGTTCCGGGAGGCCCCACCAGAAGAACACCTTTGGAATTTTTCCGCCTAGTCGTTGAAAACGGGAAGGGTCACGCAGAAACTCGACCACTTCTTCAAGTTCGGTTTTCGCTTCGTCAATTCCGGCCACATCATCAAAGGTGACCCGGCCATGATGTTCCGTTAACAATTTTGCGCGGGACTTTCCAAACCCCATCGCGCCGTTTCTGCCACCCCCTGCATCTGACGCATGAAGAAAATCCACACGCCGATAAACAGCAACATGGGAAACCAGCTCAACAATAATGAAAATAGCCCCGGCGAATTGCTGGTATCGGGCTGGGCAACAATGCGCACATTATTATCACGCAATGTGTCAACAATATCCGTATTATCAGGCATGTAGCTGGAAATCGGAATATTGTTATTGGTCACTCCGCGCAGATTATTGCCTTCAATCGTGACTTCACGCATATCACCAGATTCAACCTGAGCTACAAAATCTGAAAACGGAACACTGGCCGAACGGGAATTACTTCCGGGCTGGAACATGTTGAATAACGACAACATCACCACACCAATGATGACCCATAAAACAATATTTCGCGTCATATTATTCACTTTTTCAGCCTTTCCGTTCTCTATATCGGCCTGATACCGTTATGCCCCTAAAAATCGTGCCATGGAAAAATCGGACATCAGTTCTACATGGCTATTTATTCTTACCTTCTTTAAATGGGGAAATATAGCCCCATCGTCAAGTACAAGCCGGTCAAGTTCTGCAAGATTCTTGGTATTTGCGTCAATTAGAACCGGCAATGACCAGAAAGCCCTTGCCATACATCTTGGCCAGTCATCCACTTGTGGCAAATAGCGTCTTATCTGGGCAAATCGCCTGTCGCCGATAGCTTCCACCCTGACCTGATGGGGATAGTTTATTTTCCAGCGATTATCGAATATCCCCTTCCTTCTGATAGCATGATGCTTTCTATTGGTGCATCCGGTTCGCGCAAGATAATGATCTGATCCTGATTCTGGCTATCCTGACGCCATTCACACCCGGATAATGTTGCCGCCTGATCAGATAACAGACGTTGCTTTAAATGAGCTAATGGCATCTTCGTTGGCCGGATAGGGTTTTGCCGCCATATGACGCAGAATATGACCAGCGATCAGAAAGAATCCTTTTTCCTTAAGCACATGCTTGGCCATGACAGCATAGCCTTGTGGATAAATCCTGAACATTGTCGGCGCAGATGCTTTCACCAAGTCATCTGTCCGGTCGATAAGCCGCGCAGATAACTGGCATAAGGACATCAATTGCTGGTCTGTCACACCGGATTGCCCGCGCATCTCGATCGGCTCGCAATCGCGGCCTCTGAAACCGCTGATCTATATTTGTGGGATCACTCACTGGTGCAAATCCTGCATCAATAGCGGCTTTGGCCAACTCGGATTTAGTAAACCCAAGACATGGTCTGATCAGTCTGACCCCAGATGCCCTACTTCTGGTCGCATAGCGGCCAACCCCCGCAACCCTGACCCGCGGCTCAATCGCATCTCCACGGTTTCCAGCTGATCATCCGCGTGATGCGCGGTTAGCAAAACCGCATCCTGTTTCATTGCCTCGGCAGCCAGCAGCTCATAGCGTTTTTTCCGTGCCCATTCTGCTAATCCATATTCCAGGGGGCATCCGTGATCTGCAAGATTTTGACCTCAACATCCTTTGATTTCAACATGGATGCGACCTGTTGCGCTTCGGCTGAAGAATCATGCCGCAGACCATGATCAACAATCACCGCGCTAAGCCGTGGAATCACATGATAGGCAGAATCTGCGGCAATGTGATCACACCATGATCTGATCAGCGCAACCATGCCAAGGCTATCGGCACCACCTGATACAGCCAGCACTATGGCTTGACTTGTTTGGGAAGCTGCCTATCCGCCATGGCATAACCAAAGCGGCGGCATAGGTCATGATCAGGCTTCACACCCTGTCTTATCCTTCAGACGCGCAAGGCGTGTGGTCAGTTTTTGTGGTGGGTCTTCCACAGCCAGCAGTAATTTATTAAAGAAATTACAGGATTCTTCTTTAGGGACGGGTGACGGAAAATGATTCTGCAATCCACATTAATACCTCAACGCGGCGAGGTTCTTCCGGCCATGTCTGGATAAAATTGGTCATCGTTTTCAATGACCTTTGATGTTCACCCTGAACAAACTGCACCCTGCCTATCCAGAAATTGACATCGGCAGATAGATCACTTTCCGGATAACGGGTATTAAACTCAATTAACGCGGCTTCGGCTTCGGCCAGTTTATTTTCATGCATCAGATTTTTGGCAAACTCATACTGCTCTATCTCTGTTCCTTCGGGCAAAAGCGATGGCAGAGTGGGTTCGGGTGATGTCACCTCAAGCGAAGTCGCTGGTGGATTAGCAGCGCCTGTTATTTCTTCTTCTGTATCAGATTCAATCTGTGATTTTGGCAAGGCCCATTCTGTTGAATTTTCTGAACCCGTATCCATATTATCCGTCCCATCAGGATTGGCAGCATCTGCAGGTTCGTTTAACGCCTGGGTTGATCCTGTTTCCGGCGATAAGGCTGAAGCACCATCTTGAGATTGATCAGAATGATCAATGCCGGCTGATAACCGCATGATGCTCTGTATCTTTGCTTCCAGTTGAAGCAGGCGGAATTCATTATCAGTAGCAAGCTGTAGCGTTCTCTGAATTTTATTATTCAGGGAAATCAATTCATTGGAAATATTATTTATGCTGTTCAGCTTTTCGTCAACACGGCGCAACACTTCTTCGGCATTGCTGCCTGATTCCATATTCTGACGTAACGCAAAAAGGTCATTTTCTACCCGTGCGTTCAAATCACGCAACGTGTTTTCGATCGCAATAATGCGCAATTGCATATCACCAAGCGTCGATTTATCAACATTCTGTGCTTGCGCGGCAGAAATAGAAAATCCACACATCATTATCATGGCCGCCAAGGCACTAATCATATGCCGGCTAGAATTCATGATCTGTTTCATAAAACCAGTATATCTGTCTTGTTGACTCACACATTTTTGGCGTTGCTGTTAATGTGATGAAGTCACTGGATTTTTATTCGTCATTATTGCCAACTCACGCTGAAATCATAGAATATAAGTTTATATTTATTGAATTAATTAGACCAAATTAAGGCAAAAAAACCCGATCAGAATATCGGGTTTTTTGTTTATGTTGTGCAGGTTTAGTTAATCACACTAACCGCACGACGGTTAAAACGCCATGCGTCTTCGTTTGAACCGATGACAGCGGGGCGTTCTTTACCATAGGAAATGATTTTGATGCGGGCAGGATTAACACCCTGAGCAACCAGATAATCCCTTGTAGCGGCGGCACGGCTTTCGCCGAGAGCAAGGTTATATTCCCGTGTTCCACGTTCATCACAATGGCCTTCGATGGTGATCCGTACAGAAGGGTTGGATGAAAGGAAATTAGCCTGATTATTTAATACAGATTTTGCAGATGATGTTAACTCATAGCTATCAAAATCGAAAAGAACACGATCACCAATGCTGATGAGTTCTTCGTTGATAGTCATTTCATTTGAACTTGCTGCATCGGAGCCAGAAGAAGCTGTGGATGATCCAGATGTTGAAGAACCAGAAGCAGCTGTCCCAGCAGCATCACCGGTGGCATTTGGTGCAGTTTCACAAGCGGCAAGCAGAAAAACCGCAGCCAGCAATGTTGATAGACGAAGGAACATTAAATTTCTCCTGATTATGACCGAAATCGGTTAATTTATTACAAAAACTCTTTATCCTAAAATGCAAGATTATTCAAGACAATACCCTAAAAAAATTACAATGAGAAGGATTTATTGATAATGCCTTGGACGTAAAGGGATCAGACCTTGTTCTTTAAGAGGTTTCTTCATATGTCCTTTAAAGGGTAACCTTTAGGGCAAAAATGGTGACCAGGCCGGGTCTGACGCCCTTCCGGCGTGATGATACGGCGTTCGTTAAATCCTGTTATATCGATCCGGTAAAGATAGCTTTCGCCTCCCGTACCATCAGAATTTGTGGGATATTGCTTAAAATACATCAGGACACGACCATTTGGCGCCCATGTTGGTGCTTCAACCAGAAAGCCTTTAGCCAGCAATCTTTCTCCTGTTCCATCAACATTCATCACGCCAATATAAAACTGGCCTCTATACATTTTCGTAAAGGCTATAATATCACCACGCGGCGACCATACGGGGTGGCATAACGCCCTTTACCGCGACTGATCCGCCGAACATTGCCACCATCGCTATCCATCACATAGAGCTGCTGGCTACCAGAACGGTCAGAATTAAAAACAATCCGGCTATCATCTGGTGAATAGGATGGCGAGGTATCAATGAAAGGTGTATTCGTCAATTGCGTTGTTTGTCGGGTGGATAAATCCATCGCAAAAATATTGGTAACCCCACTGCGTGCCAGACTCATGATCAGGGTCTTACCTTCATAGGAAAACCGCGGGGCAAAGCTCATCCCCGGAAAAGATCCCAGCAATTCCGAATTAGCAGATTGAATATCCAGCAAATAGACATTTGGGTCATCATTAAAGTAGTTCAGATAGGCAATTTCCTGAACCGTTTGCGAGAACCGCGGAGTCAAAACAAGGGATGAACCATCGGTCAGATAGATATGATTATGCCCATCCTGATCCATAATGGCTAACCGCTTAATCCGTCTTTCGACAGGGCCGCTTTCAGCGACATAGACAATGCGCGTATCAAAATACCCATCATCACCTGTCCATTTTTTGTACACAACATCGGCAATCTGGTGCGAAATACGGCGCTTGCCTTTATCAGCAACACTGCCTGAACCAGCAGCTATCAGTTCGGCGCGTAACACATCCCAGAGATAAAACTCAACCTCGATCATATTATCAGCGTTATAAAAGGCGCGGCCAATCAGCAAGGCACTAGCACCTATCGGACGCCAGTCAGCAAAATCCGGACGTTCCGTGACATCGCTAGGGGGGCAAAAAACGCCGCCTGAGATAACGGACGGAACAGGCCAGAACCTTCCAGATCATTTGATATGATAGATGCAATATCACGGCCGATATCAGTTGGCTGGCCGTCTGGGCCAATAAAATCCGTTATAGCGATTGGGGTAGGTTCAACATTTCCTTCGGTGATGGTGATCACTTCCGTATCGGATTGCGCCAATGCGGATGATACGAATAATAGCAGAATAGCTAGCTCCTATATAAGCGACCTGCCCATAATGAAATCATGCGTGTTGGTATCATGTGTGTTCCTTTGATAAAACTGCTCATCATCATGTCAAAAACCCTCGCGGATCAAACCGGAACGGTAATGTTTTCCATTTCTCGAACTGCTCAGGTGGAAGCGGTGGAATAAACGGGCTACATTCTTTAAACGCACGTTCAGCCGCATTTGCTGCCAATCTGAACCTTTCATCAGTTGTATAACGTATGGTATCCTTAAACTTTACTCTTATCACTTCACCGTCTTCATTAAAATCTACAATTATGTCAACAATAAGGGTGCTTGCGCCTTCGATAGCAGATGGCGGATTCCAGCATGGCTGAATAGCCGCTTTTAAGAGAGTAACAATATCTGCCCCTAACGCGCCATCACTATTGTTATTGGTATTAAGAGCCTGACCGGCATTATCGCGTAGTGTTTCATCCAGCAGATCAGATAAATTCTGATTTGATTTAGTGTCATCCTGCTCTTTGGTTTTCTTGTTTTTTCATCCTGATCTTCTGGCTTCAGCTGACTCTGGGCTTCATCAAGCAGGTTCTGTATCTGAAGTCCAACTTCATTTTTTGACTTTTCCTTATTCTGATCATTCTTCAGATAGGATGCGATATCATCTGTCTTGAGCTTTGGTTGTTTTTTTGGTGGTGCCTCTGTCACTATGGTTTCCTTGGGTTTAGCTTTCGGTGGGACAACCGGTGCTGGTGTAGTGTTGGATTCTTGCGGTTCTGCCTTGGGTTTAGGTGGCGGCACCTCATCCTTTTCCGGCACAACATTTAATGCAATCGCCTCATCTTTTGGTTGATCCTGCGGCAATGGCACATCAACAGGGTCAGGTTTTTGGGTTGTTCGGTTTCTTGTTGCGGTGGTGGGGGAGCAGGTGGTGGTGGCGGTGCAGGTGCGGCGGCAGCGGCTGGCGTCTGGTCACTAACCTGCTGATCCACATCATCTTTTGCGCTATTATCTTTAGTCTGTCCCGGCAAACCTTCATCCAGATTGGTCACTGGCACGATATCAACAATTTCCGCTGTCAGAGTAGGGATTGTATCCAGTGGCGATTTCGAAAACCATGGCAAGCTGACAACAAACATGGCCACCACCAAAAGATGGAGCAAAACCGAAAGCCCTAGAGATGAACGGAAATGGAAAGCTTTAAGCATTGGTGTCAGGACTCATCCGCTATTTTTGTTACCAGCTTAACTTGCGCTATTCCTGCCGATTTAATCATATCCATGACCCCGATTACGGTGCCATAAGACACATCACGATCACCGCGAACATAGACTTCGACCGTTGGGTTTTCCACGATGATAGCCTGTAATCTGGCCACCAGAATATCCGCTTCCATCGCTTTTTTCTGCAGATTGATAACACCATCTTCCTGTACCGTGATCACCAGAGGCGCCTGATCATCGCTTAGGGTATCACTGGCCTTGGTTTCAGGAAGTTCAACCGGAATCCCAACGGTTAGCAATGGTGCGGTAACCATAAAGACAATTAGCAAAACCAGCATAACATCAACAAATGGCGTGACGTTAATATCACTCATGGGGCGTTTTCTGCTACGTTTTCCGAATGAACGACTTTGGCCATTTATCTGCATGCCCATAGCGCTTACCCTTCTTCAAGTTGGCGGCTTAGCATTGATGAAAACTCACCAGAAAACCGGTCAACCCGTGCGCCCAGTGCATCAATCCGTGCATTGAACCGATTATAGGCAACAACAGCAGGTATTGCGGCCACAAGCCCCAATGCCGTGGCAAATAGGGCTTCTGCAATACCGGGGGCAACAACCGCAAGGCTGGTGTTTTTAGATATGGCAATCGCCTGAAAGGAATTCATAATCCCCCATACGGTTCCGAACAAACCGACAAAAGGCGCCACTGATCCAACCGATGCCAGAAATGTCATGCCTTTTTCCATCTGTTCCATTTCCCGCGACATGGTGACTTCCATATTGCGGTCAATGCGATTAGCAGAGGAAACAATCTGTCCAGGCTGGCGAATAGCTTTACCACTCACCCGCCGCCATTCCCGCATGGCGGCAACAAAAACACTGGCCATTATGCCGTCAGGCTGTCCCCCTAGGCGATCATAAATGCGATCAATATGTTCTCCTGACCAGAATACATCTTCGAATTCATCCGCAAGCGCATTCTGCAATCGCAATGTGCGGATTTTATCTATGATGATTGACCAGCTCCATATGGATGCAACTACCAGCAATAAAATGACCAGTTTGACAATAATATCAGCCTGTAAGAACAGACCCCAGATGGATAATTCCTGATCCGATAAAACGAGATTGGTTGTTTCAGTAGCCATTATCTTCCTCTTCTAAGATATTGGAGCAAAACTCCAGCTAATGGGTAATGCCATGATTTTGTGGCGGCATGGTGGCAAGGATTTTATTTTTAGTATAGGCATCCAGACGAATGGGCTGGCCTTTCAGACTGGCATAGACAACAGTCACCCTGAGCGTGGCCAGCAACATATCTGCATCTGTCATGATATGCTGGTTCAATATGATCCGAACGCCTGTCATATGTTCTGTTGTAGTGACGACTTTAATCACATCACCCAATCGGGCAGGTTTATGGTATTTGATATCAAGCCCGGCAACAACAAATGCTTTGCCATCTGCTAGCCGTTCCTGTTGATTGATATCCATTAGGGTAAATCCTGCGCTACGGGCACGTTCAGCGTAATTCAGATAATTCGCATGATAGACAACCCCGCCTGCATCGGTATCTTCGTACTGCACTTTTAATGGATAAATATGCGTATGAGCTTCCATCCAGCCATTTAGTGATAGGGCATCTGGTCTATTCATCATCGACAGCCGCAATCATTGTATCAATCAGATCAAGCTGGGCGCCTTTAGGCGGCGTCAGACCAATATAATTCCACCCTGCCTGCGACAGGCAACGGCCGCGCGGGGTTCGCATGATCAATCCTATCTGCATCAGATAGGGTTCAATGACTTCTTCAAGAACATCACGTTGTTCTGCCAGTATAGCGGCTAATGTTTCCACCCCGACAGGCCCACCGCCATAATGTTCAGCCATGCCCTGCAAATAGCGTCTATCCATCGCATCCAGACCAGAAGCATCAACATCAAGTGATAATAGGGCTTTATCAGCAACAGTCTGATTCACCTGTCCGTCCTGATTAATCATGGCGATATCGCGGACACGCCTTAACAGGCGGCCAGCAATACGGGGGGTTCCGCGTGACCGTCTGGCAATTTCAAGTGCGCCTTCGGGGGCAAGCGGCATATCCAGCTTTCCGGCCAGTCGCATCAGAATAGTTTGCAAATCGGCTTCCGAATAGAATTCCATCCGCATCTGGATACCAAAACGATCCCGCAATGGCGTTGTCAGCAAGCCTGAGCGTGTGGTTGCACCTACCAAGGTGAATGGCGGCAGATCAATCCGGACAGATCGCGCCGACGGGCCTTCGCCAATGATCAGATCAAGCTGAAAATCTTCCATGGCTGGATAAAGCACTTCTTCAACAGCGGGATTAAGCCGATGAATTTCATCTATAAATAACACATCACGGGGTTGCAGATTGGTCAGCAACGCCGCCAGATCACCAGCCTTGGAAATGACCGGCCCTGAGGTAGCTCTAAACCCGACCTTCAGTTCATGTGATATAATCTGTGCCAGTGTTGTTTTACCAAGCCCCGGCGGGCCATGAAGCAAAGCATGATCCATGGCTTCACCCCGCATACCAGCCGCCTTGATAAAGGTTTCCATATTCTGAAGCCCGGATGGCTGGCCAATAAAATCACGCAAGGAAGATGGCCGTAAACTGTCATCGCCCTGCTGTGCTGTCTGACTGATCAGCCGGTCTGTTTCTTCTCTTGTCACCGCCGGACTCCTTCTGCTAGTCGCTTAAGTGCCTCCGGCAGGACTTGTTCCAGACTAGGCTGATCCAGACTGCTGATTAATTCCGCTGTCACCTGATGCGCTTCTGCCCGTCCATAGCCCAGATTAACCAAGGCCGAAACAGCATCCGCCAAGCACGGGATCACCAGCGGCAGGCATCGCACCGGATATACCCTGCTGGCCAGCTGTGGCAGGCGCAGGCTGGATACCTTATCCGCCAGTTCATTGATAATCCGTTGTGCCAGTTTTGGGCCAACACCATCCGCCCGACAGATCATAGCCTTATCAGATGCGGCAATGGCCAGCATGACATCATCAGGGGTAAGGGCAGAAAGAATGGATAACGCCGCTTTCATTCCGACACCCTGAACAGATTGCAGAAGCTTCCAAGTGGCCTTAATTTCCAGATCAGAAAATCCGGTTAAGGTGATGCTGTCATCCTTGATGCTTGTATCGATATATACCGTGACCTCATCCCCTATCTGTCCCAGACGTTCAAGGCATCGGCGTGTCATCTGGCATTGATAACCAACACCGCCAACATTGATGATGCAATCGGCCTCCCCCATGGCGAAAATCTGGCCATGTAACATGGCAATCATGATTGGCCTCCCTGTCGTGCCAGCGCCGCTGAAATGGCATAACCAAGCCTATCGGTAACAGATGCCTGATCATCATTTGCCGTTAAGGCTCGTTTCATTAGATGCGGAAATAGCAACAGCTAACGCATCGGCAGCATCAGCCCCTGATGGCGTGATATTCAGCAATCGTGATACCATCGCCGAAACCTGATTTTTATCGGCACGGCCTGATCCGGTTATATTCTGTTTGACGCGCCTTGCCGATATCTCATCCACCGAAAGACCGGCATCTGCCAGAGTCACAATGGCCACTCCTCTGGCCATACCCAGTTTCAGTGCCGAGGCGGCATTTTTTGCAACAAAAATTTCTTCAATAGCGGCACGGTCAGGCTGATAGGTGCTGATCACATCAGCCAAGCCTGTTCTGATATGATTAAGGCGTTCCGGCATGGTCATATCCGGATCAGGACGGATCATCCCATCAGCTATCCAGATCAGGCGATTGCCATCAAGCCGAATAATCCCCCAGCCTGTGGACCTAAGCCCCGGGTCAATGCCACATATCTGCATGATCAGCCTTTCTGACGTGATAATGTTATCAGCGTGTTTGCCCTGCCCTGTTCATCATCCATTCATCTTTGCCATGATATCTTCGGGGATATCAACGTTAGAAGCAACATTCTGTACATCATCCAGATCATCAAGCGCATCCATCAGTTTCATGAATGTTTGTGCCTGATCTTCGTTAATCGGGGTGGTGTTATGCGGCTTCCATGTCAGGTCGGATTCTTCAGGTGTGCCAAAATGTTTTTCCAGGGCTTCACGCACATTGTTATAATCTTCAACAGCCGTGGTGATTTCATGCCCGTTATCATCACTTTCCACGTTATCAGCACCGGCATCCAGCCCTGCTTCAAACATGGCTTCATCATCAGCCACATCATGGGGATAGAGGATTTGCCCGACCCGATCAAACATGAAACTGACACTGCCGGTTTCACCTAGATTACCGCCATATTTGTTGAATGTGGCGCGCACTTCGGATGCTGTGCGGTTGCGATTATCGGTCAGGGCTTCAACAATCACTGCCACACCGCCGGGGCCATAGCCTTCATAGCGAATTTCATCATATTGTTCGCCATCACCACCTTCGGCTTTTTTCAGGACACGATCAATATTATCCTTTGGCATATTTGCACCACGACATGCCAGTAACGCGGTACGCAAGCGGGGATTGCCTTCGGGGTCTGTGCCACCCTTGGCGGCGACAGCTAATTCCTTGATCAGACGTGTGAATTTTTTTGCCCGCTTGGCATCCTGTGCCCCTTTGCGGTGCATGATATTCTTGAATTTGGAATGGCCTGCCATTACTTCGTCTTCCTTCGTCAATTGCTTGGCTAATATTGCTTGGCTAATATGGTATTATATTATCATCAAGACACTATATACGGTATGCGCGAATTATACCAGCCCAACCGCCGCCATATGATCATATTTGCATCATGTCTGCGATAGCGTCCCGCCACGCCGGAAAGGGTAATATGTGTTGCCAGACCAGTGTCATCATCAGTGTCAACAATGATCCCGCTCAGAGATGGTTCACCCATGGCCACGCTCAACTTGCCACCATCTTCACCAATAAAGCGTCCGATTGCCGCTTCCGCATTCATGCCAATCACCGAGGTATAATCCCCGCACATGCCAACATCTGTCATATAAGCGGTGCCTTTGGGCAGAATACGGTGATCAGCTGTCGGTATATGGGTGTGCGTGCCAACCACCATGGAAACCCGGCCATCATAGAGCAATCCGGCAGCATTTTTCTCGCTGGTGGCCTCACCATGTACATCAATCATGATAGCATCCGTATCTTCTTTTAGCTGCATGGTATCAAGACAGGCAGATAAGGCCGGAAACATAGGTTCGTTCGGTGCCATAAACAGATTGGTCATGGCATTGATAATGGTCAGCCGCAAACCGGCATCATTGGTCACCGTCACCATGCCCCTGCCTGATGTCCCTTCCGGCATGTTGATGGGGCGGATCAGACGTGGTTCTCTATCAATATATGCAAAAATCTCACGCTTATCCCAGACATGATTGCCCGTGGTCATGGCATCTACCCCCACGGCCAGAAAACTGTCTGCGATATCCGGCGTCACGCCAAATCCACCAGCAGAGTTTTCCACATTAACAATCACGAAATCAGCGGCCAGTTCTGCTCGAATATCCGGAACGCACTCTATCACTTTCTGTCTGGCCGCCCGACCAACAACATCACCTAAAAATAATATTCGCACCTGATCTGCCTTTCTTTTACCCAGCGTCCTGTTCCAAAACCCTTCTGCGCCATAAACCCCTGTTCGGTCAATATGGCATCCAGAGCCGCATCATAGGTTCCAACAGGAATAGCGGCAACCTCCTGTCCGGCATAGGCAATCCCCACCGCCATGACCGTCTGTCCCTTGTTTTGGCGAATACTGGCAAGAGTACGATCATAAAACCCACCACCGTAACCAAGCCGGTAGCGTAGCCGGTCAAAGGCCAGAAGCGGTGCCAGAATCAACTGGGGGATTACCAACGGCGCATCTGGTGATGGTTCTGACGTTCCATAGAGCCCATCGATCAGCGTATCGCCCATCCGCCATTGATGAAAAACCAGCGGTGTTTCCGGCTTTGGTGTGGCCGGCAGGCAGGTTTCGATTCTGTCATCAGCATCACATAATGCCGCCATCAGGGGCAAGAGGGTTCATTTCTGTCCGGATAGGCCAGTAGCCAGCAATCATCAGCTTATGATCTGTCTGATTCCCTGTGCAACCATCAAAGAGATGTTGATCTGTTGCCCATGTGATCAAGGCCATTGCCTGATCCGCCAGTTTCTGCGCCGCTTCCGGATCATTATCCCTAAGCATTTTCCGATGCGCTGACTGGCTTTTCCTCAACCTTGCCTTTTCTTCCATCAGGGCGGTATCTGTTTGACCTTGGTTCATATGGTTAGCGGTCATATGGCTAGCATCCTTAGTTATAAGGCAAAAATGACAGATATAATGTGTAGCCAGAATACCGTTGGTCTCATTATCCTCTGTGGCCTGCAAAGCAGGTGGGTGTCACAATAATCAGGCCGCAACCTGATCAGCGGCAACTCCCGAGAGTAATGTTATGGCCCCAGGGATTAATTTACCTGACGCATATTCCAGCTACAGAAAAAGGTTTAATGCGGCTTGATCTGGGATGCAAGCCGTTCGATCCGCGCCGTTACACTTTCGATGCTGGCAATAATCTTATCATGATCTGTTTCTGATGTCTGAACGGGTTTTTCTTCGGCAGAAGCAGCCATATTATTTTCAACTTCATTCAAACGGTCTGCCAGAATTAATCCCATCATGACCAAAAGACGCGATTCGTTTATCGAGCTATTACCATCAGCAATTTGCCGCGCGGTTTCATCAAGACGTGCTGCCAGAGCCTTGATATGTTCTTCTTCACCGGGATTACATGCCAATGGGTAATTATTGCCATTGATAGTTATGGTCACTCTACCTTCGGTCATGGTCTATGCGTCCCCGGGTGATGTCTGTTCAAGCAGGGCAATAGCTTCTGCCATCATGGCTTCAATGTCCTGAATATGTTGTTTCAGATTATCATGATCAGACTCGGAAGCTGGCATAGCTGGCAGTTCAGCAACGCTACTTTCCAATGTGCCAAGCGCATCGGATAATTTTTTCAGGGCATGTTCGAGTCTGGCACTCATTCGCGGACTTTCTTTCCAAACCTTGATATTCGGGCTAAATTATAAAGCATTTCAACGATTATTAGAAACGCGCCCAAAGCAGAAATATGATTTATCTACTGATATTTACTTGCCATACTTCTATTAACAAAACAATAAAGAGTTTAAGATGCCCACGTCAATGCTTCAGCACATAAAGATAAAAAAGAATGCTATCATATGCTTCTGCCAATTGACGGATGGGCTGATTTTTGATCTATGACCATGTATAAGTCTTATCTGATGCGGGAATAATGGAGAATTAATCATGAAGATGACCAGAAATGTGCGACAAATCCTTGATTGTTATGAATCCGATAGCCCCGGCGTTAAGGCTAATCTGGCAAGAATACTGATGCAGGGTAAACTGGGCGGCACTGGAAAACTGGTTATTCTTCCTGTTGATCAGGGTTTTGAACATGGCCCTGCCCGAAGCTTTGCGCCTAATCCGGCCGCTTATGACCCGCATTATCACTATCAACTGGCGATTGATGCCGGTCTATCCGCCTATGCTGCCCCTCTGGGCATGCTGGAAGCAGGGGCAGATCGTTTCGCCGGTCAGATACCGACCATCCTCAAAGTGAACTCTTCAAACTCTCTCGCCCAGTCTGGTTCTGCTCCAACTCAGGCCATCACCGGTTCTGTCAGCGAAGCCTTGCGGCTCGGATGTAGTGCGATTGGCTATACGATTTATCCGGGATCAGATGCGGCATTTGATATGATGACAGAATTTCAGGATATGGCCGCAGAAGCCAAAGCTCTTGGTCTGGCTGTTGTGTTATGGTCATATCCGCGCGGTGGCGCATTAAGCAAGGATGGGGAAACCGGATTTGATATTTGCGCCTATGCCGCGCATATGGCCGCGCTTCTGGGGGCACATATCATCAAGGTGAAACCACCAACAGCATATCTGGAACAGGATGCAGCCAGACAAGTGTATGAAAAGCATGATGTGGCATCTGCATCCCTGGCCGAACGGATTAGCCATATTGTCCAGAGCTGTTTCAATGGTCGCCGGATGGTTGTTTTTTCTGGCGGTGCCGCCAAGGATACAGACGGCTTGCTGAATGAAATTCGTCAATTAAGAGATGGTGGTGCAACCGGTTCCATCATTGGCAGAAATACGTTCCAGCGTCCACGCGAAGAGGCACTGGCCCTGCTCAATACCATCATTGATATCTATAAAGGCAAAGCATAAAGGATCATTCCATGAAATTAAACGGTAATGCCATTCGCCCCGGAAATGTCATCGAACATAATCAACGGCTCTGGGTGGCGGTAAAAATCTCACATGTCAAACCAGGTAAAGGTGGCGCATTTGCACAGGTCGAATTGCGTGATATTCGTGATGGCACAAAACTAAATGAACGTTTCCGGTCTTCTGAAACCGTGGAACGGGTGATCCTTACCGAATCTGATGCCACATATCTTTATGAAGATGGTGACAATCTGATCTTTATGGATCAAACCAGTTTTGAACAGGTTGCTGTTCCGCAACAGATGGTCGGCGAACAGGCAAAATATCTGCAAGATGGCATGACCGTGACAATCAACAGCCATGAATCCGAACCTATTTCTATCCAATTGCCTGATACCGTGATAGTAGAAGTGCTTGAAGCCGATGCTGTCATCAAAGGACAGACCGCTTCATCCAGTTATAAGCCAGCCATTGTAGATGGGGATATCAAGATCATGGTACCGCCATTTATCGAAGCGGGAACGCGCATCGTCATCAAACCAGAAGATGGCACATATGTGGAACGGGCAAAAGACTGACCTGTTATCACCATCACTGAAAGGAAAATATCATGGCGCAATCAGCGCTTATTAACGTGATCAGGATGGCGGCCGAAAAGGCCGCCCGTGGGCTCATCCGTGATTTTGGTGAGGTTGAAAATCTTCAGGTATCGCGCAAGGGTGTTGCCGATTTTGTATCTAATGCTGATCTGGATGCTGAAAAAACCATTGTTGCCGAATTATCAAAGGCGCGCCCCGGGATGGGGTTTCATCATGGAAGAAGGCGGCGTTGTTGCGCCTGCTGAAACCGATGGCCCATCATGGATTATTGATCCCCTTGATGGCACAACCAACTATATTCACGGCATTCCGCATTTTTCGATTTCCATTGCGGTTATCGACAAACCCCTTAAACAGGGTGGTAAATTAATTGCTGGCGCGGGGTTTGATCCATTAAAGAATGAATTCTTTTTTGCCGAAGCAGGAAAAGGGGCATTTCTCAATGATCGTCGCATTCGTGTTGCTGGCCGTAAGCGACTTGATGAAGCGCTCTTTGCGACAGGCATTCCCTTTATGGGGCGCGGTTCAGAAGATCACCATGCGCTTTATCTGAATGAACTTAAAACCGTCATGGGGTCGTCATCTGGGGTGCGCCGCATGGGATCAGCCGCGCTTGATCTGGCATGGGTTGCCGCTGGACGTGTCGATGGGTTCTGGGAACATGAGCTGGATATCTGGGATATTGCGGCAGGAGTGATCATTGTCCGCGAAGCAGGCGGCATGGTATCCGACCATCAGGCCAGAAGTAAGGTGCTGGAATCTGGCAATATCGTGGCAGGGAATAGCACCATGCATTCCGGGCTATTGAAAATGTTGAAAAATAGCCGTCAAAAATAAATCTTGTTCATTTCACATTATTGCCAAATTATATCTGTTATACTGTAAAAAGGCATTAGTGGAGGCAATGATGAGTTACCCAACACGATATATCATCCGCATGATGATATTTCTTCTGGTTATCATGACGATAATCGGCCTGCTTTATGCCCCTCTATCATGGGCATTTTTTGGCAATCCGGTGATAAATAGCATTATTCTGATGGTGTTGGTCATTGGTATTGTCTTTCATTTTCCGCCAGACGTCCCGGCTTTTACCTGAATACCGGTGGATGCATGGGATGCGTTCGGGCTTATTCAGACCTCATATCAATCCGGCCGCGCGGCGGCAAGCCTAGTCTGCTGGCCACTGTCGCTGTTATGTTTTCCGATGAAAACCGGCTGACCAACAATATGTCTGCCCAGAGTATGCGATCAGTTCTGGATGGTGTTGCGGTCAGGCTGGATGAAAGCCGTGAGATTTCACGCTATCTGATTGGTCTGCTTGTCTTTCTGGGGCTTCTTGGGACATTCTGGGGCTTGCTTGAAACCATTCAGGCCGTTGGATTTGTTGTATCGGGCATAGATACGGAAACAGCTGATTTCGGCAAATTAATGCAAGAGTTCAAAACAGGCTGGATGCCCCCTATCAGGGATGGCAACGGCGTTTTCTTCATCTCTGTTCGGACTGGCCGGATCATTGATACTTGGTTTTCTTGATCTGCAATTAGGACAAGCATCAAGCCGGTTCTATTCTGATCTTGAAGACTGGCTATCCACCATGGCGCGTTTCAGTGATGGCGGTCAGGATGGGCTTGATCCAGCCATTTCTATGGGATTATCCGAAGAAGCCGCTGACCGGATGCTGGAATTAACCCGCCATATCAGCAAATCCGAACATGAACGCGGCCAGATGCTTCCACATTCAAGAAGTGAATAAAACGCCTGGCAGCACTGCGCCAGCAACAAAATCAGAATCAGATGGTTGCCGAAGGATTGGATTCCTTACAACAATCCATATCTGTTCTGGCACATAATATGGCTAGCGACCGCAAAGAGGTGATTGATGCCATGACAACCGAGTTACGCGCCTTATCGCGTGCTGTTGCCGCTATTTCCCGAAAGGCAAATTAATGGCTTTGGCGCGTCGTTCATCATTGCGTGACCCGGGATTAATCTGGCCAGGCTTTGTTGATGGTCTAGCGACATTGCTCATGGTCATTATTTTCGTGTTGATGGTGTTTTTTCTGATCCAGATCAATCTGGCACAGCGGCTTTTTGGTCAGGATGAAACCCTGACAGAATTACGGATTGAACTTAATGAACTCACGACTCTTTTAAATATGGAACGTCAGGAAAATGATGCCTTATCATTAAAACGCCAGCAGTTACAGATCGCCCTGGATGAAAGCTATGCCAATGCGCTCACCCTAGAAGACAGATTAGCCGCCATGGAAAAGGCTTTGCTTATCCTTGAAGATGAAAAACTCACTCTCACTGGCTGAACGTGATGCCCTTTCCGCCGATAAGGATACATTGACCGTTACCCGTGACAGTCTGGAAGCAGATAAAGCCAAGCTGATAGCCGAGCGGGATTTACTGCTGGAAAAACTGGCTTCACTGGAACAGAATATCGATATGCTGACAATCCGGGTTGCTAGTGCGGAAGATGCCGAAGCCACCGCCAATGCGGAGATATCTGATCTGGAAGCACGGTTAGCGGCGATGGAAGACCGCATTGTCACTATACTGGCTGATTATGATCAAAGTGAACGTGATTTGATGGCAAGCCGGAATGAGGTTCTGGAAATGACAACGGCTATGCTTACCCTTCAGCAGCGGCTGGAAGAATTACAGGCACTTACTAGATGAAAAAACCGAAGAAGCGCCGTGAAGCAAAGCAGGTTACCGCCAATCTGACCAAACAGTTGAACGAAGCGCTATCAAACAAGGTGGCTGAGCTTAGCCGGTTCCGGTCAGAGTTTTTGGTCGCCTTCGTGATTGCTGGAAGACCGAACAGATATTACCATTGTTGGTGATCGTTTTGTTTTCAGTCTGAAGTGCTGTTCGCCCTTGGATCAGCAGATATTGGCAGCGAAGGCGAAATACAGTTAAACCAACTGGCAGATGCGTTAAAACAGTTAACCGCACAGATTCCCGATGATATTGACTGGGTGCTTCAAGTTGATGGTCACACAGATAATCTGCCCATATTTACCAATGAGTTTAGTGATAACTGGGAGTTATCCACAGCTAGAGCCTTATCTGTTGTGCGCTATCTGATGGAAAAGGGATTGACCCTAAACGTCTGGCAGCAAACGGATATGGTGAGTTCCAGCCGATTGATCTTTCCGATACGGCAGAAGCACGGGCTAAAAACCGGCGCATCGAATTTAAATTGACAAGACGGGTGACACGATCACAAAATCCTTCTTAAGTATAAATAATAATACTTTTGGATAGTGATGAATGTGAAAATCCCTTATCTATCTATGGCTATCTGATTATAACCATGCCTGCCTTTATTGTTTCTCATGTAATGCCCATCTGACCGCGTTAGATCATACCACCGCACCATTAGAATATGCGGTTATTCAAAACCCATGAGGCAATTATCAGCAAACCTAGACCAGATATTGCAGGCACGCTTAATGATCATTGTTAATCAATAGCAACAGGATTTATCCATGATCAGCGATATCACCACATCTGATAAAGTCTATAAATACCGGCCCTTTCATGATGATGGATCAATCCAGATATCTATCATTTTGATACCAATGGACAGATGCATCTGGATTGTTATGGCCTTTATTGCGACGGGGTGGGATTTAACGGTAATGTGGTCATTGATATCAATCATTATTCCAAAGACATATCCATTGATCATATTCGTCTGCAAGATGATGCGAAGATGTTCACCCTCAGCGGCCGGATCAGCAAATCCTTTGGTAAGCCGTAAGCACTATTCTTAAATCCGGCAACCATTGAGATGAACGCTTAAAACACCAAATATTGATATCCCGCTTGACTCTACTGGTGTTTTGAATATCCGTGATCTGCCGCCATATGATCAATCCGGCTTTCAGACGGATGTGGAATTATCACATCTACTGGGCCAGACCTATCTGACCGGACAGCTGATATCTGTTAATGATTAAGGCCAGTCATAAATTGAAGTGAAGCCAGTTTATGATAAATGGGGGATGTTGCCAGTAAAGTATCATGATCACCTGATGCCACTAGCTGGCCATTATCCATCACCAGAATATCGATCCGCATTAATCACCGTGGAAAGCCGGTGAGCAATGGCAATCGTTGTCCGGTTCTGCATGAGATGCATCAGCGCGGACTGAACCTTTCTGTTCTGACGATGAATCCAGCGCGGAAGTGGCTTCATCAAGTAACAGAATGGGAGCATCTCTTAACAGGGCTCTGGCGATAGCCAGCCGTTGCCGCTGACCACCAGATAACTGAACGCCCTTTTCCCCGATCAGGGTGTCATAGCCTTGGGGCAGGTCTGCAATAAAGGTATCGGCATGGGCTTCCTCAGCCGCCTGTTCAATGTCTGCGGGTGACGCATCAGGTTTACCAAATGCAATATTGTCATATACAGACGACGAAAACAGAGAGGCGTTTTGCGGCACCACTGCCATATGCCCCCGCACATCATCTGTTGTCATATCTTTCAGGTCAACACCACCAATACTGATATTTCCTGCAATCAGGATCATAAAGCCGGAGTAGCATTTTGAAAATGGTGCTTTTCCCTGCCCCACTCTCACCAACGATAGCAACCGTTTCCCCCTGTTTGACCGTGAAACTCAAATGGTCTAGCGATGCTTGATGCAGACGTGTTGGATAACTGAAGGTTACCTGATCAAATGTAATAAAATGTTCTGCCTGTTCTGCTGATAACTGTTCGGGAAAAGCAATCGGTGTTTGCGGCTCGGCCAGATAGTCATTCTGTTTAAGCAGTTCTGCTATCCGTTCGGCAGCGCCGCCCAGCCGTTGCCATTCCCCGCCAATATCAGACAAAGCCCCCACTGATGTTGCCACCAGCGCGGCATAGAAAACAAATGCCGATAAATCGCCAGCGCTGATTTCACCTCTTAGTAAATCAAGCCCACCAAGCCATAAAATAAAGGTAATGGCGGCAAACACCAGAAAGATCACCATACCGCTCATGATGCCGCGCAACAAAATCCGTTTGCGGGACGCGTTAAAGCTATTTTCTGCCGCCTGCTCAAACCGCCTGACCATAATATCACCACGGCCAAAAGCGAGAATATCATCAATAGAGGACAGGCTTTCTTCGATTTCAACAGACAGATCAGCAATCCTATCCTGAGCAATTCGTGACTGCCGCCGCAACATACGGCCAATGACCACCAATGGCACCACCACCAATGGCACAACCCCAGTATAACAAGAGTCAGTTTGGGTGAGGTCAGAATAACCATAATCAACCCGCCAAACAAAAGCAGGACATTTACGCGCCGCCATAGACATACTTGATGCCAGAATGGATTGAATCATGGTGGTATCGGTGGCAAAGGTTGAGATCAGATCACCACGCCGCCGGCTTTCAAACCATGATGTCGATAATCCGATCATGTGACGGAACATAGCTTTGCGAATATCAGATATCACCCGTTCTGCCACTCGGTTGATCAATACCGTGCGCATATAACTGCCCAAGGCCAGAAGCGCGGTAATACCAACACAGATCATGACTGCCCGACGGAGTAAAGATTCCTCACCCTGACCAAAGCCCGAATCGACCAGTAACGCAATCCCGCGTCCGAGGGATAACAACGCCACCGCAACCAGCAGAATAGATAGCAAGGCCAGAATAATCTGTTTTTTATGAGGAACAATCCATGGCCAGAATACGCGCATGGAGGCAATGACACCTGTCTTACCAGCCGTATTTTCTTGTTCTATACGGGTATCAGACGATGCCTGAGCATTGCTATGTTCTGAATGTGAAACCATAATATCATGTCTTAACTGTTTTGCCTGAAAAGGCAAAAGATAATTGGTCGCAGGAAAATCATCAGATTAGGCTTGCATGCTTGCGCTGATTTGGCTATATATCCGCGTGTTCTCATGTCCTTTCACCGGACAAAAATTGTGACAGGGATTTTTACGATGAAAAAAGATATTCACCCAGATTACCACATGATCAAAGTCATTATGACCGATGGCACTGAATATGAAACACGTTCCACCATGGGCAAAGAAGGTGATGTCATTCGTCTGGATATTGATCCGAAATCGCATCCGGCATGGACTGGCCAGCACCGTATTGTTGATTCCGGTGGTCAGGTTGCCCGCTTTAATAAGCGTTTTGCTGGTCTTGGCACGCAAATAATCACTGCTCGATTTCCTGCCAGCCGCCCTTGATAATCATTTCAGGTTTCATTAATAAGATTGCAGGCTCTTGTAATCGATATTTTCGTTTCATATATAAGATTTGTTGACAGCCATGATGGTGTCAATGGCAATGAACGGGCTATTGGTCTGATGACAATCGTATCGTTTCTTGCCCATTATTGATCTCTTCTGCTCTGGCAAGAGCAGGACGCATTGCTTTAAGGAGGATGCACATGAATGCACTTGATTTAACCCCTGTTTTCCGTTCCGCTATCGGATTTGACCGTATGGCCAATCTGGTCGACAATCTGATGACTGGTAGCAATCTGGATAGCCAGTCAAACTGGCCCCCCTATAACATCGAAAAGCATGGCAATGATAGTTACAGAATTACCATGGCCGTTGCTGGTTTTGGGAAGAAGATATCGATGTCACGGTTCATGATCAGATGCTGATTATTCGTGGCAAACAGGATGACCAGAAAGATAAGGCAAAAACCTATCTTTATCGCGGTATCGCCGGACGCAGCTTTGAACGCCGTTTTCAGCTGGCTGATTTCATTGAAATAGATGGCGCAAGCATGAAAAACGGTTTGCTTCATATTGATCTGCAACGTGAAGTGCCGGAAGCCATGAAACCACGCAAAATCAGTATCACATCTGATAATGGTGGCGCAGGCGCAAAGGCAAAGAAAATCACCAAAGATTAATATCTGCCCCCTACATGAAAAAAGCCTGCCAGTGATTCTGGCAGGCTTTTATTTTGTTGTTATTTATCGTGAAATTAACGGCGTCTGATCGATGCCTGAGCCGCGGCAAGTCTGGCAACTGGCACCCGCAAAGGTGAACAGGATACATAATCCAGACCACATTCTTCAAAAAAATCAACCGAATCAGGATCACCGCCATGTTCACCACAAACCCCAAGCTTGATATCCGGTCGTTGTTTCCGGCCTTTATCACATCCCATTTGCACTAACGCACCAACACCTTCGATATCCATGGTCACAAACGGATCACGCGGATAGATGCCAGCATCTGCATAATCCCGCATAAATTGTCCCGCATCATCCCGGCTTATGCCTAGGGCTGTCTGGGTCAGATCATTTGTTCCAAAAGAAAAAACTCGGCATCAATGGCCAGATCATCCGCAATCAAAACATGATCGCGGCAATTCCACCATTGTGCCAACCATATATTCAATGGGCTGGCCGGTTTCGCTTCTAATCTGTTCGGCCTGATCATCAATGATCTGGCGGCAGATATCCAGCTCGCGGCGTGTCGCCGCCAATGGAACCATGACTTCAACATCAACCATTTCACCGGTTTCCTTTGTGACATGGGCGCAAGCTTCAAAAATAGCGCGTGCCTGCATGGCGCATATCTCCGGATAGGTGATGGCCAGACGGCACCCTCTATGCCCAAGCATTGGGTTTAATTCCCGCAATTTGGTAGCACGGTCACGCACATATTCCAGACTGACCCCTGCCTGTCTGGCTATTTCTGCCATATCATCATCATGATGCGGTAAAAACTCATGCAGAGGGGATCAAGCAACCGGATCGTCACGGGAAGCCCCTTCATAATCTGAAACAGTTCGATAAAATCCTGTCTTTGCATTGGCAACAGTTTATCCAGTGCTTTCTGACGGCCGGCGGTATCGCTGGCGATAATCATTTCACGCACGGCAACAATCCGTTCCGCATCAAAAAACATATGTTCTGTCCGGCTAAGCCCGATGCCTTCGGCACCGAATTCCAGCGCCATACGCGCATCAGTTGGCGTTTCGGCATTGGCCCGGATTTTCATTCGCCGTGCCGCATCCGCCCATGAAATCAAAGTGCCAAACACCCCTGATAATTCCGGCTGGATGGTAGCCACTTCACCCAGATAGACTTCACCTGCACCACCATCAATAGTGATGACGTCACCTTCGGCTATCTGGTGAGAGCCGATTTTAACCATTTTTGTTTCAGCGTTGATAATCATATCACCCGCTCCACAGACACATGGCCGTCCCATGCCACGCGCCACCACAGCCGCATGACTGGTCATACCGCCGCGTGCTGTCAGAATACCGGTTGCCGCATGCATGCCGTGGATATCTTCGGGGCTTGTTTCAATTCTAACCAGAATAACCTTATGGCCAGCCATGGCCATTTCTTCTGCTTTATCTGCTGTTAGCACAACCTTGCCAGACGCAGCTCCGGGGGATGCCGGAAGACCGCGCAGAACCATCATCTTATCAGCAGATGGATCAAGCTTCGGATGCAATAGCTGATCCAGTGACATGGCATCAACACGCATGATGGCTTCATCTTTGGTGATTAATTTTTCTTCAGCCATTTCCACCGCCATCCGCAACGCGGCTTCAGCGGTGCGTTTCCCCGAACGGGTTTGCAGCATATAAAGCTTGTTCTGCTGAATGGTGAACTCAATATCCTGCATATCCCGATAATGGGTTTCCAGCATCTGCCGCACCTGACAGAGTTGATCAAATACCTCTGGCATGGCTTCTTCCATGGATAGCTGTTCCAGACCACTTTGCTGTCTTTCCAAGCGGTCAGATTGCGCGGCGTCCGGATACCAGCAACCACATCTTCGCCCTGAGCATTAATCAGAAACTCCCCATAAAAGGCATTTTCACCAGTTGATGGATTCCGGGTAAAAGCGACACCAGTGGCACAATTATCACCCATATTACCGAACACCATCGCCTGAATATTAACCGCTGTCCCCCATTCGGCAGGAATATTGTTGAGCTTGCGATAGGTAATAGCACGCGCATTCATCCAGCTTCCAAAAACAGCACCAATAGCTCCCCATAATTGTTCATGCGGGTCTTCGGGGAAATCTACCCCTGCTTCTTCACGAACAATATCAAGATAGGTTTTTACCAGCGTTTCACAATCATTGCCATCAAGGTCAGTATCCTCAATGACATTCCGCTCTGCTTTCAGGTCTTCAAGGGCATCTTCAAACAGGCCATGATCAACCCCCAGCACCACATCGCTATACATCTGAATAAAGCGGCGAAAGGAATCCCATGCAAACCGTTTGTCACCTGATCGTTTTGCCAGACCGGCGACGGTTTCACTATTTAGCCCAAGGTTTAGCACTGTATCCATCATCCCGGGCATGGATGCACGAGCCCCGGAACGAACAGATAACAGAAGCGGATTATCAGCACCGGCAAATATCGCCCCGGTTTCATTTTCTACCTGCACAATGGCGGCATTGACCTGATCTTTCCAACTCGGCTGGATATTTGCGATCATTATCATAAAACCATGTGCATACTTCGGTTGAAAGCGTGAAACCCGGCGGGACAGGTAAGCCCAATGCCACTCATTTCAGCCAGATTAGCCCCTTTCCCACCAAGAAGATTACGATCACTGGCTGAACCTTCGGTTAGGGTCTGACCAAAACTATAAACCCATTTCGCCATAAGATATTCCTTTTCTTACACTAGCCTTCAATTTCTGACAAATCTGCAAAAATTCTGATATGACCATCAAGCATCGCTAGCAGATTTAATCTGTTCTGCCGAATATCCCGATTGTCATCATTCACCTTTACCGCTTCAAAAAATGCATTGATCAGGGGGTCAGATGCACCATGTTTGCCAGCATGGTGGCATCATCCAGACCTGTATCAATGGATTTAGCTGCATCATAGAGCGGCTGTTCGGTTGGCATCAACAAACAGATTGCTGATCGACGCCGGATATATAACCGTTTCGGATTTGCTTTGCTCAGATATCACAATGGAATGCACCCGCCGCCATGCCGGCATAAATGCCTTACCATTTTCACCATCGATAAACTGATCAAGCACCCTGATACGATTAATCATGGCCAAGATATTACAACGAGATAATTGATCAGCCGTTATCAACGGCACGCACAACATCATATCGTAACCCGCGATCACGGCAATAAACCTGTAAGCGGTCAGCCATGAATGATAATATCTCTTGGCTGATTTATCAGATTCATCTTTCATCTGATGCAGAAAGGCGGCAAGGTCAAAATCTATTCTTGGCCTCATCAAGAATACGGATCACCCCAAGCGCGGCACGGCGAAGCCCAAACGGGTCACCTGATCCGGTGGGTTTTTTGCCAATCCCGAAAAAACTGATCAGCATTTCGAGTTTATCTGCCAATGCCAGCACCTGCCCCATCAGCGATGGCGGGATACTATCGCCACTTCCGACGGGTTTATAATGTTCTGTTATGGCATCTGCTATATCAGAAGGCATATCTTCGGCTGGGCAAGATGGCCACCCATGATCCCCTGTAATTCCGGAAACTCCCCAACTGTACCTGTCACCAGATCAGCTTTTGCCAGTCGGGTGGCCTGATCGATTTTGTCGGCATCAATATCGGGTATGTGCTGTGCCAGCATGGCGGAAATGGCCTGCATCCGTTTTACCCTATCCTGCATGGATCCTAATTCATCAAAATAGGCAATGGATTCCAGCCGTTTTGCATGATCAGTCAAGTGTCGTTGCCCGATCCTGATCCCATAGAAAGCGGGCATCACTCAACCGCGCCCGCAATACCCGTTCATTGCCCTTTCGTATCATGGCATCACGGGTTTTATCAGGGTGCATATTGCTGATGGTGATGAATGCCGGTGCAAGTGATCCATCAGCATGGGTTAGGGCAAAATATTTCTGGTGACTACGCATGGTCAAAACAAGGATATCTTTTGGCAATGACATATAGTCATCATCAATCTGCCCCATAATGGCATGTGGCCATTCCACCAGACCGGTGACTTCATCCAGAAGCCCATCATCATCCAGCACGCGCATATTTGCAGATGTAGCCAGATCATCGATTTGTTGGGCAATCATTGACCGGCGGGTATCACGATGCGCCATTACAAAATGGGCGTTCCAGTAATTCATCATATGAAGCGGCAAGGTTTTGCCGTCCGACCAGATCAATATCCTGAGGTGCAAGAAAACGGTGACCATGGCTGATATGCCCGTAATTATCACCGCACCACCACCCAGATCATATTGTCCGGCCACAGATTTCCCATCTAAGAGAACATTAATCCGGTGCAAGGGTCGCACCCAGCTCATTTCACCTCTGCCCCAACGCTGGCTTTTCGGCCATGGAAAATCGGCAATTACACTATTGATCATATCGGGCAGAATATCTGCTGTCTGCTGACCCGATTGATGGATCATGGCAAAATAAAACTGGCCTTTCGGGGTATCCCGTTCTTCAAGCTGGTCACGGGTTAACCCGACCGAATGAAGAACCCGCTTAATGCCTGATCAGGGGCACCAACACGCGGCCCCCTTTTTTCAATGGTTTGCGGCTCTTGTGATGTGGCCACGTCAGCAAAAACCACAGCCAGCCTCCGCGGCGTTGACCATGACTTTATCAACGTCCCGCCAAGGTGATGTTCTTTGAGTTGTGATGCGATGGCTTCGACCATATGCGCTTCGGCGCGAGCCTGCATGCGTGCCGGGATTTCTTCACCAAACCATTCAATAAACAGATCAGCCATCTGATATTATCCTTATCTGATGAAGCCCCACCGTGACCCCTGAAGCGACCCAGGCCTCACAACAGGCAACAGCAAGGGCTGCGGACTCTGCCGATGTAACGCTGGCGTTCCGCCACGGAAATAACCCCGCGTGCATCCAGCAGATTAAATACATGGCTGGCTTTCATACACTGATCATAGGCAGGCAATGCCAGCGGCGTTGACGCATCAAGAAGCATCTGGCATTCCGCTTCTGCATCCTGAAAATGCCGG
Source organism: Alphaproteobacteria bacterium (assembly GCA_038144675.1). GTDB lineage: Bacteria > Pseudomonadota > Alphaproteobacteria > Puniceispirillales > UBA1172 > UBA12202. The sequence goes on along the minus strand of JAYQOF010000006.1, from coordinate 300,766 downwards.
AACAGGATATCGGTGCTGGCATGTTCAAAATTAAAGGTCGAAAACTCTCTTTCAGCCTGCAAAAAGATATCACCATAAACTTTACCGCCCTGATCTTTGGGGACACCATCCCAATCCAGATCATAGACATTTTCAACACCCTGAATGAACATGGCCAGTCGTTCTAATCCATAGGTCAGCTCAACCGGAACAGGCGAACATTCTATGCCACCAACTTGCTGAAAATATGTGAATTGCGTGACTTCCATCCCATCACACCAGACTTCCCAGCCAAGGCCTGCCGCGCCAAGGGTGGGGGATTCCCAATCATCTTCAACAAAACGGATATCATGTTGCATGGGATCAAGACCTATCGCTTTCAGCGAATTCCAGATATAAATCCTGACTATTTGCCGGTGACGGTTTCATGATCACCTGAAACTGATAATAATGCTGAAGCCGGTTAGGGTTTTCACCATAGCGGCCATCGGTTGGTCGCCGCGACGGTTGCACATAGGCGGCGTTCCAGACATCATCGGGCCCAAGAGCACGCAAGGTTGTAGCCGGATGGAATGTCCCTGCCCCGACTTCCATATCATAGGGTTGAAGGATCACACATCCTTGGTTAGCCCAGAATTGCTGAAGTGATAAGATCAGCTGTTGAAAACTGAGAGGGTTGTTCGGGCATATCTGGTTCCTGCATCGCTTTCCGCGCAACATAGTGTAAAGCTACGTCTTGATCAATGGTAATCCTGCTGCCGAAAGCATCTTATTGAATAGGACAATCAGGACGTTCACAAGCAACGAAACCCATTTCCCGCATGTTTCGCATGACGTCATATCAAGGGCATCATGATCAGGTTTCGGTTTACCCGAATGTGATCTTGGCTGAATATCTGATTGTTTTCGCCGATCCATAAAGCGGTAAAAAGCAAAGACACCGCCAATGATTGCCACAAGAAGAAGTATTTTCTGAATACTTAATAATCCCCACATCAGAGCCCGTATCGCATCCTTTCCAGCCGTTCTTCGAGTTTATATAACGCAGCATCAACGATCTGGTCACCCGCATCGATGCCCATCTGGCCCTGACCCATTCCGAATAGTGATTTTTTCATCGTCATCAACCTGATCACGACCTTGTCACCGAATTGTTCCTGCAAAACCGGCCGGATATCACCCAGACGATCCACCAGTCCGAGTTCAAGAGATTTTTGTCCTGTCCAGAATGCACCGGAAAACAGCATCTCATCAGCGGCATTAAGGCGACTGCCGCGCCGCGCTTTCACCATGGCAATAAACTGGGCATGGATATCTTCCTGTAATGCTTTCAGATGCGACACATCATCAGGGTTTTCTGGACGGAAGGGATCAAGCATGCTTTTGCTGATGCCAGAGGTATAGACGCGGCGATCAACCCCTATTTTATCAATCGCCCGGTCAAAACCGAAACCAGCTGATACCACCCCGATTGATCCGATAATTGATGCCGGATTAGCAATGATCTGATCACCGGCACAGGCAAGCCAGTACCCACCAGATGCCGCCACATCTTCAACAAAACTGATCACGGGCACATCATTTTTACGCGCCAGCTCCCGGATACGGCTGGCAATAACTGCCGATTGTACCGGTGAGCCGCCGGGAGAATTAATCAGCAATGCGACCGCCGCCGCGCGTTTGGTGGTAAAAGCTTTATCCAGTAGCTTGGACAGCCCCAGCAGATTGAGCCCCGACCGGCGCAGACCTGCCCCTGAAGAAGCAGCAATCATTCCGTTAAGGGGAATAACCGGCACAATGGGGCGCGATGATGAAAATAGTGATGCAATAGCCTTAATCATGACTCTTTCTATCTACCCTTTGCGCAGATGAATAGCAAGTCATCTGGGGGGTTTATCATCAGCATATTATCACGCATTTCCGATATTATTTCAGGATTATTTATCAGATTTTGATATCACGGCGGCATAATTTCCGCCCGGGCTGATTAAGCGAAATATGGCCACCTTCCGAAAGCCCCTTATATTCATCACTATTGATCAGAAATGGAGGTAATAAAATCATGGCACCGGTCATTCCTTTTCTGGCGCGAATAAGCACCCTTAGCGCGGGTTTATCCAGCCGCGCATGAACCGGACGCACAACAACTTCACCAAAATCATGCGCCGATAATGCCGCCAGCATCTGATCCAGTTGATCCGCACGACATATCATGGTGAGCCCGCCCCGCCGCATCAGGGCAGCACTGGCACAGGCGATCCACGGCATGGCAAAATCGGCCGCCATGGATTGTCGCCTTTGCTGATCTGGGGAAAGCGACGAAAGCGGGTCATTAAAGGGAGGATTCATCACCACATGATCCCATCTGGCATCTGGTTCCAGGCTGGTGATATCTGAATTAATTAAAGATAGGCGCGTGGTAAAACCATTATCCGCCGCATTACGGGCGCATAAATCCAGCATATCAGCATCTTTATCAATGCCGGTAAAATGGGCAGAAGGCATCCGGTGCGCCATGATCATCATCACGGCACCGGCACCAACCCCAAGTTCCAGCACCTGCTTTGCCTGATCCGGACAGGCCGCCGCCAGCAAAACAGCATCACTGGTCGCACGGAACCCGTCTGCCGGTTGCGTCAGCCAGAGCTGGCCATTATGCCAGTGGTCGCGTGTGGTCGGGATGTCAGTCATCGTAATATTGTGCGGCTTCGGTCAGGATGCGCCGCGCCTGTGCCATGTGATCATCAGCGACCATCACCCGCATGGGGAACAGGCTATTTGATCCTGCCATGAGATCGGAAATATGCCTGTCCTGAACCACAAAAATAATCCCTGCCGCTTTCAGCATGGATTCGATATAGGTAAGACGGACAGGGTCAGTTATGGCGAGCAAGTGTTTCATTTGAACCAATATTGACAAAAAACCGCACAATACCAAAGCAGAAAGTGTTGACTTGTTCCGACAAAACCGCAAGGTTGCGTTTATGAACTCTTCGCTTTCATCATTTGTGTCGGCCGCGCCAATGGCACCCTTCAGCTATGGATAGTACTAGCATGGCGCCGTCACTGGTTCCGCTTATGGAACTGACAGCATCCGGCATGGAAGAAACAAACCGTATCATCATTGACCGGATGCAGAGTGATATTGATCTGATCCCGACATTAGCCGGACATTTGATTGCCGCTGGCGGAAAACGGATGCGGCCGATGCTGACCCTTGCCGGGGCATGGCTGGGTCAAAACCGATGAGGATGCCATACATGCGGCAAAACTGGCCGCCGCGGTGGAATTTATCCATTCTGCCACATTACTGCATGATGATGTAATCGATGAATCCGATATGCGCCGCGGTAATAAAACCGCCAGCGCGATCTGGGGGAATGAAGCCAGCGTTCTGGTTGGTGATTTTCTGTTTGCCCGCGCCTTTGAGCTGATGGTGGAAACCGGTCAGATCACCGTATTGGGTCGATTGGCGAAAGCCGCCGCCCGTATCACCGAAGGTGAGATTGATCAGATGATCCTTGCCGGCAATCCGGCGGCACCGGTGGAAGATTATTATCGGGTGATCCGCGCCAAAACCGCAGAATTATTTGCCGCCGCTGGTGAATCCGGCGCCATGGTTGCCGGTGCTGATCCATCTATCACTCAATGCGGTGCAGAATATGGCATGGCACTTGGCACGGCGTTTCAGATTACCGATGATGCGCTGGATTATGCCGCCAGCACCGAAAGATATGGGCAAATCCCATGGTGATGATTTCAAGGAAGGCAAGATCACCCTGCCTGTCATGCTGGCATGGCAGGATGGCACCGGTGATGAAAGGGCATTCTGGCAACGCTGTCTGGGTGATGGAGATATCGCCGATCATGATCTGGATACCGCGCTGGCGCTGATAGATAAATATGATACGATAACTCGGTCACTGGATATCGCCAAATCACATGCCGCCACCGCCGGACAAGTGATTGCCAGCACAGCATCTGGACAGGCCGCCGATGCCTTGATAGCTGCCGCCGCTTTTGCCGCTGACCGAACTATCTAACCCGTGCCTGAAAGGCCGGGTTGGCAAAGAGATATGTTTTGTTCGGGAAACATGTGACGATAGGACCATCATCATAACGTTCTGGCGCCGCTATCGGGTATTTCCACATGAGGGATATCTTCGAATTCCGCCCACATACCGCCCCACCGGATAGGGGTATGTAACTGATATCCGGCTTCATAGAATGCAACCGCCACTTCAATCGCCAGATCACGGGAAAACCGGCCTTTGCCGGTTGCCGGATCAAGTGGCACCAGATCAAGCGCATGACCGGTCAGATGCCGCGAATGCAGGGTGCGGGATACCCCTGCTGCCTGACCAGCCGCCGCTGTTCCGCCATATCACGGCGACCGGAAATAATGGTAAAATCGACCTTTGTCAGGGCGTTGCCACCGCCTGAAGGGAAGGCACGACGGTTTGCAGATGATCGTTCGCTTGCTAAAGGTAAAAGGCCGCGGCTGCTATCCAGGGAAGGCCGGTGCTGACACAAAAGATCAGCACGTTTGCAGATGATCTTCGCAGGTGCAAGCATACGACAAGCCGCCTCACCGCCTGTTCGATTATGATATTCCAGTCGGGCTGGTGCTGCCGGGTCATATGGTTTTTCTGTTCTGGCTGTCATTATTTTTCACATCCGGTTGTTTCACGTCAATATTTAACACCCTCGACCGCTCGCACCGCGAGTGAGCCTGTTTATGATCCATGAACCATGACTGGAGAATTTTTAAAAAAATCGAACCAAAAAAAAATCCGCACCTGAGTGCCGCGGCTAAAGGAAAAGGCGTCGACCTATTTATTCCTGCCATTCGGCGTGTAACTATCCTCATCACTTTCATCCATCTTACTAAGCCAGTATTCCGCACCCATATAGCATTAGGTTTAGCTGTTTCTATCCCACCATGATTTAGTCGGCATTCCGCCCCATGCCGGTGCTGATCACAAAGGATCGCCATCAGCACCATAAATCACGATCAGAATGGCGCGCACCCCCACATGAAAGAATGTGATAATCACCCACAACATGCCGGGCTTAATCTGAAACCCTGCAAAATTTCTGATCATATGCTTAGATATATGGGTTTTAAATTTATCGATCTGGTTCTGGTTCAGTCAGGTGACAATGCGATCAAATCCACAGCTGCTATGGGGATGATTTCACTATCATTGATCAATCTGATCAAAGCCCTCTCCGCCCGGATTATTTGCCATTGATGCCATAGATCATATTAAGTTTCGTTTTCTGGAACAATTAGACCCCCATAACAACATGGTATATGTCCGCCATTCTCCTGATGATAAGGGGGTTTCACTACCGACATTTCTTCTATAAATATTATAGGAAGGGCATTCTGGAAATTATGCCTGATCTAAATTCAACAAGGATTTGCCTATATGATCAAGCGTTCCATGACGATAAACGGTCACCGAACGTCGATTTCCCTTGAAACGGCTTTCTGGGATGCTCTTCAGCGCATATCCGCCCAGAAAGGCTGTTCCCTTGCCCGTCTGGTGGCTGATATTGATATCGAACGCAGTAAAAAACTAGGCACAGATGCAGAAGTTGGCGGCCTTTCTAGTGCTATCCGGCTCTATATCCTTGGCGAACTTACCGCTATCGCAAAACAATATGACCCCAGATTCTTCTGATATTCATCAAGATCATATTGCATCCATGACTGATGTCGTTTTATATGGGCATAGGCGGGCAAGCATTCCCGGTTGATTTTATGTTCTGAGCATGATGAACATAGAAAATGAAAGCAAATTCTGGGTGAATAATATGGCTTTAGATAATCGGCTTCGTATTGGCATTTTACTTGCCGGGGAAACAGGCGTGGATATGCGCCCCCATAATCCTACTTATCAGGATATGTTTAGCGCGTTTTTTGCGCCTCTTACGGATGAGATTGGATATCACCTTTATTCACACACGCCATGGCGATTTCCCGGATCAGTTATCAGATTACGATGCTTATTTGATCTCAGGTAGCAAATATGGGGTATATGATGATCAACCATGGATACCGCGGCTGATGGATTTTATCAGGTCTGCTTATTCGGCATATATTCCCATGATTGGTGTATGCTTTGGTCATCAACTGCTGGCGCATACGCTTGGCGGTGAAGCCGTTTTATCAAATAAAGGCTGGGGTGTCGGGGTCAAGGATATGACACTTCAGGCAGATTTACCGGAAACAGATGGCTATCATAAAGGCAAAGGTCAATCTGTCCGTCTGCTTTACATGCATCAGGATCAGGTGATCCAGCTCCCTCTGACGCCATTCCTCTATTAGGTGACGATTTCTGCCCGTTTGCCGCCTTTACTATTCCCGGCCGGGTTCTGTCTTTTTCAGGGTCATCCGGAATTTACCCCCGATTATCTATCTGCTCTCATTGACCGTCGCAACAATTCCATTGGCGATGATAAGGCTATGCTGGCCAGACAAACGCTGAACACTCCCACAGATAATGATCAGGTACGGGAATGGATGCGCCATTTCCTTGACCATGCTCTTAATGCGCCTTCTCGCGTTGCCTGAAACGGATCATCATATGACTTATATTCTCGGCCTTGATACCGGTGGCACATTCACGGATGCAGCCATTATCGATAGCCAAAATGGCGCACTCATCGCCAAAGCAAAAGCCCCTACCACCCGTGAAGATTTATCTATCGGATTAGGGGCGGCTATCCATTCTGTCATTAATCCGTTATCCGATGAACAACGCAAGGCTCTCAAACAGGTGTGTTTATCAACCACATTGGCGACCAATGCTGTTGTAGAAGGCATGGGTGGCCGTATCGGGCTAGTCATGATCGGTTTTGATGAAAATAGCCTGACCAAAAATAATCTGGGCACATCACTGGGGCATGATCCTGTTGCATTTGTTGCAGGCGGGCATAAAACCGACGGCAAACAACAAAACCAGCTGGATATTCCAGCACTGGAAGCTTTTGCCAGAGCATATGGCAAAGATATCAGCGCCATAGCCATTGCTGGTCATTTTGCCACCCGGAATCCGGAACATGAAATCGCCGCGCGTGACTTGTTAAGACAGAAAACCGGATGCCCTATCACATGCAGTCATGAACTGTCCTCGGAACTTGGTGGCCCTAAACGTGCCCTGACTGCCCTGCTAAATGCCCGCCTTATTGATCTGCTAGATCGTCAGATCAATGCCACCAATGATATTATAACAGCATCCGGCATTGATGCGGAATTGATGGTGGTCAAAGGCGATGGGTCACTGATTAATCAGCATCTTGCCCGCATCAGGCCGGTGGAAACCATTCTGTCAGGGCCTGCTGCCAGCATTTCTGGCGCTGCCCATCTGGCCGGAGTTTCAGATGCCATCATCAGCGATATTGGCGGCACAACAACGGATATTACGATCATGTCCAATGGCACTCCTCGCCTGTCACCCAGGGGCGCGACCATTGGCGGATGGTCAACCATGGTGGAAGCCGCGGATATCAGAACCGGTGGTCTTGGCGGGGATAGTGAAGTCAGGCTGATTGATCGCGGCATCAAGGGTGGTGTTACATTAGGCCCCAGACGAGCTATTCCTGATATCATCGCTGGCAACACAATATCCCCATATCCATAACATTCTGGATGATCAGCTTGATAATCCTATTGCAAGCGCAACAGATGCCCGCTTCGTTGTTCCCGTTTTTTCAGGTGAACCACCGGAATGGCTAACACGATCAGAATACCGTATGGCCATACAATGCAGGGACGCCGGCGTGACCGCTATTTCAGAACTGGCCGAAACCCGCCTTGCCATGGGTGCTATTGACCGGCTTGTTTCACGCGGGCTGGTGCTGATATCCACCTTTACCCCGACTGATGCTGTTCATATTCTTGAAAAGTTTAATGCTTTTGATACCTCTGCTGCACAAAAGGCTGGCAAGCTGATGGCCAGACAGCGATCAGGTTCAGGCAAGCCGCAAGCCGAACATGTTGATATCTTTGCCCAGATGGTGCTGGATCAGCTTGCCGTCCAATCCGGGCTGGCATTAATCGATGCTGTTAATGCGCATGAAAATAATAGTCATGCCATGTCAGAAAAGAATCCTGTTCTTGTCCAGATGATTGAAGCTACGCTGAAACCATCTGATAGCACCATCATCTCAACCGGCATTCGTTTTCACCGCCCTCTTATTGCATTGGGGGCATCTGCCGGATGCTATTACCCTGCCATAGCAAAAGCTGTGAATGCCGAGCTGATTGTTCCCGAAAATGCTGATGTAGCGGGGGCTATCGGTGCGGCAGTTGGCAGCATTAGACAAACTGCGCGTGTCACTATCACGCAACCGTCTGAAGGCACGTTCCGCGTGCATTTGATGAAAGGGCCTGCTGATTTTACCGATTTGGAACAGGCCCTTGAACATGCCAAACATGTTGTCCGTGAAGATGCCGAAGCAAAGGCCAAGATGGCGGGCGGGCATGACATAAGCATAGAAACAGCCCGCAAAATTGACAGTATTGATCTGGGTGGGGGTAAAACCCTGTTCATTGAAGCCATCGTCAGCGCAACGGCATCTGCACAAATGCAATAAGCCAGATAGCAAATGTTTCGCCTAGTGATGATCTGAAAAGATGCTAATCAGGACGCTGCCAAGGACGCTGGTGGGCCCGGAGGGACTCGAACCCCCAACAACACCGTTATGAGCGGTGCGTTCTAACCAGTTGAACTACAGGCCCAGCATCCTCTGGATAGCCGAAATGGGATCAATTATCAAGGAAACTTCTCAGTTTCTTTGACCGCGATGGATGCTTGAGTTTGCGCAGGGCTTTTGCTTCAATCTGGCGAATACGTTCTCGCGTTACGCTAAATTGCTGACCGACTTCTTCAAGCGTGTGATCTGAGTTCATACCAATCCCAAATCGCATCCGCAAAACACGTTCCTCACGCGGGGTCAATTCTGCCAGAACCAATGTAGTCTTGGCTCGCAAACTGACATAAATCGCTGAATCAAGCGGCTGAACGGCATTCTTGTCTTCGATAAAATCACCCAAATGACTATCATCTTCGTCACCAACAGGGGTTTCAAGACTGATCGGCTCTTTGGCGATTTTCAGCACATTCCGAACCTTATGAATGGGCATGGAAAGTTTTTCCGCTAATTCTTCGGGGGTTGGTTCACGACCAATTTCATGCAGCATTTGCCGTGATGTTCGCACCAGTTTATTGATGGTTTCAATCATATGCACAGGGATACGAATGGTTCTGGCCTGATCAGCGATAGATCGGGTAATTGCCTGTCTGATCCACCATGTGGCATAAGTTGAAAATTTATAGCCACGGCGATATTCAAACTTGTCTACGGCCTTCATCAAGCCGATATTTCCCTCCTGAATCAGATCAAGAAATTGCAATCCGCGATTAGTATATTTTTTGGCAATGGAAATCACCAGACGCAGATTAGCTTCTACCATTTCCTTTTTGGCGCGTGCCGCTTCACGCTCACCGCGCTGGATCACCTGAATCAGTTCTTTGAATTCAGACACCGACATACCAATTTCTGTCATCATCTGAATGATGGATTTGCGTATTTCATCAATTTCTTCCGCGTGATTGTCGCGCAGTTTTTTCCATCCGGCGGTATCGGCTTCTTCTGGTGGCCATTCCTTATCCAGTTCATGACCTGACCAGAACCCCAGAAATTGCGGACGCTTAATATTGCATTTTGTGGCAATCCGCAGCATCTGGCCTTCCAGTGAAGACAGATGCTTGTTAAGCCCGTATAGCTGTTCCATCAGGGCTTCAATCCGGCCTGTATTAAGCAGAATATGTTCCATCTGTTCAATCATCTTCAGGCGGAAAGAAATATAGCGTTCTTCTGTTTTGGCATTGACGCTTGATGCTTTTTGAACTGGGCAATGCGTTTGTCACGCAACTGGCTCAGCTCTTTATAAGTCACGAAAACATCTTCCATTTTCTGCATGACGTCATCGCGAATAGCATCTTCCATAGCCGCAAGCGACATATTGAGATCATCACCCTCGGCATCTTCTTTATTTTCTTCTTCATTATCAGTTTCTTCAGATTCATTTTCATCATCGTCGTCGTCTTCTTCCTCATCGTTATCATCAGAATCGGATTTGATATTAAGACCGGTACTATTAATCAGAATGCTATCATCATCATCGGAAGCAATGGTTATAGCAGCGTTATCATCACCATTTATTCTGGAAAAGGTTGTTTCCAGATCGATAACATCCCGCATGAGAACCAGACCTTGTTCAATTTCATCGCGCCACTGGATCAATGCGCGGATGGTCAAAGGCGATTCATAAACACCGCCAAGCATCAATTCACGACCAGCTTCTATGCGTTTGGCGATAGCAATTTCACCTTCGCGTGTCAGCAGTTCAACCGTACCCATTTCACGCAGATACATTCGCACCGGATCATCGGAACCACGGCTTTCATCACTGATATTACCTGATGAGGCCTGGCCTGATCCTTCTTCGTCACTATCTTCGACCACATCTTCCTGATCAGCATTATCAACGACGTTAACCCCCATTGAATTCAATTCAGCCATGACGTCTTCAATCTGTTCAGACGTAAGCTCACCTTGAGGAAGGGCTTTGTTTAATTCGTCATGAGTAACAAATCCGCGTTCACGACCTGTTTTCATCAGGGTTTTGATCGCTTCTTCGCTTATGTTTGCCGATCTGCCCGAATCATTGCTAGCTGACTTTGCCAGCGATTCGCTATCAGATAATTGCTCTTCGGTTTGTGACTTCTTCTTTTTTACTTTGTGCCATGGAACATCCCATCAGCTAATGTGGTTGGATTAAACAATTTTTGTAGAACGGGCTCTAGTACCGCGGATTTCAAGCGTTATTAACTCTTCCAGCTTAGTTTTTGCGTCTTCTCTGGATAGTGTTTCGGGATCAAACCGAACCCTTGATTTAATGCTATCCCAAAGACTTAACTGGTCTTTCTGGCCTACTCCTACTGACTCTAAATGATGACGAAAAGTCGTTTCGTCAAGGTGGTAGTGTATTGTAACACTCTCGGAAATGATGTTTAGTATTTTTTTTACGAAATTATCCTTAATATCTAATTTGACCAGATCTTCGTGCAGATCATGTATTAATTCAGGATGATTCCAAAGAATAGCTAAAATGGCTCTGGGGCGAATATTCTTTGCTGAAAGCGCATGTTGACGGCCTATATATCCTGTTCCTTTATAGGTTTGTCCTGTTTTGTTCTGACGGGCGCTTTGTCGCATGTCCTGTATGCGGGCATTAATTTCATCACCCAGAGAATCACGCATAGCCGGGTGATTAACCTGCCGGATATAATCACGCATCACTTGCCAGAATTTAGCGCGTTGTTCCGCTTCGTTCAGATTGAAATCCGCCGCGGTGGATTGCCATAATGCATCGACCAGACTTTCCGATACATCCATAATGCGCTGCATCGCATCAGCCCCGCCGGATTTAAGCACATCATCCGGATCCATGCCTTGATCCAGCCGCATGACACGGACTGTCTTTCCCGGCTCCAATATTGGCAATAACCGCGTTAGTGTTTTGTTTGCGGCTCTCTGGCCTGCCATATCCCCATCAAAACACAGATAGGGCGTAATGGGCAGATTTCCAGATCAACAGCATCTGATCTTCTGTTAAGGCCGTACCTAATGGCGCAACAGCCCCCGCAACCTTGAACTGATCAATGGCAATAACATCCATATATCCTTCGGCCACAATAACTGGCAAGCCGTCTTTCATCTGTTCTTTTGCCTGCTTTAATCCATAAAGAACCTGTTTTTTATGAAACATGGGGCTATCGGCCGAATTCAGATATTTAGGTTCCTGATCACCGCTAAGTGCGCCTTCCACCAAAAGCAATTACGTCACCTTTCGGATTGGTAATAGGAAACATAAGCCGGTCACGAAAATTGTCATAAAGACTTCCATCACGCTGAGATTTACGCACCAGACCGGCGGCCAGCATATCATCAGGGTGAAGCCTTTATTCTGTAAATATGTTGTCAGGCCATTTGCCGGTGCATAACCAATGCGGTATCGCGACAGGCTATTCGGCTCATCTGCCGGTCACTAATATATCGTTTCGCCTGTTTGCCAGCTGGGCTATTCAGCTGATTTTCATAGAAAACTGCGGCCTCTTCGTTTATGGAAGCCATCATATTGCGCTGGGCTTTTTCTTCCGGGCTGATGTCTTTCTGTTCAGGAACGGTGAGGCCAGCCAGACCAGCCAGATGATGGATAGCCTCCATAAACCCCAGGCCATCCTGTTCACGCAAAAGGATATGGCATCACCACTGGCACCACAACCAAAGCAATGATAGAACCCTTCATCATCACGCACATGAAAAGAAGGTGTTTTTTCCTGATGAAATGGGCATAACCCGACCATGCGGTTGCCCCGATTGATCAATTTGACCTTTTACCAATGATAGAAGACAGCGATACCCGCCGCCTGATTTCATCCATAAATTGCTGCGGCAACGCCATTGCCTCAACCCCCTGCTGGCCACATATCCATCAGCTTTTATCATATGCACTAAATGATCTTGATCACCTAGACCACAAACCGCAAGCGTTCAGCCTATTGATTGAGAAGGATTTCCTTCACGGCTGTGCTTGCCAGAGCAAAATCCATCTGACCAGTAAAGCGTTGTTTCAGCAACCCCATGACCTTACCCATATCCTTAACCGATGATGCATCTACTTCTGAAATAACATCATTAATGGCAGAAATGACGGCATCATGATCCATTTGTGCTGGCATAAACTCTTTGATGATATGAATTTCGCTATCTTCACTATCTGCCAGTTCATCACGTCCTGCTTCACGATACATACGGACTGATTCTTGCCGTTGTTTAATCATGGTCTGCAACATGGACAGAATATCTTCATCATTGATCGCATCGCCACTTCCCTTGGTTCGCGCTGCAATATCCTTATCCTTTAAGGCTGCTGATATTAACCGCAATGTTCCCAGCCGTTTGGTATGGCCAGACTTCAGAGCCTCATTCAAAGCAGTTTGAATGGCTTCTCTTAACATGATTACCCCCAAATAAAGCGTGTGCGTATGGTGTATATCTAGACCAATTCTGGCTTATGTATCAAGTCATCATTCCTGATCAGCCCAATAGCAAAAATAAATATGTTATTTACTTGACGAATGCTAACCATACAGATATTACCCCTATCGATGTGTTACGTCTGTGATAGACGCAACAAACAGGATTGATAGGGCGAATGAAACCGACATCATTTGACATATTTCAACCCACTCCAGAAAAACCAACAGCATTATTGATTCTAGATGATAACACTATCCTTTATGGACAGGGATTTGGTGCCGAAGATATCCGTGTGGGTGAGGTGTGTTTTAATACCTCCATGACAGGATATCAGGAAATCATCACAGATCTGTCTTATGCTGGCCAGATCATCACATTCACTTTTCCCCATATTGGTAACACAGGCACTAATGCTATTGATATGGAATCCCATTTCCCCTGCCGCCCTCGGGGTTGTGCTATCGCATCTTCCGACCCCGGCTTCGAATTATCGCGCGGATTCTTCACTGGATGAATGGCTGAAATCAATGTCTATTCCCGGCATTGCTGGCATTGATACCAGATCATTGACCCATCATATACGCGATAAAGGTGCGCCGAAGGGCGTGCTTGCCGTGAATTATAAAGGGGAGTTTGATATTCCCGCTTTGCAGGCAATGGCAAAGGACTGGCATGGTCTTGCTGGCATGGAACTCGCCAGTCAGGTTACCTCCGATGATACACATGACTGGAATCTTGGTGGCTGGGTCAAGGAAAGCGATACCTATCGCAACATGGATGCAGATGGGATACATATTGTTTCTTATGATTTTGGTTGTAAGCTGAATATCTTACGCTGTCTTGGTGACGTGGCAGGAAAAGTAACCGTTGTTCCGGCAAATACCGATGCTGATACCGTGATGGCATTACAACCTGATGGGGTGTTTTTATCCAATGGCCCTGGCGATCCTGCTGAAACATCGCAATATGCCTCATCCCATATCCGCCAGATAGCCGATAGTGGCGTGCCTGTGTTTGGCATTTGTATCGGACATCAGCTGATTGCCGAAGCATTCGGTGCCAGCACATTTAAAATGGAACGCGGTCATAGGGGCTAACCATCCCGTCAAGGAACCAGCCACCGGCATGATTGAAATTACCAGCCAGAATCATGGCTTTGCCGTTGATGGGGACAGTTTGCCAGAAGAACTGGAAATCACACATATATCTCTTTTTGATCAGAGCGTTGAGGGGTTAAGGCATAGATCACTTCCGGTTTTCTGTGTGCAATACCATCCTGAAGCCTCACCAGGGCCCCATGATGCTCACCATCTGTTCAAAAGGTTTGCCCAGATGATCAGTAAAGCAAAAGCAGACAGGTCTAATCATGCCAAGGCGTAACGATATTCAATCCATCATGATCATCGGGGCTGGCCCTATCATCATCGGGCAGGCATGTGAGTTTGATTATTCTGGCGCACAGGCATGTAAAGCCCTCCGCGAAGAAGGTTACCGTGTCATTCTGGTCAATTCTAATCCGGCAACGATTATGACTGATCCGGAAATGGCAGATGCTACCTATATCGAACCGATTACACCGGAAATGGTCAGTAAGATTATTGAACTGGAACAGCCAGATGCTTTATTGCCGACAATGGGTGGTCAGACTGCCCTGAATACAGCTCTTGATCTTGCCCATAATGGCTTTCTGGCCAGACAGGGGGTCGAGCTGATCGGGGCGACCATTGATGCCATTGAAAAAGCCGAAGACAGGGAACTGTTTCGCAAAGCCATGGATAAAATCGGGCTGGAAAGCCCCGCTCTAATCTGATCAAGACATTTGATGAAGCTGTGGATTCTCTGGATTTGGTTGGCCTGCCTGCGATTATCAGACCATCTTTCACCCTTGGCGGTGAAGGCGGCGGGATCGCCTATAACCGGATCGAGTTTGAAAACATTGTTAAGAACGGGTTAAACAAATCTCCTGTTGGTGAAGTCCTGATAGAAGAATCGGTATTGGGGTGGAAAGAATTTGAAATGGAAGTGGTGCGCGATAAAGCCGACAACGCCATCATTATCTGTTCCATAGAAAATATGGATCCAATGGGCGTGCATACAGGTGACAGTATCACCGTTGCCCCAGCCCTCACCCTGACAGACAAAGAATATCAGAAAATGCGGGATGCTTCCTGGCTGTCCTGCGTGAAATCGGGGTCGATACTGGCGGGTCAAACGTGCAATTTGCCGTATGCCCGAATACAGGACGGCAACTGGTGATTGAAATGAATCCGCGGGTAAGCCGATCATCTGCGCTGGCATCAAAAGCCACCGGTTTTCCTATTGCCAGAATAGCGGCTAAATTAGCTGTTGGATACACATTGGACGAACTGGATAATGATATCACAGGGGATGACACCAGCCAGTTTCGAGCCAACCATTGATTATATCGTCACGAAAATACCACGTTTCACTTTTGAAAAATTCCCGGGAGCAGACAATCATCTCAGTACGTCCATGAAATCAGTCGGGGAAACCATGGCTATCGGCCGAAGTTTCCGCGAATCCTTTCAAAAAGCATTGCGCTCACTTGAAATCGGCCTAATGGTCTGGGTGGGGTGGATATGCCGGCCACCACAAATGGCGATTTGTCCGATGACGTGATCAGAGGCTGGTTAGGTGAACGGATTCCTGAACGTCTGATGCGGATTGCCAGCGCATTCCGCCATGATATCAGCATTGATCTGATCGCCGAAGCAACAAGCTGGGATATGTGGTTCCTTTGTGAAATTAAAGCCATTATCGATGCAGAAAAAATGGTTCAGGCGAACGGCTTACCACAGAACCCCAATGATATGCTGTCATTTGAAAGCCATGGGGTTCAGTGATAGCAAGCTTGCTTCCCTAACCGGTCAGGATGAAAGTGATATCCGCAAGACCCGCGAAGCCATGGGGGTTCGTCCGGTATTCAAACGCATTGATACTTGCGCCGCGGAATTTTCATCTGATACCGCTTATCTCTATTCTACTTATCAGGCAAGCTCTGGCCGGCAATGCGAAGCACGACCATCTGATCGGGAAAAAATTGTCATCCTTGGCGGTGGCCCTAACCGTATTGGTCAGGGTATTGAGTTTGATTATTGCTGTGTTCATGCGGCTTATGCCTTGCGTGAACAGGGCTATGAAACCATTATGATCAATTGTAATCCGGAAACCGTTTCCACGGATTATGACACATCTGATCGCCTGTATTTTGAACCATTGACCGCCGAAGATGTGCTTGCCATTCTTAGAAATGAACAACAGAATGGCGTATTAAAAGGCGTTGTTGTTCAACTTGGCGGGCAGACCCCGCTTAAAATTGCGGCAGCATTAGAAGCAGAAAATATTCCTATCCTCGGCACCAGCCCCAACGCTATTGATCTGGCAGAGGACAGAGAACGATTTCAGCATCTGATCAAAGATTTGAATATGCATCAGCCAGCCAATGGCATCGCAACGTCGCTTGAAGATGCTTGTGATGTGGTGGAACGCATTGGTTTTCCGGTTGTTATCCGGCCATCTTATGTGCTTGGCGGCCGCGCGATGGAAGTCGTTCATAATCTGGATCAGCTGAAACATTATATGTCTAAAGCAGTGATTGTATCGGGAAACAACCCGGTATTGATTGATGGCTTGAATCAGGCCACCGAAATTGACGTTGATGCCCTTTGTGACGGGACAGATGTATATATCGGCGGCATCATGGAACATATTGAAGAAGCGGGCATCCATTCCGGTGATAGTGCGTGTTCCCTGCCGCCGCAAACATTATCCGATGAATTGCTGGCTGAAATAGAACGCCAGACTATTGATCTGGCTATGGCATTAGGGGTTGTTGGATTGATGAATATTCAGTTCGCGATCAAAGACGATGTAGTCTATCTGCTTGAAGTAAACCCACGCGCCAGCCGAACCGTTCCTTTTTGTTGCAAAAGCAACTGGTATTGCTCTAGCAAAATTGGCCGCTCGCATCATGGCAGGAGAAAAGATTGCCGATTTCGGATTGACCCGAAACCGATGAAGCATGTTGCCGTTAAAGAAGCGGTTTTCCTTTTCAGCGGTTCCCCGGTGTTGACGTTTTCCTTGGCCCTGAAATGAAATCCACTGGTGAAGTGATGGGAATTGGCCCCGATTTTGCCCATGCTTTCACCAAAAGCCAGCTTGGTGCCAGTGTGTTTTTGCCAGATCAGGGCACGGTATTCATTTCTGTTAAAGACGATGACAAACCCCCAATCATTAACATATGCCGGGATTTACATGGACTTGGGTTTTCCATCATTGCCACATCTGGAACAGCAAAAGCTATTTCCGATGCTGGCGTTCCGGCTCAATCTGTCAATAAAGTGATGCAGGGGCGGCCACATGCTGTTGATTACATGCTTGATGGTAAGATTGATCTGGTATTCAATACCGCTATGGGGGAGGCATCCATCAAGGATAGTTTCTCATTACGTCAGACCGCTTTGACTAATAATATCCCCTATTATACCACCATTCCTGAGGCTAAGGCCGCCGTCACCGATACAAACAATCAAGAAAGACACTCTTGCAGTCCGGTCAATCCAATCCTATCTAAACAATAATTAATTTTTTCTGGCAAAATGGCATAAGCCCTTGCTAGATTTAAAAAAAACATAAGGATATTGCCATGGAAAAGTTCCATTTACCGCTGCTGGACTTGAAACAATCAAGACAGAGCTGATGAAATTAAAAACCGAAGAACGGCCTGCGGTCATTAAAGCTATTGCCGCCGCCCGTGAACATGGTGATCTGTCCGAAAATGCCGAATATCATGCTGCCCGTGAAAGACAGTCATTTATCGAAGGCCGGGTTGCCGAGCTTGAAGATGTGGTCAGCCGGGCGGAAGTTATCAATACAGCACAACTCACGGGTGAAACCATTACCTTTGGCACTATTGTTACTGTTGCTGATGAAGATACGGACGAAGAATCCGAGTTTTCTATTGTCGGCCCTTACGAAGCTGATCTATCAAAGGATTGATATCAACATCATCACCTATTGCTAAAGCCCTGATTGGCAAGCGCATTGGCGACAGCGTTGAGGTACGGACTCCGCGTGGAACAAAAATGTTTGAAGTGATTGACGTTAAAATCCTGCCTGCCTGATACCGGTTATTCAATCGGCACGCCTATGCCTTCTTTGCCTGAACGGATAACCAGAGCTGTCTTTCACATGGCTAACATTAGCCGCCGGTGTCAGTTTTTGAAGTCAAAAATACCTGAAAAGCATCCCAGTCCTGCGCCATGATTTTCAATAGAAAATCTGTTTCACCAACTAGCATGTGACATTCCCGGACTTCAGGCCAACTGGCTACCGTTTGTTCAAACTCTTTCAAATCATGTTCGGCCTGGCTTGATAACCCGACAAAGGCAAATACCGTCACCGAATATCCCATGGCATCCGGATTGATATCCGCATGATAACCACGGATGACATTGCTTTCTTCAAGCGCCCGAACCCGACGCAAGCATGGCGGGGCTGAAATACCAATCCGTTTCGCTAATTCCACATTTGTCATGCGGCCATCTTCCTGCAGATCACGCAGAATACGGCGGTCAACATCATCTAATTTTACACGATTGGACATAAATTCTTCCCATATAGCCAGACAATGGCTTTGCTATACAATCTTTATTCTAATCTGCTAGAAAGAGCAATATTATTACTCAATATTGTAATTTTATTTATATATATTGAAACCACGACTAATATGGGCAATAAGGTTTCCATCATGACAACAGCAAAATCTTCACCGTCGATCTGGGTTATTAGTGATGGAACTAAAGGCATGGAAGTGCAATCGCTTGGCCTTGCCGAAAGCCTGTCTGAACATGTACAGCTGATCCGTGTTCATCCGGGTAAATTGATGCGGGCTTTTCCACGTCTGGCGCGGATAGGTGCCTGTCCCATGCCAGCAGAGCTGAAAGCCGCCATCCATGAACATGGTACGCCTGATATCGTTATTACTACTGGCCGCCGGCACGAGCCTTTATCCATGCTGATGCGCCGATATGGTAAGGGGAAGATCAAAACCATACATATTCAGGACCCGCGTATGCCTGCCACATGGTTTGACTGGCTAGTTGTACCAACCCATGATCCTTTTGCGTGGCGATAATGTTCTGGTTTCCCTTTGGCTCATTAAACCGGATGGTCACGCTGATGCAGGAAAACCCGCCATTACCTTCAGCTGTCACTGAAATGGAAGGACGAAAAAATTGTCGTCCTGATTGGTGGATCAAATCGCCGCTATCAGGTACATGATCAGGACTACGCCAGTTTTGGTCAGACCTTGGCCGATGTGGCGGCCATGACTCAGGCTTCGCTTATCCTTATCCCATCACGGCGAAGCCTTGCCACCGTATCTCAGGCCATGGCTCCGGTCTTGTCGGAAACAAATCACTGGTGCTGGGATGGCAAAATGCCGAATCCCTATCCATGGATACTTAATGCCGCTGATGCGATCATTGTTACCGCGGATAGCGTCAACATGACATCAGAAGCGGCATGTACGAGAAAACCGGTATATGTTGCGGAATTAAAACCTGAATCTGGCCGCGTTGCACTTTTCCATAAACCCTTCAGGAAGGCGGATATACCGAATCCATCAACCAGCTATCCTTTTATCATTTCTTTCTGCACAATGATAAAAGGCTTGATGAAACCACGCGGATTGCCGGTATTTTCCTGAAAAATAGGGGCTTGGCGCCTAGAAAACAAATTCCGGTCTTGCGGCATATCAGCGTATAAATCCAGCCACCTCTTCCGCATAGCCATTATAAAGCTGTGTTGGTACCCGGTCCCCACTGCCAAGCAATCTTTCGGTTTTCTGGCTCCAGCGAGGGTGGTCAAATGCCGGATTAACATTAGCCCAGAACCCATATTCCTTGCCTGAATTTCGCGCCAGAAACTCACCGGTCTTTCATCGGTAAAACCAATCCAGGTGATAGACTTGATAGATTTAAAGCCATATTTCCACGGCAGAAACCACACGCAATGGTGCCCCATTCTGATTAGGCAGAGCCTTGCCATAAATGCCCGTGACAAGTAAAGGCAATTCATTTCTGGCTTCGGCAAGGGTAATGCCTTCAACATATGGCCATGGATACCAGCGTTGACGTTGACCGGGGGCAATATCAGGGTCAAGAAATGTTTCAAAACGGAGGTATTTAGCTCCGGCAACCGGCTTTGCAAATTGCACCAGTTTTTCCATGGGCACCCTGTCCACGGAAACAGCCATTGCCCATGCTTCAACACAGCGATGACGATAAAGGCGTTCTTCCTGATCACCAAGCCGGGCAATGAGTTCTGCCGCATCTATGGTTATCTTTCTTCGACCATACCATCAATGGTCACTTTCCATGGATCAGACTTTACCGTCTGGCCTTACGCCAGATGTTTTTGGATGATCCGAATTCATAAAAATTGGTGTATGTGGTGGCATCTTCTTTGGGGGTAATATCCCGATCAAGGCTATAACCCGGATTACGCTTTGCCGGAATACCCGAAATCGCCGCTTCCGCCAGTGATGGAAGAATGCCAAGACCACCAGCAATGCCAAACCCCATAGCGGCCAGAATCTGCCGCCGGTTTATATAAACATCTTCGGCTGTTGCTTTATGTTCCGGAATATACCAGCTTGGCTTCTTTTTGATCAGCATCATTATCTCCATAACATGGGTTGCGCCCGATCATTATCATAACGCAAATTATGGCCAACATAAGATCAGCAATGCGAAAAACTGATCACATTATTGTGAACAGATACTATCCAGACAGCATCAAAGCCCTGTTATGACAGTTTTTCAGTAGATGCCTTGATCCGCTGGCAAGCTGCTTCCAGTGCTTCGGTGCTTGTGGCATAGAAATGCGGAAATGCGGTTCAAGTCCAAAGGCTGCACCCTGAACAGCAGCAACGCCACCATCTTCCAGAAGCCATGTAACATAATCACTGTCTGTTGCAATCACTTGCCCATCAGGACGTTTACGGCCAATCACGCCTTCGATAGATGGATAGACATAAAACGCTCCATCAGGGTCAGGGACAGATTAGGCCATCAATGGTATTCAGGCTATCAACGACCAGCTGTCGCCGCTGATCAAACGCTTTAAGATTGCTCACCATAAAGTCCAGCGACCCATTAAGCGCGGCAACCGCCGCATGCTGAGCGATAGAATTAGGGCTTGATGTAGATTGTGACTGTATCGTTGCAATAGCCTTGATAAGTGGCTGGGGGCCCGTTGCATATCCAATACGCCAGCCTGTCATACAATAGGCCTTTGACACACCATTCATGGTAAGAACCCTATCCTGCAGATCAGGGGCTACTTCTACCAGTGTTGCAAAGGTGAAATCATTATAAACCAGATGTTCATACATATCATCGCAAAGCACATAGACATGCGGATGCTTACGCAATACTTCTGCCAGCGCTTTCAGGTCTGCGGCCGTATTACCGTCACCTGTCGGGTTTGACGGGCTATTGAGGATCAGCCATTTTGTTTTATCGGTAATGGCATCTTCGAGCTGTTCTGGCAGTAACCGGAACCCTGCATTAGCAGGACAGGATACAAAAACAGGCTTACCACCAGCCAGCATCACAATATCAGGATAAGATACCCAGTAAGGTGCCGGAATAATCACCTCATCCTGATCTTCCACGCTAGCCATGATGGCATTATAGAGAACCTGCTTGCCACCTGTGCCAACAGTGATATTGGCAGTCGTGGTGGTGATATTATTTTCACGGCTGAACTTTTCAACAATGGCGGCTTTCAATTCCGGTATGCCATCAACAGCGGTATATTTGGTCTTACCATCTGCGATAGCTTTACGCGCCGCGTCCTTGACATGTTCGGGGGTATCGAAATCCGGCTCACCTGCACCAAGGCCGATAATATCGCGTCCAGCCGCTTTGAGTTCTGCCGCTTTTGTTGTAACAGCAATCGTTGGTGATGGTTTGATCGCATTCATTCGCGATGCCAGAATTCCCATAATAGCCTCCTTAAAGTCATCCTATCTGCATGTCCTAAAAGCCGATGCCGTTTCATGCAAGTAAAATCTGTATCTAGCTATTCACGATATGGTGACAATGCCCTATATTGTCATTTATGGATGACAATAGCCTTACCGATTTCATACAGCCGCTTTTTGCTGATGAACATGACAAACATATTCCGCTTCGACTGGAAACCGATTATCAACCCGCAGGCGATCAGCCTGACGCTATTCGTGAACTTGTGACCGGTGTATCCCAGAAAGAACGGGATCAGGTACTGCTTGGGGTGACCGGGTCAGGCAAGACCTTTACCATGGCGCATATTATTTCTGCCATGCAAAAACCATCACTTATTCTTGCCCCGAACAAAACACTGGCGGCACAGCTTTATGGTGAAATGAAAACATTATTTCCTGATAATGCGGTTGAATATTTTGTGTCCTATTATGATTACTATCAACCGGAAGCATATGTGCCCAGATCAGATACCTATATCGAAAAAGAAGCTACCATTAATGAACAGATTGATCGCATGCGGCATAGCGCTACCCGAGCTTTGCTAGAACGGCGGGATGTGGTCATTGTGGCCTCGGTATCCTGCATTTACGGCATCGGGTCTGTTGAAACCTATTCCAGTATGGTTATCCGGCTGTTCAAGGGTCAACGCATAGAACGACAGCAATTGTTACGCCAGTTGACGGAATTACAATATGCTCGCAATGATATGGCTTTCCAGCGTGGCTGTTTCAGGGTGCGCGGCGATGTGGTGGAAATCTTTCCCGCCCACCTTGAAGTAAGCGCATGGCGCATATCATTATTCGGAGATGAAATAGAGGCTATCACCAGCTTTGATCCTCTGACCGGACAGCGTGATAATGATTTGGACTCGGTTCGCATTTTTGCTAATTCACATTATGTTACACCCAAGCCACCCCTTCAGCAGGCCACAAAAAGCATCAAGAAAGAGCTTGAAACCCGATTGCATGAACTGGAACAGGGCGGACGACTGTCTAGAAGCCCAGAGACTGGAGCAACGCACCAATTTTGATCTGGAAATGATTGAAGCCACCGGCGTCTGTAACGGGATTGAAAATTATTCCCGTTATCTATCTGGTCGCGGTGCTGGCGAACCGCCACCAACCCTGTTTGAATATCTGCCGAAAGATGCGCTTCTGTTTATTGACGAAAGCCATGTGACTGTCCCCCAGATTGGTGCCATGTATAAAGGCGACAGAGCACGGAAAACCACGTTATCAGAATATGGGTTCCGCCTGCCATCATGTCTGGATAACTGACCTCTCAAATTCGAAGAATGGGATGCTTTCCGGCCACAGACGATTTATGTTTCTGCCACCCCCGGCACATGGGAACTGGAACAGACCGGCGGTGTATTTGTTGAACAGATTGTCCGGCCAACAGGACTTGTTGAACCACAGTGCATTATCCGGCCAACAGAACATCAGGTTGATGATGTTATCGCCGAATGCCGTGAAGCTAGTCTAAAAAACCAGCGGGTGCTTATTACTACCCTGACCAAGAAAATGGCCGAAGACCCAACCGAATACATGCATGAGGCAGGGGTCAAAGTCCGTTATATGCATTCCGACGTTGAAACCCTCGAACGAATTGAAATTATTCGTGATCTCAGGCTAGGTGTATTTGACGTATTGATCGGTATTAACCTGTTGCGGGAAGGGCTGGACATACCAGAATGTTCACTTGTTGCTATTCTTGATGCAGATAAAGAAGGCTATCTGCGTTCACGCACCTCACTTGTTCAGACTATTGGCCGTGCCGCCAGAAATGTTGAAGGAAGGGTCATCCTTTATGCTGATACCATCACCGGAAGTATGGATTATGCTATCACGGAAACCGATAGACGGCGGGAAAAACAGCTGGCGTATAATGCCGAAAATAATATCACCCCTGCTACTATCACCTCAAAGATCAAAGATATTCTTAGCTCGGTTCATGATCGCGCTGATCGGGTTGAGGTATCTACCGAAACCGGGCCTATGGTTGGAAAATCTATGCGCGATACTGTCGCTACCCTTGAACAGAAAATGCAAAATGCAGCAGCAAATCTGGAGTTTGAAGAAGCCGCCCGCATCAGAGATGAAATCAGAAGATTAGAAGCATCAGAACTGGAAATTGGTTCAGCCCCGCAGCTCGCTTTCAAACGCAATGAGCGTGAACGAAGAAAAAAACCTAAATAAATCCATAGCTTGAGTTTTTCTGGAAAAATAACCGAGCAGATAACTTCATGCTGTAACTTGTTAACAACACATGATTTTTGTTAAGAAAATGTAAAATCTCACAGAATATATCCTATTTAAGCATTATTTTTTTACTTGATATTAACTAAGTTATTGAAAAATTTAACAATCAACTATTATGCCTATTTTTTGTGCAATTTTGTATTTCTGGCAGAATAGTTCGATTCCTGTTCGGATATATGAATGATATCCACAAGTTTATCCACAGATTTCGGGGATGACGAGAACAACCCCGATTCGCAGGATAAAAACCGCCCTACCACCTTGGCAATAGACCAAAATTAGCACACATTATGACTATGACTGACCACGCCTCACATGATCCTGATAGAATACACCTAAATCACAATCAGGCGATCCAAAAACCCAATCGCACCTGATGGGCCTGATCTCAATCACGGATTGAAAGTCATTCGGGATATGGCCAAACGTCTAGATTTAAGCCCCGGTGTTTACCGGATGTTGGGGCATGATGGTCAGGTGCTTTATGTCGGCAAAGCCAAGGCATTAAAAAATCGTGTTCTGGAGTTATACGCGCGCCAATGGGCTAAGCCACCGGTTAACCCGTATGGTTGCTGAAACCAGAAGTATGGAAATCATCACAACGCGCACCGAAGTTGAAGCATTGCTTCTGGAATCCAATCTGATCAAAACCCTGAAGCCACGATTTAATATCTTGCTTAGAGATGATAAAAGCTTTCCATACATTATGATTACCCGTGATCATGAATGGGCACAGATCAACAAGCATCGCGGCACCCGCAAGCGCAAGGCATGGTGGTTTGGGCCTTTTGCATCTGCCAGTGCGGTGAACCGAACCGTAACGGAATTAACACGCGCATTTTTATTAAGGAATTGTTCTGATTCTGTTTTTTCAACACGGACGCGACCCTGTCTGCAATATCAGATCAAACGCTGCACCGCCCCTTGTGTTGGCAAGATCAGTCACGCAGATTATCAGAAACAGGTGGATCAGGCCGTGCGTTTTCTTAGTGGTGAATCACGGATAGTGCAGGATGAATTTGCAACCTATATGCAAGCTGCCGCAGAAGAATTACGATTTGAGGATGCCGCACTCTGGCGAAACCGTATTCGCGCCCTTACCATGATACAGGCTCATCAGGACATTAATCTGCCAGGTGAGCTGAACGCTGATATCATTGCCTTCACCAATGATAGTGGACGTAGCTGTGTTCAGGTATTTTTCATGCGAAACGGATCAAATTTCGGCAATAGGGCATATTTTCCGCGCCATGATAAAGACGATGAAACCACCGCAATTATTGCCGCCTTTATCGGTCAGTTTTATGATGATAAACCGCCACCACCAGAAATTCTTGTCAATCACACCATGCCAGATGTTGCCCTTCTGGCAGAAGCATTGAGCAATAAAGCCGGCCGGAAAGTTCAGATATCTGTTCCCGCCCGTGGCCAGCGGCGAAAGCTTATGGCCAATGCCGAACGGAATGCCCGTGAAGCCCTAGCCCGCGAGCTGACCGCCAGTTCTACCCAGAAAAAATGCTGGAAGCCGTTCAGGAATTGTTTGAACTGGATGAACGCCCCAACCGGATTGAAGTCTATGATAATTCACATATTCAGGGCAGTCATGCTGTTGGTGCCATGATTGTTGCCGGCGAAGAAGGTTTCATGAAACCCTTCTACCGAAAGTTTAATATCGATTCAGACAAATCCGAAACGGACAAAACCGGCATTGGTGGTGACGATTTTGCCATGATGCGAGAAGTCCTGACACGGCGTTTTTCCCGCGCTATACGCGAAGACCCGGACAGGGAAACAGGTATCTGGCCTGATCTGGTTTTACTTGATGGTGGCAAAGGGCAATTATCCACCGCGCAGGAGGTCATGGATACGCTTGGCATAACCGATGTTCCCATGGTCGCCATATCCAAGGGTGTTGACCGGAATGCTGGCAGAGAGGAATTTCATCAAACTGGACAAGGATAGTTTCAACCTGCCCCATAACACCCCTGTCTTGCATTTCTTGCAACGCTTGCGTGATGAAGCCCACCGTTTTGCTATCGGTGCCCATAGAACACGTCGTTCATCTGCACAGAAAAGCAATCCGCTGGATGATATTCCTGGCATTGGCGCGCATCGAAAAAAAGCGTTATTAACCCATTTTGGGTCTGCCAGATCGGTCGCAAATGCAGATATACCCGATTTGATGAAAGTAAATGGCATATCTCAGCATGTTGCCGATACCATTTATCATTGGTTTCATGATAAAAGCTAATAGAATAAGTTCACGCCAAGAGAACGGAACAGGATGATGAAACAACTGCCAAATGCCATAACGATATTGCGGGTCGGAATAGCGATTATTGTGCCCTTGCTAATCTTTGATGGTCGAAATACTTTACGGGCGGCGGCGTTCAGTTTGTTTACGATAGCTGCTGTTACGGACTGGATGGATGGATATCTGGCTCGACGCTGGAACGTATCTAGCGGGTTTGGCCGGATGCTTGATCCCATAGCGGATAAATTGCTGATTGTAGGGTGCTTACTGGCATTAGTGGCGGCAGATAAAAATACTCTGCCAATCCTTTACCCTTCCCTCATTATTCTCTTTCGTGAGGTGTTTGTGTCTGGCTTGCGCGAATATATGGCAGATAAAGGGGTAACGCTTCATGTCACGCAAATAGCCAAATTTAAAACAACACTACAATTTATCGCCATAGGCCTAGTTATACTATATCCGTTTTTCAGCCATTGGGATTATGCACTGGAAACAACGATTACTATTTTTTATCTGGGGGCATTACTAACATTATATACCGGAATGGATTATTTTATTAAAGCATTGCGCTATGTCTGATGTGAATCTTTCAAACTTATCAAGGCACCGTCTGGTGATAGGGCTGGCTGGTTTTTCCGGTTCGGGCAAGACCACATTGGCAGAAAAACTGATATCCAATATCACTCGGCGCGGGTTAAATATCGCCACCATCAAACATGCACATCATGCCTTTGATGCGGATATACCGGGCAAGGATAGCTGGCGGCACCGTAAAGCAGGTGCCAGTCAGGTACTGATCTCATCAGCTATGCGGCGGGTTAAATTTACGGAAACTCCCGATGGTAGCGACATGGATTTGAATACCTTACTAGGTGAATTATTGCCCAGCGATATTGTATTGGTGGAAGGATATAAATCGGAACCCATCCCGAAAATTGAAATTCACCGAAAGGGAATGGATCATCCCCCCCTTTACCTGACGGTACCAGATATCATTGCCGTAGCAACCAATGCAAATATGCCGGATTGTCCCCTTCCCTGTCTTGATCTGGATCATCCCGACATGATTTGTGATTTTATCATAGCCAGATTGCCAGCATGACTAACCGACCTGATTTAACATTAACGGAATTAACACTCCATGAAGCCAAAGCAAGGCTTAAGCAACTAATCACGCCGATTGACGCAAGCGAAGATTGCCCCTCGATCACGTGCATGGGGCAATCCTTGGGCAGGATGTGATATCAGCAATCAATGTGCCGCCCGCCCATACCGCCGCCGTGGATGGATATGCCTGTCGCCATGCTGATCTGATGGCAAGCCCGGATAGATGCCTGCCCATATCTGGAAAAGCCCATGCTGGCCACCCGCTTGCCCATCCGTTTACGCCGGATACCACGATTTATATTACCACTGGCACGCCTATGCCTGTTGCGGTTAATCCTGATCATAACCCGGACACAATCGCTATGCAGGAACATTGCCAGATATCAGAACGTGATGGCACCACATGGGTGACTTTCCCCGATCATATCAAAGCAATGCAGAATTTCAGGCCAGCTGGTGAAAACATCAAGGCAGGTGATAAAGCGCTGACGAAAGGATGCCGTCTTGGTTCTGCTGAAATAGGTTTAGCCGCCGCCATCGGCTATAATCGGCTAACTTGCTATCCGCGATTGGTTATCGGCATTCTTTCCACGGGCGAAGAATTAAAAGACGTGATGACAGAATCCCCTGATCATGAACCGGATCAGGGATATATCTATGATTCCAACCGCCCCATGCTCAATAGTCTGCTGAGTCAATGATGGATATGAATGTCTTGATGGTGGAATTATCAGGGATAATCGCAACCAGATTTCACAAGCCATACAAAATATGTTATCGCATTGCGATGCCATTATCATTACAGGCGGCAGTTCTGGCGGAACCGAGGATTTTGCCCGTGCTGCCATAACTGATTGCGGCGGAACGGTCGATTTTGCCGGTATTAAGATCAAGCCCGGCCGACCTTTTGCGGCTGGATCATTAGGCCAGACGCCCGTATTCTGTATTCCCGGCAATCCGGTTGCGGTTTATGTAACCTACCAATTGCTGGTATCTGATGCTTTACGGGTATTGGCTGGCGGCGTGGCGCGACCTTCACCACGCTTTCCGGTAACTTGCGGCTTTGATGTCAAACATAAACCCGGACGGACAGATTTTATCCGCGCTACGTTAACTATGCAGGATACCGGATTACCAGTGGCAATGCCGCATGGCCGATTTGGTGCGGGTGTGTTAACATCTTTAACCGGTGCTGATGGATTACTGGAAATTGCAGCAGAGAATGGCAATATAAAAGAAGGCGATATCTGTCATTTTATCCCTTTTCGTGAGGCATTATGAAAATACGCTATTTTGCATGGTTAAGAGAACATATAGGCGCATCAGGCGAAGATATTACACATGCTGACAGCTGGAAAACCATTTCTGATCTGGTTGATTTTCTGCGCCAACAATCTGCTGGCCACCAGAAAGCGCTCGCTGATATGACCCTTGTCCGCGTTGCTGTTAATCATGTTTATGTTGATCTGGATCATCCTGTTTCAGCGCATGACGAAATTGCTTTTTTCCCACCTGTGACAGGCGGCTGATTATGACTATCCGCGTTCAGGAAGACGATTTTGACCTTACCCAGATTTATGCCGAATTGCGTCAGGGATCAGATGCCACATCACCTGCCCAAAGCGAAAGGGGAAACCCTTTATCACCGGGGGCCATTTCCCTATTTATCGGCCTTGTGCGCGATCTCAACAATGATCGCAATATTGCGACTATGACCCTTGAACATTATCCGGGCATGACAGAAAATAAACTGCAAGCTATTCATGATGAAACCATGGCACGCTGGCCTCTGGGAAAAGCTATCATCATTCATCGGGTAGGAAAACTTTACCCGAATGACCAGATCGTTCTGGTTGGTGCCACATCTTCCCATCGGCAAGCCGCCACGGAAGCAACGGCATTCATGATGGATTATCTGAAAACAGAAGCTCCGTTCTGGAAGTCAGAAGAAACAACAGATGGCAAGACGGAATGGGTGTCGGCGCGGGACAGCGACACAAAAGCGCGATCCCGCTGGTAAATGACTTACCAAGGCATGTTGTTGTTATGATCTAGCGCCGGACAAGTTCGGCATAATGTTCAACAATCTTACGGCAATCCGACCCCGGATTCATGTGATGGTCACCAATCTGGGATACAGGGGTGATTTCCGCGGCGGTTCCGGTCAGAAAACACTCCTTCGCCTGTTCCAGTTCATCCGGCATGATATGACGTTCTACCACTTCATACCCCATATCCTTGACCATATTGATCACGGCTTTTCTGGTGATACCATTTAGAAAACAATCAGCAATCGGGGTATGTATCTTGCCATCATCCATCAGGAAGAAAATATTGGCACCGGTTGCTTCGGCAACATAACCGCGGTAATCAAGCATGAGAGCATCCTGAAACCCTTTGCGTTCTGCTGCGTGTTTGGACAAGGTGCAAATCATATAGAGTCCGGCCGCTTTAGAATGAACAGGTGCGCTTTGCGGGCTTGGCCGGCTCCAGTCTGAAACATCTAGCGTTATGCCTTTCATTTTGGCATCCAGATCAAACATGCTTGGCCATTCCCAACAGGCGATAGCTACATGGATTCGGGTATTCTGGGCAGATACAGCCATCATTTCACTTCCGCGCCAAGCAAATGGCCGGATATAGGCATCTTTCAACCCGCTTTTAGCCAACAGAGCTTCTTTAGCGGCAATAATCTCATCATCGCTATATGGCAGGTCAAAATCCAAATATTGTGCAGAAAGACGTAATCTTTCCGTATGCTTACGACTTTCAAAAATCTTCCGTCATAAGCACGCTCACCTTCGAACACAAGGCTAGCATAATGCAATCCATGGGATAACACATGGGTTTTGGCATCACGCCAATCTACCATTTCACCATTAAACCATATATATCCGTCACGATCGTCAAAAGGTACGATAGTCATTTTGTTCCACCTATGAGGCCTGTTGATGCTTGATCTTCGCTACAAATAGCGATAACCATGCAACATAGTAACGACATCCTGAAAAATATGTCAACATGACTGACTTAAAAACGCCTCATCATCCGCTCTTTCTTCGTGAAGAAGAGCTCCGTTATAGCATAGAGCTTATGTTCTTTGCCTATCGGGACTTCACGGCTGAAGCTGATGCCATGCTGGAAAGCCGTGATCTTGGGCGGGCGCATCACCGGGTTATCTATTTTGTCGGCCGCGAGCCGGGCATTAATGTTAGTGATCTTCTGGCTATTCTGAATATTACCAAACAATCCTTGTCGCGGGTTCTGTCGCGTCTGATTCGGGATGATTATATCCGTCAGGATCAGGGGAAAACGGATAAACGGCAACGTCTTCTTTCGCTAACCGATAAAGGGAAAGCCCTTGAGCATGATGTCACCATGATACAGCGGCGGCGATTTGCCAATGCTTTCAAATCAGTCAGCACAAAGGATGTCACTGGTTTTATTTCAGTCATGGAAGCCATGCTTGATGATAAAACCTTACCATTGCTTCGGCGAGCACCAAGGACTAGGATAAAATCCTGACACAATTTGTATTTATGCT
Source organism: Alphaproteobacteria bacterium (assembly GCA_038144675.1). Classification (GTDB taxonomy): domain Bacteria; phylum Pseudomonadota; class Alphaproteobacteria; order Puniceispirillales; family UBA1172; genus UBA12202. The sequence continues at coordinate 269,443 of JAYQOF010000006.1, read as the reverse complement.
AGCATCAGATCACATGTTTGAATGCCAATGGCAATATTGGTAAAAACAATGATCAATGGAAAAGCACAGATAACACAGGTGATACGTGCAGGATACTAAACACCATATTCTGGTGATTGAAGATGATGAACGGCTATTGAATCTGCTATTGCAGTTCCTCAATAGCAAAGCTTATCGTTCAACTGGTGCCGGATCAGTAGAAGAAGCGCGTGAGCGCATGAAAGGCACTTTTTTGATGCCTTTGTTGTTGATGTTATGTTGCCTAAGGAAAGCGGGCTGGATTTTGTCCGATCATTGAAAACCAGTGGGGAGATGACACCTTGTCTTGTTCTCACCGCAATGGGGGAACCGGGGGAACGCCTGATAGGACTTGAATCTGGTGCTGATGATTATATGACCAAACCTTTTGAACCGGACGAACTGGTCTTACGGCTTCGCAATCTGTTACGTCGGTCAGACGACAGGAATATCGCGTCCAGCCAGATGACTGATCCTGGTCGGGCAACACTTATCCGTTTTGGCCCGCATGAGTTTGATACAGATACAGGACAGTTAAGGACAGGCAAACAGCGCAATGCTTTAACCTCCGCTGAACGTGACCTGCTTTCCTGTTTTACTGCCCACCCTAATGAGATACTGTCGCGGACAGAGCTTGCTGGCATGATGGTAAGTCAGATGGAAGGCCGCAGTCTGGACGTAGCGGTTGCCAGATTGCGCCGCAAGCTGGAACCTAATCCCAGAAAACCTATCTATTTATTGACGGCACGCGGGCAAGGGTGGATGCTTCACATTGATCAAATGGTAACACTGGAAAACTGATGCTAGCTTATCTGAAACCGAAAACATTATTTGCCCGTATGCTGGTTATCATACTAGTGCCACTGATAATGGTTCAGATTATCACGGTTATCGTGTTCTATGGACGGCATTGGGATAACATCACCCGCTATATGGCCACAAATCTGGCTGCTGATATTGCTACTATTGTTGATCAGGTTCCGTCTGAATCCTTCACCCGATATATTACAAAATGCAAATAACTTTGCCCGAACGTATTTTCTGTTTAACACCAGATGGGATGGAAGGCGGTATTGTTGAACCTAATTCAAAGCAGGTCACCTCGACCTATGCTGGTCGACAGCTAAAACTGAGCTTACAGCAAAAAATTGACTGGCCGTTCCGCATGAATCTGATAATGATCCTGATCTTATTACCATTTCCGTCCAATATCCCGATGGTGTGTTTCATATTGACGCTGGACGAAAACGCATTTTCAGCTCAACCTCCGGGCTATTTATTCTCTGGACGATTAGTACCACCATTGTCCTTGCCTTAATTGCCATCCTTTTCTTACGGGGACAGATACGTCCTATCCGCCGCTTGGCCAAAGCGGCCAGACAAATCGGATTAGGCCGCCCTGCCATTAATTATCGGGTTGAGGGCGCCGCCGAAGTCCGGCAAGCCGGATATGCTTTTCAGGCTATGTATAATCGCATCCAGCGGCAGATTTCGGAACGAACAGAAATGCTTGCCGGGGTATCTCATGATTTAAGAACACCATTAACCCGCATGAAATTATCACTAGCCATGATTGCTGATGAACATGCCCGCACCGAACTGGAAAAAGATATATCCGAAATGGAAAATATGATTACCGGATATCTTAATTATGCCAGCGGCACCATTTCAGAAGATGTGGAAAAGACGAATATCATTGAGCAAATTGATCACGCTATCATCCGCGATCTGGGGAATAATCCTGCCATTAACTTTAGCCTACCAGATCAGGGGAATACCCCATATTCCCTTGCGCCAGATGGCTTTTCGGCAGGGCTATCAGTAATTTGATCAATAACGCCATCACCCATGCCGGACAATGTTTTGTATCCTTAGAATATCAGGATAATCTGATCACCATTCTGGTTGATGATAATGGCCCCGGCATTCCCAAAGACATGCGCCGGGCAGCGGTAAAACCATTTAGCCGTAATCTGGCAGGTAATACCAGCACTGGTGTAGGTCTGGGGCTTTCCATTGCCAAAGAGTTTGCAACCACCCATGGGGGTGAGTTATTGCTTGGGGATGCACCACAAGGCGGTTTGCGTGTCCGTTTACAGTTACCGGTTTAATGTAACCTGCCACCTGTCGGCACATTCTGGCTGGGGTGGAGCAAGACAACTTCACCATCAGCATCAGGCAACCCAAGGGTTAATACCTCTGACATGAACGGGCCAATCTGACGAGGAGGGAAAATTGACAACAGCAATCACTTGCCGGCCTATCAGATCATCCTTACCGTAATGGGCTGTAATTTGAGCGGAAGATTTTTTCACCCCAATTTCATCACCGAAATCAATGTCCAGTTTCCAAGCTGGCTTTCTTGCTTCGGGAAAATCATTAACGTCGATTATTGTGCCAACCCTGATATCAACCTTCATAAAATCATCAAAACTAATCGTCATATTTTTCTGCCTTATCTTCTTCATGTGATTCGTCATGTTCGGCATGATCTGTTTCAGGGTAATCAGCCGTAATGTCATGGCCAGATTTTCCCCTGCTGAAGCCGCTTATCCAGCATCCTGATTGTTTCTGCCATATCAGGCGTATCATCATTTAACCAATCCTTAAGAACAGCCAGACAGATTCCCGCCAGCCCCTTAGCTCTGATGCGTCCGGCCATACCTGTTCCGCCGCCGCCTGTGACCTCTAGTAATTGTCCCATGGCATGGGTTAGGCGGTTGACCATAACCAACCCGATTTTGGGATTTGTCAGTGATGCGCTATTCATGGCACGGATGACCGGTTTATATGGCCGATAGGTTTCAAAACGTTGGAATAAGGCCTTCAAAAATCTTTTCTCTGGTCGTTGATATCTCATCATCGGCAACATCCTGTGCCAATTGTGTCGCTAGATCAGCATCAATGTTTGCCAGTCCTGTTTCTACCATATCCAGAACCTGATGAAAGAGGCCGTGAGCCAGTCTGGCATCTACATTGGCGGCTGCGACAACCTTTTCAACAGTAAGGTCAGCATAGGACATATCAGCAAGTAGAGCTAATGCCGTTTCACCAATAGCGCGGCGTATCTGATCAACCGGATGCGTTGTGTCTTGCTTATCTGTTGTCATGCCACAAATACCTGCCTATTTCTTTATCCTTATTATAAACTTAGGGTGCAATGATCTATTTGCCAAGTTCTTCAGATCGTTTACACGCGGCCGCAATGGCTTTACCCATCAGATGGATAAGGGCATCATCTTGCATCAGATGATCAAGCGCGGCCAGCGTGGTGCCCCCGGGGCTACTAACATTCTGGCGCAATTTAGCTGGCGCCTCATCGCTTTGCCACATAAGTTCCGCGGCTCCTCTGATTGTTGCCATGGTCATCAGGCGCGCCGCATCCGCATCTATACCCATGGCAATAGCCTTGGCTTCCATAGCTTCTTGCAGATGAAAAATATAGGCTGGGCCACTTCCAGATACAGCCGTTACCGCATTCATCAGACGTTCTTCGACTTCAATCACCTCACCTATTGCGGATAACATGGCGAAACCAAGTTTTCGGCTATCCGGTGTTAAGGCCGGATGACCTGATAGAGCGGTAATTCCCATTCCCAATGCCGCCGGTGTATTAGGCATAGCACGGATAATCTGTTGTCCCTGATGAATATGCGATGCCATCCATTCCAGCGATATGCCGGCGGCAATCGAAAGCCAGATCGTGGACGGCGTTGCCAACGGGTTCATATCAGCAATTGCCACAGCCATGTCCTGCGGTTTACAGGCAAGAACAATTACGTCCACCTTATCTTGTGGTGCGCCGGTATGATGATCGAGATAGGTGATCAGGGGATGGTCAGGCAGACCCTTGATCTGATCCAGATTGGGATCAATAATAGTGATATTGTCGATTCCAATTGAGGTTGCATGTTTAAGCCAGCCATGAAGCATGGCCTGCCCCATTTTGCCGCATCCGCAAAGCATGATATGTGTCATTTGTCCAAACCGTAACTGTTTCACAACCTTTATATCAGGCGTGACCAACAGTTTCCATCAAAACGGTTTCTGTTGCGCTATGCGCTGACGCACTGCCAATGGCCAACTGGAATAAAGCCGGATAATATTTCTCACATTCGGCAACAGTGGCTTCGATCAGATCAATAATCTGTTCCTGTGTTGCGCCACCTGTGCCACGTATCGGGGTCGTATGTCTGAAAAGAAGACAACCATCTTCCTGTGTTATGACGAAATGACCAAGCCAGGTGCGTTCATTCAGGCGGTTGATCAATTCCATCATTTCCGTTTTTTGCTGTTCGATAACAAAAATATCAAGCAGGGCGGACATATGGATAGAGGAATGATCATCATGCCATTTAATGCTTAGGTAGTAATCAGACCAGTATCCTGAAATTTCTATGGCAATTTCATCACCCGTCTGGTGATGAATTTGCCAGTCATTCGCTTCAACCAGACCCTTGCATGATAGCAATGGGATGATCCAGAACAGGGTCGGTATGTGATGATCGGATATTCATAATTGCCTATTCCTTATTATGGATGGCTTGCGTAAGTTCATCATAGATAAGTTTTATCCATAAAACAAGATGTAGTAGTTCAAATCATGAAAACTACACTTTATTGTGGTTTAGTAGATGCATGAGCCATGCTATACCCTAAGTTTGGCTGATACCATATTGAATATTAAGACCCACATAAGAAAGGAATAGCCCATTTATGATCCAGCCAGCATCAAACACAACATGGAATCTGGTGGATATTCCAGCCATGGCGGCGATTCCCTTCCCATTTCATGATGAAGTCCTGTTTCAAATCGGCCCTGTTGCTATCCGGTGGTATGCTTTATCTTATATTGCAGGCATTCTGATAGGCTGGCTAATCCTGAGGCGAATCACGCGACCACAACATGATCCAGTTGGTCAACAGCCACTGGAATCATTACTGAATGCTGGCATCATTGGCATTATTCTTGGGCGGAAGACTGGCTTATGTGCTTTTCTATAATCTCACCTACTATGCCAGCCATCCCATGGAAGCCCTAGCCATATGGAAGGGCGGCATGTCTTTTCATGGTGGTCTGGTGGGCATGATCATTGCGATTTATATCGTCAGCCGACGCCACAAGATACGATTCATTCAATTGACCGATCTGGTTGCTATTGTTGCCCCGATTGGACTGTTTCTCGGGCGCATAGCCAATTTCATCAATTGTGAGCTTTATGGCCGGGTAACAGAAATGCCTTGGGGGGTTATATTTAATCAGGGCACCTGCATCAAAGCGGATGGTATCAGCATGGCAGGTGATCTGCCCCGTCATCCAAGCCAGATATATGAAGCCCTGCTGGAAGGACTGATCTTATTTGCCATCATGCTTATTCTGTTGCGCCTTGGTTTCCGAAACCGTTTAGGCTGTCTGTCCGGCGTCTTTCTGACTGGCTATGGGCTATCCCGATCTTTTGTTGAGTTATTCCGCGAACCAGATAGCCAGCTTGGTTTTCTGATCAGTGGCACCACCATGGGGCAATGGCTCAGCCTGCCAATGATTATCATTGGCTTATACCTGATTTTCAGACCGGCTTCTGCTGGCCATGATTCGGGTCAGAGGGCATAACATGGCATCACTTCGTGATAGCATTGATCCAGAAAATTGCCCATAGCGGTTTTATCAGTCTGCACGATTATATGGATATTGCACTTTATCATCCCGAGCTTGGTTATTATCGCCGGGATAAGGTGATTGGCGAAGCAGGTGATTTTATTACCGCGCCTGAAATATCACAGATGTTTGGTGAATTAACAGGATTATGGCTTGCGCATCAATGCCAGTCCCAGCATCTGGAATCAAAAGCGGCACTGGTTGAACTTGGGCCGGGGCGCGGCACTTTAATGGCTGATCTGTTGCGGGCATGGCGGCAGACGTCACTGGATTTTCCTTCTGTCTATATGATGGAAACAAGCCCTTCACTCACGCAAACCCAGAAAGAAGCTCTCTGCCATATCACAGAAACAACCATCCAGTGGCATCAATCCGTGGATGCGCTTCCGGATCAGCCATTACTTATTATTGCGAATGAGTTTTTTGATGCGCTTCCTGTCCGGCAATTTCAGAGAACTGATAGCGGCTGGCAGGAACATGGCATCACCTCAGGCGAAAATGGCTGGCAGATGATCTGGAAAGCGGTTCCATCTGACAATGTGCCAGATTTCTTGAAGGATATGGCATCACCTTCCCCGGATATATCATCAAAAACAGTTATATCCGTCATGTCCTATGCCCCTGCTCTACCTGCTATTATCGCCAGCCTTAGCGCTCGCATAACAGCGCATGGCGGGGCAATGCTTATCATTGATTATGGCAAAGCCGATGCATTTGGCGATACGGTACAGGCTGTCCATCAACACAAACCTGTTGATATCCTGACCAAGCCGGGGGAAGCCGACCTGACAGCATGGGTTGATTTTTCACATATCTCAGCCGTAGCAATGGCTAACGGGCTAACGGCAACGCCACTGCAACCGCAAGGGCCATTTCTCAAATCCATAGGCATCATGGAACGGGCAGAACAACTGGCGGCAAACGGCACCCGGAATTGCGCCGCCGGCTTCTGGCTGAACTGGACAGGCTTGTCAATCCATCACAAATGGGGCAGGCTTTTAAGGTGATGGCATTATTGCCAGCACAGATCGGTGATAGTCAATCTGTTACCCCCACGACCATCCCGGGCTGGCCAACACAACCATTAACGGCATAACACCACAAAGATCATTTACTCCTATGTCATCTATACATCCCCCCTATCTTATCCATGACGACTTTCAGCCAGCGCATTTACGCTATGGATTTTTTACGCGCCATGGCGGGGTTAGTAGCGGATTTTATGACAGCCTGAACGGGGGGTTTGGGTCTGATGATGATAACAGCTTGATCAGTCAGAACAGACAACGCGCCGCTGCCGCGCTTGGTTTTCCCCTGATCAGATATGCAGTCTTTACCAGATACATTCCTCACGCGCCATTGTGGTCACCAAACCCTTATCCGAACCGGTTGAAGCAGATGCTCTTGTTACAAAAACAACCGGGGCTTGGGCTTTGATTCTTACCGCTGATTGCGTGCCGGTGGTTTTTGCCGATACCGCTAATGGCATTATTGGCGCGGCACATGCCGGATGGCGCGGGGCGGTTACCGGCATCTTATCGGAAACGGTTAAAACTATGTGTGATATTGGCGCAAGCCGTGACCATATCATAGCGGTGATTGGCCCCGCTATTCAGCAACAATCCTATCAGGTAGGATCAGATTTGCGTGATGCCGCGCTGGCTTATGATGCAGGGGCAGAAACCTGTTTTGTCCCTGATAGCGTGGATCATAAATATCGGTTTGATCTAACCGGATTTGCCGCCCATTGTCTGAACAAAGAAAATATCAGACATCTGACCATCAACCGTGACACTTATAGCGAGCCGGATATGTTTTTCAGTCATCGCCGCGCCACCCATAAAGGTGAGCCAGATACAGGCCGCCTCATGACCATGATCGGGCTGAACAGATCGTTTGAGCCTGATTCTGACAAACCCATATGATAAAAGAAGGATAGCTGACCGATATGCCGCATCTCATTATTTTTTTCATGATTTGTTTTCTTGGCCTAGTGGCATCTTGCATCATCACCTGAAGAAAATCATGCATTCCTAAAAAACCATTACCGGCATGGTGTTTTAACTTGATCGTTCGGCTTACAATTGGTATCACAATTCTGTCATAAACAAGGTAATTCTTGATGAAAATTCTGGCCTGCAATTCAATCGTCCCCTTGCTGAAGCCATAGCAACTTACCTGAATGTTCCCCTGACCAAAGCTGATATCCGACGCTTTGCCGATATGGAAGTATTTGCCGAAATTCAGGAAAATGTTCGTGGTGAAGATGTTTTTGTTATTCAGTCTACCTCATATCCTGCGAATGATAATCTGATGGAATTGCTGGTGACGCTTGATGCGCTCCAGCGTGGTTCCGCCAGACGCATTACCGCTGTTCTGCCCTATTATGGTTATGCCAGACAGGATCGTAAATCTGGACCCCGCACCCCCATTTCTGCCAAATTGGTAGCCAACCTCATCACCTCTGCTGGTGCTGACCGGGTGTTAACTGTTGATCTGCATGCGGATCAGATACAGGGCTTTTTTTGATATTCCAACCGATAATCTGTTTTCTGCTCCTGTTCTCATCGCTGATATCAAAGAACGGTTCCCTAATGGCAATCTGATGATTGTTTCACCAGATGTTGGCGGGGTGGTACGGGCACGAGCTCTGGCACGGCGGCTAGATGCCGCGCTTGCCATTATTGATAAACGCCGTGAAAAAGCTGGTGTTTCGGAAGTGATGAATATTATCGGTGATGTATCAGGCCGGCATTGCATCATGGTTGATGACATTGTTGATTCGGGTGGTACCCTTTGCAACGCTGCAAGTGCCCTGATGGAAAGCGGGGCATTATCTGTTGAAGCATATGTTACCCACGGCGTTTTATCCGGCGGTGCCGTTTCACGCGTGGCCTCCTCACCGCTTAAAGCACTGGTAACAACAGATACGATTCTAGCAACAGAAGCCATGCGCGTTGCCCATAATGTGCGTCAGCTGTCCATTGCCCCCCTCCTGGGTGAAGCTATTCTGCGGATTAATGAGGAACGGTCTGTTTCCTCCCTTTTTGACTAAAGGCCGGCTAAACACATATTCCGCTTGCTGAACGGGGCTTTTCACGCTAAACATGCGCAACCGAAAGACCATGCACCCCTGAGGCATGGCAGTTTTGACAAATCATGGAGATTTCATATGTCAGACAATCTGAATTTGAGCGCGACTAAGCGTGACCGGGCTGGTAAGGGGTCCGCCCGGGCGGCTCGTCGATCCGGTCTCATTCCTGCCGTCATTTATGGCGGCAAAACTGCCCCTGAAACCATCAATATCAATGCCAATACCTTCACCAAAATGATGAACCAACCCGGTATCATGAGTAGTGTGATCAACATGGATGTTGAAGGCAAAACCAGCAATGTCCTGACACGGGATATTCAGTTTCATCCTGTTAGTGATCGTCCTCTGCACATTGATTTCCTCCGGATTTCAGCATCATCAACGGTTACTGTCATGGTACCAGTTAACTTTATCAACGAAGAAACATCACCGGGCCTCAAGGGCGGCGGTGTGTTGAACGTTGTCCGGCATGAAATTGAAATGACCTGTTCAGCAATCAATATTCCGGAAAATCTGACCGTTGATCTGGCTGGCACCGAAATTGGTGATTCCATTCATATTAGTGCTATTTCTCTTCCTGATGATGCTCAACCGACCATCACTGATAGAGATTTTACTATTGCAACAATCGCTGCACCTACAGTTGAAGTAGAAACCAGCGATGATGATGCAACAGAAGAAGAAGCCGAAACATCAGAAGAAACCGAAGAATAATATCTTCTGACCTTCATCTGAGGGGGTGTGATGCGTATTGTTGCAGGTCTTGGTAATCCTGGAACACGTTATGCATCACACCGCCATAATGTCGGCTTTATGCTGGTGGATCTTCTGGCTGATCGCTATGGGTTTTCGATCTGGAAGGATAAATTCGGCGGCAAGTTATCCGAAGGCCGTATTGGTAATAATAAAACCCTATTATTCAAGCCACAATCTTATATGAACAAATCTGGTCTGCCAGTGGCAGAATTGATGAAGTTCTATAAAGCTAAGCCAGATCATCTGACCGTCATTCATGATGAAATTGATCTGGCCGCTGGCAAGATTAGGGTCAAAAGGGTGGTGGCCATGGCGGCCATAATGGTTTGCGTGATATTGATCGCCATTTAGGTCAGGACTATTGGCGGTTAAGGGTTGGTGTCGGGCGTTCCCGTTTCGGGGCAGACGTTGATCAGCATGTGCTGTCCGATTTTGATAAATCTGATCGGGAATGGCTGGTGCCATTACTGGATTGCATAACTGATCTATGGCCGCTATGGGATAGGGATGGTCATGAAGCCTTTATGACAGCTGTTGCCCATAAAACCCCTGCCCCTTCAATATCAGACATATCGCCTGACAACATATCCAAGGAGACATGAAATGGGCTTTAATTGCGGCATTGTCGGATTACCAAATGTTGGTAAATCCACCCTGTTCAATGCACTGACTGAAAGTGCGGCGGCTGATGCTGCCAATTATCCCTTTTGTACGATTGAACCAAATACCGGACGGGTGGCCGTACCTGATAAGCGGTTAGATGAACTGGCGGCAATTGCAAATTCGGCACAGATACTACCCACTCAGCTAGAGTTTGTTGATATAGCCGGCCTTGTGCGTGGTGCCAGCAAAGGGAAGGCTTGGGCAACCAGTTTCTTGCCAATATCCGTGAAGTTGATGCGATTGCCCATGTCTTGCGGTGTTTTGAAGATAGCAATATCACCCATGTGGATGATAGCATTGACCCTATTCGTGATGCCGAAACCGTCGAAACGGAATTAATGCTTGCTGATCTGGATTCTGTCGAACGGCGGCTAGCCAATCTGGTCAAAAAGCCCGTGGTCAGGATAAGGATGCCAAGGCATTGATGGTCACCATGGAAAAATTGAGGGATGGACTGGCAGAAGGTATACCAGCCCGCGCCATCCCGACGCTTACAGATGATGAAAAGCGAGCCCTGCCAGGTCTTCAGTTGTTACCGGGAAACCTGTGCTTTATGTGTGTAATGTATCAGAGGATGATGCCGTTTCCGGCAATAGCCTGACAGATAAAGTGGCACAGAAAGCGGCGGCTGAAGGGGCTGATATGGTGATTGTGTCAGCCGCCATTGAATCAGAGATTATTTCACTGGATGCAGATGAGAAAAAAGAGTTTCTAGATGATCTGGGATTAGAAGAAGCTGGCCTTGCGCGAATGATTAATGCTGGATATCGCCTGCTAAATCTCATCACCTTTTTACCGTTGGCCCTAAAGAAGCTCGTGCATGGACACTCCGGGATGGGGGCAAAGCACCTGAAGCCGCTGGCGTCATTCATACCGATTTTCAGCGTGGATTTATTCGTGCGGAAACCATTACCTATGATGATTATATTTCCCATCAGGGCGAAACTGGCGCAAAAGATGCTGGCAAACTTCGTATCGAAGGGGCTGATTATCTGGTCAAGGATGGTGATGTTTTTCACTTCCGCTTTAATGTCTGATCAGATTATCAGCGAATAGCGTTTTTTTGCCTGATTTTTTGCCGTGATTTGCGTTGTTTGGTGATTGCTTTAGATTGCCCAAGGGTTAAACAATCCGGACATAGACAAGCACCTGCCAGATCGAACTGACCCCGCATATTGGGTAAGTTCATGCACCAGCAGCTATGCTCTTTGGTAGAACCGCAATTAAACTGGGTTCCACATTCCTCACAAATCAGCTTTTTTACCGCCTTTACGTCTGGCATATCTCACCCTCTTTTGGATGCTTTATTTTGGGTGCTTTCTTGGTGCATCATGAGTGGAAATGATCATGCCTGTCAAATCAAATTCCGTTCATAAAAAACGCCGGCATTATGCCGGCGTTTTAGCAATCAAGGTAAATTGGTGATCAGGCTTTTGATTTTTTGATATCTGACCAGATATATCGCATGGAACCATATGATACAAAACACATGACAAAGAGGAACAGCATGACGGCAATCCCTGTCCGTTTGCGTGTTTACATTTCAGGTTCTGCCGCCCATGCAAGGAAAGTGACCAAGTCTTCGGATAAAGCTTCAACCGACGTGTCACCATCACCCGCAAGTTCAATATCATCACCATAAAGAGGGTGGGGCATGGCAATCAGATTGCCACTATAAGCCGTATTATAATACATCCCATCAGGCACTTCCTTGCTCTCTGGGGCATCTTTATATCCCACTAGCAGGCTGTAAATATAGTTTGCCCCATTTGGCCGCGCTTTGGTGATCAATGACAGATCAGGCGGATAAGCACCACCATTAGATGCCCGTGCGGCGTTTTCATTTGGGATATGGTGAAGGCACCCGATCAGCAGGAATAGCTGTCCGTGTGAACATTTCCCCTTCATCATTCGGGCCGTCGGTCACTTCATATTCGGCCGCTATTGCCTTAATCTCAGCTTCGGAATAGCCAAGATCAGCAAAGTTGCGGAAGGCAATATATTCCAGCCCATGACATGAAGAACAGACTTCACGATATACCTGAAATCCACGTTGGAGCGAGGCTTTATCAAAATATCCGAATGGCCCATCAAATGTCCATTCATGATCGATAATGTCACCGCCGCCACCGGCCGCCAAAACAGGCGTCGTCATGACCAGAAAATCCCTGCATATGCTAGCAGTGCAATTCCACCTGCACAGATGGTTTGACTTACGCGTTTAAACATCGGCTTTCCCCCTTTTAGCCGCTGGCGCTGATACCATTCCACCACCAGTTACCGGTGTTGAAATAGATTGCGGTAATGGTCGCGTCTTTTCCACCACGGATAATAGTGGCAGGATCACCAGAAAATGAATGAAATAATATGCTGTTGCCAGACGTGACAGCGTGACATAAATCCCTTCAGCAGGTTTGCCGCCCAGATACCCAGCAAAACGCAATCCGCTAACAATACCCAGAAGAATAGTTTGAACAATGGACGGAACCGCCCGCTTCTTACTGGTGAGCGGTCAAGCCATGGCAAGATGAATAGCACTGCAATAGCACCAAACATGAATAACACACCGCCTAGCTTATCCGGGATAGCGCGCAGAATGGCATAGAACGGCAGGAAGTACCATTCAGGGACAATATGCGCCGGTGTTTGCAATGGATTTGCCGGAATATAGTTATCCGGATGACCCAGGAAATTCGGGTAGAAGAAAATAGCTGATGCAAAGATGGTCAGAAATACCATCGCCCCGAACAAATCCTTACTGGTATAATAAGGATGGAAAGGGATTGTATCCTGCTTACCACTGACATCAATCCCCAGAGGATTGTTAGAACCAAAACGGTGCAGGGCAATAATGTGCAAAATCACAACGCCAACAATAAGGAATGGCATGAGATAATGCAGGGCAAAGAACCGGCTCAGCGTCGGATTATCAACAGAAAATCCGCCCCATAGCCATACCACAATGCTGTCACCCACCCATGGAATAGCCGAGAACAGGTTGGTAATCACGGTCGCGCCCCAGAAGCTCATCTGTCCCCATGGCAACACATATCCCATGAAAGCCGTGGCCATCATCAACAACAGGATAAGCACACCCAATATCCACAACAATTCTCTTGGCGCTTTATATGATCCGTAATAAAGCCCACGGAAAATATGGATATAAACAACAATGAAAAAGAAACTGGCTCCATTCATGTGGATATAGCGGATCAACCAGCCATGATTAACATCACGCATAATCCGTTCCACTGATGCAAATGCATGATCAACATGAGGGGTATAATGCATAGCCAGAATGATGCCTGTCACAATCATTGTGACCAGCGCAAGACCAGCAAGCGATCCTAAATTCCACAAATAGGACAGGTTTCTGGGCGTTGGATATTCATGCAGTTCATGATGCATGAAGCTAAACACCGGAAGCCGGTGATCAATCCATTTTACAACGGGATTCTTAAACTCAGGAGATGACATATCAAAAGCTCCGGTTATCCAATTTTGATGACATTATCTGAAAGGAATGCATAAGGCGGCACTTCAAGATTTGTTGGTGCGGGACCTTTGCGGATACGGCCTGAAGTATCATAATGTGAACCATGGCATGGGCAGAACCAGCCATTGTAATCACCTTTTACTTCACCAATTTTTTGCCCAAGAGGAACACAGCCAAGATGCGTGCATATGCCCTGAATAACCAGAATTTCAGGTTTTTCCACCCGTTCCAGATCACCTTGCGGATCACGCAAATCATCCATATTTACCTGACTGGCGGCTTCGATTTCCTTGGCGGTACGGTGACGGATAAAGACAGGTTTCCCCGCCATTTGACAGTAATGGCCTGACCTTCTTCTATTCCGGATACATCCACCTCAATGGAAGAAAGGGCAAGCGTATCAGCCGCCGGATTCATCTGATTAATAAATGGATAGGCCAAAGCAACAGCACCAACCGCAAGCATAGTATTGGTGGCAACGACAATAAAATCACGTCGTCCTTGATTTTCCACAGTATCGCTCATGAGTCCCCCTTAAAAGCATGTTCATGGTTTAAACCATGTGGTGCGCGATGACATTTATATAATTTTCCATACTATAACGACAGCCCGAATACTGACCAAGCAAATAATGGCCAAACCATAGCATGTTCGTGGCTATCTGCGACCAATTGCCCTAACCATCATCATTTTCATGGCCACTTTACCTCAGGCGGCAAAGACATCAGAATTGCTTCAACATTGCCGCCAGTATTCAATCCAAACACCGTGCCCCTATCATAAAGCAAATTAAACTCAACATATCGGCCACGGCGAACCAGCTGATATTCCCGATCTTCATCCGTGTAATGGTCTTCCATCCGCCGCCGCACTAACGCGGGATATATGTCCAGAAAGGCCAGGCCAACATCACGGGTGAAGGCAAATTCCGAATCAAAATCACCCTGATCCAGATAATCATAAAATATGCCACCTGCCCCCCGTTTTTCATTACGATGCTTCAGCGTAAAATAATCATCACACCACGCGCTGAAGTCAGGATAATAATCAGGGTTATAGGCATCACAGCATGTTTTCATGCTGGTATGAAAATCGGCAACATCCTGATCATTCCACATGATAGGGGTCAAATCTGCCCCACCGCCAAACCATCTTTTGCCTTTTTCGCCGCCTGTATTGATATATCTGGTGTTCATATGAACCGCTGGCACAAAGGGATTTCGCATATGGGCAACAAGCGATATCCCACTAGCCCAGAACACAGGGTTGTCGGCCGTACCGGGGATTTGCCCCCGAAAGGTTTCATCAAAACGCCCCTTTACTGTTGAGATATTGACCCCAACCTTTTCAAATACCTGACCTTTCATCACCGACATGACCCCACCACCGCCGCCTTCTCTCTGCCATGGTGTTTCTACAAAACGGCCAGCGGCACCAGCATCTGGATGCGCCGCAACATAATCATCTTCGATGGATTCAAACGCTGATCTGATGCGATCCCGCAATGTTTTAAACCATTGTGACGTTTTATCCTGCCGGTCAGAATAAATCTTTTCATCAATGGGGGCAGATGGGGATGATGATGGCTTGCGTGATGTCATGGCTAGGGTATTTCTCTTATTCTTGGCGATCTCAATAGCAGTTATTAAGAGGCGTTAATTATAACAAAATGCTAGTCTTTTGCTAACCATTCAGCAAGATAAGTTAACAGGGTGCGTCGATTTGGAACAAAGCCTTCTGTCACCCAGATATCCTCTAGCTGTTTCAATAATGTACCAATCTGCCTGCCTTCCACCAGACCATGGGCACGAATATCATCGCCATTTACTGGCATATCCGGCCATTCCGCCAGACGGATCATCCTGATCTGATCACGGATATGATCAGCGGTAATATGTTTCAGGGCTTCATAATGCTTTCTGGCGCGGATAGACGTTATGATCATGGCACCAGCAATATCAGCAAGCGACCAGCCATGACGGCGGCATAACCGCCAGCATTCCTGTTTATAATCAGGTGACAATAAAACCGTCATCTGATCTTCGCCTAGTAAAGCAGAAATCCGTTTCAGCTTATCTGTATCTTTTTTTGACAATCTTAAACGCGCGGCTAGTCCATCACAGATAGGGCAGGGGTTAGAGCAGCAAGGCCAAGGATAGCGTCATCATCAATGCCCAGATCAAGCAGGGCCGCGTAATCGTCAAGACAAATCCGATCACCTGTCAGGGCCTGCCATATGCCCATTTCTTCCATCAGGGCAAATGTTTCCAGCGACTGATAACTCAGGGTTTTCTTCAGTTCTGTTGCAATCCGTTCACCGGATAACCCACTGATAAGCGGGGCGGCATCAATCAAGGCTGTTGCTGTTTCCGGCTCAATGGCGCCGTGACCAAAACGGGCATAAAAGCGGAAATAGCGAAAAATCCTGAGAATATCTTCGGCAATCCTGTCTTTGGGATTACCAATGAAACGGACAAGGCCAGCCTCCAGATCATCCAGACCACCAAAGGGGTCAATGATGTCGCCTGAAGCAGTCATATAGAAACTGTTAAACGTAAAATCACGCCGTGATGCGTCAGTGTTCCAGTCTTCAATAAAGCCAACTTCGGCATGTCTTCCATCTGGGTTATGATCAACCCGTAACGTTGTTAATTCTACCTTGAGATCAGGATCAGTCGGCATCATTACCGTGATTGTGCCGTGATCAATGCCTGTTGGAATCACTTTGAGATTGTCAGCTTTGAGAATGCGTGCCGCCTCAGCTGGAGGCATCGGGGAGGCCATATCAATATCCGGGGATGGGCCATTTGAGTTGCCCCATCAAAATATCCCTGACGACCCCACCACAAAACCGGACTTCTGCGCCATGTTGACCTAATGCGGCAATAATCCGTTGCGGCAATGCCAACCCCAGCAATAGCGTTATCTGCTTATCTATGGCGCGGTTTTGTCCAGATTGATCAATGCATATTCATGTGAGCCGTCTAATTCCATCACTCATCATCTGTGCCAAAAGAATGAGGTTTGATTTCACCATTTTCGAGGGTAGCCGGGTCGATATGGCTGATCAATATCAGCCTTTTCCGGATTAACCAGAAGCATCAACCCACCAAAGATAATGGCAAATCCGATAACCCAAGGCAGTAACGCCTTAATGGTCGCCAGAATGGAAACATCTTCCACATATTCGGCATCAACCTCTATCACCTGTTCAGCTTTTTTTCTTTGATAGCGGGAAGCCATAGCAATACCAATGGTAATACCGATAGCAATGGCTAGCAAAATGATGGCAAGGCGAAGCATGGCTTTTCCTTTCTGAATGTTTTGCCCTGAACAATCATCATTCTATGAAGAACCAGCATCGGCGCGGGTAATAGCAGCATGCCATTGCACAATGATTCTTGCTGTTGCGCCCCAGATATATTCTTCATGATGATCAATAACCCAGGTCTGATAATGTTGACTATTATTATATATGGACTCTTCACGGAAATGGTTATGATTAAGCGCTATATCAAGAGGCAGCGGAAATATCCGTTCAACCTCACCCGGGTCAGGTGACAGATGGGCCGATGGCGGCACAACGCCAAGCACCGGAGCAATATGGAACTTGCCCGCCGCGATAACCCCCGGCAAATACCCTAATGGTTCAACCTGATCGGGGTTAAGTCCGATTTCTTCGTGACTTTCTCTCAAGGCAGTGGTCATAACTGTTTCCCCCTGATCCATCTTGCCGCCGGGGAAACAAATCTGGCCAGCATGATTTGGCAAATGTGCTGTCCGTTTAGTTAGAATGAGATAAGGCTGCAAAGCATCAATCACGACCGGCACCAGAACCGATGACGCCCGCAATCCGGCTGGTGCCTGTTCCGGTTGTGACAGGACATGATCCGAAAACAAACGGCGCCAGGCCTGTGGGGTGTCAGGACAGTTTGCTATCATGATGCAGGTTTATCCGCATGAAGGGTATCAGGCATCTGATCTTCATCAACGGCCTGGCTGGAAAGCGGATGAAACAGACCAGATGACCAGATACCAATCTGGCCATGATAAACAACACTATGATCTGCCATTTCATAAAAAACAGCCCGATTAATGACCGCATCAAGCCCATCCCTGATCTGGATATATGGTTTTTCCATCCCGTCATATTCACGCAAGATGATCTGATGGTTCGCATCTAGTGTTATGGTATCCCCAACAGATGTTGTAAGCTGAATATCATGATCCGTTTCAGGATTTGTATTCGTCAGTCACCGGTGTCGTCATTCCTTTTTCTATATCCATTTTTGTAACAATAAACGGGGCGTCTTCAACGGTAATCGTGCCAATTTCGGCAGGGGTAACAAAACAAATGTCCCATCTTCCAGACGTGTCAGAATGGACGCAAAAAGCTTAACCAGCTTTTCTTTCTGGATCAGGCTACCTTCATGAAACCACTGGCCATTGGCATCAATACCGATATCGAATTGTTGAATTGGCGTGGCTTTGTCGCGGTGAGATTTCACCCAGCCACGCATGACATCCGCCGAAGGGGTTTTGTCAATCATGTCGCTGAATTTCCTTAATTATATCGACTATAACACTGATTTTACCGTCAGTTTTCCATTTTTTCTTCATAAAAATGCTTCTCATTAAGGGTTTGTTAATAACTGTCCATTAAAATGCCAGTTTCAAGAGTTTGGCATGAATTGGCAAAACCATCATGTCATTTAATTTACACACGGAACTGGAGCAAATCAAATGTGGCCAAAATCCCCAAAAATCAGATATCTTCACCACAGAGAACATTCAGCAGGAACAGCACATCCAGTTCTGGCAAATCTTCAGCAGATAGCCGAAGCCGAGCCACTACCATACTGAAAGCGATGAGTAATAGCCAGCGTTTGAAAATCCTTAGTCATCTGATGGACGGGGAAGAACATTCCGTGAAAGAGCTGGAACAATTTGTCAAATCACTAAGCCAGTCTTCCTTATCCCAGCATCTTGGTCGTCTAAGACGGGCAAAGATTGTAAAAACTAGACGCGATTCACAAATGGTATATTATTCCATCCATGATGAAACTGTCCGCGATATCATTTACGTTCTTTCTGAAAAATTTAAAAACGATCCCATGCTTAAACCTGCTAAAACCAAATAATATTATCTGCCTGTTTTTTATTTATAAATGATTTTCATGTTTGTCTTGGCAAACCTGATTTAATCTTCACCCGATCAGGATAATGTTCAAAAATCACACTTGCCACCAGCTTGAAAATGAGAGCCATTCAACTGTAATTTTAATATTGAAAATTCGTGATAAATCCTTATTATGAAACTATCAATATTAAAGAACGTTTATGTATATTTATCTCCCCATTGCTGAAATATCTATTAACATCTTTCTCATTCTTGGGTTAGGTGGCATGGTTGGTCTACTTGTCAGGAATCTTTGGTGTTGGTGGGGGCTTCCTTATGACGCCTCTGCTGATCTTTCTTGGCGTGCCAGCAGCGGTTGCTGTTGGAACCGAAGCCAATCAGATCGTTGCTGCATCTGTTTCCGGTGTACTGGCGCATTGGCGGCGCGGCAATGTTGATATTAAAATGGGCTCTATTCTGCTGGCTGGTGGTATTGTAGGCTCAACCATTGGCGTTTATATTTTTGCCATGCTGCGCGAGCTTGGCCAGATTGATCTTGCCATCAAACTCAGCTTTATTATCTTCCTCGGCATTGTTGGCATCCTCATGTTATTTGAAAGCATGCAGACAATCTTACGTTCTCGCCGGCCCGGGGCAAAACGTCGCCGCCTGCATCAGCATAACTGGCTTCACGGACTTCCCTTCAAGATGCGATTCCGTAAATCCAAACTTTATATTAGCGCGTTATTGCCATTCATGATTGGTGCTGGCGTTGGCATTCTTTCTGCTATCATGGGGGTTGGCGGCGGATTTATCATGGTACCTGCCATGATTTATCTGCTTGGTATGCCTACATCGGTGGTTGTTGGAACCTCACTTTTCCAGATTATTTTTGTTACGGCAAATGTGACCTTCCTGCAGTCTGTTCAGACACAAACAGTTGATGTGGTGCTTGCTGGTTTATTGCTTATTGGCGGGGTGGTCGGGGCACAATTTGGCACCCGAATAGGCGCGCTTCTCAAGGGTGAACAATTACGGGGACTGCTTGCATTAATTGTTCTTGCGGTTTGTATCAAACTGGTTACCGATGTCATTATAACGCCAGAAGATTTCTTTTCGTTGGAGATTTTACGGTAATGCCATCTCTGACTTATCCATATCTAACCCGTTTCCTTTTATGGCTTTCCGCTATGTTATTTGCCGGCATGATATCACATCAGGCGATGGGCAGTGGGGTTCTGGTTGCTGATTTGAATGAAAAAGAAGTCCAGATATCAACAGATTTTAATGGCGCAAGCCTGTTATTATTCGGCACTATTGATAGAGAAATCGGTGACGATGTTGTCATTATTGTCGAAGGCCCACCAAAAGATATCGCCATCAGGTTTAAATCAAGGGTAAGTGGCATCTGGATTAATACCGAATCTGCCACGCTGACTAATATCCCCAGTTTTTATCAGATCTCATCCACCCGGCCACTCAATGTGATTACATCCACGCGCATGCTGGAAGACCTGGGATTGGGATTACAACATGTTCCGTTCTCTCTGGCTGAAGGAAGTGAAATATCAGAAGGTGAGGTTTCAGACTGGCAAACTGCCCTTATCCGGAACATGGAAAAGGCTAACCTGTGGAATGAAAACAGTGACGTTACGGTCAGAAAGAATGTTTTGTTCAGATCAAATATATCTTTGCCAGCCAATGTGCTACCCGGTAATTATAATGTCCGTATTCTGCACTTCCGGTCAGGAGATTTAATCAGCGAAACCCAGTCTGTTATTGTTGTGCGAAAATCCGGATTAAGTGCTGATATTTTTGAATTTGCCCATAAACATTCACCTTTCTATGGAATCTTTGCTATTATGTTTGCGGTATTCATGGGATGGGGTGCCGCCAGAATATTCAGAAGGTAGTTATGACAACACGCAAAAAAACAAAAGATCAGAAAAAAGCAGATAAGCGGCGGGTTTTTCTGGTCGTCGTTGATGATAGCAAAGAACTCCATCAGGCTCTCTATTTTGCCTGTAAACGCGCTATATCTGTCAATGGCCGGGTGGCGTTATTGCGTTGCATTGGTCAGGCGGAATTCCAGCACTGGATCGGCGTTGGTGAGCTGATGGTTGAAGAAGCCCGCGAAGAAGCCGAACAATTGCTCCGCACGAATAGCGAATGGGTGCATGAATTAACGGGCGAATATCCCATTGTCCATCTGCGCGAAGGTGATCCTAAATCAGAAGTGATTGACCTGATCAACAGCGAACCTGAAATTTCTATTCTGGTTCTTGGTGCCAATGTCTATGATGAAAATACAGGGCCTTTGATTAATTTTCTGACCACTCGCGGGGCCTCACAATGCCGTGTTCCGATTACGATAGTTCCCGGCCATCTGAGCGATGAAGACATTGATAACGTTAGCTAACGCTGTGAGCTGTCTTTAGAATGGCATCTATGTCTGGTTTTCCTGGATATCCAATCTTCCCATGAATAACTATATGCGTTCATAAGCCAGATATTCTTCTGCTTCCAAACAGGACAGGGGCATGGAAAAAACTATCTGTGTCCTGATCAGCCAGAATTTCACCCTTTTGCATAAATATCACGCTGAGTCATCCGGCGCAATTGTGCCAGATTATGCGTCACCCATAACACCGGTAAGCCTGATGCCGCTTTATTCATGATAACGGTTTCAATCATCTGGGTGGATTTAGGGTCAAGGTTGCTGGTAGCTTCATCACATAACAATATCCCCGGATTTGTCATCAGCACCCTAGCCAGTGCCATTCGCTGTTGTTCGCCTGACGATAATGTTCGGGCATCCTGTTTGGCATATTGATCAATTTCCATCAGAGAAAGCCCTGACATAATGCGATCTGGCGTTCAGGATGCAGGTACATTCAACGCAGATAGAACATAATCACAATTATCATAAACGCTTCGCCGCATGATAACCGGTTTCTGCATCATAAGCCCGATCTGTTGTCGGCTTGCAGCCTCCCCTCTATGGTTTGTCAGGCGAACCACACCATAATCAGGTGATAATAGCCCTGCCAACATCATGACTAATGATGTCTTGCCATCCATTTGCCCCTATTAATCCTGTGACCCCAGCCGATGAAATAGAGATATATGCATTGGAAACAACTATCTTTCCACCACGTTTTAACCTTAGTTCATTAGCCTGAAGCAAAGATATGGTGACATCACCGACATTACCGTCCCCCACTTAATATGCTGACAAGCGCATTGATCATTAATGTCATGGTAAGCAAAACAACCCCCAGCGCCAATGCAGCGGATAATTGCCCGCGTGACGCTTCTAACGTGATGGTTGTTGTCATCACTCTGGTGAAATGGTTGATATTACCCCCGACAATCATTACAGCCCCGACTTCAGCCATGGCACGGCCAAGCCCGGCCAGCAGAGCCGTGAATAAATCCACCCCACCATCATAAATCAATGTCCGCATTCGCCGCCAAGGTGATATGCTAAGCATGAAAAACATAGATTGATATTCATCATCCAGTCGCGATAAGGCCTGCCGTGTCAACGCTGTGATGATTGGCGTCACCAGAATGAATTGCGCTATAATCATGGCTGTCGGCGTGTATAAAAGCTCCAGCACCCCTAAAGGGCCTGAACGCGATATCATCAAATATACCAGCAAACCAACAACAACAGGCGGCAAACCCATTAATGTATTTACAATTGTAATGATGAAACCACGCCCGATAAACCGTGATGTTGCCAGCAACGCACCAAGCGGAAACCCGATGCAAGCTGCTAACCCCACGGCGGTAAGATTAACCTGAAGGGACAGAAAAATGATTTCATATAATCTTTATCACCTGTAAACAACAGGCCAAAGGCATCCGATAATGCGTCAAGAATTTCCATAAAAAGGTCTAGTTAGATATTACCATTTTATAAAATGAATTAATCAATACTTTTGGAAATTTTACAATTCTATCGAATTTTTTGAAAAATTTGTTTACGTTAATGATATCTCATTGTTTAATAAAATAACTATAAAGTAAATAAAGTTGTTTCAAATGGAGGAATCATGAATACCAACGATAAACATGATATTTCGAGTGAAATATCAGATAAGGAAACCCAGCAGAAAGCCAAGTCTCTTCAGTCTAGCTTTATCTCTGGTGAAATTAGCCGTCGAGATTTTGTTGCCACATCAATGGCACTTGGCGTTTCACTGGCTGGCGCAACCGCTGTTGTTAACGAAGTGGAAGCCGCAACACCTAAAAATGGTGGTCGTCTGCGTATTGGTATTACCGGTGGTGCAACAAGTGACATTCTTGATCCCGGCAAAATCCTTGACGCCTACATGATCAACGTATCCATGGGTCAGGTTCGTCCAAATATGACAAAAATCATGCCTGACGGATCAGTTGCAGGTGACCTGGTTGAAAGCTGGGAGCCATCCAATGGTGCTAAAACATGGCGCTTTAACCTTCGTCAGGGTGTCGAATTCCATAATGGCAAGACCATGGATTCAACAGATGTTGCAGATTCTATCCGCTATCATACGGTTGAAGCCAATGGATCAGGCGGAAGCGGCGTTGTATCAGGTATCACATCAGTCAAGGAAGACGGCAAGGGTGCTGTTATCATTGAACTGAGCGAAGGCAACGGCGACCTACCTATCCTATCTGTCAGATTATCACCTAAATATCTGCCCATCTAAAGGTGATGGCAATATTGATTGGGAATCAGGTGTTGGCGCTGGCCCTTACACGCTTGAAGAGCATGAGCCGGGTGTCCGAACATTAACTAAGAAATTTGCCAATTATCATAATACAGGCAATGATTCTTACTTTGATGAAATTGAAACCCTTGGTATTGCCGACCCAACAGCGCGTATGGCTGCCCTTTCAACCGGAGCTGTTGACGCAATCAATAACGTTCCCGGTAAGACAGCGTCAAGACTTGGCAACATGCCAAACGTTAAGACTCTGATTTCAACCGGTAACAAACAGTGCACTATGCCAATGCTTTGTGACATGGATCCTTATACCGACCAGAATGTCCGGAACGCCATGAAGCATATCGTTAACCGTCAGGAATTACTGGATAAGATTTTCTATGGTTATGGTCAGCTTGGTAACGATAGCCCTGTTGGGCCAGCTAACTTCTTCAAAGCAACCGACGAAGAACTGCCACAACGTGAATATGATCCAGAAAAGGCTAAATACTACCTCAAGCAGGCCGGTATGAGCAGTCTTTCAGTTAAATTCCATGCTGCAGATACTGGTTTTGCTGGTGCTGTTGATGCTGGTGCATTAATGCGTGAATCAGCTAAAGCCGCTGGCATCGATATTGAAGTTGTCCGTGAGCCAAATGATGGCTACTGGTCAAATGTCTGGATGAATAAGGCATGGTCAGCATGTTACTGGAGTGGTCGTCCAACCGAAGACTGGATTTTCTCCCAGATTTATTATTCAAAAGCTGATTGGAATGATACACACTGGAAAAACGCCAGCTTTGATAAGCTTCTGGTTGAAGCACGGGCTGAAACAGATCAGGCAAAGCGTCGTGAGATGTATGTCGAGATGCAGCGTATCGTGCATACCGATGGCGGCCTGATCCTCCCTGTCTTCCTCAGTGAGATTATGGGTTATCGTTCAAGTGTTTCCGTCCCCGGCCAAGTTGCCAATAACTGGGAACTTGACGGTCATCTGTGTTCACGCCGTTGGTGGAGCGCATAATCTGGACTTACGGTCTAGAACCTTTATAGTGGAAAGCCAGTTTGTCTGGCTTTCCCTTTATTGTCGGAAACAACCTTATTCTCATAAATTAATTACCATTTACTTTCCTATATATTACAATAAGTTAAATAGATTTAATTCAGAGAGTAATAATAATGTCAAATGTAATAAAAATGATAATCAAGCGCTTAGGTTTAGGGGTTCTAACCTTGCTGCTGTTATCATTATTGATCTTCCTTTCTGTTGAAGCCCTACCCGGTGATTTGGCTGAAACCATACTTGGACAGCAGGCGACACCAGAAAATGTTGCCGCCATCCGAAAAGAACTTGGTCTGGATTTACCAGCACATACCCGTTATATCAACTGGCTTGGCGGTATTCTGCAAGGGGATTTTGGTAACTCGCTTGCCCTCAAAAAACCGATTGCCGATCTCATTGCCCCCCGATTACAGAACACCCTATTCCTGACATTATACACAGCATGCATTGCGGTTCCGCTGGCCCTGGTTCTTGGTATGATTGCCTCTCTCTTCCGCAACAGCTATTTTGACCGCATTTCAAATGCAACCGCCCTATCCGCCATCTCGATGCCAGAATTTCTCGTGGGCTATATCCTGATCTATTTCTTTGCCTTGTCGGGTTATTTTCCATCAATGGCAAATATTAATCCACAATCAGATTTTATGGATAAAATCTATGTCTGCTTTCTGCCTGCTTTAACACTGACGCTGGTGGTGACCGCTCATATGATGCGAATGACAAGAGCGGCGATCATCAATGTGCTAGCTCTCCCCTATATTGAAATGGCTAATCTGAAAGGCGTTAAGCCGCGGCGGGTGATTGTCCATCATGCTTTACCGAATGCCATTGCACCGATTGTAAATGTCGTCGCGCTTAATCTGGCTTATCTGATTACCGGGGTTGTTATTGTGGAAATTGTTTTCGTCTTCCCCGGACTTGGGCAGCTGATGGTTGATGGCGTGAAATTCCGTGATGTACCAGTGGTACAGGCTACTGCACTAATCTTTGCCACAGCCTATGTTGGGCTTAATCTAATAGCAGATATCATTTCCACGGTTACTAACCCACGTTTGATGCGGCAACGATAGGATAGAGAAAGCATTATGACATATCTCATTATCTTATTATGGATCATCCTTGCTGTTCTTGTTTCGCTTGGCGCAGGGTGGTGTTTTAGGGCATTACTCATTCAGATATCCAGTCAGAATACAGCAAAATTATTCCGGACAGCCCCATTAACAGCCTGTTTTGGCATGCTGGTTATCATCATCTATATATTATGCGCTATCTTTGCGCCAATAATTGCCCCATATGGTGAAGCTGAAATTCTGTCATCCGGGTTTGAACCTTGGAGTTCTGATTACTGGCTGGGGACAGACAATCTGGGGCGCGATGTATTCACCCGCCTGATCTATGGGGCACGAAACACTGTTGGCATTGCCTTTCTGATTACCGCTCTAGCATTCATTTTTGGCACTATTATCGGTATTTATGCAGCGCTTAAAGGTGGATTGATCGACCAGCTTCTCAGCCGGATGATTGATGTGCTGATGGCAATCCCTTCGCTTATTTTCTCGCTTCTGATGTTGACGATTTTTGGCACAAACGTCATCAGTTTGATTGTTGTTATTGCCACTATTGATTCAACGCGTGTGTTCAGAATAGCGCGGGCTGTTGCCCTTAATATTGTTCAGCTTGACTATATTGAAGCTGCAAAACTACGCGGGGAAAATACACTATATCTAATCATTCGTGAGATTTTACCCAATGCTTTAGCACCATTAGCGGCAGAATTCGGTCTTCGCTTCTGTTTTGTTTTCCTCATGATATCAGCTCTGTCTTTCATGGGTCTTGGCCTACAGCCACCGATGGCTGACTGGGGTTCAATGGTACGCGATAATGCTGATCTGATCAGCTTTGGTGATATTACCCCACTTATTCCAGCTGGCGCGATTGCTCTCTTGACGATTGCTGTAAACTTTGTGGTGGACTGGATGCTTCACCGCGCTAGTGGCCTAAAAGATTGAGGAAGAGATAATGACAAAACGCCCATCTGCCAAATCAGACGCTACACCAAAACAGGGTGATATTCTGCTTCAGATGCGGAATATACATATCAAAGGCAAAAGCGACGAAACCTGGGTTGATATCATTAATGGCATTGATCTGGATTTATATCGGGGTGAGGTGCTAGGCCTTATTGGTGAATCCGGCGCTGGTAAATCAACACTGGGGCTAGCCGCTATGGGGTTCTGCCGTGATGGATGTAAAATCACTGACGGCAGCATCACTTTTGATGGCATGGATTTGATGCAACTGGATAAGGCCAGCTTGCGTGGATTGCGGGGTAAGCGCATCGCCTATGTTGCCCAGTCTGCTGCTGCCAGTTTTAATCCCGCGCATAAATTAATTGATCAGTTTTGTGAAACCCCGCTTATCCACAATGTGATGAGCCGAAACAAGGCATCCGAATATGCTCTCGATCTTTATAAGCGGATGAATCTCCCATCTCCGGACACTTTCGGGCTTCGATATCCCTCATGAAGTATCAGGCGGCCAGTTACAACGCGCTATGACCGCCATGGCTTTATCCTGCCGGCCAGATTTGATTATTTTTGATGAACCAACCACTGCTCTGGATGTGACCACACAGATTGAAGTGCTGGCCGCGATTAAGGAAATTGTCAAAGAGTTTAATACAGCCGCTATTTATATCAGCCATGATCTGGCAGTTGTGGCACAGATGGCTGATCGTATCAAAGTTCTACTCAAAGGTGATGAAGTTGAACAGGCCGCAACTGAGGTCATGCTCAAAAAACCATCCGAAGATTATACAAAATCATTATGGGCTGTTCGTGAATATTCACGCAAAGAACAGCCTCCTGTTAAAAATCAGACCCCCGTCATTTCCATTAAGTCCGTAACTGCCGGATATCATGCCAGCGTTGATGTATTAAAGAAGTATCTTTTGATATCCATAAACGCCGGACAGTTGCCGTTGTTGGTGAATCTGGAAGCGGTAAATCAACAACAGCCCGTGTGGTGACCGGATTGCTTCCACCCCGCATAGGTTCCGTGGAGTTTCAGGGTAAAACCCTACCTAGCAATTATCAGGCAAGAAACCGGGAACAGCTGCGTCATATCCAGATGATCTATCAGATGGCCGATACTGCGCTTAATCCAAAACTTCGTATTCGTGATTTGATTGCCCGGCCAGCCAGTATGTATCTCGGCCTGACCGGAAAGGCTCTTGAAGATCGCGTTCGTGATCTGCTCCATATGATTGAAATGGAACCTGATCAGTTTATTGACCGACTGCCATCTGAACTTTCAGGCGGCCAGAAACAGCGTATCGGTATTGCCCGGGCTATTGCTGCTGAACCGACCATTATCATTTGTGATGAGGTGACAAGTGCACTGGATCAACTGGTAGCAGAAGGCATATTGAAACTGCTTGATCGGCTTCAATCTGATCTTGATCTATCCTATATGTTCATCACACATGATCTAGCCACCGTGCGGGCTATCGCTGATGAAGTGGTCGTCATGAAAGATGGTTATGTAGTAGAACAGGGTATTAAATCCAAAATGTTCAAGCCACCTCACCATCCCTATACCGAATTATTGCTAGGGTTCTGTCCCTGAAATGGATCCCAACTGGCTTGATCAGCTTCTGGAAAGCCGCGGCAAGGATAATCTTGGTGATGCCGCTATTGCCAAGATGAAAGATGAAGGCCTATCTTAAGCATTACTGATATAGCCTATCATATTGCGGGAGCCTGACATGCGGATTGCGATTGGCGGTTTCCAACATGAAACCAATACCTTTGCCCCAACGGTAACAGAATATGATGATTTTGTTATGGCAGATTCTTGGCCGGGGCTTGTTTCTGGTCAAGACGTTATCACAGCCACAAAAGGGATGAATCTGCCTATAACCGGAGCAATAGAAACCGCTCTGGCCAACCACCAACATCAGAATCAGTTGACGTTAATCCCGCTTTTATGGTGTGCCGCTGAACCGGGGGGTTATGTAACCGATGATGCATTTGATCGTATTTCCACCATGATCTGTGATGGGCTGGAAGCCGCCGGTGAATGTGACGGAATATATCTTGATTTGCATGGGGCAATGGTGACATCCAGCCATTTTGATGGTGAAGGCGAATTATTACGCCGGATCCGATCGCGTATCGACCAGCAGATTCCTATCGCTATCAGTCTTGATCTTCATGCCAATATAACACGACAAATGGTAGACCTCGCCAATGTGATAACGATCTATCGTACTTATCCCCATCTGGACATGGCAGAAACAGGGTCAAGAGCCATGGCGGAATTGTTGCGATTGATGGCAGGGCATAACATCTATCCAGCGTTCCGGCAAATTCCTTTTCTAATTGCCCTGCCCGCACAATATACTGGCCATGATCCATGCCAGTCCATTTATTCCCACCTTGCCCATATCGATGGCAATCAGGGGGCTTTTGCTGATCTGGCTATGGGTTTCAGCGCATCTGACATTCCAGATTGCGGCGCATCCGTGCTAGCTTATGCATCCACGCCAGCACAGGCTGATAAAATAGCTGGTGAAATTTGGGATATGGTCATGTCACGCGAAGCTGATTTTGATCCTAGGCTAATTGATCCATATCCGGCAGTTAAGGAAGCCATGGCATCACCACATAATAAGCCTGTCATTCTTGCAGATGTTCAGGATAATCCCGGGGCAGGTGGCAGTGCTGATACAACTGGATTGCTGAAGGCGCTATATGAATCTGATGCCGAACATGTGGTCATGGGGGTCATTTGTGATCCGGATTTTGTCAAATCCGCCCATGAAGCTGGCATAGGCAACCAATTACATTTGTCATTAGGTGGCCGGTCTGGTGTTGAGGGTGATACTCCATTTGAAGGATGTTTTACCGTTGAAGCATTGCATGACGGCAAATTTAAGTATACCGGTGATATGTATGGCGGCGGTGAAGCAGAAATCGGTCTTAGCTGTCTTGTGTCTATACATGGCGCAAACAATATCCACCTTGTGGTAAGTTCATATCGCACGCAATGCCTTGACCAGTGTTTTTTTACCAGTTTCGGAATTGACCTGACCAGTACACAGATCATTGCCCTGAAAAGCACCGTTCACTATCGTGCAGATTTTGAACATTTAGCAAGCCAGATTATTCATGTGGCATCCCCCGGATTATTTGAATGCCGATTAAACCGGTTACCATATCGCCATTTGCGTGATGGCGTGCGGATAGGGGATTAGCGAGAAGCCGTTAACTCTTGCCACATGTCTTCGATCCAGCCTTTGATTATCAAGGCTTCTTCCCAGCGATTAGACATTTCAACCCCGTTGCTATCTGTCATCGCATATTCAGGTGGCCCTAATTCACAGAGAAAGAGGCAATCCCCGTCTTCGTTACGCTCAAGCCAGCTATTCAAGCCCTCACGCCACCAGCTTTTGAACAGTTCAACCCATTTCTGATGTTGAGGAAAATCAAGCTGAAGCTGTATCTGCTGGCGGCTGGCCACACGCCCCTGAAAACTGTCTGACCGTTCCAGAATACGGCTAATCATGTTCAGTTCATCACGGCTCATCGGCAGTTTAAATTCACGATCAACCACAAAATGCGATAAATCTGCACAAAGGCGCATTTCCGGAATAGCATCAATCAGGCATAGGGTCGAAAACAGATCATTCGTGATACAATTGCGATGCGTTTCAAACTGGATAGGCATCCCGATACGATCAGCCATATCCATCCATGTTCTGATCACAGGTATCATCCCATCAACAGATAGCGGCATCACCTGCCCGATCACATCAACAAATGGCGCCCCAAAATCCTTTGCCATGATCAGGGTATCTTCGAGAGAAGCTATGGTTTTCGGGAAAGCAACGATTAACGGCGTCAACCCGTATTTATCCATGATTGGAGCTACTTCTCTGGCCTGGGCAACATCACCTGCCCCCAGATCAATGGCCATCCCATCATATCCAGCCTCAGCCACTTTGGCACAGACCTCATCATAGCTTAGAATTGTCCCTGTATGATCATGTGGCTGCATCGCCCAGAGTGACGTATAGGTTTTGAGTGATACTGCCATAACGACCCTTTAATTTCAGGTTAAACCGATAGCGGCTATGCTTCTAATGTCATATGGCCACCGTTCTTTTTGGGAACAACCCATACCTCATTTGATGGATACTGGCTTTCATCTTTTGACCATAGCTTTTTGAGAACAGCAATCTGAAACTCAATCCAGCCCATGCGGTGGACAGGCCCGACATTTGTTTCGATTTTATTGTTCAATGCTTTCAGTTTCCAGGAATGGCACGGAAGGAAAGCTATGATGGGCAGTATGGTAAGGCATCTGCCAGCACAACCACCGCATAAAGAAATTGGTGCGTGTCGAGCGTGTATTATTCATAATATCTTTTTCATGCGATAGCCCCAGATGTTCGATGGTATTCTGTAATTGATGCACAGGCTTGCATAAAATAATTGGAAGAATCCAGAATGTCAGGGCTTCCCATCTGGCAAACCAGATAGACAGGCCAGCAATAATAGCATAACCCAGAATATGAAGACGGGATTCCATAATTACTCTAGATTTCTCATTATCATGGATATAGGGTTCAATGATGATACCTGATCCACGC
This sequence comes from Alphaproteobacteria bacterium, assembly GCA_038144675.1. Taxonomy (GTDB): domain Bacteria; phylum Pseudomonadota; class Alphaproteobacteria; order Puniceispirillales; family UBA1172; genus UBA12202. Next base: position 238,226 of record JAYQOF010000006.1, on the reverse strand, counting down.
CGGATGATTCCCCAGATGCGATTCCGCCAATAAGTCACCCCAACCATCCATAACAGATATGACGACAGGGTATATGGCTGGCGCACAAGCTCACCATCGCCACTCCAGTCTTGTGTATATCGATGATGCGAGTAATGCATAATCAGGTCAAAATCCCTTGGGAATAACATAAAGAAACCGATCAAGCGGCCAAACCATTCATTCAGCCATTTGGTGCGGAACACTGTCCAATGTGACAGTTCATGCTGTGCGGCATAAAGAAAGTTAAGCGAAACACCAAGACCAAAACCGGTAAGCAGTACCCACCATGTGCCCATGACCATGTAATGACCAACACATAACGCTGCAATCAGCCCCAGATGACTAAGCATCTGTAACCAGCCCATCAGGTCAGATCGTTCATTCAACCAACGTAATTCTTTAGGTGTAAGAACCTTACGCCTTGAAAATACCTCTTCCATCGTCAATCCTCATACCGCTATAATTATGACTTATTACCGAGCAACAAAATTTAGTAAAATAATAATTTTTCTGTATATACATAAATTATTGAATAAATTTGATGAGAAAGGCAAGATAATAATGTCAAAATTGATGCGATGTATCATTTATCGGGAAAAAAGGCGCGGCACAACAGTGCTGGAACTGGTAGATCGCCCGATACCCGATTTAGCAAAGGGTGAAGTTCGGGTCAGATTAATGACCTCTGGTGTTAATCCTTCGGATGTAAAGATGCGTGGTGGAAGTGGCAATAATACCGCCACAATGCCTTTTCCTGAAGTCATCCCACATAGTGATGGTGCCGGTATTGTCGATGCTGTTGCTAATGATGTCACCGCATATGCCGCCGGTGACCGGGTTTATATTTTTAACGCGGGCTGGAAACGGGCCCCATGGATCAGCGGCTGAATATATCACCCTGCCTGTTGAACAGGTCATTCCGCTTCCTGCTGGAACCAGTTTCATTCATGGCGCCTGTCTGGGTATCCCCGGAATAACAGCGGCACATGCTGTCTGTTGTGGCAAATCTGTTGACGGTGGCACCGTTCTGGTAAGCGGCGGCGGCGGAGTTGTTGGCCGTTACGCTGTTCAGATGGCAAAGGCCGCAGGCGCAAAAACCGTTATAGCCACAGCATCAACCCCACTAAGCATGGAAACGGCCAGCCAGGCTGGTGCTGACCATGTCCTGAATTATAAAATGGATGATCTGGCCACTGCCATTATGGATTTATCCGGCGGTATTAATCACGCTATTGAATCAGAATTCGGCATTAACGCCGATATGCTCGCCGCTGTTTTGAAATGAAAGCGGCAGTATTGCCAGTTACGGGTCGGCATTAGCCATGCGGCCAGAAATTCCGTTTTATCCGCTCATGTTCAAAAACATTACCTTAACTATGATGCTTGTCTATCTTCTTGATCAGTCTGACCGACAGCGGGCAGTGCATGCTATTGACCAATGGCTAAACAATAACAGCATAACCGAACTGATCGCATTACAATTGCCATTAGCAGAAACGGCGAAAGCACATGAAGCCGTAGAAAAATCAGGTAAAGCCGGTTCCGTTATCCTTACTATAACGGATCAGCAATAAGGGGAATATCATGACCAACACATATCATTCAGCAAATCAGTATGTATTTATTACCGCAGGCGGGTCAGGCATTGGTCTTGCCATGGCGAAAGCTTTTCTCAAAACTGGCGCGCATGTTGCTGTCACCGATACCAATTGTGATGCCCTTGCAGCCGCCAAGGCGGCTCTGCCAGCGCTTGAAATATGTGAAGCTGACGCCGCCAATCCGGATCAGATGCAATCCGCTTTTGATATGATAATGGATAAATGGGGGCGACTGGATGTCTTGATGGCAAATGCAGGTATAGCAGGCCCGACAGCATCCATTGAAAACGTTTCACTTGATGACTGGCGGCGAGTGTTTATCGGTAAATCTGGATGGCAGTTTCCTTGCCGCCAAACTTGCCACGCCCATCATGAAAAACCAGAAAAACGGGGTCATCACGCTGACCTCTTCTACGGCCGGACAATGGGGATATCCGTATCGATCCCCCTATGCAACGGCAAAATGGGGGATTATCGGGCTTATGAAAACACTTGCCATGGAATTGGGAGAAGCAGGCATAAGGGTAAATGCTATTTGCCCCGGCTCTGTTGAAGGTGAGCGAATGGATGGCGTCATTGCACGCGAAGCCGCCACCCGTGGCATCACGCCGGAAGAATTACGTCAGGGCTATGCCGATTGCGCATCTTTACGCCGCTTTGTCACCGCTGAGGACGTGGCCGATATGGCAGTCTTTCTGGCATCACCACAAGCGCGGTCAATCACTGGCATGACGATGGCCGTTGATGGCCATACCGAAAAAGTCACGCTCTAGCAGGTGATCATCCTTTACCACGCCACGGGATCAGAATACTGATCAGCTTTCGCATGAACAGATCAAATATCAGCCCAAGCAGTCCCATGATCAGGATGGTTACCCAGATCAATTCATAATCCGATACGGTTCTGGCCACATTTTCAATAAAGCCAACAACGGTGGTACCTGCCAGCATTTCTGCCGCCACCAATGTCCCCCAGCATACGCCAATGGCAATACGGACGCCGGTTAAGATTTCAGGCAGGGCATTAGGCAGGATAACATGGCGAAGGATCTGGCGATTTGTTGCCCCCAGAGAATGAGATGCTCTTATTTTTGATAATTGTGTTCCAGAGGCACCAGTTCGGGCGGAAATTACCATAATCGCAAATGCCACCATGAATAGAAGAAAGATTTTTCCATCATCCTGAATACCGAAAATAGTAAGGATAAGTGGTGCCCATGCTAATGGTGGAACAGGACGGTAAAGTTCAATCATGGGATCAAAGAACGATTTAAAGAAGCGCGATACGCCCATATATATCCCTAATGGAACCCCTATCAGAATACCAAAGAACATAGCTACCAGAACACGGAACAGCGAATCCCAGATATGACCATCCAGCATCGGGATACTGCCCATATAAACCTCACCCTTGGCAAAGATAGCAAATGATCTTTATATGTCGGAACAAAACGGCCTATGTCATCATGTTTGCCATAACTGCCGGGGAGTAAATCCACCAGAGCATCAGGAACAAAAAACCCGACAACATCAGATACAGGCAACCATTTTACCCATAGCAATCCGGTGCCCTTAAACCCGCCCCCTTCTTCAATATTCGGATTAGCCAGCTTTGAGAAGTGGCAACAACATCTGTCGGTTTTGGCAGCCAGCGGCTTGATCCTTGCTCGATACAGATGGTACGTGTTTTAACCACCCCTGCCCCCGGCATAAATAACGCATCAACGATTCCAAGACTGCCTTTAGCCGTGAATTGACCATCAATCATAACGGCAACAGAATCATTAACCTCATCAAGCGTATTAGCAGGAAAGATCATACCATCATCAAGCCGCTTGAATATCCGCTCAACCGATTTCATATAGCTTTTGCGAACATCAATAATATCAGCACCAGCATTAGTATTATTGATATTATCTTTGATGGTCTTGATATCAGCACGGGTATTCTCGATGAGCTGGCTTGCCTCAAGAGGCATATTACGAAGGGTCAGAAACGCTTCAGATATTTGCGTGACATCCTTTGCTACCTCATCAAACATGACGCCACGCGGGGTCATGGGAAGCAGAGGTATTTCCTCCGACGTTACTCCCCATGGTGCTTGCGAAAGAGCCTCCTTGGTTGGGGTTAAGCCTTCATAGCCGGATTTAATGCGATCCGTTAAGCCGCGGATATCATCCACCACTTTCGATAGATTGCCCCGGGTTGTTGCATCAATGCTATCCGGATTGGAATAAACTGCGATCAGGTTTCTTGTCTGGGTGATAATGCCGCGAACCTGCTTTTCTTCCTGAGGCGAAAAAAGCACCAGCTGGAAAATTGGCTTCAATCTCATCAAGCTGTTCCATATTACGGATGACCAGATCCGTTGATTTGAAATATCGTGAACCAATGGGTAATTGGGCAACAATAGGCGAAAGCGATTCATGGGATTTTGGCGACCTGACACAGCTCATTTGCCCTTTTCGGGAAATAGGCGCGTGCCATACCCCATGAATAATAAAACCATAACAATAATATGGTAGCAACACCACAAACCGCCCAATACCATCCGCCCGTTGTACGCTCAGGGTCACCAAATACCTGTTCTTTTTCTCTGATACGAGCCGTTCTAACCCCATAATAAATCGACCAGAGCAGGGTGATAACCAGTCCCAGAATTATAACAGCGGCAATACCGCCCCGATTGTAGGAAATCCACTCAAACACCGCCCATGATCTCCTCTTCCATATCCCAAATCATGGTCAGAATTTCTTCTCTTACTTTGGCAAAATCATCTTTTTGTTTAATATCTCTCAAGGATTGTTTCAATCCTTGTGCCGCAAAAATCCAGTTGGTATTCCTTATGTATCCGGCCGGGTCTTGGTGCCATTACAAACAGCCTCTGCCCCAGTAGCAATGCCTCTTCAACCGAATGTGTAATGATGATAATCGTCTTACCGGTTTCTTTCCATAATTCCAGAATAAGTGACTGCATTTTTCACGGGTCAGGGCATCCAGTGCGCCAAGCGGCTCATCCATCAGAATCAGCTCAGGGTCATTAACAAGGCATCTTGCAAGCGCAACTCTCTGCTGCATCCCCCTGACAACTGATAGGTTGGCGTATCACCAAATCCGGCCAGACCAACTATATCCAGCCATTTATCAACAAGATACTTTCTTTCATCTGCTGGCATTTTTTTCATGCGCAAACCAAAATCAACATTCTTACTTACCGTAAGCCATTCAAATAATGCGCCTTGCTGAAACACCATTCCGCGTTCAACACCGGGGCCCTCTATGGATGATCACCTAGCCTCAGATCACCGGACGTGGGATTGAGAAAACCGGCAACCATATTCAAAAGGGTTGTTTTTCCACATCCAGATGGCCCAAGCACCGATAGCAATTCACCTTGCTTAAGCGTGAAATTGATATTTTTCAGCGCCTCAACAACAGAACCATTGCCCGGTGCTGTAAAGGTCATACACAGATTATTACAAACCAGATCAGACATGTAAGGGATTAACCGTAATTATATTGTACAAATGAAAAACAGGGTCTCCGGCAGAGACCCTGTTTAAAAATGTTTTGGTCTATTCCATGAATGACCCGTCAATAACCGCATCAAGGCTACCGCTGTAATTGCTGATATTTGTCTTCGCGAAAACAACACCAAGGCTCTCAGCGGCCTGACCAGCAATACCGTCATTACCAAAATAAGTGGCAAGCTGTTCTTCGGCAGTTGGGAAAACAAAACCAGCCATCTGATTCTTGGTGGTTTCGATATCCATACCTGCATCAGCGGCTACTTTAGCAATTTGTGCATCGGAAGCTGTCCATTCAGCATTAGCTTCGTGGGTTACTTCAAGGAATGCACGAACCAGATCAGGATTTTCAGTTGCAAACTTTTTCGGTTACCGACACCACATCAAATGATCCGATACCAGCATCGCTTTTTTCCTGTGAACTCATGATTGGTGTGCCGACTTCGCCTGCGGCTTTTGCAGAAGCACCGCCAAAGATACACGCCATATCAACAGAACCATCTGCCAGAGAAACCGCCCCATCAGCTGGAGCCTGATCAACGATAGACATTGTGGAAATATCTACATTGAGCGCTGCCATCTGCTTACGGAAAGAGAAATCGGCCATAGTATTCAACGGCACAGCAACCGTCTTGCCTTCAAGTTCGGATGCATTGGCAGACGTAATCCCCAGATTATTTCCAACAAAACAGTCATTGGCTTCGTAAATCACGGCAATGGATACCATCTTTAATGGCGCACCCTGCTGAATAGCTGTTACAAATGGCGCTAATCCTTGTGAATAGGCGATATCGATATCACCAGCCAGCATAGCTTCGGTCATGGCAACACCAGTTGAAAAATCCGTCCAGTTAACCGGAACACCCATGGCATCATCATAAACTTTATCCACTTTCGCGATCTGGTTTGGCGTTGCCCATTCTAGAAAGAAAGCGACATTTACACTATCGGCTGCTTGTGCAACAGAAACAGCACCAAGGGTTGTAGCACCAACCACAGCACCAGCTAAAATCTTATTCATGCTTTTCATAATCTACTCCCATGTTTAAGCAATTTGCAGCAAAACATTAAATTAATTTAACAAATAAGTGAAATATTAATTTTTTTGCTTTGATGGTTCAATTGACTCGTATTATTTATTTGAACGGTGTGGAAGTTAATTAAATTTGTATATACTTAGAATATATTTCTTTTCAATTTAGTAAATATATTCCATTCTGCAAAGAATGGGAATTAGTACCTGCTTTTTAGGAGATCGCAGATGGACGGTAAATTTTATGATAACGACATATCACAGATTGTTGAACTGGATCGCGCCCCATATATGGCATCATTTGATCCAGCACAAACCTTTCGAAACAGGCGAACCACGCATCATTGTCGAAGGCAAAGGCATGCGTGTCTGGGATCAGAAGGGCAAAGAGCATATTGATGCTGTTTCAGGCGGTGTATGGACGGTTAATGTTGGCTATGGCAGAGAAAGCATTGCCAATGCTGTTCGTGACCAGCTTATAAAAATGAATTATTTTGCTGGATCAACAGGATCTATCCCCGGTGCCATTTTTTCTGACATGTTGCTAGATAAAATGCCGGGCATGTCGCGGGTCTATTATTGTAATTCCGGCTCAGAAGCGAATGAGAAAAGGCTTTAAAATGGTGCGCCAGATTGCTCATAAGCGATATGGCGGCAAAAGCATAAAATCCTCTATCGGGATAGAGATTATCACGGCACAACCATCGCCTGTCTATCTGCTGGTGGTCAGGATGAAACGTAATGCCCAATATGGCCCTTATACCCCCGGTTTTGTCCGCGTCCCACACTGCCTTGAATATCGCGCCCAGTGGGATGTTACAGGTGAAGCATATGGTAAACGCGCCGCTGATGCGATTGAGGAAGTTATCCTTGCAGAAGGCGCAGATACCATTGGCGCACTCTGTCTGGAACCAGTTACTGCGGGTGGTGGCGTTATTACCCCTCCCGAAGGCTATTGGGAACGCGTGCAGGAAATCTGTAAAAAATACGATATCCTGCTTCATATTGACGAAGTGGTATGTGGTGTTGGCCGGACAGGCACTTGGTTCGGGTATCAGAATTATGGCATCAAGCCTGATCTGGTAACCATGGCAAAAGGCGTGGCATCTGGATATGCCGCTATTGCCTGTCTGGTTACTACCGAAGATGTTTTGACATGTTCAAGGATGATGCCAGTGACCCAAACTGAATTATTTCAGATATTTCAACTTTTGGCGGTTGTACGGCTGGCCCTGCAGCAGCGATTGAAAATATGCGGATTATCGAAGACGAAGGTTTGCTGGACAACACTATTGCCATGGGGGCGCATATGGTTGAAAACCTAAATGCTCTGGCTGAAAAACATGCTGTTATTGGTGATGTGCGTGGTAAAGGTCTGTTCTGCGGTGCTGAACTCGTTGCTGATCGCCAGACAAAAGAACCTGCACAAGAAAAACTGGTGCAGGCTGTTGTTGCTGACTGTATGCAGCAAGGTGTTGTGATTGGGGCAACAAACCGGTCAGTACCCGGCTTTAATAATACCCTATGCTTTAGCCCTGCCCTTATTGCCAGCAAGGATGATATTAATGAAATCACGGATGCTGTTGATCAAGCATTAGGCCGTGTATTCGGAAAATAATTTCGGATCATTTAACCGACCAGACAGAAGAATATATTCCTGTCTGGTGCGCAATCACCATCCATTAGCAGGCGTTTTTTCCGTTGCATCATCTAGTCAATAACATAAAACCAGTCTTCCTCGCCTTATGACCCATTCTGGCATATCTTCCTTCCTGACTTCTGCTACACCGATTTGCCCTGAATGGTTGCTTGATCAGGCGAAACAAAAGGCTGGCGCCGGCTTTGTCATGGCAATAGTCGGTGCAAATACCATGGTGGCTATGGAAACAGCCATGATGGCTAGCCAGCATGAGATAGCAACCCCGCATCTCATCGGTGACAGGGATATCATTCAAGACCATGCCCGCACCCTAAACTGGGATATCACCGGCATTAATATTACCCCTGCATCTGGTGAAGACGATATCGTCATGGCGGCTATCTCGCTGGTTCATGATGGCCGTGTCCATGCAGTGATGAAAGGTCATGTCCATACGGATAGGTTTATGTCTGGTATGCTTAAACGTGACCACGGCATCAGGGGCGATAAGCGGATGGTGCATATCTTTGCCATGTTTCCGGCAGATGGCGGCAAACCGCTTTTGATATCCGATGCGGCGGTCAATGTTGAACCGGATATGAAAACCGCCAAACTATATTGACCGAACTGGTGCGGGTAGCACAATCGCTTGGTCAGGCACGGCCAGCCATTGCTATTATATCAGCCACCGAAACCCCTATCCCGTCCGTGCCATCATCCATGGCAGCCAAAGAGTTGGCCGATTGGGGCAGATTACATATTACCGATGCCGATATTTCAGGGCCTTTATCCTTTGATCTGGCGATCAGCCCGGAAGCCGTGCGTATCAAAGGTTTGACTGATGATCTGGTAGCTGGACATGCCGACGCGCTTGTTATGCCAGAATTAACATCCGGGAATGTTCTCTATAAATCGCTGGTCTGGTTCAAAGGTGCTTGCGCCGCTGGCATAGTAACTGGCGGAAAAGTCCCCATTATGCTGACAAGTAGAGCTGATCCACCCTCAGCAAGACTCGCTTCGGTTGCACTTGCCGCGCAAATATATTCTAATTAGCTTTCATTTTAGTGGAATAAAACTTATGCCTGATGACAAGAATTCAAATTTATCTCCTGAACCATCCGACCGGATTGCAAAAACAACCTGTTATATGTGCGCCTGCCGATGCGGTATCAATGTCCATATGAAGGGTGATGAGATCCGATATATTGAAGGCAATCGTGATCACCCTGTAAATCAGGGGGTATTATGTGCCAAAGGATCAGCAGGAATTATGCAACATCTTTCACCGGCACGATTGCAGTCACCTCTTAAACGAGTGGGGAAACGGGGCGAAGGAAAATTTGAGCCTATTTCATGGGATGAGGCCATGTCAATGGCGACATCCTGGCTGAAACCTATCCGTGAAAATGACCCCGAAAACTGGCTTTCTTACCGGCAGAGATCAGAGTCAGGCGTTAACGGGCTGGTGGGCACAGCAATTTGGCACGCCTAATTTTGCTGCTCATGGCGGTTTCTGCTCTGTTAATATGGCAGCGGCCGGGATTTATACCATTGGCGGCGCATTCTGGGAATTTGGTTCGCCTGATTGGGAAAGAACGGAATTATTCCTGATGTTTGGGGTGGCAGAAGATCATGATTCCAATCCTATCAAAATCGGTTTGGGTAAATTAAAAGAACGTGGCATCCGGACTATATCAATCAATCCTGTTCAGACAGGCTATTCAGCGGTGGCAGATGACTGGGTTGATTACCCCGGCACCGATGGCTTACTTATCATGTCGCTCATCCATGTGTTGATTGAAACCGGCCAGATTGATCTGGATTATCTGATGCGCTACACCAATGCCCCATGGCTGGTTATCCGGAATCCGGGACAGGCTGATGATGCGGTTATTCCTGCGAGATGAAACAATAACCCGCAAGTCATTGATTTAAAAACCGGCAAGACCGTGTCTTATGATAAAGCTGGTATCCGCCCTTCTCAAGGCTGAGATTACCTTGAAATCAGGTGGCGTTGCGGTGCCATCATTCATGCTTATGGTCGAAGAATGGCTTGATGAAAAATATAGCCCTGAAGCAACCGAAGACAGAACAGGTATTTCTGCATCACAGTCTATCATCTGGCAAAAATCAATTGCTGATGCGGCCTTTACCCGCGAAGTCGTGATTAATGAACCATGGGTGGACTGAAAGGCGAACGCCATGAAACCATGATTGGCCGACCAGTATCCATGCATGCCATGCGTGGTATATCTGCCCATTCCAATGGCTTTCAAACCTGCCGCGCTCTTCATATCTTACAGATTTTAATCGGTAGTGTAGAAACCCCGGCGGATCCTGATTTAAACCACCTTATCCAAAACCCGCACATATTCACCCCCCGTCCAGCCGGCAAAGCTGATCAGGTCAAACCTGATCCCACTTCCGGGCGCCATTAGGCTATGTTTTATCGCCTGATGATTTGCTAGTTGATGCTGATGGGACACCAGCCGGATTGATAAAGCCTATTCATGGATGCGCCCTTATCTGCCCATGGTCTGATGCATATGGTGATTTCTAATGCCTATGCTGGCGATCCACGACGTTGATGTGCTGTTTCATGTATATGGCACTATGGCCTGGAATTCGAGCATGAATACTGCGGCGTCATAGATATGTTGACCGAAACTAACCCTGACACTGGGGAATACCGCATTCCGAAAATCATATATTCTGATGTCATTCATCGGAAATGGTCGCATATGCGGATTTGATTCTGCCGATACCACCTATCTGGAACGTCATGATTGTATCTCACTTCTGGATCGCCCGATTGGTGAACCTGATACCGTTGCAGATGCTATTCGCTGGCCAGTGTTGAAACCCGATCGGGATGTCCGAGGGTTCCAGTCCGTTTTACTTGATTTAGGCGCTCGACTTGGCTTACCCGGTATGGTTGATGATGATGGCGAACCCGCTTATGCTGATTATGCCGATTATATGACGAAGCATCAGCGCAAGCCAGGCATTGGCCCTCTGGCCGGGTTTCGCGGCAAGGATGGGGATGCCGCCGGCCGCGGGGAACCTAATCCGGATCAGGTCCAGCAATATATTGAAAATGGAGGATCTGGTCAGAAGAATTACCGAAAACGTTTCTTTTTAAATGGTAAACAGCCATTATCAAGATTTTGCCGTTCAAATGGGATTCTTTGATAAACCAGAGCCATATTGTTTCCAGATTTATTCAGAAGAATTACAGAAGTTCCGGCTAGCTGCTGAAGGCCATGGAATGTTCAGCCGCCAGGATCATATGCGGATCAGATCAAGACATGTTTTACCCTCTGCCTAGCTGGTATGAACCATTTGAGCTAGCGCCGTTGATGCTAAAACATACCCTATACACGCTCTGACTCAACGTCCTATGGCGATGTATCACTCATGGGGCTCACAGAATCCGTGGCTCCGGCAAATTCATGGTCATAACCCCTTATTTATCCCGGCAATCTGGCACAATCCCTTGATGTGTCCGATGGCGACTGGGTATGGGCTGAATCCCATCACGGCAAGATCAAGGTTCCTGTCGCCGTTATGGAAGGAATAAACCCGAACACCGTTTGGACATGGAATGCTATTGCAAATCGCCGCGGCGCATGGCAACTGGATAAAGATGCACCGAAGCCCGTAAAGGCTTTCTGCTTAATCATCTGATCCATGAATTATTGCCCATGAAAGGTGATGGATTGCGCTGGGCAAACTCTGATCCGATTACCGGTCAGGCGGCGTGGTATGATCTCAAGGTAAATATTACTAAAGCCGATGCAACCGACCATCCGGTGATTGATCCGGATTTTCCCACCCTGGCCGCGCCCGCCGGATATGCCTGATAGAACTGATATACTTAGCTATGGTGACAGAATTATTGCAATGGCAAAAGGAGGAAGCCAATGACCTGCCTACCTTCTTCAACTGGAAAAAATTGATTAGTGATTGATCTGGATATCTGCGTTGGCTGTCAGGCTTGCGTGGTTAACTGCAAAAGGAACACTGCCGGATATGGGGCCCCGTTATCAGATAGTGATCCCTATGGAGAACATCCATCAGGGTCCTGGTTAAATCGTGTTCATGCCTTTGAAGCTGGCAAGGGAGCAGAAGCAAGGGTTGTCCATTTCCCTAAATCATGTCTGCATTGCGAGGATGCCCTTGCGTCACGGTATGCCCGACAGGAGCATCATATAAGCGGGAAGAGGATGGCATTGTGCTGGTGCATGAAGATTGGTGCATTGGATGCGGATTATGTGCATGGTCACCCCTTATGGTGCAAGAGAATGATCCGGCCGGAAGGCGTGATGAAAAATGTACGCTTTGTGTTGACCGTATCTAAAACGAACATCTGGAAGAAGAGGATCGTGTTCCCGCTTGCGTGCGCACCTGCCCAACAAGCGCGCGGCATTTTGGTGACCTTGGTGATCCGGAATCTGATGTCAGCAAGCTTGTAGCCAAACGCGGTGGTTATGATCTGATGCCTGAACAGAACACCAAGCCGGTTAATAAATATCTACCACCACGGCCACGCCCTCAGCACGAAACCGAAGATGTTGATCTGGTTGCCATGGCAAAGAAAACAACCCCGAAAGGGTTCTGGAAATGGTTTGATCAGGCTCCTGATCAGTTACCGGGATAGATAGAGAAACTCATGTGTTCTGCGGCCTCACTTATCATTTTTACAACCTTATCCGGTCTTGGTCTTGGCCTTGCGGTACTGATCGGGTTTGGACAGGTAACAGCATCATCAAGCTTATGGGTCGTCATCCATGCGGTAGTATCTCTAGGGCTGATTGGTGCTGGGGTGATGTCATCAACCTTGCATTTAGGACATCCTGAGCGGGCATGGCGTGCCATGAGCCAGTGGCGAAGTTCCTGGCTTTCGCGTGAAGGTGTTATGGCAGGGCTAACCACTATTGTTCTAGCCGGATATTTTCTGGATCAACTATTATACAGGAATGGCTCGACCATGGCTTGGTATCGTTGTCAGCGTCATGAGCCTGATTACCATTTACACAACAGCAATGATTTAGCATCACTGAAAACCATAGCGCGGTGGCATCATATCCTGACGCTCGGTTGTGTTTATCCGCTGGCGCTTGCTGGCGGCTGTCTGCTGGGGGCTGCATTACAGGCACTGGCTGGCACGCCCCCGATACAACTAAGCCAGTGGGGTATAGGGGCCGATTATTCTGGCCAGTCTGGTCAAAATCATCTGGTGGCATAGTGCTGGCAAAGAGGGTTCAGGATCAACGCCGGAATCTGCAACCGGATTAGGGGCATTAGGTCAGGTGCGCATGATCATGCCGCCACATACAGAAGAAAACCGAACAACATGAAAATGGGGTTTGTTGTTGCCCCGCAAACATGCTGTCAGACTAGCTGTCATTGCTTTAGCATTGGCGGCAGTCATTCCGCTTCTGGTGCTGGGATTATATCCGCAATCAGCAGCCTGATGGTACTGGCAGCGGTCATTCATCTGGCTGGAATCATGGTGGAACGCCAGTTTTTTTGCAGAAGCCAAACATACCGTCACGCTGTATTACGGCGACCGGCGCTAGACATTTTATCAAAAAACGGTAAAAAAATGGCGACTATCCCCCGATAGTCGCCACATCGTATCAGGCTACATGATCTTAACGATTAAGCAAGATATTATGATGCTGACGGATCAGCGCATCTGTTTCTGATGTAATATGATCAGGGAAAACATTTTCCAGAATCTTTTTCTTTCTTACTGTCGCCATCTGCAACAGGTCCGGTTTATTGTTTTCTTCCCATTCTTTTGGCGATGACCGGTCAGCTAAAGCAGGATAAACATATTCCGTCTGCATGACTTTGATGGTTGCATCATGCCCCAGATAATGTCCGGGGCCATCAATGCAGACATCACGCATCACATCAACGCTAAGCGTGTTTGCATTCACTTCAACCCCACGCACACAACGCATTGCCTGCCCCAACATATCATTATCTATAATCAGGCTTTCCAGACAAAAATTCAAGCAATGAAGCATGCATCCCAGCGATTCATACACCATATTCAAACCAGCCAGACCTGCCATCACGGATGTTGAGCCTTTTTCGTAACCAGATTGCGCATCTGGCATTTTAGCATCAGCCATTCCGGATGCTGCCCCTGACGGAAGCCCGAAATAATTGATCATCTGGGCACAGGCGGCAGTAAGCAGGCCTTGTTCCCCTGAACCACCTGACATTGCCCCTGTTCGCAAATCTGATACAAATGGCCATAAATTCCGTATATGGCCGGATGCCCTGACCATTTATAACATAGACAACCGGTCAGCAACTTCTGCCACTGCCTGCTTTTCACTGCAATACTGGCAGGGCTGTCGCACCAGCCCGCCCAGCAGATAGCAACAATACCGGCATTCCACCTTAATCACTTCTCCATAACAAGGCAGGATTCAGTCGCAAGCGCAGAGGCGCAACAAAACAGTTAGAATTGAAACAAACGGACGCGCCCGCCATTGTTCTTCCCCGCCAGCAACCTTATGAAGTATTTCCAGTGCTTCAGGTACATAATCCGCTTTTGTAAAACTAACCCCAACATGCTTACGGGTTCCCAAAATACAGGCATATAAATGTATTAAGATCAAGATCACGGGCATCAGCAATATCATTAAACAAGGCTACCATAGGCCGCTGAAAGAAATGGATATTATCCATCTGTTCCACGATACGGGCAGCATCATAAATATCCTGAAGCCGGCTTTCACTCATAAACCCGGCCTTCGACATCAACCAGATGCACTGCCGCACCAGCTGTCCCGAAATGTACCTGATCCCGACAGGTCCAGATCAAAAATCAGCGTGTTTGTCCATGAAGGGTTATCTGACGCGCTGCCTTGGCAATCGTATCTTCAACCAGCATACGAGGGAAAACCTGACCCGCCCATCATCGCCCCAAACGGCTCCGGCATCGGTCATATAACGGATCCCGGATTCAGGCGCCTGTGATAAACCGATTTCTTCCAGTATCTGAAAAATGGTGTCACTGATTGCTGATACGCCCTGATCATCAAGTGGTTTATAGGCACCACCAGATAACCCCGGCGAACAGGGCGCAAATCATCTGCCAGCGGTGATGATCTCAATTTTTTCTGGCTTTGCCTTCCACCTGCTCTGCGGGCAGATCTTGGGGATTGTGGGATAGGATATCTATTCATGGTATTTCCCTACTCTTAAAAAAATTACTAGGCTTTCATGCGGGAAGCATCAGGATCATATAGGCTTTAAGCTTGCCTGTGCAGTAATATCTGCACCAGCAACATTGATGACATAATCAGATGCCAGCATAGCGGCAGCATCATCGTTATCATCACGGCAAGGCACATAGCCCATACCAATTGCCCCACCCAGATGATGCCCATAATTTCCACTAGTCAGATAGCTGACAATTTCACCATCGCGGATAATAGGTTCATTGTGATAGAGCAGAGGGTCAGAATCATTGAGGCGGAATTGCATCATGCGTGCCTCTACCCCGTCTTCTTTGCGGCGGACAACCGCATCACGGCCGATAAAATCACCAAAGCGGCCAGATTGTTTATTAATGCGGGCAGCAAAGCCTAGCCCTGCATCCAAAATATGATCTTCACTGGATATATCATGGCCAAAATGACGAAAGGCTTTTTCAATACGGCAGGAATCCAGCGTATGTAATCCACATAACGCCAGCGGATGATCCTGACCACGTTTCATTAGCTCATCATAAACATGCACCGCCATATCACTGGATACAAAAGTTCCCAGCCCAGTTCACCGACATAGGATACTCTCTATGGCGCGCCCATACCATGACCTATTTCCACATTCTGCATGGTACCAAACGGAAAATCATCATTGGCTAGTGATTGCGGGATAAGCGGCTGGAAGAAAATCTCTGGCTTCCGGCCCCATTACAGCCAGAACAGATTCCATTGCCGTCACATCCAGTGCTGAACAATGCGCATCATCAGGAGTATGCCGTTTAATCCAGTTCAGATCACGTTGAATGGTTGCCGCTGGTGTAACAATAATAAAGCGATCCTGATCAAGCCGTGTGATAGTGACATCGCTTCAATGCCGCCATCACTGTTGAGAAATTGCGTATAGACAATTTTGCCAGGTTCAACGGCCACATTATTGCAGGCAATTTTCTGTAAACTGCTTCGGCATCTTGCCCATTATCATGATTTTGCCAAAACTGGACATATCGAATAGACCGACATGATTGCGGATAGCGTTATGTTCTGCGGCGTTATAATCAAACCAGTTCTGACGCTTCCATGAATATTCATATGCTGGCTTCATTCCCTTGGCCGCGCACTTTCCGGAAGGAACCAGTTTGCCCGTTCCCAGCCAGCCACCTCACCAAAACAGGCGCCTTTTTCCTCTAGTCTGTGATGAATTGGCGAACGCTTGACAGACCGACTTGTTTCTACCTGCCGATAGGGAAAATGATCCGCATAAAGCAGCCTAGTGTTTCACTCACCCGTTCCCGTAAATAGGATCGATTGACCTGAAACGGCATCATCCGGCGAATATCAACATCCCATAAATCCATCGGGGCGTTGCCTTTATCCATCCATTTCGCAAGAGCCATACCAGCCCCACCAGCGGATTGAATGCCGACCGAATTAAACCCGGCCGCAACAAAGAAATTTTTGACTTCCGGCGCCTCATCAGATAGCGATTATCGGAAGTGAAGCTTTCAGGGCCATTGAAAAATGTCTGGATACCCGCTTCGGCAAGAATTGGCAGACGGTTGATCGCCTTTTCAAGAATAGGTTCAAAGTGATCAATATCTTCGGGCAATGAATCAAACTCAAAATCTTCCGGTATACCATCCATACCCCACGGCTTTGAATTAGGCTCAAATGCACCAAGCATGATCTTGCCAGCATCTTCTTTGTAATAGGCGCATTCATCCGGAACCGCAAGACAGGCAAATTCGATTGCAATCCGGCAATACCTTCGGTGACAATATAAAAATGCTCACAGGCATGTAAAGGGACGGAAACACCTGCCATCGCAATTCAATTTCACGCGCCCACATACCACCACAATTCACAACATATTCAGCATTAATGGTGCCGTGACTGGTTTCAATCCCCGCCGCTACCCGTTCTGGGTAATGATATCGACCACTTTACACCTTCAAAGATTTTGGCACCACCACTTCGCGCCCCTTTAGCCAGTGCTTGAGTGATATTGACAGGATCACCCTGTCCGTCTTTTGCCAGATGGACACCACCAACCGCATCTTCGACATTTAATCCGGGATAAAGATTTAAAATCTCGGCGGTGCTAATTTCATCGATTTCAACACCAAATGCCCGTGCCATCGCCGCCGACCGCCGCAATTCTTCCATCCGTTCATCGGTTAGTGCCACCGTGATAGACCCGTTCCGCTTGAACCCTGGGAAACACCGGTTTCTTCTTCCAGATGATAGTAAAGCTCTTGCGAATATTTTGCCAACCGCGTCATATTCTGGGTTGCCCTTAGCTGGCAATCAGTCCGGCGGCATGCCATGTCGTGCCACTGGTGAGAGCTGTTTGCGTTCAAGAAGAACCAACATCTTTCCATCCCAGTTTGGTCAGATGATAGGCGACAGACGTGCCAATAACACCGCCACCAATAATGACGGCTTTTGCATGTGATGGAAGCGTAATAGCCATATCTCTATTCCTCCTTATGCTTTAACACGGGCATTATCGGCATCATAAAGCACGCCATCCTCAATAATATGGGCATGACGCATCCGTCCTAATACCTCGACTTGAAGGGATAGATTTCCATTGGCAAATGCCTCTTCGTCAACAATGCCATAAGCAATGGATTTACCAACCCGATGCCCATAGCCAGCTGATACAACCAGCCCAATATCTTTTTCATCAGACCGGATGGATGATAGATATACCGCTTCACCAAATGATTCCGTGCCATCCGGATCATCCAGCACCATGGCCACAAAACGACGGCTAGCTCCACGCTGTTGTTCAGCCATTAACGCACTACGACCGATAAAATCTTCCTTATCAGTTTTCACCCATCGCTACAATCCACTTTCCAGCATGGTATAATCAGATGTCAGATCAGATTTCCACGACCGATAGCCTTTTTCCAGTCGCATGGAATCAAGTGCCAGCATCCCGAATGGTTTCAGATTATGCGCTGCTCCTTCTGCCATTAAGGCATCATAGACCGCTTCCATCTTAGCCATGGGAACATGCAACTCCCATCCTGCTTCACCTGAGAATGACACCCGGATCAGATGCAGATCGACACCAGCAACCTTGCCTGCACGATGTGTCAACCATTTAAACTGATCCTGTGCCATGCTTTCATCTGTAACGGCTTCCATAATGGCTGGTGATGCGGGGCCAGTGATTAGCAAACTTCCCATCTCACGGGTCAGATCAGTAATTGTTACCGAACCATCATCCGGACAATGGGCATTAAGCCAGTCCCGATCATGCCAGAAGGCACCAGCACCGGTGATTAACCAGAAATGGTCATCATCAAAGCATGTGGCAGTCATTTCTGTCAGAATCTTGCCCTTTGGCGTGGCAAAATAGACAAGCCCGATCCGCCCAGCTTTGGGCAGTCTTCCTGTTACCATGGTATCAAGCCATGCTCTGGCACCGTTGCCTTTAATCTCAAAACGGGTGAAACCTGTTAAATCAATCAGACCAGCATGTTCCGCCACATGGCGGCATTCCGCGCCAACTGTATCATGCCAGTGCTGACGATTAAAGCTCATGGCTGGCTCTCTCAGATCACCTGCCTGCGGGAACCAGTCTGCTCTTTCCCAGCCGCCATAAGCACCGATTTCTGCCCCCATCACTTTCAGCTTATCATAGATTGGTGACATTTTTAGCAGGCGTCCGGCTGGGCACTGGATTTGCGGATAATGGGTTGCATATTCATGAGAATAGGTTTCGATAGCTTTTGCGATGCTATATGCCCGATCAACATGATCTGTAAAACGTCTTGGGTCGACAGCCCACGAATCTGTTTCCGGCTCTCCTTCTATGATGATTTCCGCCATCAGCTTTCCGGCTCCTCCGGCCTGAACAATGCCGAATGTGAACACACAACATTCAAAAGCATTCGGCACCCCCGGCATAGGGCCATCAACGGAAGTCCATCCGGTGCATAGGGGATAGGGCCATTAACAACACGGGTAATGCCTGCTGTTCCCAGAATGGGGACACGCTTGCAGGCATCATCAATATACCATTCCAGTCGTTCCAGATCATCATTCCACAACTGGAATGAAAATCAGCCGGACGCGGTCATCATTATCTACCCAGTGGGCGCGGCAGTTTTTTCATATGGGCCAAGCAATAATCCATCTTTTCTGACGCAAATAATAGGAGCTATCAGGATCACGCAACAATGGTAGTTTTTCCTGACGGTCGGTTAATTCAGAAATGCTTTCTGTCACCAGATATTGATGCGCCAGCGACACGCAAGGCACATCCCGGCCAAACATTTTCCCAACCTCATCCGCCCGATATCCGGCGGCATTAACAACATATTCTGCCCTCACCGAACCTATCGGCGTTTCAATCACCCATTCATCATCTTTCCGGCTGACACCTGTCACCGGAGCAAAACCGAATAATCTGTGCACCAAGATCACGCGCACCTTTGGCCAGCGCCTGCGTCAGCTGTGCCGGATCAATATCACCATCTAGCGGGTCCCATTGCCCGCCTTCCAGATCATGAGTTTCAGAAATGGATACACGTTTTTCATATCAGCATTAGACATCATTTCGAAATCAACGCCCATCCTGGCGACCCATGGCCCTGCACATGGCGAAACTCATCCATTCTTTCTTTACTATGCCAGCCTGATCGCACCGGTTACATGATAGTTCATCGGATAATCCACCTCTTCGACCAAGCCGTCTGTATAACTCGGTTGAATAGACTGCATTTTCATCATTGTCCAGGAGCCAACAAAATTCAGGGCAATTTCCTGCCGCGTGCCATGTTGAACCCGGACGTTAATTCATTCTTTTCCAGCAACAAGCAATCTGTCCATCCCATCTTGGCCAGATGATAGAGAACCGAACAACCTACTGACCCCCACCAATAACAACGACACGCGCTGAGGTCGGCAACTGCCCTGTTGCTTTCTGTCCATCTTGCTGTTGTGTTGTATCTGCCATGCTATTTTCTCCGTAATTAGCCTGATATCTTAACTGTAAATGATTAATAGATGGGCGGGGCAATCACCCAGATCACTACCGCCTCCACGTCGCCTTCGTTTTTCCATTGCATGGCCTCACCCGCAAAGCGAAAACTATCACCTGCATTCAATTCATAAACCTGATCATCTATGGTCAGGATCAATTGCCCCGACACGATATAGCCTGCCTCTTCTGTTGGTCGTGTTACCGGTGCCGCAATCATGGTACCAGCAGCAAATACTGACCGAACCATTTCAAACCTTCCACCCAGATCAGGTGACAGCAATTCTTCCCGCAAACCCGTGGCATCATCATGCATGATACGCCGTGATTGTGCCCGCACCACATGATCACTTTCTTCACTTTCAGGTGAATTGGAAAAGAAAAAACTTAACGGCAGATTAAAAACAGCATGGCGACTTTACGAAGATCTGATAAGGCCGGCTCGGACGTCCCACGCCGACCTGACTCAACCAGCCGATAGATCGATCCAGTTCATTGGCAAGATCAATCAATGTCCAGTCCCGGCTCTGGCGGAGGGCGCGGATATCATGACCAATCTGTCCTGTTGAACGTAAAGTCATGGGGATGGCTTCCATCATCCCTGATCCCCGTCGGGGCATTCTGATAGGATGAGGAGGTCTTATCAAGCATCGGTTCATATCCGGACATTGAATAATTTGATATTTTCATCAAATGAAAAAATCACAAGATATTTTCATTCATATTTCATATTATTTTTTTACTTGGCTGATGGCTGCTTGACGTGAGGCACGGTTTCCTTCAAGTTCAGCGGGTAAATTATCCATTTAGTGAAAGCAGTACATCATGCGTTTTGCTCAATTATTTCTTGCCGGAGTATTAAGTTTTATTATGACAGCATCAGCACAGGCCGAAACCCTCATTCTGGATACCAGTAAAGGGAAATCCGCATCTCTTTTAAGCACCCTTGCGCCAAATCATGTTAACCGTATCAAGGAACTGGTGAAGGATGGCTATTATGATGGCATCATTTTTCACCGTGTGATTCCTGGCTTTATGGCGCAAACAGGCGATCCCACAGGCACGGGCATGGGCGGATCTGGCAAGAAACTAGATGCCGAGTTTTCGGAATACCAATATGTAAGCGGCACCGTTGGCATGGCTCGCACCATGGATCCAAACAGCGCTGGATAGCCATTTTTTTATCTGTTTCGATGGATGCGGACACCTGACCGGACAATATACTGTATGGGGACAAGTTGAATCATATGGAAGTGGTTGAAGCCATTAATCCGGGGGAACCACCAGCAGAACCTGATCAGATCATTACCGCAAGGCTTGCTGATTAATTCTGTAAGACAGCTCAATAAACCTATTAATAAGATGACCCGATACCTACATCAGGTCATCATTTCTGTTCTTTGAACTGGTATCCAGCATCAGCAAATCGACGCACAAGGTGATCTTTGTTCAGATCATATAATGATTGTTTCTGCTGCCCATTTTCATCAAAATTATCAGGATGAAGCCATTTTTCATAATTGATCTTTAATTGTGGCCAGTCTTTATCAATCGCCGCAAACCAGCCAGTATCGCGGTTTTGACCTTTCGGTAAAGCCGCCTGCCTGAATACACCTTCGAATGACAGCCCAAAACGTTCTGCCGCGCGACATGATTTATCATTCAGAATATTGCATTTCCATTCAAACCGGCGATATCCCTGTTCAAATGCCGCTTTCATTAATAGAAAGACCGCTTCCGTCGCCGCTGGTGTCTGTTGCATGACAGGGGCAAAATTAATGTGGCCGACTTCAATAGAATGGTTTGCCGTATCAATCCGCAAATAGGATAGGACACCCATCACCTTATCATCTGTCTTTCGCCGCACAACATAGAAAAGGGGATCATTGCCACTAGCGAAACCATTGATCCAGTCACGCATAGCCGCCACATCGTCAATCGGCCCATAAGGCAACCAGACCCAGTTCTGATGATGACCGGATAGAACCTGAGTCAGCGCTTCGGCATGATCAGCATTCAGTTTTTCCAGATAACACCAGTATCCATCCATCCGACTGCCGTCAGGGATATGGTGGCGGTTGATCAGATACCGATACCCCTATCCGGTTTCCATCTTTATCATATTGATAAAATAATGTGGTCATTGGGAAAGGCTTATTTGCAGGGTTAATACCCTGATGGTATTTGTTGATCCTGCCACTCCAAAAGGCGTGCCGGCAACAACAACCACGGTATCACCAGACTGGCAGTCGGTATTTTCAAGTAAAATAGCACTGATAGCGTTCAATGCTTCATCAAAACTGTCAAAATGTTCAGACAGAATGCTGGTGATACCCCATGTGAAACCTAGACGCTGTCTTGATTGCTGACTTGGTGTGATCAGATAAATTGGTAAATCCGGCCTTTCCGCGATAACCGCACTCCAGTTGTTCCAGTGCTTGAGAATCCGACAATACAAACCGCACCAATTCCGCTAGCTAACTGGGTGGCTGATGATGCCACAGCATGATATGTGTTATGGGCATCAACGGGTTTCAGGGCAAGTGAGCTGGCATAACCTTTTCTGGCTTCAGTGGTTTCGATAATCCGCCGCATCATGGCCACTGCTTCTGCCGGATATTGTCCGGCCGCGGTTTCAGCTGATAGCATGACACAATCTACCCCACTGGCCACAGCAGTAGCCACATCTGATGCTTCCGCCCGTGTTGGTGTGTGATGCGTGATCATGGATTCCAGCATTTGCGTTGCAACAATCACAGGCTTGCCAATTCGGCGGCAGGCATAGGTGATTTCCTTTCTGGATACCCGGCACGGTTTCGGGCGGTAATTCTACCCCCAGATCACCACGCGCCACCATAATCCCATCACATGCCCGGATCAGATCATCCAGTTCCTGTAAGGCCGCCGGTTTTTCAATTTTCACCATTAAGGCAGCTCTATCCTTTATCAGGGCACGCGCCTCAACAACATCGGTCACATGCTGAACAAATGATAACGCCACCCAGTCAACACCAAGTTGAAGTGCAAATTCTAGATCAGCACGATCTTTTTCTGTTAATGGGCTAATTTTCAGGGGAACATCAGGAACATTCACGCCTTTGCGATCACTGATAGCACCACCAACATCAATAGTGGTGATAATCTTTCCCGTTTCCACCCGGGTAACAGTAAATTGCAGATTGCCGTCATTAACAAGCATGCGGTGGCCGGGCAGAATAGCATCAAATATTTCCGGATGCGGTAAATAGACCCTATTCTGATCACCGATTTTATCCTGATTATCAAAAATAAACTCATCGCCGCTTTTAAGTACCGTGCCCTCGGTCATTCTACTGATCCGTAGCTTTGGGCCTTGCAAATCTGCCAGAATGGTAATCGGACGGTTTAATTCATTTGCTACATCGCGAATATGATTATAAGTGTCCTTATGCATATCCTGCGTGCCATGACTAAAATTAAGTCGAAACGCGCTTGCCCCTTCCAGCGCCAGTGTCTTGATCATATCACGGGAATGACTAGCAGGACCCAGTGTAGCTAGAATGCGTGTCGCCAGATACGGTGTTGTCATTTTATTTAGGCCTTCCTTTATGTGACAAAATATCATTAATCATTTACTTATTATATTTAGACATTAATAGTGATGACTAATGACAGTATCATGACAATGACATATCATGACCATAACTGAAAAATAGTGAGATATCAAAAGCAAAGGTATTGGCAAGGAGAATAAGACGTGTCACAGGATCGTCTTTATCAAGATCAATTATTAGCATTAGCACGGCTGGCACGGCAAGATAAGATGCTGGATAAGCCCACCCATCAGGCAGAAATGCTCAACCCGTCTTGCGGGGATAAAGTCACGGTTGCCCTAGCTATGGACCATCAGTCAGCCAAAGCCATGATGTTAACGGTTCGGGGATGCGCTATCTGTGAAGCATCTGCCGGATTAATTCATCATTTTGCCGATACGCTGACCACCGGCATAGATAGCGCCATGTTCAAACAGATCATTGCCGATATCCCTGAATGGTTTGCCAATCAGGATGATCATGATCTGTTACATACCGCGCTGGAACCTCTCATGCCTGTTAAATGGCATTATCGCAACCGCATACGCTGTGCCACCCTACCGTTTGAAGCTTATGCACTTGCTCTCCGGTCACCGCTTGATCTTTACAGCCAGACATGACCATGACAGATCACTTGCAAGCATGATCATCTTTGCATTAGATTATGTATCTAATCAGAGGAATGAGAAAAGAAAAAAATGATTTCGTTTTATGTTCTTAACCTTGATCCGCTAGTAACAGAAATTGGCCAGACAGCATGTGCCTATTTCCAGAATAGATTAATTGCGCCACAGGATCAGTCCCGCCTGAAGGTCGATTTTGGACTTGTTAATGATCCCACAGCATTAGATACGTCTATCCGGCTTAATCTGCCCAACGAAGATGCCTTATCCACCATAAAAAGGGAATACCCAAACCAAGGCAGGATTTTCGGCTCATCATGTCCCGCAAAACCCGCCTTGAGGATACCATCGGAAGTCTGGCTGACATGTGGATACATCTCGCCTCACTAAGCCAGGGCCGCTTAATGCTAACCCGCAAACCAAAACCCAAGGCACCAATTATGGCGTGGTGGATGGGGAAAAAACTAGCCCCGATAGATGATATTCCCATGGCTGACCGCCCATGGGAAAAGGATAAAGCGCGATTATCCCCGCAACTTGCTCATGAATTTGTCACTCGTTTGTGAAAGCACCGGCATGATTAATCGTATAGAAAATTATGTCATCGATTTTTATGATCAGCCCATTATGACAGATATGCTATCATATGCCATGGTTGATCCCATATACAGAAAGCTATCCTCTTGAAACCGCCATATTATTGATCTGCGCGGCCATCCTTATCTTGTCGCTGATATTCAACTGGTTATTTCCCGCACCGCCAAAGCAGTTAAAATCACCAAAGGAAGCAAATACCCGGTCTGACCGGCATACATCCAGAATGTCAAAACGGCTGACCCGGACGTTATCACAGCTATCGCATCCAGACCTGCCATTATATCCGGTTAATATTGCAGATGATATCGCTTTACCATTGTTGAAACCAGTATGGACGGCAATAATCATGCGGCATCCTCACCTGACCCATCTGTTCATCCAGATACAGATGACCTGAGCCCCGCGGCGAGAGCCATGCTTGATCAATTACGCCGTGATGGAAAACTGGACAATTAGTTTTCAGCTTCCCATTTAGCAATCGCTTCCTGCAATTCCCACTTTTCTTCACAGCCAAATGTGCAAATCTGTTCAAGGCGCGCCAGCAATGCTTTCGCCTTTTCCGGCTGTTTTAATGTTAGATATAACTCACCCATATATTCAAGGGCGCCTTTATGCTTCGGGTTTATATCCAGTGCTTTTGTATAATATGCCATGCTGTCATCATAGCGGCCAAGTTTACGCGCCGAAAACCCCATCAGATTATACAGGTCAGCATTATTCTTATACTGGTTTTCGTTTTGCGAAAGGATGGCATATGCCGCTGCAAAATCATTTTTGTTAATAGCTTTCTGGGCTTTGGCAATGGCTGGCGGCGTCGCTGGTGTAGCCGTATAATCACTGCCACCAGCGGCCAGACCTTGTTTGCTAAACCCAGCAATCCCGCAACTAGAGTAACAGCAACAATCCATTTCCAGCCACGCAAACCCATATTATAAAAACGATCTGTCATAACAATCCTCATGATAATGTCATATGATTAGACATGTTGCGGGCAGATCAAAAATCAACGCCCTTTTCCAGACAGGGTCACGTTTTTCAGAAAAGGCTCGCGCACCTTCCAGATTGTCATCGCTATCGTAAAGCACATCGACGGTTTTCAGCTGGCGTTTCGTTATCCTATTCATCATATCCTGAAAACTGGAATCTTCGGCTTCACGCACCACTTCCTTGATGCTGGCAAACACAAGTGGCGGGCCAGATGCCAGCATTTCCGCTACCTTCCAGACATGATCCATCAACATATCCGGTGCTAGGATATCATTGACCAGCCCATGATGCTTGGCTTCTTCTGCATCCATCCAGCGGCCAAGAAACAACATTTCCATCGCCACATGATATGGAATGCGTTTCGGCAATTTTACCGTCGCGGCATCAGGGCAAGGGTTCCAGCCTTAATTTCTGGCAGGGCAAGCGGCTTTCACCGGTGCAATAAATCAGATCACAGGATAATGCCAGCTCAAACCCGCCGCCGACCGCCATGCCCTCAACTGCGGCAATGACCGGTTTATTCATGTCTCGCAATTCCTGAAGCCCGCCAAATCCGCCAACACCATAATCACCGTCAACAGCATCCCCATCTGCTGCCGCTTTCAGATCCCAGCCAGCACAGAAAAACTTATCACCCGCCAGTGCTGACAATGGCGACCCGTAATGCGGGATCATCGCGGAATGTTTTAAACACTTCACCCATCTGCCGGCTTGTTTTAAGATCAATGGCATTTGCTTTGGGTCTGTCTAGAATGATATGAAATATGCCATTCTTGCGGGTTGTTTTGATTACCTCAGACATGGTGATATCCTTTCTTTTCCAAATCCATCATGATCACGGCCGCATCCGGATCAGCGCATCCACCGCCACCGCACCCTTGCCTACGGGCCTAACTATCAGGGGGTTAACTTCAAGTTCGCTGATCTGTTTTTCATGTAAAAGCGCGACAGACTGAATAGCCATGATCGCATCAATGGCGGCGTCAATATCACCTTGCGGCTTACCGCGCCAGCCTTTCATCAGTTGCCCTGCTTTAAGGGAAAGCACCGCTTCCCTGATCTGGTCACGGGGCAATCCAAGCATCAGGGTTATGGTATCACGCATTAATTCTGCCATCACCCCGCCTGAACCCAGCATGAGATAAAGCCCGACCACGGGATCATGACTCACCCCAATGATAAGCTCGGCCACACAGTCGTCAATCATCTCTTCCACCAGAATATCAGGGCTGATCACCTAAGACTGTCATAGGCTTCCGCTATCATATCCTGCCTATGGATATTTAACCGAACCGCGCCTAATTCTGTTTTATGACTTAGCTCAGCTGATACTACGCTTTCATCACAACTGTCCGATTGCCAGCCAACTGGATAGCCTGATCAGGGCTTCTGGCTATTCCACCTTCGGGAATATTTACCCCCGATGCCGCCAGCATGGTTTTGGCACGAACTTCATCATAAGCGGTAGCATCACCTGGTGATGGCGTGATGCCAGCCAGAGTAATCCGCGGTTTTTCCGTGATGCCATGAATGCCGCCTTGATAGCCGCAATACTATGATCAAAACCACGCAGGGCGGGAATGCCATGCGCCATCAACCAGCAGGCATTTTCATGGGGTATGCCCTCTGCCAGCTGGCCAGAATAATCGCTTTTGCTCCAGTGGCATGACTTGCCGCCAGCATGGATTCGATAGCCGTCTGCCATGCTTCGGCACGCCCCAGCGCAGGTTTCGGAAAATCTATAATCAACGCCGTTAACCCAATTCCTGCCGACATGCAGGCCGTAAAGGTTTTTGTTAACCGTTCCCCATCACCCCAGTCAAAGGTGTGATAATCAAAAGGATTGCTGACAGTCACCAACGGATTAACGGTAGCTTTGATCTGTTCGGTCACGGCTTGGGTTAGCGCTGGCATGGGAATATTCCCGCGCATTGCTGCATCTGCCACAATAGACGCTTCCCCCTGAACAGGACATGGTCATAAGGCTAGGATCATCAATCTGACCAAAACAATGCAATAGCGACAACCCGCCCAGCAGTTCTTCGATAGAATGAACAACGCCGACACCAATAGCATCAAAAAATGCTTCTGATGCCGCATTGCCACCTGCCAGTGACGCTGTATGCGATATTGTCATATGTTGCGCCGCCTCACTCAATCCGGCTTTCAGGGCTAGGATATTCTTACCCTTTGCTTTGGCTTCATGAAAGCTTCAGCAAAAGCTCTGGGGATCATTTATGCCTTCAATATGAAGTCCGATAGCCGTAACCCTGTCATCAGCCGCAACAACTCTGATTAGGTCTGCCATTCCTATCATGGCCTGATTACCTAGCGTCAGGGTATAGGCTAAGGGCAGACCACCTAATTGCATGGTCAGATTAATAGCCAGATTGGACGATTGCGTGATGATGGCAACACCTTGATCAACCGGATCACCACCATGAACGTCCGGCCATAACAATGCCCCATCCAGATAATTGATCATCCCATAGCAATTCGGCCCCAGCACTGCCATTTGACCTGCATATGCAACCAACTCATCCTGATAAGCCTTACCGTCAGGGACTTCTGCAAATCCGGATGCAAAAGCCACAACACCGCCCGCACCCATTGCTGAAAGCTCTTTGATCATAGTAATGCTGGTTTTGCGATTAACGCCCAGAAAAATGGCGTCAGGCGCGGCCGGTAATGATGCCAGATCAGGATAGGCTTTATGTCCGGCCACCGTATCTTTATGCGGATGCACAGGCCAGATATCACCTTTAAATCCTACTTCGGCACAGCTTAAGACAACCGCTTCTGCCCATTTACCACCAATGACAGCAATGCTGGACGGCGGCCGCAACAGACGGGTCAGGAAGCAGACATATCAACATGTCTGCTACTCTGTTCAGGCGGTCGCTTTATCGTCGCCATTAACCACCAAGCCGCCGTAATAAGTCACGACTGATAATATGACGCTGGATTTCGGATGTACCATCCCAGATACGCTCGACTCTGGCATCACGCCAGAACCGTTCAAGCGTGCAGGTCATTCATCAATCCCATGCCACCATAAATCTGAATGGCTTCATCGGTCACGCGTGCCAGCACTTCTGATGCATAGACTTTGGCAGATGCAATTTCCCGATTGGCTTCAAGCCCTTCATCAAACCGCCATGCCGAAGAAAGCGTCAACCAGTCGGCAGCGTCAATTTCAGTAATCATATCGGCCAGCTTAAAGCTAACCCCCTGAAATTTTCAATTTGCTGTCCAAATTGTTTGCGTTCAACCGCGTATTGCAGCGCATAGTCAAACACCCGTCTAGCGCGACCAACCGACATTGTGGCAACCGTGATTCTGGTAGCATAAAGCCATGTGTTCATGACATCAAAACCGCCATCAACCTCACCTAGAACCTGGCTATGCGGAATACGGCAATCATCAAAGGTCAGGATCATATTATCATACCCGCGATGGGACAGCGATTTATACCCTGGCTTAATTTCAAATCCAGGATGGCCACGATCTACCAGAAAACAGGTAATTCTCTTTTTCGGGCCTTTCGGCGTGTCATCTTCGCCGGTAGCAATAAATACAATAACAAAATCCGCATGGGAGGCGCCAGAAATGAAGTGCTTGGTGCCATTAATGATCCAGTCACTGCCATCTTTTTTCGCGAATGTTTTCATGCTGCGCACATCAGAACCAGCATCGGGTTCTGTCATTGCCAGTGCATCCATTCGCTCGCCTTTAATAGCAGGGTAAAGATAGCGTTCTTTCTGTTCACCTTCACATGCCATCAGGATATTCTGTGGACGTCCCCAGAAATGCGTCAATGCCATGGATCCACGCCCAAGTTCGCGTTCAAGCAGAGCAAACTCCAGATGGTTAAGGCCGCCGCCGCCAACTTCTTCAGGAAAATTTGGCGTAAAATCCATATTCAGAACCTTGGATTTAATATCGTCAGCTATGTCCTGAGGCACATACCCCAATTCTTCGACTTTATTTTCATGTGGATAGATTTCCTTTTCAACAAAATCGCGAACTGTATCCACAATCATAGTCTGTTCTTCGGTTAATCCAAAATGCACATTGCTCTCCCATATGTATCATGCATTATTCTAGCAATAAGATTATTTCCGTTTCATGCCGATAGCCGCACCTACCGCATCTGGTGCTGGCAAATCTTTCTGGGCATCAGCTATTTGGCCAAAAGCGATGGCGATATGGTCAGGCATTGGCGCGGCACGTCCGGCATTCATATCAACATGCAGCAACATATGCTCACCTGTGGCTAAAAGCCGTTTATCCTTGCCGCCATACATATCATGATAGAGATGCAGTTTTTTGCCATCATAATGGATTAATCGTGTTTCCACATGAATAGGCTCACCAATGGCAATTTCATCCAGATGACGGATATGTGTTTCAACCGTATAAAAAGAATAGCCTTCTTTTACATAGGCGGGGCCAGCACCACATCCGAATAATAATTTATCGGTTGCCATACTGAACACTTCCAGATAGCGAAACTCTGTCATATGGTTGTTGTAATCCGCCCAGTCTTCTTGAACGTCACCCTGCCAGGTGATAAGCGGTATCGCGGAGGCATCCATCTGATCAGGCTGCTGAGCCGTCATATCAGCGATTTTTAAGCGCAGTTCCTGCCCCCAGTTGTTTCGCCGCAAGACTTTGAGAAAATCCACAAGGTTATTATCCCTGATGGTTTCCAGCTCACCAACAGACAGCCCCCAGTATGTTCATCGCTCTGGCTGACAATGTTATCGACCAGATCATCTGTCCATTCCGGCACATCCATCAATTTTGTCCATGGCCATTTAAGTGATGGTTCAAACTGTTCCAGAAAATGCCTGAACCCACCTTCACCACCACCAAGCCGATAGGTCATAAACTGTCCCATCTGGGCAAAGCGCATACCAAGGCCATGCCTGACGATATCATCAATCGTACCTGCGGTGGCAACCCCTTCTTTCACCAGCCATAGGGATTCTCTCCACATGGCTTCAAGCAGGCGATCACCAACAAAGGCATCAATTTCCTTGGCAATATGAACAGGCTTCATACCCATTTCGCTGTATAACGTCATCGCCGTATCAATGGCCTCGGCCGATGTTTTCGCGCCACCCACGATTTCTACTACTGGCAACAGATATACCGGATTATAGGGGTGGGCAACCATCATCCGGTCAGCATGGGTCATCATGGCCTGAATATCACTGGGCAGGAGCCCTGATGTAGATGAACCAATAATCGCCTTATCGGTGATCGCTTCGCCAATTTCCTGATGAATAGTCTGTTTTAATTCCAGCCGTTCCGGAACAGATTCCTGCACCAGCATAGCACCATCAACCGCATCACCTATTGTCTTGGCATAGCTCACCCGGCCACGCTGTCCGGTTGTCTGGCCAGGCCACAGGCGGAGCATGGCTGCTTCATTGCGGGCAATCACATCATTGATATATTTTTCTGCTTGGGGGTGAGGATCAAAAACAGATACATCATAACCCGCTGTCATTAGCCGCGCTACCCAGCCCCCACCGATAACCCCGCCGCCTATGACAGCCGCTTTTTTAACAGATGCCGACATATATCTATCCTCTAACGTTTGATGAGTTTCAGTTTCTTGCGTACATCATCAGGCGTAATCTTGATATTCATAGCTGAAAGTATAGTAGCTGCCCGCTCAACAAGCTGAGCATTTGTCGCAAGCTTTCCATATTCAAGATAGATATTATCCTCAAGCCCAACACGCACATTCCCGCCTACAATGGGGCTAATGCTGCATATGGTAGCTGGTTGCGACCAATAGCAAAGGCCGAATATATCCAGTCTGAAGGAAGATTATTAACTAGTGCCATCAGTGTGTTAGGATCATCAGGCGCACCATAAGGAATACCCATACAAAGCTGAACCATGACCGGATTATCAATCAGGCCTTCTTTAACCAGCTGTTTGGCCAGAACAAGATGCCCGGTATCAAACACCTCAATTTCAGGGCGTACGCCAGCTTTCTGCATCAATCCTGCCATTGCCCGCAACATGGATGGGGTATTGGCCATGATATAATCCCCATGGGAAAAATTCATGGTTCCGCAATCCAGTGTGCAAATCTCAGGCAACAGGCTAGTCACATGTTCCACTCTTTCCGTTGCGCCTGCCATATCCGTACCATCAGCTAAAGGTAACGGGTTTTCAGCAGAACCAATAATAATATCACCACCCATGCCTGCGGTCAGGTTGATCACAACGTCTTCATCAGCAGATCTGATCCGGTCCACTACCTCACGATACAGCGCAACATCACGATGGTGCGCCAGTATCTGGGTTACGCACATGACAATGGGCAATAGCAGCTCCGGCCTTGGCGGCAGCGATAGCATCATCTGCAATCTGTTTCGGGGTAACTGGTACCAGATCAGATTTACCAGTGGTTTCACCTGCACCAGTGACGGCACAGGTAATAAAAACTTCTCTATTCATGTTCAAATCCTCATCTTATTTCCATTCTGCCAAGATGGAAAATCTAGTCATTAAATATCCTTGAGCCTTGTTGAAGACAAAATCAAGATTTTATTTGTGGTCCGAACGTAAGTCCCGTAATTGTTTTAAAAATATGCCGCGAAGATGTTTCTATATCGCCTGTTTCATCATGCCCGCGATATATATTTTGGTATGCTTTCGCCCGAATTTTTCCAAGCTCAACCCCGGCTGATCAAAACTGTTGAGACCCCATAATGATCCGGACATGGTTGTGACATATTCAAACAGGGCAAACAACCGACCCATGGTATATGGTGACACCTGAAGCCATGTAATCAGGGTTGATGGGCGGCCTCCGGGGAAAGGTTCATCTTTACTGCCAAGGGCAAGTGTATCTGCTTGTGCAAGCATCTGGATGACCAGTGCATCATGATGATCTGCTACCAGATCAGCAGCCATACTGGCATCAGCCATCAAAGGCCGCAACGGTGCCATGAAGGTAATTGGCGTAATGATAGGGCTTTGATGTAAATGCTGAAAAAGCTGTGCTGGGCATTGCTTCCGGTTCACCGAAAATAACCGGCGCCGTATAACCGTTTACCGGATCACCCGCATTATCAACAGATTTCCCGTTTGATTCCATTTCTAGCTGTTGTACCCATGCTGGAAACCGGGCTAATCGCTGATCA
Source organism: Alphaproteobacteria bacterium (assembly GCA_038144675.1). Taxonomy (GTDB): domain Bacteria; phylum Pseudomonadota; class Alphaproteobacteria; order Puniceispirillales; family UBA1172; genus UBA12202. The sequence continues at coordinate 205,225 of JAYQOF010000006.1, read as the reverse complement.
TATGGACATAGGGATTCTGCCTGATAGCCAAGAATGGTTGTATTCCAGTATCGCATTAACGCCATGTTCAACGGCGCGTTCTGGTGATTTGATACGGATAGGATATGCTGGTCAACAGCGTGCCCACCGGCAAGCATTGCCCTGAACCCTGTCGGGCCAATTGCCAGCATTAATCCGAAACTGACCACTGACCATATTGAATACCGGCCTCCAATCGCCTCATCAAGGATTAATATCATATCCTTTTCAAATCCAGCATCAACCGCTTTACCTGGCATAGATGTAATGGCTAGCATGCGATCCGAGGGTTCTGTTCATGATCAGCAAGCCAGCGTTTGGCCATATGCATATTTGCCATTGTTTCCATCGTCGAAAATGATTTGGAAATAACCAGGACAGCCGTTGTCGATTGGGATCAAGCCCAGCCAGACAATCCCCATCTGTGATGGGTCAAGATTACTGACAAAATGTATATCAGGCCCCTGATGATATGGTGATAAGAGCCGCCACCGCCATAGCAGGCCCCAGATCAGACCCCCCTATACCAATGGATACAATATCCGTTATTCCCTTTTCCATTAACCGGTCAATATGGCTTGCCATAGCATCGACACTGGATTGAGCCATTGGTTGTGAAGGGTCACGCAAATGGGCATGAAGGGCAGATCGCTGTTCCGCTGGATTAACGATATCCCCATCAAGCATGGCATGGCATTTTTGCATCACCTGCATTTCATCAGCATATTGCAACAATAGATGCAGGTGATCATCGGTTACATTCTGGCGAGTTAAGTCAATCGCCATATCTTCTATGGGTAACCGCAACCGCGCTTCTCTATCACTATCAACCAGTAACCGCGACATGGATAAGCCATCAGCAGGAATGCTGTCTGCACTGGATTTCAATTTTTCTTTAACCGTCGACACCACTTGATCAACCCTGCCTTGGCATTCTCAAATTAATCCTCTAAGATATCATTATATCACATTTTTATGTCTGCTGTCGTGTATTCCGCAATTTTCGTTCTGTTTATATTTTTTTCTCATTTGTTGTAATGTTGGATTAATGCACCATTCAGACAAACATATTCTTTTCATTGATCATTCGCCGTCAGCAAATACCTTGCGTCTTTCTGATGCGGCTATGACTAGCATGAAAAATCAAAGTGATATTTCGATTATCCGCAAACAGCCTCTGGATGTAATCGCCAGCGATATTATATCCGCAAGTGGTGTTCTGATTTCGACAACTGAAAATATCGGCTATATGGCCGGCTTGACCAAAGATGTGTTTGACCGGTGCTATAACGATCTTTTAGAACTTACCGCCGGCAAGCCAGTTTCTGTATATATTCGTGCTGGACTGGATGGAACAGCGACAAAAACATCCATAGAAAGCATTCTGACCGGACTCCGTTGGCGTTTAATGAATGATATCCTCATCTGCCACGGTGTCTGGAAAAATGACTTTATCGATGCGGTCGAAACCTTGGCACTTGGACTTGCACTGCGTGTTGAAATGGGAGCCTAACAGATGCTGGCAATGACCAAACGGGTTTTATTCAGCGCGCCCATCCTTTTGTCTTTAGCAGCGTTAGGCTGGGGCGGGAATACCATTGCTGCCCGGATAGCGGTCGGCGAGATATCCCCCATGATGCTGGTCAGCACACGCTGGTTTATGGTAGCCGTCATGTTGATGGCTATTTATCCGCGTCCGGATCATTAATGCCCTTAACAGCTGTAAAAACCGATGGCCATGGCTGCTGGCAATGGGGTTCGGGCTTAAGCGGGTTCAACATTATGTTCTATCTGGCCGCCCATAGCACAAGCGCCATCAATCTCGGCCTTATGCAGAGCACCATTCCCGCCATCATCATGCTAGTGGGGTTGCTCATTTTCCGGACACCGGTGAGTATGTTGCAATGTATGGGCTGTTGATTGCCATGACTGGTGCTGCAATCGTTATTGCCAAAGGGTCACTGGAAACAATACTTAACATGACATTTAATCATGGTGATCTGATCATGATGGTTGGGTGTTTATGCTATGCTGGATATACGCTGGGATTATCAAAACGGCCAGCGGTGGATAGCATTACCATGATGGGTATATTGGCGATATTCGCCTTTATCGCATCAATGCCCTTTACTATAGGTGAGGCATTGACAAACACTCTTATTTTTCCATCGATAAATGGATGGCTCATTCTGCTTTATGTTGCGATTGCACCATCGTTTCTGTCACAAATCTGGTTCATGCAGGGGTTGATAAAATAGGGTCTAGCAAGGCTGGTATGTTTACCAACCTTGTTCCGGTATTTTCGGCATTTCTAGGGTATTCAGCTTTTGGTGAACAGATGGGAAAATTCCATTTGATTTCACTAGCCATGGTTTTTACTGGACTTTATATAGCCCAGCGACGCTAGAAGTAAAGGATCGAAAAATTCACAAAACCGTTGGATATAATTTCCATTTCATTCCGACATTCCACAACTTTAATATTCATGGCGCATAATTTACCATTTTTAGCTTCAGCCATGTCATATTCCACAGCTTGTCCTTCTACCAGTTCGGATAAACCAGCTTCCTGAACAGAACTGATATGGATAAAGGCATCAGATCCGCCTTCATCGGGCTCGATAAATCCATAGCCTTTGGTTGTATTGAACCATTTCACTTTACCTTTAGACATCATTCATTACCTTGTTGTTTGGCCCCGCAATTATGACGGGGGCAGATTTAATCAAACTCATTTTGTGCATTTAAACTATTGCACAATAGAAAATGGTGCAGAATTCAAACAAGACAAGTTTTCAATGATTTTTTTTTAAATACTGATAAAGGATAGACGTGTCTTTTTTTTCCATCCGTTTTCCTGTATGGCATGAAGTAATGTTAAAACCAGTTCCGTGGCTGGCAGAGTCTGTTGATTTTGTTTTGCCGCTTTGCAAGCAACATCCAGATCCTTGGCATGAAGCCGTGATTCCATCCCCGGTGAAAAATCATCAGCTATCATTTTTGGCGCCATCAATTCCAGCATCCGGCTACTGGCAAACCCCTGCATCATCACATCCAGCACCGCGTTCTGATCTGCTTCATGAATAGCCGCAAACTGCATCGCTTCCGCCACCCCTTGAATGGTGACAACCTGAGCAATCTGATTGCATAGTTTTGCTACCTGCCCCGCACCTATCCCGCCTATATGCCTATATCCATTTGTATAGGCAGATAGCACCGGTATTACTGCCTTAACATGATTTTCATCACCGCCAAGCATGGATACAAGCGTTCCTGCAACAGCGCCTATGCCGCCACCTGATACCGGCGCATCAACCCAGCCTATTCCATGATCCTTCATCACCTGACCGATCTGACGGGTCATATCCGGGGCTATGGTGCTGTGATCCATGACGATAAGACCATCATGCGCCCCATGACAGACTGCCTGTTCATGACTGATTAGCACTTCATGCACATCTTCGCCCGAAATCACATTGGTAATAATCACATCCACATCAGCCGCCATAGCCGCCGGATGATCAGACGGGGTAAGTCCGGCCTTGATTAACTCTGCCCCACCTGTTTCAAAAAATCTGCCCGTCTGGCATAGCCACGCACATCAAATCCTGCCCGGATCAGATGCATTGCTATGGGTGCCCCCATAACCCCAAGCCCGATACAACCTATTTTTTTTATCATGACATTCCCTTTAACCCTTTTCAAAACATTCACCTTTATTAAACTTTTTTCCTTTATTAATTTCTACATTGTTCTTATGTTGCTGTTAATCCTAATCCATATTGTTTAATAAAATATTAATGCGTATTGCTGACCAAATTATTGATACCATCATCGAGGCTGGCACAGATACTATCTTTTCGCTTTCTGGCAATCAGATCATGTCGATCTATGATGCGGCTTTGGATAAAGATATCCGCATTATCCATTCCCGGCATGAAGGCGGGGCTGTTTTCATGGCTGATGGCTATGCCCGTTCAAGTGGCCGCACAGGCATTGCTTTATGTACGGCAGGGCCCGGTTTTACCAATGCCATGGGCCCTTTGTTCAGCCTGAAAGCATCGGAATCTCCCGTTGTTCTGATTACTGGTGACAGCCCCCAGAATATGGATGGCAGGTTAGCCTTTCAGGAACTTAACCAGACGGCAATTTCTGCCGAACTAACAAAGGAAAGCTGGCGATTGACAAACAGCACTTCCATTGGGGATGCGATTAGCGAAGCTATGCGAATTGCCCGATCTGGTCGGCATGGCCCTGTTCATCTGGCTATCCCCGAAGATATGCTGATAGAACCGGCACAGCCATCATTATTTTCTCAAGCAGATATGCCAGAAGACAGCAGTTTTGATATTTCAGCACCTGATCTGAATGTTATTTTGCGAGCCATAGATGATTTTGAAAAACCCCTGATCATAACAGGCGCGACTATTGCTCCAAATCGTCATCATGATGTGATCAGGCAGATATCAGACACGCATCACATTCCGGTGATTTCCCTAACAAGTCCGCGGGGGTTGCGTGACCCGATGCTGGGAAAAATCACAGATATCCTGCATGCGGCTGATGGGATCATCCTGATTGATAAAGCTCCTGATTTTACCCTTGGGTTCGGGGCGGCAGATATCATGCCAGATGCAAAAATTGTGGCATGCGCCGCCCAATCCGATACCGTCACCCTTTGCAATCAGATTTTTCACAACAAAATGGTCTGGGGCTGTATTGCTGATCCTTTACTGGCTATGCAGGCTCTAGCCAAGTCAAGTTTACGGCGGCGATCTTCCGCATGGAAAACCTCTGTTCATAAATTATTGGTAAAGCGGCCTGATGCTATCACTAAAACCAGAACAACGGCAAAAGACCCGACCAGCATCACACCAGCCATGATTATGCATCATTTTTCTGATTGCATTGATACGGAACACCCACCACTCATCGTATGTGACGGGGGTGAGTTTGGTCAATGGGTGCAAGCCGGATTACCTGATCCTCTGGTGATAACGGCTCATACCTATACCAATGGCATATCAGGCGGTATCGGCGGCGGCCTACCGCAAGCTATCGGCATAGCCATTGCTAATCCTGACAGACATGTTGTGGCGTTCATGGGTGATGGCAGTTCAGGGTTTCACCTGCCAGAACTGGAAACCGCCAGACGGGCACATCTGCCCATTACTTTTATCATCGGCAATGATTATCGCTGGGGAGCTGAAGTCGAGATTCAGAAAAACCGGTATGGTGAAGACCGTGTCCATGCTTGCGATCTGGATGCAGATACCCGATATGATCTTATTGCCGCCGGCTTTGGGGCGAAAGGCGTTCTGGTTGATCACCCTGACCAGATGGAAATTGCCATGCGTGATGCCATGGCCTATCAGGGGTATCGGTGATCAATATCCTGATGGCCGGGATAGCTGCTCCATCTTTCTGATTCTCAAGGGATAACCCTAACTTATTTTTTTCTGTTCTCATCTTCCTGTTGTTAACTAATCTTCCTGTCTGGCCATAACTTTCTGAACCGCCGGACGGCCATTTATTACCACCTGATCATGGATGGATTGCAGTTTGGGTCGACCCGACAGGCTGTCTTCCAAATGTTCATCCCATGTTAACAGCATGTATAGATAGTCATCGGCAACCGTCATGCTGGCACCAGCCAAAAACGCATCAGGTAATTTTCAATATGATCATAGATCAGCCGCATTTCTGCAAGTGCCACGGATTTTACCGTTTCCGCATCTCCATAACGGTCAGGATAATGGAACCGCAACACCGCAGGATAAAGCGTTGTTGCCAGATATGTTAGCCACGATAAGAACTGGGCATAGGATGGATCATCTTGAGCTGGTGCCAGTTTGTGTTCTGTATCATGTTGCAGAAGCATCAAAATGATAGCAAGGCTTTCAAATATGGGCTGGTCATTATCTGTCACAAGAACCGGAATACGGCCATAAGGTGATATCGCCCGAAACGCGTCCGATTGCCTGTCGCTATCCGTGGGATAGACAATATCACAGCCTAATTCCATGTCTTCCATCATGATTTCAGCAACAATGGAACCCGCCCCGTGCATAGCATATAGTTTCATGATGTTTTCCTTTTGTTAGATCAAAACAGAATTAATCATCAAAATGCTGATCAACCGTGAACTGACCACCATGACGGGCAATCACGTCACTTTTCGGGTCTGGTTCAGGCGTATTTGCTTCAACCTTTTCACGATAGATTTCTGACGTGTCCTGCGGATGAAACCCGATATGTCTGGCATTATGATTATCAATCAGAACAGAGGTATTATTGGATACCCCATAAATAATGGTATGCCGCACAGATGGCGCCCAGAGGCATCGGTCAATCAGTAGCCGCAAATCATTATAGCTTAGCCAGGTTGTTAGCATACGGCGATCCAGCGGTTCCGGGAAACAGGAATAAATCCGGACCGATACGCTTTCAATCCATATTTATCCCAGTAATATTGGGCTGTCGCCTCACCATAGACTTTAGATACGCCATAGTTGCTATCCGGTCTGACCGGTGATTTCGAATCCACAACTTCCGTGCGCGGATAATATCCGATGGTATGCACTGAACTTGCCCAGATCACACGCTTAACGCCATTCTTCCGGCAGCCTTCATAAAGATTATAGACACCGATAATGTTGGAATTTAAAACGGTTTCCCATGCCCCTTCGCGCGCCTGTCCACCCATATGAACAACAACATCAACATCCTTGGTGAGGGCGATCATAGCACCCATATCGGCCAGATCAGCCTTAACAAACTCTTCATGAGCGGCACAATTATCAATATCCACCTGATCACTAAGCCGCACATGTTCAGCGTATTTGTTGAGCGTTGAGCGTAATTCTGTTCCTAGTGCCCCTGCGGCACCGGTGAGAAGAAGTCGATTGTATTTTTTAGCCACGGGATCCTCTTTTCTCTTTTCATCATGCATAATTAAATAAGACTATATTAACACATCATCACTGGGTTTCATCGTCAATGGCTTTTTTACAACATTCCAGCAGACCATGGATAATGGTATTATTACGGTTAATTCGGGGAACAGCCAGCACAACTTCACGTTTGCTGGCATCTTTAAGTGGGATAATCCGCATATCAGACGGGAATAAACGTGACGATACCATAGGAACAATAGACACACCCAGTTCCGCATGAACAAGCGCAATAACCCCTTCCAGGGTATCAATTTCCATCCCAGATTCAACGGTCAGCCCCATTTTTTCAAACCATTTATCAATTTTCAGCGACACCCTTGCTGACCGGTTAAACCGCACATAGGGATTATCCCGAAATATATCCTTAACGTTATCACCAACGACATTAGGCCCTGTAATCAGCACCAGATTTTCTTCTTTCAACGAATGATAGATAATATCCGCCATGCTTTTCCCCGGCCGGCTAATGATAGCGGCGTCTATCGTTCCGGCCTGTAATTCTGCCTCCAGTTCAAAGCTTTCATCCAGTCTGACAATAATATCCAAATCTGGCATATTCTGACGGAATGTTTTTAATGCCAAAGGCAAAAACGAACTCAGCACCGAATGTACCGTGCCAATCGTCAATTGCTTCTGATGCTGGTGGGACATATTTGCCGGTTCCAGTTCCTGCCATTGATCAAGCACCGCATCAATCTTATCCAGATAAACAAGCCCGTCACGAGTCAGGCGCGGCGGTTTCTTACTGCGATCAAATAGCTTGAGCTGTGCAAATTCTTCCAGCCGTTTCATTTGCAGGCTAATCGCTGATAGCGATAATCCCATATTTCTTGCAGCGGCTTGGAAACTTCCTAAATCCGCAATGCTCCGGAAAATTTCTAGTGTTTTAATATCTGGCATGGCTTTATTTACATAACCTCATCTTTACGGTCGTCGGTTTCTCCATAGCGACTTAATGCGGGTGGCTTTAATCCCGTCATAAAGCGCGTTAATGTTTTCAGCGATGGTTTCATTATGTTCTGCAAATAGGGAATTACCCTCAATATCACTATCAACAATAAACGGGCCAAAATCCTTGACGTTAAACATCCACATGGCCTGTGCAATGCCTAGATCATCCAGCCAGAAGACATCCTTTACACTGGTCACACCGCGCCCAAGCAATGCGCCAGTGCCATATCCCACCGTGGTCAGATAGACAGCACCTCTGGGGGCAAGAATATGGGTATAATCTTCTTTTGGCATTCCCCCCTTTCCAATAACAATCTTGGTATTGGTCAGGTCTATCCAGCGTTCCATCCATTTTGAAAACCGGAAAGATGCCGTTGCCGTCACACCACCAATCATATAACTGCCATCATCAGATATGGCCGCCGCTGGTGAGCAGTGAAAATTAACATTGCTGATCGGGGATAAATCCGGCAATGGCAAAGGCTGTTTCTTTTCCAGCACCCGATGATAAACCCCTTCTCTGGCAGTATAGACAACCCCTTCCAGATAGACGATATCACCCGGTTTCAGCATCGCTATATCCGATGCAGTGACCGGTATGGTCAGATGATGGGTTTTGCGTTTTGGTGCTACGCTCATGTGATGCCCTCCCGCCGCATATAAGGGGTAAACCACTGGGGGTCTGTGCGATATGTGATTTCACCATTACTGTGGATTCTTGCGGTGGCTCGCCGTGATGACAGGCAAAAGGTATGTACACTAACCGGCATACCGCCTGTATGTGTGTATCCAACTTCAATATGGCAATCCACCACCATGGATGATCCAACAAACCCCATTGCCCCCATACCAATCGAATTTCCAAGCTCCTTAAACTCGTCTTCCAGTTTGGCGATCTCCGGATCAGGGTTACGATCACCCACGACCCGCAGACAGGCGGCCTGTTTACCCAGTTGCATACAAGTATCTTTGGAACCACCAATACCAACACCGACAATGGCAGGCTGACATGCTAGCCCACGCTTACCAAAAGCAATTAATGTATCAAGTAAAAATCGCTTAATCCCATCAATTCCATCACCCGGAAATAGCATGCGGTAGTCTGATCCAAATAATCCGCCTTTATGAACAGTGGTAACATCAATCCAGTCTGCATCTGGCTCAAAGCTCCATTCAACTTCCGGTGAATTAATGCCCAGATTGTTATTATGTTCGGTTCGCCATAACGGATGTACGCGATTTGGTCTTAGGGGAACATCATGGGTTGCATCGGCGGTCGCTTTTCTCAGCGCGGCTTCAAGGGCAACCATACTATCCATACGGGCCTTATCGCCAACTTTGACATAATAGCGCGGCAATCCGGTATCCGCACACATGGGGCGCCGGTCTTCGGTGGCCGCGCGATAGTTATCCAGCATTGCTGACAACACGAATGCCGATAAATCACCACTTTCGGTATCAGCCATGGCTTCAATACCGGACAGATAATCTTCGGGAATATCAATAGCGGCCTTTTTCATAATTTCATAAGCCGCTTCTTCAATATGCTGTGCGGTTATCGTCATGATACCAGCTCCTTCTGATCTGACGTCGCCTGTTCTGGTGGTACCCCGGCGGCATCATCAATCAGACTCTGCCCGGGTTTAACAATACTAAAATCAACAGGCTCAAGCGTTAATTCCAGACCATGATCAGTTGCACGAATAACAGTATTTGCGGATTCTTCCAGACTGCCCGTATCGGGAAAATCTTCGCGGAAATGCGCCCCGCGTGAGTTTTCTCTGGCACGAGCGGCCATGGCAATCGCTTCAGATATGCGGATCAACGACTTCAGATTTAGCCATTCATGCCAGCTCATATTAAAGGCCTTATCCTGACCATTAATACCCATTTCGGTGATCGCATCAGCATATGATCTGATAGCGGAAAGCCCGCGATCCAATCCGGTTTTATCCCGCATAACACCAACATCATTCCACATGGTTTCAGCCAGGTCACGACGCAGGCCGAACAGATCACCACCAGATTTTGTAAACGGGTATTCGGCGTCGGCAATGGCCTGTTCCAATTCTGCCGGATCAGCATCACGCCATGTCCGGTTATGTTTCAGATAGGCCGCCATCGTATCACCGGCGATACCACCAAACACCGTAGAATTAGCAACGCCGTTTCCGCCAAGCCGATTGGCACCATGCACGCCGCCGCAATCTTCACCTGCTGCAAATAATCCATCAATCGCGGTACTGGCATCAGCATTGAATGTGATACCGCCCATCATGTAATGAGCTGTCGGCACAACTTCAACCAGTCCTCCCGCAAGATCAAATCCGCAATCCCGGCACCGTTTCACCATCCCCGGAAAACTTCTGGCCACATGATCCGGCCCCAGATGTCCCATAGAAATATAAACACCTCCCATCGGTGTTGTCCGGCCTTTGCGCATTTCCTGATAAATACCGCGACTGACTATATCCCGCGTGGCGCGTTCACCGGCTTCGTTGTAATGGAACATAAACCGTTCTTTGTCACCATTAAGCAGATGGCCGCCAGCCCCGCGTAAGCCCTCTTCCAACACTGTTCCGGTCATCCGTGTATCAGGCCCGCCCAGTAATCCGGTCGGGTGAAATTGCACCATTTCCAAGTCCCGCAGTCTAAGCCCCAGATCAAGTGCCATGTTCAGCCCATCACATGTCTTATCGCCAGATGGAGTATGATAGCGATACATGGTCGGCCCAGCACCGGTGGCCAGCATAACAGCCTTGGCAGCAACATAACGGTATGAACCGCTTCGCATATCAATGAGAACCGCGCCAGCAATCCCGGATTGATCAGCGGAACGCACCAGCTTAATAGCGCGATGTTCTTCAAGTTTACGGACTTTGGCTGCCCAGACTTTTTCCATTAGCCGGTTAATAATTTCAATTCCGGTGAGGTCTGATTTATGCACCGTGCGATCAAAACTCTGTCCGGCAAAGGCCTTTTGATGCAAACTACCATCCGGATTACGATCAAAATAACAGCCGACTTCGTTTTCCAGTTCATTGATCCGTTCCACCGCCGTTTCACAAAGCCGCCATGCCAGTTTCTGATCTGGCAACCATTTGCCGCCAACAATCGTATCCATAAAATGACGTTCAATGCTGTCACCAGGATGCTAGCGCAACATTATAGCCCCCCTGAACCATGCGCGTGCAGCCGCATTTGCCAACCAGGCCTTTCACCGCAAGGGTTACATCAAGATCAGGATTGGCCTGTTTGGCATGAAGAGCAGCAAATAATCCGGCGCCACCGGTTCCGATAATCAGAATATCGGTTTTGATCGTATCCAGTTGGTTGTCCATTTGTATTGTCATACCATTACACCATCAATAAAAATCCAGCCCAGTATTAATGCCATTCCCACGGCGCCGAAAATCCAGCCAATCCGCAATCCTGTATATCCGGTACGCGATTCCTGATTTCTATCAGGCCATTGCATCCATTCAATGATCAGCACCCTGACCCCCAGTAACAGATGCAAGCTAAACAATATCACCAATATATATTCACCTGCCTTGACCAGTGGCTGTTCGGTATAGGCCAGCATGGAATTCAATGCTGCCTCCCCTTCCAGCCCCAGCCCCAAAACCAGAAAATGAAAGGGCAGAAAACAGACCAGCCCCAACCCCGATAGACGATGAAGGATAAAAGCCATATAGCTGAGCGTTAATCGTTGACGGGTGATCATGCTGCCCCCTGTCAACGCCCAGACACCACGCAGTCCCATTCCCAGAAAAGTTAGAAACAGCACCAATGATATCGCATTAGCGACAGGCATTCTTATACGTCCCCATTCTATCAGTATTTTGCGCAGACCAAGCGGGGCATGGATCGCCACCATGACAACAAACGCGGTATAGAATACCACCAGCCATGGCGATGATTGCACCCGCGCCAGAATAGATTCGGCCGTTAATTCAGCACGCGTGGCATATAGAATAGTGGCCAGATGCCCAATAACCATAGGCGCCATGATCACCGCAGTCAGACGTTGCAACACATATAGTCTGGCTTCAAGCATCACCAGACCCCATCAGGCTAAACAGGCTCATCTTTTTTAATCCGGCGATAGACCGCGTCGGGCTTAATCCTATGGGACAGGCTGTCATGCAGTTTCCCTGAGAATGACAATTTCCACATCCACCAGCCCCCATGGCGGCGGCCATGGTTTCCTGTTTCTGATTATGGCGCACATCATTGACCAGTGACCATGCACGGTTCAATGCGGCAGGCCCCAGATAGTCATCATTCCACCGTACCACATCACAAGCGGCATAACAGACGCCGCAGTTAATACATTCTATGGCTGCATTGGCGGCCTTGCGTTGTTTTGATTCCGGATCAACTTTAGCTGGGGCATCCTGCCGTGTCTTATCGCTTGCAAAGACATTCCCAGCTTGCCCCCATTTATCAAAAAATCCGGACATATCAGCCACCAAATCCTTGATCGGTGGCATATTCTTTAATGGTTCAATTGTAATGACTGATGATTTCAATGCACCAATATGGGTGCGGCATGTCCAGCGAGGTTTTCCGTTAACCGTCATGGCGCATGATCCGCAAACACCAACCCGACAGGCAAAACGATAACTTATGCTCTGATCCTGACGTTGCTGAATTTCTGTCACGACATCCAGAATAGTCTGGTTTTCCCGTTTAGGCACAGAAAAAGTCTGGAATGATCCCTTTTCCGCACCACGCCATATCTTAATTGTTAAATCTTCCATAGACGACCCAAATATTGATAAATTATCAAGATATTTAATCAATGTTTATTATAATCAAATTTATGACTGTTATGTCAATAAAAACTCCTTCCCGTAAACAGAAAATGATATAAAAAAGGGAATTAACATTTATCGGGGTCTTGCAACGTAATGGCACGCGTTATTCTTTCATGTCTTCTATCCATCCGGTCAGGGGCGGTGATGGCTATCACTGCGGCACTTTTAGCCGTGTTTACGGCCAGTCTATCCGCTGATTTACGCAGTGATGCAACTATTGGTCTTCAGCTAGAACCGCCACATCTTGATCCAACAAGTGCCGCGGCTGGTGCCATTGATCAGGTGCTTTATGCTAACGTCTATGAAGGTCTGACCCGATTTACCGAACATGGTGATATTATCCCGCAGCTAGCCAAGTCATGGGATATTTCTGATGATGGTCGCCTCTATCAGTTTACACTCCATGCAGGAATTACGTTTCATGATGGCACTATTCTGGATGCGGCGGCGGTCAAGTTTTCCCTCGATCGTGCCAGATCAGAAACATCCACTAACGCACAAAAAGCATTATTCAAAGGCATTGCGGATATCACAATCAACGCACCAGACAGGCTTACTATCCGGCTCAAACAACCTGACGGCAATTTCCTGTTTAAACTGGCATGGGGTGATGCCGTTATTATTGCCCCTCATCATGTGGATCATTTGCGCCAGACAGCTATTGGTACAGGTGCTTTCAAGGTAAAATCATGGGTGAAAGGGGATCGCATCATTCTTGAAAAAAACAGCGATTACTGGGGTAGGCCAGCGAAACTAGACACGGTCACCTTTCGCTTTATTTCTGATCCTGTTGCTGCAATGGCTGCTGTCCAGACAGGTGAGGTTGATGCCTTTCCGGCCTTTCCCGCCCCTGAAAATCTTTCTGTGCTGGCCACCGATAAACGGCTGGTCTTGATCAATGGGTCAACCGAAGGCGAAACCATACTAGCCATCAATCATGCGCGCCCGCCTCTGGATCAATTGGCTGTTCGGCGTGCAATTGCCATGGCTATCAACAAACAGGATATTATTGATGGTGCCATGTTTGGCTATGGCACCCCCATCGGGTCGCATTTTGCACCACATCATCCCGATTATATCAATCTGGCCGATACCCCCGGCTATGATACGGTGAAGGCAAAGCAATTGCTGGCAGATGCGGGTATAAGCGACCTGCATCTAACCATCAGCTTGCCGCCCCCTGTCTATGCCCGCCGTGGTGGGGAAATCATTATGGCTCAGCTCAGCCAGATTGGCATCAGCGTGACGCTGGAACCGGTAGAATGGGCGCAATGGCTGGAACAGGTTTTCCGCAATAAGGATTATGATCTGACTATTGTTAGTCATACCGAACCTTTTGATATTGGTATCTATGCACGGCCTGACTATTATTTTCAATATGACAGCCCTGCGTTCCAATCCATCATGACTGACCTTGATAAGGCAACGGCGCCAGCAGACCGGACAAAGCTATTGCATCAGGCCCAGCGGCATATTACCGATGATCAGGTTAATGTATTTTTATTTCAGCTAGCCAATGCCGGTATTGCCAAAGCTGATTTAATGGGTTTATGGCAACATGCCCCAACTCAGGCGGCTGATATGACAGGGGTTTACTGGAAAAACTGATATCTTTTTTCCAAATCCATTTCTAAATCAGGTATATGATAACATATGGCTGGATTCATTCTGCGTCGTCTTGGCGTGCTGTTATTAACGTTATTTATTGCATCAGTGGTCATTTTTGCCCTGCTTGAAATTATTCCGGGTGATCCGGCACTAACCATGCTTGGCATGAATGCCACACCGGAAACCATCGCCGCCCTTCGTCAGGAACTCGGACTAAATGCTGATCCATTCACGCGATACCTTGGATGGATTGGCGCCATGTTTAAAGGTGATTTTGGTCTATCCTATACCTATCGCACACCAGTAGCAGAATTGCTTTTAGAACGCATGATGGTGACATTACCGCTTGCCATATATGCCTTGATCCTGACGGTTCTGATCGCATTACCATTCGGGTTTCTGGCAGGGGCACGTGAAGGCCGCTGGCAGGATAAAGTGATCCTCTTCTTCAGCCAGATTGGCATCGCCTTACCCAATTTCTGGTTTGCCCTGATACTGATTATCATTTTTGCCGTCCAGCTTGGCTGGGTATCGGCAGGCGGATTTAGTGGCTGGCAAAACGGATTAATCCCCGGATTGATTGAACTTACCTTGCCTGCTATTGCGCTTGCTATACCGCAGGCGACAATATTATTGCGGGTGATGCGATCATCATTACTTGATGCCTCACGGCACGATTATATCCGCACCGCCCGTGCCAAGGGATTAAGCCGGGATCAGGCATTATGGCGACATGGATGGATGAATGCGTTAATTCCCGTTGTTACCATTATGGGAATGCAATTCTCCTTTCTCATTGCTGGTGCAATCATTATTGAAAATGTATTCAGTCTTCCCGGATTAGGGCGACTAATGGTTCAGGCCATTGGTCAGCGGGATATTATCCTGATCGAATCCATTATTCTTATGATGGTGCTTATCGTGGTAACCGTCACGTTTATAACTGATGTGATTTATGCCGCTATTGACCCTAGGTTAAGGCGGCCAAAGCCATGATTTCATTTGATTACCCCTCATCTGGTAAAGGCAGGATCATCACTGGCCAGTTAGTCGGCGGGGTCATTCTGGTGTTGATTATGCTATCTGGTCTTTTATCATTTTTCTGGACACCAGCTGACCCATCCCTGATCAATATCGCTAATCGGATGCAACCACCATCAGCGGCCGCATGGCTTGGCACTGATCATTTTGGTCGGGATATCTTATCACAAATCATGGCCGCCACCCCGGTGACACTTTCCGTGGCACTGATAGGCGTATTCATAGGTATGATGGGCGGCATTCCACTAGGGCTGATAGCGGCTTTCAACCACAAACCGGCATTTGATCATATACTTAACCCGTGGGGGGACGTATTATTTGCCTTTCCTGCTGTTATTATGGCCATGCTCCTCACCGCTGGATTTGGTGCTGGTATCAGCATTGCCATGCTGGCTATCGGGCTGTTTAATATTCCGGTATTTCTTCGCATGACACGCGCATCAGCCATGCAACAACAGCATATGACCTATATTCTGTCTGCGCGTCTGGCAGGTAAATCCACGTTCCGGATTGCCGCAGAACATATCCTCCCCAATATTGCACCACTTCTGATTTTACAGGCGACAATACAGTTTTCGCTAGCCATCCTGGCCGAAGCCGGCCTGTCCTATCTGGGTTTAGGCGCGCAACCGCCAATTCCAAGTTGGGGGCGGATGCTGGCCGATAGCCAAACCATGATTGGCCTTGCCCCGCATATGGCCATTGCCCCTGGCCTGACTATCATGTTGACCGTCATTGGGATTAATCTGATTGGTGAAGGCTTGCGTCAGCGTATTGATCCCCATCATATGACAGAACAGGCCAGCCATGATGCAGCACCAACAAAACCCGATGGGCATTCTGCCAGCCCCTCAGCTAAACCGATGGAAAAAGCACCAGACCCTTCATTGCTTACGGTCAGGAATCTATCGGTCAGGCATCGGGATAGCCTGATTTTATCACCGCTATCTTTATCGATTAATCAGGGAGACAGGATAGGGCTAATCGGGGCAAGCGGGGCCGGCAAATCCATTCTGTCATTAGCAATAATGGGATTATTGCCACCAGATTTTCACGTCACCGGACAGATACAGATAAATGGCAAGGATGTTGATATAACCCATGATGCTATGATGCGGCCCTATCGCGGCAAAAGCTTTGCCATGATTTTCAAGACCCACGGCTTGCGCTTAATCCTATTCGGGGCATTGCCGCACAAATTGCCGAAGCCGCAGAATTGTCACATGGCATATCGCGGAAGGATGCTGAACATATGGCACAGCATAGCCTTAACCGTGTTGGGCTAACACCGGATATCGTATCACCAGACAGCTTGCCGGATATGCTATCAGGTGGCCAGTGCCAGCGGGTGATGATTGCCATGGCTATCATTGGCAAGCCACAATTGCTGATAGCAGATGAGCCAACGACATCGCTGGATACCGTTACCCAGGCCGGGATTCTGACCCTGCTTAATCAGTTAGCAGAAGAAGACAACATGGCATTGCTGATGATTAGCCATGATCTGGCCATACTGGCTGAAATGGTGGAACAGATCTATGTGCTGGATCAGGGCAGGCAGGTGGATTATGCCGCATCACCACCATTTGCCCAGACCCTGACCCATCCGGTCAGTCGCACCCTGTTAGCGGCAAGCCGCATTGATCAGCATCATCTGCCCGACCTATCCGATGCAGATATGATTTTAACAGCCACGCAATTATCCAAACAATATGCGTCAGGTCATAATATGCTTGGCATCGCAAAAAGCCAGAAACCGGTATTAGAGGATATCACATTGACGCTAGCGCAAGGGGAATGTCTGGGGCTGGTGGGGGAAAGTGGTAGTGGCAAATCAACCTTGACGCGGCTCTTGCTGGGGCTGGAACATCCTGATCATGGCACGGTAACGCTAGGCGGTCATGCCATTGACCCTGACCATATGACACCAGTGATCCGGCGGCGCATATCAGCCGTGTTTCAAGACCCTTATAGCGCGTTTAACCCGCGGCATCGTGTCCGGCGTATTATTGCTGAACCATTATGGCTAATGCCAGAATATCTGACCGAACGCGCCATCACGGAAAAAGTGGCAGAAGCCCTGCAATCGGTCGGGCTTCAGCCTGATATGATGCATCGCCATATCCATGCGTTTTCTGGCGGCCAGCGGCAACGGATCGCCATAGCCAGAGCCTTGATCACATCGCCTGATATCATTTTATTTGATGAAGCTACGTCCAGTCTGGATACATTAATCCGCCAGCAAATCCTGACGCTGATCACTGATCTGGTAGCTGATCACAATCTGTCTGTTATTTTTATCAGTCATGATCTTGCTGTCATCCGCGCCATCTGTCATGGTGTGATGGTATTAAAGGATGGACAATGTGTTGAAATGGGTAGAACAGATGCGATATTTAATCATCCCCGTCATCCGGCAACTCGCCAGTTGCTGGATGCCATCCCCGACCAGATGAAAAACAGGATAGCGCGTCATCATGATGAAAATGAAATCACCCGGCCGCCGGAATCTGATTACCGATATTGATGGGTTATATGTTGGTCACGCCATGGATAGCCAGATCAAATCAGGGGTTACCGTGCTGACAGCTGATCAGCCATTCACCGCCGCCATGCATGTGATGGGTGGTGCCCCGGCAGCCGTGAAACCGATTTACTAGCCCCTGATAAAATGGTGCAGGCGGTGGATGCACTGGTGCTGGCGGGCGGCTCCGCGCATGGGCTTGATGCAGCATCTGGTGTGATGGCACGGCTTCATCAATCTGGCCGCGGCTTTCCGGTAGGTGATCAGACCGTGCCGATTGTTCCGGCGGCCATCATTTTTGATTTGCTTAATGGCGGGGATAAATCATGGACAGAAAACCCCTATGCCACATTGGGGCGACACGCTTATGATGCGGCTGGAACAGATTTCCAGCTAGGCAGTCATGGTGCCGGAACAGGAGCCACAACCGCCACGGTGAAAGGCGGGCTGGGCTCGGCCTCCCTTGCTTTTGATAATGGGTGATGATAGGCGCGCTGGCTGTTGCCAATCCGATGGGAAGCGTGCATTGCCCTGATAGCAACCGGTTCTGGGGCGCTTCATGCGAAATAGATGATGAATATGGCGGTCGGGGTATGCCGCTGCATTATGATCCGCTTGATGTGCGGACGAAACAGCATCCCCATGCCAGTAGCAATACCGTGATCGGGATTGTTGCCACCAATCTGAAACTGGATAAAGCCAGCCTGACGCGTCTTGCCACCGCCGCCCATGATGGCATAGCCCGTGCGGTTCAGCCCTCACATACGCCGCTTGATGGTGATCTGATCTTTGCTGTATCTACTGGCCAGCATGATGTGCCATGTGATGCCCATGATCTGGCCATGCTTGGTCATGGGGCGGCATTATGTATGACACGGGCCATCTGTCGCGGGGTCTGGCAGGCGGATGTGGCGGCAGGTGATCATCTGCCGGTGATCCGTGATCTGATAGGAACATAATGATATGATGTCGATAAGCAAATCAGGCCAGCCAAACGGCGCCTTAATCGCGTGGCTGGGTGTGATATTGCTGGCACCGGATGCGTTATTGATCCGGATCACCGGATTTGAAGGCATGGGGCTGTTATTCTGGCGCGGCTTGCTGATGGGATGCACCTTGCTGTTGTTATGGCTGGTGTTTTCCTATCGCCGGCTGGAACAGGATATCCGTGTTGCCCTGACGCCGGTGGGATTATTGCTGATCGGGGTATTCACGGTTGATGCGATTACCTTTGCGGTGGGGATTACCATGACCTCGGCGATTGTGATGCTGACCGCGCTTGCCACCATGCCGATTTTCACGGTGCTGTTTTCCATCCCCATGCTGGGGGAAAGACCAACAATTCAGACATGGATAACGGTGCTGTTCTGTGCCATCGGGATCATCATTGTGGTGACCAGCGGGCATGAAGCGGTGGGCGCACCAACAGGCAGTCCGGTGATAGGCGGGTTGTTGGGCATTTTCACAGCGGCAGGGCTGGGTTTTGCCATGGTGCTGAAACGCCGTTATCCGGAATTGCCGACCATGCTGTCAACCGGCACGGCCAATCTGCTGACCGTGGTGGTGGCGTGGCTATTGCTGGCCATGGCGGCACCGGCCTTTCCGGTGGATATGGATAAAGCGCTGGCGCTTCTGACCATGGGGATACTGGTATTGCCGCTGGCGTTTTTCGCGCTGATGGTGGCGCCGCGCCATACCTCGGCGACGACAGTCGGGCTGATCATGCTGACCGAAAGCATTATGGGGCCGCTATGGGTCTGGGCTGGCACCGGCGAACGGCCAAGCCTGATGATGGTGTTCGGTTCCCTGATTGTGATCGGCAGTCTGGCATTTTATTTTCTTTATACCGAACGCGACCCGCAAGACATTTAGGCGCGGCGGCGGCATTTTTCATGTGCTGATGCTTTCATGTGCTGATGCGGGGATGAATGACTTTTTCTGCCCCTCATCGGGTTAACTATATCTTAACCTTTATGGTGTAGCCTTCCGAAAACGTATTTTTGGGGGCTTCGCATGGCTTCAGATGATGATAAGAAAAAAAGCACAAGAGCTGGTGGAACAGGCAAAGCGTCTTCTAGTTAAGCCTTCAAAATGAACCAAATCCAACTGGCGCAAGAGGCCTTAGCTTAGCGGATCAGATGAAACAATTGAACTGGCGCATGGAATAGAGAGCCTCTGCAAAAAATTATATAGGTGATCATCACCGCGATCGAGGATTTGAAAAGCCATTCCAGATAATGACTTCATTCATGGAATAGCAGGCTTGGCAAAAGGCCGCCACATTTTACCAAAGGAGTGACTAGATGCGGGTGGAAATTTCAGAGGCGCATGGCAAAATATTATCTGCGCCAATATGAAGATGCTATAAAAGACCTTGATGAAGCGTTGCGTTTAAACCCTAAGAACGAACCACAAAATAGGAAACCGATTAGCCGCTGAAAATGCACTTAGAACGAGAGAACACCGATCAAAGGATATTTCTAAAAAAGAAATGAGCATCTGATAAGATGCTGGATAAATCAGATTATCATAAAGATATGGCAGAACAACAGAGGGATGGTTATGAACAGCTTTTTTTATCATTATTTTAATCATAGCGGGTATTTTCATCTTTTTGGTTTGGAAAAATTATGATCTCAGCATATTCATTGAAAACCCATTTGGCCATGTTGAATATTATCCATTCTGTTTATTTTTCAATCCCTGTTGATTATGGCTAATCCTCCTCAAGATCAGGAAGCAAATAAGCACCATATTCTGCAAGAACATTATTATAGGAGCAGCCGGCTAATATCAATGAGTTAATATATGCAACGATATTTTACCAGCAGAACATCCGGATTTGAGAATAGCAAAAGATCAAGAAATCCATCATGCATCACTGGATGGTATCGCCACCATCAGACGCATGAATATTACAAACATGCGGATCACTCATGAAGATATCTGCCAAAGTGAAAGATGTTTTGCAAAAATCTGTAAATCCTCAACACCGAATAAGGACATCCCATAGTGCCCCCCCATCAGATGGGAATAGAGGATGTTCTAGCCCTTCGGAAAGACAGGTTTTCAGGGCATGGGTCATATTCCGGATGGTGATACATAATGATCAGCCCTGCCGGGGATAGATGCCCCCAACGGGTCCAGAACGCCCGTCCGCGCATTGGTATTTTCAATGATGGTGGCAACCAGTCTTGGGTTCAAATTGCGGTTCGGAAAACACACAAGTCGCATCCAGTACCCGTAATTTTTCCTGCAACTCACTCACCCGTTTTGCCCCGGCATGGTTTCCGGTGAAACCGTGATTGACCCCACCGCCGACATGCCAAACCGGTTTTCGTAATACTGATAGGCATCATGGAACACGATATAGCCTTTATGTTTGACAGGCTCTAATTCCATGTGAACGTCAATCATCAATGCATCTAGCTGTTGCATCATACCAACGGCATTGGCCGCATAGATGCCAGCATGTTGCGGGTCGGCGGCGGATAACGCGGTTTCAATTTCATGAATCATGACCTTGGCGTTAACAGGGTCCAGCCAGATATGCTGGTCAAACCCACCGCCATGGTCGTCATCATGATCGTCATGATCGTCATGGTCGTCATGATCATCGTGATCATCATGGTCATCATGTGATCATGATCTTCAAAATCCCCGCCTTCACGGATGCTGATTTTAATCAGATCATGGCTATCGATTAACGGCACCGATATGGCATTTGTTGCAATGCCCTCAATCGGTTTTTCCAGAAATGTTTCGATATTCGGGCCAATCCAGAACACCAGATCAGCATTCTGCAATAATCTGGCCTGTGATGGCTTCAGGGCATAATGATGGGGCGAACCTGTCCCCTGAACGATCAGGGCTGGCGTGCCTACCCCTTCCATGACCGCTGTCACCAGCGCATGAACCGGCTTAATTGATGCGACCACATTCACCTCGGCACTGGCCGCTGTGATTCCGGAAAAAACCATGATGGCGGCTAAACAGGTGGATGTCATCAGGCGCATGTGATGCCTCAACAAAGAAAGGGTTTAAATTGATCTGGATTTATGCAATAACCATATCTAAATTAATGTTATAACATAACATGTTTAAATTCGCAATATTTAAAATGACAATCCTTTCTGCGCCATTATGATAAGGTGATAATATATGCCGTTGAAAGAATCAGAAATGCTCGTTTCGCTTGAACATGCCGGAATTTTTAGATCATCCCGATGGCTGGTTCGCGGCGTATCGATGAGTGTTTCTGCCGGTGAGATTGTAACCCTGATCGGGCCTAACGGGTCTGGAAAATCGACCACCGCCAAATTAACCCTCGGATTGCTTAAACCGGATGAAGGCAAGGCTTTCCGCAAACCCAATCTGCATGTTGGCTATGTCCCCCAGAAACTGGATTTGAACTGGACGCTTCCCTTATCGGTATCCCGCTTCCTTACCCTGACCAATCGGGCAAGCAAACAGAAATCGAAACCGCGCTGGCGTCAACCGATACGCTTCACCTGATCCATGACCAGATGAGCAATCTTTCGGGTGGTGAGTTTCAACGCGTCCTGCTGGCGCGGGCTATTCTGCGTTCACCTGATTTTCTGGTGCTAGATGAACCTGTTCAGGGGGTGGATTCCCACGGTGAGTTAGCGTTGTTCAGCCTGATCGAAAATATCCGTAATAAACTGAATTGCGGGGTTCTGCTGATTTCCCATAATCTGCATATTGTCATGTCAACAACAGACAGGGTGATCTGTTTAAATGGTCATGTCTGTTGTTCTGGCACACCTGCCAATGTGGCTTCCAGTGACGAGTTTAAATCCCTGTTTGGTAATCATGCCACTTCTGGCCTTGCCTTTTATGAACACAAACATGATCACGAACATCTGCCAGATGGCCGTATTCATCACAAAACCGACCATGACGCCGGGGGCAATACCGATGCTTGATGATTTCTTTTTCCGCGCGGTTCTTGGCGGTATCGGGGTTGCGCTTGTGGCAGGGCCATTACGGCGGCGGCTGGCCTATTTCGGGGATACGCTATCGCATTCTGCGCTTCTTGGCATTGCACTGGCTTTGCTGTTTGATATCAATATCACCCTTGCCGTTTTTGGTATTTCCATTGGCATTTCATTGTTTCTTATGTTTTCTTCAGGGTCGCGCCAACCTGTCATCCGATGCCTTGCTGGGGATGCTTTCCCATTCCACTCTGGCCATTGGTCTGGTGGTGCTGGCCTTTATGACATGGGTAAGGGTGGATCTGATGGGGTTCCTTTTGGTGATATTCTTGCCATTACCCCGCTTGATCTGGCTATTATCTGGGGCGGCGGAATAGGCGTTCTTGCCGTTGTCTTTATCATCTGGCGGTCACTATTTGCAGCCACCGTCAGTTATGAAATTGCCACCGCCGAAGGCACCAGTCCGGATCACGCCAATTTTATTTTCATGATCATGATGGCTGGCGTCATTGCCATTTCCATGAAAATTGTCGGCGTGTTACTGATCACGGCCCTGCTGATTATTCCTGCTGCAACAGCACGGCGATTTTCTACCTCACCCGAACAGATGGCATTATTGTCGTCCCTGATCGGATTGGTTTCTGTCTGGGCAGGATTGATGGGATCACTGGAATGGGATATCCCGGCCGGCCCAAGTATCGTTGTTGCCGCACTGGTTTGTTTTGTTCTATCAGTTATTTCTTTGCCGAAACGTAAAATAACGTTAAAATAAATGCATTCCAAATCCTCCTGAACAGAGGTAGGAGAAACCATGTTAGCTAATCATGAAAACTCGGATATCAAACTGACGAAAAACAATCGCTTGTTATTGAAACGCTGGCTAATGCAGACCGCCCGTTAGGGGCATATTCTATTCTTGATGAATTACGCGATGAAGGGTTCAGGGCACCATTGCAAGTCTATCGCACCCTTGACCAGCTGATTGCACTAGGTCTTATTCATCGGCTGGAAAGCCTTAATGCCTATGTGGCATGTCAGATGGAAACATGCGGCTTGTCAGATAAGATGAATGCGTCTTTCGATTTGTGATGCATGTGGAATCGTAAAGGAATTACCACCTGTTGCTGTTGAAAAAGCTGTCGATATCCTGCTTGATAGCTTCACTTTCACCCCTACCAAATCCGCGATTGAAATTCGCGGCATATGTCATTCATGCCAATCCTGAAAATGGCCAGATGACTGCCAGATAACCATATATAAGAAACGGTTCTTAGCGTTTACACTGAAATTGCTTCTGGCAACCTGCGCTTGGGTTTTCATTGCTGAGCGTAACTCTTCTTCCTGTTTGTGATCGATAGATACACATGGTTACGCCATCAACAACCTCAACCACGTTTTGAGACGGCATTTTTCCAGAACATGACGCGGATTTTCCTGAGAACCTTTGGACTGATATGTTCTGGCTGCTGCATAAGCATCCATGGACGGGATAAAACTGGCAGCAGTAAAAATGATTGTCATACCAATCAGATAATGCCATCTAGTTTTCATGTTCACCATCATTGATATCATCTTCTGATCCGGGCAGATATGCCTTTCCTGAATAGCGCGCACCAAGAACGTTGATCAGGTCAGGGTTATCCGCCAGAACCTTTTTCAACATGTCTTCGACTTTTGCTTCGGCCTCTTCCGGGGTTTCAACCTCCATATCGGCTAATCCGTCAATGATCCAGTGAATTTTGACTTGCATGTGAACTCCTTTTTTCGCCTGCTAGATGCTACTTGCCAAAGGACAAGCCGTAATAGGTTGTTCTGGCTTCTTCTTGTAATGCGATCATCGTTTCAGGTTCCAGATAGCTGGCGGCTTCATCTCTGGCTTCCTGGCCACCTTCAACACCTACTGCTGAAGCAATGGAATACCACAAATAAGCCTGTTCATAATCTGGCTCATAAAGAATCTCGTTAAAATATCGCGCATATTGCATGATGGCGCGTTTATCGCCCTGATCAATTCTTTCCTTTAACATACCAGCAATAGCATCGCGAACATTATCAGTGGTATCTTCGGGCAACAGATCAACAATTTCATCCGCCAGCATCTGTGCTTTTTCAATGCCGCCCAGATGCGCAAGCCAGGCCCATTTTAGCGCGTCCGGGTAATGTTGCGGCGTTCCCCGTCCAGATTTCAGCAACAGGGCCAAATTAAACTGGGCATCATGTTGCGCGGCCTCTGCCTGTATCTCGAACAGGGTAAAGGCATGTGTGTAATTGCCAGACTTGGCTGCTTCCACCGCTTCCATGAAGGTTTCATCACTAGTGGCAATATTACTCTTATTTTCACTATGATTTTCTGCGATAGCCAGACCACCACTCAACCACCATACCGATATCGCCATCATCAGATATCTGTGCATGATTTATCGCCCTGCCATCATAACAAGCTGTAAATAGAAAATCCGCGTTCGGAATTTGGAATGTTCTTTTTTTTCATAAACAACAATGCGTGGACGATTGCTATCCGGTTTCTGAAATTCAATGATCATGCTATCAGGCATTTCCACCCCGTGGATCGCTAGTGTGCCTTGCGGATCACGGGAAAAGCTTTCATGAAACGGGGCATCAATCCATGTCCGCGCCAGTGCCCGCCCAAGAATATCCGGAAGCTGATTTCGCACCTCTTCCTTGTTGGCTAGTTTGACCGCATCCTTAACCAAAGTAAGAGGATGACCATCATCAGACCGAACCACGGCAGGCGGTTGTGCAGGTGTGATTGGCACAGGGCATTTGGCGGGTTGGTCATGTGAGAATATCCAAAGCAACATTATCAAAAACTAATAAACAATCTACATAATGCCATAAAAGGCTAAAATTTCAACTCCATTAAGTTTTCGCAATATATGAATAAAACATCTGTTCTGGCATGATATTTGAATAACACCTGATGTGATTATTCTAGATTGAGGTAAAAAAGTCATATGCTACCGATCATTTCCAGCGGTCTGCTTGCAGCAAATAAAGAAATCAGCACCATTTCAAATAATATATCAAACGCCAACAGTACAGGTTTTAAGCGAAGCACAACCGAGTTTCAGGATATCTATGCACAAACCTCCGACAAAACTGATAATGCAATCACTGGTATGGGTACACGAGGAACAGATATTCGTGTCAATTATGCCAAGGATCATTAAAAACGACCAACATGTCACTTGATCTTGGTATTTCCGGTTATGGTATGTTCATGGGAACAGACCCTATCGATGGCGGCATGTATTTTACCCGTGATGGATCATTCAGTCTGGATGATAAAGGCAGAATGGTAACAAATACAGGAAAGATTGTAATATCGACAACAGGAGAGCCAATTACTATCCCTTCCGTGTAATGGATAACGGATAGTCCGCAATTTCTAGATGTCGAAACCATTTCAATAAATGACAAGAGGCGAGGTTATCAGCCAATTATGGCACCAATGTTATCATCAGGGCTAGGCAAATTGGACTTGCTCGATTTCGAAATATCAATGGCCTGCATCAACGTGGCCTGAATGAGTTTGAGGTAACCAACCTGTCTGGCCTACCTGTTTTGGCACCACCAGTTGAATGGTGTTTTGGCACCATTCAGCAGGCACGATTGAAGCATCTAATACCAATGTTGCTGATGAAATGGTCATGATGATGCGGGCTCAACAGGCCTTTGGTGCATCATCGCGGATGATGCAGGCGGAAGCTGATATTATTGGCAAATTTACTGATCGATAATTTATCGGATAGGTATTGTGACGGTTAGATCGACAATATCCAGCGTCATTTCTTCATCAATCCTGAGATCACCATCAACACTAACTGCTAGTGCCTCACTCACCTCAATTTTAATAACCGGAGGGCGAGTTGAAACATGTTTGACATGACTAGTCAGCCTGTCAAAAGCTGGACGCGGCAATATCGCATGAATTTCCATCTGCCTTTTATCAAGGCGGATTTTAACCTCCCCATGGGCGGTTGACTTATCCTGATCTTGTGCCACGATATCTGTTTCCACAGGCAGAATGGTGACAATACTCTGACCTCTGGCAATATTGATAAGATTACATGTTGCAAAAAGGCTTTCTGATAATTCGGCATGATTCAAACGCATTTCCGCTGTCTGCACAGCCATGCTTATCTCATGAGTCTGCTGCCAGTCTTTCATCCCACCATGAACCCATGTTCCGGATTACCAATATATTCTCTAAGCCGCTTGATGGCCGAAGATTTGATCTGGGACACGCGTCCAGTGGTAATTTCCATGACTTCGGCAATTTCATATACATTTAGCTCTTCCACATAATACAGCTGAATAATCAGTGCCTCACGTTCTGGCAGAGTATGCAACGCATCTTTGAGAGAGGTTCGTAATTCCAGATCATTCATAACATCTTCGGGATTGTTTTCTTCTGACACGAACCAGATTGAATATTCATCATAAACACTATCTAGGGACTGGTGATTATTTGCTTCAAAAGCCTGTTGCCAGTCCAGTATTTCATATTCTTCGATATTCAGGCGTTTGGCCAATTCATGTAATTCTGGCTCGCGACCTAATTTTGCCCGTAATTCCTGTTCGGCTAGACGCACATCCTGCTGTCTTTTGATTGTTGTCCGGCAGAGATTTGAGTTTTTT
Source organism: Alphaproteobacteria bacterium (assembly GCA_038144675.1). GTDB lineage: Bacteria > Pseudomonadota > Alphaproteobacteria > Puniceispirillales > UBA1172 > UBA12202. The sequence continues at coordinate 177,688 of JAYQOF010000006.1, read as the reverse complement.
CTTAAAAAATCAACAATTTCACCTTTAATTCTTAATCCCGCATAGCTGGAAAAACTGGCGCCTTCTTTAGGAGTGTAATTTTGCGCCGCCAGCACCAGCCCATAATATCCAATCTGGATTAAATCCTCAATTTCAATAGAAAGATGAACGCGCCCATGCATATGCCACGCGATCTTTTTCACCAGATCAAGATGATTGTTGATCAGCTCTTCAATATCCACTTTTTGTTCAGGATAATGCGCTCTCATCTCATCCCTCACCTGATATGCCCTTTTGGAAAAACCGGATACCATTTGTCTGATTGGTTGGCGCATCAAGCACCTGCTTGGCAATGGATTGGAATGCTATGAACTCTGGCAGGTCAGATTTCTGGGCAGCGATAGGTTGCCTGTTTACAACAGCCTTGCGAATACGTTGTGACATGGGAATATGCCCTCCAAACCGCAACCGAACATCCAGAAACTGCATAGCTATTTGATTAAAACGGTCATAATGACGCTTTGCCTCGGTCGCGTTATTTGCCATATTAACAACAATGGTAAAATTTGATATGTCCATTTCCAGATGGCATGCCTTGATAAAGGAATAGGCATCCAGAAAACTGGTCGGCTCCCCCACCAGCACAACAACCGCACGATCTGCCGCTGAAACAAAGGATACCGAATTATCAGATGCTCCAGCCGGCACATCTATCAGCAAGATATCAATCTGATCTTCGATATCATCCATCAATCTGATGGTTTGAAACCGTTTGGATTGATCCAGATTCAACATATCAAGCAGGCCACTTCCGCCTGAATAGATCTGAACGCCTTTTTGGCCCCTTACAGCCAATGTCAGATATGGATTTTTCACCAGATAAAACTTCACTAATATGATGTTCCGGATTCACGCCCATCAGGATATGCGTATTGGCCATGCCAAAATCCGCGTCGAGAATGGCAACTCTCTTTCCGAGATGCTTATATATCATCGCCAGATTGACGGTTACGTTAGATTTTCCAACCCCGCCCTTGCCGCTGCATACTGCAATTGATGTTGCCATTACTATTTCCTAATTAAGCTTTGTCTTTATTTCTATATGCAATTTCCAATCCAAGCAAACGCAGCAAGTATTTTTTATGCTTTTCTAGTAGCTTTATGCGTTATCCGAAGCTTGTTCGGTCATTGGAATGGCAATAATTTCGGTTTCAACATCATCGGCCATACTGGAATGCATCACCAGCTGCGTCGTCACCATGACCGCCGCACTGGGCTTCAGATTCTCCTGATCCAGCCTGACATCCCTTTCTACCAGAACACTGCCAGATTTATCCTTTACCTGAAAACGGATTAGGGGTGATGTGATCGTACTCTGATTATGATTTGTTACCATGCCCTTAATGCGAATCGTATCACCCATACGGGTAGCATCCAACGCGCTAATTTCTATCTGATCTGTGGTTAGCCGCGGGCATAATACCTATTGTTTGCATCAATCCTGACATAAATGGCGTTAATCCCGCTAATTGGTCACGCATGGTATATGCTCCGGCAGAAAGACCTAATGCCAGCACCAGAATAACCATGCTAAGCCGGTGTCTGGAACGACTAACCATATTGCTTTGCAATTCATTGACTGTCCGGCGAAGCCCATCCAGATCATAGGTGAGATGATGCATTTTCTTTTTTGTATCTTCACCTTGTTCCAGTAATTTCTCACTTTGTTCCAGTGCTTTTTCATAGAATACTTTTGCAGTTTCTACAGATTCCTGAATATCGTTTCGCTGGGATTCGACATCTTTGGCCAGACGCTCATTTTCCCATTTAAGCCGTTTCACACGAATATTGATCTGGGCATCGTCTTCAACAGGGTTAGCATTTTTAGTATCATCTTCCAGTGCTTTCATAAAGGCATCAGAAGTCGCCTTGTCCATACTGGGTCTGCCTGTCATCGGATTTGAATAATGGCGGGTGGAATGCAGTTCTTCTTCCATCACCTTGGTAAATACATCGCTGATCTTGTCTTTCTTTTTTGGCGCATAGCCAAGATCATTTGTAGCACTGATTTCTACCTTGCCATCGCGTGTCTTTGTATCCAGGATCAAGGCATCATCACCAAGCTGGGATAGGATCTGATCCATGGCGGTAGCACTATCTGCCGCAGAAACGGTAATGGTTGGCATATTGATTCTCCTTACTTTCCCCTAGGGTTTTTATCTGGTTCAGCTTTCCGCCTCACCGGTAATGGTTGCCACAAGCTCAATCTTGCGGTTATCTGGTATTTCGGTAAATCCGATAACGATCATGTCATCGATATGCTGGCGGACGAGGCCAGATAGTGACCGGCGAATAATCGGTGATACCACCAGAACCGCCTGCTTGCCTTTTGATGACATGTCATCATTGATCTGGTTCAGTTTAGTCAGTAATTTCTGTGATAGCTCATTATCGAGGATCAACCCCTCTTCGCCACTCTGCTTCTGCATGGTGATCAGCATATTTTCAAGATCAGATGCAAGGGTAACAACAGGCAACGGGCTATTCAGTGGTGCTACCTGCTGGATTAACATGCCTGCCAGAACCGGACGCAATGCTTCAGCCATATCAGCGGTACTAAGGTTGCGGGAAGCAAGATTAGCAACATTTTCCAGAATACGGCGCATATCGCCAATGGGCACGCGTTCATCAAGCAGATTGCGCAAAACGGCAGTAAGATTATGAAGAGGGATCAGTTTCGGGACAACCGACTGCACCAGACTCGGGGCAGAGTTAGACAGATTATCCAGTAATTCCTGCACATCATCCTGACCGATCAATTGTCCGGCATATTTATAAACCAGATGGCTAAGATGGGTGGCCAGAACCGATTCCGGGGCGACCACAACATAGCCTTTGGTTTCGGCTTCGCGGGTTTGATTGGCATTGATCCAGACGGCATCCATGCCGAATGTCGGGTCTTTGACCTGAATCCCGTCAATTTTCAAATTAACATCTTCACCGGGAATAGCCAGTTTGCGATCAGGATAAACTTTATCCTCACCAACAATCGTATGACCAACCTTAATCAGATAGGTATTTGGCTCAAGGGTCAGATCATCTCTGATCCGCACTGACGGAACTACAAAGCCAAGTGCTTTGGATACCTGACGTCTTATTCCGGTTACTCTGGTGCTTAGGACACCGCCATCATTCCCACTGACCATATCAACCAGCCCATAGCCAAGCATGATGGATATAGCCGAATTATCAGCAATGTCTGACAGCGAAACGTCTTCTGTATTTTCTTCAGGGCTTTCAAGAACATTATTCGCCAATGTTTCCTGTTCCGCGACCTGCTCTTCCTTGAAATATGAACTGGCTGCCAGAAGCCCTGCAATCGCCGCCCCTGATAAAAACAACAGATTAGGCATCGCCGGGATCAGCCCGATCAACCCCAATACCGCTGCTACAGGCATCCATGCGCGTGACCGATTGACCTGAGCGCCAATATGTTGCGCCATATCCTGAGTTGAAGATACGCGGGTAACAATAATAGCGGTTGAAATAGCCAGAAGCAGAGATGGAATCTGGGCGACCAGACCATCACCAATCGATAGCAGAACATAATTTTCAGCCGCTACGGATAAAGGCAGATCATGCTGTGTGATCCCGATAATCAGTCCGCCAATAATATTAATCAGCAGAATAAATATCGCGGCAATGGCATCACCTTTGACAAATTTAGACGCACCATCCATGGCACCGTAAAAATCAGATTCACTGGCAATTTCTTCCCGTCTGATCTTGGCCTCTTCGTTCGTGAGAACCCCTGCATTCAGATCAGCATCAATGGCCATTTGTTTGCCGGGCATGGCATCCAGGGTGAAACGGGCAGAAACTTCTGATACCCGTCCAGCCCCTCGCGTAATCACGACCAGATTTATGATGATCAGAATAATAAAAACAAAAATCCCAACCGCATAATTGCCAGCGATAACAAACTCACCAAAAGATTCAATCACCTCACCTGCAGCGTTACCGCCCTCATGGCCTTCGGTTAGAACAATCCGCGTTGACGCCACATTAAGCCCAAGTCTTAAAACTGTTGCAATCAATAGCAAACTGGGAAAACTGGAAAAATCCAGCGGCCGATAGGTATGCATAGCCACCATCAGAATGAGGAGAGAAACAAGAATATTAGTGACAAAAAAGACATCCAGCAGAATGGCTGGAAAAGGCACCACCATCATAGCCACAAGAATAAGGATACCAATAGGCATCACACTGCTACGGAAGACAGACTTTAAAATATCTAAATTTAACCGTTGTAATACAGCATCCATTGTTATTGTCCTCTGCGCTGGGTTGACCGGAAAGCAAAATCCGTCAATAAAACATTGTCAGAAAACTGACATAACCCAATATGAGTGCTTTGACAGATTTTCCATTAACTTATTGTAATATAATGCTTTCATTAATCTCATCGCGATTATCTTCTGCATGTAAGGTATTTTATTTATAAATAAATAGAGGCAAAACCCGTGCCAGTTCCGTTTTATGAGAGATTTTGATCAAAGCTGGCCGCTGGCATAAAATATGCATAACGCGATCAGACACTTTCTCACGGATGGAGAACCAAATGATTAATAAGACCTTAAAACCTCTGGCTCTTTTGCCACTTATCGCAACACTAACAGCATGTCAGGTGCCAGTTGTATTGCAGGGAGATCAGTCCCTTTATCCAGGTGAATTCAGGCGCAACCAGCGCAACGATCTGGAAATGAGTCAGGCCGATCACTGGCTGCTGTCAAAGACGTGCTAGATGCCAAGGCTGACCAAATCCCAACATTGACCGCTGTCGGATATGCTGTCATTTCATCCCAGCCCGGACGAAGTGATGCTCAAAAACGACTGATGGCTATTCGTGCCGCCCGCATGGCTGCCATGCGTGATCTGGCTGAACAGATTCACGGCTTACAGGTCGACAGTACGACAACGGTTATTGATCTGATGGTTCAAAATGACACATTCAGAGGCATTGTCACCGGCACGATCAGAGGCGCACGGACCGTTCGCATCAACCCCACCGGTTCCGATACATATGAAATCGTGCTGGAAATTGACCGTGAAATGATTGCCTATCTGATGGATAGCGCAAGACATATCGGGTAATCGCTGCCAGATATTTATAAAGGATATAGACTAACTATATTTCCGGGACATTATGATCATGGCAACAGCACAGACCATATTAGCACAATCACAGGCATCATCAGATCGTGGATTTACAATCAGCCGGTTGATGTTTGTCTTTGTGGCATTGTTTATCTGTCTTCTTCCGGGGCGACCACTGGCAGAATTGCGTTATACCGAAGCCACTGGAAGGGCTGTTATCGTCCATGAAGATGCCAAAGCCGAAGCCCGGATGCTAGCCCTTGAAGATGCGCTATATCTGGCAGCACTGCAAGGTGGGGCAAGAATTGACGGGTTTTCATCTGTCAGTGCGGATACCAGCCTGAATGATCATTTTGTCATCAGGCCGGCCAGCATGATCATGGATTATACCGTCATTAATGAAGTTGAAGACGATACCCATTATTCCGTCACCATCCGGGCGGTTATCGGGGAAAAGCCAGAACACCAATGCCAGCGTTCCCAGCGTTAATGCAACGATTTATAAACCTATTATCAAGGTAAATCCAAAAGTGCCTGCATGGGCATCTGCGCATGCTCATATGATGGTCAAGCAAATCCTTGAAGAAACCGATGCAAGCCCCCAGCTGGATATGACAAATGCCAGCAATCGCCAATTTTCAGCTCGCAATCTGTCAAATTCCAATGATGATTTTGATTATATGGCTTTAACAAGTGGGAAAACATATGTTCATGATGGTGATTTTGCCATTGTCCCGGAAATTTATATCGATTATGCGCGTAATGCCTATGGGGTTATCCGGCAAGATCATCTGACCGTGACCTATACAATGAATGGATTTCACGGGAAAACCTATTTACCCGCCTTCAGTGAAACCGTCATTGCCGAGATTTCTCTTGGCCGAACATCACCATTCCGTGCCATTAATCACCTGACAAAATCATCACGAACAGAACTAACCGATGCATTATCCCAACCTATTCCGCATTTTGTGAATAAGGTGACACAAAAAATGCTATGCCAGCCACTAGTGGCCACTTTAACCAAACAGGGTGATCAACTGGTTGTGCCTTTTGGACGCCAGCAAGGGTTAAATGAAAACTCACTTGCGGTTGCTACTGGGTGGTGATACTGGCTGGACTGTTTTAAAAATCACGGCATTGCATGACCGCAATGCCACTCTCACCCCACTTGATACGACAAACAAAATCAGCATGCTTGAAGGCAAATCTGTTGAATTCATGGAGCTCACACAATGATGAAAGCAAAAATGCTAATTCTGGCCGCTATACTGGCCGGATTACCAACATTATCCATGGCCAATTCTCAGCCCTTTGTTGTGCTGGAATATCAAAGCTATGGCAAAAACGGCTTCATGCCGGATAATCCTTTTGTCATTGATGAAGATTATTCCGCTAAACACACCGTCCAGCCCGGAGAAACACTCAGCCATGTGATGGAAAAGCATTATGTTGGAAGCGGGTTGAATATGCGCTTTATCGAAATGGCCATTGTCATGAAAAATAAACATGCCTTTGTTCGTGGCAATCCCAATTTTCTTTATGCCGATAAAACCCTTCATCTGCCTTCATTAAATGAAATCAAGGCTATGATCATGGGCCAAAATAAAGATCAGGATCATGATAATCATACGATCAGCAATGACATCTATTTTTTCGGCAGTTAGGCTGACTTTCATCCTGATTGCTATTCCCGCAGCTTCTGTTCAGGCTAGCACGGCCATTCAATGGAAGTGAGCTGATGACTGGTGTTGAGCTGATTGATCAGATTAATTCCACACTGGAAAAACATGATATCAATGGCACGGCATTGGTTAACCCCAAGCAGAAATTTATCTCTTGTGATGAAAATCTGTATATTCATCCGTTACATGATAGCTGGAAAACCCTTAAACTTACCTGTCCATCAAACGAACAGTGGCGATTGCTGGTGCGGGTAAAGATTGACACATCCGGACTTTCGGCAACGCAACCCAGCAGCAGAACACAGGGCAATCTTGCAAAAACAAAGAGAAAAGGCAGATCATCATCTTTATGCCGTTGCCCTCAACCGAAGCATGACTAAAGGCGAAGTGATAACAGAGGAAGACCTGGAAATGATACCCATTACCGCACAGCAGAATACCGGAATTTTTGTTGATCCTGATGATCTGGTTGGACGGCGTATCAAAACCGCCATTCATACCAATAAGCCCATTTATTCGCATCAGCTGGAACCCTATTACATGGTCGAACAAAAAAACCGGTTACTATTGCTTTTTCCCATCAGGGAATTTATGTTGAGATGATCTGGTGTTTCATTGGAAAACGGCCAGTTTGGTGAGGTGATAAAGGTTGAAAACCTGTCTAGTGGCAAAACTATTTTTGGAAAAGTTATTGGCAACAGAAAAATTTCACCAATTCACTAAAATATATCTGACCTGCGTCGTTTAATGATCTGAGGAGGCTAGACCAATGGTTGAGTCCGTTAAAAACATGATGAACAGGGTTGATATTCAGCGCAGTCGCGTTGCGGATACACAAACCTCAACTGCAGCACCAGCAAAGGTGGCAAAACCATCTTCACCAGCTGGCTCAGCTGAGAATGGCATGGTATCACAAAAGGTAGTGGCAGAGCTTGCCAAGCAGCCACCAGTGAATACCGAAGCTGTAAACCGCATCAAAAAGGCGATTTCGCAGGGTAAATATCCTATTGATGTCGATCAGATTACTGACGCATTAATGGATGCTTATCGCGACTTGAAAAGCTAAATCAGATCATTAAGGATTCTGATGTCAGGATAACCTTGTAGAAAATTATTTCAGCATCATTGAGCAACTGCTTGATGATGCTTTGGGTGCTTCTGCCGGATCGGATAGCAGCATAACGTCTGCTGGCGTTCAATCTCAACTGTCAGAAACCTTGGGCAATATGCAGGCCGATATGGAAAAGGGACTGATTTCGATCACGTCTTCCGATAAAACCCGTTTGATTTCTATCATGGAAAAATTATCTACGCTTGAAAGCAACACCCACGCGCATCTGGGCTGGTTCAATGATCTGGCAAAACGCTTGCAGCACGACGACGATATCTAGCCAGAACATCAATCTTAATATTACAGATCATTTTAGCATGCTTCACATCGTAAAGACAGATTTCTCACACGCCAGAAACAGGGCTCTTGTTCCCATGGTAACATTTAATCGGCCTGTCTGGCGATTAAGCATCAATATCATGTCCTGATTAGCTGCCATCATCTGATCTTTGGTTATGCTTCCTATGGGAATGGTATATTCCTTATCGTATTCTATTATCGTCAAGTCAGCCCCTGCCTTGTCATCATTAATAATTAGCTCATGTAATCCGATGCTATTAGAAGGGCAGGTATAAGTTTCATGCCGAAAGCGTTCACAACCACTAACCAGAAGCATTGTCAGGATACCAAGAAAGCCAGATAACATGATGCTTGCCATTATTATTCATCATCATCTGTATCCGCCGCTTTTGTTCTGTATCCGCAGCTTCTTTATCCGTGTCTTCAGCAGGGCTTTCTTCTGTTCCCATATCTCCCGGATCATCTAACCCGCTATCATCATCTTCAACAATTTCGGCTTTTCCAGCATCAATAAGACGTTGAGCATCTTCAGAGTGAAGGCATCAATGACGACACCAGCCGGAAAGCGGACATTATTGACTTCGGCGTTTTCTACAATCCGGACTCGCATCCATTGGTTCGGTTCTTCGGAACTAACTTCTTGGCTTCAGGTTGAACATCACCCTCTTTTTCCATCTTTATAGTTTCCATCACATGACTATGCCGATTTTTGATATTCTCAGCACTGTCATCAACGCTGTCTTCATCGGTTTTCATCATCATAATTTTCTCACGCAACAGATAAACTCTGGCAGCAAGAACGCCTAGCCGTTTCTGATCATTTTCTTCATGTTCCAACAAGCCTTTGATAAATTGGGTCATTTCTTGCAGGTTTTTACCTTCGCATTTCTGAATAACGGCATCACGCACCTTAATAGTGGTTGCGGACAGATTACTGTTGTTCAGTTTCTCCAGTTCAGTTGTCGCTTCCATTTTCATCCCCTTTTCTCAAGTTGGCATCCTTCTTGCAAATTTCGCACCAGAATGAACTTTCGAAACCATGATTTAAGAAATTATTATAGACGGATAAAGCCATGAAGGGAATTGCAGATACATTAGGGACACACAGCGCCGCGCTGATATTGCGTAACAAACGCAATATGATCCTTGCATCAAATATTTCTAATGCTGCTACCCCGAATTTTAAGGCACGGGATATCAATTTTGAACAGGAAATGGCGAAAGTGCAGGGATTAGGGGCAATGACCACGACGCATCAGCAGCATATTCCCGTCGCTATGACAGCTCCCGGGCGTGATGTTCTCTATCGCCAACCTATCAACGCAGCCATGGATGGCAATACCGTTGAACTTGCCGTTGAACAGCTTGAGTTTTCTGAAAATGCCATGCGCTATCAGACCAGTCTGACTTTTCTTAACAATAAAATTTCCGGGCTCATGTCCGCCATTAAAGGAGAATAGACATGGCCGAATTGAAAAATGTCTATGATATCGCTGGCAATTCAATGGCAAGCCAGCTGATCAGGATGAATACCATAGCCAGTAATATTGCCAATGCAGGCACGATGACTGGCAATCCTGAGGAAGCCTATAGATCTATCAAACCTGTTTTTGAAAGCACCTATGCTGATCAGTTTCAGCAAAACGGAATTGCATCTGTCATGGTAACAGATGTGGTTGAGATGGATATGAAGCCATCACGAATTTTCATGCCTTTCCATCCCGAAGCCGATGCTGAAGGCTATGTCTATGGCGCTGCTGTCAACATCGAAGAAGAATATGTGGAGATGATGGAAACTAGCCGCCAATACCAGAATAATGTCGAGGTAATCACAACGATGAGAGCCTTGGATATGCGAACCATCAATATGGGCAAATAAGCCAACGGAGTGAACAATGATTGACCCTGCTAGCCAGAACCAGCTGAATACAATCCTTCAGAAACTGGGTGTTAATAAAAATGAAGACGAGAAAAAGCCAATAAGGATCAGCTTGGCCAGGAAGATTTCCTGAAGCTGATGACAACCCAGCTGCAAAATCAGGATCCTTTTGCACCAATGGAAAATGCTGAGTTCATCGCGCAGATGGCACAGTTTTCAACCGTCACAGGCATCACTGAAATGGGAGAAAGCCTGAAGTCACTATCCAAGCCAGATCAAAGAGTTTCGGGTGGCAACAGCCTCAAGCCTGATGGGGGCATCTGTCATGATCCCCGGCAATATAGCGCGGCCTGACAGCAATGGTGAAATTCATGGCATGATTGATCTGCCATCAGCATCCAGCATGACACGCCTCACTTTTTCTGATGCTAACGGCACTCCTGTTCATAGCATGGATTTAGGCCCGCAAGCATCCGGGTTAACAGGGTTTTCCTGGGAAGATATTCCAAGTGATATCCTCAATAGCGATGATCCCGTACGGGTTGATGTTTTCGCTGATCTGGGTAATGGCATGGAAAATCTGACACCTTCCATTTTTGCCGAAGTCTTTTCTACTTCCGTTGGAGATGAAACCAATGGCGTTATGCTGGATGTGCGTGATTACGGACAGGTTCGCGCCGCCGATGTCTTACGTTTTCGTAAAGCCATTCCTGCCTCAACAGAAACATTATAATTAAGGTCAACAGTTAAAAACTGTCATTTGAAGGAGTAATAATATGTCGTTCTACACCGCACTTACCGGACTTAACGGTTCTTCAGCAGATATTTCAGCAACGTCGAACAATATTGCAAACGTTGGCACCACGGGCTTTAAGCGAAGCCGTGTTGAATTTGGTGATATTTTTGCTACTTCACCATTACAGAACGCATCATCATCAATTGGTTCAGGTACAATTCTGAAAGGGATCAAACAGCAGTTTACTCAGGGTAACATTGCTGCCTCACTGAACGCGCTTGACCTTGCGATTTCCGGACAGGGTTTCTTTGCATTGAAACCATCACTTACTTCTGCCCAGACCGTTTACACCAGAAACGGTTCACTTAACGTGAATAACGACCGATATGTTGTTGACTCTGCCGGACAGTATCTTTTGACCTATCCGGTTAACACTGACGGTTCTGTTACCGCCAAAGACCTCGACAGTGCCGTACCTTTGCAATTGCCCGTAACTTCTGGTGACCCGCAAGCGACATCCAATATTAAACTTGGCGTTAACGTTAACGCGGCATCAGATGTTGTCACTGACAGACCACAGTTTCAGGATGGATACTCCTTTGACCCGAATGATCCTGAAACCTTCACAAACTCAACATCAATCACCATCTTTGACGATTTGGGTAACCCGACGATTGCGACAGTTTATTTTATTAAAACCCAAGCTGCTTCAGCTGATGATCCAACTAACAAATATGATACGCGGTTGGTGATTAATGACACCATTATCAATCCTGATCTGGTGAGCGCGGTAGATGATGCCGGCAAACAAATCTTTGTTGACCGTTTTGGCCAGCAGACGACCAGTATCCCCGATGACAACTACTTTATTGAAGGAAAAGGGGCACCGCTTTACAAGCTTGATGATCTACAAACTCTGGTTCCATCACAGCCAGCAACAATAAGCGGTGAAGCCACCAGTTTCGATTTTGGCGAAGAAGGCGATAAGCTGGTTGAGATTGTAACCGATCCCCTGCAGTTTAAAGCCACCCGTGAAGCCGGTGCAGATGGTGACGTTTATTGGGGTAAAGATTTCTTGCTTGTTAATGTTGATGATTCTGACCAGCCTGTCAGCATTGATATCAATCCCGGCCTTTACAATGCCGACCAGTTAGCCGCAGAAGTCGAGCGCGCTATTAATGCCGCTTATGGTGATGACAGGAAGTTTCAGGTGGAACAGAATGTTGATGATACCATTACCATTGATTTTCAGCGTGTTGGTGCTGATGGGTCTGTAACCTCCCTGACAAATAAAATATCTGTAGAGTTGCTTGGAACAGATAGTTATGTCACAGAATTAATGGGTGATGATTTCGCTATTGAAGGCACGTCACCAGACTTCACAAAAGAAGAGTTTTTAGCCCACACACAGGTTCGAATGAATGAAACCCTTAATGAGTTCGGCAGAAACTATAATGATGACCCATTAGGGATTGGTGGACTTCAGTTCACAAAATCAACGAGGTGAGGCTATAACATCAGTTTATGAATATACTCAGGTTGTTGAATTTGAGCGTGCTGATGATCCTACTGATCAGCAGTATATGGTTCATTCCTTTAATGGAAGCCGCCCCACTCTCAGTGTTCACTCTGTATTAGATACTGTTGATGGAAATGCAGATAACTTTATCGAATATTCAGCCACTGAAAACAGATTAAGAATATTTGTTGAGGCTGATAACGGAACGGATTCTGATCTTACAAACTATGAAACCGGGCGTAGCATAACCATAGCCGGGGATGACACCTTTTCCGGAGATCTCAATGGGCGGAATTTTGTTATATCTTCAACAGGAACTTCTGGAGGGTATAAATATATAGATGTAAGCACTTCAGGGCTTGCTCTTTCTGATACCGATTTTAACATCAGGCTTAACAGATGCAGAGCAAGTGTTTATTCTTACAAGTCCTTCAGATAATGAGCCTACAGTTGAAGCATTTTTTGAAGGGTCTTACCCTGTTTACGATGGTGCTAATGAACAATATAGTAGCCAAAGAATTACTATAAGAGAAATTCAGGGCTCTAACGCAAATACGGCTGCCGGGGCTTTCATTGCGAAAGATTGGTTAATTGCTAACGATGCTGAAGTAGCAAACGCTGCAAATTTATCAACTAATCTGGCAAATCTTGGCCTGGAAAATCTAATTCACCCCATGGTTATCACTGAAGGTACATTGGTTGGTTCTTCAGATATTGAATTAGTCTTTAGTGATGGAACAAATACATTAACTATCGACACTGATGGAACTGGTGATAGCTCCGCCAATGCCACACTTGGTCTTAATCCGGCAGCCGGTGATGGGCTAGAAGCCATCAAGGATGAGATTTTAACGATTACAGATCTTAAGGGTTTCTCTTTCACTTTCCTAAATGATGATGGAGAGGTTTTCTATCGAACGACAGCTTATGATGATCAAGGCAATGAGAGTGTTGCCTGGAATTCTTCAGGAATAGAATTGATCGATAATACAGCAAATGTCACTGGCTCAACCACAATTGATAGTATGATTGTTGGAAGAGATGACATGACAAACTTCTCGGTTGATACTTCCGATGCAGCAGCTCAATTTGCAGTAAGTATTTCGGGAGAAAACAACTCATCGCCAGCTGATATAAATGCTGCAGCCCTTGACGCAGATCTTACGACTACATCTCTTTCATCATCTTCGATTGATTGGGTTGATGAGAAAGACCCACCGGTAAAAGTTGGCTATGATGATATTAACCAGCGACTCACATTTGAAGTAGACAGAACTGTCTTGGGATCTGGCACAGATAGTAACTTTAACTCTTTCTCCGTTTATGGTTCAGCTTCACAGACAGGCATTAATAACCTTGGTTTGACAAATGCCGATAATGCTCCCCGCGTTCAGATTAGAGGTGGTGAGATTCTTCATGGTGAGCCATTTGTCGCAACAGGTGAAGAAATTCAGCCAAACGATAAAAGGTATGGGATTAAGTCGAATATAATTCTGAATTTCAGAACTTTAGTATCTCAAGCGGAACAACAGGTGAAGATATCGCCGCTAATGGGGCTATTGGAGTTACCGCTGAGCAAAAAGCATCAAATATTCAGGTTGGTCGCTATGCCATAAGTGAAGTAACAGGTGCAACGCGTTGCCCAGGCATATGATGTTGATGCAACTATCATTGGTAATGGTGATAACTCCCTCTTTGGTGTTGGCGTGACTAAAAATGACTTTTTGTTCACAGCTGGGTACCGGGTTGAAAGGCAACACCTGCCAAAGCTGTTGGTGCCAGTGCTAATGAACCACTGACAAATGTCTTTAAATTATCTTCACAGAACGGTGATAATATTTTCAACGTATCTGTAAATGGTATCAGTGGCATTATCGAAGTACCTGCAACGTCTTATGTTGGAACTACACTTGCTGATGCACTTCAGACTAGAATTAATCAGATTGTTGATCCAAATACCGGTGATACAATTGGTGGTGTTAATGTATCCTACAGTAGTGATACAAACAGCTTTACCTTTTCGACGGGAACAACCCGGAAGTCCATCGACAATTAAGGTGAAAGGTGCCGCCCGACTTGGGCTTGATGATGTTCCTCTTGGTGTTGGTTCAGTTCCAGAGATTTATAATCTGGTTCAGGCCACCGATGCGGATGGGGTTGCTCTTTATGTTGATGCCAATGGTGAAGGTGGTAACCAACCCACCAGAAATATGGTTGAAGGCTATTACCCACTTATATATTGATGAAGGTGAATTGACCTTTGATAAAACCGGTAAATTGCTAAGTCCGAAAAACCTCGTCCATTATGAAAAGCAGGAAGAAGGTTTCTCTATTGCTCTGGATGTTGACTTCTCAACCTCAACACAGCTTGCCCAGCCATTCTCGGTTCTTACCGTGGAACAGGATGGTTTCACCTCAGGTCGTCTTGATGGTATTGAAATCGACTCATCCGGTACCATTCGCGCCAACTATACCAATGGGCAGAATAACCCGCTTGGTAAGATTGTTGTCGCCAACTTTAACAACCAGAACGGTCTGAAACAGATTGGTAACGCGACCTATACGGAAACCGCTGTTTCAGGAACACCGCAGGTTGGGGAAGCCGGATCAGAAGGTTTTGGTAACATTCTTTCTGGTTCGCTCGAACGATCAAATGTGGATATTACCGAAGAACTGGTGAACCTGATTACCGCCCAGCGGAACTTCCAGGCATCAGCCAAGGCGATTGAAACCACGACCGGTCTGACGCAGACAATCATTAATATCCGGATGTAAGGCAAATAGTAAGGATCAGAGGAACAAAGAGGCCAAACCATGGACAGATTTATTCATACAGCACTTAACTCGCTTAATATTGTTAAGGATAATGCGTTTATTCGGGCGAATAATCTGGCCAATAATTCTGTCCCCGGTTTTCGGGCTGACATCATCTGAAAACATCTGGTACAGCCTTTATCGAGGCTATGGATTCTCATGTTACCCGTGGTCTATCTATTAAAGATGAATTCCAACATTTTCATGCTTCTTCAGGCACATTAGATGAAACTGGCCAACCACTTGATGTTTCTATCCGTGATGATGGTTATTTTATTATCTCAGCACCAAATGGAAATGCCTTCACGCGCCGCGGAGACTTAAAGACAGATACTAATGGCCAGCTAACAAACGGGTCTAATTCTACCATTCTCGACAGCAACCTGCAGCCTATAACCATTCCACCTTATCGTTCAATCGATATTCGTGAAACAGGTGAAATTATTATCGAGCCCATAAATAGTGAACCGGGTACGAAACAGGTTGTGGCAACACTGGGATTGACAAGACCAACGTCAGAGCTGAAAAAGTTTCCAGACGGGGAAATTCGCTATGCTGATGGGTCACAAATTACCGCCAATCAGGATGCCAGAGGTTGTCAATAAATACCTTGAGATGAGCAATGTGAATCTAATGGAAGAACTGGTCACCTCAATCGAAGATCAGCGCGTATTTGAAATCAACCTTAAACTGGTCAAAGCAGCCGAAGATATTGATCGGGGCGGCTCAAGTCTGATGAGAATGCCAAGCTGATATCTGGCTTTGGCACGGGTCTTGCAAATTCTAAAAGAATAATCTTTTCTTTGAGGAGATCTATCCATGTCAACCAGTTCCATGCATGTTGCAAAAACCGGTCTCAACGCACAGCAGACCAGAATGCAGATCATTGCTAACAACCTTGCCAATGTGAACACAACCGGTTTCAAGCGTGACCGTGTCAATTTTGAAACACTTTTATATCAGGTGCGCCGGGCAGCAGGTGATCAAACATCCGCAGATACCGATCTGTCATCAGCTTTTGCTGTTGGGACAGGGGTAAGAACCCTAAACACACAGAAACTCATGTCACAGGGTAGTCTGATCACCACAGATAACTCTCTTGATATTGCTATTGAAGGGTCTGGTTTTTTTCAGGTGCTGCTACCAGATGGCCGGTTGGCTATACCAGAAACGGCACTTTTCCCAGAACGCAGATGGAGTGATGACCACCTCAAGTGGTTATGTTCTTCAGCCTGAAATCCAGATACCGGACAATGTGACCAATATCAATATTTCAGGTGATGGTATCGTGAGCGCAATGGTAGCTGGTGAGATTGGCGCGCAGGAACTGGGTCAGATCACGATTGCCGATTTTACCAATCGCACTGGCCTTCAGCCTATCGGTGAAAGTTTTTATGTTGAAACCGTAGCCAGTGGCCCTGCTGCCATTGCTAACCCGACCGAACAGGGTTTTGGTAAATTAATTCAGGGTGCACTTGAAGCATCAAATGTGAATGTCGTGCAGGAACTGGTAAGCATGATTGAAACCCAGCGAGCTTATGAAGTGTCGTCTAAATCCATTACTTCAGTGGATGAGATGCTTCGCTTTATCTCACAGAATCTCTAGGATCAGATGGTTTAAGATTATGTGGCATCAGCGCGTTTTATTCATTATTTTTCCAGTTTTACTGCTATTATCTGGCTGTACGACCTATGTTGAAAATGTGGTTTCAGAAGACTATGAGCCTATTTTTCAGGAAACCGCCGATATGGTTGAACAGGCTCCTACTGGCGGCATTTATTCCGATAATGGTCAGGGCTTTTTCCCGTCAACACGGCGTAACCGGCAAGTTGGTGATATTATCAGCGTCACTATGCTGGAAACATTCAGCGCGACAAAATCCAGTAGTGCAGCCAGTAGTAAAACCGATGCCTTTGACGTTACCCTCCCCACCGGATTACCAAATGCGCTAACCGGTGGATTTGTTCCGGGTGATCTGACTAGCGGTACAGCCCAGAACTTTTCTGGTTCAGGAACAGCATCACAGTCAAACAGCCTGACAGGTTCGGTTTCCGTCACGGTGACGCGGGTTTATGCCAATGGCAATCTGGAAATCGGTGGCCAGAAAAAACTGACCCTGACCAATGGTGATGAATATATCCGCGTGCGCGGTATTATCCGGCCTGAAGATATATCAGAAGACAATACCATTCTATCTAGCCGGATTGCCGATGCCCAGATCATCTATATTGGTGCAGGACAAGTTAATGACAGCGTTAATCAGGGCTGGTTAAGTCAGGGGCTTCGTGCCATTTCGCCTTTCTAGGAGATAATCATGTTAAGATACTTGCCTGTTCTGTTTATGTCGATTGTCATGCTGGTGACAATGCCTTTGTCTGCCCATGCTGACCGACTGAAGGATATGACATCTATTGCTGGCGTGCGTAGCAATCAGCTGATCGGATATGGCGTTGTTGTCGGCCTTGCCGGAACAGGTGATGGCTCATCCACCCTCACCCAGCAATCACTTGAAGCGCTTGATTTCACAATTCCGGATCAATATTGATGCCAATAATCTGAGCGCAAAGAATGCCGCAGCGGTCATGATCACCTCCTGAATTGCCCCCTTTCACCAAGCCGGGGCAGAATATTGATATTACCGTTTCAACCCTTGGCGGGGCAAAGTCACTTCGGGGCGGCACCTTACTGATGACACCTCTGCTTGGTGCAGATGGCGAAACCTATGCCATTGCTCAAGGGAATCTGGTTGTCGGTGGTCTTGGGGTTACCGGCAATGATGGTTCATCCGTGATTGTCAATATTCCAACTGTTGGCCGCATCCCCGGCGGCGCAGTGGTTGAACGCATGGTTGAAACACCATTTCTTGAATGCTCTGAACATATTATCCTCAACCTGCATAAGGGTGATTTCAGTACTGCCAGTAATATTGCCGAAGCGGTTAATGAGATTTTTGGCGATAATGTAGCCGTGCCTCTTGATAGCTCTTCTATCAAAGTCCGTGCCCCTGCTGACCCATCTCAACGTGTGGCTTATTTAAGCCTGCTGGAAAATGTTGAAGTTGAACCCGCCAAACCTGCAGCCAAAGTCATTGTTAATTCCCGTACTGGCACCATTGTTATTGGCGGTGATGTTAGGGTGACCCCTGCTGTTGTGACGCATGGTTCACTGACGGTGCGTGTGCAGGAAGACACCAATGTAACCACTACTGCAACAACAACAGCCGCAGATGGTGTTGTGACCACTACCCCCAGGCGATGCAACAACCACCCAGGATTCAGAAATCATCATAGAAGAAGAACCGGCAAAGCCTTTATTTTTGATCCGGGGACAGAATTATCCGACATTGTTGATGCCATCAATGCCGTCGGCGCTGGCCCTGCTGATCTGGTTACTATTTTGAAGCCTTGCGTGAAGCCGGAGCGCTTCGGGCTCAGCTTATTGTTATCTAGGGAAGATGTATCATGATTGCACCAGTCAATAATATGCCAAGCGTAAATCAGCTGAATGAAGATAAAGCCCTATCATCACTGAATCATAAATCAGATGAATTGCGTGAAGTGGCTGAACAGTTTGAGGCTATTTTTCTCAATTTTTTCCTTAAGCAGGCTAGAGCGGCAAAACTGGCTGAAGACCCTTTATCAAATTCAGCATCCGAAACCTATCGCGATATGCTGGATCAGCAATATGCCGCCAGCCTTTCTGGTGATGTTGATCTTGGCATTGCAGAAGGATTGATGCGGCAATTTGGAAGATTTGTGGAGTAATCAGCCATGGCAGGCTTGATGGATATTGGCAAATCTGGACTTCAATCTTACCGCGAGGCACTTTCGGTAACAGGACAGAATATTGCCAATATCAATACAGATGGATATAAACGACGCGAAGCTTCACTTGCCGAAGTCACTGGTAGTTCGGGCGGTATTAATGCCATTTCATCACAAGCAGGACTTGGTGTTCGGGTAGAAGAGGTTCGCCGGTCTTTTGATGAGTTTTTATTAAATAAAGCCCGCAATGCCACCAGCTATGCTGCTAGTGCAGATAGCGTATGTTGATGCGATAGCACAATTAGAAGATATTATTCTACCGGGGGATGCAAATATCGGATCGGCCATAGGTCGGTTCATGGAAACCCTTCAGGAAGTTGCTGTAAATCCCAGCGATATCGCCCCTCGCATAGTAGCCATGCAGAGCGGCGAAACCCTTGCCGATATGTTTCATCAGACAGCAGGATTAATCGAAGAATTACAGGCAGGCGTATTCACCCAGAGTGAACAGGCCATGACCGAGATAAACTTGCTAAGCAACAGTCTGGCTAATATTAACAGCAATATTGCCTCATCAGCTGGCAAGGCCCAGAATGCTTTACTGGATAATCGGGATGCCATTATTGATAAGATCAGCGAATATGCTGAAGTGACCGTAACGCTGGAGAATACCGGATCAGCAACCATCAGACTTGGCGGCAGCGGCAATGGCCCCAAGCTGGTAGCCGGGAAAAAGCCTATACCCTTAGTGCTGTCACAAATGTTGATGATATGCAGTTCTTTCTGGCCGAAGGTGCTGATGTCAAACGCACCTCACAAGTGACGAACGGCCGTCTGCGCGGTCTGGCAGATGCATTTAAATCAGCATCTGACGCTGTCAGAAGTATTAACCATCTTGCCTATCAGTTTATAAATGACATTAATAGCATACACATGCAGGGGCTTGATCTGGAAGGGCAAGCCGGAATCAATATGTTCCATGGCATTGCTTTTGATGCTGTCCCAAGTGTGTCCAACCTTGGCAATGGATCAGGAATTGTTGATATTCTTGATACTGACCAGATCAGCAATGATCCCATCCGGTTCAGCTATGATGCTGATCAATCCGTATGGCGAGCCTATGATCAATATGGCGCTAATATCGCCAGTGGCAAACATCAGATCATCCTTCCCGGATTAAATATTGAGTTTTCCGGTGACCCGGTTGGTGGTGATGAAATGCTTCTGCAACCAGCAGAAGGTGCCGCAAAGAATATCACTTTTGCATTAACCCGTCCGGAACAGATTGCTGCCGCATCCGGATTTCTGGTATCGCCTGATATCGGTAACACAAGTGATGCCCAGATTGATATTACCACAAGCAGGAAGATATCACACCAGCATCTGGCCTTCCTTCTATTCAGGATGTGCTATCAAATACGCATAGCACGGTTAGTTCCAGCCAGTTCCGTCGCGATGGTGCCATAGCCATTATTCCGGCAAATACAGATCATATTGATTTAATTAGTATGATCCAGCAATCCACGGTGCAGTTTGGGATTCTGCCGATGCTATGCCACAAATCAGCACGATCTCACTTGTAATTGATGATGGCGTAAATGCCCCGAAAACCTATGATTTTGATCTTGCCGCTTATGCTAGTACCATTAATCAGCAGAACCAGAATTCTGCCAGTGACCCCTTCACCTGGTATAGCGCAAAACAGATTGCCGATTTGATGAATGTTGGTGCGCTTACAGCAACAACAGCGACCGATTTTGATGATCAGGGCAATCCGGTTTCCTTTTCTCTCGATAGTATTGGCGGATATGCTAATGGTTCTGATGGGGCGCTTAGCCTTGCCCCTGCAAACAGATAGCTTTACCGAGGGCACCATCACCTTTGGCAATGCTCCAAATGCAAAAGCCGCAGTGACTGAACGGATTGATAGCCCTTCTGACATTCAGATTTTCACGCGCGAAGGTCGACATATTGCTGGCACGGCTTATGCGGATATCGCTAGCCTTATCACCACTGACAATGGATTTACGGCAGATGCCGAATATAGAGATGAATATCTGAATCACTCGATGCCGATGGCTATATGGGGATTGGGGTCGATTTTTCCAATGACATTTTGGATGAGATTTTACATGTTGAAGAAACAGATAACGGCTATCAGCTTGGCTTTTGATCGCCTGATCGGGATTGATACAGATGAAGCATCACCCTTGGATTACGCGCATCTTCCGGCCAGTTTGACTATCAGTTCACCATTGATCAGTTTTCTGTTACCCTGAATGAAGCAAATGTTGATGGCGATAACGGTGAAGCTCTAGCCCGTGCCGCTCTGGCAGAAATACGGCTCATGCCCCAATCCCTAGCATGACAGGTGTTGCCCAGTTAGTGACAAATTCCAGCTTTGTTCT
This sequence comes from Alphaproteobacteria bacterium, assembly GCA_038144675.1. Taxonomy (GTDB): domain Bacteria; phylum Pseudomonadota; class Alphaproteobacteria; order Puniceispirillales; family UBA1172; genus UBA12202. Next base: position 156,335 of record JAYQOF010000006.1, on the reverse strand, counting down.
CATAACAGCAGATCAACGCAGTGTATTGGATAACAACAATAGCCTTAGTCTGAATTATGAAGGCATTACCTATCTGATCAGCAATGATAATGGCAGTTATAGCGTTACAGGTGGGCGAGCATCTACATTAAGCCTTAATTTTGATGATACCACCAACACCGTGTCATCAGAATATGTTGATCTGCCAGATGATGGCGACAGCGTGACCATTGCCTTTGAAGGGCAGCATTATCAGTTAACGATGAATGATGGTGAAATCCTTGTAACAGGTGGTGAAGAAGGCCGGATCAATGCCACTTTTACCAGTGAACATAAACTGCAGATTGTGGCCAATGGTGGCAGTTTAAATATGGATGAGATTGCCATTCTGGATGATACAGTCATAGCCGACAATCTTGCCGCCGCCAGACGCTATGGCTTAATCAGTGACAATGACACACCTAGCCCAAACTGTGTTTTCAAAACAATAATGGGAATTATGTTATCCCCAATTTTGATGTCAGCCAGAATGGTAATCTGCTGGTCGTTGAAAAACGCGACACTTATGGCGTTGATCCCATGGTTGTCACCACAGAAGCCACAAGCAACGCGGGTCAACGTATTACCCTTACTGATCTGCCTGACGAAGAGCTAATCATTTTCTTAACTGGCAGTGATGATGGCAATGGGGTACAGGGCACGCAATATCAGTGCTGTTTATGATCAGCATCCTTCTGATATGATTTTGCCGCCCGTGATATCAGCATCACAGTGACTGATGCGGCAAATGGCAAAGTCGAGTTTATCGACACCGCTACCGGAACATCCATGGCGACCCGAATCTTGCTGATGGCAAGGCTAGCGGTCTTGGCTATGATATGGCGATCACAGGGAGTGGTTGCTGATGATGATGCCTTTCATATCACCAAAGCTCAGGATGGAATCCATGATAACCGTAATCTGCTTGATCTGATCGCGCTTCAGAATAGCACGTCAGGCAAATGGCGGTTTTCAGAAAATCTTTTCCGGACTCATTGCTGAAATTGGGGCTGATATTGAAGCTAGCCGGCTTAATGCTGATGCCGCCAACACCCTGAAAGATGCCAGTCTTGAAGCAGAAGCCATGTATTCTGGCGTCAATCTTGATACCGAGGCATCAAAATTAATCGAATTTCAGCAAGCCTATCAGGCGTCGGCACGAATCCTGCAAACCGCTAGAGAGTTATTTGATACATTGATCCAGACGATCTAGAAAGGCATTAGCCATGCAGGTAAGCACCAAATTGTTCAATGAACAATCGATCAACCGGTTTTCAGACCTATCAGGCGATATCCAGAAACTGCAGTCGCGTATTGCAACCGGGAAAAATGTGCTGAAAGCATCTGATGATCCAGTTACCATGATTAATATTTCGGCAGCGAAGGGAAAAACAGACCCAGCTAGAACGGTATGGAACGAATATTGACCGGTCTATTGGGCGCCTTGGTATGGCTGAAACATCTTTATCACAAACTCAATCAGCTCTTACTCGTATATATGAGCTAAGTTTACAAGCTGGAAATGATACTTATAGCCAAGATGACAGAAAAGCAATCCAATCTGAAATCATTCAACTAAAAGAAGTTATCATTGGCTTGGCAAACGCGAAAGATAGTAATGGAAATAGCCTTTTTGCGGGTTACAGAACGAAAAATGAAGCGTTTAATCTTCAAGATGATGGAACAGTTGAATACAACGGTGATAATGGAGAGCATGTTTTACCGATTTCAGAAACAATGAATATGAAAACAAGTCTCAATGGTATTGAAGTATTTCAAAGAGTTAAAACTAGTAGCGGATATCAGTCTATCTTCTCAGTAATAGATGATTTAATTAATGAACTTGAAGGTTCTGGTGGAAGCTTAACTAATATAAGCAATCTAAAGATAGCCTAGATCATCTTAACAGCAAAATTACAACTATTGGTGCAATTATCAATAAGGCAGAAATTCAACGAGATGTAATTGACCAAAGAAAACTTAAAATTTCAGATACCCTTTCAGGACTTCAAGATGCTGATATCGCAAAAATTGTTACTGAGATGCAAAGCCTTTAGTTTCAAAAGATGCAGCTCAGCAGAGTTTTATGATGATAACAAAGCAAAACCTTTTATCTGGCACTTTTTTATAAGATAAATTTTATCAACTAGCTAAATAAAAAAATTTAAAATTCTGGCTCCCAGATTCTTCAAATGGAGCCTTTTAGATGATTTTTAATGTTTAATTTTGCTATTTCAGGCATAATAGATTTTATAAGTGATCCGTATCCCTGAAGAAGCTGCAGAACACCTTGCTTGTAGAAGCATTTGCCTGAGCTAACATACATATCAGTTGAAGCTTGTTGCAAGATTTGCGTTTTTGCCAAATTAGTACTTTCAGCAGCAAAGTCAGCATCCTTTACACGACTTAGGGCTGTACTCAAATTCATTGAGTTATTTGTCATACTTGCAATGGCATGGTTTAGACGGTTTGATTTAGCACCTAATTGGGCACGTTCCGCATTTATTAAAATCTACAATATCAGCATCAGCAGCTACAATTGATTGCAGCTAATGGCTTTAGTTTGATCTTGAAGATCAGATCACTTGAACCGAGAGTTTTCCAACACTGTTAGCAGTCATTGTAGTCAAATCTTCAAAAGTTACAGTCATTTGATCAGCAGTAGCTGTATTGGTTCTGAAGATCCAGTTCCAATTAAGAATGTAAACACACCATCGTCCCTAGAACTTGCACCACCTGATCCATCAATAACATTGACATGACCCCATGTTGTTGAATCTTCAATTAGCTTGTTAGTTCTGCTAAAAGATCCTGGTACTCTAAATCTAGAATCGCATCACGGTCAAGGTTAATCATCACTGGCAGGTATCGTTAGCTGCCCTGAACAGCTATTTCACGCATTCTGAGTAAGATATTAGTTGCTTCAATAAGAGCACCTTCTGCAACATCAATCATCGCTTGGGCATCACCAGCATTTCTTACTGCCTGGTTGTAACCTCTTATCTCCGCAGAAAATCTATTTGCTACTGCCATTCCAGCCGCATCATCCCTTGCAATCAAAGCATTAATTCTAGATCCACTAGAAAGGCGCGCCATTGAAGTTTCCATATCTCTGTTAATTGATGATGCTGAATTTGCAGCCATCAAAGCTCCAATATTTGTATTGATTTGAAGTGCCATTATATGCTCCTTTAAATAATATGTTTGACTTAAACTTGTTAACGACACGACAATAAAACTGTTAGAGAATGACAAAAAAAAATTAAATATTTCTCTTAATTATGTTATTTAAACTAAAATTAATTTACCAGATGAGCTTTTATTATGTTCTGCCCACATTGGATTTTTATATCAGTGCTTCAAGAGTTGCAAGCGAGTTTATATCCTCAGAGTTAACTCTTGAAGCATTTGCTAAGAAATATGCGGATGGGATAAACAAACTTTATCAGAAACAACAATTAACGCCTGAAATTATCAGCGATACAGCTCAAAATATTCTAGAATTTTTATCAGAAGTAGAAGCCGGTGAACAGGCATTTGATCTCATCTCAAACTTCACATATTTTCGATTATACTTTGAAGCCCTGAACCAGCCACGCAAAATGAAATCTATGTTTGGCAGCATTGAAGACGGTGTGAAAACCAACGAAGTTAAACCTGATTTAACTTTGAAGTCTTTTAGAGCGTTCGTTTTTGGTCTTCGCTCTAATACAACACCTCTACCACCTGCTGGCTGGAAGATAGAAAATGATGAACATTTAATAAAGTTCAAAGATATTATCAATAAACAAGTATCTATACTGGATGTAATCTGACGCATAATGAATGCTGTTATTGACGCATAGAACCTTTCCAAGCTTCTATCATATTATCTAACGATGTTTGCGTTGATTTAATGGATTGCATAACGCTATTCAATACAGCATATTTTTCAGTATAGCGTTCCCTAAGACTTACCATTTTTTTTTCATCAAATGATATTAAATCATCCTGAAGTTCAGCTACATTATCGTTGTAGTTTGAAATTTTATTATCAATATCACTATTGGAAACCAGGTGGCTACTTATCAAATCTTGTAATGAGCTTACAATGCTCCTGCCTAAATAAATGGAAGCTGAACTAATATCACCATCAATATCTAAATATAGACCATTCGTATCACCTGAACTCGAATGATATAAACCAGAAGAAACAGTCATAGCGTTTCCATCAATTGTTGCATTATCTGATGCATCAATGCTTAGGCTGAATACTCCCGGCTCCCAGTTGGAACCCACTGTATAACCTGTAACACTTTGGGGTAGAGGCTGCAACTCTATCTTGTACTATGGCCAGAAACTATTCAGGGTCATCATTAAATGTTTTGGTGAATTTATCAATATTAAGTGAAAAACTACCATCTCTCTCAGTTTGAACGCCAAAACTTGTCATATATAGTGGGTCATCGCCATAACCATAAATAGGGTCAGTGGTAATTGATTGAATTTGACGAATTAAGTTTCTTACAATGGGGTCACCAACCAATGGACCACTTTCTGCACCATTTAACCCCTTTGCACTCAGGTCACGCAATTTTGATGATACCAAATTAATTTCATCAACAAGCGATTGCATAATAGTAGCAGCATCATTAACGTCATATTGTACAGCTAATGTTTCAGCGCTACTCGTTGCTTCTAATAAGGTAATCGTTACTCCATCAAGCAAATCATCAATTTCATTACTTTCACGCGTTATACTGACCCCATCAAGTGAAAAATTAGCATCAGAAGCCGCAACCAGCTCGATAGAATTATCATAACTGCTATAATCTAAACTGGCTAACCCTGATCCAGATACAGTTTCAGTAGCATCAATCTTAATGGAATTATCAAGTCCGGTTTGTGACTTGATGATTAAATTATAATTATTTTCACCTATTTGAAGAATTGTAGCTGTCAGACCTATATCAGCATCATTTATGGCATTCTTAACGTCTGTTAAACTATCAGCACCATCAGATATAGAAAGTGTTGATGAGCTCGTAGCATTTTGGGTAAATGTTCCAGAAGACCATGTTCCGAATGATATATTTAATGTGCCTGCTCCAAGAGTATCGTCTGCACTACTAAATCCCGAAAACACAAGTGACTGAGATGTTGCTATATTCTGGATTTCAATATTATGAGAAAAGGCATAAGCTGAACTGCTATCAGTTATATCTAATGTTACAATACTATTATCACTTGATGAGGCTTTGGTTCCAGTCATCCCACTAAGGATACCTAATGAATTATCAAAAGTAGATAAGCTCAGATTTTAACTCACCTAAGGCAGAGATACTTAATTTTTTTCATCAATTTTCTTGTTAATTTGCTCTTCTTTAGGGACACGTTCCGCATTCACAAGCGCATCAATAATCTCTGTTGTATTGAGCCCACTACCAACATTAAGAGCGCTTAGATAATCCGTTGCCATACTGATCGTCCCTGTTTCCATCATTTAGAACGACAGATTAATTGCAAAAATTATACCTTTTTGCCGAAACGAAGAAATTTTATTATAGTATTCAGGAATATTAGGTTTATAGCAGGTTTTATCCATGTCCCAGCATCCCCAATCATATAGCCAGACTCTGTTTACATTAAGTCAGATGCTCATCTTCCTCATTCTGACCGGGGTTGGATTTGGTATCCTCATGGCTTTTGTCACTAATGGCTTTGTCATTGGTGTGGGCAAAATCACCCAAATGCGTGAAGGGTTTGACTGGTTTCAATTCACCATTGACGATAGCAACCTGTCATTCCTGCCGCTTATGGCCATGCTGGTGGCGGCAATCCTGATTATTATCATCAGAAAGATATTTTCTATCAGCCGCTGGCATGGCCCTGGCGATAGCATCTATGCCGCCCATCGCACCGATAATGAACTTGATGTTAAAGCGGGATTTGGTTCAACTTTGCCGCCTTTGTTTCTGCCAGTGGCGGGGCTTCGGTAGGGCAATATGGCCCGCTTGTCCATTTTGGAGCAACAATTGGCAGCTTTATGCGCCAGATTACTGGCGGCAGGCTGACCACGGATATCTTTATCGGATGCGGCGTTGCCGGTGCTATCGCCGCCGGATTTAATGCCCCCATCGCCGGCGTTGTTTTTGCCCATGAAGCCATCTTGCGGCATTTTTCGGTGCGGGCTGTCACCCCCATTGCTATTGCCAGTATTTCATCAGCAGGGTAAGCAAATGGTTTTTCGGTGATAGCCACGCCTTTGCCGGCGTGCCTGATATCAATCTGGTTGAGGTGCTGCCCATTGCGCTTATCGCCGGCCCCATATTTGGCATCATTGCGGCGCTATACATGATCGGGTTACGGCAAGCGACCAGGATTGTTGGACGGACAGGATTATCACCATCACAAATGCTTTTCCTGGGGGCAATCCTGACCGGACTGGTGGGAATGGTTCTTCCGCAGGTTCTTGGTCTTGGAACAGGTGTGGTTCTTGATATGCTAAACATGGAATTTGGTCTTGCCATGCTTCTTACCATCCTGATTGCAAAGGCGGTCATGACAGCATTCTGTTTATGTATGGGGTTTTATGGCGGCATTTTCACCAGCTTTGTTTGTTGGTGCGGCGGCCGGTGCCAGTATCCAGAAACTGCTTGCCAGCATCGGTATTATGGTTAGCGGCCCGGTGATGGTTGTTTGCGGCATGGCTGCGGTGGCAAGCGCTGTTATAGGCGCTCCTGTTTCCGGTGTTCTGATCATGCTTGAGATGACCATGAGCTATGATTATGCCCTCGCCGCCATGTTGAGCGTGGTTACGGCCGCGTTAGTGAGTCATCATATTTATGGCCATTCTTTCTTTGACCGGCAATTGCTTGATCGCGGTATCGATATCTCACAAGGGCGCGGGCATCTGGAAATGATGGAAATCCCTGTTCGTGATCTGGTTAGTGATGATTACGTCACTGCCCATCAATCGGATAGCAAATCCGATGTAGTCAACCGGATGATTACGCATGGGGTTAGCGAGAGCTATCTGCTTGACGGTAGCCGGTTTTTGGGAAAATTAACCTTGCATGAACTGCTTCAACAGCCTGATGATATTTCTTTGATTGAAGCATCAGATGCTAATGCCATATCCATTAAACATGATGCTTCTCTCATGCAAGCCATTGAAATTGCCAGTACCTTTGTCGGAGAATCTATTCCGGTCATTGATCGTGATACAGGGGAAATGCTAGGCGTGGTTACCGAAGGGGATATTTTCGGGCTTTATCTAAGCACACAGAACCGCATCACTGATCTGGAACGATCATAGCCAGCCATATATCTTGAACGGAAATGCTAAGCCAGAATATCAATCTGGGCAGAAAAGCGCGGCGTATCAGCATAAAGATTAGAAATCCGCGCAATCTTTGTTGCCGCCATCTGATGCAGAAAACCCGGTGATAAGGCGGCTCTGGCGGAAAGAAACTGCTCACTTGTCACACCAGAAGGCGCAAGACGCGGATGGCTGATCACCGTTGCCGGCTGTCTTTTCATCTCACGATGCTGGTTTTGCGTCACATCAACTGCACCAATACCATAGGCTGTTTGCCGTTGTGTTGGCACAGAATTTGCAGCAATAGGCTGTATGGCCAGCGTATCTGCGGTTGGCATAACAGGTGAGGTATGTGTCAAAACAGGCATAACCATAAATAAATATAATATATTCAGGGCAAAAAGGGAAGCCCGATGGGGTTTTAACACATGTCAGTAAAGAAAATGATGGAAGCCTATACCAAAACGGACACGACTAATCTGGTGGAAGGCAATGATCCGGTTGCGATTATCGCCCTGCTTTTTGATGAATTAATCCGTGCCATGCAGAATTTTGTGAAACATTCTGACCCTGATACCGGCAAGAAAGACGAACAATCACGGCAATTCAGCCGAGCGCTTACGATTATCTATGGCTTACAGACAAGCCTCAATTTTGAAGAAGGTGGTGAGATCGCCGATAATCTTTTCCAGCTTTATGAATATTCACGACAGCAATTGCTGAAAGACTGGAAAGAAAAACCACAGACGGAACAGAAAAGGCTATTGCATCACTGGATGATATTCGTGATGCCTGGCATCAATTAAGCAGACAAGGGGTATGACAAAGGGTATCATCATGAATCATCACGCCACGATTACGATCAAAGACATACAGCAAATCAATGGTGATATTGCCACTGCCATCAAAGATGCTGATTTTACGACCGCGCTTGACCTTGATAAAACAAGACAACAGCATTTTGGGACTCTAAGCCATTTCGAAGGCCCGTTTTCAGCCGACCAGCTGGCCATGCTCGAAGATATGCTAGACAATCTGAAATCTGAAATCAGCATGATTGAACATGCCATGCTTGATCTGAATGCCAGAACCAGCAAACATATCAAACGGCTTGAAGGTTACCGGTAGTCATTCAGGCATCAGGTGACAGCACCCGGCTTCTCGATAACATATTTACGCATTTTTTCGATTAGGGTTGTTCGCCTTAGTTTCAGGGCATCTGCTGCACGACTAACCATACCGCCATGTTTATCTAATGCCGCTTCAATCAGGGTTACTTCAATATCCTGAAGGTGACGGCGTAAATCCAGATCATCAAAATAAGCAAACCAGTCCCGATAATCTGATGGATGCGGTAAGGCTGGCTTATCCAGAGCATCACCATTTGCCATGATAGGTTCCCCCAGATCAGCGGTAGCCTGCCATAAGAAATCTGCTTCCTGATCCTTTTTAGGGGCTTTCATCCGTAACAGATTTTCACGCACTTCAGCAGCCCCGATGGTCTTGCCGGGAAAATAGCACTTGCGCCCGTTCAAGCACATTGCGTAATTCACGCACATTACCCGGCCATGAATAACGCATCAGTTCGGCAACGCCTTCTTCATCAAACTGGAAATCAGGCGTATCACCCAGCGCTTTCATGCTTTCCATGATAGATTTGATCAGAACCGGCAGATCCAACCTTCCTTTCGGCCAGACTTGGCAATTGCACAGGAAATACATTGATCCGGTAATAGAGATCAGCCCGAAAGCTACCTTCATCCACTTTTGATTTCAGGTTCTGATGCGTGGCACAAACCAGCCGGAAATCTACCGCGATATCTTTGCCACCACCTACACGCTGAATCGTTCTGTCCTCAAGCGCCCGCAATAGCTTGGATTGCAGCGATAGGGGCATATCACCTATCTCATCCAGAAATAGCGTGCCACCACTTGCCATTTCAAACCGTCCCTTGTCGGGGTTTATCTGCACCAGTAAAAGCACCTTTTTCATGACCAAATAATTCTGATTCCAGTAACTCTGACGGAATGGCCGCACAATTGATTGAAATCAGGTCGCCTTGCCTACCTGAAGAATGATGGATCGCCCGGCTGACCATTTCCTTGCCAGTTCCTGTTTCTCCCAGCACCAATACTGTTGATGTTGTCGGGGCGACCATTTCAACCATATGCTTGAGGTCTGTCATAACAGCAGATTGCCCATTCAGATATTTGTCAATCCCATTTGACATGTCATCCCCAACTCAGGTGTCAGTATTTTGTTATATTCTTAATTAATAAATCATAATATGTCAAAAAAATAACATAAGCCTTAATAACGCGCAAACGGATTTTAATCTTTATATTTTTATCAATATTATCAGCATGTTAAAAAATAATTTTGCTAAATCGATAAATTGGCAAGGTTCTTGCCTCTTTAGTTACGAAATTAACTATTTGTTAACTAATTGAGGATCACATGTCTAACATTCGACTTGCCAAGGAACATTTTGACGGCGCAGACATCCTTGAAGCCATCTTGCTGAAACGTATGTTTATGGTCATGCCATTACTTTCCAGAGATGATACCAGTGCGGCTGGTTCAACATTGATCTGCGCGGATAGTTTCGTCAGTAAAAAAGGTGGCCGTGAAAAACTGATAGAACTGGCACGCCAGATCAAGGCACGACTGATTATTGTCATTAAAGAACATGCTGATCATTTTGCCATTAATACTGATCTTGGCGGAAAGCTGATATCGGTTTCTATCCCTGATGTTTCAACGCAACACCCATCATCTCACTACGGTTTCAATATGATTGCCTCGATGATCGATGCTGATGGTCATCTGGCCACCGGCAGTGACGCAAGCCTGAATATGCTTAATCTGGCCAAGAAGGTGGCGGCAACAGATGTAACGGTTTTCATCAATGGCCCAACCGGTACAGGTAAGGAAGTCTTATCACGTTTTGTCCATTTTCATTCGGCGCGGCAGGATAAGCCATTTGTTGGCATCAATTGCGCCGCTATTCCGGAAAATATGCTGGAAGCCATTCTGTTCGGTCACGAAAAAGGATCTTTCACAGGGGCATCAACAGCCAATAAAGGCATTTTCCGGGCAGCTGATGGAGGCACGCTATTGCTGGATGAAATCTCAGAAATGCCACTTAGCCTGCAAGCCAAGCTGCTTCGTGTTCTTCAGGAAAAACAGTCACCCCACTAGGCAGTCAGCAGGAAATTGAAGTTGATGTGAGGGTGATAGCAACAACCAACCGTGCCATGCAGGATGAAATTAGCAAAGGTCATTTTCGCGAAGACTTGTATTATCGGTTAAATGTTTTCCCATTGCACACCTTAAGCATGGCTGACAGGGCAGATGACATTATTCCTATCGCTACCGCTTTACTCAAACGCCATCATTCCGATCTAACAACCATCCCATGGATGGACGAAACCGCGATCCAGATGCTGACCGAATATCACTGGCCAGGCAATGTCCGGGAGCTGGAAAATGTTCTACAACGTGCCATGGTTCTGGCAACGAATGGCGTGATTACAGAAGCCGATATCATTATTGATACGGCCGTGGGTCAGCTAGCACCACCACAACATCAATTTACGCAACAACAGACGGCGATTGCCCAGTAACGCTTTCTGAAATGAGGATTTATTATGACAACCATTAAGCCTGCCTCTTTATCACAAATTTCGACAAGCACCGCTTTGCAAGATGCCAAAGCCATGCTTGAAGCGGCCAGATCATCGCAAACAGCAAACACAGAAAGCTTTGGCGATAGAATGGGTAATGCCATTAATTCCGTAGCAGAAGCACAGAATAATAGTGTCCAAATGACCCAAGCGTATGAAATGGGGCTGGAAAATGATTTAAGCAAAGTCATGATAAGCCAGCAAATTTCTTCACTCGGGTTTCAACTGACCCTAAACGCACGCAATAAAATGTTAAGTGCGTATAAAGATATCATGAATATGCCAGTTTAATTCTGATCATTTTTACAGATTAAACATAATATGGATGGAGCAAAATAATGGCCGACGCAACAACAATGAATCAGGAAACAGCACCTGTTGAAGTCACAGAAAAAAACGGGATGCTTTCAAGTGTTCGCCGCATGACATCTGACCCTAGTGTTAAAAAGTCCATGCCTGCTATCCTGTCCGTTATTGGCGTGGTTGTTGGTCTTATCATCTATGTGATGATGCAACAGCCATCTGTATCGCCGTTATATGCAGGCTTGCCGGAAAACGAAAAAGCCCGCGTGGTTGAAGCTCTTAAAAATGCTGGTGTTGATGTCAGCATTGACCCAAGCACAGGTGATGTTCTGGTTCCTACATCTGATTATCACACATCACGGATGACATTGGCCGCACAGGGATTGCCGGAATCCGTGCCAGATGGTTATTCTGCCATCGGTGATATTCCCATGGGATCAAGCCGGTCTGTTGAAAGCGTCAAGATCAAACAGGCACAGGAAATTGAATTATCGCGCTCTATCGGTGAAATCGAAGGGGTGATAGCAGCAAGGGTTCATCTGGCATTGCCAGAAAAATCGGTATTTGCCCGGTCAGCAGTACCCCCAAGCGCATCCGTATTTGTTCAGATGAGTAACGGACGAACATTAGGTAACCATCAGGTTAATGCCATTATTCATCTGGTATCATCATCTGTTCCAAGCATGGCAAAGGGTGACGTCACCATTGTTGACCAATATGGCAATTTATTATCAAAGCCCGTTGATGATCCATCAAGTGTCATGTCTGATAGCCAGCTTGAACACCGCATGAAACTGGAACAGATTTACCGCAATCGCATCATCCAGCTGGTATCCCCTATTGTTGGGGCAGGGAATGTAACTGCTCAGGTCAATCTGGATATTGACTATACCAGAAATGAAATCACAGAAGAGTTAGTCGATCCCGAAGGTGGCGCACTCTGCGCAGCATGCAGTCCAGTCTTGATATGACCGCCAAGCCAGATGCTAAAGGCATCCCCGGGGCTACATCAAATCGCCCACCTAACGCCAATGAATTGAACACCGATTTTGCCAATCAGGGCGGTGGAGGTGAGTTTCAGACACGTTCATCGAATGAAGTGAAAAACTATGAAGTCAGCCGGACTATCTCGACCACTCTAAAACCATCTAATATGATCACAGCGATCAATGCGTCTGTTCTGGTTCGTGATCCAGAAGTTGTTAATCCGGAAACAGGGCTCAAGGAAGTTCAGAAAATTACTCCTGAAAAATTAGCAGAAATTGAAGCGCTTGTTGTCAGTGCCATTGGAATTAATGCCGACCGTGGTGATAAATTAACGGTAAGCAGCTCTGCCTTTGCTTCAGCAATCGAAGGGGTTGAAAAACTTGGTATGAAGTTGACTGGATTTCTAATGTTATGAAACAGCTGATGACCCTGTTAATTATGGGGGTTATCATTCTAGGCGTTATCCGTCCATTGATATCACGGATTATTGTTCCAGTTGCCCCTGGTAAGCCAGGCGAAGCATTGGTCAATCTGGAAGATGAAGTTGATCTTGATACCGTGGAAATTGCCGAGGGCGAAAGCCTTGAGGACATTAAGTCAAAGCTGAAGCCGAAAAAGGCATCTATTTCAGCCGAGATGCTGGATACCGCGAATACCTTATGATGATAAAGTTGCGGTTATCCGGATGATTGTGAGTGACGAAGCAGGACGTGTGTCCAACGTCTTCAAGAATATGATGAAAGATGATTTGGATTAGGCGTGATATTAACTAGTATGAATATTATAATCAGTTAATATTATTGCCGAAAAAGCCAGAAAGAGGATCAGTTATGGCAGAAACAGACAACAAAGATGCAAAAGAAGATATCTTTGAATCCCTTACAGGAACTCAGAAATCCGCCATTCTGATGATGCTATTGGGTGAAGATGAAGCATCAGAGATACTGCGCAACCTTAATCCACGGGAAGTCCAGCATCTGGGCCGTGCCATGTATTCGGTGCAAGGGACTTGATCAGGATACGGTTAACCTTGTGCTTGATGAGTTTCTTGCCATTATCAAGGAACAGACCAGTCTGGGTCTGGGCGCAGGAAACTATATCAAGAATGTTCTCAATAAAGCCCTTGGAGAAGATAAGGCACAATCTGTTCTCAGCCGGATTACGCCATCAAGCAGCAACCAGCCAATTGAAATTCTTGACTGGATGGATTCTAAATCTATTGCCGAGTTAATTGTTGATGAACACCCGCAGATCATTGCCCTGATCATATCATATCTCGACTTTCGGGGTTGGTGCTGACGTGCTAGGGCTTTGCCCGAAGATATTCAGCCTGAAGTGGTCGGACGGATCGCCACATTGGAAACGGTCCAGCCTGATGCACTGAAAGAACTGGAAATGGTCATGCAGAAGAAATTCGCAACCAATACAAATCTCCGCGCTTCACAAGTTGGCGGGGTTCAGGCAGCGGCCAAAATCATGAACTTTACCAAGCAGAATATGGAAGCACGCATCATGAAAACACTGGCTAAGGATGACAAAAATCTTATGGTTGCCATTCAGGAAAGCATGTTTGTCTTTGATAATCTGGTTATGTCCGATGATAAATCCCTGCAAACCCTGCTTCGTTCCGTTGATACAGAAGATCTCGTGCTTGCACTCAAAGGGGCAGATGAACCCCTCCGGGATAAGCTGTTCTCCTGTATGTCTTCCAGAGCCGCAGCAAATCTGCAAGATGAAATGGAAGCATTAGGTCCTGTTCGGCTAACGGAAGTGCAGGAAGCACAGAAACGCATCATTAACGTTGCCCGTCGTCTTTCAGATGAAGGTTCCATCGTACTTGCTGGTCGTGGCGGCGATGACTTTGTGTAAGTAAAACAGATTATGAGATAGCAAGCTATGACAACCGCGCCACAAAAATACCCGAACAGGAAACAGACGACAATAAGCATATTGACGTTTCTGATATCTTGCATCTGGTGCGGGAGGCAAAATGAAAAGGCTATGTCAAAACCAGCAATAAATTTGAAAAACCTAAAGCCGAGTTCAAAAAAGAACTTTAAAAGACCTTGCTAAAAGCAATATGATCGCTTTGCAAGAAAAAGAAACCCTAGATACCAAAACACCATCGCCAGCAGAAATGCCGGCATCTCAGAATGAACAGCCGGAAGCATCACTTGACCAGGCTGTCGAAGAAACCCCTGATAGCAATGGCGAAAATCTAGTAGATCAACCCTGATCAGCAGACGGCAGATCAGAAAGATGAAGAACCACTGGATATTTCTGTATCTGAAACTGTACCAACCGATCAGCAAGTCCAAAGCGATGATAATCCGGCTGAGCATCCTGATCATATCCCCCGAACAGAACGCCGAACAAAAGCTGGACGATAACGCTTCTGATATGACTGACACAAGTACGGCTAAAGTTCCGGCATCTGGAACAGATGGCTTCAAGACGAGTTTAACACCCACCAGCCAAGAAACATCATCACCAGCAGATACCGCCGAATATGATCGGGGATACAGCAGAAGGAAAAGCGGCGGCACTGTTAGAAATGGATGAAAATATGACTGCTGCAATTACCAGCTTCACTGCCGTAGCTGAATCTATATCCAGAGAAGACAGCATTGATTTGGCACAATTAGAAAAAGCTATGTTTGGTGCTATTAATCAACTGGCCAGTGAACGGGCTGGTATTGAAATTGATAGCAATCCAGCCCCTTCACCGCCAAAGTTGCAAGCATGGTAAGCCGTATCCGTAACCGGATTGACGAACCCGTCATTCATTTGCATCCGGATGATATAGCACCATCCAACCCCAGCTGGAAAAACAGCTAGCCCCCCGTAAAATCACATTAACGGCAGATGAGATGATGAAACGTGGTGATGCAAGGGTTGATGTCGGTTCAATCGGAGTTATGGATTTGATTGATGATCAACCGGGCAAAGTCTCTTCCCCCTCCCCCTAAAAAGCAAAAGTGAAATCAGATATTCCAGCCAAAACTGGATCCTGAAACAGAGAACAATGACCATGAATAACAGTCTTGCCACTAGAGTTCTTGATACGCTTGATCATTTTCCTACACAGAAAAAACCTTCCCATTATGGGCAGGTATGCCGGTTCGACGGGCTATTTGTTGAATGCGACGGCTTCCTGCCCCCATTGGATCATTATGTGAGATTGATACCATTACCGGTGACACTGCTATGGCTGAAATTATCGGTTTTAATCAGGGCCGTAATATGCTTGCCATGCTGGATCATGATGCCAATATCTGTGACGGTGGAACAGTCCGGCTTATCAATACTGGTCATCATATTTCCGTGGGTGATCATTTGCTTGGCCGCGTCACTGATGCGCTGGGTGCGCCACTTGATGATCAACCATTATCTAATCATGGTGATAGCTGGCATTATGGCGGGGAAATCATTAAATCCATTGAAACGTAACCCTATAACAAAACCGCTTGATGTTGGCATTAAGGCGATTAATGGCCTTTTAACCGTCGGACAAGGGCAACGGGTTGGTATTGTTGCCGGATCAGGGTGTTGGCAAATCTGTGCTTTTATCCATGATGAGCCGTTATACCGATGCTGATGTTGTTGTCATTGGTCTGATTGGTGAACGTGGGCGCGAAGTGGGAAGCTTTGTTAACAGCGTTCTGGATGAAAATACTCGCGCCCGAACAGCGGTTGTTGCTGTTCCCGCAGACCGGTCACCATTATTGCGGATACGCGGGGCACAACGCGCAACTGCTATTGCCGAATATTATCGTGATCAGGGGAAAATGTTCTGCTGATCATGGACTCCCTTACCCGCGTGGCATGCACAACGTGAAATCGGATTATCATTAGGCGAACAACCAACATCTAAAGGGTATCCTTCATCCGTTTCTCACTGCTACCGCGACTGATTGAAAGAACAGGCGCCGGTGAAGGTAAAGCAGGTTCAATCACTGCATTTTATACCGTGCTGGCCGATGGTGATGATCAGAACGACCCCGTGGTTGATATATCCCGCGCTATTCTTGATGGGCATATTGTGCTTTCACGGACACAAGCACAAATGGGGGTTTATCCGGCTATTGATGTATCGCTTTCGGTAAGCCGTGTCATGAATGATATTACTACTGATACGCATCAGGACGAAGCCAGACAGTTTAAACGACTTGTTGCCCTGTTCCTTGAAAATCGTGATCTGATCCTTATGGGGGGCTACCGCCAGGGACAGGATGCTGAACTTGATCGTGCGGTTCAATTATGGCCATCCCTGATGGCCTATATTCAACAACAGGAAAGTGAACAGGCAACGATTGCGACAAGCATAGAAGGATTATCGGCATTAATGCCGAAATAAACCGATGAATAAGCCAAAAGACATTTTTCAACGCCTTGCCTTACGCGAAAAAATGACGGTCATGGCGCGTGCAGAAACAATCCGCACGCTAGATGACGAGCATAAGAAAATTAGTAATATTGGTGAAAAACTAAACCAGATGGTTGATGAAACCCGCCCAAATCCCGGTGTAACTTCCATGCTATCGTTACGATCAGCGCAACATTATAGCGGCAAAATCCATGAACAACTCAAAGTCATTGAACAACGCAAAACCTTTCTTGAGGATGAAATTAGCGAAGAACGCATTACCCTTGGCACAGCATTAAGCCGCCAGAATAGAGCTGAGGAAAAGTCACGCCTGTATCAACGCGATAAGCGAGAAGAAAAACAGGAAAAGGCCGATAGCGATATTCCTCGCAGCAACCATACAAAAGTGTAATGACCTGAGAGATTTACGGTTTTGGCATTATTCTTGCACCGCCTTCTGTTGATATAATTAATATGGATAGCCACAGCTATGACAATGATTCATTCCATCACGCCGAAAGGAATAACGTTACCAGACGGCATCATTAGTCCAGATCATCCATCTGTTGATGGAGCAATGGCTATTTTTGATGCTATCATGGTAGCTGTTGCCGATTGGCATGGCAGTGATCAAGACGACACCGATATGCAGACAAAGGCTGAAAAATGTGGCCAGCCAGATCATGTCAGATGATAGTCTGAAATCCTTTTTAAATGATGCAAATAAAGCGGAACTTTTACCAGTCATTACCAATCTGCTTCATCATACAGACATAGAAACATATCATCAGATATCTTCGCTAAATCAGGATAGCGGCAATATCCAGCAACAGATCAGTGAAGTATTTGAAACGCCATTGGCCAATAAAATTGATCCTGATATAACCCATCCGGATCATCAACAAGTTGACTCACAAAACCGGATAAACCAGCCCCTTTATCTGGGCTTATCACCGAATATTCCGCCTTTTCAATTATCTAAGCCTGTACCCCAGTCGCGTGGGCAGTATGAAACTGCAAAAAATCCTGTACAGATTTTAGCCAGTCTTATTCGCAAAACAGAAGGCAAATCTTCTGATGAATTTAAAACCAAAGCCTGATGCGCATCTGCATGCACCAGCAAACTATACAGATTGATGAATTAGCAAAGCATGTTCACCAGCATATCAGGGCACCAGCATCAGCAGTTGAGCATCACCATCAGGGTCACCAGCATCAGCCTGAGCCTGTGACTCTCAATGGTTTCTCAACCACAGCTTAGATCATGGCATCCACCGCTATCAGCTGATGTAACTGACCATTCAACACGTTATGGCCCCTTCCCCAAGACTACTGTACAGATACATACCCCGCAAAGAGGCGTCTATCAATCATGCGAACGCACCCATGGCCGAAATACCTATGGCAGAAATAGATAATGAGAACACAGGATCCAATGAAGTCCATCTTAACAGATATGAAAAAAGGGGCCATTCCTGAATCTAAAGGTGAATACGCTTCCATAAAACAGGTCATTTCAGATAATAGAACCGCAGATATGCTCAATATCCGGAATAGACCGGAAATGGAAAACAGCCCCACTTTCTGATGATACAACCATTATGGCATCAGCGATCAAATCAAAGCAGATTTCATCAACATTGCCAGCTTCAACATGTTCTGTTTCCCCGTCATCATCTGCCATGACATTAGCTCCATATGACAGATATCGAACATCATGGCGGGTTTTCAGGTCAGCAACATAATGGGCAGCAAAATAATCAACAAAATCCCCAGCAAGGTCAGGGCAGACCCCATGCTTGATACCCGCATGAGCCTTGATCAGGGCAAGGATGGACGTTTATTACGCCTGAATATGAATGATGCGAACTGGACAGACCGACTTTTGCGCAATATTCAAAGAAACTGGAAAGGTGGTGATGAAACTATCCGGGTTATTCTTGAACCAGCCAAACTTGGACGACTTGTCGTTCAGATTAGTATCACCGAAATAACACAAATGTGCAAATCACATCTGTTACGGCAGAAGCTGCTGCAATCCTTGCTGATGCCGAACCCAGGCTTCAACAGGTGTTTGAACAGCATGGCCTGAAACTAGGCCAGATGCAGACATCCATGGGGCAAGGGTTTTCAAACCAGTGGTCACAAGGCCAGGGTGCAAACTCATCTGAGCGCAATCATAAGACGGGGACAAAAAATACTGCTCAGGATGAGGAAGAATCGACTAAAATATTAGAAAATGCTAAAACAGGACAAGTTAACATTCTGGCTTAACGTCACTATGTGAGGGAAACGATATGGCTGAAGAAAACGATGATGAAAAGAAATCCGGTGGCTTAATGCCATTGTTAAAGAAGATTGGTATTTTTGGGGCATTAATCGCTATTGGCCTCGTTATCGGCTATTTCTTCTTTGCCCCGGCAAGTGATGTTATTGAAAAAGAAGAACTCGAAGAGATGATTGAGCGCAGCATTGAAGAAAGAGAAGCCGCTATTAAAGCCGAAGAAGAAGCCAATGCTGATCCTGAAAAGGTTTCGAAAGAAACTCCTGAAGAAGAAACGTTTGAAACAATCTATTACGAGTTTGCAGGAACATTCACAACAAATCTGGCCAATTCCGCAAAATGCTCCAGCTAGGGCTTGCGGTATCTACCCAATATGATGACACCGTTATGGTGAATGTTGAAGCTCATGAACTTGGTCTTCGTTCTGTCATTCTTCAACGCATTGGTAATTTTAGCGAAGATGCCATTAAAGGTGAAGAAGGCCGGATGATGCTTGCCAACTCCATCAGGGATGCTCTTAATGCCGAATTAGAAGAACTAGAAGGATTTGGCGGTATTGAGAAAGTGCATTTCACGTCACTCGTCCTTCAATAAATTGATCTAAAATAAGAGGTAAATTGTGACATCCACACGCAAACTTAGCACCAATGAAGTCAACGCCCTGATTGACGGCCTCAACAGTGATGGTGAAACTGGCGCGGCGATTGCCGATATCAGTCAGAGTAATGATATTCGCGACTTCAAGTTTGGGTCTGATGATCTGTCGCTGCTTGGTGACTATTATGCCTTACGCATGATCAATGAGCGATTTTCGCGGCTGGCACGGGGGATCTTTCTGCCAATGTTGCGGATACAGCCCCGCATTTCATCATTCCCACCAGAAGTGAAAACCTATGATGAATATTCGGCTGATGTTGATAATTTCCTCAGCATGAGCATGTCTCGCATTGAAGAATTGCGCGGTTCCATGATGATGGTACTTGATCCATCCTTTATCTCCATTCTGACTAATTCCTATTATGGTGGTAAGATATCCAAGATTAAGACCAAAAGATCCGAGTTTACCTCAACAGAAGAAAGAGTCATTGAACTGGTAACAGATGGCCTCAATTCTGCTCTGGAAGAAGCGTGGAAAGACCTGATGCGGATTAGCATCAACACCACCAGCCGTGAAGTAAATCCACAATTTGCTTCATTTGTTGATGGTAATGATCTGATCATAATCTGTTCATTTGTTGTCCAGCTCCCTAATGTTGAAGCAGCTTCCTTTGATATCATTTATCCGCTTCAGACATTAAAACCGATTGCCAGTCAGTTGCGTTCCCGCGTGCAGACAGACCTTGTTGATGATGACAAATCATGGAAAGAACGCATGGAACAGGCCATCATGGAAATTCCACTCAAACTTGTTGCAAGGCTTGGTGAACCAAGTGTTTCCATGCGTAAGCTGATCACGCTTAAAGCGAATGATACCTTTCCCGATGCACATCAATGACGGGGTGGATATTCTGCTCGAAGATAATGTAATTTTTCTTGGTGAGGTTGGTGAACTAAATGGACAGGCCGCCATCAAACTAACGAAACAGGTAAGTGAATAAGGTATCACTGATGCCCTATACGGCTACCATTGGCCGGATGAGAAGAGGAAAGACCAATGTCTGAAGAAACTGAAAACCAGAATGACGAAACTCAAGCCGCCGCATCAGAAGCACCTGCAGAAGAGCGGGTATCCGTTGATAATCTGAGGGTGCTTGAAAATATCGAAGTAACCATGACGGTTGAGGTAGGTAATACCGAAATCAAGATCCGTGACCTGTTGCGTTTAAATGAAGGTTCGGTGATTGAACTAGACCGTCTTGCTGGTGATCCGCTTGATATCCTTGTCAATGGTACTATCATTGCGCGTGGTGAGGTTGTCATGGTTGGTGAACGGTTTGGCATTCGTTTCAGTGAAATTGTTTCCCCTGAAAAGCGTATGGAAAATCTTTAATACTAGCCTTTAGCCGCGACAATTTTCTGACACCTGATCAAATACGTTATAAATAAATTATTTTCTGTTTATTAACAATTAGTTAATAAACAGATGCTGAAACTGGCATAGCTTTTGCCTTTCCCGTAGATAATTTGATCACGGGGCAAAGATGTCAGATACGTTTTCTATTACTCAACTAGTCACTATCGCTGTTTTCCTATCAGCGTTGATTGGCATAATGGTACTGGTGCGCCGGTTTAAAGAACCATTATCCAAACAGTTAGGTGGTCAACGCCGCATCAAACTGATGGAAGACACCCCTATCGGCACCCATGAACGCGCCAAACTGATACAGGTAGATAGTCAGAGTTTTCTGATCATTTCTGCCAAAAACCAGCCACCAGCTATTGTTCCTTTTGATGAAACCCACGGCAATAAGCCAACAGTATTACCCACATCAATTCCAAAACAAGCAAAGGCGTCTGGCGCGAATACCCCATCAAATGCCCCCTTTCTTGAGGCCATGAAGCAGGCCCGGCGACGCAACCCTAATCTGGGATTGGATCAGTCATGAAAATGAATCAAGTTGTCATAAAAACCCTTTTAACTTTTTCCATGATAGTCATGGCGGGCACTGCATTTGCCCAAAACGGTCTTGGCCAACCGCTTGACGGTATGCCTGCCTTTACGGTTGTTAATGACAGCAACGGGGTTGCAACCTATTCATTGTCATTGCAAATCCTTTTCCTGATGACCGCATTGACCGTTCTGCCTTCACTTGTATTGGGGATGACGTCATTTACGCGGGTGATCATTGTTCTGTCCATTCTTCGGCAGGCTTTGGGCACACAACAGACACCACCCAATCAGGTGCTGATTGCCATTGCGCTATTTTTAACATTCTTCATTATGGCGCCGACTTTTACCATTATTTATGATCAGGCGTTAGCGCCATATCTGGATGGTCAGATTGATGCCGCTACCGCTGTGGCATCTGCCAGTTCCACCATTAAAGATTTCATGGTCAATAACACACGCGTCAATGACCTGACCATGTTTGCCGAAATGGCTGGTGATGAACCCTATGCCACCAATGCTGATATTCCCTTTTCTGTTATTCTGCCAGCATATATCACGTCAGAATTGAAAACAGCATTTCAGATCGGTTTTCTGCTTTTCCTGCCTTTCCTTGTCATTGATATGGTAATTGCCTCAACCCTTATGTCATTAGGTATGATGATGTTGAGTCCGATGCTGGTATCCCTGCCCTTCAAATTGCTGCTTTTTGTTCTGGTTGATGGCTGGGCCATGACGGTGAGTTCACTGGCAGCAACCTATTCCGTCACCTGATGAAATGATTATAAAGGTATCTGATTATGAGTTTTGATAGTAACGTTGACCAATTGCAAAATATGTTCTGGCAAATCATTCTGACCGCCGGCCCATTACTGGCTGTTGCGCTCGCGATTGGCCTGCTCATCGGTATCATTCAGGCGGCAACATCCATTAACGAAATGACTTTAAGTTTTGTTCCAAAGCTTATTGTTGTCCTGCTGGTATTCGGTTTGCTTTCAGGCTATATGCTGAACACACTGACCTCCTATTTTGCCTTCACCTTTGATCAGATTGTGGCAATGAACACATGATAGGTGATCTCACCATCAATGGGCCAGCAGGCACCGCTCTGCCTGGTATGGATATGCAGATCATCATGGCATATCTGGCGACCTTTCTGGTCTTTAGCTTGCGTATCGGGGCATTTCTTCTATCAGCCCCGTTTTTTGGCGCACGCTGGGTACCTTTACAAATCCGGATTATTATGGCGTTTACTCTGGCCGCATCAGTTGCACTGGCAGCCGAACCTATTTCAGCAGAACAGCTTGGCTCACCTGCCATGCTTGTCATTATCATGACAGAGATCAGTATCGGATTAACAGCAGGACTGATTCTGACCATTTTTTTGGTGCGGTATCACTGGCTGGTGAGAAAATTGCTTCAACTTCAGGTTTGAGTTATGCCTCACAGGTTGATCCCAATGCTGGCGGACAAACACCGGTAGTCAGTCAGATACTCTATTTATTTATGATGGTTATTTTTGTTTCTCTTGATGGGCATCTGATTGTTATACGTTCAATTCTGGAAACCTATTCCATCATGCCTGTCGGCTATCAACCAGATACCAGTGTTATGGTTCAATCAGGTATTGAAGCGGCCGGAGCCATGTTTTTTGCCGCGGCCATGATCATGCTTCCCGTTACCATGATCCTGCTATTCATCAATACGTCCATTGGCATTATTACTCGTTCAGCCCCCAGTTAAACCTGTTTTCTTTTGGTTTCCCATTTCACTGATCGGGGTGTTTTTCGTTCTTTATTTTTCAGCAGATTTTCTGGGATATGCTATGGCAGACCTTACCGATGACGCCATCCAGCATATGCTTGATCTTATTGGAGCAATGTAAATGGCCGAAGAGAATGACAGCCAAGAAAAGACCGAAGAACCTTCCCAACGAAAACTGGATAAGGCCAGCGAAGACGGGCAGGTACTGACGTCAAAAGAAATGTTTGTTTTCACCGGAATGGCAGCCGGGCTTTTGCTGATATCGCTTGTTCCTATGTTTGCACAGGATGTGTTACAAGCCTGGGGTTCACTGTTTAAGATAGATCACGGTGAGATGCTTGATAATAACTGGTTCATCAAGCTTGAAATGGCTTTCTGGGGTATGATCCTTATTGCCTGTTTTCTTGGGCTTACCCATTCTGGTTGTTGTTCTGATAACCCAGATTGCTGTTGGCGGGATTAATTTTGCGCCAAAGGCCATGTCATTCAAAGGTAGCAGAATTAATCCAATCAAAGGACTAGGTCGGATTTTTTCAGTAAAGGATTAGTGGAACTAGGAAAATCCTTGCTGAAAGTGACCTTTATTCAGCATTTCTGGCTTTGTTATCTATCACTATATGCCGAGAGTCCTTCCCCTATCACAAAGCACTCTGAATCAAGCACTGGATATCATGCTTTTTGGATTTCAGATATTGATTGGCATGCTTCTCATCGTGCTGCTGATTATCGCAACGATAGATTATTTCTGGCAACGGCATACCTTGATGAAACAGCTTCGTATGTCGATGAAAGAAATGAAAGATGAGATGAAGGAAACCGAAGGTTCGCCAGAAGTCAAGGCCAAGATCAGACGGATGCAGATGGAACAGTCACAGCAGAGCGCACGTCAGCGTGATGCACTGGAAAAATGTACCTGATGCCACTGCTGTTATTGTAAACCCGACCCATTTTGCCGTTGCCTTGCGCTATGTGGCAGAAGAAGGAGGGGCACCAGTCATTCTTGCCATGGGTAAAGGCGTTATTGCCGAACGCATTATAGAAAAAGCCCAATCACATCAGATTACGGTATTCCGGAATGAGTTACTGGCCAGGGCGTTATACTTCACTGGCAATATCGGTGCTGAAATCAGTGATAAGCTTTATAATGCGGTAGCCGTGGTATTGGCCTATATTTACCGGATTGATCGCGGAGAAGTGATGCCTGAACCTGATGTTTCTGTCCCGCAAGACATGCAGTATGATGAATTTGGTCAATTAATTCAGTGAATGAGCGAGATGGAGTATTATCATGGGTCGCCGCAAAGAACATAGTTTAGGAGAAATGATCAGCAGTCTGACTTTTTTGGCTGTGCCGTTTATCTGGTTATATCCGCTATCGAATGGCAAGATCAGGGAGATCATCTCCGTGCCATGTTATCATGGCTGGCAGCCCTTTTATGTTTTCTGGGATCAATCCGTTTTCAGGTTGCACAATGGGTAATGGCACTAACGTCGTTCTGGAGAAAGATCCAATGACAAAAACTAGAACAAAGACACTGCCATCATCATCACAACCTGTAAATTGTATGAGTGCCAGCATCATTTTATCACCCATGACAAAAATAAACCTATGGATGCCATGCCTTGGCTTCAAGGGCCCAATGTTACCATCACGGACTGTTTTTGCCACGACTGGCACGGAATGTGCATATTTTACGCTGAAAACGGATGTTGCCGCTAGATGGCGTCAACGCTCATGAGGAGATAAGAATGAGTATGCGACCTAAGGATATTCAGGATAGTATCAATATTGCGCTTGATGCCGCTGATGCGGCCACTGATGTTACAGCGGAATACAGCAAGATTAAACGTGAAAGCAAGGCACTGGAGGCTAGTGTGAAGCAAATTCATAAATCGTCAACAATTATCTTTTATAGCGCCATGGTCACTACTGTTGTGGCGACCATTTTTGCTGGATTGATCTATTTCCGCACCATGTCTGATCTGAACTCAATTACCTCAACCAGTCGTGAAGCTCTTGTCGTGTTTGCTGAAAACGTCAATGAAGTAAATAGCACCCTGACCAGCCTTAAAGCAACCATGGAAACCCAGCAAGCTCTGGTCAGTCAAAATCAGCAGCTTATCGCCGAACTACAAGGATTGAATGATAGCATTACCATGACCCGTGATGCCGTTGTAACAAAAATGCAGGAAACATCGGATAAGGTAAATGCATCCAACAAAACACTGACCGAGGCCGTATCAAAAGGTCTGGCCAAAGAACTTGGCGGTCAAAGCCAGAAAATGGTCAACCAGCTAAACCAGATTGAAGCCAATACCATGGAAGCTATTACCACCATGTCATCAAACATGGATGATGGACGTCAGCTTAATGCCATTTACACACGCCAAGGTGAATTATTAGAAAAATCAGTCAGATGATGGCGCAGAATCAGGCAATCATGCAACAGATTGAGGCGAATAAAAACAACATCACCTATCCATAAATATTATGATATTGTCATCATAGTTGGAGTGATGGATGGAAGATAACACTTATTCAGATGGGCAGTCCAAAAATGAGGCTGCCCTATCTAATCTGATCTGTATAAAAGAAATTAGTACAATCTCACGCGCCCGGATCCATGCGGCTGCAACCCGGAGATGTGATTTTTGGCTATGAAAGCAAGCCATTTAGAAGCGGAATAAACGACTTTCTGGAATTACTGGAAGAATGTGACGAAGAACAGGGCGTTATTCTAACAATCTGGCGTGATGGGCTTATCTATAATTTGATTGCCTATGGTCCTCTGCGGGCAACCTTGAGTTCATCAATTCCGACACGGCAGAGAAAATAGAAATTGATATTAAGAACCTATTCCTTTCCCACAACGTGATCAATTGACTGTTTATGAAGTTCTGCGTGATCTCTATCGCCGCTGTGAAATCATTGATACATCCCCTGATCCCATCGCTACCTATGTTCAGCCCTTATGGCTAATTCAGAACCGATTGTTTGAACCACTATTGGCTATATCTCTGGTTTACGCCATTACATTTGCTGTTCTGGATTTTATTTGTTATCAGCTATGTTGTGCTCTGTGTTTATTTAAGCGGGCATCATTGATGATGTTGCGGAGCTTTATAGTCTATAAACAATATCAGATGTGGCCTAGGTTATTGCCGCACAAGATATAAAAGAAGTGCAAGAAGCCTGCCGAAGATTGATCCTAAAACACGCTTTAAAAACTCGCTTGTTGGTGAGCCTATTGAAGAAAAGCCAAAGAAGAAAAAGAAACGGCTCTGCTATTCCCGGCACCTGAAACATTATTCCATTATAAATAACATCCTGCCATTATTAAAGAAGATTATCTCTTTTAAAGATCTATCAGAATGATAGGGTGAAATCACTGCCCTCCGGTAAGCTGTGATTGATCTGTGATCATTGCAGCCATTGATTAATAGCGTCCTATCTATTGAATAGATGACTGGTTGCGACCCCAACAACCCAATAAAAGCAAGCATAATGTTATACATATCATGACTGTCTATCAGAGGTCCCTTTTTTAGGATAAACAGCAAGCGGTCCATAACTTTGTTTCTTATCATGAAAAAACCCATAGCCCCTATTTAGATAAAGGCTATGGGTGATGCGTAAAATTGAAAATGGGCTTAAGATTAATAATTGATTTCAATCTCGATGCGGCGGTTTTTCCGGCGTCCGTCTTCTGTATCATTGCTATCAATAGGCTTTTCTTCACCATAGCTGATGGCTTCCAGCCTCTGGACCATTGATCACGCCAGTATTCTGTAAAGCCTGAACCACACTGGCAGACCGTGCCGCCGCAAGGTCCCAGTTATCCCGATAAGCTGAACCAAAGATGAGCGGCACATTATCCGTATGACCAGATACTTTGATCATACCCTTACTGTCAGAACTGGCCCCAGCAATTTTACTCATGATGTCAATGGCAGCATCTGTTAATTCAGCCGAACCTGAAGCAAAGGCGCCACCTGATCCAACAGTGATGATAACCTTGTCATCTTCACGCTGTACATCAACCAGTCCCTGACCAATTTCCTGACGCAAAGCCACCTTCAACTCATCTTCGGCGAGTTGAGCCTTCTGGCTGGATTCAGCTGCCGCATTACTGGCGTCATTAGCTGCCTGAGCAGCCTGATTTTGCTGTTGTTCAGCTGCTTCTGTTGCCGCCAATAATTTTCCCAGTTTCTCTTCCAGGCCACCAAATAAAACACCCTGATCAGAATTACCACCAGCATCCTTTTTGCTTTTTCTAGGCATCAAGCGTTTCACCGAAGCAATTGCGGCATATTCTGTTCTGAAGAATCACTTGCCGTAAAATTAACCACAACATTTTCACCAAGCGTTTCTACTTCGATATCACCGCGGGCGATGGCATCTTCTAATGCTTTGAGGATATCATCAGCGCTTCCGTCTTCTCCCTCACCCTCATTGGTTTTGGTCTGCACCTCCAGATCAGGCTTTGTTGTGTCTGTTGTCTGCTGGGTCATATCTTGTGTTAATGATGGTGCAGGGGAAGGACTGAAATCTAATGAAAGAACTGTTGTTCCTTTTGGTTGTTCAACAATAGGAATGACACGCTGAACACCAAAGGCATTTTTCAGCGAGCCAGAAATCTGCTTGAACTTAGGGACGTTAAATTCGGCAAAAGACAGAATAAGGACAAAGAAAGCCATAAGAAGCGTGGCCATGTCGGCAAAAGTAGCCATCCATGCCGGCGCACCCACAGCGGGGCATTTGGGACATTCTTCTTCTTCCTGTTCTTCTTCAGGTGCTGTATCGGCTTCTGATGCCATAACGCAATCCTTTCTCTAAACCCTTGCCCCGGATAATTGATTATCCAGCCGCTTCTAGTGCTGCCTGCATCTTTGGCGGCAGATTAGATACCATCTGATCCTGAATGTTGCGTGGCGATTCTCCGCGAGCAATATTTTTCAAGCCCATTACAACCATTTCCCGATAAATGACTTCATGGGCGGTAAAACCTTCCAGTTTTGTCAACATCGGGGAAAACATAATATTAGCGATAAAAGCACCATAAAGGGTTGTCAGCAAAGCCACCGCCATAGCAGGACCAATCGCTTTCGGGTCAGCCATATTACCAAGCATAAGCACCAATCCAACCAGCGTGCCAATCATTCCCATAGCCGGCGCCAGATCAATCCATGCCTTAACTACATTCTGATTGGCTTCATGGCGGGCTTTCATCGATTTGATTTCCTGCGTCAATTGTGCGGTCAATTTGGATTCATCTGCACCATCAACCAGCATCTGCAAGCCTTTTGAGAAAAACTTATCAGGCACATCCTGGCCTTCCAGTGCCATCATGCCATCCTTTCTGGCAATACCCGCCAGTTCAATCATCCGGGTAACCAGCTCATCATATTTTTTGATCGGGGGCAGGAAGGCTTTTGCCATCACCCCAAAACTGCCAAGAAATGTTGCCTAGAGGCGTTGTATACATGACGGCGAAAAATGTTCCACCAAACACAATCAAAATAGACGGTGTATCAATAAATGGCCCAATACCGCCACCTGAGATCATCGCCATCAAGATCATGCCAACGGCGCCTAAAAATCCTACTAATGATGCAATATCCATAATAAAAACCGTGTTTGTCGTTCAAATCATCAAGGGCTGTGCAAGTTTGATACCACTTTTTACAGACCTGCTAAAATATTGGTGCAAAAGTTGCAGTGTTACTTTTATTAAAATGAACTATATTATATTTAGTTAATATTTTAAATGGAGCTTATCTATGTTGTCCATTTTTAGTCGCCTGACAATGATATGTCTGCTTTTCAATCAGCATCATTAATGTTGCAAAAACCAGTGCTGGCATCAACCCAGTTCATCATGCGTGACCATATTGTGATCGATATCAAATCTGGTGTTGAATGGTTGCGTTGTAGTATTGGACAGACATGGGATGGGAACACATGCACCGGAAAAATCATCAAACTCAATCATGATGATATCAATCAGGCCATTAGCCTTGCCAATGAACAATTAGGGGGTAACTGGCGTCTACCTAGCCTTGCTGAACTGGAAGGCATCGGGTGTCATGATTGCGAAGGGGTGAAAATTTATGGAGCAGCCTTTCCCAATACATCCCCCGAACCCTATTGGACTAACGAGCAGAATCCATATGCCTCACGACATTATTATACGGTTAACTTTTTCACCGGATACCGGTATGGCCGCTTCTTTCCCTATCAGGAATTAGCCGTCAGACTTGTTCAGGATCGCTAGAAGCCTGTTTTCGTTGCCATAACCAGATAAATAATTTTACAAAAAACCAACCCCGCCAATAATCCATATCACCATTGCAACGCGGGCAGTTGTCACTTCCTGCAAAACATGAAGCTTATCTGAAGCTAGTAATCCAAGCACCACCATCATCAATACGGTTAGCATAAAAAACCGGATAATCCGGCAACGCTGGCATCCTGCTTTACGTTGTGGGGTTGATCGGCTCAAGGTGATCACGGCTAGACCTCTATCAACAAATATCATTAAGAAAGAAACATTCTTCTTCTGCAATATCTATACCATATTCTTACCAGTTTTCGTGCCGGAAACTTGACACTAAATTAACACTTTATTAACTATTTGACCTTAATATTATGTTTTTATTGATAATATTTTATTAATATTTGACAATTTTCATCGTCAAATCTTTATTTTGCGATAGCGGAACGCTTGCTTCATCTTAACTGTCATAACATTGACGTGGGAGGATGACATGCAGTTAATGCCATCAATCAAAGCGAAACAGAAACAATCGCTGATTATTACGCCGCAATTGCAACAGGCGATCAAATTACTGCAAATGACCAATATGGAAATCCAGCAGTTTCTGGAAGATCAGTCTCTAGAAAATCCATTTCTGGAAGTGGAAAGCAAGAATACAGATCATCAGACAACGCTTTCGCAGGATCAACATTCTGAGGACGCGACTAAAGACGCCGCGACTTCTCTTACTGAAATCACTCCTGAAAATAACGCCCTTAGTGATGATCCCACCGAACATGCTGATATGGATAACCGCTATTCATCGCGTGAATTGACGCCAACACAGCAAGGCGGACATGGTGACGATCATGACTGGATGGGGCAAATCGCAAATCCGGATGCCGGACTTCATGCGAAAGTGGTCAGCCAGATTGAATTGAGCATTTCCCCCGCAAATAGAACGATTGCATATATTATGACTGATATGCTGGCACCAACAGGCTGGCTTGACACCTCATCTCTAGATCAGATTGCTGCCCAGACCGGGGTTTCTAAAGACCGGCTTGAAGCAGTGCTGGCAGAACTCCAGCAGCTGGAACCAGTTGGAATCTTTGCCCGTAATCTGGCCGAATGCCTTAAAATTCAGGCAAAAGATGCAGATTGTTATGATCATGTGATGGCCATTGTCCTTGATCATCTGGATATCCTTGGCAAAGGTGATATTGCAACCCTCGCCCGTAAGGCGGAATGTGATCAACGATATATCATAGATGCATTGACCACTATCCGCAGTTTTAATCCCAAGCCCGGTGAGGCATATAGTAACGATCTGCCGCCATTATCAGAACCTGACGTTATTGTTCGCAAAACAAACGAAGGCTGGGCTGTTGATCTCAATCGTTCCACTTTGCCAACTTTACATATTCATGAAGGTTATGCAGAAACAATCGAAGCAAACATAAAACAGACCGGTCAGAGTGATAAGAATGAGTTTGTTGCCAATGCCATGGGATCAGCGCGCTGGCTGAAACGGGCACTAGATCAGCGTAATGCCACTACCATTAAAATCTGTGGTGAGATTGTTCGCCAGCAACAGGATTTCATGAAATATGGTATGGAAGCTCTCAAGCCCATGTCCCTGAAAACCGTTGCTGATGCGGTTGGTATGCACGAAAGCACCATCAGCAGGGTAACAAACGGCACGGTGATAAATACCCCACGCGGCACTTTTTCCCTTAAAGCTTTTTTCAGTGTGTCTATTGTAACGGAACAGGGCGATGGCAATATGGCGGCAACCGCGGTTCGATCACGTATTGAAACCTGATCAAAGCTGAAAATCCCAAAAAACCACTAAGTGATAGTGATATTGCCGCACAGATCAGCAATCAGGGCATTACTCTTGCCCGCCGGACAGTAGCAAAATATCGGGAAATGCTGAGAATACCATCATCATCATCTGAACGCCGCCGACTGGCACGCATGCAGATGATTGGCTAATTTTCATCTGTATCTGGTTAAAAATAATAAAATTGATGCTCTAGCCTTGGCGACTAGATAGCTTCTGATGAATGGCTAGATACGATTCACTGGTCTGACCAAAATCATTCATATAATGCGCTAAAGGCAGGGTTTCGCTATGCGTTACCTGATCCTTATCATCATAATGAACCACATTTACCCCAACCTTGTCTTGTAAGCTATCATCCCGTTTCTGCCAATGTCGTGATATAATGTTCATTCATAGCCTGCTCCCATTTCAATAGAACAGGCCTGATTTGCATATTCCATGCCAATATCTGATGACTAAATACTTAACCCTGCCATCTGATTTAGAAAATGCTGATGGCTTTGTGGCATATTTTCCATCCGGTCAAACAAGATTCCCGCCGGAAAAGACGTGATGTCGGTCTTTCCATAAGCAATGGTCGTATGCGGCCAGTTTATTCCCGCCAGCACTTCAGGCAAACCAAACATCTGATCAGATTCATAAAACCGTATAATCATGTGACCTGACTGATCAAGGACAACCACTTTGCCTGACCGCACCATATAGAAATGCGTTGCTGGCTGATTTTCCCGAAACAGCACCTCACCACTCCACATTGTCATATGCCTAACATGATGCTTCATACGGCGAACCCCATCATGGCCGGATACTGTTTTTTCACAACATCCGATGCTATGGAACAGGCAAATAACCAGCTGGCAATATCTTCTTCGCCCCATTGGTTTTCTATCACCTGACGGGGAATGGCCAGCACTTCACAATGTGCTTTGGCAATAACATCCTGATCATATGAATCCAGTGCCAGAAAAGCCACAAAGCTGATCATATCACCAGCCGCAAAAAAGCTTTACCAGTTTCGGGTTGTGGCTTTTTGCTCTTGGCGTGGCCAGATATCAGATAATAGGCCTGATCTGTCGCCATGCCAGCCGTGATCACCGGCCGTCCCTTGGCAAAGATAAGCCTTGGATGCTGTTGAACAAAATGATCAACATGTAAAGGTGGTTTCATGTCAGTATCCTTCATAAAGGAAAACGACTGACAGAAAAAAATGTTAGAAACTAAACCGCTTGATCAGGATTATTTTATGACACCATTAATCATGCATAAGATGTTCCTGTTCTTTCAGGATCTTGATCAGCGCATCAACATGCTGTTCTGACAGGTGAAACTCCCGCCGCAGTTTTTCAATTTTTATCAATTCATCTTCGGATAGGACACCATCGCTTAACGCAGATGCAATTTCAGCTTCAATGATGATTTTACGTTGTGACATCTGGTTTGAAAAAGCCGATGCAACAATACCTGTAAGCAACGCTACCACACAAACACCCATCAATGCGGTTATTGCCCCGATCACCTGACTATCGGTGTCACTGGCGACACATCACCATATCCTACTGTTGTCAGGGTGATGAGTGACCACCACATGGTTTGCGGTATAGATGAAAATTTATCCGGCTGAGCTTCATGTTCAACAATATACATCATTGCACTGGACATAAATAAAGCAATCAGAAACAGATAACTGGCCGCGCCGAATGATCCCAATTCTGACCGGATAGCCGAAATCAGGTCTTCAAGAGCTGATGAATAATGTGAAATTTTAAATAATCTGATCAATCGTAATGCCCGCAGCCAGCGCAAATCCACCTGCCCCATGATCAATGGCAGAATGCTTGGCAGAATAGCAATAAGATCAATCAAACCGGTAAAACTGAAAATATAATTCAGCCGCCGTCCTAATGGCGTTTGATAACCACAAGCTTCATTCGCCCCGCTTGCCCAGATGCGTAACAGATATTCTGTTCCGAAAATAAATACCGAAACCATTTCAAATATAAAAAAGGCTCTTTCATAGGTATCGCCGATATTATTGATTGATTCCAGACAGATCGCCATAACATTTAAAATAATCAGTGTTCCCAGCAAGCGGTCAACCATCTGGCTTTTCCTGTCTCCCTTGCTTCCTCTTTCGAGGATCTGAAGCATTCGTGCTTGCGAAATCATACGATAGCCACCCTTAAATCAAATGCACTTAATAAGGAGTAGTATAAGGCGAAAGCCTCTCAGGCTTCAATCCGAAGAAAATTGCTGTGCAATATCCATGTTTTCAATGCATCGTTTGGCAAAATCAATAGTATAGGCACGGCCATATAATTGCGTCATGCGCATGATACCAAAACGCGCTGATGCTAGCGCAACAGCATTAGGATCACGGCGGATACCCGCAATCATGTGAAGCAGTTCTTCGATATTATCCCTGATGCTTTCGAGGCGGCGGATTTCATCATCGCTGAGTGTTCCATTATCATCATCCACCATTTTGTGCATCTTGGGACATTGTTTTTGCAGATATATGACTTCACCCATTGGATTACCTGTCTATTCATAGATTAGATGATGGTAATTATCTAAACGACAAAATCGAATAATTTGTTAATCCGGCATAACCCAACATGGCTGGCACGGGAATTGCTGTCTGCCATATATGTTATCATTTGTTACAAACAAAAAATGTTATCTGCCATATTTGCGACCAGTGTTGCCATCAGTTTGATGACGCAACCTGTCATCGGGCAGAATAATATTCCTCTGGATAAACAATTTTAATCATGATCATCTAAACCGCGATGAAAACTGTGAAGACATTACCAGTATTGTCGAAAAAACCTTTGCCATGCCAGAAGGATCCTGACCGCGATAACCCGTATCGAAGCCGGACGTCAACAGATGATGGCACGCGGAAGGATGGCCATGGACAATCAATCATGCAGGAAAGGGGCTATTTTTCGATAGCAAGGAAGACATGCTGGCATATGCTGAAAACCAGCTGGTCGATGGTGATCAGAATATGGATATAGGCTGTATGCAGATCAGCCATTACTGGCATGGTGATAACTTTATTGATCTGGATGAAATGGGTGATCCCATTTTCTAATATTGCCTATGCAGCAGCATTTTTATCTGATCTGGAATCTACCCACGGATCATGGGATCAGGCCATTCGGCATTATCATAATGCCAATCCGGAACAAAACACACCCTATGTCAATAAAGTCTATGCAGCATGGGATAACCTAGGGTCTACCCCGATAGAAATCCGTCAGACAGCAATAGCGTCTGATCATCATGACCCCGTTGGCAATACGTTGCCTAGCACAGCCAGTCTGGATGCATTCCCTGTTGATATTACTGTTCCTGATATTGTCTTGCCCGATTTACCATCCCAGATGGAGTCAGTTTCCCCTGAACAGCTATCAGCACCCGCTGATGAGGTGGAAACCGTTACTGTCATGGCCGCTTCCAAACCGGACGACCCCTTGGCGACCCTTAAGGCAAAGCAACCACATCTCAAAGGGAAATGGGATAAAGGTCAAAACATTCCGTATGCTTCTAAAATCCCTAAATAACGTGATAACCACATGTCACAAAAGAAAAAACCGGAATAAATCCGGTTTGAGGGGAGATTATCATGCGTATAACAATAAACGACCTGATAAAAAAATGTTTAGCTACATCACCTGAAAACAGTATCCAGATAATGTTTAATCCTGTTGATCCATTTTTGGTCTGATTAAGAGCATCAAGCACAGCAATGAGTTTCTGATCACGTTCATTTGCAAGATCGGAAAATGATCGGCCCTTTTCTTCGACCTGCAATCCATCTACCAAAGTCTGAATGATATCTGGGTCAAGTCGGGGACTGCCCAGACTATCCCACCAGCGATGAAAACTATCACCATAACGGGAACAGAACTCCCCCTATTCCGCCGCCGCCACTACCGAGGCCGAACAACATATGCGGCCCCATCACCGACCAGCGCAATCCCGGGCCTGCCGTCATGGCTTTATCGACATCTTCAACAGACACCACACCCTCAGCAACCAGATGAATAGCTTCGCGCCAGACAGCTGCCTGTAATCGATTGGCAACATGGGCTGGCACCTCTTTATGGATACGAATAGTTACCTTCCCGCAAGATTCGTAAAATTCTTTGGCATCAGTTATAGCCATTTCATCAGTCTGACCATTGCCAAGCAATTCTACCAACGGGATCAAATGTGGCGGATTAAACGGATGCCCAAGAAGAAACCGTGACGGATCACGAAAGCCTTTTTGTAAATCCTTTATCAATAACCCTGAAGCACTTGTCGCAATGACCGCATCACTAGCAAGATATGGCTCGATGCGCTGATATAGATCAAGTTTGATAGGCAATTGTTCCGGAACACTTTCCTGAATGAAGCCTGCTCCTTTAACAGCATCTTCGGCCTTATCGAAAAATCGCAATTGACCAGCATCAGCATCTGTTGAAACCTGTCCCAGTTTTTTTAATTGTGGCCATGCCACATCAATATAGGCGCGGGTTTTTGCTCAGCATCTGGCGACGGGATCATAGGCATGAACCATATATCCTTTAGCCAGAAACAGGCTAGCCCAGCTAGCTCCAATGACGCCAGTACCCAGCACAGCTACATGTTCATATGCCTTATTCATCTTTCTCCCCTTATCGGTATTTTTGCTGATAGCAGCAGCTTATGGATTCACGATAACTCTGGTCGAATGGGTGACGCAGCCGTCAGACCACCATCTACCGTCAAGGTCTGACCAGTAATAAATTCAGATTCATCCGATGCAAGAAAAAGCATAGCTTTAGCAATATCAGCCGGTTGCCCAAAACGGCCAGCGGCATGTCGGGCTAAAGCATCCAGTTCTGCCTTAACAGGATCAGTGGCCAGTGCAAATGCCGCATCAGCCATATCGGTCATAATCCAGCCCGGGCAGATCGCATTACATCTTATTTTATCGCCACCATGATCAACCGCAATTGATCGTGTTAATCCATGAATAAAAGCCTTTGATGCATTATATAATGCCATAGATGGATCAGAAAAATGGCCACTGATTGAACCGATATTGATAATGCTACCGCCACCAGAAGCTGCCATGACAGGGATAAATTGGCGACATAGCATGAATACCGCCCTGGCATTGATACCCATGACCATATCCCAGTCATCATTGGTGCTTTCAGTCACTGTTTTTTCCACCTGAACACCGGCATTATTAACAAGAATATCCAGTTTACCGCCTGTGTTTGCTATTAATTCAGCCAACATCCCAATATCATGTTCCTTGGCAACATCAGCGGTTATCCATGTGATATGATCAGGCATATCATCTGGCCTGTCGCCTCTCCCACATGTCAGAACCCTAGCGCCCGCATCAGCCAATCTGGCTACCATAGCCGCACCAATGCCCCTACTGCCACCAGTAACAAGAGCAGTTTTTTGGCTCCAATCTGTCATGATATCCACCTATTCAGCTGATTATGATAAGATAATACTGGCATGACGTTACCCTTTATATGGTTTCTAGATCGATGTGATACTGATATCCGGATCAGAAATTGGTCTGATCACCACCTTTTAATCCCAACCTTTGACGAGCTTCATCAGGGGTGGCCACGGTAATAGACAAATCTTCCATTATCCTGCGTATTTTAGCGACCTGATCAGCGTTACTTTTTGCCAGCTCACCCTTGCTGATATAAAGCGAGTCTTCAAGCCCAACGCGAACATTCCCGCCAAGCATAGCAGCAGATGTACAGAACGACATCTGATGCCGACCTGCCGCTAGCACCGACCATTCATAATCATCCCCGAATAACCGGTCTGCCACTTTATGCATATGCATCAGGTTATCCAATTCCGCGCCAGCACCACCAAGAATGCCATAAATCATCTGGATGAAGAAAGGCGGCTTGATCAGGCCACGATCAACAAAATGGGCGACATTATACAAATGCCCCAGATCATAGCATTCCATTTCAAATCTGGTGCCGTGTTCCTCACCAAGCGTTTTCAGCACATATTCGATATCCCCGAATGTGTTGCGAAAAATAAAATCACGCGTCATATCCAGAAATTCTTTTTCCCATGGGAACTTCCATTGCGAAAACTTTTCCGCGGCGGGGAAAATCCCAAAATTCATTGACCCCATATTCAATGAAGCCATTTCAGGACTAGCCGCTTTTGCCGCCGCCAGTCTTTGATCCAGCGTCATGCCCAGCCCACCACCGGTGGAAACATTAACCACAGCATCACAGCGCTGCTTGATGATTGGCAAAAACCGCATGAAATGATCAGGCTCATGAACCGGTTTTCCAGTTTCCGGGTCACGCGCATGAAGATGAATGATGGATGCCCCTGCCTCTGCCGCGGCAACCGCTTCATCAGCAATCTGTTCCGGTGTGATTGGCAGATGTGGTGACATGGTAGGTGTATGGATACCTCCTGTCACCGCACAAGTAATAATAGCATGTTTTGCCATAATGCTTTCCTCTCTTTCCATGCCAGCCTGATCTAGGCTCTAGATCATCTATCTATTTCCCTATTGCCATTTATAAACGCATTTGTTGTACCTGCGCGGTTAATCCCCATCAAGTACCCAGAGCTGACCAGATGCATATCGGGCTTCATCCCCGGCTAACCAGTTAACCAGACCCGCAACATCATCAGGTGTACCATATCGGCGCATAGGATGAACATCCCTCACGGCTTTTTCCAATGTTTCAATATCACCATTATCCTGAAAAAAGGACTGCAGCATAGGCGTATCAATATATCCCGGACAAATAGCATTAACCCTTATCCCTTCTGGGCCATAATCACATGCCATCGCGCGTGTCAGTGCGTGAACAGCACCTTTTGTTGCGCAATAGGCGGCCAGCCCCGGATCAGCAATAAATCCATCATAAGACCCAAAATTGATGATTGACCCGCCGCCAGCATTCCGCATGAGAGGTAAGCCAGCCTTGGATGCCAGAAATGTGCCGGTAACATTGATGGCAAAAATCTGATTCCATTCATCAAGACTGGTATCTTCGATTGTTTTTTCTATTTCTATTCCTGCCGCATTAACGAGGATATCAAGCTGACCTGACTGATCAGCAATTTTGGCAAAGGTGGCTTCAACCTGATCCGGGCTGGTAACATCCATTTCAAGGACGGTAATACCATCTAGATCAGCTTGCGTGCGATCCAGAGCATATACCACAGCCCCTTCACGCCGGAACCGATTACAAATTGCCTTACCAATGCCACCAGTACCGCCTGTTACTGCCGCGATACGGCCTTTTAGTGTCTGCTTATCTGCCATGTTTTGCTGCTTCCTGATAATGTTTTAGAATAAGCCCGTGAAAATGATGCACCGCATGTTCGCTTAAACCACTACCGTCAGGGTCAACCATATAACGCCCCTGGGTAAAACCCGGTGTCTGCATTCCACGCTGAACACTTTCTACCAGCCCGATATCTTCGGGTTGTAGCGTTTCATCAATAAAGGCTATGGCGTCTTTTTCACTATCTTCCAGTTCATCCGTTTCAAAGAAAAAATCAAACTCTTCATAGGTTTCTTCAGGCCCCACCGGAATAAATTTCCATATCATGAAATTTCCCCGTCCCGGATAACGCATTAACGTCGTGTTTGGCCATAGAAACCAAACCGCATGATCCGTCACTGTCGCCCCATCAGTGGCATAGGCTTTATTCTGCGTCTGTCCGGCTTTAGCCATATGGCTGGAATAGATATCATATGTTTTGACCTTATAGGTCGACATATCAACCAGCGTACAAAAATCCTTATGGGCAACCGGGCAATGATAACATTCAAGAAAATTATCAACCACGGATTTCCAGTTTGCCTTAATTGTGTAGGTCAATCGATGCGCAAATTTCAAAGATGCTAAATCCGGAGCATATTTGGTGATTTCACTAGCCAGATTCTGACTCTGGCTCGCTAATGAAGATGCCTGCGGGTCTAGGTTTACAAATACCAGATGACAGAACACTTCTAGCTTGACGCTATCCAGACAAAAATCATCATCATCAAATCCTTTAATGAATTGTGATTGTCGTGCCTCAAGAAACCGCCCATCCAGATCATATAGCCACGCATGATATGGACAGATAATGCGTTTAGTATTCCCTTGGCCAGACAGCAATTCATGCCCGCGATGCTTACAGACATTAAAAAATGCTTTTAAACTGCCATCTTTCTGCCTACACACAAAAATGCTTTGCCCGTGCAAATGGGTGGCCAGATAGTCCCCGGATGAGGCAACTGATTTTCATGGCATAAATACTGCCATGATTTCCGGAAAATATGATCCCTATCAACATCATGCCAATCTGGATTTATATAGGCATCCTTATGGATGGATTTTGCCTTGGCGGCATCCTGATCCCACCCGTTAGCAATCCTTTCCACATCTTTGACTGAAACCGTCATTTTGCCCTCCATCTGAGTGATCCCACCATTACCATTAATATTAGTATTGGTATTGGGATTATGACCTGAAATACCCTTGTCAAATCTGATTTTATTCGACATAAATATGATATTTATCGACTAATTCTTGACGTGATCATGTCCAATCAAGCTCAAAGCATCTCTCTTGCCATGTTGATCTTACCCAATTTCAACATGATGGTTACAACCGGTTTTCTTGACCCGTTTCGTGCTGCCAATTATCTTCATGAATGGCAACGTTATCAATGG
Source organism: Alphaproteobacteria bacterium (assembly GCA_038144675.1). Classification (GTDB taxonomy): domain Bacteria; phylum Pseudomonadota; class Alphaproteobacteria; order Puniceispirillales; family UBA1172; genus UBA12202. Next base: position 116,250 of record JAYQOF010000006.1, on the reverse strand, counting down.
CAATATCTGGCCTTGAACCCTGCCGCCTGCACCGCAAGCAATGGGATGACTCTGGATGGGATTAAACCGCTATCCCATTGCAACACTCAATTTGATCTGGTGGCAGTAAGTGCCAGCTGGACGCCCGAGGCCTTTGCGGATCGTAACATTCTGGCATGGCTTAGAAAACAAGATCGCAATGGCGCGATGATCGGAGGACTAGATACCGGGGCATTTATTTTAGGATATGCAGGATTATTAGGGGATTACAGCGCTGTCACTCATTTTGAACATCACGCCAGCTTTGCCGAAATCTTTCCAGATCATAGCCCAAATCCGGGCCAGATATTCGCTAGACGACAGACGGTTTTCCTGTGGGGGTGGAGTATCTGCTGTTGATCTGGGTTTGGCTATCCTTGGTCATCTGGAAGACCCTGTCATGATCAAACATATTGAACGATATCTTTATCATCATCCAAATGAGCGCAATAACAATCATATGGTCAAGACCGGTTCGGGTATGATCAATCGCTTCCCGGCAAGCTGAGACAGGCTATTGATTATATGAAGGCTCATCTTGAAGAACCAGTTGAATAGCAACAATTGCAGACATGTTGCGGATATCACAACGTCAACTGGAGCGTGATTTTAAACATTATCTAAACGCAACACCAAAACAAGTTTATATGCGCTTGCGGCTGGATCAGGCAAGAATGATGATCAGCCAGACAGACCTTAGCATTCTTGAAATTGCAGTCGCCACGGGATTTTCTTCACAGGAACATTTCTCACGCATCTATAAGAAAACGTTTCATAATGCCCCTTCACATGATCGAAATATCACGCGAATACCATTCCAGTTTAGATAAGATTATGTCGATAAAAATCATGTAATTGTCGAAAATAATCATGTCAAAATATAAAAAACTGTTCCACTATAATTTAATATTATCTAAAAATATTCATGAAAAAAAATATGATGGAGGAAATTAATGACATTGAAATCAATGATTGCAACCGCTGCACTTGCTATCCCATTAATGACTGGCTCTGCTTTTGCCCTTGATATGGGGGCAACTGATAAGCCGATCAAATTAGCCATGAATGAATGGACAGGACCAGCATCTTAGCACACGTGTTGCTGGTGCCATTCTGGAAAAGGCTGGTTACACAGTTGAATATGTGACCGCCGGATATGGTCCACAATTTATTGCCATGGGCGAAGGTGATCTCCCATGCCACCATGGAAATCTGGACATCAAATCAACCTGGCCAGTTTGATGAAATGGCGGCCAAAGGTGCGGTTAAAGATATCGGTGCCTTGGGGCTAAACGCGCGGGGAAGGTGTTCTTTACCCTATCCATATGAAAGACATGTGCCCCGGCTTACCTGATTGGGAAGCATTGAATGCATGTGCAGCAAAATTTGCCACGGTTGAAACTATGCCAAAAGGCCGTCTGCTTGACTTACCCTGCTGATTGGGGTTCACCAGGTGCTGACCGTTTCAATGCCATGGGTATGAATTTTCAGGCCGTTCCTGCTGGTTCAGAAGGCGCATTAATCACTGAACTGGAAGCATCTATTGCTAAAAAATCCCCCTATTGCTGACATTCTGGCAACCCCATTGGGCGCTGGCTGAATATGAAACCGAATGGGTTGCCCTGCCAGCTGGCACTGATGAGTGTTATGAAGACGCATCATGGGGAGTTAATCCAAACGCCACCGGCGATTGTGATTTCTCACCAACCCGTATCTTCAAGGTAACATGGTCTGGCCTGAACGATACCTGGCCCGTTGCTGGTGAACTGCTGGCACAATATACCATGGATGCAGGTGACCAGCAGACCATGATGGCGGCTATTGATGGACGGGGTGAAGATATTGATGATGTCGTTGCCGCATTTGTTGATAGCAAAGCATCAGAAATTGACAGCATGATTGCGGCCGCTAAGGCAAAGTAATCAAAATCAAACCTAGAGCAACAGGCCAATCAATATGCCTGTTGCTTTTCTATTCCATAAGATCAGATAGACATCAGGGGTACAGATGAAAACCCAGGATCGCATAAACCAGATACATCCTGTTAAAGTGACATGCGATTCCTTATGGAAAGTCTTTGGCACAAATGCAGATAAATTAAAACACGACCCTGAACTGTTATCCATGACCAGCAGTGAACGTTCTGCAAAATTGCAGGAAAATGGTTATATCATTGGGGCAGAGGATATATCCTTTTCGGTTCATGCCGGTGAATTATTCGTCATTATGGGGGCTTTCCGGTTCTGGCAAATCCACCGTATTGCGATGCATTGCCCAGCTCCAGAAACCCAGTTTTGGTCACGTCATGCTGGATGATGAATGTCTTGATACCATGCCTGATGCTACACTTCGCGAAATCCGCCGCCGCAAGATGGGTATGGTGTTTCAGAATTTTGGGTTGGTTCCACATTTTACAGCAATTCAGAATATTGCGTTTCCTTTGAAAGTACGTGGTGAATCTAAAGCAGACGCGCATAATAAAGCTTTGGCAATGCTCCATCTGGTAGGGTTGGACGGCCGCGGCGATGCATATCCATCAGAATTATCCGGTGGCCAGCAACAGCGCGTTGGCATTGCCAGATCACTTGCTGTTGATCCTGAAATATGGCTGTTGGATGAACCTTTTAGCGCGCTTGATCCGTTGATCCGGCGACAATTACAGGATGAATTAATTGAATTACAGGCGCGGCTGAAGAAATCCATTATCTTTGTTACACATGATTTTTCAGAAGCCGTTCGGCTAGCAGACCGGATTGCCATTATGCGTGATGGAAAAATGGTGCAACTGGGCCGACCTGCTGACTTGCTGCTCAACCCGGCTGATGATTATGTCGCCCGTTTTGTTAGCGATGTATCGCGTCTGCAAGTGCTGCGGCTGGATGATATCATGACACCGGCTAGCACAATACCGGCCGGATTCAGTAAAGCGGTGCATCTGGATCACCATATGACTCTGGAACAATGTCTAGTTAACCTTGACCCCCATCATAATCACTTTGTCATCACCGGTGATACTGGCAAACCCATTGGGCATTGTACCCGCACCCATCTGCTGAATATGGTGAATGAGGAAACTGGAACATGATCAGACATTGGCAAACCATTATTGAAAACTGGCAAGATTGGCGACCTGTTATTCACCGCATGGCTGGCGGGGCTGTATTGCTGGCTATTCTGGCTATGTTGATTGCCCCCGGACAGATGCCTTATCTGGTGGGGAGCCCGTTTCCAGCACCAGCTGGTTTCAGGATGGGATCAATCTTATTATAGGCCAGTTTGTTGAATGGGCTAAACCGTTCCTTCGGGTGATCAGCACCGGCGTTGACCAATCGGTTCGGGGATTACAGTTTTGCTTACATAACACGCCATGGTTTGCTTTTCTGGTGTTGGTCACATGGTTGGGCTGGCGTTTAAGCGGCATGGGACTGGCGATGCTGGCCGCTATATCCATTTTTTATATGGCCGCATCCGGATTATGGATAAAATCCATGAATACGCTTGCCATGGTTGGTGTGGCTATCCCCCTTGCGCTTAGTTTTGGTTTTGTTATGGGGGTTATTGCCGCAAAGTCCAGACGTGCTGGTCGCATCATTGAACCTTGCCTTGATCTGATGCAGACCATTCCCACCTTTGCCTATCTGGTGCCACTGATTGTGCTGTTTGGTTTCGGCCCTGTGCCGGGTGTCATTGCCAGCATGATTTATGCGGCACCACCAATTACCCGAAATGTAATGCTAGGGCTTCATCAGGTGCCATCCGAGCTAAAGGATGTTGCAACCATGTCAGGAACGAGCCGCTGGCAAAGTTTTATGATGATTGAATTACCAAATGCCCGCCAGCAAATATTAGTTGGAGTCAACCAATCCATTTTGGCTAGCCTATCAATGGTTATCATTGCTGCCGTTATTGGTGGGTTTGACGATATTGGTCGTGAAGTGCTGGTTGCTACCAATAAAGGATCTGCCCGATTTGGTGAGGCCTTGAGCGCAGGGTTGATTATTGTTCTGATGGCAGTCGTTATTGATCAGTTGAGTCGTGCCGCTAGCACGTCAAGGTCACAACCGCGGCGCAAGCGTCAATTAAGGCAGGGGATGACACTTGCCATTATTGGTATTTGTGTTGGTTTCGTCGCCCCTATGGATAACCTGATTGCTTCCACGTCTGAGCTATTCCGGACAACGGAAAGCATGATTAATCATCAGCTGGGGCAATTCATAACAAATTACGGGATCATTCTGGATACCATCAAGAATACCGCATTCATCTATATTCTGTTGCCATTACGAATAGGTCTGGAACAGGCTGTCATGCCTATGACATGGGGTATTGCATTCACGGATACGGGCAAGTTCATCTATCAGATGCTGGTGATTGGCAGCTTTGGTCTGTTTATGGTACGTCGCCGTTTTGCCATGGCCATTTTTATACTGGTAGCAGGTTACATTATGTATCGCGGATTTACCGGATTACCATGGTGGGCAGTCACTGGTGGCGTATGCCTTGCCGCGTTAAGTGTTTCTGGGCTGAGATTAGCATTAATGTGTTTTGCCATGCTGATGATGATTACCATGTTCGGGCATTGGGCCGATGCGCTATATTCGCTCTATTTATGTGCGGCAGCCGTGTTGGTCTGTCTTTTATTGGGATGCCCGCTAGGTGTACTAGCTGCAAAATCAGATCGGGCTTCGCGCATTATGCGGCCAATCAATGATACCTTGCAATCTATTCCACTATATATCTTTCTGATCCCTGCGGTGGCATTATTCCAGATCAGCGAGTTTTCAGCATTAGTCGCCATCGTGCTTTATGCTATTGTGCCGATTATCCGTTATACCGAACATGGTCTAAGGTCTATCCCACCAACTGGTAGAGGCATCACTTGCACAAGGCTGTAATGCCTGGCAGCGGCTGATCTATATTGAGCTGCCTGTTGCACGGCCAAGCATCCTGCTGGGATTAAACCAGACAGTTCTTTTTTCCCTTGCCATGCTCATCATAGCGGTGCTGGTCGGGGCAAGGGGGCTAGCCGAACAGGTAAATATTGGTCTTCGTCCAGGTGACACCGGATTAGGCTTGACAGCAGGCCTTTCCATGGCATTTATTGCCATTATGGCTGATCGAATCTTGCGCGCATGGGCTAATAAACTAGGGGCGGAAGACTAAGCCAAAGTAGCTGTTTTCCATGTTTATAATTTTATGAGGATCAAGATGTCGAAACGGCAACCCAATATCGTCCTGATCATGGCAGATCAGTTAGCCCCGCAATTCACGTCCACCTATGGGCATCCGGTTGTGAAAACTCCACATATGGATCATCTGGCAAATCGTGGTATGCGGTTTGATTCTGCTTATTGTAACGCGCCATTATGCGCCCCATCACGGTTCAGTTTTATGTCTGGCCAGCTAGTAACCCGCATTGCCGCCTATGACAATGCTAGCGAGTTTTTATCATCTATTCCAACATTTGCCCATTATTTGCGTGGAATGGGTTACCGCACCTGTCTGTCTGGAAAGATGCATTTTGTTGGCCCTGATCAGCTGCATGGCTTTGATGAACGCATTACCACGGATATCTATCCATCGGATTTTGCATGGACGCCAGATTGGGAGCTAGCCGATGAACGTATCGATAAATGGTATCACAATATGGATTCTGTTCGTGAAGCAGGGGTAGCCCAGACCACATTCCAGATTGAGTATGATGAGGAAGTTGCGTTTTTTGCCCGCCGGAAATTATTCGAATATGCCGCAAATAAACAGGAACCTTTCTGTATGGTAGCCAGTTTCATTCATCCTCATGACCCTTATGTGGCGCGACCAGAATGGTGGAACCTTTATGATCATGATGCCATTGATATGCCGGAACTTACTATTCCCTTTGATCAGCAGGATGGATTTTCCCGCCGGCTGATGGACGGGATTGAAGCATCAACAAAAATTCCTAATGATGATGAAATTCGTAACGCCAGACATGCCTATTATGCCAATACCAGTTATTTTGACAGTAAGGTGGGTCATATCGTCCAGACATTAGAAGAATGTGGCCAGCTAGAAAATACCATTGTTATCGTCACCGCTGATCATGGTGATATGCTGGGTGAAAGAAGCCTATGGTACAAATGAATTTCTTTGAACATTCTGCCCGCGTGCCCCTTATCATCGCTGGCCCCGGCGTTCATAACGGGGCGGTTGCAAGCCCATGTTCTCTTGTCGATATCCTGCCTACCATGCTTGATATCGCCAGCACCGATCAGATGCCTATACCGCCATATGGCCAGCCTATTGATGGCCGTTCATTATGGCCAATGGCATCCACCGGTAAGGAAGATCATGGGGAAGCTATTGGTGAATATTGCGCCGAAATGACTGCACATCCGGTTATCATGATCCGGCGTGGAGATTACAAATATATCTATTGTCCTAGCGATGCTCCCATGCTGTTTAATATCGCCAAAGATCCAAAGAAACAACAAATCTGGCTGATGACCCTGACCATATTGAACTAGCTCAACGTTTTGCAAAAGACATTGCCGCTGGCTGGGATATGGATAATATTCGCAATGACGTTATTGCAAAACAGAAACAGCGTCAGGCTGTTTATCAGGCCATGCAAAGTGGCTTGCGTGCGGATTGGGATTATAATCCGCCGCGTCATGCATCAGAAGAATATGTCCGCAATCATATGGACTGGACGGAAGCTGCCGCAAAAACCCGCTTTCCACCTCTAGAACAAGATTAATCCCGCGCTTCTGATGAAATCGCAAAAAAACACCGGTGGACAGGATACAAAGCCGCCCCTGTCCACTGAAGATGAGGTTAGCGTTTCATCCAGTAAAAAGCATAGCCGAGAAAACAGCAAACACCACTTCTGACATCATCAGCAAAGCGACCAATCCGGGCGATACATACTGGCTTATGCGGAAGATCAGCATCATTGTTGGTAAAAAGATGAAAGCTGTCAGGATCGCAATGGTCAGCCCATCAATCGTCTGTTCCACTGATGGTGGTGGTGTTCCTATCATCATGATGGCAATCAAGGTTAGGATAGACCCCAGAATATATTGCCACAAGGTCAGGACAACAAAATCTGCATCCGGAAATCGTCTAACCAACACGCCGCCGAATGCCCATGCAAATCCAGCAAGAAATCCCAATGCATCTGCCCCCTGTAACATAATATTCCCTGTATTAATCCCAAGAATAAGGACGCATCCGCTAAGCCCATAATATTGGCGAGCCAGCGTGATATGGTGGCTTTTTCCCCAGAAACATCATGCCAAGCACTGATCCCAGACTGGGGTCAGATAGAATAATAATGTTGTTTTAGTGACAGAACCGATGAGTAATCCCGTGCAATATAACCCAAATCCGCACCGATTAGCCCACCTGCCAGCAAATAGACCGGCAAATGTTTTATATCCTTTTGCATACGTGGCCATGCAAAAATGAGCAATGGCACAATTGGAATACACATAAAGGCAAAGGTTGACCATAAATCCTGATAGCCTAAATCATCCAGCCAGCGCAGGGGTATCCACAATAACCCCCATATGGTTGATGAAATGAAAACAGCTAGCAATGCCTGACGCTTGGGCAATTGTTTAGTGAATAATGTGGTTAGCATTTGCCTTCCAGATACAAAAAAATTAACGCAGCAATCCCGGACGCCATTTATCAAAATTACCATATCTTACCATTCTGGTAAATTGACAGCAGAAGATATTCATGGATTTTTCCAGCAATACGCTCAGCTGATACGCAAAGAACATGATGGGATTAAAGGATTCAGGGGTCGTTATCTGAAAGTCGGAAAGTAACAGTCAGCAAAGCCCCCAGCCATTAATGGCTCAATACCTGAGAAAGGAATAATTGTGTTCGCTCGGATTCCGGTTTGCTGAAAAAGGCTTCCGGTTCATTCTGTTCAATAATCTGGCCTTCATCCATGAAAATAACGCGATCAGCAACCTTATGGGCAAATCCCATTTCATGGGTAACACAAATCATGGTCATACCACTTTCGGCCAGACCAACCATCACATCCAGCACCTCTTTGATCATTTCAGGATCAAGGGCGGAAGTAGGTTCATCAAACAGCATAATTTCTGGCTGCATACATAAGGCACGGGCAATAGCCACCCTTTGTTGCTGACCACCAGATAACTGCCCCGGATATTTTTGCGCCTGTTCAGGAATCTTCACCCGTTCCAGCATAGACATAGCCATATCAACCGCTTCGGCGCGAGGCATTTTTTTCACCCAGGTCGGTGCCATAATACATTTTTCAAGGATGGATAGATGGGGAAATAAATTAAATTGCTGAAACACCATACCAACATCACGGCGAACCAGTTCAACATTATGGACATTATTATCAAGGGTCACGCCAAGAATATTAATATCCCCACCCTGATGATGTTCCAGCGCATTTAGACAACGAATGACCGTTGATTTACCCGACCCGGACGGGCCACAGATAATGATCCGTTCCCCTTTACGGACATTGAGATTGATATCACGCAAGACATGAAAATTGCCAAACCATTTATTGACGCCATTCATGCTGATAACAATGTCTTCGCTATCCTGTTTTTCAATTTAGCATTCTGTGTCGCCATTTTCTTCCTCCATAAGCGGATAAGCTTTTCTAGCGGTTTGTTCGGTCAAGTTTGCGCTCAAGCCGCATCGAATAACGTGACATGACAAAACAGCAAATAAAATAAAATATCGCTACCAGCAGATAAAGCGTGATCGCCTGAACAGGTGATGACCATCCCGCATCATTAATTGCTGCCTGCGCCGCCCCCAACAAATCAAAAAGACCAATGATGGCGACTAGCGTTGTATCCTTAAACAAGCCTATAAATGTGTTCACAATACCGGGGATAACGTAAGTTAATGCCTGCGGCAGAACAATCAGTCGCATAGATTTCCAATAACTCAGCCCCAAGGCATCTGCCGCTTCGTACTGGCCTTTATCAATAGCCTGAAGCCCACCCCTGATGACTTCTGCCATATAAGCAGATGCAAATAACGTGACCCCGATCAGGGCTCGCAACAGATTATCAATCGTTACCCCTGTTGGCAGGAAAAGCGGTAATGCCACCGATGCCATAAAGAGAACGGTAATTAACGGTATCCCGCGCCAGAACTCAATAAATCCGGTACATAAATACCGGATAACCGGCATCTTGGATTGCCGACCCAGTGCCAGCACCACGCCAAGCGGCAATGAAGCAATAATGCCTGTCAACGCCACCACCAGCGTCACCATAACACCACCCCAGTCACGGGTATCAACAAATGGCAGACTAATCCGGTCACCCAGTCCAACCAGCATGATAAATGCGAAAACAGGGAAAATGGTCAGCATGGAAACACCGATATGCATGCGATATGGCATCCGTTCAAACATCAGACAGACCAGCCCCGTGATCAGAACCAATCCGGTGATATTAACCCGCCAGAGTTCTTCCGCCGGATAAGCACCATATATCAGAAACTTCATCTTTGCTGTTACCAGTGGCCAACATGCCCCGTGCCATCCATCATGCTGTATGCCGCCAGCAATTTCAGTGGTACATACCACCCGTTTTAATCCGTCAGGATCAGACCAGACTGCTTCTATCAGGGTAAAATCAATCAATGCCCATAGAATGCTGGCCGAATAATAGAGAGTGGCTAATGTCGCCACTGCCATCAATATGGAACGAGCCGCCGCACCAAGACTACTGAAATCATTGACCAGACTAACAATATTCTGGTGAAGCCAGCCTATAATACCAGTTTCCGTTTTCGGCGGTGGTAATAGCGGCGCATCTTTCTGGCGAACATAGGCATATGAATGATCTGTTTTCATTATCGTTCCACCAGTTTGCTGCGATGATTAAACCAGTTCATGAAAATCGACGTCAGGATGGAAAAGGTCAAGTACACCACCATCATCATGAAGAACATTTCAATTTCTTTACCCACCTGATTCATTGCCGTCCCCGCAAAGATGGACACCAGTTCAGGATAGGCAATAGCCACCGCCAATGATGAGTTTTTCGTCAAATTCAGATATTGTGACGTAAGAGGCGGCACAATCACCCGCATGGCTTGCGGTATAACAACCAGCCGCAAAGTCTGGGGCTTGCTTAAACCTAAAGCGTTCGCAGCTTCGGTTTGCCCCTTATTTACCGCAAGGATGCCCGACCGGACAATTTCAGCAATAAAAGCCGCGGTATAAAGCGTCAATGCGAACCAGACAGCCAGCATTTCCGGGATAACCATAATGGCTGTCGTTTTATCAAAGCCCTGCTTAAGGATAGGCCCGGTTTCTATAAAAGTCGGCTGGCTCCATTCCATGGGAATTCCAACACTAACAAGAATCACCAGAATAGCGGCGGCAAATATTCCGGCTGTAATCCGCCACATCGGCAAAGGATGACCGGTCATTAATAGCCTGGTGCGGGATTTAATCCGAATGGCAAAAGCAGCAATAGCTGCAATGAGTAGGACAATACCAGCGAACCCCGCGCCGCTTTGCCAAATAGGGAAAGGCAGAAATAACCCTTCCAGATTGACACTAACCGCACCGGGGATCAGATCAACCTTGCCCCGTTTATCAGGTAATGCGCGCAAAACCGTGAAATACCAGAAAAACAACTGCAATAGCAGGGGAATATTCCGTAAGAGTTCAATATAGACTGTTGCAAAGCTTCTAAAGATCACGTTATGCGATAATCGCATAATTCCGATCAGAAAGCCGATGATTGTTGCCGCCATTATCCCCAGAACAGCCACCAGAAGCGTATTGATAATGCCAATTAAATAAACGTCCCAGTATGTCGACTGCCCAACCTCATAGGAAAAAAGCCATGTGCCTAGGGTTGGTGCAATTTGGAAACCGGCATTTTGTGAAAGAAAATCAAATCCGATGGATTTATTCAATTTATCCAGATTTTGAGAAGTGTTGCTGATCAACCACCAGAAACAGAATACAACTAAGTGCCAGCAGAATCACCTGTATGGCAATACGCCGGACACGAACATCATTCCATAAACTTGATAAATCAGATAATTGCATTTTTTAACGCCCTTTATCAGATTATTCTAATTATCATTGAAATCTGCAAGGGAATGGAAGCACCCATTTACGAAAGAAATGGATGCTTCAATCATGTTATGTATTAGCGAATTGGAGCAGCATAGAGAATGCCACCATTGTTCCATAACGCGTTAGCACCACGGGCAAGACCAAGTGGAGTAACATGTGCGTCATAAGACTCACCATAATTACCGACAGCTTTGATGATGTTTGCTGCCCAGTCATTGCTAAGACCAAGCTTTTCACCAAAATTGCCTTCTTCACCCAGAAGACGCTTGATAGCGGGATTATCTGATCCCATCATGCTATCAACATTGGCTTGTGTCACGCCGAGTTCTTCAGCGTTGATCATGGCATTGAGTGACCACCGAACAATGTTAAACCACTCATCGTCACCCTGACGAACAACCGGGCCAAGTGGCTCTTTTGAAATGATTTCAGGAAGCACAACATGTGCATCTGGGTTAGTCAGCTTCGTCCGCTGTGCAGCCAGACCGGAACGGTCAGTTGTGTAGACGTCACAACGGCCAGCATCATAAGCGGCAACAACCTCATCTGCTTTTTCAAAGGCAACAAGTTCAAAGCTCATGTTATTTGCACGGAAATAATCTGTAATGTTGAGTTCTGTTGTTGTACCCGTATTTGTGCAGATATTAGCACCATCAAGTTCAGTCGCTGATGTAACACCCAGTGACGCAGGAACCATCATGCCCTGACCATCATAATAATTGACGCCGGCAAAGTTAAGACCGAGCTGGGTATCACGTGTCATCGTCCATGTTGTATTCCGTGAAAGAATATCAATTTCACCTGAAGATAACGCGGTAAAACGCTGCTTTGCAGATAATGGTGTAAACCGGACTTTATCAGCATCACCAAAGACAGCAGCAGCAACACCACGGCAAAGATCAACATCAATCCCTGTCCAGTTACCATTGTCATCTGCGTTTGAAAATCCGGAAGCCCCTGACTCACGCCACACTGGACATAGCCTTTTCTTTCACTGCTTCTAGCGTAGAAGTGGTTGACACTTCCATACGTTGCTTCTTGCTCAACAGCTTGTTCGTTTGATCCGTTAAGGAAGTAGCCTATACCAAAACCAATAACGAGAACGATTACGATAAGTGGCAAATTTCTCATATTTATCTCCTGCCATATAATTATATTGATCCATAATTGAATCATTTATTGAGTTTAATTTAACTCTTATCTATACAATTTGTCCAGTTTAAACGCTTCTGATTTTAACATAATGATAACTTCCGGTCAAATTGACATCTCAAATGATCTAACAATCATATCGATATAACATTTTGCTCCATGCCATAAGGGTATTTCGTGATATTTTCGGCACCATGTTCGGTGACAACCAGAATATCATGTTCCCTGTAACCACCGCGTCCCGGTTCATCATCGCCGATAGTGATCATCGGTTCCATGGATACAACCATGCCCGGTTGCAGAACCGTATCAATATCTTCACGCAATTCCAATCCGGCTTCACGCCCATAATAATGGGATAACACCCCAAAGGAATGCCCATAACCAAAGGTGCGACGCGATCAAGATAACCCAAATCTTCAAAAAGTTTATTCAATTCCGCTGTAATACCGCTACAAGTGGCCCCGGCTTGATCAGGCTAAGCCCGTATTCATGAACATCCAGATTAGCTTGCCACGCTTTCGGGTATCGGCATCCGGTTCACCCAGAAACATTGTGCGTTCCAGTGCTGTATAATAGCCGGAAATCATTGGAAAGGTGTTAAGCGATAACAGATCACCTGCCCCAAGCTGTCGACAAGTGACCGGATTATGGGCACCATCGGTATTGATGCCAGACTGGAACCAAACCCATGTATCCCGCAATTCGCTATCAGGAAAACGTTCGGCAATCGCCGCTTCCATGGCATCACGCCCAGCCATGGCAACATCAATTTCCCGCACATTTTCCTTTATGGCGGCATGGATAGCATAGCCACCAATATCCGCTACTGCCGCACCTGCTTTTATTAGTGTGATCTCTTCTTCGGATTTGATCATCCGTTCGGTCATGGTATCAGCAGCAATATCAGTCCATCTTACATCAGGCATGAAACTGGCAAATGCCTGACGGGTTTGTAATGTTACATGATCATCTTCTATGCCGATATGTTTGGCGGCAGGAAGCAGATCATTTATCGCCCGAAAGTAATTCCCGCGCTGCCAGTCTGTATAGGTCACATTATCATCAATGGAACGCCGCCAGGGTTGACCGGCATCAATAGCCGCCGATACGGTCGTACAGGCATCAGGGGTAATCACGGCGGCATATGGCCGACCAAATGAACAATAAAGAAAGCCTGTATAATAGGCTACATTATGCATTGAAGTCAGGATAATCGCATCAATTTCTCTTGCTGCCATACGCGCCCTGATCGCAGTCAGGCGGCGTGCATATTCATTTTGAGAAAAGGGTAATGCGTCTTTGGTTCCGTTATGAAAACGATAGAATTGAGGTCTTTTCATTTTTAGCTCCTTTGAAACACAGTTTAAAGCAAACATGTTCTCAGGAGCATAGATTCCCCTACTCCCGAGATGATCATCCCGGCGTACAGGATGTGTTGATCAAATCAGAAACAAAGGTTGGCGAAAATCGCCAATGAATGACGCCATCATTCGGGCAGAAATTACTCCTTGGGCATCATGCTTGTAAAGAGGTTTTTTATCAGCCAAATCGAATTTTCAGTGTTCCATCTGGCGTGTCAGCATCTTGATACGCGCCATACGGAAACAGAACGCCATGATAAACCAGAACGTCAGAATAAGAATCACGGTCGGGGCTGGCGCACTATTGATAAAAAAGCTCAGATATATGCCGATCACCATGGCAGACACAGATATCATCACGGATATCCAAAGCATATAAGCAAAACGTCGGGTTATCAGATAGGCAATGGCACCGGGAGCAATCAGTAATCCGATAGCCAGAATCAGACCTGTTGCCGATAGCGTTGCTACAATCCCCAGTGAGATCATGGTCAAAAGCCCATAATGCAATATTCCAACTGAAAGCCCGCTTGCTTTCGCCTGCATCGCATCAAAACTATGAAGCATCAGGTCTTTCCATTTCAGGATCAGAATAAGACTAATGGGAATAGCAATCATTGCTGTCAGAAACAGATCATTGTTATTTACACCTAGCAGATGTCCAAACAAGATATGATCCAGATGCAGATCCGTTTTTATTGATACATAAAGAACAATGCCAACCCCGAACATTCCCGAAAAAACAACACCCATAATGGTATCCTGTTTGACGCGGCTATTTGTCGTCAGGAAACCGGTCATCAACGCACATAACATGCCGGCCAGAAATGCCCCGAATCAGCAACGGGAAACCAAAAATATAGGCCAGAACAATGCCGGGCAGAATAGCATGGCTGACAGCATCACCCATCAGCGCCCAGCCTTTCATGACCAGAAAACAAGATAGTAAAGCTGTTGGCACTGCCACGATAATACCAATCAGAAACGCTTTCTGCATAAAGCCGAACTGGAATGGTAATATGATATCAGCCCATTCCATCAGGCAGAACCTTGATAGATCATCTCAGCACGTGCCTTGCGGCGGCTGGCAATCAGGCCATATTTTGGGGCGGCTATAAAGGTGACCAGAAACATAACCAGTTGAAGGGTAACAATCACCCCGCCAGTGGCTCCGTCCAGAAATAGCTGATATAAGTGCCCAGAACACTGGATACCACCCCGATGAAACCGATAGCATTATCAACCGTGGAAACCGGTCACAAATCAGATAAGCGGTTGCCCCCGGCGTGATAACCATGGCTATCACCAGAAAGGCGCCGACCGTTTTCATTGCGGCAACAACCGACGCCGATAAAACATAAAAAAACAGCAATTTTAGTCGCGTTGATTAAGCCCACACTTCGCGCATGCTCTTCGTCAAAAAAGGTCACCATCAGATCTTTCCATCTAAAGATCAAGATCGAAATAGCCACTAATGAGATCAACAGAAGCTGAACCGTATCCTCAGGAGTAACCGACAGGATATTGCCAAAGACAATCGTCTTGATAGATACCGACATCGGCCATAACGATATCAGGAAAAGACCAAGGCCAAAGAATGAGGTGAAAATAATCCCTATAATCGTATCAATTTTTAACCCTGACCGTTCCGACAGAAAAGCATTGCCAAGGCCGCCAGTCCGCCCGCCAGAAAGGCCCCAAGCGCAAAGGGCAAGCCCAGCATATAAGCACCTGCCACCCCGGAACAACCGAATGGGATAAGGCATCGCCGATTAATGACCATCCTTTCAACATCAGATAGGCAGACAGAAAGGCACACATCCCACCGACAAGTCCGGCCATCAGCATGGCATTTTTCATATAGTCATAGGCAAAGGGTTCAAGCAAAATCACTTGGACTTCCCTTCCTTGGTTTTGGTTTTACCATCATACTGCACCAGCGGACGTTCATCATCGGTCAGAATGGTAACAGGCTATCGCTGTCTTCATGCAGGTTTTGCCGCTAAGTGTGAAATATCGCAAGACCCCGCCAAAAAGCCTGTTGCAGGTTTTCCTGAGTAAATGTGGTTTCGGTTTCCCCATAACTTAATATTGTACCCTTGATCAGAATGGTGCGGTCACAAAACTCTGGCACTGATCCCAGATTATGTGTTGATACAAGGATAATCCGGCCTTCTGCACGCAAATCCAGCATCAATTTAATAATCTGTTCTTCGGTATGGACATCAACACCGGTAAATGGTTCATCAAGCAGAATAACATGCCCGTTCTGGGCGATGGCTCTTGCCAGAAAAACACGCTTGCGCTGTCCTCCTGACAACTCCCCTATCTGGCGATAGCGATAATCCTGCATATTGACCCGTTGTAATGCCTGCTCAACGGCTTCATGATCAGCCTTTCTGGGTATCCGCAAAAACCCATATGGCCAAACCGCCCCATCATCACAACATCTTCGACCAGAACCGGAAAAGTCCAGTCCACCTGTTCTGTTTGTGGCACATAGGAAATCAGATTTTCCTTTAATGCCTCAGATACAGTTCTGCACATAATGCTTATGCTGCCGCGGGATAGTTTCGTGAATCCCCATCATGGCTTTGAACAAGGTTGATTTTCCAGCACCATTAATACCAACCAGTCCGCAAACCGTCCCTTGAGGCAAGGTAAAACTGGCATCCCATAACGCTTTATGCCCGTTCGGATAGATCACCGAAACGTTATCCGCCTTATACCTTCATTTTGATTTTCAGTCAGATTTTTAATCACGGTTTTATGGTTTCTGTGTTCTGGCTAATGCCGCATCAATCGCCTGTTTGATGTTGTTAACATTAAGCGCAATTAAATCTTCGTAATGGGGGACAGGGCCATCTTCAGCACTTAGGCTATCAACATATAAAACCCCGCCGTAATGTATGCCTGTTTCTCTGGCAACCTGTTCTGCTGGCGCGGTATTGACCGTGCTTTCACAAAATATAACCGGAATATCATGTATGCGTATCTGATCAATCACCCGGCGAACCTGTTGCGGGGTTGCCTGACTATCAGCATTAATAGGCCATAAATATAATTCCCGCATCCCCAGATCGGCAGGCCAGATAACTAAATGCTCCTTCACAGGTGACTAACCATCGGGCATGTTCTGGCAAAGGCTGCAATTTCTGCTTTCAGTGGCAAAACCCGTGCTGATAATCTGGCCTTATATTGGCTGGCATTAGTCATGTATTGCGTCTTATTTTGCGGATCAATATCTGATAGCGCAGCAGCAATATTATCAATATAAAGATATGCGTTTTCCAGTCCCATCCATGCATGTGGATTGGCTTTGCCTTCATAAACGCCAGCATCAATGGCAATTGGGGCTATACCTGCACTAATTCGGACCGTTGGAATATCGCCCAGCTGTTGCAGAAACTGATCCATCCATTGTTCCAGATTAAAACCATTATAGATGATAAGATCAGCATCAATGGCCTGAACCAAGTCTTGCGGAGTTGGCTGATAGCCATGTATTTCCGCCCCCCGGACGGGTGAATGGATACCACATCAGCATAAGTCCCAGCCACTTGGCGGGTCATATCAGCCAGAATGGTAAAGCTGGTGACAACCTTAATCCGTTCAGCTCAAGCCAGACCAGCCATAAAAAGGCCGGATAGCATGATGGCCAGAATAAAAAATCGCTTTAAGATATGATAAGACAACATGGGATCATATTTATGCTTCAGGTTTTGCCAATAACTGAAAAGTTAGGCACATACTAACTTTTTTGCAAGATACTAGACGCAAGTAATAATTCTGCTAGCAAATAGCAATGGTCAACATTCTTGATATCCATTAAAATCAATGACGTGCTGGCTTTGACTCCTTTAACCGGAAAAAATATCATGCTTGCTTTCATAAACGGGTTTGGGCTGGGGTTTTCTCTTATTCTTGCCATCGGGGCACAAAATAGCTTTGTGCTCAAACAAGGATTACGGCAGCAACATGTAACGTTATCTGTCCTATTTTGCGCCTGTTCGGATGCCTTATTGATAGCGGCTGGCGTTGGCGGCATGGCTGTCGCGGTTCAGGCCATCATGGCAGATTATCAGTATATTCTGGCTATTGTTGCTTCATCATGGCTATTCAGTTACGCAATCATGCATTTCATATCTGCATGGCGCGGTGTTTATGATCTTGGAAGATATAACCTCTGCACCTACGCGAATGTCATGGCAAAAATCTCTCACAACACTGGCGATACTGACCTATAAGTAACCCCCATGTTTATCTGGATACCGTGATCCTGATTGGCAGTTTTTCCATAGCCTATGACGTGATCGGCAAATGGCATTTTGCCCTTGGTGCTATGACGGCTGGTTTTGTATTTTTTGCATCACTTGGATATGGTGCCAGATATTGTTCCCGCTATATGACAAGCCGTCGTCACTGGCGTGTGCTGGATATTATCATCGGGATGATCATGCTGGCCATATCAGCCAAGCTGTTAATGTTGTTTTTCAGCTAGAAGCCTAGTTTATCGCGCAACATATACCAGTTCATGCCAATCACCAGCGATGGCCAGCGCAACAAATCCCCCCCCGGGGAACCGCGGCACATGCAAACCGGCCATACAGTCAAACCCTTCTGATACGCCTGTTGTTGCTTCCGCAAGAAGCTTGCCCGCCAGTGTTGCCATTGCAACGCCATGACCAGAATATCCTGACGCTGACATGACATTACCATTGAGCCGAATAAAGCAGGGCATCCGGTTTACCGTAATGGCAAGGGTACCCCCAAGCATAATCAAGCGCAATCCCTTTCAGTTGCGGGAATACTGCATGTAACGGTTTTGATACCATGCCCCGGATATCAGAAGGAAACCGATAGCTGACATTTTCCCCACCACCAAAAATTAACCGGTTATCATGGGATCGGCGGAAATAATTCAGAACAAACTTGCTATCAGCAACGGCAATATCTTTTGCCAGCACCCTTGGTGCTTCCGCCCCTAGAGGTTCCGTTGTGACAATAAAATTGTTAATCGGCATGACACGTCTGGCAACTGGCTTATTTAATTTACCCAGATATCCATTACAGGCCAGTATCAGATGATCGGCATGTATTGCCCCCTGATCGGTCACAATACTTGGTTTTTTGCCCTCGATAATGCGCGTGACCATACTGTTTTCATATATCGTCACGCCAGCCGCCAACGCTGCCTGCCCCAACCCAAGCACATATGCCAACGGGTGCAGATGACCAGCACCATGATCAATGCTGCCGCCCCGATAGACTGGTGATCCAATCATGCTATACATGGCATCCTGATCTAAGGTTTCGATGTGTTCATATCCATATTCACGCTGAAGCTTTTCGACATAGCGGTGATCTTCATCAACCTCACCCCTGTCGCCAGCAGCTATGAGCAATTCCGGTGCGATAATGACAATCAATCTGATGGGTCTTGATCAGTTCCCTGACCAACGCCTTGGCGTCTTCGGCCAGATGCCATAATTGCCGTGCGGTATCTATACCATAGGCTTTTTCCAGCCAGTCCTGTTCTACACGCTGACCACTGCCAACCTGACCACCATTGCGGCCAGATGCGCCAAAGCCGATACGATGGGCATCCAGCACATGGACATCATACCCCCGTTCAGCCAGATGCAATGCCGCTGATAATCCGGTAAATCCCGCCCCGACAATCACCACATCGGCCTTATGTTCGCCCTTTTATGTGGCTTGCAAGGGCAGGTGACTTGTCGTCGCCGCGTAAAATCTGGGCGGATACTGACCTTGCTGATCATTTGCTGTAAGCAGATTCATACGTTCATCAATAAATGTTCACGTTCCCACGGGCTGATCACTTGCTGATACGCCATATATTCCAATCCGTTTGATGGCAGAATATATCTGACAGAAATCAGGATGCAGAATTTCATGCATGGCAGTAGCCTGATCAAAAATATCAAGAGCATCATAGAGATTATTTGGCAATTCCTGTTCTATCGTATGGGCGTCCTGAGTGAATTGCGGACGTGGTTGACGTTTCTCAATCATGCCCATATATCCGCAGGCCAGCGATGCAGCAATACACAGATATGGGTTTACATCCATTCCCGGCAGACGGTTTTCTATCCGTCTGGCATTCGGGTCGGATACAGGCACACACAATCCGGTTGTCCGGTTATCTGCCCCCATTCCAGATTGATCGGGGCGGCAAAATCCCGCACATAACGGCGATAACTGTTCACATAAGGTGCCATGATTGCCACAACATCCGGCATATGATTCTGCATGCCAGCAATAAAATGCATAAAGGCATCACTGTTCTGACCATCGGCGGTGACAAATATATTATCACCGGTTTTTATATCCACAACCGAATGATGCAGATGCATAGCGCTACCCGGTTCATCCTGAATGGGCTTGGCCATGAATGTTGCAAAACAGTTATGCCGCAATGCAGCTTCTCTAATCATGCGCTTGAAATAGAACACTTCATCCGCCAGACGCAAAGGATCACCATGTTGCAGATTAAGTTCAACCTGTCCTGATCCACCTTCCTGAAGGATACCATCGATTTCAGTCCCTGCAGTTCGGCAAAATCATAAATATCATCAATGACCGGCCCATATTCATCAATAGCAGACATGGAATAGGATTGCCGCGCCGCCACCCGCCTGCCTGACCGTCCCATAGGGGTTCAATAGGCTGATTGGGGTCTATATTTGGTGCCACAAGAAAGAATTCCATTTCCGGCGCAACAATCGGCTTTAGCCCCATATCCTGATAAAGCGCAATCACACGTTTGAGTACATTGCGTGGGGCAACCGGATATAGTTCATTATTCTGATCATAAACATCATGAATGATCTGTAAGGTAACATCAGCTGTCCATGGCGCGGCACTGGTGGTCGCATAATCCGGACGCATGACCATATCAGGTTCGATCTGATTTAGTAATGTATCATCCATCCAGTCCCCCTGTAATCGACTGGGTAAAAATAGATGTAGGCAGGTGAAAATAGGCTTGTTTTGAAAATTTTTTTGCTGGCATGGCTTTACCACGCGCGATACCAGATAGATCAGCAACCAGACATTCCACCTCATCCAGACGGCGGTTGCTGATATATTCCTGAGCATGATCAGGAATACGGTTGATCCACTCTCCCATACAAAATCCTATTAACTAGTTATGGATGTATTTTTATCACGCATCATCCGACTATTGTCAAATCACGTTCTATATGACAGTAAAGAATGGATAATAATCAATGACGCTGGAATACTATCATGACCGAATCTGCATCTGATCAAATCGTCTTGGCTCAACATAATATTATTATTATAGGTGGAAGTCATGCGGGAATTGCCTGTGCAGAACGACTCCGCAAATTAGGGCATGAAGGTGCAATCACCATTATCGACCGGCTATCCGGATTGCCACTGGAACGCCCCCTTTGTCGAAAGCGTTTCTGAAAGCAGATGTAACAGAAGATAAATCCTTTTGCCTGCGTCCTGATAACTGGTTTGATGATAACACCATCACCTTCATGGACGGATATCATGTCACGGCCATCGCGCCGGATGATCATCAACTGACCCTTTCGGATGGGCAGGTGCTTGACTGGGATAAATTGGTTCTTGCCACTGGTGCATATCCTCGGCCTCTACCTGTTGACGGTGCCGACAGTGACCGGCTGTTGGTATTACGCCACCCTGACGATGCCAGACAGTTGCGTGATAAATTACATCACGCAGAAAAGGTTAGCATTATTGGTGGCGGCTATATCGGGCTGGAAGTCGCGGCAAGTGCCGCGCTCTGGGTAAAGAGGTATCTGTTATTGAAGCCGCCGACCGTTTGCTGGCACGGGTAGCTAGCCGTATGGCATCATCCTATTTTGATGCGCTTCACCAGTCACATGGGGTTGCTATTTATACAAATACTCAGGTCAGTGGCATACTACCATCAGACCATCAGGTAACGGTTAACGCCAGTAATAATTCATCCATAGATGCTGATCTGGTGATTGCCGGTATTGGTGTCATTCCGGATATGGATATCGCCGCTAAAGCTGGCATCAAAACTGACAATGGTATCCGGACAGATACATTCTATCGCACGAATAAGCCAGATATTTTCGCCATTGGCGATGTCGCCTTCCGGCAGATGGCTACCAATGGTCCAGATAAGACTGGAATCCGTTCATCACGCCCAGATGAGTGCAGATATCGCTGCCCAAACGATGATGAATCAAACAGCCGGCATTCATGAAGTCCCATGGTTCTGGTCGGAACAATATGATCAACGTCTGCAATCAGCAGGACTGGTTCCGGCAGAACATGAAACTGTTCGCCGGACGGACGACGTGAAGGACAGGTATCTTTCTGGTCATTTACGGCGGAAGGCAGATTTGCCGCCATTGAATCCCAAATGACGGGCAGCCTATGGTGGCCGGCATCTGTTATCTGCCACGGGAAACCGCCCAGCCTATTACCATTGATCTGATTGCTGACCCGAATACCGATCTGAAAGCCCTGATGAAAAGATAACGGTGGAAACTGTTATTTGAGTTCAGTGCTATTGACCAATTCTACTCCGGCACTTATCATGGCATCTGTCATAGCTGCTAATGATCCACCAAAATCAATTGCCCGCGACGCATCCATAACCACCTGACAACTAAAACCGCATTTACGGGCATCAATGGCGGAAAAGGCAACGCAGAAATCAGTGGCCAGCCCGGCCATGACCACATGGGTGATCCCCCTATCATTCAAATACCCGGCAAGACCTGTTGTGGTTTTGTGATCATTTTCAAAAAAAGGCCGAATAGGAATCAATTTCACGGCGATATCCTTTGCGGATAATCAGCTCAGCCCGTGTCAGATTTAATCGGGCATGAAATTCAGCCCCCACTTTCCCTGTATGCAATGATCCAGCCATAGGGTTTGTTCGCCATGGCATAGGTGATCGTGGATAAGGGGTCATGCCCATCATGCTGGCTGGCGAAACTGGAATGGCCATCCGGGTGCCAATCCTGTGTCAGGATAACATGATCATAAATATCCATCAGCGCATTAATGGGGTCTACTACGGCATCACCATCATTAACGGCCAGCGCACCCCCGGGGCAAAAATCATTCTGAACATCAATAGCTATAAATGCTGTTGTCATGAATTCCTCCCTTTATTCACGTTGTCTATTATCAGTCCGCATCTAGGCGATGCTAGGATAATCAAGACAGGTCAAGCAAACAGAATCAAGTCTCGATTATTAGGGCGCGAATAATAATAATGTTAAAAAATACAGAATTATTTATGCATTAATAGATTAAGATAAATGTGAGATTCGCTAAATTTAATCTTCAAAATTTCTAGTTTTTAGTTGACTGAACCTTTGCCACATCTATGTAATGTGCATAGTGGTTTACAGAAATATAGCTTTCGATTACGGGGCAATTGTGTAAACTTTTTCTAACGTTAATCCACAATCAAGGAGGATTATAATGAAACGTCGTTCGTTTTTAAAAAACTCAGCTGTAGGTGCTACGGCCGCTGTTGCGACATCATCACTCGCAGCCCCAGTTTACGCTCAAGGTAAACGTACTTTAACTATGGTTACATCGGTACCTGAAGGATTTGCTGTTTTTGATGATGCAGCACAAAACCTTGCTGACCGTATTATGGCAATGACTGATGGTCAGATTACCATTGATAAAAAACCGGCAGGAACTCTTGTTGGAGCATTAGAAGTGTTTGATGCGGTTAGTGCTGGTCAAGCAGACATGTACCATTCTGCCGATTACTACTTTATGAATCAGCATCCAGCCTATGCATTCTTTACCTCTGTTCCATTTGGAATGACTGGCCCTGAAACAATGAGCTGGTATTTACATAATGGTGGTCAGGAGCTTCATGACGAGCTTGGCCAAATTTTGGACTAAAGTCATTTCTTGCAGGCAACACTGGGCATCAGCCTGGCGGTTGGTTTAATAAGGAAATTAAGTCAGCTGATGACCTTCAGGGGCTTAAGTTCCGTATTCCAGATTTGGGTAAGGCACTTGGCCTTACTGGTGCTTCTGTTCAGAACATTCCTGGTGGTGAGATTTATCAGGCTCTATCTTCAGGTGCTATTGATGGTGCCGAATGGATTGGGCCATTTGCTGATGAGCGTCTTGGTTTTCAGGAAATTTGTGAGTTCTACTATACATCAGGCTTCCATGAGCCAGGGTCAGCACTTTCAACAGCTCTAAACAGAGATGTCTTTGAATCTCTCACACCATCACAGCAAGCCATCATCGAGAATGCGGCTGCTGCAACACATAGCTGGGCTTGGCACAATCTAACGCCAGAAATGCCCAGGCTCTTGAGCGGCTTCGTTCAGAAGGCGTTAAAGTGATGAGTTTTGATGATTCCATCTGGGATGCATTTGGCAAAGCTTCCAAAGAAGCTCTAGATAGCTTCATGGATGATCCGCTATTTGCAAAAATTCGGACAAGTTATGAAGCGTCCATCCAGACATATGACTGGATGAGCATATCCGACGGAGTATTCGCAAATCAGCGTAACCGTGTTAATGGATAAATGATTAAAACTTAATGGATGTGAATAGGATAATTATTCTATTCACATCCCAAAATCTAGGCTCTAGATAAATATAGCATTGGGCATGGGGATGGATAACGTTGCAACCTTTTCTGACAACCCGATAACATGGATATTATCACATATCCTATTTGCCATAAAATCTCTTTCAATACCTTAACAAGTCCTCAGCTCTGGCTAGACTGGATGACTTGGGGCAATACCATAGAAGATAAACAATCGTTAATGCGGTTTATTTATTATGGTGCTTCTATTGAATTATTCTTTGTCTTTCTCCTGATCTTTATTTCATACACCATTTTGGGAATATTCTATCGCCCATTGATGTGGCAGACGGTTTTTACTCTGGAAAGCATGGCTAATCGTATTGGACGCATTGGGTATGGAGCAGGTTAATCATGGTGTTGATCCAGATTATGATTATTTTCACCCAGCGTGTTTTTGCCGTTTCACAAAATCACTCTCTCGGATTTGGCATATCCTTTTCATTTGATGTGAGCTGGTGGTCGGAAATCCTGAAGCTCTACAATGCCATGATCATTGCATTATGCGCCATCATATACTTTTGTTCAAGGTGGCCATGTTAGGGTGGATTTAATCTATTCAGCGGTGTCTTTTCGCACAAAAAAATAATCGATATGTTTGGTAGTATATTCTTTATGCTTCCTGCGGTATTCTGATCTGGATGTATAGTTGGTTTTTTATGTGGCGGCATTTGATTGTTCCTAAACCATCTGCATCGGATACGGTAGAAAAGTTACTGATGAAATCGCGTGCTTTACGCTGGAATGTTGAAACATTTGGCTTTTCTCCCAATGGCTTTAATGCTTATTTTCTATTTAAAATGTTAATTCTTGCCTTTACAGGTTTGGTCATTCTCCATGCAATTGCTTTTTACCGTTCCTATCTGGAATGGATAGAAGGCGAAAGTTCGGAAAAAAATTTATCTGGATCGCGACCTTGGGTCAATGAATGCACAACCCCGCTAGCACATCAGCCTTTGGAAAAATGATATGATATTAGGACTGGATGGAGTTGAAATTGGGCTGATTATTGTGTTTGCCACACTGTTTTCAGCAATTTTATCAGGTTTTCCCGTTGCCTTTGCCATCGGTGGTGCTGGTTAGATAATATCCTTTGCATTGATTGCTATCCTTGATGGGAATGGATTTCTGGTTCATCAAGCCATTGATACCGGTTCGGCAGTCTATAAAGATATTGTTTCATCGGGGATACGACCCGAAAAGATATCCATATTCACTTACCCGGATTTACCCACAACAGAATATCCCCTCTTCCCTCAAGGCTGGGAAGTTGCCCTTGATCGCAATCTTTCCTTTATTGTCAACAGAATGAATGAACGCGTATTTGCAGGCCAGTCTATTGAAACCCTGCTTGCTGTTTTAATGTTTGTTTTGATGGGAATAGTACTTGAAAGATCCAAAATTGCAGATGAATTATTGACCAAAATGGCCAATATATTTGGCTCACTTCCCGGGGGCTTAGCGGTATCTATTGTGGTTGTTGGGGCTTTTCTTGCCGCATCTACCGGAATAGTTGGCGCCACAGTTGTGACCATGGGGTTGCTAGCCTTACCAACTATGTTACGAAATAATTATTCGCCTGAACTTTCAACTGGGGTTATCGCTGCATCCGGAACACTGGGACAAGTGATACCGCCATCTATTGTCATTGTTCTGTTAGGCACATTAGCAGGCGACATATATTCAACCGCATCTGAACCAGGAAGACCGCGCTCAACTGGCCGGTTGCACTGATGCCCTGACATATCTAGGGGAACCTGCTGTTGTATCTGTTGGTACACTTTTCCAGGCTGCATTATTGCCAGGTATCATGCTATCGCTGCTTTATGCCTTATATGTGTTTGTCTTTGCATTATTTAATCCATCAAAAGCACCACCTCTGGTGCCAGAATTTAGCAACATCCGGCAATGGCACATCAAGTCGTCAAATCCAATTATGGGCTTTACTCATCCCCTTTGGTTTATTTGCCATATTTCTTCTTTCTCTGCAGTTTGGCGTAATCGGAAGCCAGTCTGCCATTATTGATACTTTCTCTGATATCGGTGAAAGCGCAGCACGTAAGAACAAATGTCAGCCCTGAATGCGCCGCATCCATGATTGAATTGCATGGTCAGGCCGCATGGGATGCTGCCATCACTCAGCAGATGGCTATCGATGCATCAGGCGGCATTAAACATCACGCGAACTTTCCGTAGAAGAGCGCGATATTTTATTATCTGAACGCCTTGAAAATATTTCCCCTATCGGAATTGGCCTGGGCATAGGCTCATTGATTATGGCACTTATTCTTATCTTTGGCCGGGCGGTTAATGTTGCAAAGGACACAACCCCACTGATTATAGGTGCCATTGGTGTGATTTAGTTGTCCTGGCTGATATCCTGTTTATTTCTCCCCTGACATCTCCGGGGTAACGGTCTTAATCATTGCCCTGCCCGGACTACTGGCATTATATGGCGTCCGCGAAGGGGTCAGAAGATTGTTCGAAAATGACCTCATAAGGGTTATCTTTCCGCCATTAGTGCTTATACCTGCGGTTCTTGGCTCCATTCTGAGGGTATAACAAATCCGACACCAGCTGCCGCATTAGGGGCAGGCGGTGCCATCTTGCTGGCAGCCGCACGACGGACTTGGGGTTGCCGGCATGCCTGCAACTCCCGTTATTCGTATTGCCCTTGCCATTATGGTTATGCTGCTAGTAGGGATTAATTTTGATATGCGGCTTAACTCTGATATGGCCGTTGAAAATATCATTGCTTTCGGCGTTGCTTTTACAGCCTTCCTATTTTCCATGTTCGGGATTTTCTGGGCATGCTATTACCTGTATAAAGAATAAGTGCTAGCACCAGTGGTGCGTGAAACCGCCAAAGTAACCTCCATGGTGTTCACCATTTTGATTGGCTCCCAAGTATTAAATTTGGTCTTGATATCCTTTGGCGGTGAACATTATATCCAGCAGTTCTTGAGAAGTTTTTCCAATGAATGGACAGCCTTTTTCATCGTGATGCTCGTGCTGTTTATTCTGGGGTTTGATTTAGATTTTCTGGAAATTATCTATATTGTTATTCCGATTGTCGGCCCTGTTATTTATGGCGGCTCATTTGACCCTAAATGGGTGACCATCATGATTGCCATTAACCTGCAGACGTCATTTTTGACACCGCCATTTGGTTTTGCACTGTTCTATCTGCGTGGAGTGGCTCCATCTAGCGTGACAACAAAGCAGATATATAGAGGTGTTATGCCTTTGTTCTCATTCAGCTGTTAGGACTTGCGATCTTGGCATTATTCCCTCAGGTCGTCACAATTATTCCTGATATCCTGAAGTAAGATTGGATGTGTCGATTATCATTTCTGCTTGAACTGCAAATGGTTTATGACTAGCCTCAATAAGGAAAAATGGGGGCTAGCCATGACAATTCAGCATTTTCGGGATACTAGAAAAATTAACCCAACCCAGCCGACTAACGGTCACCTGCGGCCAGATGGGTCGCCTGATGATAATGACCGGATCGAAATAGGGCCGACACAGCTGGCTTTTGATGAATGGGCGGCCGCCGGATTAACCCCGCCTGACCTTGAAGCCATGCGTTGTTCCGGCTTAACCGTATTATGGCCGGCCTTGCCGAACGTGATCTTGATGGTGTGTTGCTATTTGATCCGCTGAATATCAGATATGCGTCTGATACCACCAATATGCAGTTATGGAATACCCATAATCCGTTCCGCGCCTGTCTGGTAACAGCAGATGGCTATATGGTGGTTTTATGATTATAAAATGTCACCGTTTTTATGTGATTATAACCCGCTGGTGCGTGAAGTGCGTTCCGGTGCATCCATGTTCTATTTTGCCAATGGTGATAAAACTGGCTCGGCCGCTAATGATTTTGTCAAGGATGTGACATCCATCATGCAGGACCGTGTGGGCAGGGGCCGGCGGCTGGCTATCGATAAAATCATGGTGCATGGCTATAAAGCGTTTGAAGCGGCTGGTTATACCGTAGCCGAAGGCGAAGAGTTAATGGAACATAACCGCGCCATCAAAGGCCCGGATGAGATTCTGGCCATGCGCTGTGCCATTCATGCGTGTGAGCAATCTGTTCGCGTTATGGAACGTGAAGCCAGCCCGGGCATGACAGAGGATGCCATATGGGCGCATCTGCATGCCGAAAATATCAAACGTGGCGGGGAATGGATTGAAACGCGGCTTCTGGCATCAGGCCCCGCACCTATCCATGGTTTCAGGAATGTGGGCCCCCGCATTGTCCAGAATAATGAAATTCTGGCCTTTGATACGGATCTGATCGGGGTATATGGCATGTGTTGTGATATTTCCCGCACATGGTTTCTGGGGATGGTAAACCGACGCAGGATATGATTGATGACTACCGGCTGGGCGTTGAACATATTGAAACCAATACCGCGTTAATGGCACCGGGGGTGCATTTGCGTGATCTGACCTATAAAGGCCATCAATTACCGGATTCCTATGTGGCGGGGCGATATTCCTGCCGGTTCCATGGGGTCGGGCTTTGTGATGAATGGCCGCTGGTGGCTATCCGCAGGATTTTGTCGAAGGCGCCTTTGATCATGTGCTGAAACCGGGGATGATGCTATGCGTGGAAGCATTGATCGGACGCGATGGCGGCCCTTATTCCATCAAGCTGGAAAATCAGGTGCTGGTGACCGAAGACGGGGTGGAAAATATGACCAGTTACCCATGGGATGATCAGCTGATGGGGCTAGCGTGATAGGCTGGGGTTAGTCCGGCCAAATCACCCTTAACCCTGACCGCGCCGATATGGGGCAGGTGGCGGTTATTCTGGGCATAGTCAATCCCGTAACCAACCACAAACGCATCCGGAATATCAAAGCCGATCCAGCGCGCCTTGACATCGGCTTCCCGCCGGGACGGTTTATTGAGCAGGCAACACACCTCAAGACTTTTAGGTTGCCGCGTTTGCAGAATTTCCAGCACCTGATGAAGCGTATGGCCTGTATCGATAATATCCTCAACCACAAGAACATCTGTCCCTATGATATCCCCCTCAAGGTCTTTCAGAATGCGGACGTCACGGCTGGATTCCATGGCTTTGCCATAACTGGATACGGTCATGAAATCCACCTCAACCGGTAGATCAAGTCGCCGCACCAGATCAGCAATAAAGATGAATGAGCCACGCAACAACCCTACGACAACCAGCTTTCTGGTACCGCGATAATGGGCATTGATATCCCGCGCCAGAGCATTAACGCGTGCTGCTATTTCAGATTCAGGGATGAGGATATCCACCTCATAGTCAGGCAACTCTTTGGTATCGGCTTTACCGCTTGCGGCATCATCACCCATGATCTTTCAACCCTCATCCCTGATATTATTTAGTTTTGCCGGAACCTTATACGCCTAGGCACATATATTTCATTTCCATATATTCCTCGATCCCGTAACGGCTACCTTCGCGGCCAACACCGGATTGCTTGATGCCGCCAAATGGGCCAATCTCATTAGAAAAGATGCCTGTATTCACAGAAACAATTCCATATTCCAGTTGTTCGGCCACACGCCAGACACGAGATACATCCTTAGCAAAGAAATACGCGGCTAGTCCAAAAATCGTATCATTAGCCAGAGCAATCACTTCTTCTTCTGTCTTGAAACGGAATAATGGTGCCACAGGGCCAAATGTTTCTTCGTGGAAAATCTGCATATCCGGTGTCACATCGGTTAGCACCGTTGGTTCAAAATATGTCGACCCCAGATTAGACCTGTTACCGCCGATTAGCGTCTTGGCACCGCCACTAACCGCATTTTTCACATGTTCTTCGGCTTTTTGCAGACCCTGTTCATCAATCAGCGGCCCCATGGTGACGCCATCATCAGCACCATTACCCAGCTTCATCTTGGCGACTTCAGCAGCCATGGCGGCGGCAAATTCATCATAAATGCCATCCTGAACAAAAATCCGGTTGGCACAGACACATGTCTGGCCGGCGTTTCGAAACTTTGAAGCCAGAGCTTCTGGTACTGCCACGCTTAAATCTGCATCATCAAATACAATCAATGGTGCATTTCCGCCCAATTCCATACTGACTTTCTTAATCGTATCTGCCGATTGTTTCATCAACACACGGCCAATTTCGGTTGATCCGGTGAAAAGTGACTTTGCGGACAATCGGATTTGTACAAATCTCTGTTCCAATAGCTGAAGCACTGCTCCCGTTAAGAACATTCAGCACACCGGCCGGAACACCTGCCCGATCAGCCAGTTCAGCCAGAGCAAGGGCAGAAAGCGGGGTTTGCTTAGCTGGTTTTACCACGCCAGCACATCCCGCCGCCATACCGGGCCCGACCTTACGGGTGATCATGGCATTAGGAAAGTTCCACGGCGTAATCGCACCATAAACGCCAATCGGCTGTTTCATCACGACCAGCCGCTTATCAGACTGATGCGGCATCAGCACATCACCGGTAACACGGCGGCCTTCTTCGGCAAACCAGTCGATAAATGACGCACCATAGGCCACCTCACCCCGTGCTTCTGCCAATGGCTTGCCCATTTCAGCGGTTAATATCTGTGCCAGGTCTTCCTGATTTTCCATGATGAGATTAAACCAGCGGCGCATAATCATAGCACGTTCCTTGGCTGTCAGGGCCGCCCATTTCTTTTGCGCGACTTCCGCTGCTTCAATCGCTGTTCTGGTCATTTCTGCCCCATGATCAGCAACATTGGCAATAACCTCACCCGTGGCAGGGTTGGTCACCGCAATAGTTTTACCGCCTGCATCAACCCATTTACCGTTGATATAGGCATCCGTTTTCAGAAGCGAAGGATCAGATAGGTTCATGATAATTCCTCAATTGTATGTGTTGTGTTCTTAATCATACTATCGCCAGCACCATGCATGGGGTCAAGCCGCAATCATCACATATCCCCATAAAAACAAAGGCCTGACATTGCTATCAGGCCTTAAGCTTATGATTTATTCGCCACATTACCTATGACATGCGTGACGCTACATTTTCCCAGTTAACCAGATTATCGAGAAAGTTACTCAAATAGGCGGGGCGTTTGTTGCGGAAATCAATATAATAGGAATGTTCCCATACATCACATCCAAGCAGAGCAGTGTCTGGCCGAAACATAGCGGGTTGACGCCGTTTTCGGTTTTGGTCACCTTGAGCGAGCCATCCTTATCCTTAACCAGCCAGCACCAGCCGGAACCAAACTGTCCGGCACCAGCGGCAGAAAATTCCGCCTTGAATGCATCAACAGAACCAAAGTTTTCTGTCAATGCGCTTTCCAGTTCAGATGGCATCGCCTGACCTGATGGCCCCATCATTTCCCAGAACTGAATGTGATTCCAGTGCTGGGATGCATTATTGAACAGCCCGGATTGCACCAATGCCCCCGGCTGATATGTGGCAACAACGATATCTTCTAGGGACTTGCCTTCATGGCCTGAACCTTCTAGCAGTTTATTGCCGTTATCGACATATGCCTTATGGTGCAGGTCATGGTGAAATTCTAGTGTTTCCTGGCTCATGCCAGCCGCGGCAAGCGCATCATAGGCATAAGGAAGGTCGGGAAGAGTAAAAGCCATCTTATTTCTCCTTCTGGATTATGGGGCTTATTGATCTGAAAAGATCAACTGATCAGGCGAGCATTATTGTCACCTACCAGTGTTATTTCATATCCATATATATAGGGCATGAACGCATAATCGAAAAGCCCTGATTACATCTCTATTGACATAAACTAGACATAATTTGGTAAAAATTCTGCCAAAGCCTGATAGTAACTTGTGAGCATAACAGCAACATATGATGGTTAATTCATGATGAATTATTCAAAATAATTATGCCATAAGGAGTTTCAATATGCCTATTATCATTGCTCTGGCTTTAATTGCCACCGTCAATTCAGAACCCTATCAGGAATTTTCAAAAACAGTAACGGAATGGCAGAATATAAATTTGTGTCAAAAACGCCTTGCCAGACAGGAAAATATGACACTGGCTATGCGGTGGCGCCATTTGGCTCTGTTGTCCTGAAACAGGTAAACACCGATGGCACGGTCAGCGAACCTGTTTGCTTAAATTAAGACAACATCACAATAATATTTTAGCACTCAGGTATCAGAAGATTTATCCGCAATCATGCGATTGACCCGCAACCGCAACGCATTAAGGCGGATAAAGCCATGGGCGTCTGACTGATCATAATCGGCCGCGCCTTCTTCGAATGTCACCAGATCAGGCTGATATAGCGATTGCGGTGATTGCCGTCCGGTTATGATGACATTCCCTTTATAGAGTTTGAGCCGGACACGTCCTGTCACATTATGCTGGCTTCTATCTATGGCTTTCTGCAACATTTCCCGTTCCGGATCAAACCAGAACCCATTATAGACCAATTCTGCAAAACCCGGCAACATGGCGTCTTTGGCATGGCCGGCATTACGATCAAGGGTAATAGATTCCATAGCACGTCTGGCCTTAAGCAGAATAGTGCCGCCCGGCGTTTCATATACCCCGCGGGATTTCATCCCAACAAACCGGTTTTCGACCAGATCAGCACGACCAATCCCATTTTTTCCGCCAAGGATATTCAGTTCTTCCAATAGACGGGCAGGTGACAAATCACGGCCATTTATCGCCACTGGATCACCAGCAACAAAATCAATCGTGATTTCCGTTGGCGTATCCGGTGCATCCATTGGCGATACGCTTCGCGAATAAATATATTCTTCCGGTTCAACCCAAGGGTCTTCCAGCACTTTACCTTCGGCCGAGATATGAAGCAGATTAGCATCAACGCTAAATGGTGCTTCACCGCGTTTATCCTTGGGGATTTTGATCTGATGCTGTTCGGCATATTCAATCAGTTTGGTGCGTGACGTCAGATCCCATTCCCGCCATGGGGCTACCACTTTGATATCAGGTGCCAGGGCGTAATAGCCGAGTTCAAACCGCACCTGATCATTACCCTTGCCGGTTGCGCCATGGCTAACCGCATCAGCACCGGTTTCCCGTGCAATTTCAATCTGGCGTTTAGCAATTAACGGACGGGCAATAGACGTGCCCAGCATGTATTCGCCTTCATATAATGGATTGGCACGATACATCGGGAACACATAATCCCGAACAAACTCTTCGCGCAAATCTTCGATATATATTTCACGAATGCCCATCGCTTCGGCTTTTGCACGGGCTGGTTCTATATCTTCGCCCTGTCCGATATCAGCCGTAAAGGTCACGACCTCGGCACGCTTGACATCCTGAAGCCAGCGCAAGATAACAGACGTATCCAAACCGCCCGAATAGGCAAGAACGATTTTGTTTATTTGTGGTGTGTCAGTCATGCCTGCGGTATAGATGATAAATCAAATGATGGCAATACTGATGCTTTTTTGATGCAATCTGGCACAATTTTCAGTAATGATATAAAGCCAGACTATAAACAGATGACAGGATGATAAATTGATGACTCAAGAACGCCTTAGCCCCGATGAATTAAACCAAGCCCTCACCCAGCTTCCTGACTGGAATACCAATCCGGATCAGACAGCCATTCATCGGCAATTCACCTTTAACAATTTCAAATCAGCCTTTGCTTTCATGACAATGGCAGCGATGAAAGCCGAGCAGATGAACCATCATCCAGAATGGGCAAATGTCTATCATAAAGTTGATGTCACCCTGACCACCCATGACGCGTCTGGCCTGACTGAACTGGATGTGACCTTGGCTACATTCATGGATAAAACAGCAGGCGAGTTGAATCATTAATCATGCGTGGCTATTCAGCATTAGGGGTGGAAGGCGTCAGTAAGATGCGGAATGCTGGTGCAGTGATTCGTACCGCACATGCCTTTCATGCTTCGTTTGCATTTATGGTTGGCGGTGCGTTTAGCCAGCGTGAAATTATTCAGAGCGATACCTCCAAAGCGATTGAACAACTCCCTTTCATATGTTTGACAGCACAGAAGATTTTCGCTTGCCTCAGGGGCTGTCAGCTGGTCGGCATAGAATTAACAGATGATGCCCATCTTTTGCCCAGTTTTCGCCATCCCCGCATGGCAGCTTATATCCTGGGATCAGAACGAATGGGATTAAGCGACAACATGCTAGAGCTATGCGATCATGTGATACAGATACCAACACGGTTTTCCCTCAATCTTGCGGTAGCAGGGGCGCTGGTATTATATGATCGTATGCAGTCGATGGAACGTTTTGCCCCAGACCATTAATGCCCGGTGGCGGCACCGATACACTGGAAATACCGGCCTTTGGTGATCCTTTATGGGTGCGGAAGCTTAAACGACATGAATAAACACCCGCAACAGGTTCAGATTCTGGATATTTTTATGATTGCTGATAGGAATAATTCCTTAAAAAAGTTATAAATAAAAACCAGAAAGAAAATACGGTTGGGGATTGCCCTTGCCCCTGATTTTTGACAGTTTAGCAACGGAAAACGGATAAAGGTTGATAAAGATGATCCAGTTAACCAAGCATATGTGGCGTATAAATATGATGATTTTGGTAATGGCAACTATGCTGGCCATCACCCCTGCCTATGCTCAATCTACAAGTGAACCGAAAAGCATTCACAAAGACTGGGAAGCACATACCCATGGCAGTGGTAGCCAGAAACAGTGTTTTATGACCAGCACACCTAAACAGCTCAAAGGGGAATATGATCGCAATAATCGTGGGCAAACCCGCATATACGTCACCCACCGTAATGGATCACGGAATGAAATCAGTACCTATGCCGGCTATCGTTATCGCGACCAGTCCGAAGTGATTTTCAAAATTGATGGTAAAACATATAAACTCTATATTGATGGTAATTATGCATGGGCATATGAAAATGATGCTTCAAAAATGATTGCGGCCATGCGGCGCGGCAAGGAATTGACCGTTACCGGCATTTCCAGCAGAGGCAACAAAACCATAGATATTTATTCTCTTTCCGGATTTACTGCTGCCTATAAAGCTATCAACACATTATGCCCAAAGTGAGTTACCCATCCCCTGATCAGGTTGATATTAGCTCCTGCGGGGCTAACCCGCATCACAACCCCTTATGGATTTAACCGGATGTGATGCCGATGATCTGAATGAAGCCATCAAAGCATTAGGTCTGCCTAGTTTTCGAGCAAAACAGATATGGCGCTGGGTATGGCGGCATGGCCTAACCCGATTTGAGGATATGACAGATTTGGGCAAACCTGTTCGTGAACGCCTGTCCGAGCAGATGATGATTACCCGCCCGACCATCACCAGCCGGCAGAAATCAACAGATGGTACCATTAAATGGTTGCTCCGTTTTGCCGATGGGAACGAAGCCGAGGCTGTTTATATCCCTGACGCAGATAGGGGCACACTTTGCGTATCATCCCAGATTGGTTGCACCCTGACCTGTACATTTTGTCATACTGGCACACAGCGGCTAGTCCGTAATCTGACAGTGGCGGAAATCACTGGCCAGGTGCTGATTGCCATGGATGAACTGGGCGAATGGCCAGCCACCCAAGATGGCAGACGGCTGACTAATATCGTCATGATGGGTATGGGTGAACCCTTATTTAACTATGACAACGTAGCCAAGGCATTAAAAATTATCATGAGTGGTGAAGGCATCGGGTTATCCAAACGGCGGATTACGCTATCGACCTCTGGTATTGTGCCTGAAATCATGCGGTGCGGAGAAGAATTAGGTTAATCTGGCCATATCATTACATGCCACCAATGATGAATTGCGTGATACATTAGTCCCAATCAATCGCAAATACCCTTGAAAACCCTGATTGACGCCTGCCGCCAGTATCCGGGACTATCCAATGCGCGCCGGATTACATGGGAATATGTTATGCTTGACGGGATTAATGACAGCGATGCCGAAGCGCGATCACTGGTAAAACTGATCAAGGGAATACCATCTAAAATTAATCTGATCCCCTTTAATCCATGGCCGGGAAGTGGCTATGAACGATCAACAGATGACCGCATTGACAGCTTTGCCGCGATTGTCATGAAAGCCGGGTATGCCAGCCCTATCCGCACGCCCAGAGGCGAAGATATCCTTGCTGCATGTGGCCAGCTGAAAACCGCATCAGAACGTTTGCGAAAAAGCCAGATAAAAGCGATCACTGCCTGATAGGTTTGTCTTGAAATCGCCACAAGTAATGTTTATCTTAAGAATAGATAAAACTGTTCGTTTGAATCGGAGGATGACATGAACGACCATCGTTATATGAATTCAACCGTAGCCAACCAAGCCGCTATCGATGAAGGCTTGAGAAGCTACATGCTGGGGGTCTATAATTATATGACCACCGCACTGGCAGTGACAGGCCTTGCCGCTTATGGCACGAAAATGCTCACTGTTGCAGGTGAAGTGGGCAGCATCACGCTGCTAACCCCGCTTGGTGAAGCCATTTATCTGTCACCTTTGAAATGGGTTATTGCTCTGGCGCCATTAGCTATGGTGTTCTGGCTTTCCGCTCGCATTCATGCCATGAGCGTATCTAAGGCTCAGGGTGTATTTTATGCCTTTGCTGCTTTGATGGGTATTTCCCTATCTTCTATCCTGATCGTCTATACAGGTGAAAGCGTTGCCCGCGCCTTTTTCATTACTGCCGCGGCTTTTGCATCACTCAGCATTTATGGTTATACGACCAAACGTGATCTGGGGCCACTTGGTGCCTTTCTGATGATTGGCGTGGTTGGTCTTCTGCTGGCCATGATTGTCAATATGTTTGTCGGTTCCATGGGAATGGGTCTGCTAATCAGTGTTGCCGGTGTTCTGATCTTTGCTGGTCTGACCGCTTACGACACACAGAAAATCAAGATGATGTATATGGCGTCTGATAGTTATAGCACTGCCCAGAAAAAATCCATTCATGGTGCGCTTCAGCTATATCTCGATTTCATCAATATGTTCTTATTCCTGATCCAGTTAATTGGAAACCGTGAATAAATCCCCATATTGATATCGATCATCAACCCGCAAATAGATATCTGTTTGCGGGTTTTTTATAACTGATCTGACCAGATTTTATCCAGAATACGCGGCATGATCGCCATCCCACCAAGCCCCACCATCATATCTCTAACCGGGGAAAGAACTGGCGGTGGCGCAAATACTTTTCCGGCTTGTTCGGCTGATGCCAGCACCGATCTGATCCGCCGCATACGCTGACCAGCCCATGCCGGAATAGCATCTGTCATGGTCATACCACCGGATATCATCTGTCCTA
This sequence comes from Alphaproteobacteria bacterium, assembly GCA_038144675.1. Lineage (GTDB taxonomy): Bacteria > Pseudomonadota > Alphaproteobacteria > Puniceispirillales > UBA1172 > UBA12202. The sequence continues at coordinate 78,718 of JAYQOF010000006.1, read as the reverse complement.
AACTAGCCGCATCAATTAACGCCTGACCAGTACCTTGTGCCAGATGTGGGGGCATCTGATGGGCGCTATCGCCGGTGATGACAACCCTTCCCCTGATCCAGCTATCACAGCGTGGCCATGATTGTAATGGTATGATATGCGCTTTATCCTCTGACAGCATGGGATCAGTTTCTTCTAGCCATGGATGCGCCTGAAGGAGAGTCTTTACCGACGCCCAGCGTTGGTCTTTATCATCACTGCCATGTGTCATGACCACAAGATTGAAATGTCCATCTGAAAGGGGATAATGCACCATATGGCCATCCTGCCCCAGCCAGACACTGGTTGACGCCGAAGACAATACTGGCGGCAATTGATGTAGGGGCAATAGAAACCGATAGGCATAGCGACTGGCTTTTCCAGATTTAACGCTAATGCCGCCATCGACATATTGCCGGCATAACCCCATCATTCCATCCGCACCAAAAACCCAGTCTGCCTGATAGCTATTGTGATCTTCATCAGTAACCGTCACCTGATCAGCATGATGTTCGATATCTGAAATGGTCGCTGTGATGCGCGTTATCAAGGAACATGCGTCAACAGCCGCGGATAAAGATGATAATAGCCCGTGACGAGTCACCGAAGCATAGGGCTGTCGGCTATGTTGTTCATCAAGTGGAATACTAACAAGATTATGACCATTGGCGAGGGACATAATCCGCATCAGTGTCAACCGGTTTGCATGTTCCCAAACGGCCGCATCACAACCTAGCGCATGCAGGGCTGACCAGCCATTCGCCGCCATCTGAACACCGCCCGGCATGATATCGGTAGAATCTTTTTTTGCACCAATTAATGTAACGGACTTACCAGCATTTGCCATGGCCAGCGCCATAGACAATCCTGCCACCCCATCACCTATAATAATCACCTGTTTAGCCATATGGCTTATCTATCCCATGTCATCTATTTTAACAGTCTTTTTGATTTTTTCTTCTATGGTTGCATCAGCCTCACCCCAGGCAATGATACCAGAAAACTCCCCTTTACGATCAAACATAAATACCGACGCTGTGTGATCAACCGTATAATCCCCATCGTCAAGATCAACTTTCTGTACAACAACCCGATAGTGATCAGCCAGTTGCCTAACCGCTGCCGGCGTTCCGGTTAATGCGGTAATATTGGGGGCAAAATTACTGATATAATCGGCAAGGTAAGCGGCGGTATCTCTTTCCGGATCAACCGTAACAAATACAATCCCCAGCTGGTCTGTGGCATCCAGCCTCTCTGCTATACTCGACAACCGGTAAAGTGTTGTCGGACAAATTTCCGGACAATGGGTAAATCCGAAAAACATCAATCTTGGCTGACCAATCAGATCATTATTGCTTATTGCCCCGCCACTTGCAGATACCAGTTCAAACGAAGCGTCAGCCAGATGCGGGAAAAACGGTTCCATTTTTTCACGCGCCAACCGGTCTGTTAGGGTATAGAGTGCTATTGCCGCTATCGCCGCGGCGGTCAATATGGCCAAAGCCATCGCCATTGTCCAGAGCCGTGATCCTGGTCATATTCATCCCTTTTTTTCGCTTTTGATAACGTTATCCTGTCATAGCCTTTGCTATCATGAAGCGCAATGGAATTTCCGCCTTGCCAAGATGACGGAAAAAGTTAAAGTTCAGATCATGTCTTATCAACCCACTATATTTATTTTTGGTCTTGGCTTCACCGGCACTAAACTGGCACGGATGCTTGTGGAAAAGGGTTGGCATGTGCGTGGAACCAAAAGGGGCGGCATGCGCCCTGACAGCGGCATTCATGCCCTTCCTTCATCTGTTGAGGTATTTAACTTTGCCGCGGATGAGCCCATTTCTGATCCTGACCGCGCCTTTGCTGGTGTCACCCATGTTCTATCCACCATTGCTGTTATTGGCGGCACCGACCCGGTGCTGGCCGCACATGGAAACGCCTTAAGTACTATTAAGGCAGAGCGTGGTTTATGGGCAGGCTATGTTTCCGCTACCAGCGTCTATACCGAAGCAGATGGCGGATGGGTTAATGAAGACAGCCCCACAGATGCCATATCAACACGCGGCCAGTGGCGACGACAGGCTGAAATGGACTGGCAGGATCAACTGGGGGCAGAATATTCCGCGCCGCTGGTATCTATGGTGCTGGGCGGTCAGCCTTTCAGGCATTATTATCTGGCAAGGCACGGATTATCCGTAAACCGGGGCATTTGTTTAATCGTATTCACGTTACTGATCTTGCCCGCATTATCATAGCAGCCATGGAACAGCCTATGCCACGTCGGGTGCTGAATTGTGCCGATGGCAACCCTAGCGAGGCCGGGGAAGTGATCAGAAAGGCAGCAGAGATGCTAGGTGTAGATCCGCCTGATCCCGTAGATTTTGCCGATGCTGATATGTCAGCCATGGCACGGAGTTTTTATGCCACGGCCAGATGCGTGGATTCCAGCAAACTGAAATCTGCTATCGGGCTTGATTTACTTTACCCCGATTATCATGCTGGTCTGGCCGCAACACTTAAAGAAGAACAGCAACTGGGATTAATCAGGATCAAAGCGAATGACTAACATAGATATGACCTATCATGCCATGCTTGAAGATGCGCTGGATTATGACACATCATCACATAGCCCTTGTGTTGGTATATGTGATCACACCGAACATAGCGGATGCAGTGGATGCCAGCGTCCCCATGATGAGGTCACTATCTGGCGGGATGCGGGCCCTGAACTAAGACGTCAACGCTGGCATGAATTACCCACCAGCCTTGCCGATAACGGGATTAGCACATGCGCTTGCCGCTTTCACAGGACGCTATCCTGCAACTGGCTGATGCCCGACTTGATCATGGCGGTGCATGGATGCTGGGCGGCCGGACATATCATATCCGGGCTGATCGTCGGCTTGATACGCTCACCGCCACCAATGCTGATCAGACAGCTATCATTCGGCTGGCCAGTGATATCAAGATGCGAGCAGGTATTATGGGCACCACAAGGCCGCAGGCTGGATGATGAGATGCAACGATTGCCGATCATACTGGTCACCCCGCGTATACGCATTGAACGACAGGAAGGATGGCACCAGCGGCAACAATCTGCCCGATATCCTGACATAACCTATCAATCGGATATCTTTCGGATTTGTTCCAATGATCAGGGAGGGATGATGATGGAAAGCGTTATCGCTGAAGCTGAACAGCAGTCGCCAGCGCATTTACCAGATCAATTCCCAACAGTCACAGATATGCCGGATGGATTAATTCTGCCGGATAGTTATGTGCTTGGGTTAACGCTTCTTCCGCCTGATCTGTCAATCAGCTGAACTGGCCGTCCTTAAGCATCCGGCGTAATTCGAATTTCTGCATTTTACCTGTTGAGGTTTTCGGGATGGTTGTGAAGACAACTTTCTTTGGTCGCTTAAAGGACGCCATATGTTCACGGCAAAAGGCAATAAGTTCATCTTCGCTAGGGGCAATATCACCTTTACATTCAACAAAAGCACAAGGCACTTCACCCCATTTTTCATCAGCCATGGCTACAACCGCTGCCAGCGCAACAGCAGGATGTTTGTGCAAGGTTGCTTCAACTTCAACAGATGAGATATTTTCGCCGCCAGAAATGATGATATCTTTCAACCTATCCATAATCTGGACATAACCATCAGGGTGTTTGACCGCCAGATCACCCGTATGGAAATAGCCGCCGGAAAAGGCCTCATCAGTAGCGTCAGGATTTTTGAAATATCCTTTCATCACCGTATTGCCACGAAACACAATCTCACCAATGGTTGATCCATCGGCAGGAACAGGTGTCATGGTTTCCGAATCCACAACATCCTGTTCTTCCAAAAATGTCATGGCTACACCTTGCCGCGCCAAGAGAAGATCACGGTTTTTGCTATCATCCTGATCCCATTCATCATGCCAGATATTCATGGTCACATGGCCATAAGTTTCGGTCAGGCCATAGACATGTGTGACAACAAACCCAAGCGCTTCCATCTGGGTGATAACAGATGGTGGTGGTGGGGCGCCGGCTGTTACAACCTGTATTCCTTCGGGGATAGGCCGTTTGATATTCTCCTCGGCGTTAATGATCATGGATAGAACAATCGGTGCGCCACCAAAATGGGTAACGCCATGATCCGCAATAGAATCAAAGATCACTTTCGCCGAAACAGCACGAGTACAAATAATTGTCCCCCCAAGTGCTGCCATTGTCCAGCTATGCCCCCAGCCATTACAATGGAATAATGGAACAAGCGCCAGAATAACATGGTCTTTTCGCCGCAAACCAGTCGCTGATCGTTCCCATACATAACAGATATGCCCCGCGATGATGATAAACGACACCTTTCGGTCGATTAGTTGTCCCTGACGTATAATTCAAGGTCAGCGCATCCCATTCGCTTTCTGGCAATTGCCATGGATCATTTACATTCCCCTTTGCCAGAAGCGCATCATAATCCATTGATCCGATAGGGTTGATATCTCCCTGATACGCGTTGTCAATGATATCAATCACCGTGATCTTTGCCACATCTGCCGGATCCATGGCGGCCAGCGCGTGTTTGGCTGTTTCCGCAAACTCCTGATCAACTAGCAAAACCCGGCATTCCCCATGACCGAGGATATAGGCAATTGTTTCCGGATCAAGCCGGGTGTTGATTGCATTCAAAACCCCGCCACTTGCCGGAACACCAAAATGCGCCTCAACCATTTCAGGAATATTGGGGGCAAGAATGGATACCGTGTCGCCTTTACTAACCCCGATAGCATTCAATCCCGTTGCCAGCTGTCGACATCTGTTAAAGGTTTCACGCCATGAATATCTGCGTTTGCCGTGAATAACGGCATCACCATCAGGATAAATTGATGCCGCCCGTGGCAAGAATGATAAAGGTGATAGAGGAACATAATTTGCTGAAACCGCCGGAAAGGCATCATACGGGTTTGTCATTAACTATTCTCCAAATCATCTCTGGCAATCAATTTCTTATAGATTGCCCCTTTTCCATTAATGCATCGAAATACGTTCCAGCGTAGGTTCTGTTTTTGCTAAAGCCAGAAAGGCCCGCCTTTCACGCGCAAACATATCCCGTTCAGATACAGTTTCTTCACCATCGGTATCACTGACGACAATGCTAGCAACCGCCATTGCAACCGTTTTATCATGTGGTAAAAACAACCCATCTGCAATGCCCTTATCCATGAAATCAGACATTTTTTTACGCAAATCCACGCTAGGCAAGGTTAATTGCGGAGCTTTGGGTGGCATATATCCGGCGCTATGAATAGTTTCGATACGTTCCATCGCACTAGCCAGAAGCTTATCACGGTTCATTTCCATCCTATCCCTTTCGGGTAGAAAATATTGAAGCTTTGCGCTTTCCTCTGGACTGGTGCCAGTGCGGGCATAGCCAATCTGCATCCAGGTCTTCCATGCCGCTGTTTCAGGATCGTTTGTTGCATCAAGCCAGCGCCGCATCGGTTTCCTTGACGCCGCCCCACCGGGAACAACCCCGACAGCGGCTTCAACTAATCCAAACACTGAATTACCATGAGCTATGACTTCATCAGCATGGACAATCACTTCAAACCCGCCACCAATGGCCAGCCCTGAAGGGGCCGCAATAACCGGAACCGGCGCATCACGCATGGCTGCAACCGCATCCTGAAACCGGATCAGAAAAGCATCAATTCCTGCCCAGTCCTGTTGCCTGATTAATGCCAGAACAGAGGTTAAATCCACCCCGCCGAAAAATGCTGGGCATCATTATGGATAATAATACCACGGCCATGATCTGTGGCGGCGGCGGCAACAATTTCCATAGATTCATCAGTCAGGGCATTGGCTTTGGAATGAAACTCAATCAGCCTGATATCACCGTCCAGCGCAAATAGACTGGCGGCCTTGTTTTGTTGTACCGGAGTCAGGCAACGGCGCATCATATGAAAACGAATGGTGCGCGGCGGCAAATTAACTGGCCGCATATCCGCTGTCTGATCTTCTCTGGTAAATGCCGCTACCATCAACTGGCCATCTTTGGGCTGATAAAAGGCATTCACATGCTCTGTCCGCCAGAATAGGCGGGATATCCATATCAGATTTCACGGATCATGGTTCTGACCGTATCATGACCTATGGCGTCCATCATCTCAAACGGCCCACGTTGCCAGTTAAAGCCCAGTTTCATCGCATCATCAATATCTTGGGGGGGCTGTGTTCCCGCCGGTATCAGAGAAGCCGCATAAGCAAAAACTTTACCCAGAACACGACGGGCAAAACGCACCAGTGAGGCGTCTGCTGTATTGTCGGGCGGGCTAATCATCAGGACAAGCGCATCATCGCCTGCCGCCATCATGGCATTTGCTGTATCAATGAGTTTTGATGGATTTTCCCCTGTCTTGACCAGATCACCACTAGCCAGATCAATCATCATGGTGCGATCTTCGCGATAAAACCCCCCACCTGATTTATCACCCTTATGGCCATCTGCCAGCATTGATGCAATGGTGCTAGCCACCGGATTATGATCCTTCCCACTGCATGAAAACTATCATCAGCAGGAAGAATGGTTGCTAATGTTGCTACCACGTCAGACATCAGATCAACACCAATCAGATCATAAAGACCGAATACTCCTGTTTTAGGGATACCCATTGGGCGACCCATCACGGCATCGGCATGTTCCAGCGATAAGCCCTGATCATATGCTTCAGCCAGACCAACCTGAAGCGCATAAACCCCAACACGGTTTCCTAAAAAGCCCGGCGTATCGCGGCATTGCACAACGCCTTTTCCCAAAACACGGTCATTCATAATCTTTTAGTTTTGCCATGATATCAGCGTCTGTATCCTCACCTTCGACCAGTTCCAGCAGGCGCATATAGCGCACCGGATTAAAATAATGGGTGATGGCAAACCGGCGGCGAAAATCCTTATCCATATCCTCAATCAGCACACGAATTGGAATGGTGGATGTATTTGATGTGACAACAGCATGATCCGGAATAACCTCAGCCAGCTGTTGATAAAGGGCTTTCTTGATATCCAGCCGTTCGACCACCGCTTCAATAATCCAGTCTGCATCGGCAAGCTTTGCCATATCATCACGGATATTACCTGTCTTGATACGGTCAGCACATGATTTGGAAAACAAAGCAGGCGGATCAGATTTCTTTAGCCGTTCCACGGCTTCCATGCTGCGGCCGGTTAACATGTTCGGCATCATCATCCGGCATATCAAGCAATAATACATCAAGGCCAGCATTAGCAATTTGTCCGGCGATTGCACTACCCATCGTACCCGCACCAATGACGGCAATGGACGAAAACGGGATATCAGGGAAATGACTTGTCATGAAAAATTATGCTCCTGTTTTTTCAAATAACCGGCGTAATGATTTATTAACATCATCACTGCGTTCAACCGGCAACATATGGCCAGCATTTTCTATCACAACCAATTCGGCATGCGGAATAGCCTTAGCCAGTTCATATCCTCGCTTGCTTGGTGTCATCTTGTCTTCTTTTGCCAGAATAATAAGAGCAGGCTGTGATGCTGGCCGCCGCCGTTTCACCGCCCTGATAAGCGTCACATGCCTTAAGATCAATGGCCAATACGCCTTCATCATTACTAGCCATGATGCGTTTGCCCAGATTGATATGGCTATTTCCCGGCATGGTGTGATCATGAAACGCACCATCACGTCCATGGCCCGTTCTCTCACCATGGCATTAAAGGCAGCAGGTTCATTATGTTCGGCCATATTAATGAGTTGTGGGTTAACCGGAATTGTTAATGCCAGTGCAATCAGACCGATACCGGCAATAACATCCGGATATCGTCTGGCCAGTTCCAATGCTACCAGTCCTCCTTGGGAATGACCAACAACAGTTACTTTCCATGGCCTGCCTGACAAATAAGATCATGACACCAATCGGCCAGATCTTCGATACTGGTAAGCGGCGACCTTTGCTGAGCCCATGCCCCGGCAAATCCGGAGCCATGACAGACCAGCCCCGATTTGCAAATACTCGCTTGCAGAAGCCAGGTCAGATGCGTCTGTCCACTGCCATGAATAAACAACAGAACAGGGGCATCTTTATCTGGTTCGCGGCCACCTGTAGAAACAAAAATATCAGCATCATTTATCATTATCTGCATAAGCTCAAGCACCTTTAGATGATGTTTTTTTCACCGCAAAATTGATGGCACGATCAAAATCTGCCTTGATATCATCTATATCTTCTAACCCGACAGAAATCCGGATCAGATCATCTGTTAACCCTGCGGCTTTCATGGCATCAGCAGATATATGTGAATGGGTTGTGCTACCCGGATGAATCACCAGCGTTTTTGCATCACCAACATTGGCCAGATGCGAAGCCAGTTCAACCTTTTCGATAAAGGCCTGACTTGCCATGCGGCCACCCTTAATTCCCATGGTCACGATTGATCCGGCCCCTTTTGGCATTTGCCGCATAGCAACATCATGGCACGGGTGATCAGCAAGGCTGGGGTGATTTACCCATGCCACGCCATCATGGTTCTGAAGAAATGCAATCAGTTCCGTCGTGTTAGATATATGCCGTTCCATCCGCATACCCAGTGTTTCCAGTCCTTGCAGTATATGAAACGCATTTGTCGGACTTAATGTCGGGCCAATATTATACATGCCTTCACTTCGTACCCGCATGGAAAAAGCAGCCGGGCCAAACTCTTCCCATAAATTGACCTCCTGAAAGGCAAAATGTGGTTTCGTCAATGTCGGGAAGCGATCATTTTGTCCCCAGTCAAAATTACCCCCGTCAATAATAATTCCTCCCATGGCAACCCCATGCCCACCAATCCATTTGGTCAGCGAATGGATAACGATATTGGCACCATGTTTTATCGGTTTGATCAGATATGGTGTGTTCAACGTCGCATCAATAACCAGAGGAACCCCACCAGCATGAGCAACCTCAGCGACGGCGGCAACATCCATCACATCCAGTCCCGGATTGCCGATAACTTCACCAAAAACCATCTTGGTATTTGGTCTGATGGCGGCAGCAATCGCATCAAGGTCTGTTGGATCAACAAAGCTGGTGGTAACGCCAAAACGTGACATCGTATGTTCAAGCAAATTAATATTACCGCCATACATTTGCGAAGAGGCGACGATATGATCACCTTGTGATGCTAATGCGATAATTGACAGAAAAACCGCAGACATACCTGTTGCAACAGCAACAGCCGCAACGCCTTCATCAAGGGCAGCCAAGCGGTTTTCCAGTGCCGCAATAGTTGGATTGGAAATCCGGGTATAGAGATGCCCCCCACCTCAAGATTATAGAGTGATGCCGCATGTTCGGTATCATGAAACATATATGACGTTGTCTGATGAATAGGAACAGCGCGTGACCCATGTCTGTCATCAGGGGTATAACCAGCATGCAATGCTAATGTGTCAAAGCCAAATGATTTACTCATGATAATAGCTCTTTTGGTACTTTTGTGGATGGTGGCATAAATGGCAAGCTGGTGACCGTCGCATTGCGAATGCCATAACTGGTTTCAACAACCATATCCGCCGCCGCCGCAATAGCTTCATTAGTCATCAGGCAAACCGCAATATTTTTATCCATACGCGGCGAATATGCCGCTGCCGTGGCATAACCGACAAAGCTGCCATTTAGTGAAATAGGCCAGGGATTTTCATTAGTCGCAGAAAATGGTGCCCCGTCCATGATAATGCCGCAGAATGCCCGCTTTGCCCCTTCGGCTTTGATTTTTTTCAATGCCGCTTTGCCAATAAAATTAACATCCTGATCAAGATCACAAATCACGCCAAGCCCCATTTCATAAGGATTGGAATGTTCATCTGTATCCGCATTAACGGAAATAATTCCACTTTCCACGCGTTCAATATAATTCGGCGCCCCTGGCCCTATCTGGTATGGCTTTCCTGCTTCCATGACAAGATCCCAGAGCTGGCCACCTTTGGAGCCATCGCGCAAATAGAATTCATAGCCGCCCTGTTTGCTCCACCCTGATCTGGCCACTACCAGCGGAATGCCCTGTAATTCTGTTTCATAAAACCCGAAATAACTTAATCGCAATGGGGTATCATCAAGCAAATCACGGGCAACATAATGGGATTTAGGCCCTGTATTGCCAAGGGTGAAACATCGGGTTCGGACGCATCAACATCCAGTCCAAGCGCACAGATGAACCCTTCGGCCATCATCAGCGTATCATTATCAGCAATGGACAGCCATAATTCGTCTTCGGAAAGGCGCAACAACACCGGATCATTCACCAATGTGCCTTTGCTGTTACAGATAGGCATGTAAAGGCCCTTACCAATTTCCAGATTATCCAGATTACGCGGCGTCAATAACTGTGCCAGTCGCACCGCATCAGGGCCTTTGAGCCGAACCTGACGCTGAACAGACACATCACGAATATCAACATGATTGATAACCCGATCATATTCAGCCAGAGGATCACCATATGAAACGGGCATATACATATGATTATAGGTGGAAAAATGGCTGACGCCAGCTTCTACGGTTTTATCGAAAAATGGTGATTTACGAATTCTGGGGCCAATTGCAATAGAAAAAGACATCTTAAAACTTCCATAATAAAAACATGTTTAGCAGGACAGATTTATAGAGAGAGATCAACAACTATCCGGCCACTGATATTGCCGCTGAGAATTTTATCTGCATATTCAGGCAATTCTGCCAGTGAAATCGGATGAATAACCGAAGCAAATTGATCCGCATCCAGTGTCTTGGCCAGTTCGGCCCATACGGCTTTACGCCGGTCATTCGGTTGCATGACACTATCAATGCCAAGCATTTTTATCCCGCGTAACATAAACGGAATATTTGTTGTGTTGATATTATTACTGCCGGCATTACCAACAATGGCAACAGCACCGCCGTAATTCACCTGACTAAGAATGCGTGACAGCATGTCACCGCCCACATTATCAATCACGCCAGCCCAGCGGGCGCTTTCCAATGGTCTGTTTGATGCCGCAAACTCTTCACGCGGAAGAATCTCCTGCGCCCCAAGAGGTTTCAGGAATTGTTCTGCATCTGGTTTGCCGCTAACCGCCGCCACATCATAGCCACGCCGTGCCAGTAATTGCACGGATATCGAGCCAACACCACCTGTTGCACCAGTCACCAGAATAGGACCCTTATCAGGCGTAACGCCAGCATCTTCGAGTGCCATAATCGCCAGCATGGCAGAAAATCCAGCCGTACCAACACCCATTGCCGTTTTTGCGGTAAACCCGTCCGGCATCGGCAACAGCCAGTCACCTTTCACACATGCCCTTTCCGCATAGCCGCCCCACCATGCTTCACCAACACGCCAGCCAGTCAGGATAACGGCTTCACCGGCTTTGAACCGTTCATCTTTCGATGAATGCACCACGCCAGCCATATCAATGCCGCCAATATGGGGATAACTTCGCACCAGTCGACCCAACCCAGTCAGACACATGCCATCTTTAAAATTCAGGCCCGAATAAGATACATCGACAACAACATCACCATCTGGCAAATCCGCATCTGTTAATTCTGTCACTTGAGCAACTGGCTTAGCGTCATCTTCACTTGTTAGCAATAATGCCCTGAATGTCATGGATATATCCCCATTAGCCTATTTGTCATTTTCGCCGCATCATAGCCTGATGTCCTGTAGAAATAAATCTAATTTTCATTGCAAATAATCATTTCAGGTCATGAGCGATAAAGCGATTACCCCCGAAAGAAAAATCAATATGCCCCCCATGATCAGATTGATCTGACTGGCATGTCGCCGGAACCATCGTAAAATCATTGGCAAGCCAAATATAGATGCCAGCAACATATACCACAATGTATCAACGATCCATGCCGTTGCTGCCATCTGTATCCGTATCTGGGCCGTCTGGCCGACTGTCAGAAACTGGCTAAAGACAGCGGTGAAGAACACCGCCACTTTCGGGTTCAGGAAAGCGATCAGAAACCCGTCACGGGCATGGAACCAATATGGCAAAGGGGTTAATGTGTCAGAAAAGATTTATATCAGCTTTATGGGCATGATCATTAATGCCACCACCCCGAATATCCTTTATGCCGGCCCTGATCATATGCCCGCCAATCCAGACCAGAAAACAGATGCCCACCACCTGAATCAGGATAAATAGAAAATGGGGATAACAGCAGAAGCGAAACTAACCCCAGTGAAACCAGCCCGGCATAAATCAGAATCCCCAATCCGTGGGACAATGCCGAATATCACGCCCGCCATCACACCTGTGCTGGTGACACTGCGGATCAATACGACAACACTAGGCCCGGGACTTGCTGCACCAGCCAGACAGGTCAAAGCCAGGAATCAGCCAATCATTTATATGTAACATAGATATGCCTCTGGTATCGTTATCAGCCCATCAAGCTATCATCTTGTAAACCGTTAAATCATGCTATCAGACTTTCATGAAGTCAGACAAAAAATCAAAGCATTAGAGATATCTGGCTTGCTTAATTGCGCACCACCATATTATCCTATTGCAGGATTGAGTGAAATCGAAAGATAATATTGGAGGAAATCATGAAAACGCGTGCTGCTGTTGCCCTTGAAGCGGGCAAGCCACTTGAGATTATGGAAGTAGATCTGGAAGGCCCGAAAGCAGGTGAAGTACTGGTTGAAATTAAAGCTACCGGCATCTGTCATACTGATGAGTTTACCTTATCAGGCGCTGACCCTGAAGGCATCTTTCCTGCCATTTTGGGACATGAGGGCGCCGGTGTTGTGCTTGAAGTTGGTGCGGGAGTTACCTCGCTCAAGCCCGGTGATCATGTGATACCTCTCTATACACCGGAATGCCGGGAATGTGATTATTGCCTGCATCCGAAAACGAATCTGTGTCAGGCTATCCGTACCACTCAAGGTCAGGGGCTTATGCCAGATGGCACGTCGCGGTTTTCCATGAATGGTAAGCCTATTTTTCACTATATGGGAACCTCGACCTTTGCCAATCATACGGTTTTGCCTGAAATCGCGCTGGCCAAAGATTAATCCGGCGGCGCCATTTGATAAAGTTTGCTATATCGGTTGCGGGGTGACGACAGGCATCGGTGCGGTGATCAATACAGCAAAGCCGAACCGGGATGTAATGCGGTTGTGTTCGGGCTTGGCGGCATCGGGCTCAATGTTCTGCAGGGGCTAAAGCTGATTGGCGCGAATATGATTGTCGGGGTGGATATGAACAACGACAAAAAGCATGGGGGAAAATTTGGCATGACCCATTTTGTTAACCCCAATGACGTATCAGGCGATCTGGCCGCGCATCTGGTGGAAATAACCGGCGGCGGCGCGGATTACAGTTTTGAATGTATTGGTAACACCAGTGTCATGCGCACCGCGCTGGAATGCTGTCATAAGGGATGGGGCGAATCCATCATTATCGGGGTGGCCGGTGCTGGTCAGGAAATTAGCACCCGTCCGTTCCAGCTGGTGACCGGCCGGTCATGGCGTGGCACCGCTTTTGGCGGCGCACGTGGCCGTACCGATGTGCCGAAAATTGTCGACTGGTATATGGATGGAAAAATTCAGATTGATCCGATGATTACCCATAAGATGCCACTGGAAGAAATCAATACCGCTTTTGATCTGATGCATGAAGGCAAAAGCATCCGCTCAGTTGTGGAATTTTAACTGGCGGGAAAGAAAACAAACTTAACAGACAGGACACCCATGCAAACCATAGCCGAGACCCGCATGATGGGGGCACGCATCGTGTCTTTCGTCATGATAGTACAGCCACGCAATGTTCCATGGACTGGGCCTTATTCACCCCTGAACATGGCAAGCCTGATAGTGTCCTCATCTATCTGTCGGGGTTAACCTGCACATGGGAAAATGCCGCCACCAAGGCGGGCGCCCAAGCCGCCGCCGCCCAGCATAATATGGCTGTGGTATTCCCCGACACATCACCGCGCGGGGAAAATGTCGCTAACAGCAATGATTATTTTCTGGGACAGGGGTGCAGGATTTTATCTAACAGCTACCCAATCGCCTTGGGCACCACATTTTGCCATGGATCGGTATATCACCGAAGAATTACCTGATCTGATCAATACGGCACTGGGAAGAGATATATCATCCAGAGGCATGGGCATAACCGGCCATTCTATGGGCGGTCATGGTGCCCTGACCCTAGCCATGAAACATCCGCATCTGTTCCGGTCAGTATCGGCATTCGCCCCGATATCATCAGCAATGGCAAGCGGCTGGGGGCAGAATGTTCTACCAGTGTATCTGGGGATGATGCCGCCGCCCATCAATTACATGACGCCACCGCATTAATGGCCAGCCATGGCTGGAAGGGCGATATGCTGGTTGATCAGGGGTTAGCCGATGCTTTTCTTGATGAACATCTCAAGCCACATTTGCTGGCAGAGGCCGCCGAAAAGGCCGGCATTCCCCTCACGCTCCGGCAACATCCCGGTTATGATCATTCCTATTATTTTGTTGCCAGTTTCATGGCTGATCATATCACATGGCACGCTAACCGACATTGAGCCCTGACCCATGGTAACCCAGATAGAAGATGCTGATTTCATCATTATCGGTTCAGGTTCTGCTGGATCGGCGATGGCGTATCGGTTATCAGAAGATAAAAAATATTCTGTGCTTGTGCTGGAATATGGCGGCACGGATATAGGGCCCTTTATCCAGATGCCAGCCGCATTGTCCTTTCCCATGAATATGAAACGCTATGATTGGGGGTATCTGGCTGAACCGGAGGCGACCCTAAATAACCGGCGGCTCGTCTGTCCACGCGGCAAAGTGATTGGCGGGTCTTCATCCATTAATGGCATGATTTATGTGCGTGGCCATGCTGGTGATTATGCCCATTGGGAAGAAAAAGGTGCAACAGGATGGAATTATGCCAATGTTCTACCCTATTTTCGGCGCATGGAACACTGGCACGAAGGCGGCCATACCCCTGATTTTCAAGATGGCGGTTTTCGCGGCAGTGACGGCCCGCTGCATGTCACCCGCGGTAGTCGACAGAATCCGTTGCATCATGCTTTTGTCAAGGCGGCCGAAGAAGCCGGCTATGATGCCACCGCAGATTATAACGGCTACCAGCAGGAAGGCTTTGGCCCTGCCGATATGACAATATGGAAAGGTCAGCGCTGGTCAGCGGCTAATGCCTATCTGAAGCCAGCGATTAAAAATCATGGCGTACGGCTGATCAAAGGGGCATTGGTGGATAAAATCGATATCACCAATGGCCGCGCGGATAGCGTTACATTTCAGCAGGGTGGCCAGACCATCACAGCGCGCGCCAGACGGGAAATTATCCTTGCCGCTGGCGCTATCAATAGCCCACAGATCATGCAACGGTCAGGCATCGGACCAGGTCCAGATTCTGCAACAGGCAGGTGTTGAAGTGATTGCCGACCGGCCTGGTGTGGGGGCAAATCTGCAAGATCATCTGGAAGTCTATTTTCAGGTTCATTGCCTCAAACCTATCACCCTGAATAAGCATATGAATCTCTTTTCCAAGGGATTGATCGGGCTTCGCTGGTTGCTCAACCGGTCAGGGATAGGTGCCAGCAATCAATTTGAAACTCTGGGCTTTATAAGGTCGGATAAAGGCATTTCCTATCCGGATATCCAGTTTCATTTTCTGCCAGCCGCTGTCCGTTATGATGGTAAAGCTGCCGCGGACGGGCATGGATTCCAGATGCATATTGGGCCCATGCGATCAAAATCCCGCGGGCATGTTCATATCCGCAACGCGGATATCCATACCGCACCGGAAATCCGTTTCAATTATATGTCCCATGCTGATGACTGGGTTGAATTTCGCCAATGCATCCGTCTGGGAAGAGAGATTCTTTCCATGCCTGCTATGGATGAATTCCGCGGCGATGAAATTCAGCCGGGCAATCATGTTATCAGCGATGATGCCATTGATGATTTTATCCGGGAGCACGCGGAAAGTGCCTATCACCCATGCGGCACCATGCGCATAGGTCAGGCCAGTGATCCCATGGCTGTTGTTGATCCGGAATGCCGGGTCATAGGGGTTGATGGTCTGCGGGTAGCGGATAGTTCCATTTTCCCGCGTATTACAAATGGTAATCTCAACGCGCCTTCGATTATGGTTGGCGAAAAAGCATCTGATTTTATCCTTGGCCGCCAGCCTCTGCCGCCGGTTAATTTGACGCCTCATCATCACCAGATTGGGAAAACCGTCAACGCTAGTATTTACCCCTCTAGATAAACCAGCCCATGGCAACTAATGCCAATACAACAAAACCGGTATTGATGCGTCCGGATAAAAGCACCAGAAATCCGGCTATGACAATCGCCAAATCATGATAATCATGAATAGCTGTTATCAGAACCGGATCAATCAGCACGGCCACAAGCAGACCAACCACGGCGGCATTAATGCCTGCTAGCGCGGCCTGAAAAAGGCGTGAGCGCATCCATATCTCCCAGAATGGCAACACCCCCAGCACCAGTAGAAATGATGGCAAAAATAACATCAGCATAGCGATCAGCCCAAACCAGATGGCGGCCATGCCTTCCCCCATGACAGCACCTAAAAACCCGCCAAAGGTGAATAAGGGGCCGGGAATGACTTGTGCCATGCCATATCCGGCAAGAAAGTCCGCTAATGTGACCAGTTCGGTTTCAACCACTGATGCTTGCAATAATGGTAAGACAACATGACCACCACCAAATACCAGTGAACCAGCGATATAAAACTGGCTCAAGGCAATCCAGATGCTATCCGGTTTCAGATGAGCCAGAAATAACAACATGGCAAATATCGCCGCAAATCCCCATAACCAGATCAACGGCATCAACCGGCTTTGATAAGCATCAGCAACCGGATCAACCCTTATCCTTATGCAAATCATCTTCATGATGTTCATGTCTAAGAACCAGCATACCGATCAGGCCAAATATCATGATAAATAATGGATGCAGGAATGGCATATCAATAAACAGCACCACGCTCATCATTGCCAGAGCCAGCATCGATTTGACCGCACCAAAAGCAAAACTTTGCGCCATTCCCACCACCGCATGAAGCACGACAGCCGCTGTCACCAGTTTCAGCGCATTAATCAGTTGTTCAAGGTTAGCCCCAATATGCATCAGACCATAACCGAACCCGATCATCACTATCGCAGATGGTAGTGTGAAACCGATAAAGGCAAGGCAGCCACCAGCAAGACCACCCCAGCGAACCCCCAGCGCAAAACCTAACTGACTAGAACTGGGCCCCGGCAACATCTGGCATAGACCCAATAATGATTGAAAAGCCGCAGGGGATATCCATTTGTGTTGCTCAACAAAAAGAATGCGAAAATATCCAATATGTGCCACTGGCCCACCAAAACTGGTCAGACCCAGCCATAGAAAACGTCGTAAAATCATAAATAGGACGGAGTGCCGGTCATGAAAGCCACTTTCAATCAGATAGAAAGGCCTGATAATCGGTCAGGCAGACACGCAATAGCCGCTATATCAGCATTGGCAAAAGCAAACCGCAAATGATCTTCGTATTCTGCCCCGAAAAATCCCCCGGTATGGTCAAAACGCCCTGTCTGGCGCATCAAAGCTGCCGCTACCTCAGCACTGTTACGATCAGGATAGGGATGACGGACAAATCCGAAATAGCCGCCATCACTGGTGATTGACCATTCTGGCAGGGCGGCGAATGCGTCACGAAAAGCTAACCGCCTTGCCGTAATTTCTGTCTGATTGGCAAGTCGCCATTCTGTCAGCTTCGGCAACATTTCAGTCAATGCCTTCTGGCCAATACGCGGGGCACATATCTGAATATTATCTGTCACCTTTGCCATCTGGGCAATCATATCTGCGCCTGCCACAACAGCCCCAAGGCGATATCCGGGAAGACAATAGGCTTTGGAAAAACTATAAAGCTGGATCACGGTATCCATCCAGTCCGGATGATCAAACAGACCATGGGGACGCTGAATATCCAGATCACAGAAATCACGATAGGTTTCATCAATGATTAACGCCAGATGATGACGTTGACACAGACGGAATAAATCATCCAGCAAATCATCCGGATAACGCGTGCCAGTCGGATTATTCGGACTCACCAGCGCAATACCACGCGTTTGCGGGGTGATAGCTTGCTCGAAACTGGCAACATCTGGCAAAAATTGACGCGCTGGATGACCAGCGACACCAATCGCCTTAATACCCAACATAGCCAGACTGGAAGAATGATTAAAATAACTCGGTTCGGGTAAAAGAATGGCATCACCCGCCTTTGCCAGCCCCATCATGGCAAAGATAAAGGCCTGATTACAGCCTGAAGAAATCAGCACCTGATCAGCCATAATCGTATTATGATAAAGCTGGCTGACATGATCAGCATAAACCTGCCGGAATTCCGGCTCGCCTTCAATGGCACCATAACCAAAAACACGCTCATCATCTGCATATCTGGCAAGAGCCGCTTTCAGATCATCATGTGGCGGATATCCCGGTACAGCCTGCGAAAGATCAATCATGGGCGCGTTGCCCTGATATTGATCAATCCATTCCTGCACCTGTGCCACGGGCGGAGCGTTTAAATGAAAAATGTCGGGGTTAACCTGATATGGCATATCATCTGCTTATGCTGTTGTTTCCGTTTCATCACAATATCATTATCATCACATCAGTCTGACAGCAAATAACCATCATCCACTAATGGGGTTTTGCCCGCAATCTTTGCCACAATATGATCCGGCCAGGCCAGTTTGATCAGGCTCCTGTCAAAAAATACCCCATCCGTGCCAGCCCGAAGCAATGTTTTGCCGGTAAATGCGTCATCACCTTCAAGCGATAGCAATTCGGCAATCACATCACCAGCCCTGACTACCGCCCCAAGTGGTTGTTGAAAGATCACCAGACAAGGCCGTTCAGCTCGCAAATATTCCACGGCTGTAAGCGGCGTTGCCTCAACACCACCAGAGGGATATTCTGCCGGCGTCCCCGAAATAAATCCACGCCCCACCAGAAATTGATATAGGTTAAGAGCATCCTGATAGTTGATCTGGTCATCAACAGCATTTTCCCCGCGATATTCCAATGTCGCCGAAAGCATGAGATCAGGCCATGCCGCCCCCGGATAACGTCTGGCACATTTGATCCATAAACCTGGCCATACCTCATCAAATGATCCACCACCGGAATCTTCTGCGGTCATTGTTGCCGCTGACTGCATCCAGTCGGATAAATCCTGATATTCGGGCATTAACTGCGGAACAATATAAATATGGTTAAGCGCATCATCCGCGCAATGCAGATCAAGCACCATATCCGCGTCATAGGTTTCTGCCATAACCATATGCCGCAACCGGTCAAGTGCAGATGTTGGTGACTGGCTATCAATAGCCGCCTTAACCGCCTGTCTGATCACCTGTTGATTATGTACTACGTCATCTGTTAGCTGACTGGAAAAATCGGCATCATTGCTATGGATCATTGCATCAAGGTCTGGCCAGTTGCGATTATAATTCAGGCCATTCAGCGGATGATAGCGGCCACGATGCTTGCCAAAGCAAGATGCGCCATGCCCAGCGGGTTTACCATAGGCAAAATGACAAACTCAGCCTTAAGCCGGTCTTCTTTTTCTGCTTTGGTAAGCAACTGGATCAGGTGATGCAGAACCAGCATGCCCGGCTGTTCATCCGCATGCAGGGCTGCTTGCAGATAGATTTTAGCCAAGGGTTTCTCAGGCCTGAAACGAAGGATGGTCAATTCATGACTGGTGCCAGCTGTATCAGCGGCTATGTGATGGGTTTCTCTGATCATGGATGTCGGCATATCCCCTAGCGAATAAGGTTAAGCCGAATAGATAACCGGCGTTTGGCATCCTGTGGAAGATGCCGATTTAGGCGGCGGTTTATCCATCCGAACAAGGTGATTATCATCAAGGTAAATATGATAAAATAAAAGGCAATGATCGGATAGGCAATAAAGGGATTGAATGTTTTGTCAGCAAAATAATTCGCATAATAAAGCGCATCTCCCGATTGCCGCCATGCCGGAAATCCGGAAAAGAATACCAGTGTTGTGGCATGAAACAGAAAGATCGCTTCATTAGTATAAGATGGCCATGCCAGCCGCATCATATGTGGCCATATCACGCGCCAGAACCGTTGCCAGCCTGACATGCCATATGCCATGGCTGCTTCTACTACTCCCGTGGTGTTGACCGCAAGGCACCATAAAATATTTCCGCTGAATAAGCCGATGTGAATATCAAAACCAGTAATGCCCCCAGCCATGCCCGCGTCAGCCAGCGCGTTTCCAGATCAATCGAAACCACCCATAGATCAAGCGTGATCCCGACCTTTCGCAATAAAACAAACAGCTCATAGGCAAAG
This sequence comes from Alphaproteobacteria bacterium, assembly GCA_038144675.1. Lineage (GTDB taxonomy): Bacteria > Pseudomonadota > Alphaproteobacteria > Puniceispirillales > UBA1172 > UBA12202. The sequence goes on along the minus strand of JAYQOF010000006.1, from coordinate 58,260 downwards.
AAAAACTGGATAAATAATGGCGTGCCACGAAACAGATAGATAAACCCGATGGAAAACTGGCGATAGAACCATGATCGTGACATTTTTCCAACCGCCAGCGCCAGTGCAAACCAGTACCCGATCATTACCGCCAGAACCCCGAAAAAGATATTCCAGATCAATCCTGACCCGATCAGGGCAAATTGCTCACATATGGTGATATCAGCCTTGGGTAATAACCGTTCGCCATACCCGATGGCGCGTAATCCATAATTCTGAAATGCATCTAGACATGAAGACATAGGATTACCCATCTGGCTGCTGGCTGTTCATCAACATGGACTGGCCGCGTGAAAACCGGCGGTTCAACCAGCTAAACACGCGCTCACTGACCCATGTTATAAACAGATAGAAAATCAGCAAGGCCAGAAAATACCAGACCCGCCAATCCGGATGCGGGTAGCTATAAGCCGATGTTTTGGCACTGCCAAGCTCGTGCCCAATACACAATATCCTGTATCCCCAGCAAGAAACAGCAATGGCGTCGCCTTTATCAGAAGCACCCATAAATTGGATAGACCGGGCAAGGCGTAAATCCACATTTGTGGGAAAAGAATACGCCAGTATACCTGCCGCCTTGTCATGCCATAGGCTGATCCGGTTTCCAGTTGAGCGCGCGGCACTGCCGCCATGGCACCTGCCAGAACATTACCCACAAAAGCACCAAAGACAATGGCATAAGCTGTCACGGCCAGCATAAATCCATAAGCATCATGCACCCACGGGCTAGCACTGGAAAGCGGCATTTTTGCCATATCACAAACAACGAAATCATTGCCCTGCCAGACTGATCCGGTTTGATCAGAACACATGATACGATGGCGGATATATTCAATACCCTGATCCAGGGCAAGCGGGACAAAAAGAAAGAAAACGATATCAGGAACACCCCTGACCATAGCAATATAGATTTTTCCGGGCCATTGGATGATCCGTATCGCTGACCGGCTGGCAGATGCCGCCATAAGCCCGAATAACATGGCCAGAGGCGCCGTTATCAACACCAGTGACAAAGACCACCAGAAAAGATTGATAGAATGCCATATGTTTGGCCGTGCCAAGATAACAGACAAGCCAGTTGAAGCCTTCAATCTGATCGGGATTGGTACAGGAAAACATGATTATATCTAATCTTGCATCAGTGGTTAGACCTTAAAGCCGGGGCAAAAATTTGCCCCGACCAGATAGTTATGGCTTCACCTGAACGGCGTTGACTAGAATGTCAGCGCATCATCACCAAACCATTTTTTAATCATGGTATTCAGGGTGCCATCAGATTTCATGGAAGCAATCGCTTTATCCATTTTGGCTTTCAGGGCTGAATCAGATTCGCGAATACCCATGCCGATACCGCCACCGATTCCAACCTGACCAACAACGGCTAACTCACCGCCTGATTCAACGATTGGCATCAGATAATCACCATCAGCAAGAACGGCATCAGCTTCACCATTACGAACCGCCGCAATGGTTTCATCAGGGGTGGCAAACTCAACAAGAGTTGCGCCAGATGATGCCACATGACCTGCCTGAATAGTACCTGTCTGTGCAGCAATAACCCCGCCATTTATATCAACACTGCCACCTGACAGGCCGACATACATGGAAGGGCTTGGCGGGAAATATTCCTGAGTGGAAGTCAATCACCTCATCACGTTCTGCCGTGATGGACATGCCAGCAATAATCGTATCATAATTCCCTGATACCAGATTTGGGATAATAGAGTCCCAGTCATTTACAACCCATACGCAATCCAGATTGGCACGCGCACAAAGCTCATCACCTACCTCGCGTTCAAATCCATCAACTTCGTTTTTATCATTGATGAAATTATAGGGAGGGTAAGCCCCTTCTGTTCCCATGCGGATTGTTTCTGCCATGGCTGGCATTGCCAGCATGCTAGCTAAAGCTGTTGCTAAAATTACTTTTTTCATAACATCCTCCAAAAGATATTAGCGCTTAATATCTCAGCTCACAGCACCAGCGCTTAAAAATTGCTGCAACCGTTCTGTTTTGGGATGAACCAGAATATCCTCTGGCGCTCCCTTCTTCTTCGATTTTTCCTTGATGAAGAAATATAACATGATCTGATAGATCATGGGCAAGTCGCATATCATGGGTTACCAGTAACATGGTACGGCCTTCTTCTGCTAACGCTTTAATCACGCGAACAACCTCTTGTTCCAATTCCGGGTCAAGCGCGGAAGTCGGCTCATCAAACAGCATAGCCATAGGTTCCATAGCAAGTGCTCTTGCAATCGCAGCACGTTGTTGCTGGCCACCTGATAATTGTGATGGCCAGTACGCATCAGCTTTATCTGCAATCCCAACTTTATCCAGCAGATCAAGGCCTATACTTCGCATAATATCCCGCGACCGCCCCAGCACCGTCACCGGTGCTTCAATCACATTATCCAGAATGGTCATATGCGACCATAAATTGAATTGCTGGAATACCATGGCCAAATTGGTTCTCATAGCCGTAATCTGTTGCCGGTTAGCTGGTTGCCGGGATGCCCCCTGACCGCTCCATATAACAGGCTCACCATTAAAAATAATCTCACCTGAATGGCTTAATTCAAGCAGGTTACAACATCTCAGCAGTGTTGATTTCCCTGATCCGGATGATCCGATAAAGGTAATAACCTGACCTTTGGGGGCAGTAAAACTTACCCCTCTTAAAACCTCAAGCGCTCCATAGGATTTATGCAAATCCTTTACTTCAAGTATATGGGGGTCGATAATGAGGATTGGCTGACATTCATCTGCGTGCGTTATTCATCCATAATATCAATCATGCCCTATCCTTAACGGTTTTTGATTGAATTGAAAACAAAAACTGCGATAAATCTTATCGCATCAGCCCAGTTACGGTTGATAGGATACCGTGTTCTTGCCCGCTGCCTGCCAGCCTATGATACCTTCTGATAAATGGGTGACGTTGGAAAAATCCCTAATTGATCAATTAATGCGTTGCCCAGGCTGGTTGTCCGGTTTCCTGATCGGCAATAGATGAGAATAGGGGTGTCCGGATTTTCGACCGCAGCAAAAAAATTTATCCCGGAAAACTCCGGATGCAGGCTGCCATTGGACTGAAACGCGGTAATCGGTTGCGCCCCTTCAATCAGTCCGGTTTCCTGCCATTCTTCTTCCCGGCGGATATCAATGATAATCACCCCGTCCTTTTGCGCGGAAAGCAGTTCATCAGGTGTCGCCTGACCCAGTATCGCGGGGGTTGGAAACCTCAAGCAGTTCAATGGTGAAAATCAATGTAGCATCTGGTGGGATGACATCACCTGCCCCTGATGATCCATAGGCAAGTTCTGGCGGGATGGTCAGCTGATTTCCCCGGACTTTCATGCCAGTTACCCTGTTCCCAGCCGGGGATGACCTGCCCCGCCCCAATGGTAAAACGAAAGGCCTGGCCTCTGGGTCTTGATGCATCAAATACTGACCCATCCAACAGCTGGCCTTCATAATGGACAGAGACGGTTTTGCCCGTTTCAGCAGTATCACCAGTGCCTTCAGTAAGTATATCAATTTGGATTTCACTGGCCATTGCAAGTTTTCCGATCATAAATAGGGCGAGAAAAAGAAGGTAAGTTATCGATGGTTTCATGGTCTTTAACTTTATACCAGATCATATGCTTATCAAGCCTTAATCCCGCGTTAGGTCATCAAGTAAATCTTGATTATGGTGCTGCTGAGAGGACTTGAACCTCCGACCTACTGATTACGAATCAGTTGCTCTAACAAATAACTCAATTGCCCAAACCAAAAATAATAAACTAAAGTATTTAAATACAGTATATTAGTTAATTTTTTGCTATACATTCATTATCATCTTAATGTAATGTATATCAATGTTAATATCATATTATTGCTCACAATATGCTCACAACTTTACCCCCTTAAATCAAATGGGGGGTGCTAGTGCCAGTATTAACAGCTAAGCTCATTAGCAAGCTTTCTTTGTGATGACCCTCAAAAGCCAATTTTTGTGTAGGATGATAAACTTAAGGGATTTGCCGTTTGTGTAACTAAGACACGTAAATCATTTGTCTTTAAAGGCCGCATCAAACAGTCAGGTAGGTCTAAACAGATCAAAATTGCTGGCTGTGATGTTATCTCTGTAGATGAAGCTCGAGAACGAGCAAAGCGATAGCAAGTGAATTTTCATCTCACACATACCTTGAAGATTTACATAAGAAGCAAAGTATTCCTATTCTTGCTGATGCTTTTGATAAATATGTCGATGTCTATCTAAATGAGCGAAGCCCAAAACATCGAAAAGATACGATCAATATCTTTAAGAATTGATTTTACCTCGCCTATCAAAGCATATGATTATTCATATTCGATCTTCAGATATCTATTCGATTACTGATGAAGCTAAATCTAAAGGAAAAGATAGAACGGCATTGGCAATATGGAGTGCTATGAGCGGTTTGTTAAGCTGGTGTTTAGATCGTGACTATATTGAAAACCACCTCTTGCTAGATCTCCTCCTAAAAAACCCCAACCTATCAAACGCCTGATTACTCTCGACGAAATCAAAATTATTTGGAAGCATCGAAACGGTTAACCTCTATTCAGGAAAATCTTCTCAAGTTTATCATTCTTACAGTGCAAAGAAACAGAGAGACAACAACGCTTGAGGAACATGATATCAATGGTGATTGGTGGACGTTACCAGCGGCTAAGGCAAAGAATAGCTTAGATAACCATATTTATCTAACCCTTCGCAAAGCAGTTTATCCCAACCAAGAATAAAGGCTCATACCTATTTTCTGTAAATGGCGAGAAGCCCATCTGGCTAGGAGATAAAATAAAGAAAAAGCTCAATATTAATATTCCGCATTGGACATATCACCAATTAAGGCACGCTTTTGATACCCATTGTAATGAAGCAGGAATGCCGCCGCATATTGTTGATGCCTGTATAGGTCATAAAACCTTTGCCAGAAGCGGTGTGAGCGGGCATCTATAACCTTGCAGAATACAAAGAGCAGAAACGTCAAGTATTCCAGCAATGGTCAGATATGGGAGGATATAGTTGGCAGATAAAGATGATAATTATTATCCCCTTCAACTAAGAGCAATAAATGATCTACTAGCTGGGAAATGGGATGGATTAATTGATTTGTTAGCCGATTGCAAAAAAGGAAAATCTACTCCATCAGACCATGTGCTATTCCTTCTAGAAAGACTCAGAGACCAAGATCCCAGTTTAAATTACTGGTTATTATCTAACAAATCTCTAAGACCCCCTCGTGGTGGTGGAAGGCCAGTCAAAGATGTCTCACAGGAAGATTATATATTAGATTGGCTTTGTATATTTGTAGATGCCAAGAAATACGACATCTATGAAGAAACAAATTTTTTGCTTCAGATGAGCATGTTCTGGAATTATTGTCCCAAGACTGGCAATTACCTCAGGACAGATCTGCTTAGATACAAACTTCTAAAAAAAGAAGCAGGCAACAGAAAAAACGTATGTGGTAAAAAACCCTCATAATAGGAAGGTTTTTGCTAACTACTCACGTCTTGCAAATGATACCCAAACTATATCAGTAATATTTTTTGGAGTTCTAAATGCAAAGACTACTAAGCCGAAAAGAGGCCGCAGAATATTTAAACAGCCTAGGCCTCCCTTCTTCGCCCACAACCTCGCTAGACAGGCTATGACAGGGTCTGGGGCAAAATATACCCTCATCAATAAAAGAGCGTTTTACAAACCTGACTGAGTGGCTTGATGAGTGGGTTAATGAGCAGATCACCCCTCATAAGCACTCCCTAGCCCATGAACGAAAATAAAGTGGGGTGTATTATGAAAAACACCCCACTTAAAGCCCCTTTTTTCTTAAAGAACCTCTCAAGGGAAGTCAGGATACCGGACAACACTTTGTCGGCAAAAAATCCGCTTGAAATAGGGGAAACTCTCGTTGAAATGGGATTAACCAACACCTCTCCCATAAAAGCTATCAGAAAGAACTGTGTTGAGTGCAGTGGAGGCAGTCCAAAGGAGGCCAGACTATGTGTTCATACAGGATGCCCTCTATGGCCATTCAGAATGGGCAAGAGTCCTTATAGGCAAAAAACCTAAGTCTAAGAGTAAAGGAGGTGAGGATGCCTGATCCTATGCGCTCTAAGTACTCATCTAGGCAAAGAAAGAGAGGCAATATAGAAGAACTTGATAAGCAATTACAAGATGAGGCACAGCGTTTTAGCAAGTGAAGCATGGCGACATCTGCCTCCTGCCGCATGTAAGTTATATTTAGAGATCTGCAGACGCTACCATGGCAAAAATAATGGCAAAATATCACTAAGCTTGGCTGAGGCGGCAGATATTCTGCATATCAGTAAAAAATACTGCTCAATCAGCTATAAAAAAACTTATTGAGCATGGTTTTATTAAGAGATCCAGAATAGGTAGCTTTATAGGCAGACGCGCCTCAGAATACATCCTCACTGATAAAGGTTATTTAGGGCATCAACCAACCAATGATTGGATGCGTTGGCGACCTAAACCCAAATGGCCTAATGCAGATTACGGTATTGAAGCCATACGAAGAGAGGCAGAAATGGAGCTAGATGAGCGTTAATTATAAAATATGTGCTCTTTTTAAGTTCCAAATTTAGTACCCGTCAGGATTAATTTGATGAATTTATGGTCTTGAATTAGTACCACCTATATATACTATATAAAGTTATGTTTAGCATGAAACAATCATGAGAGTAATATCGAGCGCGATTTTAAACAATTTGGTTAGTATGTTTATCAAAATAAGGTCTGAAGATTTGAGTTAGAGCCTCCTCAATAAATTTCGCAAACATATTGATGATCCAAGCAGTGCTGGTTATGTGGCGCTGAGATGCTCTGCATTATACTTGTGGATTGCTAATCTATTGCAAAATACAAGAAATGATAGTCAGGAGCCTGTCAGATCAGTTTTTTACTGACTCGCAAATCTTGGTTATTTGCTTCAGGTAATTGCAGACTGTCGATAAATGTTTGGAAAAGTCATTAACTGAACAAACTGAAGCAAACATTGGATTTAATGGTTCAGCTTAATCAGATGTACTCTTTGAGCCTTCCTCAAGAGCATTATGTGGCTACAGGTCAATATATTACACCTGTAATGAAGGCATGATTCATGGACGTTTGCAAAGAGGCTAGTTACGTCATATTAAATTATTTTCAATAGGAAATAGCAATGCGATCATATTGGTTATTTTCCCTATTTTACTGTTTGCATCGCCTAGCTTTGCAGAAGAAAATACTTGTAGCAATGTAGATAATATGGAAGTTGCAAATGACGGACGCTTCTTCGGACCTGGAAAAACAGAGGAAAGATTATTAATAAGTATCCGTGAAAACACTGTTGGGGGCGATTCTATCAGATGAATAATCTTAAAAGCCAACTTCAATTAATTGATAAATTAGGGATAGTTGAGTTTGCCGCAAAGGGTTATATTGCATCAATGAAAACACTACACGTTTGGAGGCGGAACTAGCATAAATATGAACATTCAGTATTCAACTAATTATGCAAATTGATAACAATCAGAACAGGTATTTGCTTTAAGGATTAATCAAATGAGGAATTTTTCTTCTTATAACACTGTTATTTTTTGAATACTAATATTGCTTTTACCGAGTATAATTGCCCTGGTACAAAAAAATGGGACACAGAAAAAATACTTATTCCCAAGAAATGATAGATAAATGGAAATATGCTGTAGTCATAAGAGTACATAGTGACAGCGCATACTTTGCTATCAAGGTGGGGTCAAAAATGACTCATCAGGAAAATTCAGTTGTGATGAGTATAAGGTCGATAGAATTGAGGTCATTTTTTGGGTCTGAAATCCGTAAATACTATGTCTTTGCCAGCCAATTTGATGTTCAGTTATTTGAGAATACGATGACATTTATCGAGAAATAATTGTCGTGGCTCAATAGCTATGGGCAAATGTTCGCCAAGATAATGACCTCAGACCTACCAGTACTTATTCTTTCTCAACTCTATTGCGCACCAGATTGTCTGCTCAAAATGCGAGGCTGATGTTAATGGTCAGACAGACTCAGCATCACTACAGAGCTATTCTTTAGTTGATGTGGGCTTTACTGAAATAGGGCCTGCAGGTATTTTGTCGTAAGCACAATGGTAACGTGGCTCATATTGATTTTGATGGGAATACATTGCAGACTGACCCCAGATGTATGGAGAAAAATAATGGGCACCATCCTAGCTACATTGCACTTGTCCTTTTATCTCACATAGTTGGGCTTCGACTGGGATAAGGGTTTTTGAAGCATATAATAATGGCGATTACGCAACTGCTTTAAAGGAATGGAAACTCTGCTGAGCAAGCCGACTTTATAAGCCCAATATTATATTGGTCGTCTATATTTTGATGGTGATGGAGTTTCAATCAAGAAAATTATAAAACTGCAAAGCACTATTTTAAATTAGCGGTTAACGGATTTAAAATACTAGCTGAACAAGGCAACTCTGATGCCCAATATCACCTTGGGGAAATATATTATTATTATAGTAGATTTCTTCAAGAAGAAGATTATGAATCAGTGAAATGGTTCACACTTGCTGCAAAACAAGGTCACCCTGAGGCACAAGCTTGCTTGGCTTTATGTATCAGATTGGTATTGGTGGGGTGAATAAGGATTTAAAACCGCTTATGAATGGTACACACTTGGTGCAAAACAAGGTCAACCAAGATGCGCAGTTTGAATTGGGTTTGTATTATTTTGATAACGACCGCGAATATTCTCAAAAATCTTTTAAATGGTTTTTGCTAGCAGGTGAACAGGGTCACGCCAAAGCACAAACTTTCCTTGCGACGTTATACTTTAATGGCTATGGGGTTCAAAAAGATTATTCTTATGGGCTTATGGATAAACCTTGCTATTGCTAATGGAGATGCTCAAGCTTACCATAATCGCGAATTTTATGGATCGTTAATGACCCCATCACAAATAGAGAAAACTCGGGAATTAACATCAGAATGCGTGAAGAAAGAATACAAGGATTGCTGATATGTATCGCATCATCCTAGCCGCTATAGCCTTTGTTATTTTCGCTACGCCTAGTTATGCTTGGATAAGAGTAAGCTTAGAAGAATGTTTTCAAGCTATGGAGCGTGGAACATTGATTAAAGCATACACCAATTCTGATTGGGATACACAACATCTATGGTTTTATTATAATCGAAGTCTCTAAATTTTTACTATTATAGAACTATTGGAAACCCAGCTAGAGCAATATGTGAACGACAATCGTTTATAGCTAGGAGAATATTAGTAACTAATATACTGAGGTTGATAAATTTTACTAATGCGCATCATCTTAGCCACTTTCGCCTTTGTTATGCTTGCCACGCCTAGTTGGGGTGGGGAAAAACTAGAAGAGGGTTTTTACAGTTGCATTTCAACAGGGGAAGTTGAGATTAACCCAAATAGAATAACCCTGAACAATTTAATTCCGATGAGCCATTTGGAATCCACGTTGATTTCGGTACAGTTTTTTTAGAAAAGTCATTTTTTTCCTTCAGGCACAACTTTGTTTGGGGAAAAGGTTTCCTGATAATTTTTTATACACCAACAAAAATATGAGGCTTTCATTTATACACGAAGGTAATCACGTTGATTTTATGATACATATCCAAGAGCTAAATTATTTTTTTAGTTGGGTTTTGTAACAAATTGTAAAAAACTAATAATAGTGAGAGAAACAGCTGGGGTTAGCAGATAGATCTGATTATCCTATGTTTGTAGATCTTTGATAATGAGCTTCAAATGTGAGCACCCCACACTTCCTCTATCATCTCGTAACATCCAACTATCCTCATCGTATGGTTACTTTAGACACATCACCATCTCTATGCTTAAGAGTTCTTGGCTAACTGATGGTTAATAAACAGCATATTCCGCAGGATGAGGCTTGGATAATCCACTCGACTTATCTCCAAGCTCTAGCTACTACTCGAGCAAGATCATCAATCTGTTTAGCTGTGAATTATATTACTCTCCCTAAGCTTCAGGTTGAGTTCGAAATACTTTGACAACAAGATTTTCATTATGGCTATCGCCAACAAAGTCACGAGTAAGTCTTTTGAACAATTGAAACACCGTTATCAGCCTGTACATAGGTGATGAGCTCCTGCTTGATCACATTATCAGGAACAAGCTTTAAACTGGTCTCAGCGGCTTCTGAGTGGTGTTTAAGACGTATAAAGGGAACGAATGTCAGTCATAACTGCTCCTGAGCTTTAGTGCTTTAGGCGGGATGCCAAGGCGCACAAGTTGCGATTAAATGCCTTAATTTAATAGTAATCTAATTTGAATTCTCAGACACAGTATACTAGGATAAACAACATGATGTCGTTTAAATGGGGTGTTTATATGACCACTATTTCAAATTTTAGTTCAATATTTTTTAGTTCAAAGGTAATGAAGCGTGCAATTAAGGTTGCTATTATCGTGGGAACAATTTTAGCCTTTATAAATCATGGTGATACTATTATGGCAGGAGCTTTAACGTCCGTTTGCTGGACAAAAATGGCTCTATCTACACTTGTACCCTATGTAGTAGATTCTACAACAGCAACTCTAGGTATCATAGAAGCTAGGCAGAATGCATAATCGAGTGATTATTTTCAGTATTTGTATATTTTCATCATTTGCCCAAGCAAATACTTCATCCATGGATCAAACTGAAACATCAATTTCTGACTTCCAAGAATATGTCGACCAAACTGGATATATAACAAAAGCCGAGAAACAAGGCGGCATGGTATATGAAAACGGTTGGGTCATTAAGCCTGAGTGGAACTGGAAATCACCTTACGGCATTAAAGGTCATCCTGATGAGCCAGCTGTTCATATCACATATGATGAGGCACAAGCCTATTGTATATGGAAGGGTAAAAGGCTTCCTTTACGCTATGAATGGATAAACTTTGCATATACTGAGCAACGCCCTTTCATCCAGAATATGAAAAAGGAATAACTTATCCATACCCTACTGGGACGTCCCCTATTGGAGCTAATTGTCTAAATGCTTGCGGCAATCCCAAAGGTAACCCAAATAGCAAACCAGACTTCTCTTCAATGCTTATGAGAGGCCATGGGCATGCAAGGGTGGGCACAACCAAACAAGGTGTTAATGGTCTTTATGATATGGGGGCTAATGTTTGGGAATGGGCTATGATTTCTCCAGAAGACCAACAACAAGCTACGATGGGTGGTTCATGGTGGTATGGATCAGAACAAATGAAGGCAGATTATGGAGCAACTAAGCCAAGAGATATGGCCGTGGTCTATATTGGGTTTAGATGTTATAAATAATTAAATATTTTGAGATAACTGTAAATGCGTAATTCCCGTGGTCAATACATCTCAGGACACTCTGGCAACCCTTCTGGGCGACCAAAGGATGAATATAAGGTTGCTGAGCTTGCTAGAACCTACACTAGCGAGGCTATTGATACGCTTGTTGAGCTCATGAGGCATGGCAAGGATGAGCATGTGCGCGGAACGGCCGCTCAGGCGCTGTTAGACAGAGGTTGGGGCAAGCCAAAGCAAAATTGCTTGCTCAGGAGTCAAGCGGACTCCTCGCCTCTCTAAAGGTCGTTTCTGACAGGATTAAAGCAAGAGAAGAAAGTATTTCCAGCTAGCAAGTCCATAACAGGTGTATTTACTCCTGATTATTCGCTTTAATATCGTTTTATTGCTTACAATACGCTCATAACTTTATGTGAGCATAAATCAATATTAAGCATTTTAAATATGTAAAGCAACTATAAATAAATAGAAAAATATGGTGCTGCTGATTGGAATTGAACCAACGACCTACTGATTACGAATCAGTTACTCTACCAACTGAGCTACAGCAGCAATGGTAAAGCCTATATACCTGTCGACATATTGTTTTGCAAGCATCAGCCTGCAACAATGAGTATGGGACACCAGCTAATGCTCAGTATGGTGTCCAGAAAGTAGTAATTTGCAATGAAAGTGGGGATATGTGAACTGACATATGGTCAATGTATAGTGATGATGTTGGTACCAGAGTAAATGGAATTTGGGCTGGTGAATAAGCAGTGAGCTAAGGAGAGGAAAATCCTGCTATCTATCCCTGCCCTAAGGTAATTAGGTGCTGATTAGCACAGGCTGTAAAGCTGACCCGAAGCTAAATGAGTTCTATTTTAATTGATAGAACAGAAACGTCTTTATTCCACATTTTGGTTTAACATCTAACCCAGCCTATTGAGAAACCTGACAAGGGCTTCCCATGATTTTGCATCTGCCTGTTCATCATAGTCCCTTGACCCTGATACAGTAAATGAATGTCGGGCACCTCCATAGATTTCAGCGTCATGAGGAATATTGGCTTCTTCGAGTTGATTGAGGAGACTGGCCAAATCATTCATTCCCGATACGGGGTCAGCTGAACCATGTAAAAGTAATATTGGAGCAGTAGTTTGATTATAATTTGGCCTTCAGGGGTGCCAAGACCGCCATGGAAGCTTACGAAACCATCTGTTTCAATGCCTGCTTCTTGCTGCTTCAAGAGTTGCTGCTCCACCAAAACAATAACCACAAATGATTATTTGGTCTGTATTAATTCCACTGTTTTTAGAAGCCTTTAAGGCAGCATGAATTCTTGCCCTAAATTCATTACGATTTCCATAAAAGCCCCCGTTTCACGCATATAATCAACCCGGCTCTCCAACGTCGCATCAATGCCAAATAAATCAATGGCAACAGCATCGTATCCAAGGTCAGATAGCATCTTCGCTCTCATTTTTTCATACTCAGTCAGACCATCCCAGTCATGAATAATGATAACTGTTCCATTAGATGTGCCTGTTGAATGTTCAAGATAGGCCAGAAATTCTTTATCCCCACTTTTATATTGTAAATGAGAACTATTTCCTTCTGACCAGGCAGAATTCATAAATGCCATGAGAGTAACGCTATTGGTAACAATGAGTAATAAATAAACTTTTTCATGATGATGTCGCTCTTTTAACTATCCTGAAAAGATATAAATGTGAAAATCTAGAAGACAGATTATGTTTTATATAAACTATCTATGATCATCATCATTTTAATCAATAGGTAGAAGCACGATAACATCGATAGCCATAACGTCGGGCATAGCTGGCTTGATAATTACTTAGAATACTAGTTTAATTAACATTATTAGAATTAGATAAAGTAGGGTATGATGAAGAAACTTTATATAGCGTTTACATTTCTATTTTCAATCAATCATGTATTAGCATCTGAATTAACTGATACTGCGGCCTGTGCCGGGATGATTATTGGTGATGCTGCCATTACTTATGACCTTGATGGCAATGCAGATAATATGGAAGTTGCACTCGAAGTCGCATATGCAGGTTATTTTGGATATGTATATGGCACTAGGCCTGACTCACAAGACGTCCTTCAAGCTGATACAGTCATGCAGAAGAATATAGAGCTTATCTTTAATAAATATGAAAGTGGAAATTATACTAATGAAACTTATGAAGAAGTCATTGGATGCTACCAGATAAACAGCATTCAATTGATAGTCCATGGGGAAGTCATCAGAAATAATGCTCAACCATTAGAAAGTATGCTGGCGATACTAAAAATAATATGATTGCTCTCCCTTCAATAAGGACATGTTTTAGGTGCATAGGAGGGAATTATGATCAACCAGCTCAAATATATACTAACAATCAGTACTTTGCTTTAGTTTCATCCTATGCTCATTCCGAAGACTATAATAATTCCTGTGACTTTACGTTTGAAAAAAGGTGTCTATTTCATCACACAAAGCTGTAGACTGAATTTCTATACTGGTGAAACAATATTAACTTATGGGGATGAGCCAATAGGAGAAACAGCAGCCTGTACCTATGATAGAGACATAGGGCCGATGGGATATGAAGAGGCTGATGAAGTTTTTTCAGAAGTGTACTCGAAAGTATTTAATAATGACAATATGCCAATAATTTCCGCAAAGCTTGATTTTAGTGAAGTAAATAATGGACTTGATACATTTCTTTTACTTTCTCTTGATGGTGTTGAAGAAGGTGGTGAAATATTTTTAGAAGAAACACCAAATAAAGTTTTTCCAATAGGAGGAATGACTATAAATCTCAACACCCCCAATCATGAAGTTTGCAGCTGATGATAATTTAGTTTTCCATATGAATGGTGACTGCTCAGGGCCATATTTTGAAACATCTGAAAATCCAATTAATAAGCATATCAAAACTTGTACATCTCTAGGTTTCATAAAAGGAACAGAAAAGCATGGCGATTGTGTTATGAAACTATTGGGTTAGTTTTCTTTCATAAATTGAATATTAATCTCTTTTATATGCAACTTTTGGTTATGAAAATGATGGAGTCTATTAGCTCAGCTCATTTCTTTTCATTGATGCGCAGTTTCCCCAATATCCTCTTCAACATCTCTGCCTTCCAGCAAAAGTAAGACGTTCATTTCCTGTATGCCGAGCCATATTGTTTTGGCAAACACCAGCCTGCAAATAAAATAGGCATGAGGACTAAAATATAAGTGATCAGGGTCGTTATCTTATTAGGATAACTTTACTAACATTACGCGCTACTGATTATCTCTATCTTCGCTCAATTAAAGCGCATCTGTCCTGTCATGCGGGACAACCGGTTTATCAGATCAAAATATAATGAACTAATCTTACTGATCATTGCGAATAATTCATAAGAGGTCGAATATTATGTGCGTTATTCGCAATTTTGTTATGATGTTCAGAGGGTATAATGTAAAATGGAAAAAATCAGGAAGATCATGAAGTTAAATGGGATGAGTCAGCAAAAATTGGCTCATATCCTGAATGTTGATCGGTCAAGAATATCACGATATTTAAACGGAAAAAGATCAGGTGCCACGGTGGCACATTAAGAAACTATCTGAATTATTTGACGTTCCTTTTGATGAAATCAGTTCTGATTTTGAAGGCGTAACTCTCATTGAACCTGTAAAATTAGCCAGCTGCATTGATGCAGCGATAACAGAGCTATCAAAACGGGGAATAACACCTTCCACCGATATTCTTAGCATCATCGCAACAGAAATATATAATTACGATATCAAGTCTGATAGTGAGGCCATGACAGAAATTATAAAAAATATTATGGCGTCAAATTAAGCATTAAGCCCTGTTTTACATTGACAAAATTGTGCGTTTATCGCACATATAAAATATGAAATTATCCAAGTGGTTAAAAAAATCAAACATAACGGTGAAGCAATTTGCTCAAGACGTGGATGTATCGCCATCGCTAGTGTCACGCTATGCTGCTGGCAAATACATACCCACACGCAAAACCATGATTAAAATCGTTGAAGTCACAAATGGTAATGTAACCCCCTAATGACTTTTTTGATATTCCAACCATAACCAACCCCGAACAAGAAGCATAAGCGACTTTATTTCCGACATTTCTGGAAAATAAAACCATCTTTTGCGTTAAAGTTTTATGGAAAAGCGTCGTCTATATATTTATGTCAATGCTAACGTTACATGCTATCGAAAATCAGATGGCGCGATCACATGCCCGGATGTTTGATCAACCGCGAAAACCGGAACGATCTTTTTCCGGTCATATGCGGCTTGGCTTTTTCTATCTGGTAGAAAAAGAAAACTTCACGCCTCCGCATATGGCATTATCCCATACTACCCTGCAATGGCTAGGTGGCCAGCAACGGCTGTAATGATATCTGGCTATTGCCATTTTATACTGGCAAAAGACTGACATTGTGGGCATATGGCATGCCAGTCTGATAGCTGGCTATGACAACTATGACACCGCCATTCCGGTTGTCTGGGTGCTAATGCAGCATGTCGCAACATCTGACTGCTATCAAGTTTATCCATGTCATCATTGTCGGTGTGATGTTCAGCCAGATCAGCTAGTAATTGCCAGACGCGCGCATCACGATCTGTATCAGGGATCAGATGCACCAACCGGTTTGCTTCCCCCATAATTTCTGATCAAAAGCCACCCTTGCTGTTGCCAGCAATGCTTCTTTCTGCTGGCCACCCTTATCTGTAAGGGTAATCAGCCGTGCCAGTTTTCGGCAGGATTACCTGACCAGTGCTGCATCAGAAGTTCAGCTGTAGCAGGGTGTGGCGCATGAAGGAAATGTTTTTCCAGTAATGCGGTAGCTTTACGGGTCTGCTTATTAGCCAGAAAAACTTCAGATTGTGCCAGAATAGCTGGCAGAAAATCCGGCTTGGCTTTAATCGAACGGCCAAGTAATTTTTGCCTGGATTTTTCGGATTCTGCTGATTTGGATTTTTCTAGCAGAATTATGGCTTCGGCTTCTTTGCTTTGCGCTGACTGGGCAGGCTATTGATGATGACGGGCGATGTTCAATACCGCCTCGGCCTTGTCCCATTCTCCGGCCTTGGCCTCAAGCACAAAAAGGGCATTTGCGATGCTGGCAGAACGTGGCTTCAATGCTAATGCTTCACGTCCGGCGGTAAGCGCATCCTGCTCATCTCCAGCTTCAAGAGCAAGCCTCATATGCCCGATATGGCCATAATAGGCCGTATCAGGATGGGTGGTCAGAGCATGAAAATATCGCCGCGCCGATTGGGTGTCACCACTAAGGCTGGATGCCTGAGCCATTAGCAAATCCGTCATGACATCATGCCCCAGATAATGCACCGATTTTCTGGCATGTTTCATGGCTTCTCTGCCTTCGCCAGCTGCCGCCGCCGCCATACCAAGTGCCAAGGCACGTCTTCCCAGCTTGCCGCGCCGTGAGGAAAATCCACCACTGATCCGATGGGGAACATTGGCAATAAAACTCAGCACCCGGTCTAGTATCATCACCAGCCAGATCAGGAAAAGCAATGCGGCAACAAGCAAGCTTGTATGCGTTTCTATTCGCCAGCCCAACCAGTCAATGCGTGTCACCCTTTCTTGTGAGGCCAGAACATGCGCTATGCTGGCAATAATGAGTATCCAGATAATTAATCCGATGATACGCCGCATGCTATTGCTCCAGCGTGGCGGCCAGATCATCAACCACCCTGTCTAGGTTCTGTCTTTCAATCATGGCTTCACGCCAGTCTGATAATGCAGGCACGCTATCTGACAATATGGCGGCGGCATCAATGGCGCGGTCAATATCACGCTGTTCCCATGCAGAAGAAAGTGCCGTTGCTGCATTTAATTCCGGCGTTATGGGTGTGATAGAAATAGCATCATTTAATGGCGATAATAACCATGACCACCAGCTCTGATCTTGATTTTCTGATACGGTCGGAGCATCCGTCTGTTGTTCGGATAATATCTGTCCCAGATCACCCCATAAGGCAGATACAGATGCAGGCGGAGCATCCGCCCATGGTTGCAATTCTGCCCATTCTGGATAAGCCGGAATAATCTGATCCAGAAGATCGGCATAGGCCTGACCTGATCTAACCCGATTGAAAATCTGATCTATGAGGATAGCATCCGGCGTCAAAGCCTGATCTTCTGCTTTAGCATCCGGCTCTGGCAATTCAGGCAACGCCGCGGTTCAGATAGCTGTTCTTCCAGTCCTCGCACCCGTTGATCAAGTTCGGCCAATTGCTGTGCCATAATCATCATATCATCAGTTGCAATGGATGGGTTGTTCTGGCAAGGCCGGTGTTGGTATATTTTCTAATGCGTTCAGCGCTGTTTCAATATTAGCCATCTGCTGTTCAAGCGCGGCTATTCTATTATCACGTAGGGTTGTGTCTTTATCGGTTCTGTCCACATCACTAAGTGCCGCCAACTCGCTCTCTGGTTTGGTTAAGCATGGTTTCGATTTGTTGCAAGTGATCAGACAGCTGTTCCAGCTGATTATTCTGCTGTTGTCCTTCATCCACCATAGCGGTTATATGCGTATTCACCGCTTCAACAGCCAGCCTGTTAATCCATGCCAACCCTAATGCCAGTGTTCCAGCCAGCAATGCAAGAACAACACAAACCCGATCAGGACACGGACAAGACTGGTTTTTCCTGGTGATGAGGTTTGCTTAAGTGAATCTGCATCAGCGGCTGCATCATTTCCCCGATCATCAAGATGCTCTGCTGTTCCTTCGATCACCGTTTCATCCGGTTCCGGTATATCGGGAGATGGTTTTTTCTGCCTTGCCATACGTTATCATTATCCTTTGTGTGATATCAATCTAGCGGCATATCGCCCATGTTATCATGGTCATCTGATATTCCAGCCAAACTAAGTGCATCAGCTAGCATCATTGACCGTAAAGGCGATGCTATCACATGAATCTTATGCCAACCCTGACCACAAAGTCCAGCCGCTCGCGCGCTGATGACTACCAATGTCATATTCTGCCGGTATGCATCAAGTTCATGCTGATCAAGCAGATGACTGAAATGTTCACCAGCCCGGCCAGAATGTACCAGAATAATTAACGGGCGTCCTGATTGAATGGCTGTGATTGTGTCTGGATGCAACATATTTATGGGCTTTGCTTCATAAACAATGACCCGTTCAACGGTTTTGTCACTTTTTTCTTCAAGTGCTGTTTTAATATTGAAACCTGAATGATACGCGCTAGGCCAGCAAAAATGGCTATATTCAGATGACTGCACCAGACCAGCAGGGCGTTGCCATCACCACCAGCGATATGAATATCATAAATCCGGCCTGACTTGCCGCTTTAGCTGTTGCATCACCCACAACATAGCATGGCTTATCCAGCAATTCAGCTTGTTCTGTATCGACGATAATCAGGATAGCAGCATGGCGACTTGTCAGAATCATAGCATCAGCCATGGCCAGTTTTTCCTTTAACGGTGGATGCGATAAAGGCACAATATCAAGCACCGGCTGTGATAACGATGATAGTCCGCATGATTGCAGATATTGGCAATCCGCTAACCCATCTATGGCTGGTCGGGTGGTTATCGCCAAGGGTGATGATGGCGATATCACACCATATCCCCATGGGTGAGAAATACCCGTCCGCCTGCGTCTTTCAATAACCGGTCAGCCATATCCTGCGCGGCTTCAATCGCATCACTTGCGGCTAATCATAATTTCATCGGCGAAATGATGCTTGCCATCCGGTGAACAAATCTGACCGCAGAAACGCATCTGATCACCAAACCGTGTAGCACTAGCGGCAATAGGTGACCGGCAAGACCCGTCAAGACTGGCAAGAAAGGCACGTTCTGCCATGACTTCTGATGCTGTCATCGCGTCATCAATAGCATGTATCGCATCAAGCACCGCCTGCCGACGCTGATCACCCTGTGCTGATCTGGCCTGAACAATGATCGCGCCCTGTGCCGCCGCTGGCAGCATCACATCCTCGGCTAGCGGGTGAACATCCTTCTGAATTCCAAGACGGCTTAATCCGGCCATCGCCAGAATGATAGCATCATATTTCCCGTCTTCCAACGCCTTGAGGCGCGATTGAACACTGCCGCGCAACAATTTAGGGATAATATCAGGTCGCCGCACCCGTAATAACGCGGCCCGTCTGGCAGATGCTGTGCCAATGATTGCCCCTTGTGGCAAAGCATCCAGACAATGATATGCCCCCACCAAAGCATCACGCCGATCTGCGCGGGGCAATATCGCGGCCAATTCTGTTCCCGTAGCCAGAACAGCTTCCATATCCTTGCCGGAATGCACCGCCGCATCTGCCTTGCCTTCCAGCATGACCTGTTCCAGATACTTAACAAATAGCCCCTTACCGCCAATATCAGCAAGTGGCCTGTCCAGCACCTCATCGCCTCTGGTCGAAAAGGTTGCAATACTGGCAGGAACGGGCGCCAGACAGGCTTTCACCTCTTCTGCCTGAATACAGGCCAGCGGCGATACACGGCTAGCAAGAACGAGCGGGGCTTGATCACTAATCATATCATTCTCAGTTCTACTCATAGCATGTTGTTTACGCATAAATGAGGGGCATTGCCAAGTCTAAACCCTATAAAATCGGCTGACCTGATGCTTAATTTGCGCTAAAAGAAGATATGGGACAGCTTATTCTTGGTATAGAAACCAGTTGTGATGAAACAGCAGCAGCCATCATTGGCGATGATGGTCACATTTATGCAAACCAAATTTCTTCACAAATTAGCGTTCATCAACGCCATGGTGGAGTTGTACCTGAAATAGCCGCACGAGCGCATATTGATCAGATCAGAACCGTTATTGAAGCCGCACTGGCGGAAGCCCAAATCGAAGCTCATCAATTAAATGCTATTGCCGCCACTGCTGGCCCCGGATTAATCGGTGGGGTGCTGGTCGGCACCGTTGTTGCCAAGGCGATGGCAGCTGCCCTGTCAATCCCTTATTATGCTGTTAACCACCTTGAAGGCCATGCCCTTACCGCACGACTAACCAATCAGGTTAAGTTTTCCTTATCTACTGCTTCTTGTTTCTGGTGGCCACACACAGATTCTTGCTGTCGAAGGCCCAGCCAATATCGCCTTTACGGGGCAACACTGGATGATGCCGCGGGTGAAGCATTTGACAAATCAGCAAAAGCACTGGGGCTTCCGATGCCCGGAGGACCTAATATAGAAGCTCTGGCAAAATCCGGTGATGCCACCGCTTTGATCTGCCACGTCCAATGATACTGCAAACCCGGCTGTGATCTATCTTTTTCCGGCCTTAAAACTGCTGTCATTCAGGCTTGGGATGCCGCCGGAAAAGATGCCACCCGAAAACCGGATTTAGCGGCCGCCCTGCAACAGGCGGTATGTGATTGCCTATGTGAACGCAGTCGGGCAGCTATGCAGGCTTTTAAAACTGATTATGATATTGCCAGTCCTGATTTTGTTGTGGCTGGTGGTGTTGCCGCCAATCAGACTATTCGAGACGGAATAAAACATCTATCCGAAGAAGAAGGCTTTGCTTTTCATGCTCCGCCTGTCAATCTATGCACCGATAACGCGGTCATGATTGCATGGGTAGCCGCCGAATACCAACATGCCGGCTTAGCGCCATCTTTACGGGATTTTGCACCGCTACCACGCTGGCCACTGGCAAGCCTGACACCGAATGAAATAACTAGCCAAATGGAAAAGATATCATGAGCAAATGTGCCGTTATTGGGGGAGGAGCCTGGGGAAGCGCCCTTGCTTCTGTTCTGTCACAACAAGGGCATGAGGTAAAAATTCTTGTGCGCCGGCCAGAAATGGCAACAGCTTTAACGGCCGGAACGTCGCCACGGCTTGATCATCAGCCTATCACCCCACCGCATCTGGCGACCACAGATGCCGCCACCGCTTTAGCTGAAGCCGAAGCTGTTTTCGTTGTTGTTCCCGTTGCCGCCACCGCCGATGCCCTTATCCAGATCAAACATATGCACCGGTTGATGCTGTTGTCGCCCTGACCGCTAAAGGGCTGGAAGCAGAAACAGGTGACCTTCAGCCTGAATTAGCGGCAACATATCTGGGGCGTGATATCGTAATGCTTTGCGGCCCCAGTTTCGCAGATGAGGTAGCGGCCGGAAAACCATGCTGTCTGGTAGCAGCATCTCATGACACTGATTTAGCCCAGATGATCGCGCAATTATTCTTATCCAGTCCGGTGCGCGTTTATACCAGTAATGATCCCATCGGTGTTGCGGTGGCATCATCAGTGAAAAATGTAATCGCTATTGCCAGTGGGATCACAGCGGCCTTGCATCTGGGCGACAATGCCAGAGCCGCGCTGATCACACGCGGGCTTGCAGAAACAAGCAGACTGGCACTGGCTTTAGGTGGCAGGCCAGAAACCTTGTTTGGGCTGGCTGGGGCTGGTGATATGTTTCTTACCTGTACCGATAGCCATTCGCGAAACTATGCATATGGACTTGCATTAGGATCAGGCGCACCACCATCATCTGATCTGGCAGAAGGCGCGAAAACCGTATCCAGTCTGGTGGCGCGGGCATCCTCGCTGGGCGTAGATACCCCCATTATCAGGGCTATCGACAATGTCATCAATCAGGATGCCGATATCACCAGAGAAATAAAAACTTTGCTGGCACGCCCTGTTGATCAGGAATGAGAACAAAACACTTAGGAGACAGATATGAAAACATGGCTATTTAAATCAGAACCGTCAACATGGTCATGGCAGGATCAGTTAGATGCTGGCGAAACCGGAACAGGGTGGGACGGCGTCCGGAATTATCAGGCATCAAATAATATGAAAGCCATGGAAATCGGTGATCTGGGATTTTTTTATCATTCGGTAAATGAAAAGCGGATCGTTGGCATTGTTGAGGTCATTGCGCTATACCATCCGGATCATACAGATGAAAGCGGACGTTTCGGGATGGTAGATGTCAAAGCCGAGCAAGCGGTCAAACAGCCAGTGACCCGTGCTGAAATAAAGTCCAATCCATTGCTGGAAGAATTGGCGTTAATCCGACAATCCCGCCTGTCGGTGGTGCCGGTGTCACATGATCACTGGAATGAGTTATTGCGAATGACCAACACAACGGTTTGAAACAGGCTATACGTCTATGTATCGGCAGGCGGTTCGCCAATGGTATCATCCTTAGCTAATGCCTGATTGCGGCGATCCCGTGATACAAAATACAGATTACGCAAATAAATAAACAGGCCAAGCCCCTGACCGCAGATGATAACAGGGTCTTGCCGCCATATGGCGTAAAGCAATAAAACCGCTCCACCACCAATGGAAAAATACCAGAAAGCAATGGGAATGACGCTTTTCTGTTCGCGTTCTGATGTAATCCACTGAATGATAAAACGCATGGCAAAAAGAAACTGGCCGCCAAATCCAATCACAATCATGATAGTTTCCGGATATTCAATCAATGTTTCCGGCAGAAACGGAAAACCATGATCAATAGCCATGCCATGCTAATGGCCGCCTGTTCTATCCCTTGGGAAAGGGTTGCAATCAGTTCTGACATGATGGATTATTCCAGTTCCTGTGTTTCAAGCATCTTCGGGCTTCTCCGCATCAACCACATTACACCTCTGATATCCGCAATACCAACAAGCAACCGATCCAGATTTCCATATTTGGAATTGCCAATCTGTCTGGCGGCATGGCTAACCGAACAGCCAGCACTTCAGCCCCTTCGTTTGGCAAGAATAGGCATGAAACGGTGGATATGATTAAAATGTGGCATCCGCAAGAATAACGCCCGATCAAATACCTTAATGCCGCAACCACTATCGGGTGGCTATCCCCCAGCAACCATGCGCGCAACCGTTTTGCCCAGCGTGATGCAACGCGTTTACCCAAGCTATCCTGTCTTTTCTGCCGCACGCCGGCGGCCATGACCATCAGATGATGCTGTTTTGCTTTTTGCCATGCCTGTTCCAGATTAACCAGATCAGCAGGCGGGTTTTGTCCATCACCATCTAGGGTTGCTATACGGTCGGCTTTGCTGACAATATCCCTGTCCGCAGAGCCGCGCTTTGTCCTGATCTTTAGCTATGATTAATCACCCGCAGATGTTTGCATTTCGCTTTTTCCGCTTTCAGCTCATCAAGGGTGCTATCGGTGCTAGCATCATTGACATAGATAATTTCAATTGATCGCTTGGGAAAAGCGGCATCAATAGCATGGATCAATGGTGCAATATTACCCGCTTCGTTCATCACAGGCACAATTACACTGATTTCAGGATGATGAGTCATTTCAATTTTCAACGGCATCATATTTGCCACCGCTCCTGAAGCGTATACTTGAGCTAAACATTAACGTCAATTGCCTGCCGAAATTGCCTGTCCGATTACTTCCGGCTGTAAATCACCAGCCGCACCGGTTTTGCCGCGTGAATAATTATATCCTTCAATTGCTCCATGTTGAATGACACTAATGTTCAGGTTGCCCAGAATATCAAGAAAAGCGGGGCAGATTTATCTTCTATGATAGCGATACTGTCTTCGGCCTCTGCCAGAAAAACCGCCGCCTGATCAGGTGTAAATAACAGAATATCCTGCCCATAGCAAAAACAAGCGATGGTTCATGATATCCGGCAACAATCTGATGATCAAGCAAGTCTTTACTCACCAGTTCGGCCTTGATGCGTGGGGCAAGGTGTAAATCACTCATCCCCGGCAAAACCCCGCCAAAGTCACCGCATGAAACCCGGCCGCACTGATTAGCATGGCGGCCAGATAGACTGGCCGGGATGCGTTTCTTCGCAGAACCAGCCCAGAACGGAACATATCACCGCCATCAGAAAGGCCAATCCTCCCCATATCATTGACCCGCCATAAAGACTGGTGGCAATGAAAACAAGCATGCCCAGAACAACCCCAAGCACCAGCACCAGATATTCGTAAATAGTGATCAAAACAGGTGGTGAAAACAGGGTTCTGATCATATGCCATGCAAATCCTAATGATGACTGACCAGAATAATTTCGCCACCGGGGATGTGATGGAGGTGCCGCCGGCAGGCCAAAAAAGGCAATGAGCAAAGCAAGCGCAGGCAGAACAGGAAGGCTATAATGGGGTAATTTGGTTGGCGTTAATTCAATTAACAGCCAGAACGGGATAATCCAGGCTAGCAGAAATCGTGTTGTTGGTGATTTGCGATGCGCCCAGATGCCGGAATGGCACGCGCAATGATTAAACTGCCCGGCCAGAATATGATTAGCAGAAACATCAGATGTGCGCCGAATGGCATACCATGGATTCCGGACCAGATTGTAATTTGTTGATGAAATCGCCTTTGATGGCAATATCCAGAAACGCCCCATTTGTGGCCGCCGTCACCAGAAGCACCCACGGCAATACCATCAAGGTGACCACCACCAGCCCCATCAGCGGACGTGTGGCTAGCACCCATCGCCAGTGACGTTCAAGCAGGATGACCCCAGCATTGTCAAGATCAGTATGGCAGGCGCAATAGGGCCTTTGACCAGCACCCCCAACGCTAGCGACACCCAGAGCATGAGCGCATAACGCCCTGACACATATTTTGCCCTGCCGATGCAGTGTTGTAATTATCCATAAGGCATATTGTTGCACCATAATCAGCATACAAAGCATGGCGTCGGTTTTTGCCAGTCTGGATTCTGCCGCAATGACCAGACTTAACCCCATAAATGCGGCGGCAAAGGTCGCCGGCATTGGCGGCATCATCCGACTGGCCATCAGAAAGGTCATCAACATGATACCAAAGCCGCCTATAACACTAGGCAGGCGATATGATGCGGGGTATCTTTGTCAAAAAGCCATGCCGACGCAGATTGCATCCAGTAGATTCCGGCCGGTTTCTTGGCCCGCAATTCATCCTGAAAGCGGATGGTGATAACGTCACCGGTTTCCACCATTTGCCGGCTTGCCTGCATATAACGGGCTTCGTCACGATCCATTGGCGGCAAATGTGTCACCCCGGGCAGAATGGCTACCATCATAACGCATACCAGAATGAAAAAAGCTGGGTAATTTCGCCATAATTGGGGTATAGAGGTGAAGAAAGAAAAACATGGAAGCACTATATCTCTATTTCTTTTAACTGAAAACACCAAGCTGAGCTGTTTCAATGAATATTAATGCGAAACGGTAAAATCTAATGGCAAAACAAAAGATACCCCATCCTACAGATAAACAGACACCTGATCAGGTGCTGAAATATATTGATGGCAATGATCGTTCCGCAATCCGCCGACAAACATGGCGCATCGCCGTTCCGGTGATCATTGCAAATAGCTCTATTCCACTGGTTGGGCATCGTTGATACCGCTGTCATGGGGCATCTGGATTCGCCCCATTATATTGGCGCGGTTGCTATGGGCAGTTTTATCCTCAGCCTTATTCTTGCTACTTTCCGGGTTTCTCCGGATGGCAACAACCGGATTTGTGGCACAAGCTGCTGGTGCAAATGATGGCGCTATGGTTCTGACCCATTTCTGGCGTGCTATTTCTGTTGCCATCTTTCTGGGGTTGCTGACCATCATGCTGATCCCGGTGATCATTTTGCTCGCTGGCATGACACTTACGATGAGTGATGATGTTAGCAATGGTATGTCACGTTATCTGGCCATTGTTTGCCTATCGGCACCAGCTATTACGATCAATATGGTCATTATCGGGGTGTTATTCGGGCTTCAGCGGATACGCGCAACGGTGATACAACTGATTACCGTCAATACGATTAATATCATCGGGAATATTATTCTTGTTTACGGGGTTGGTATGCGGGTTGAAGGCGTGGCCCTAGCGACAGCAATTTCCCATTACTGTGGATTGCTTGTCACCTTGCCCATGGTGGTTTCGGCGATCAGGAACATTACCCCGTTTTCTTTTTTGCCTTTCAATATTATTCTCAATTTTGCTGCGATGCGGCGGTATCTTGGACTTGGCTTTGATCTGACTATTCGCACCAGTTGTATTATCCTGTCTGAACTGATTGTGCTTAACGCCGCCTCTGCCATCGATGATGTTTCGCTAGCAGCATCACAAATCGGCTTTGTTATTTTTGCCACGATTGCCTATCCACTAGATGGTTTCGCCCATGCAGCGGAAGCCCTGACCGGAAGTGCAATTGGTCGCCGCAGTCACGTTATGTTTAATCATACCTTACGGGAAACGACCAATCTGGCCATCATCATGTCGGTGATTATGGCCATCCTGCTCGCTTTATTCGGGGATGTGTTTATCAGTGCCATGACCAGTATTCCTGAAGTTGTTGAAAGAAGTCACCAATTGCTTCCGATACTGGTGGTGATGCCTGTTGTATCGGTCATTGCCTTTCAAATGGATGGGGTTTTTGTTGGGGCAACAATGGGGCGGGATATGCGGAATGCAATGCTAATATCTATGCTTGTCTTTTTGCCATTGATGTATGTTATGGAAATATGGCTTGGCCTGATTGGTATCTGGCTTGCCTTCATGCTTCTTCTCGGGTTGAGAGGAGCAACATTATGGATGCGGTTAAATCATATCCGCGTTATCATTGAATAACTCTTATTAGGTGAAAATGAGGACAAGCATGTTTAACCATCATCTTATTGAAGAACCCGAGAACAGTACACCGGTTTATCGATGCCATAAGTCAACATGGGATGACTGGCTTAATCAGGCGGAACCACGCTGGAAAAACTGGATAGAAAGCCATCATTTTGCGCCCTCACATCACAAAATGTTAAACCTGCCTGATGCCGAACATCACATAGAAGCCATTCTGCAGACCGATAGCGGTAACAGCTTTGATGATGGCGCACAGGCAAGCAGGCTTCCCGCTGGCTGTTATCATCTGGATGCGGCCGATGCAGAAACCACCGAACAATATGCCCTTGGCTGGGCATTGGCCAATTACAAATTTACCGCATACCGTAGAACCAAGCATCCTTCATCTGAAAAAGCTAGGCTTGTCATTGCAGATAGCGATATGCGTCACCGCGTGATTGCATTAGCGGAATCAACAGCTCTTGTTCGTGACCTGATCAATACGCCTGCTAACATCATGACTCCGGAAGGACTGGAACAATCCGCAACTGATCTTGCCAGTACTTATAATGCCACCATTACCGTGACCAAAGGCATTGAGTTAGCCAAACGCTTTCCGGCCATTCATACGGTTGGCCGGGCCGCAGAAATTGCACCAAGATTGATTGATATGACATGGGGCGATAAAGGCCCCAGATTACCTTGATTGGCAAGGGGATTACCTTTGATAGTGGTGGGCTTGATATCAAACCATCCTCTGGCATGGAGATCATGAAAAAGGATATGGGTGGTGCCGCACATGTTATAGGGCTTGCTAAAGCTATCATGGCCATGGGGCTATCTGTTCGCTTGCGCGTGCTTATTCCAGCAGCAAAAATGCTATTTCCGCCCTGTCCATGCGCCCGCTAGATATTATTGAAACCGCAGCCGGGATACCGGTTGAAGTGGGCAATACCGATGCCGAAGGTCGGCTTGTTCTAGCAGATGCTTTGCATCTGGCAACGCAGGAAGATAATGATCTGCTTGTGGATTTTGCCACCCTGACAGGTGCCGCCAGAATTGCGCTGGGAACAGAACTGCCAGCCATGTTCACCAATCAGGATGAATTGGCAAAAGCACTTACCCTGCATGCGGAAAAAAGCCCATGATCCGCTATGGCGGCTTCCCCTTCATGCTCCATATGGCAAACAACTGGATCAGGGTCATGCGGCTTTTTCAAGCACCGGCTCATCACGATATGGCGGGGCTATTACGGCTGCCTTATTTCTTGAACAATTCCTAGCCACCCCACAACCATGGGTACATTTTGATGTCATGGCCTGGAATCTGGGGGCACGCCCCGGTCGACCAAAAGGGGGTGAAGCTATGGCTATGCGCGCCGTGTTCAGCCTGATCGAGGATATGGCCAATACGCCGTCATAGGCATGGTTAAAGCCTGATTAATAACCGCGACTGATATCAACAGGATTAACCGGCGGCTTGCCTTCACGAATAGCCATAATTGATGCTAGCACCTGTTTTGCCGCCGTAATCGGGCTGGTCTGGGCAGACACATGTGGCCAGACGGTCACCTTATCATGCACCCATAGCGGATGATCCGCTGGCAAGGGTTCCTGACGGAATACATCAAGACAGGCGCCGCTTAACTGGCCCTGATCAAGAGCGCTGATCAGATCATCTTCTACCACCTGCAATCCACGCCCACAGTTAATAAAATAAGCCCCTGTTTTCATCATATGAAATGCGTTGGCATCATAGATATCTCTGGTGCTATCGGTTAACGGCAACACAGATACAACGTAATTAGCCTGCTTCAGGCAATGATCAAAGCCATCTGTTCCTGTCAGGCTGGTAACGCCGGCAATTGATTTTTCGGTGCGCGACCACCCAAGCACATTAAACCCGGAAACTGGCAATTTTTTCTGCAACATGGCCGCCAATAGCCCCAATCCCCATGACGGAAACGGTATAATCAGCAGGGATGCGTGGCTCTAGGCATATCCAGTCCTTGCGGGTGGCGGCAGCGGCATAGTCCGCTTCATCTCGATGCTGTTTTAAGATCGCTAGCATGACCCATTCCGCCATGGATTGTGACATAAATGGATCAATCAGACGACCAACAATCATATCACCCGGTAATGAAGGATCATCCAGCAGATGATCAACACCCTGAGCTAGTGAGATTACCCCTTTAAGATTTTCCAGCCCGGCTATTGCACCATAAGGGGGTGACCAGGTGATCATGACATCAGCAGCATGCGCATCCTTGTCGTCAAGCGGGATGAGCCGTATACGCGGATCAAGGCGATTTAGCCATTCCTGCCATTTTGACATAGGGGCGTCGGAACTATGATAAATGACTGGAATATCCGTTTGGTCTGACATCAATTATCCTTTCAGTTGGTAAGATATGTTACCGCCGCCGCGTGTAATTCGGGCGTAGCGGCCGCAATAATGGTACCATCAAAATGATCAAGATGGATAGGTGTTCCATCCCACTGGCTGACCTTGCCACCAGCAGAGGTAATCACAGCTACTACCGCCATGATATCATAGGCCTGCAAATTGGCTTCAACAACCAGATCACACCATCCACTGGCCAGATAAGCGTAATTGGCACAATCACCTCCATAATTGACTACACGGCAGAGCCGCTGCCAGTCGTTCAAACCTTGGCCGGCCTTTGACGCCAAGTAAAGTTGAGCTGGTCGTTACTATCCGCGCAGATGCCAGTTCTGTTGCCGATGAGGTATAACAAGGTGTTGTGTTACAATAACTGGGTTTACCCATCTGGCCAATCCAGCGTTTTTCCAGTATCGGAAGATCAATGACACCAATTTGTCGGCTGGCCATGTTCGAGGATACCAATCAGGGTTCCAAACAGGGGATTGCCGCAAGTGAATGATCTTGTGCCATCGATCGGATCGATAACCCATGTGTAGGGGGCATCACCAATATGCTGATGTTCTTCTTCGCCAATAATACTATGATCAGGATAGCGGCTGCGGATAGCGGCCCGCAAAATCCGTTCAACCTGCTGATCAGCCATGGTTACAGGTGACTCATCCTGTTTCTTGATGATATCAGGGTTTTGCCGGAAATACTGATGAATAATCGGTCGGGTAAGATCCCGTAAGAGCCGCCGCATATCTAGCCAGTTCGTCCAGCATTATCAGCGGCTCCTTCTGTTGCGTGTTAATCTGTCTTACTATCGGGCGAAATGAACCCTTGCGCCTTACGGAAGCGGTGCCGGATCGTTAGAAAGTGTCCGAAGCCAGGCAATGATATTCGCCCGGTCTTCTGGTTTCTTGAGCCCAGCATAATTCATCTTTGTTCCACTAACCCAGGTCTTTGGCTTATAGAGGAAGCCATTAAGCTGTTCGTAGTCCCATTCACCACCAAAATCTGCCAGAGCTGACGAATATTTATAGCCGTCTACATTGGCAATATCCCGATTGACGATGTTATAGAGATTTGGGCCAACCTTATTCGCCCCGCCGTCATTAAAGCTGTGACAGGCGGTACATTTTTTAGATAAAGACTGTCCGGCATCAATATCTGCGCTTGCCAGCATGGCGAAAATAGGCTCAGGCCCTGTCATCTTCAGCAACAGCAGGTGCGCTATGTCCATCGCCTGCTTCGGCTACTTCAAAAGGATAGGCATTTTCTTCCAGTTCCTGATGAGGCACCAGCAATTCACCAGCTTTGATCCCAGGCCATCAGAAGCAAACCACCACAAAGTAAACCGGCCGCGACTTTATTAAAATTCAGATTATTCATGATACGTATCCTTACTTTCCCCTCGGCATGGGCTAACCAGCCCATTGACTAATCGGAACGTCCCAATTCAAGCATATTACTATATGCATGTGAACAGCATTGATCTAGTCATAATATGATTGGCATGATAAAGACAGGTGAATTGATAACAAGAGTATGCTGATGCGACAGAATGTCTCTAATACGATCATCGTCATTCCCGCCCGGATGGCCGCAACCCGTTTACCGGGCAAGCCATTACGCCAGATTGGTGATGCCCCCATGATTGTTCAGGTCTGGCGGCGGGCGGTTGCTGCTGATATTGGCCGTGTCATTGTGGCCTGTGATGGTGACGCTATTGCCGATATCATCAAGGCTGAAGGCGGTGAAGCTGTGATTACCGATCCGGACTTGCCTTCTGGTTCGGATAGGGTAGCAGCGGCCTTGACACTGATTGATCCGGATAAAACTTATGAATATGTGATCAATCTGCAGGGTGATTTACCTGAAATGACCCCTGAAATGCTGTCACAACTCAATAATGCCCTTCATCAAAATGCATTTGATATCATTACCCTTGTTGCTTTACTGACAGCGGCAGAAAAAGAACCGGATTCCGTGGTCAAAGCCGTGGTGTCATGGCCAGAAGGCGATATCGGGCAAATAGGCTGGGCCATCTATTTCAGTCGTGCCGCTATTCCTCATGGCGGGATAACCGATGAGATTCCCATGGATACTGATACAACTCAAATGGCGGCGATGTGGCATCATGTTGGTGTTTACGGATGGCAACGTGCCGCTCTAGAACAATTTGTCACCTTACCGCCATCAGCGCTGGAACGTGCCGAAAAAGCTGGAACAACTGCGTGCTATTGAAGCTGGCATGCGAATTGGTGCCATTGCGGTTGACATGGCAATAACCGGAATTGATACTGAAACAGATTTGCAGGCGGCGACAAACCGAATGGCAACATCCTGATGAATATCTGACCCTTTCAGGTTTGCGACCATTTGATTTAACCCCATTTGATTAAAACTTAGGTGAAAAATCCATGTCCTCATCCACATCAAACGCTGATCATATTATCGCCTATCAGGGCGTGCCCGGTGCCTATTCCCAGCTAGCCTGCCATATGCGTTTCCCAGATATGGATACCCTGTCATGCGCTTCATTTGAAGATATGCTTCAAGCTGTGGTTGATGGTAATGCCCGTTATGCCATGGTGCCGGTTGAAAATTCTGTTGCCGGTCGCGTTGCTGATATTCATCATTTACTGCCTTCATCAGGATTAAGCATTATTGGTGAACATTTTCAGCCTGTAAACCACCATCTGCTTGGGGTTAAGGGGCTAATCTGGAACAGCTTAAATCCGTCAAAAGCCATGCTCAGGGATTAGCACAATGCCGCAATGGTCTGCGTGAATTGGGGCTTATTCCCGTCATGCATCCTGATACAGCCGGAGCAGCAGCTGATGTCGCGGCCATGGGTGATGCCAGCATCGGTGCCATTGCATCATCGCTGGCAGCAGAAATCTATGGACTTGATATTCTTAAGGCCAGCATGGAAGACGCCACAACTAACACGACACGCATGCTGATTATGGCAAAACGTCCTGAATATCCTGCGAATCAATCTGATACCGCTATCACAACCCTGATTTTCCGGTTGCGATCCGTACCTGCCGCGCTCTACAAAGCGCTCGGTGGATTTGCCACCAATGGAATTAACCTCACAAAACTGGAAAGCTATATGCTGGATGGTAATTTTACGGCCGTGCAATTCTATATTGATGCCGAAACCCATGTTGAAAGCCATGCTTTTGCGCTGGCATTAGAAGAATTGCAGTTTTTCTGCCCTAAAGATGCTGTCACTATTCTGGGATGCTATCCGGCTGATAAGGCACGTTATCAAACCAATGATAGCGTCAGTTAAAGCAATCTTTTTTATAAAGCTTGACCCAAACTATCGCTAGGGCTTGCGCTTTTTGTCATAATATCCCATACAGGAAACAGGAAGGCTGGGTGGACGGTCACCATGTTTAACCGGTCAGGTCCGAGAGGAAGCAGCCAAAGCATGTTTCGATCGGGTCATTCAGTCTTCCGCTATTTCATCAGCGCCCGAATGGATGTGAATTAAACAGATAACCCCGACAGGCAAGACAAAATATGCCAGCAGACCAGCAAAATGCAGGACCCGCATCGGATAAACCCGTTACACCATATCGTGTGCTGGCCAGAAAATATCGCCCTAACACGGTTGATGAACTCATCGGTCAGGAAAGTCTGGTGCAGACGCTAAGCAATGCGCTAGCCATGGGGCGACTTGCCCATGCCTTTATTCTAACAGGATTGCGCGGGATTGGTAAAACAACAACCGCCCGTATCATTGCCAAGGGATTAAATTGCATCGGGGCGGATGGCCATGGTCAGCCAACCCTTACCCCTTGCGGCGTTTGCACCCATTGCACTGATATCGCGGCATCCCGGCATGTTGATGTGCTGGAAATGGATGCCGCCAGCAATACCGGCGGTGATGATGTTCGTGATATTATTGACGGCGTGCATTACGCGCCTCTATCGGCACGATATAAAATCTACATTATTGATGAAGTGCATATGTTATCGCGCAATGCCTTTAATGCCTTACTGAAAACACTGGAAGAACCACCAGAATCCGTAAAATTTGTATTTGCTACCACAGAAATTCGGAAAGTGCCTGTCACCGTTTTATCACGCTGTCAGCGCTTTGATTTACGTCGGGTGGCAACAGACCAGATGGCAGATCATTTAAAAATGATTGCTGATAAAGAATCTATCCTTATTGAAGAGGCCGCCCTGAAACGGTTGGCACGCGCCGCCGAAGGGTCGGTTAGAGATGCCCTATCCCTGCTTGATCAGGCGGCGGCTCTTGGCAGTAACCAGATTGAAGATATAGCCGTTGCCGCCATGCTTGGACAGGCTGGGCGGATGGATGCAATCCAGATTATAAAATCAGCTCTTCTCGGTCAGGCTGAGCAGGCTATGACAGGGCTTGATGGGGCGGTAAAAAGCGGTGCTGAACCCATTATGATCATGGCTGATATGCTGGATTATATCCATATGGCAAGCCGCATAGCGGCAGGTGGCAATGTCGCTGATCTACCCGAAGCCGAACAGGCTGAACTAGATGATATCGCCAAGGATATTCCTTTGTCACATTGGCCAGAGCATGGCAAATCATGCTGAAAGGTCATGGCGAGGTTAATCTTGCCCCTGATCCACATGCCGCCGCCGATATGGTTCTGATCCGGCTGGCACATGTCGCCAACATGCCTACCCCCGGTGATCTGGTCAAAAGCTCAAAGATATCACGCCAGATGCGCTGGCTTCATCGCCGCCAGTCACAACAGCACCATCCGGACAACCAGCGACCGGAATGATAACGACCGCCTGATCAAGCCGCGCCCGCCGAACACAATATGCCAGATCATGATATAGCATCGCCCCCGGCAAATATAGAAAATGAAGCAGGCGCTATCGCATCTGTTGAAACGCTCCTCCCAACCTGACGCGGCACCTCTCCAGCCAGCACCAAATCAGCCATTACCGGAAAATATGACCCAGATGGCACAAATCTTCGAAGATCATGGGGAATTAAAACTATCCAGTTATCTGCGGTTTTCGCATCCGACCTGTTTTGCTGGAAGCCGGACGGTTTGAGTTTTCGACTGATAAGCCTCTTGATGAAAATGTACCCGGTCAGATTGGTTATTTTCTGACGGAATGGACGGGAATGCGCTGGATTGTATCCGTGGCATCACATTCAGGCAGTGAAACGCTGGATGAAATCGAAGATAAGCAGAAACAGGCTATCCACAATCATATTGCCGCTGATCCAATGGTGAAATCAGCAATGGATACTTTCCCCGATGCCGCCATCCATCGCATTACGCCACTAACCGGTTTAGTAGCCATTCCGGATGAGGAAGCAGATCTATCCGGCACCGCATTAGCAGATGAGGATGAAAAAAAGGCAGATCATGCGTAACTTTACTTCTATGTTGAAAAAGGCCAAGGAAGCACAGGAAAAACTGGCTGATGTTAAAGCTGAATTAGCCGAGATCACCTGCACTGGTGAAGCAGCCGGTGGCATTGTTTCCGCCACCGTTTCGGGTGATAGCCGCATCCAGTCCGTCACCATCAGTCCGGATGCCGCCAGTGCCAGCAGTTCTGATGATATCCACATGCTGGAAGATTTGATCGTGGTGGCCATTCGTGATGCTCAGGAAAAAGCTGAACAAGAAAAGGCAAAACGTATGCAGGGTGTGACTGGTGATCTTGCCACTTCCCCCGGGTTAGATTTACCATTCTGGTCAAACAGCCACGATATGACATCAAACCCGATAGAACAGTTGATTAAACGGTTATCCCGATTGCCCGGCTTAGGCCCCCGGTCAGCAAGGCGGGCGGCTTTGCATCTGATTAATCATCGGGATGGCCAGATGGTGCCTCTGGCCGAAGATATGCTTTCGGTTGCCCATGCTATCCGCCAATGTACCGAATGCGGAAACCTCGATATGACTAGCCGTTGCGGGATTTGTCAGGACAATACCAGAGACCGCAAACGGCTTTGTATTGTTGAGAATGTTGCTGATTTATGGGCTAATGGAACGCGCCGCGGTATTCCATGGCCGCTATCATGTTCTGGGTGGTGTGCTAAGCGCGATTGACGGGGTTGGCCCTGATAATCTGCGACTGGATTATCTGGTTGAACGAACGAAAACCGAACAGATAGAAGAAGTCATTCTGGCCCTGTCAGCAACAGTTGATGGTCAGGCAACCGCGCATTATATCGCTGATAAAATGACCGGGATAGATACCCGTATCACCCGGCTTGCCCATGGCGTGCCTGTTGGTGGCGAGCTGGATTATCTGGATGATGGCACTCTGGCGCAAGCCATGAAAGCGCGCCAGCAATTTTAATTATCTGCCCGTAAGATTACTTAATTAGTCATCTTTATTCCATGGTGATGATGTGGGCGGCTCGATCAGCTGATCTGTATGAGCATCTGTATCCTTTGTTTCAATCTGTTCGATTTTCTCACCACTCCGGCTGATAGCTCTTGTTGATTTGGTAATTTCATCAATATCCTGTTGAGCCAGATTGAAGTGACGATCCAGCTTGCCCACACGGTCATTAAGCCTGCCAATATCTTTGAGCAGGCGACCGACCTGTTCTTGAATAAATGCCGCCTGTTGCCGCATCCTAACATCACGCAGCACTGCCCTAACCGTATTAAGGATTGCCATCAGGGTTGTTGGTGAAACAACATAGACCCGTTCTTTAAAGCTTGTATCCAGTGCTTTCGTCAAATGATTATGCAGTTCAGCATAAATGGATTCAGACGGCACAAACATTAATGCGCTATCAGCGGTATGGCCACGAATAATATACCGTTCCGCAATATCTTTCACATGCTTTATAAACGCGGTTTCAAGACCCTTTCGTGCCTGTGTCTTTCCCGCCTCATCCTCTGCCTGACCAAGAGCATACCATGAATCAAGAGGAAATTTGGCATCAATGACAATCGGCCCCGGCGGATTAGGTAGCTGCAAAAGACAATCAGCGCGTTTGCTATTTGGCAAGCTATGCTGAAACGAATACGCACTACTGGGTAGCATCTGAGTAATCAGATTTTCCAGCTGAATTTCTCCATACGCGCCACGCGCCTGATTATTGGCAAGCACATTTTCCAGTCTGGTTGTCTGGCTTGATAATGCTTTGAGCTGTTCTTGGGCGCGATCAATAACGGCTAGCCTTTCATTCAGATTACCAAGCTTGAGGCTGGTTGTTTCCGCTTGCTGGCGTAAGGTTTCATTCAGGGTTTTCTGATGCTGCTGCAGATTATTCATCATGCTGTTCTGCAAAGCGCTGGTGGTCTGGGTGATGGCATCAAGCTGGCCTTTCAGTTCGGCCAAGCCGGACTGATCTGCCGGATCTGTTGTGCCTCTGCTGCGTTGAAACATGAAAACAATGCCGGCACCAATACAAAGCCCGAAAAGAAGAATGAGAATTGTATTGCTATCCATTATTTATCTCTGGCCTTCTTTGTTGTATTAAAGATTCTTTATGACCAAATGGTTTCTAATGACCATTTTGCCTTGACCTAGCATGGCGGTTCTTCTACCCCATTGGCAAGAACATTTATCTATCTGGAGTAAGATAATGACCATAAGACCACTTTCATTCCTGCCCGCCCCTGTCTTGCGGAAAGTGGCGGAACCGGTCGAAAGCGTTAATGATGACATCAGGCAGTTGATGGAAGATATGCTGGAAACCATGCGCCATGAACACGGGCTAGGGCTAGCCGCGCCGCAAATTGGCTTATCTGTTCGGGTAATTGTCATGGATTGCAGTGATGAAGATGCCAAGGAACCGGTTATCTGGAAAATGGCAAATCCTGAAATTATCTCATCATCCGAAGATACAGCCAGCATGGAAGAAGGCTGTCTGTCTATTCCCGGTTATCGCGGGAGGTAACACGTCCGGCTGAAGTTGAAGTCAAATATCTTGATGAAACCGGCACCGAGAATATCATGAAGGCAGATGGATTACTGGCGGCATGTGTTCAGCATGAAATTGATCACCTGAACGGTAAATTATTCATTGATTATCTGTCACGCGCCAAACGTGATCTGATAATCCGCAAAATGACAAAGGACGCGCGCTTGACCGCAGCGAATAAAACTAGTGAGGCACCGCGAATAGTCTTTATGGGATCACCTGATTTTGCCGTCCCATCGCTTCGGCTGTGCAGAAGAATATAACATTATAGCTGTTTACAGCCAGCCCCCACGCCCAAAAGGCCGCGGCATGCACCTAGCCCCGCAACCGGTGCATCAAGTGGCTGATGAATATGGCATACCAGTGCATACCCCTGATCGTTTTGACCAATCGGCGATTGATGATCTGGCCAGGCTTTCACCAGACCTGCTAGTTGTGGTGGCATATGGCCTGATTCTACCAGAAGCGGTTTTAGCTATCCCGCGTCTTGGGGCGATAAATGGTCATGCTTCGTTGTTACCGCGCTGGCGTGGTGCCGCGCCCATCCATTTTGCCATAGCGGCAGGGGATAAAGAAACCGGTGTTTCCATCATGATGATGGAAAAAGGGCTAGATACTGGTGCTGTTATACTGGAACGACGGATTGAAATTGCCGCCGATGATACCACTGGTATTTTACATGATAAGTTAGCTGACCTGACCGCAACAGCATTAGCAGAAGCCATTCCCATGTTGATCAATGGTAGTGCTACATTTACCCCTCAAGATCATACCCGCGCCAGTTATGCCCATAAAATCACAGATACCATGACCGCATTGGATTTCAACGATACTACCGGCCAGATTCTTAATAAAATCAGGGCATTTTCACCCTGGCCAGCGGCATGGATCACCATTATCCATGATGGTAAGACACGTCGCATTAATGTGCTTGCCGCCAATGCCGCCAAAGGAAATGATACGTCTGATAAGGCCGCTGGCACTATTCTGGGCAAAGGCACGGAGGGCGGTATCGTTATTGCCACAATCGACGGCGCCATAGAATTAACCTGTCTAAAACCTGCTGGAAAAGCCATGATGTCCGGCCGCGATTATCTGAACGGAATCCTATGCCTGATCACATCATCCCCCGATAGATAAAGAGTAGCCACATGCCACGTTTTTTCATCACCATTGAATATGATGGTAGCGATTTTGTCGGCTGGCAACGGCAGGAAAATGGTGAAAGTATTCAAGCATCACTGGAACATGCCGCCAGTGCTATTCTAGGGCATCGCCAAGATATCACCATTCATGGTGCTGGCAGAACCGATACAGGGGTTCATGCCCTTGGTCAGGTGGCACATTGTGATCTGCCAGATAGATTTACCGAATACCAGTTGCCCCTCGCGCTCAACGCATATCTGCCAGCTTCTATTCGTGTTATCAGGGCGGATAGGGTTAGTGATGACGCACATGCCCGGTTTGATGCCACTATCCGGCGATATCGCTATCGGATACATACCCGCCGCATTCCATCACCACTATTATCAGGTCGCGTATGGCATTTTGGTCAGGATTTGCATGTTTCGGCCATGCATGAAGCAGCACAATTGCTTGTTGGCAAGCATGATTTTACCAGTTTCCGTGCTACCCACTGTCAGGCCACCAGTCCAGTTAGAACCATTGATCAGATCAATGTCACAGCAAATGGGCATGAGGTATGGATATCAGTATCAGCACGGTCATTTCTGCATCATCAGGTGCGGAATATAACAGGTTCACTTGTCCTTGTCGGGCAAGGCCGGTGGACAGATCACGATCTGGGTAAGGCACTAGACATGCGCCAGCGATCAGCGGCAGGGCAAACCGCCCCAGCCGAAGGATTATATCTAACAGAGGTGGTATATCCGTATCTTAACCCGCAAACCACCCGACAGACAGACTTAGCCGATAGGCGTCTGGGATATGACCATCATGACATAGGCCATCAGATGCACCACAATCAGCAGGGCAAGCATCAGCAACCCTGTCCAGCCACTAGATTTCAGGCTCTGGGTTGCTCCACGCCAGAACGCCCATAACATCCAGAACGTAATTGGGGTTAGAACCAGCAATAGATTCTGCGCTGGCATATTTGAAAGGAATAATACAATTACCAGTACCAGCAATTCCCTGGAAGTTATTAATCCAAGTCATTGTAATAATGAAAGCAGGGAAACGTTGCTGAAAACCTAGCCAAGAAAGCGCGTAAAAACTGATCACCGGATACAACATGACAATCACCAGAGTAATCACCATGAAGGACAACAGATTGCTCATGCTTTCCCAAATGCCAAGCATCGGTATGCCAATGATAAGTGAAATAAGCCAGCTAGCCCAAAGAGCATCCCAGACAGCAGGCGTATCTTGTGGATGGGCATTGGTATCACCAGCTGTTATCTGACCAGTAGCAACGCTTAAACCCATAGATGAGGCCTGAAATAATAGCACTGAAACCGGGAGGGGGAGGAAGCATCGGCTATGCACTCACATCAAAATATGCGGTGAGGATCTGCTGATAGATTGCGGTTAGTCTGGTAAGGTCAGATAAAGATACAGATTCATCTATTTTATGCATTGTCTTACCAACAAGACCGAATTCAAGCACTTCGGTAAATGGCGCAAAAAATCGGGCATCAGATGTTCCACCAGAAGTGGATAATTCCGGCATTTTCCCCGTCACCCCCTGAATAGCATCAGCAACCAGATCGGTAAAATGACCTTTAGGGGTAACAAATGGTTCAGCAGATAGCCGGAATTCAGCTGTATAAGCACCGCCGACACTATCAAAATGATCCCGCAACATCTGTTCCAGTCCTGCCGCCGTTTGCGCTGTCCCAAAAGCGGATATTGAATGTGGCATGAGTTGTTGCCGGTATCACATTATTAGCCGGATTGCCGGTATCAATGCTGGTAATAGCAACGGTTGACGGATCAAACATATCGTTGCCTTCATCCAGCACGCCGCTTTCAAGTGGTGCCAGCATTTTCAGCAATCGGTGAATAGGATTATCTGCCAGATGCGGATAGGCAACATGCCCCTGCTCACCATGAACCGTTAGCGAACAGGTTAGCGAACCCCGCCGCCCATGCTTGATTACGTCACCTAACTGATCAGGATTGGTCGGCTCACCTACCAGCACAGCATCTGGCATCTGGCCTGTTTCATGAAGCCATTCTACCACAGGCTTAGTCCCGTAAATAGCAGGGCCTTCTTCATCACAGGTAATCAGCATGCTGATACTACCGGAAAAATCAGTATGCTGATCCAGCCATCCGGATAAAGCGGCAGCAAAACAGGCAATAGCCCCTTTCATATCAACAGCACCACGGCCGATAATGTGATCATTAACAATCTTGGCGGCGAAAGGATCAGTCTGCCATGCATTCACCGCACCAGTCGGGACGACATCGCTATGTCCGGCAAAACAGAAATGCGGGGCTTGATCACCGCGTCTGGCAAACAGGTTGTCCACCTTGTCCTTGCCTTCACCAAAAGGCAGGCGCGTGACGTTAAACCCATATCCAGACAGATATTCTTCCAGCAGATCAAGTGTTCCGGCTTC
Source organism: Alphaproteobacteria bacterium (assembly GCA_038144675.1). Lineage (GTDB taxonomy): Bacteria > Pseudomonadota > Alphaproteobacteria > Puniceispirillales > UBA1172 > UBA12202. Next base: position 17,371 of record JAYQOF010000006.1, on the reverse strand, counting down.
GTTAGGGGTTACCGATGGACACTGGATAAGCTGTCGTGCCAGATCATGTTCAGCTAGTAAAGCATCCGTCATAGGGCATTAGTCTCTAAGCAGCTCATTGATTGACGTTTTTGACCAGGTTCGCTCATCAACCTGCTTGATAATAACAGCACAGGCCAGATTAGGCCCCGGTGTTCCATCAGGTAACGCTTTGCCCGGCATAGAACCCGGCACAACAACCGAATAGGCAGGCACCCTGCCCATAAATACTTCACCTGTTTCACGATGAATAATCTTTGTTGATGCGCCGATAAACACACCCATGGATAACACTGCCCCACGTTCAACCACAACACCTTCAACGACTTCCGAACGCGCGCCGATGAAACAGTCATCTTCAATAATGACAGGACCTGCCTGCAATGGTTCTAGCACCCCGCCAATACCTGCCCCACCAGATAGATGAACATTTTTACCAATTTGTGCGCATGAACCCACAGTAGCCCATGTATCAACCATGGTGCCTTCATCAACAAAAGCACCCAGATTGATAAATCCGGGCATGATCACTACACCTGGGGCAACATATGCTGAATGGCGGACAACACAGCCGGGAACAGCGCGAAAACCTGCCTCACGAAAACGGACAGCATTCCAGCCTGCAAATTTAGATGGCACCTTATCCCACCAAGTTGCCATCCCATGACCGGGATAATCTGTCCCGCTTGGGATAACATCCATATCATTAAGTCTAAAGCTCAGAAGAACTGCTTTTTTTTTAACCACTGATTAACTACCCATTCACCCTGAGCTTTTTGTTCAGCAACACGGGCAGAACCGTTATCCAGCATGTTTAGAGCCTGCATGACCGCCTCACGCACTGCTCCTTTGGTGCTAGTAGAAACCTGATCACGGTCTTCCCAAGCTTGATTGATAGTGGTTTCAAGATCAGTCATGTCTTCCCTCTCCTTGGTATTTTGTTCCAAAGGCCGTTTAGATATCATGTGTTGGTATAAGATAAAAAATGCTTAAGGTCATTAGCAATATAATGAATATGACTCAAATCATCCATATGGCCTTCAGATGGGACATCTTCATCAGGGGTGATCCAGCCAGAGCGTTTTTACCCCCATATCATAGGCAGGTTTCAGATTGATCGCCATATCTTCCACCATGATAGCCGTATTGGGATCAATATCTGCTTTCTGCATAAAATCTGCATATGTTTGTGGTTCCGGTTTTGGCAGGAAATCTGCTGAAAAAATGTCATATGTGAAATCAAAATGATGACGAATGCCATAAGCATCCAGAATATTGGCGGCATGGGCGGCCGAACCATTGGTGAAAATGACCTTACGTCCGGATAACGCACCAATGCCTTCATCCAGTTCAGAATCATAACCTAGCGTCGATAAGTCGATATCATGCACAAAATCCATAAAGTGATGCGGGTCTGTGCCATGTTCTACCATCAAGCCCTTCATCGTTGTCCGGTACCGCAGAAATAAATCTCTCTGCATGGCTCTGGCCTCGTCACGTTCCAACGCAAAATGATGCTGGATATAATCTGTCATGCGATGCCGCACCTGATCAAACAGACGTGATGCCGCTGGGATAAATGGTGTTATCAAGATCAAAAATCCATGTTTTGATCCCATCGATGGAAATCGGGGTTGTATCTATATGCGCCATAATAACTCTAACTATTCATCCAATAATAAAAACAGGTTATTTAATCCGGTATGATAATCGTGCCGATACCGTGTTCGGTAAATAATTCCACCAGAACGGCATGGGCTTCTCTGCCATCCAGAATAACGGCGGCTTCGGCACCGCCTTCCACGGCTTCTATGCATGTATGAACCTTTGGGATCATGCCACCGCTAATCGTGCCATTTTCAATCAGCATATTGGCCTGACTAATGGTAATCCGCGGAATAACCTGTCCATCTTTATCCATGACGCCGGGAACATCACTAAGCAATAAAAGTCTGGTGGCCTGCATCGCCGCAGAAATTGCGCCACTGGCCGTATCTGCATTGATATTATATGTTTCTCCATCCGTTCCGCGCGCAACAGGCGCAATCACAGGGATCAGATCAGATGCGATAAGAGCATTGATAACAGAGCTATCTATATGCGCAGGCTCACCCACAAAACCCAGATCAACCTTTTCGACTCCATCTTCGGTTTTGTTTTCACCCAGCAGTTTTTTTGCGATGATAAGATCAGCATCCTTTCCGGAAATGCCAACACCTTTGGCTCCAGCATCATTAATCGCGGCAACAAGTGATTTGTTAATAGCACCGCTAAGCACCATTTCCACCACCGATACCGTATCAGAATCTGTCACCCGCAAGCCGTTAATAAAATCACTGGTAATATTAAGTTTATCCAGCATGGCACCAATTTGCGGCCCCCCGCCATGTACAACAACAGGCTTGGCCCCGACCTGACGCAACAGCACCATATCTTGGGCAAAATTGCGAATGTAGTTAATATCTCCCATGGCATGGCCACCAAATTTTACCACGACGGCATGACCAGAATAGCGCCGCATATAGGGCAATGCCTCTGCCAGTATGCCAGCCTTGGCCAGCCATTCCATGCGATTAGATTGTTTAATGCTTTCCATCATCTGTATCCTTCAGCACATTCAATGCCTGAATTCAAAACAAAGTGCAAGTATCCACCTTATTTGCCAAGCCTCGCGTCAATCGTCAATCAAACTGAAGATATGGCCACGCAATTCATCAATGCCGATGCCTTTTTCGGCTGAGGTCACAAACATCGCCAGGCCATGCTGCCACATGCTTTGCGGCTTCAGCTAATGTATTTGCCATGACTGTTTCTTTTCAGTCACATTTAATTTATCGATTTTTGTCAGGACAACCGCCCATGATACTGCCGACTGATCAAAAATTGTCATGATCTCTCTATCTTTTTCACCTATGCCACGGCGACTATCAATCAATAGCATCACCCGTTTCAGGGTTGTCCTGCCTTTAAGAAAATCCAGCGTTAGCCCTGTCCACGCCTTGATATCGGTTTTTGACGCTTTGGCATATCCATATCCGGGCAGATCAACCAGACATAGGCGTCCGGCACAATCAAAAAAATTCAGCTGGCGTGTTCGTCCCGGTGTCTGTGACGTTCGTGCCAATGATTTCTGATTAGTAATGGCATTGATGAGAGAGGATTTTCCAACATTTGATCGGCCAGCAAACGCAACTTCAGGTAAATGCGTCGGCGGCAACTGATCTTCGGTCATGGCGCCAGCGATAAACTGGCATGGACGCAGAAAACAGCTTTCGGCCTTGCTCGATACGGGCAAGTTCATCCTCATCTGTTTCTGCCATCAATGGTTATCCTCTTGCCTGTTTTCCAGCCGCACACCGCGCATGATGTACCATTGCTGGGCGATAGTCAGAATGTTGTTCCATGTCCAGTAAACAACTAGTCCGGCAGGGAATGTTGCCAGCAGAAAGGTAAACATAACAGGCATATATTTAAATATTTTCGCCTGAACCGGATCAGGTGGTGGCGGGTTTAGGGACATCTGAATATACATGGTTACACCCATTAAAATTGGCCATATTCCAATGTTCAATATCGCTGGTGCAAATGCCGTATCATAAGGCAGGAGCCCAAACAGGTTGATAATGGATGTGGGTCAACTGCCGACAAGTCTGTCACCCAGCCAAAGAATGGCGCATGTCGCATTTCAATCGTGACATAAAGCACTTTATAGAGAGCAAAAAATACAGGAATCTGCAACAGAATTGGCAAACAGCCCGAAGCAGGATTAACCTTTTCCTTACGGTATAGAGCCATCATTTCCTGCTGCTGGCGTTGGCGATCATCACTAAACCGTTCCCGCAAATCTTTGACCTGTGGTGCCAGTTCACGCATTTTTGCCATGGATTTGTAAGACCGGTTAGCCAGCGGGAAAAATAGCGTCTTAATGAATATGGTCAGGATGATAATGGCAACCCCGAAATTATTTACATATTCATTAAGCCAGACAATAACAATCAGCATGGGCTTTGCCAGAAACTCAAACCAGCCCCAATCAATCGCATTCGTAAAACGTGGGATTGATTTACTATCCTGATAATTATTCAGAACCGTGTATTTTTTTGGCCCCAGAAACAGATCAACATTCCAGCTTACGCTTTCACCCTGGGATAATTGAACCGGTTTCTGAATACTGGACACATCAATAGGCTGACCATTGCCTTCATACAGATTGCCTGTTTCAATCTGATCAATATCTTCCGCGTCTGGTCATCCAGTTGCAGGCGGATGGTTTCAAAATTTGGTGCTTGAACAGGCCGCATCACATAATCGCTTTGTTGATCTGTTGATGGGATAATGGCCGTGAGCCAGTTTTTATCAGAAACACCAATCCAGCTGGATGTTTCGCTATCGGCACAGAAGCGGTCATCATTAGCACAACTGATGGGAGATGCTACATCTTCGAAATCAAGGAAAACATTACCACTGTCGCTGTTGAAATACCCCATGGGGCCAGCATAGGAAATCCATTCAGAATATCCCGGCCGCTGGCGCAATATTCGCGTTGATGATCCTAATTGCTTAACATTATCAGATGCATTTTCAACCGAACTTTCAATGCTGATCATATAGGCATCATCAATGCTATATATCAATTTATAGATGACCCCATCTTCAGCATAGCTAAGCGTTACGGGTGTATCAGGGGGTAAGCACCTTGCCATCAGCTTGCCAGATAGCCGTACGGTCAACAGCGCGGTTATAACCCGCATCGGTGATACTGGTAAAATAAGCTTCGGCAAAATAAGCATTTTCCGTCCCGGTGCGGCGCAACAAACTGACATCATTGGATGATGGATCATTTTCCACCTTGAATGATTTGAGCCTGAGATCATCTATCCGGCCGCCAGCAAGTGAGATTGATCCCACTACCTGACTATTTTCAATCATAATCCGTGGCGCATTGATGATATCAACAATGGCTTTCGTGCTTTGCATGACTTCAGGATTGATACTTGGAACAGGTGAACCATCAACCGTCCCATTCTGGGCGGCGTTCTGGCGGCGATCTGTTCTGCCGTGGGGGTGGCGGCGTGAAATATAAGCTGATACAAGACAAGGATCAGCATGGACAAAGTCACGGCAAGGATAAGGTTTTTGTTATCCGTATTCATCAATTACTCCAACGGCTCTGATGATGTATTGCGTGGGGGTACCGGATCATGTCCACCACCACCCCAAGGGTGACAACGGCCAATGCGCCTGATACCCATCGCACCGCCCGACCATACACCATGGGTGCGGATAGCCTCAATGGTATATTGCGAACAAGTTGGTAAAAAACGACAATCTCGACCTATAATCGGTGATAAAGTGTAGCGATAGGCATAAATGGGCAACAAAACAAGCCACATAAGCGCCCCATTAAGCCCCTTAAGCAGATTTGCCCATATCTTTATCATACGCCATTCGCTTTCTGCTGATCTGTTTCCATCTGATTCTTGGTCATATTTCCAGCACCGGATCCGGAATAGTCATTATTAGTATCACGGGCATGCAATTTTATCAGGGCTTTGTTCAGGCTTTCAACCAGATCAGACCAATTCCAGATGATTTGTATTATATCGGGCAATAAGCACATAATCATGACCGGACGGCTCTGGCTGGTCAATACCATATCAGCAACGGCGCGCAATCGCCTCTTGCCACGATTCCGAGCAACAGCATTACCAATTTTTTTACTTGCTGTAATCCCAAGTCGCGGGGCGGCATTATCCCCGCGATCTCGCATCTGAATCACTAAACCGGGCATGGCCTGATATCGCCCGTGGGTTGAGGCAAGAATAAAATCACGACGTTTGGGGATAGTGTCTAGCCCCGCCATAAAAGCTTCAGGCGCTAAGGCGCTTGCGTCCCTTGCTACGACGGGCACTATTCACGCGACGGCCACCAACAGTTGCCATCCGTGAGCGAAACCCATGACGCCGTTTGCGAACCAGATTGCTAGGCTGAAAAGTCCGTTTCATGACGGCCGCTCCAATATATGTGTTAAAAGTAACGGGGTTTTAGACAACTTTCCTTCTAAAGTCAATCAAACATAGCAAAAAATCACGCTAAATATGCAACTTATCATCCGGTTGCCGTGGATGATTACAAAACAGTAATATTTGTATATGCTAATATGGCACGACTAAATTGCTTGCAAACACGTTAATGAAATGCGGATGTTTCTATGAATAAACTATCACTTCGACTAGTTGTTATCATGACGCTTATCATTCTGTTGGCAGAAATGGTAATCCTTATTCCGTCACTATCGCGGTTCCATCATAATGAAATGCTGATTGAAGCCAGACGCCAGCTCTATTTGCATCAGGTGGCTATTCTCCACGGAAATCAGGATTTTGCCAGTGAGATTAGTCCTAAAGAAGGCAAACCTCGGATCACCCTGACAGCAAAAACAGGCCAGCCTATACCTCAGCCTATTACAATGCTGAAGACCCTCCACCCATGCCACCCTATAAGGAAAGTAAAATATTGGTGTGGCTATATCCGGATTAATGGGATGGCAGAAAGAACCCTATGCCATGGCATTCACCCTTGAGGAACTCTGTTCCGATGATGAAGATTTAATTAAGCTAGGGGAAATATAGCCGAGATTGGCAAATAACATTAATTGGCCACCAATATCACACACCAATACGGGCCTATTTTGGCCGCATTGGAATTGCCTGGTGCTGCTAATTATTTGGTCTTATTGTCAATGGCGCGCCAATACCGCGCCCTAATTTTGGCCGGTTTTGCCCAAATCACCATTTGATAAAGCACCGAATGGAAACATAAGGAAGAGGGATTATCGATGAAGCTTCTAATGCGCTGGTCAGCTTGCAGCATCGCACGCAATACGAACTGGCCCAGCGTGAAAAAATGGCGGCATTAGGTGAAGCGGTGGCAAAGATCAATCATGATATGCGTAACGTTCTATCTTCAGCGGTTTGGTTTCTGATAATCTGAACTAATAGTAATGACCCGAAGGTTGTCCGTGCCGCGCCACTTGTAAATGGCGCTATTGATCGCGCTATTACCCTCTGCCAACAGCTATTAGCCTATATGAACACAACAGATAATCTGAATATTAATCAGATGAGCATGCTAGCCCTAATTGATGAATGCCGCCGTCAGCTCAAGCTGGATATTCAATATGATGGCCCGGATGATTTGCGCGTTGATGCTGATCAATTTTTCAGACTGATATTCAACCTTCTGGATAATGCAAAAAAAGCCGGCGCAACCCATATAACGATTACGGTCTGGCGTACAGGGCGCAGTACTGTCATTGATATTGCTGATAACGGGCCGGGGCTAGATGAAACCGCACGTGCCAAGCTGTTCAAACCATTTCAGGGCGGCAGACGGGGCGGTACGGGCCTAGGGCTCTCCATTGCAAGGGATATTGCCTTTGCCCATAATGGTGATTTGCGTTTATCACGCACATCTGAAAATGGAACCGAATTCCGGCTTCGCCTGCCGCTATCATGTCGTTGAAGCCGCACCCAAAAAACGCTGGTGGCATTAGCGTGATCGTTGCCCGGCGATAGGCTGTATCGGTTGTGGTTCCATATCCCAGGGAAAGAAAATCCATGTATCCTGACTAACTTCGGTCACAAAGGTATCTACCAGCGGCCGACCGGCCGGTTTGGCATAGGCGGTGGCAAAATGGGCTTTTGGTAGTTGCTGGCGCAGGGCTTTAGCGGTTTCGCCTGTATCAACCAGATCATCAACGATTAGCCAACCATCGCCATCACCTGCTTCACCAGCCGCTTTAATCATGCTTAATTTGCCCTGTTCCTGCCCATCGTAAGACGCAATGCAAGCGGTATCAATCAGACGCAAATCCAGCTCTCTTGCTACAATAGCGGCGGGCACCAGACCGCCCCGCGTGACGGCAACAATCCCTTTAAATGGCTTCATATCGAGCAGACGCCATGCCAGTGCTTTGATGTCCGGTGTAATTCTTCCCAGGATACAGGAAATGATTTTTCCGGCGGTAATCTATCCATCTGCTTTGCTCCTCGATACTGGCAGGATTTTCAACAAGATGACTTTACTTAATCTTAATGCAATTGTCACGATAGCTTTCTGCCCTGCGGTATCCATAAAGTCATATGAACCCGTGAACCCTTTACCATAGCGGTAAATGATGCTGTTTCATGAACATTTCTGATATCATAGGGGCTTGCCATATGTGGAAAAACCTTTTATGTAAAGCCACACGCGCCCGTAGCTCAGCTGGATAGAGCATTTGACTACGAATCAAAAGGTCGGGAGTTCAGATCTTCCCGGGCGCGCCATTATCCCCCAATATATTCAGATAGTTATCAGTTTTTGATTTCAGTCTGTTCTCAGAGAAACATCAGTTTTGACACAGATTTGACACAGTAAAAGGTCAAATCCATGGGTTGTGTGAAAAAAGAGGTAAGTCTTGGAACGCTCAAGTGAGGGTTTCTGGATGGAGAAGTTTTACTAAGTCATTTTCAAAGAAGTCTGATGCAGTAATTTGGATGAATGATTTAGAACAAATTTAAAAATACTTCCGCTCCATTCAATAATGATAAGAACTTAACTTTATCAAAATTGTTAGAAAGATATGCGGAAGAAGTATCCTCTAAAAAGAAAAGTATAGTCTCAGAACGATGCCAGTTAAGTTCGATTTCCAAAAGATGGATTGGTGAATGTAAAGTTGCTAATTTATCTAAACTTCACTTCATCAGTATAGAGACGATAGACTTAAAGAAGTTAAGTCTGGAACAGTAAAGGCAGAATTATCTCTTCTAAATCGAGTTTTCAAAAAAGCGATAAGAGATTGGGGATATGGAATACCATATAACCCTATCAAGGATATTGAGTTCCCAAAGGGTTCAACTCCTCGCACCAGAAGACTTGTCGGTGATGAGAAAGAGCGCCTTCTTTGATGCTACATCATCACAACGCAATATCTTCATCGCCTCTATCATTGAGTTTGCGATTGAGACAGGTATGCGCCGTTCTGAGATATTGAAACTCAGATGGTGTGATGTTGATTTGGAGAATGGGTTTGCATCTCTTTATGACACCAAGAATGGTGAAGATAGACGAGTGCCTCTCACTAGAAGGTGCATAGAAGTTCTTCAGACAGTGCCACAGACTGATGAAAGAGTATTTCCTATCTCTGCCACCTGTCTGCGTCTTGCATGGAACAGAGCACGCAAAAAAGCAGGTATTACTGATTTGCGATTTCATGACTCTGAGACACGAAGCAGTCTCAAGGTTCTTTGAGATGGGAATGTCAGTGCCAGAAGTTGCACTCATATCTGGACATAAAGATGTAAGACAGTTGTTCAGATACACCCACTTGAACCCAGCAAATGTGTTCAAGAAGTATGCTGCCTTCAATGGATAAATAAAGGTGTCTCTATTGCATTTATAGATTACTGATGCTGTGCGGATTTGAACCAGCACTGCTTAATCTTTTTTAATACCTTTATCTAGTTCTTCCGCATCATCTTCTTATCAAGTTCTGCGTTCTGTTCACCCAGCAGTAATGTCTGTTGAGAAATCTCACCAAACATCTTCACCAGCACCTTTCGTGCGGCAATCTCATCTTTGATTTGATGTATTCGTTACCGAGTGTGACGAGTTTCTTACCGATGCATCAATGCGTTGTTTGAGTTGATGTATGTCCATACCTCTGTTCCTTTCAGAGGTATTTATGGTTTGGAACTTTGAATGAGTCCAAAACTATATTTTATTTGACTTTGAAACGAACGATGATGTCATCTACTTTGGATTAGTTCAAAAGGAAGGAAATTGTAATGAAGAAAAGCGTGTTTATGTTAATGCTAGGATCTTTCCAGATTAGATCAAAAATGAAGAAAAATTTGGTGGACCAATAAATCCCACTAAAGACGCAAAAATCGGAAGAATGTAATATAAGAGCATTATGAATGGAATTCTTGATATAGTCAGATTACTACGAAACTTATAAAAGACCCAGATTTATCGTCCACAAAGCGATGGGAAATACAACCATCAAGGTTAAATCAATTTTTGAATACCTTGCTTATGGTCCCGCGCCTGATGCTGAGATGTGGAATGGTTCTGTGGAAAAAGGTGAATTGTCGAGAGAAAAAGCGCTGACCCTCAACCTTGTTGATAAGCATCTGGTAAAAAATCCTTTCAAGAAAATTCCGGAGTTTTGGATGAATTCCGTCCCGACATGCCTCAACATTGGGAAATGCTTTTGAAACTTAAAAATCACTCCCAAATTAGAAAACAAGACTGATTTTTCAAGGGTTGTATGTGTGGGATGTGTAGTTAAAGAAGAACAGTAATCCCGCTAGAGTTAAATTAAAGACCATCTTAGCAAAATCATTGATATCGTAAATGAGGGAGTTAATACAACCAATACCTTAATCAGGAACACTAGGACAGTTTGACTAACAAAATCTGAATTGGATTTTTTCAAGGTTTGATCGCCCCCGCAAAAGAAGGGTTTTGAATTTGATAATTACTACCTGCAAACCTTCATGTAAATGCAAACATTTATACATGATCTAGATGATGAAGACCTCTAAAACAAGATAGGGATTAGAGATAAAGTGCATTAAAACTCAAGACCTGACAAAGAGATGAAAAAAGATTGTTTATTTGAGAACTGTTGGACAGTCCAACCAAAATAATTTACTTCATGTTCATTGAAGAGTTTCTTCAACTCATCTTTGTCTGACTTCTTCTCTTCAATTTTGGATATTGGTTTTGGTGCAACAAACTGAACCTGTCTCAATCAAACACCTTCATCCTTTGCAAAGAGTTGTGTTGGATAGAACTGGTGTCTGAAATCATCTTCTTCATTCACCTGATTCCATCTCTCAATCATCTTCCTTAGCGTCCAGTGTGAGAATGGTTTTCCCTGTTGATTGGTTAAACCTCTGCGATTGAGTGCATCAGCAAGTTCCTCAAAAGTCAGAAATTGGTTCAGCATCTGGATTGTCAAAATGTTCAGTAAGGATAGACACCATCTCTCTGAATATCTGTTGATGTGTTCTTTTTCTTGTTCATTTCTTCATCTCCCTAGACAACAGATAAGAAAGACAGCGGCAGCATATTCTTTCGCATCTTCTTGTTCAGATATTTATGCATCCATTGATTTTGATATGAAGAATGTGGGTTTTCCGCAGTCAGAATCTTTGACACAGATTTGACACAGTAGACCATTCAGATATACTGTTTCAGAGAGAAAAATCTGTGAAAAAATAAGCGTTTTCAATATGTTGATGGATAGAGCATTTGACCTCCGAAGGCAAAAGGTCAGAGGTTCGAATCTTCCCCGCGCCATTTTCCAAGTATCAAGGTCGAGTTTCGAGGCTCAAGTGACTGTTTCCAAACGATTAATGTTCTGGAACAGGAGTTTGAGTTGCTATGGTGTGGGTAAGGTCTCCGGTATACTTTTACAAAGAAACGATACATTTTACTTCTCAAGAGCGAGTACCTTCGGATCTCCGTCATCGGTTTACTAAGAAGAAGGTCGAGGTCTCTCTTCGGACAAAGTCTGAAGTAAAAGCGGCCAAGTCTGCCGCTGCTCTATCTGACAGGCTTGAGCCGTATTGGGATAGCTTACGGATGGAGATGATCTATTCCCGTGAGCTGGGGATAAGTGTTGTTTCTGATAAAGTTAGCAACGCTAATACCTGATATGAGTTTGTCTGATGCATTAGGCCTTGTATCAGCGGCTCAAGGGAACAGGTAAGACTAAACTATTCTTTGAAGTATCTAACCGAAGCATTCGCTATCTGATTGAGTGCGTTGGCCATGATAATATTAATGGTCTTGAGCCAGCAGACGCAGGACGGTTCCAGGGACTTCCTCTTTGATCGGGGGATGTCTTCATCCTCAGTTAAGCGGGTCTTCTCATCTGTCAGAGCCATTATGAACTTGGCTATCAAAGAGCATGGCCTTGCTATGACCAATGTTTTCAATGGAACCTTTATTCCTGAAGATAACAAGAGGAAAGAGAGATTGCCTGTACCCAATGATGTCATCAGACGGATCCAAGGGGAATGCAGAAGCCTTAATGATGAACCCAGATGGTTAATAGCCCTGATCAGTGATACAGGCATGAGGCTATCAGAAGCCTGCGGCCTACTCTCTTCTAATATTGTTCTGGATACGGATATCCCTCACATCAGCCTGATAGAGCATCCATGGCGTAGGCTAAAGACATCCTCGAGCACCAGATCTATTCCCTTGGTAGGCGCATCCCTTTGGGCGGCAAAAGAGATCAAGGTCAAGGGAACAGAGTTTGCCTTCCCCAAATACTGCAACACAGAAAAGTGCAACGCCAACTCTGCCAGTGCGGCCCTAAACAAGTGGCTCAAGCCACGACTACCAGAGGGATGTGTCATACACTCCCTTCCGCCACAACCTCAGAGACCGTCTCAGGGCGGTTGAATGCCCCACTGACATCGTAGATGCCATAGGCAGCTGGACAACCGAAGGCATAGGCCAACGCTATGGAAAAGGCTATGACCTCAACGTCAAAGCAAAGTGGATGGGAATGATAACCTAGGTTCAAAGAACCGAGATCCGTGAAACAGTCATGAGCCTCCGAAACTCGGACCTTGATACTTTGTAAATGGCGCGCTTGAGGAAGTGTTCGAAGCCCATTTGAAGCACTGTTTCAAGACTGTTTCCAGTAATATCAATATGTTAGCATGCTATGCATATTGGTCAACTATCAAAACCTTACCTGCAACCTTGCCTGAACCAAGGTCCGAGGATCGAGCTGCAAGTTTCAGGCATCAATGAGCAAGATACAGGAGCCGAGAATCTGGAAACTTGGACCTTGGACATGAAGCGCATTAGTACAGCATAGGACGCAGGATCCGCAGCTCGAACCCTGGGTCCTCAGGGGTTACTGGGAGAGTTTGCTGATTGGAAAGGGCGGTAAAGTCATCTGCGCCGCAAGGTTACTCTTTCACCGTGTTCAGCGCTCAAGCGTGGCCTTGCGCTGCTCCTAACCCCTTGAGGAACAGAGGTCTTCGTCGAATGCGCTCATGGTTCATCCCTTCAGTCTAATCGCGACGTTTTTCGTCTGCACGTCAGGTTCCACAAAGCCTCGCCGGCCCTTTTTCGCGCCCGTAGCCCGATTTGCCATGAAGCCACCGAACGGCGTTTCAACCCCGCCCGCGTACCATTCGTTCACAAAGACCTGCCCCGCCCGCAGCTGCTGTGCGGCCCGCGTTGCCCGATCCAGGTTGCTCGTGAAAGACGCCCCCAACCAACCCGTAGGGTGTCCCATTAGCGATCTTGGCGGCCTCGTACGTCGGCAGAGAATTTCAGAACGGAGAGCACAGGCCCGGAACACTTCCTCATTGGCGATGGTCATATCAGGCGTGACGTCCGTCAAGATCGTGGGCTCAAGGAAGGCGCCGGGGATGTTCAATTTGCGCCCGCCCGTCGCGACAGTGGCCCCTTGTCGCTTCGCGCATCGCTGACCATTTGTGTGCGGCACGGTCGCGCTGCGCACCTCGGATGCCATCGCGCACCCATCGTCCGGGCCCGAACTCAGGCTGCTCGACGCCCGGCTTCACCGTGAGCGACTGTGCGATCCCCGACCATCCGGTCCACCAGCGCGTCGTGGACGCCGTCGTGAGACGATCACGCGGCTCATCGCAGAGCAAACCTGGCCCGCGTTGAAATAGATGCCCCACCGCACATCGTTCTCAAGTGCTGCGAGGTCGGCGTCATCATGGACGATGGCCGCGGACTTGCCGCCCAGTTCCGACACGCACGGCACGACGTTCTGGGCGGCGGCTGTGGCAATGGCGATGCCTCCGTTGGCACGCCGATCCGGCAAAGACGATCTGGTTTGCATGCGGCGTGTGCCGACAGCGCGGCACCAGCGTCATCGGCCCATACCGCACAGAGATCTTCACCGCCCCTCTGGGCAAGCTCCACGGCCTCGGCCGCATGGGCAGAACCACGCGTTGCTCAGCGGCGTCAGTTCGGGCGTTTTGATGACACAGGTGCTGCCGGTTGCCAGTGCGGCAGACAGCGAACAGCGCCGTCATTTCAACGGGGGTAATTCCACGGGATGATCTGGGCAGAGACGCCAAAAAGGCTCATACGTGGTGAAATCAAAGTAGTCTTTGCCAAGCGGGATCGAGCGCCCTTCGACGGTCGTTTGCAGCCTCGATTGCCGTAGTATTCAGAAATGTACCGCGCAGCGCCATCGACTCCTCGATCCGCGACTCCCCAAAGCGGTTTGCCCTGTTCCAACGTCAGAACCTGCGCAAGCTCGTCGACGTGATCGAGCAGATAGCGCCCCATGGCTTGCACCATGCGGCCCGCGCTCCACGGGGCGCAGGTCAGAACGTAACGCACCAGATTGATGCGCGCGCTGTGTGCCGCCATGACCGCACTGGCCCACGTCGCCCGCATCAGCCAGGGCTTGCTCGGCCGGCTTTTCGCCTGTGCCGGGGTTGATCACATCGATCCGCCCCTTGCCCCACCGTCGACCCAAGCGCCGTCAATGTAGTTCTGCCAATAGGTCTTCATGCGGGTGTGATCCGATGCTGAAAGAGGTGATCGTAACGTGGTTTCATCCGCCTGATGCACACGGCGCACGCGGTCAGGGCGCGTCCGCGGACTTCGACATAGCGCCGCGCTTGCGGCGTCCAGCCCCGTCGAGTGCACGCAAGGTTCGCGTGGAAACTGCCCGCCATCCCACCAGCTATGTAGTCAGCTAGGGATCGCCGCCCGGTTGCCCAGACTAAGGCAGCCTCTGGAGATGATACGGAATGTCTAACGGCATCGGCAGAAGGCCGCGACCATCGCTGTCGGGGCCTTCCAGCAGGTCGTCGCTGCCGATCACAGGCGTGCGTGTGCGCCATCTACAGCCCGGTCAACAGATCAAACAACGCCCGTTGTTCCGGGGAAGCCTGACCTCCAGCTCAATCGAAGTCGGGCCATTTGTTGTACATGCTGGAGATCGTCTTGGCCGGATCGCGGATCAAGAAGCGCATGCGAGAAATGCCCCAGGAAGTCCGGCGTTCCACATGTGGTTGATGTAGTGCGGGGAAATCCTTGCCAGTGAAGACGGGGCCCTTTTCTCGCGCGGGCGTTGAATGTCTGTCCCAGACGCTCGCGATGCACAGGCCCGTGCGTGGTCTTCTCGCCTTCTTTGAAACGCGGCCAAAGCGGGTCTCTCGCCCTGATTACCAAGCCTCGCCAAAGCGGTTCGTGCAGGCAATCGAGATCACCGCGCTGGCGCATCATCCATTCGAACGCGGTCGAGGTGGAGCGCGGGATAGCCCACAGTGCGACGATCTTATGCATGGAGGCTCTCCAGCAGCATGGCTTTGCGGCGTGGTCGGCGCGATGCCCAGGTCCTTTTCCGCGATACTGCGCCAATACAGCGCGGTGTCATGGCCGATGACCGGTCTGCCCAGTTTGTGCCTCCAGCGTCGCGGGCCAGATGCGGCGGGCGTTGCGGCGAGCCGTTCGGCCCGCTACCGAAAATTGCACATGCCGTTGATCAGGTAGGCGTCAGCGTTGTGGGCCTTGTTCGGCCACGTAGGAAAGCTGCGGTCGAACAGGTCGCCGTCAAAGATCCAGCGTTTGGCGTTCACGGCCGCTTGGTCCGGGAACCAGCCCTGACTCCACAAAGCTGCCCGCCCACAGCACATCAAAGCCCGCCTCGCGCGAGAACCCAGCGGTGCCCTGCCACCAAGCGGGCCAATGGTAGGCCCCGTTCAACGCGACCTTTTCCATCGCCTTGGTCGGCGCAAGGCCTCGACCGTCGCATGGCCCGCCATGTGAAACCGCGTTTCATATTTATCGGACAGGTCGGCGCAATGCTGGCGGATGCCATCGACGCCCAGCCCGCTCGCATGGACCCGATTTTGACCCCGACTTGCCCCGCAGACATCGACGCCATTGCGCGCCATGCAGATGCACGAAGTCATCCAGCAAGGCCCAAAGTTCTTTTTGCGCTGGTCCAGCCCGTGCGCGCAGTCAGGCGCATGCAGCATCCAGCCGTGCACGCCGACCGTGCCGGGCGACATGCGCAGGAAATCCTGACAGGCGCCGCGTCAAAGTCAAACGGCGGGCAGGTAAAGCCGACCTGATGCGGGGCAACAGCTTTTGGTCTGCCGTATCCATTGGGTTGGCACGCAGGAATCAGCCATCAATCGCCTCCTTCATCCAGCGTTGCAGGTGCATGACGGGGTGTTCCTGGAATTCACGCCGCCATTCGGGTCAACGACCACCAGCGGGCCGGGCTTGTAGCCGCGAGACCGTAGCATGAAACCGGCTCCCATTTGGTGCCCAGGGCTGGGTTCGAAGCCCATTTGAAGTACCATTTCAAGACTGTTTCCAGTAATATCAATATGTTAGCATGTTATGCATATTGGTCAACTATCAAAACCTTACCTGCAACCTTGCCTGAACCATGGTCCGAGGATCCGAGGTCAAGTATCGCAGAAGAGCATCAATGAGCCAAGTATCGAGCATAATGGACCAAGGTTCAGGAGCCGAAGACCTTGGACCTTGGACCTTAAAATGCATTGATACGGCATAGGACGCAGGATCGAGCTGCTCGATCCTGCGTCCTATGTACTTCTAATGCGCTTCGATGTCCGAGGTTGTTGAACTGGTTATACGTGATATGTGATCTGGGGATGCTGAAACGTGGTTCGCGGAACTCGGTCCTCGGTCCGTGGATCTTGGCTGTAAGCCAAACTGATAGCCAAAAAAAGGGCGCTTTGACCTATTGCGCTGATTCTGCTAAGATGTTGATATAGATTGAAAGTCAGGATCCAGAAGTGGTCCCTCGTAGTAGGGCATCGAACTCCGCCCCTGGGCACCATATTTCATTTTAAATCATGGTAATTACCATTTTGTCAGACGAGTTCTTGCCATAATGCAGGCAGTGGATAAAAACTGAGGGCGGAAGTTTAATCTGAGACGCCTTCTATTATCATTAAATCCGTGTCGAAGACATTCTTCTCTTACAGCTTTAGCGGCCTGATACTCATCGCTGTGATAAAATGTGTTGGCGGCTTCTTTGCTCTCAAACTCGATCATCATGACAATACCACGAACATCACCTTCACATCTTTCCGCGCCCGGTCCACGCGCCAGCACTTTGCCGCCATATTTTTTAATTGCTGGTGTAACCATGCCGGAAAATGCTTGAAATTTATCCTGATCAATAACCCTTATGTTAGCGACTAAATAACCTTTAGACGGTATTCACCTTCCCATCTTGTAAATACATTTTGTCACCTGACCTGTTAGCATAATAAATCATATTCTTAGCATGTTGATACCTAAT
>JAYQOF010000005.1:400000-1609147 GCA_038144675.1 Alphaproteobacteria bacterium | reverse complement strand
TGGATTGCTCGCCCTGGTGTTTTGGCTGGATTAGTGCTTGGTATCATCATGGTGATATTTACCGAACCGCTAGGTATTTTTATTTGAGCAGATGTTTATAGACTTGCCATGGGGGCTGTTGTGGACTATTCATTCCATTGGCTTATTCTTTAACGTCCTTACTTGTTTAATCATCTCAGGTTTTCGTCACCTGTGATAGTGATCATGAAAATAAGGTCATCGCTTGCATGATGTATTTAGATCTGAATATCCGGCAGATGCAGGTGGGCGAAGAGTTATTACAGCAATTTGGTCATTGACGTTTATCTGGATGTTCTTTGCCATTGGGCTATGTTATTGGCAATGATTTTTTCATTTATCCTATATTTACTGGAGAACGGTCACTTATATTACTTCCCTATTTGGGCTTGGCAACTTGGGTGGTTAATTGGTATATTGCTTATGTGGTGGATTTTACATGGCGCAAAACCGCAGTTGGTGAAATTAGGTATATTCATAAATTAATATTTGATAATACATTTGACAGCTCAAGAAACCCAATGCAAAACCATAATGCACCATCATGGATCAAAAGATTTTTGACACGATTTGTTGCTAAGAAATAAAAAATTTGGATAACAAATATGATTAATAGTAAAGGATTTAATCTCAACAGGTTAAGATACTTTGCCGAAGTATGCCAAAGCGGTAGTTTCACACTTTGCGCAGAAAGGTTTAATATTTCACAATCTGCGCTCTCACGCCAAGTAAAAATTACTTGAAGAGGACTTTTGGCTTTCCGTTGTTCTTGAGGAATGGCCGTGGTGTGATCCCCACGGTTGAGGGAAAAACACTTCTACAAGAATTTGAGCATCATTTCGGTGCAATTGAGAGAAAAATTGCAGCTTGCGCGAGCAATAATATGTTAGCTCAAACAGAGAAATAATTTTTGCTCTAGGTATTTCAAATTTATTTATTGCTGATCTCGTAGAAGACTTGGCAGTTAACTTCCCTAATGCCTTACTCAATATCATCAGAAGCTAGCAGTGGTGATATTCGTGAATGAATGGAAAATCGGCATTTTGATCTAGTACTTACATACAAACCCAAAGTAAGCGCTAAAAAATTTTATACTGAGTTATTTTTCTGAAAAATTGATAGTCCTAGAGTTCCAAAAAATCAAATCAACTATTAGGTGAAAAAATTAGTATAGAAAACTCTCTCATCTTTAAAACTGTTATTACCTAATGATTCTAACGAATTCCCGAGATATTATTGGACGAAGATCTGTACTACAAGAGGGGTTTGAAACTAAGCCTATCATATGGAGATGACATCTCTACATGCTATAAGAGCAAATCGTTGGTAAACAAGATTTCCATAATTTTGTAAACAATCCTGCCTGTATTATTCAGTCAAAGAAGAAATAGAAAGTGGGTAAGTTTAGTTTTTCAGAATTTGATGAAAGTGACATGTATCGCACCATAGCTTTGTATGAGATATTCCGAGTAAATCAGCTAATTATAAAATTACGAATCACATATCAAATTTTATTAAACGTAAATCCATTAACGATCAAGTCATCATTTAAGATGCTTTTTTGAAAAAATAATAAAAATTAAATCTATTAATTAATTTAAAGCTTATTATATCTCTGCTAGATGTTAAATAGAGATTGAGAGGTTTATTGATTTTATTATAAAAATAATTTTATTTAACTCTGACATAAATAAAGTTTAGCGCTCTGATGAGCAATCCATCACCGCATTGGGGCTCCACTCTCTAGTTATATTCAACCCCTAAAGCATGTTCCTTTCTAGTAACCCTTATGTGGGGCTAAATGAGGGGTCCCAAACATAGTTGGTGACAATATGTAATTATAACAATGAGTAATAAAGGGTGTTTGTAATCCTTCCCCTCCGCCATTTTTCAAGGCATCATGCCTATCTTACATTGCCTGCGATAATTGATATTTCCGCTTTTGTATGGTAATGCGTTTTCTTGCAGATTTTGAATACCCTTGCAGCGTATCATTTATCCAATTCTTGCACTTGAATAGATCGGTAATCCTATTGTAGGCTTATATTCTCTTATCCTATCCGAGAATATCACTAAAGCAGGGATCATTATGTCACCATCTGAACATTCATTTAACATTGCAGTCATAGCTGGTGACGGCATCGGAAGGAAACCGTGCCAGAAGGGTTGAGGGTGTTAAATGCCGTTCAGGAAAGATTTGATCTGGAGTTTCAATTTGAAACTCATGATTTTGCATCCGCGGATTACTACCTTGCGCATGGTCAGATGATGCCTGACGACTGGAAAGATCGTATCGGGGGTTGTGACGCGATTTTCTTTGGTGCTGTTGGCTGGCCTGAATTGTGCCCGATCATATTTCGCTCTGGGGATCGTTAATCCAGTTTCGACGCGAGTTTGATCAATATGTAAGTTTACGCCCGGCAAAGGCGATGCCCGGTGTTCCCATGCCACTAAGCAATCGGAAACCGGGTGGACATTGACATGATGATTGTTCGGGAAAATACGGAAGGCGAATATTCCTCGATTGGTGGGAAAATGTTTCCAGGGGACAGACCGTGAGATTGTCGTTCAAGAATCTGTGATGAGTCGAGTTGGTGTTGACCGTATTTTAAAATATGCTTTTGATCTGGCGGAAAAGCGGCGCGGGCACCTCACATCAGCAACTAAATCAAACGGTATTTCCATCACAATGCCTTATTGGGATGAACGTGTGGCGGAAATGGCCAAAGCATATCCTGAGGTCACTCTTGATAAATATCACATTGATATCCTTACCGCACAATTCGTTTTAAATCCTGATTGGTTTGACGTTGTTGTGGCTTCTAATTTATTTGGTGATATCCTTTCTGATCTTGGCCCTGCCTGTACCGGAACAATTGGCATTGCGCCGTCTGGCAACATTAATCCGGAGAAGAAATTTCCCTCTCTATTTGAACCTGTTCATGGTTCAGCCCCTGATATCGCCGGCATGGGAATTGCCAACCCTATTGGACAAATATGGGCAGCGGCAATGATGCTTGAACATCTAGGGGCAAGAGATGCAGGTGAAACCATTTTAAAAGCCATTGAAACAGTATTATCTAACGATGAATATCGAACCCGTGATTTGGGTGGCACGGCAAATACCGTGGCATGCGGTGAAGCCGTTGCCCAAGCGGTATTGAGTGTATAGATGCCTGTGTCACGCTTTTTACATGGGTTCGATGTAGAAAAAGTTTATGTGAATGATATCGAAATTAATGTTGCGCTTGGTGGATCAGGGCCAGCCATATTGCTGTTGCATGGGCACCCCCAGACGCATGTTGTCTGGCGAAAGGTAGCGCCATTATTGGTTGAGGCAGGATTTTCGGTAATAGCACCAGATTTACGCGGCTATGGCGATAGCGGAAAACCAATAAGCGATAAAAATCATATGCCTTATTCAAAGCGTGTGATGGCTGAAGATCAGACCAAATTGATGCAATATCTTGGGCATGAAAAATACTATGTGGTGGGGCATGATCGTGGTGGCCGCGTGGCGCATAGGCTGTGTTTGGATTTCCCGGATGTTGTAAAGAAGTGGGTAGTCCTTGATATTGCGCCAACGAAAACAATGTATGATCTGACAGATAAGGAATTTGCAACGTCCTATTTCTGGTGGTTCTTCCTGATCCAGCCATATGATTTTCCGGAACGTATGATCGGAAACGACCCTGAATATTTCCTGCGTCGTCATATTAATGGACAGATCAAAATTGATGGATCAGTACCAGAGGATATTCTGCAAGAATACCTGCGGAGTTACAAGAATCCCGCAACAATTCATGCCATATGTGAAGATTATCGTGCATCAGCCACAATTGATTTGGAACATGATATAATGGATGCCGAAAAAAGAATTACCGCACCATTGCTAGCTCTTTGGGGTGATAGGAGTGTTGTGGGAACATTATATGATGTGAAAGCCACATGGCAGGAAAAAGCAAAAAAGGTAGAGGGATATGGATTACCATGTGGCCATTCGATCCCAGAAGAATGCCCTAAAGAATTGGTTCAATCCCTGATATCGTTTTTCGGGGAACATCATGCCTAGCCCCTTTATAACTATATCCCTTTAGCTTGTTGTGAAGATTGTGTTTGCTTGACCCAGATCATGCAATCTCTGTTCGGCATCTGATAATTCCAGTTGGCGGTTCCACATAGTCTCATAAAGCCCTTTTTTTGCTAATAATTCTCTATGTGTGCCACGTTCAGCGATCTGTCCGTTATCCAGAACAATAATGTCATCAGCATCGGTAATGGTTGACAGACGATGTGCTATCACCAGCGTCGTCCGTCCTTTGGAAACAATATCCAGTGCTGATTTTATATCCTGTTCTGTGCGTGTATCCAGCGCAGAGGTTGCCTCATCCAGTATCAGGATTGATGGCGCTTTCAAAATAGTACGGGCTATGGCAACACGTTGTTTCTCACCACCAGATAGTTTAAGCCCGCGTTCCCCGACTTCGGTATCATAGCCGCGGGGTAAAGCCGAAATGAAATGGTCAATCTGGGCATGTTTGGCGGCGGCAGAAACCTCATCATCGCTGGCATCAAGACGACCATAACGAATATTATAACCAATCGTATCATTAAATAATACGGTATCCTGCGGCACCATCCCGCTAGCCGAACGTAAACTATCCTGCTCAACATGCTGGATATTCTGCCCATCTATGCTGATTGTTCCCGCCTGAATATCATAAAACCGGAATAGTAATCGGGAAATGGTCGATTTACCGGCACCTGATGGGCCGACAATGGCAATCGTCTTTCCTGCGGGCACTTCAAAAGATAATCCATTCAAGATCGGGCGGTTAGATGTGTAGTGAAAATGGACATTGTCAAATGTGATCTGCCCCGGCCCGATTTGTAAGGGTTTGGCATTCGGCATATCAGCAATTTCAACAGGCGTTTCCATCAAATTGAACATGACTTCAAGGTCTGTAAGTGATTGCCGGATTTCCCGATATACGCCGCCAATAAAGGTAAGGGGCTGTGATAACTGCATCAAAAACAGATGGATCAAGAACAAAGTCACCAATGGTCTGAGTTCCTTGCTGAACCGCATGTGCCGACATCATCATTGAAATAAGCATCCCAACAGAAAAAATAACAGCCTGACCAAAATTCAACCAGCCAAGAGATGTTGATGACTTGATCGCCGCCTGCTCATATTGCTGCATAGAATGATCAAAACGTTCGGCTTCCGGTTTTTCATTACCAAAGTATTTCACCGTTTCATAATTCAGCATGGAATCGATAGCCAAGGCATTGGAAACAGTATCCGCCTGATTCATTTTACGCCTGATTCTTGTTCTCCAGTCACTTGTTTTGATAGTGTAAAAAATATAACAAATAATGGTCAGGGAAATGGTTAAACATAAATGGCGCCGAAATAGTAAAAGAAAATGCCCGCATAAAGGATAAATTCTAATATAACAGGAAAGGTGTTAAGAATTGTATAACGAACAATGCTTTCAATGCTTTTCGTGCCGCGTTCAATCACCCGAGAAAGTCCACCGGTTCTGCGTTCAAGATGAAACCGTAACGATAAACGGTGTGTGTGAATAAATGCCTTTTGTGACAGATTACGGACGGCATGCTGACCTACGCGCGCGAATAATGCGTCACGCAATTGATTAAAAGCATTAGTAAGGATACGCGCTGATATAAAGCCGATGATCAGCATCAATGGTGTTAATAGAAACAACGGCACCGCTGTTATATCCAAATCATTGCCGGCTAAACTATCGGTAACGAATTTGAAAAAGAATGGAACAACAGCTGTTGCCAGCTTTGCGGCTACAAGAAATACTAATGCAATGAATACCCTGCGTTTGAGCCGTGGGTGCCCATGTGGCCAGATATAGGGCCATAATTTCAATATGGTACTTAGTGCAGATGACTCATTAAAATCGGTCGGGTTCTGATGTTCAGATGGTTTCAAATCATATCTCGGCTTTTTGTCATTTTTTCAGATTTTCTGACTTTTTCATTATGGTTTAAAATTAGCCCCGGATAGGAAAGCGTCAATGAATTTTATCATCATAATTCGCAATGGTTACGTTGATTATTACAGCGTCGGCACCGCTAACATCATGAAAGGAGAATATTAACGATGAATACATATGTAATTGATCAACCTGATGTCACTGGCATACCGGTTCGTGGTTCTGATAAATCTTTTCCGATACGCCGGATTTACTGCATTGGAAGAAATTATGCGGCGCATACTATTGAAATGGGGGTGATCCTGACCGCGAAGAGCCATTTTTCTTTCAGAAGAATGCCCAGAATGCTGATACGTCAGGCATTTTCCCTACCCAACAGAAAGCCATGATGTTCATCACGAAGTTGAAATGACTGTTGCTTTAAAAGGCGGTGGCAAGAATATTACGGTGGAAGACGCACTTAGCTATGTTTATGGCTATGGTGTAGGCATTGATATGACACGCCGTGATCTGCAAGGAGTAGCCAAAGAACAACGGCGTCCGTGGGAGGTGGGTAAAGCGTTTGAGCGGTCTGCCCTGATGAGTGAAATTGTTCCGGTTTCTGACATTGGCCATCCTGATACTGGCCGGATTTGCCTTAGCGTTAATGGTGAGGTGCGTCAGGAAGGTGATCTGGGGCAGATGATATGGAAAGTGGCAGAACAAATTGCCTATTTGTCGCGGTTCTATGATATCGCTGCTGGTGATGTGATCATGTCCGGAACACCATCCGGTGTTGGCCCGGTAAAAAGAGGTGATGTGATCCATTGTGATATTGAAGGGGTTTGTGAGATGACAACGAAAGTTGTCTGACCCGATCAGGATATGACATATCATTTTTTCTGCATATATTCTTGAAATATAATTGACGTTATTTTCCATTTTTGACAGGATTATATCGGGTAGGGGGAATTGATGTCTTTTCGTTTTTCATATTTTTTTAAAGTAGATGTTTTTAAACATATCTTAATCTGCATGTTTTGTTTCTATGGGATAGGAATGGTGTCAGCAGATGATGATCTATTAGCTGGTGCAGATATAGGCTATGGCGAATATCTGGCTGGCGAATGTCTGGCCTGTCATCATAGTGAAGGAGAAAGCAAGGGTATTCCTTCCATCACAGGCTGGGATCCTGAAACATTTGTTAGCGTCATGCGTGCGTATCGGGCAAAGGAAATTGATCACAACGTGATGCAGATGATAACCGGACGTTTAGCCGATGATGAAATTGCATCTCTGGCCATCTATTTTGGCAGTCTTGAAGAGGCACAATAAATATGTAATTTTTTGCATATAAGTCTATTTTAATTGTAATTTATGGCATATTATTTTTTGATATTAACAAATAAAACATAGGAGAGGATAAATGAACGTTTCAAGAAGACATTTTGGAAAAGCGTTATTGGCCGGTTCAAGTGCTCTTGCCATGCCATCATTGGCTTTGGCGCTGCGCCTAAAGTTGTTGTTGTTGGCGGTGGAGCTGGCGGAGCAACAGCGGCACGGTATATAGCAAAAGACTCAAAAGGTGCTGTTGATGTGACTCTGGTTGAAGCATCAAAGCAGTATTATACTTGTTTCTTTTCAAATCTCTATCTAGGTGGTTTCCGTAGCTACGGATCCATTGGACACACATATGAAGGGCTATCATCCAATCATGGCGTTAACGTCGTTCATGAATGGGCAACATCGGTTGATGGCACGGCTAAAAAGGTCAATTTTGCGTCAGGGGCAAGCGTATCTTATGATAAGCTGGTTCTGTCACCGGGTATTGATCTAAAATATGAGACCGTTAACGGGTATTCCGCAGAATCACAGACCCGTATGCCACATGCCTGGAAATCGGGAACACAGATTCAGGTGATCCGTGATCAGGTTCTGAACATGCCAAAAGGCGGTACTTTTGTCATGGTTGCACCGCCAAACCCATATCGGTGCCCACCTGGCCCATATGAGCGTATTTCCATGGTTGCGCATCTGTTGAAGGAAAATAATCCGTCAGCAAAGATCATCATTCTTGATACCAAGGCAAAGTTTTCCAAGCAGGGCCTGTTCATGGATGGCTGGAACAGACATTATGCCGGTATGATCGAATGGATTGATCCAGATACGCATGGCGGTATTTTAAATGTTAATGCTGAAACAATGGAAATCGAAACCGATCTAGATACCTTCAAGGCTGATGCCGCTTGTGTTATCCCCGGCCAGAAAGCTGGCGCAATCGCCATGGCTGCTGGGGTTAATGATGGCGATTGGTGCCCAATTGATCCATCAAGCATGGCATCCCGTGCTGATAGCGATATCTATGTTCTGGGTGACGCTTCTGTGGCTTCTTCTATGCCTAAATCTGGCTTCTCAGCCAATAGTCAGGCTAAGGTAGCGGCAAACCACATTCGTGGCGCCCTTACTGGAAGCAAGGTATATAAGCCACGTTTTGCAAATACCTGCTGGTCACTGATTGCCACAAATGATGGTGTTAAAGTTGGTGCAAACTATGAAGCCGGATCTGAAAAGATTGATGTGGTTGATAAGTTTATTTCACAGAATGGTGAAGCCGCTGATATGCGTCAGGCTACTTATGAAGAATTCTATTGGTTGGTATGAAGGCATTACCTCTGATATGTTTTCATAAGAAAGAACATAACTTCGCGATAAATTTTAAGGCGGCCAATGGCCGCCTTAATTGTTTTTGATCACATTTTAAACAACCTACATGCCAATGACGCGAACATTCCCTGAATGTTTAGGAGCAATCATTTTCTCTTTAGTGATATAATTTTCAACCAGATCATAAATGGCCGGGCCTTCTACCTCTTCGCTGACAGATGCCCATCCGCCAACAACATAGCTCTGATCAGCTTCAATTGACTCACCAGTGCTGATCATCGTCATATTGCTTATCCGGCTACCCATTTCTGCTTTGGGCTCACAGGCATAGCTAAAACCGCCTACCCGCACCATATCGCCGCCTTGCTGGAAAACGGGTCGATATTAAACAGGTTATCGCAGACATCTTCCAGAATATCTTTCAGCATCTGGCCTGTCATTTCCCGTTCGATAGACTTCAGGATAGTTCATTGAGGTCTGGGTATAGAGATCATCAATGGTGATATCTTGTCCTGGTAATAATGTTGTCCCCCATCTAAACCCGGGGCTAAGGGCTATTTCTGTATCACGTTCGGACATGATGGCATCACAAATCACATCATCCCAGCTACCATTAAAATTGCCGCGCCTGTATAAAAGCGTTTTGGCCTTACCAATGACACGATTGCATTCTTGTTCATAAGGGGCGCGGAGTTCGGCAATATGTGCTGCCATATCAGGGTCGGGTGGTACAATATCCGCAAAGACCGGAATTAATGTTGAACTGGCATCTACCACTTTACCGCCTTCCACCTTAAGATCAACGCGGCCAAGATATTTTCCATGTGAACCAGATGACAGCAATAGGGTATCATTGATCTTTATGGCTTCTGGAATAGCATCATGGGTATGACCGGTCAGGATGACATCAATGCCATTGATCTGACGCGCCAGTTTCTGATCAACATCAAATCCGTTATGTGATAACAGAACGACAATTTCTGCACCATTATCGCGTGCCGCGTTTACATTATCCTGAATGACATCAGGACGAATGCCAAATGACCATCCTTCCACCATATGGCGTGGGTTAGCGATAGGAGTATATGGAAAATGCTGACCGATAACAGCAACATTTACCCCGCCTTTTTCAAAATAGGCTGTGCTGTCAAATACGGGTTCATCCCATTCGGTATCAAAAATATTTCCAAGAAATGGATATCCCATTTCTTCAATCAGTTCTTCGACACGATCCTGTCCATATGTAAATTCCCAGTGACCGACCATAGCGTCAGGATTGAGCCACTTCATGGCAGATACCATATCGCTACCATTGGTTTTAAGTGACGTATATGAACCTTGCCATGTATCACCGCCATCAAGCAATAATACCTTATCTTCACCACGTTCGGCACGAATAGCCTTGATCAGGGTAGCGGTATGATCTAATCCACTAGTTTCCCATATTCCATGGCCAGAGGAACATAATCCACCATAGTATGGGCATATGCCAGTGGTGTTTCCGGTGAAATACCAAAGTGTTTCAGAAATGCTTCACCAACAAGGTGAGGGGGGATCCCTTCGAATGCGCCTACACCATAATTTTCAGAAGGTGGCCGGAAATAAACAGGCTTTAACTGGCCATGCAAATCAGTGAGATGCAAAAGCGTTACCTGTCCCTTGGCATCAAATTGCATCAGATCATCCATGCTAAGCGCTTGCCTAGCGGCTAATGCTGCCCATGGCTTACCAGCAAGCAAAGCCGCCGTAACAGATGCCATTTGAATAAATTCACGACGGGAACGCATGCTTTGCTCCTTTGGGCTAATCGCTGTCTTTCAGATGCCGCCTATTCAGAAAAGCTTTTGAGATAGGCGATGACATTTTCGCGATCTTTTTCTTTCTTGAGTCCGGCAAATGCCATCTTGGTGCCCTTGATATATTTCTTTGGCTTTTCCAGATATCCATCAAGGGTTTCTTCATCCCACACAATGCCACTTTCTTTCATGGCCTTGGAATATTTCTTATAGCTTTCAATAGAACCCGCGCTGCGCCCCATGATATTTACCAGATGGGGGCCGGTTTTATTTTTCTCTTTATCGACAACATGACAGGCTTTGCATTTTTTGAATACCTTTTCACCAGCCTTAATGTCACCTGCCAGCGCAGGCCCGGTAGCCACAAAACCTATCACCGCTGTCAGCATGAATATCTTACGCATCATATTCCTCCTTCATTTATTCCTATCACTTTTAGATTATTCGTCTTCAGGGTGTGACATCAATATCCCGTGCCTTACCTATAATTTCTGTTGGGACAGAACAGTCTGTCATACATGGACTGGCATCAGTGATCTGTATATCTGGCCTTGGGTCAGGCAACATAAATCCGTCACGATTTGGCATTTCAATGCTGCCAATATTTTCATGACTTAATTCATATTCGTCATCAATGATATCATTCATATATAGCAGATATGCTACGACCTGATAGGTTTCATCATGACCTCAAGGATTGCGCTTCACCAAACGGCATGGCGCGGTAGATATAATCATACATGGTAGACGCATAAGCGTCAGTAGCTTCCGGTTGTTTTGACCGATCATGACTATTCAGAGAAACCGATACCGCCAGCGAGAACAGGCCACGCATCAACGCCTTCACCAAAATCACCGTGACAGGCGGCACATCTATCCAGATATACTTCTTCGCCATCATAGGCATTTCCAGAACCAACTGGCGCACCCAGACCGTCCGGTCGGACATCGATATCCCAGCCTGCGACTTCTTCTGGCGTTGCTAACGTGCCTAAATTGAACACCCGCTCACTTGCCTGTGTAACGGAACAGAAACAGCCACACCAATCGCGGCATATGATAGAGATTTCAACCAAGTCTAACATTGTCAACCTTTCCGCTTTTGTTAACTAGCCATGTTGCGATTGAATTATTGTGATAAACCGAATTAACCCCACGCACATTTTGCAATTCCTGTATCGTTGGCTGTACATATCCGGTTTCATCAATTGCCCGTGATTGCACCAGCAATTCTTCACCATTCCATTCAAAAGGCATGGTAAAGCGCGTGAGGCATTTTTCCATCAACAGGACCATGTAATTCAGCGGTTTTCCAGTTTTTACCACCATCGATGGAAACATCGACGCGGGTAATTTTACCCTGTCCTGACCAAGCCATACCACGCAATTGATGAACCCCTTCTGCAAGATAGGCTTTTCCGGGCTTGGGCTTGTGACAACGGATTTGGCATCCATGACCCAGGTAAACATTCTGGCTTTGCCATCTGTCATCAGGTCAGTGTATTTGGATGTTTCTTCGCGTGCCATATAGGGCATATCGCCAAATTCCTAACCTGCGTATCCATTTGACCCACATATTGCCTCTCCCCATCCGGGAACCACCAACCGTGCCGGATAACCCTGTTCGGGACGAAGGGCTTCACCATTCATCGCCCATGCGATCATGCAATCATCAAGGATTTTTTCAATAGGGATAGACCGGTTCATACCAGCGGAATCGCCGCCTTCTGCCAGCACCCATTTAGCATTTGGTTTAAGGCCTGTTTCACGCACCAGATCAGATAGCTTAACCCCTGTATATTGTACGTTATGCACCATGCCAAAGGTAAACTGACACCCGTTGAGCCTGCCCCGCGCCATTCCATCCCGCCATTAGCGGCACATTCCAGAAAATAGAATTTATTTGTTTGGGGAAAGCGCTTTAAGTCTTCAAGGGTGAAGATCAATTCCCGATCAACCAGACCATTAATCATCAAGCCGGTAATCAGATGGAAATCACTTCAGGAACACCACCATGGTGACGCTCAAAGCAAAGCCCATTTGGGGTAACAAAGCCCTCAAGGTCTTGAAGCGGGGTAAAGTTCACCGAAGATCCTGTGCTTGCGGTCAGCCACTCCACGTTGCGGCGCACCACATGGCTTTCATATTCCGACGGCATGCCATAAGGGTTAGCATCTACGCCTCGTCCCCAGATATGGTGTCCATTCAGATACATTCGGTGGCAGCAGATTATCTGGATTAGATCCCGCCAATACCATTTTTGAAGCACCAGCAACACCTAAAGCTGTTCCGCCCAGTAA
Source organism: Alphaproteobacteria bacterium (assembly GCA_038144675.1). Lineage (GTDB taxonomy): Bacteria > Pseudomonadota > Alphaproteobacteria > Puniceispirillales > UBA1172 > UBA12202. Next base: position 1,596,418 of record JAYQOF010000005.1, on the reverse strand, counting down.
CGCGCGCCGGGATATGCCATCACTTGTTTTGTTGTCTTCCATTATTCCCCCACAACTTATCTAGAGATTTCTACTCAACCTTGATTTTTTTAGATAATGTAAACACTTCACCGGTATCTTCTGTCCAGATAAAATCAAATGTTCCTGCTTCGTTTACCTTAAAAGGAAAGGTAATAAACGGGTTTTCGGAAACAGAAGGCTTTATATCGACAGAAAAGGTTTCACCATTAAATTTAGCTTCAAATGATGTAATGATTTGACGCGGGATTGTATTTCCGTCGCTATCAACAACACGCCCGCTATGCATAGGGTGACGGATAAGCGTTTTAATTTCAATAATCTCACCAACTTCTGCGGTTTTAGGGACGCGTACTCTAGGTTTTACATTGGCCATTTTATTCTCCTTAACTGCCGCAACCGCCGATGGTCACTTTTACGGTTGTTTCTGCTTTAGCAAAACTGCCATCACTCATAGTGGCAAGGACGTATACATTTTGTGTTTTGGATAACCGCATACGTGTTGACGCATAACACACACCCATCGCTGGTGTGAAATTGAATACAGCAACGTCACTATCAGGATTACCATCAGCAAAGACATAAACAGATTTTACATAATTATCTGCTGTCATTGGGCTATCGACTTCAAAGCTGATATTAACCTGATTGCCGTTTTCTGCAATGTCAGGCATATCAATACTAATCAGGTCATCTACCAGATCAGCACCGCCTGTTATTTCAGCGATTCTGGCGGCGACGGCATCAACAGTCGCATGTGCCTGCCATGGCAGAGCCATGCTTATTCCGGCGGCACCAAAAATCGCTAATGCGTCACGCCTAGTCACGGATTTCAGATATTTGTTTTTCATTTTATCCCCTTGGTAAATGCCAATGGCTGGATTTATCCAGTGGCATCAGACTTATTATAATAACATCATATCATATTAATAATGCCAGATATGCATTAATATACAATCATTGCATATTAATATGCAATATTTTCTATATATGTTTTTGAGAAAGGATTTATTCTGCCGTCGGTGCATATTCTGATATCTGCCACCAGAACATTTCAGCATCCGAATAACCAATAATACGGTCAATTTCAACGCGATCTTCTAGAATGAGAAATGTTGGTGTTCCACGCAGATCAGAGGAAATCTTCATATCTTCAGGCAAATCAGAGCCATATTCCAATCTGGTAAGAGGAAGATAATCGGCATATGGTGATTTGTCATATACTGCCCCAATGTCACGTTCCCAAGCCATGCAATAGGGACAATGTTGTGAGGTAATCATGATCAGTTCTCTTGCGGCTAAAGCCGGTAAAGCATAAAGCCGCACAACATATGACCATCATGATTGATATGGCTGTTATCCGCCATATGCCTGTTTTATGGAATGGTAGGATATGATCTGGCATTATAAAATACGCGCAAATTCGCTGAAAGCATTTTTCTTCTGCTGTTTTGCTTTTAACTGCATGTTAATCTTTTTATCTTTTTCATCGAACGCCATATCGATTAAGGCAATGATATTTGCGCTTGCGATGGAATAGATGATTTGCCGGGATTGTCTTTTATGATCAACAATATCAGCTTCTCTTAAAATCGATAATTGTTGTGAGATCATGTATTGTTTCACGTCCAGCAAAACACATAGCTCATTAACCGATTTTGGGGTATCTCTGAGGGCAAGACATATAGACAACCGCAATGGATGCGATAGCGCATGAAATATTTTAGTCACATGATTGACGTATCACTTCTGATCTTCATGCTGATTATTTGCCCCTTGTCAGATGGTCAGAACGCTCCATGTTTCATTTTGGGATCATAGAGTATCAATCGTGTTTTTTTCAGCCATCCGCTTCCGTTATTGTAAACTCTTCAGGTCAATATTCATATAGGCATCACCCGGTTTCCAGTTAGCAGGTGTTGCAAAACTGTTATCTTTGGTATTGATGAGCGCTTTTTGAACACGCAATAATTCATCCATGGACCGGCCAATATGCATAGGATAATGGATAAATGCCTGTATCGTTTGTTCGGGATCAATGAAAATACATGCACGAACGGTGGCTGTGTTTTCGTTGGAATTATCGATCATGTGATATGCTTTTGCGATGGCCATGCTGATATCTTCAATGATTGGAAAATCAATGGTGACATCTGCATGTGCTTCCATCCATTCAATCCAGTTCCGATGACTGAAAATGCTATCTATGGATAGGCCAAGCAATTGCACATCAAGATTATCAAATTCTGCCTTTGTTCTGGCCAAACTAATAAATTCAGTCGTGCATACTGGGGTAAAATCCGCAGGGTGACAGAACATTAAGACCCATTTGCCTCTATAATCAGACAGCAAAACTTCCCCTCTGGTAGACCGTGCCTGAAAATTAGGTGCTATTCTACCAATCATTAAATTTGAAGAACCCGTTTCACCTGTCATACCGTTGCTATTATTCTGATCAGTCATTTTCACTATCTTTAAACTAATTAAGTCTTCTTTTATATTCTAACATAGTTACAGATGCGAAGAAAAAAGAATTAATGTTGAAGGAAGAAATATGAATTAATACCCCTAATGCCTTCCTGCATCCATTGTTGCAGATGCATGACCGGATGTTCTGAATTGACACCGCCATTGGGGTCAATCACTAAAGGCCCTGGGCGATATCCGCGTGAACTGAGCCCCTTTTGAACCGATTCCACCAGATGGATATCTTCTTCCACGGTTGTTTCACGATCTTGTTTGGCTAGTTTGCGCACGGCTGGGTTTTCTTCCCCATTAACAGAATACCAACCCTGCCAGACCACCACATGATCAGCATCAATAGCGCGCCAGTGATAGGTATTTAACACATTACCCGGATAGACCTGAAAGCTGAACATAGGCCATAGAAACCAGCTGGAATATTGATCATGATGGCCAAAGCCGGGAATTGATATCATAGGTCATATCAGCCATATTCTGGCATTCCGTTGTATGGCGCAGACATTTTCCCTGAGGCTGAATATCATAGGTTTCGGGCTTAACCACTCCGCTTGCGAATGTTGGGTGATTAAGGGCGCAATGATAGCATTCCGAATAATTTTCAACAGATACTTTCCAGTTACAGCGTTCGGGTATCTCAACCCATTCCAGAGGCTTTAATTGATCCCAGTTAGGCACCCATTCTGTCAATTCCTGCCGTGGCCTGCGGGAACCATTCATCCATTGGCCAGGCATCAGGGTCAAGGTTGACAAAGATAAAACCTAAAACTCTTCTACCCGCACCTGATGAAGGCAAATGCGGGATGTATCAACGCCTTCAACTGATTGCAGATTAGGGGCGGAACGCAAAATGACCATCCAGATGATAACTCCACGCATGATAGGGGCAAACAATAGAAGGCACGCGGCCTGACCCTGAAACCAGTTGATGCGCCCGATGCTGACAAACATTATAGAATACCCTTATCTGATTATCACGATCGCGGATGGCGAAAAGACTTCTTTCCCCTGCAATGTCAAAACATCTGTAGGACCCGGGGGTAGTAATATCAGAGCTATGACAGCCAAATTGCCATGTTCTGGCCAGCAGCCCGTTACATTCCATGGTAAAAATGGACGGGTCTGTATAAAATCTGGCATCAAGAGAGTGAATAGCTGAGGTCATGATTGATCCTCCACATAAAGACCAAGCTGGTGTCGACGTTTATGAAACTTTTCTACACGTTCAACAATTTCTTCGCTAGCAACAGATACTACAAGTGAAAGTAACGTTTCAAGTAGAGAGCAATTATGCTAACCGATGACGGGAAAAATTGTGGTGTATCCACTGACATGATAAATTTATGATCAGCCAGCCGGATAACCGGACTTGCCGGGCTATCGGAAATACCTATGATTGTTAATCCTTGTTCACCTGCAATACGGACCGCTTCTACCACCTCTGTCCGGTAGGGTTTACAGGTGATGGCTATCAGTACATCCTGCTTGTCTGCCCATGCCAGATCATCCACTGGTGTTGATCCGGGGCGGGGAATAGCGTGAAATTGCACCATGCCGGTCGAAGCCAGATAGGTGAAGTTTCTGGCATTTGAGTTCTGTAAGCCAACACCCAGAGTGAAAACATTACGGGAATTCCAGATGGCAGTAGCAGCAGAAATCAGGTGATTAATAGAAATGCTGGCAAAGCTTTCTTCTATATTCTGAAGTGCGCTTTGCACCATATCAGCATAGAGATGCCCCAATGATCCCAGATTTTCTGATATCCTGAAGCCAGCGGCCCGATCAGGGAAATCAGCACCACCACGTCTTATATCTTCTCTAAAGGGGGCGCGAAAGTCATCATAACCCTTAAAACCAACCTGCCGCGCCATCCGCATGATTGTGTTGGGGCTAACGCTTGCGGCTTCGGCAATCTCTCGGACGGTAGAAACACCTACGTCAAGTGGATTTTCCAGCACATAGGTTGCGGCCTTCTGAGCCTCTGGGGTGAGTTCAGGAAGTTCGTCTGCCAGACGAAGCAAGATCATTGATGATGCATTTGTATCATTCATGGTTGACTATGGTATATATGTTCCATTAAATTGTCTACAATCTTATTAAGTGAGGATAGCATGAAAGAGCATACATGTCCGGCGCAAGCAAAAGTTGTCATTGTTGGTGGTGGTGTGATGGGCTGTGGCCTGGCTTATCATCTGGCCCATGAAGGCTGGACTGATATTGTATTGCTGGAAAAAGCAGAATTAACAAGTGGTAGCACATGGCATGCGGCTGGTCAGATTACCCATTCCACCAGTTCATTCGGGCTTGGTAAATGTGTTGATTATAATATCGGATTATATGCTGGCGGTCTTGAAGCCGAAACCGGTCAGGTTGTAACATGGCATGGATGCGGGTCATTCCGGCTGGCCTATACCGAAGATGAGATGGATTGGCTCCGTCATACCCTATCAGTGGGGCGTGCGCTTGATTTATTATTGAGCTGGTTGATAAGCAGCAGGTGGCAAACCTGCATCCCTTTTATAATCTTGATGGGGTGCTGGGTGCACTCTATACGCCGGATGATGGGCATGTTGATCCTTCTAATGTCACCATGGCAATGGCGGCGGGCGCCCGCCAGCTAGGCGCAAATATTATCAGGCGGTGCCGTGCAACCAATATCACCCAGCAAAAGAACAGGGGAATGGGCGGTCGAAACCGAACATGGCACAATTATTTGTGAGCATGTGGTAAATGCAGGGGGAACCTATGCGCGGCAGATGGGGGAATGGTCGGGATTACAACTGCCTATGACGTCCATGACTCATCATTATTTTGTTACTGAACCTGTCCCCCAATTTGCCGAACTGGAAAGGGAATTGCCGGTGATTCGTGATGACCGGATGGTTTCTGGCTATATCCGTATGGAACAGAAACGCGGATTAATTGGCATTTATGAAAAACAGAATCCGAATACTGTCTGGGAAGATCATTGCCCGTGGGAAGCGGAAAATGAACTCTTTGATCCTGATTATGACAGGGTTATGCCATGGCTGAAGAAAGCCTGAACCGGATGCCGATATTCGCTGATCTGGGAATCAGCCGTGAAGTGCATGGCGCGATATCGCATCCTCCGGACGGTAATCCGTTAATTGGCCCTGCCCCCGGGGTGCGTAATTACTGGTGCTGTTGTGGGACACAAATCGGGATTGGCTGGGGCCCGGTCTAACGCGGGAATTGGCGCGATGGATGGTGCATGGGGCTGCGGATATCTCTATGCGTGATTATGATCCCCGCCGGTTCGGATCATATGCCAATAAGGAATGGCAGGTCATCAAAGCAAAAGAAGATTACTGTCTGCGCCATGAAATCCCGTTTCCGCATTTTAACCGCCTAGCTGGTCGCCCTATCAAACCTTCGCCTCTGCATGATATCCTGGCCTCTAAAGGTGCTGTTCATGAAGAGGTATTTGGCTTTGAACGCCCACGCTGGTTTGCCCGTGGTGATATGCCTGCCAAGGATCAGTATTCTTTTCGGCGTAACGCTGTCCATGACATGGTAGCTCACGAAGTGAAAGCCGTGCGTGAAGCGGTGGGCATCATGGATGTTACCGCCTTTACCAAGGTTAAGGTATCCGGGGCTGGCGCGTCTGACCTTCTTGAACAGCTCACGGCAAACAATCTACCTGTAAAAATTGGCGGTATTGGTCTGACTCATATGCTGAATAGGCGTGGCCGGATAGAACTGGAAACAACTATTATGAAAATGGATGAAGATTGTTATTATCTGGTCTGCGCAGCCTTTTTTGAACAGCGTCTTCTTGATCATCTCAATCAGCACCGTGCAACCTTTGAAGTAACCATTACTTCATTATCAGCAGATTGGTCAGCATTATCATTAAATGGCCCCAGATCGCGTGATGTTTTGTGGGCAGTGACAGATGCGCCATTAGACAATGCCCATTTTCGCTGGCTTACCGCTCAACAGATCATGATTGCCGGGCATAACATATGGGCAATGCGTATGTCTTATGCAGGTGAGCTGGGCTGGGAATTGCATATGCCTAATGACGCTTGCCAAGATGTCTATTTAGCGATTTATGCTGCTGGTGAGGCATATGATATCACGGATTACGGATCATTTGCCATGAATGTGATGCGCATGGAGAAAGGTTTTAAAGGGGCAGGTGAGTTAACCAATGAAGTCACCTTACCTGAAGCGGATGTGATGCGTTTTGTTAACACTGATAAAGATTTTTATGGCAAGGCCCCTAGTCTTGCACAGCAGGATAATCTGCCATGGGTGTGTGCCTATCTGGATATTGAACCTGATGGCGTTGAAGACGGCCATGGTGGTGAAGCGGTTTTATGGAATGAAAAGGTCGTTGGCTCAACCGCTTCGGTCGTCTATGGCCATACGGTTGGAAGAATATTAGCATTTGCCTATATCAAGCCTGATGCGGCGTTAGCCGGAACTGAACTTGAGGTTATTATCGCCAGTAAATCAAGGCCAGCGAAAGTGCTTTCTGTTCCGGCTTATGATCCGGATAATAGATTGCCGCGAACAGATCAGGCATAAAGCACAGGATGGGAAGTTTTTATCATGCTACATAATGATGCCTTGCCAGATACCATGTGTGCCATGATCACGATGGGTCATGGCGGTCTTGATCAGATCGTATGGCATACAGACTGGCCTTGTCCTCGTCCAGCTCCGGGGCAGGTCATGATCTCGTGTTCGTGCATGTGGATTGAATAATACCGATGTTAATACAAGGTCAGGCTGGTATTCAAAAGCGGTATCAGACGCCACAACCGGTGAAGGCTACGATCAGGTCAATCATGATGATCCGACATGGGGCGGTGCTCCTATCCAGTTTCCCCGGATTCAGGGTGCTGATGTTTGTGGTGAAATTGTTGCAGTAGGGGATGGTGTTGATGCCGCCCGTATTGGTGAAAGAGTCATTACCGATAACTGGCTTCGTGATCCGGATGATCCGATGAATAAGGATAAAACCGGATATTTTGGTTCAGAATGTGATGGGGGATTTGCCGAATATACGGTGATACTATCCCAGAATGCTATTGCAATTCATTCTGATCTTTCCGATGCGGAACTGGCTACATTTTCCTGTTCCTATTCAACAGCGGAAGGCATGTTAACCCGCGCGAATGTTTCAGCGTCCGACACGGTTCTGGTTACTGGTGCATCTGGTGGTGTAGGCGGGGCAGTGGTGCAATTAGCCAAATATCGCGGCGCAAGGGTCATCGCGCTAGCATCAGAAAGTAAACATGCTGATGTGGCGGCGTTAGGTGCAGATAAATTATTGCCGCGTATGCCTGATGATTTACGCAAGGCACTAGATGGTGAGGCGGTCACGGTGGTGGCTGATATTGTTGGAGGCGCAATCTGGCCATCATTAATTGATGTGCTGGAACGTGGAGGACGATATACCTGTTCAGGTGCGATTGCTGGGCCTATGGTTAATCTGGATTTAAGAACATTCTATTTGCGTGATCCTGACATTTAACGGTTCAACAGTTATTGATCCTTCCGTTACGCAAAATGTGGTAAAATATATTGAAAAGGGAGTGATAAAGCCAGCTTTGGCAGCGGTTTTTCCTCTTTCCGAATTGCATGAAGCACAAGCCACCTTTATTGCTAAAACACACACAGGAAACATAGTGGTCTGCCCATGAAAATCACGCGCATAACTGTATATCACGTTAATTTACCGCTTGAGCATCCCTATTGGCTATCTGGGGGCAGGCTTAAATTTGAAACCCTTGATGCCACTCTTGTCAAACTCGAAACCGATGAAGGTCTGATAGGCTGGGGTGAGGGCACCCCATGGGGGCATACTTATGTTCCGGCACATGGCCCCGGCATTCGCGCTGGCATCGAAACCATGGCCAGATTTATTCTAGGCCTTGATCCACGCCGTGTCCTTGACGTGGAAAGGGCGATGGATTTAGCTTTGCCAGGGCATCTCTATGCGAAATCGCCTATTGATATGGCCTGTTGGGATATTGCCGGTCAGGCGGCAGGTTTGCCTATTGCTGATCTCATGGGTGGGGGATCAAGAACACCGCGACCGATAGCATCATCTGTGGGTGCAAAAACGGTTGAAGAAAACCCGTGACGTTATGGAACGTTACCGCCAGCGCGGATATATCGCGCATTCTGTTAAAATTGGCGGTGATGTGGAACGTGATATTGCGCGTATCACCGATGTTGAAAGCATCCGCCGTGAAGGTGAAATTGTTCTTTATGATGTCAATCGTGGCTGGACGCGGCAACAGGCATTGCGCGTCTTAAGCGCGGTTGAACATCTTAATGTCATGGTTGAACAGCCTGGGGAAACCCTTGATGATATTGCGGCGATTGCCCCACTTCATGCAACCCCTGTTAGTGTCGATGAATGTCTTGTGACGCTTCAGGACGCGGCCCGGGTGGCGCGTGATGGTATTGCCCAGATTTTTGGCATTAAGTTAAACCGTGTTGGTGGTCTGACAAAAGCGGCGCGGATGCGGGATATCGCGCTTGCCCATGGCATTGATATGTTTGTTATGGCAACCGGCGGGTCGGTTCTTGCTGATACCGAAGCCCTGCATCTGGCGGCGACTATTCCTGATGACAATTGTCATGCGGTATGGGCTTGTCAGGATATGTTGACTGTTGATATCGCTGGTGGCCGCGGGGCAAGGAATATCGATGGTCATCTGCATTTACCCGAACAGCCAGGTCTGGGGGTGCATCCGGATGAAAATACACTTGGGACGCCGGTGGCGATTTATCAATGAAGATCACAAAATTATCACTTTGGCATATTCCATTAACCAGCCATGAAACCTATTATATGGCTGATGGGAAAACCTGTGGCACTGTTGAGACGGTTATCCTGCGCGTGGATACAGATAGTGGCATAACAGGCTGGGGTGAAGCCTGTCCTATTCCACATTATCTGCCTGCTTATGCGCGGGGTATAGCGCCTGCAATTGAACATCTTACCCCTATCATCATCGGGGCTGACCCGCTTGGGGTTGAAGCATTAATGGGGCAGATAAATGGATTTCTGATCGGGCATGAATATGTAAAATCCCCGTTGGATATCGCTTTCTGGGATATTACTGCAAAGGCCGCTCGGCTTCCTCTTCATGCTCTTCTCGGTGGGCAGCGGCAGAAAGACATGCCGCTTTATCATTCCATTACCTGTGTTGATCCCGATGATATGGCACGGATGGCTGGTGATGCTAAAGCGCAAGGCATGACACAATTTCAAGTCAAATGTGGTGCTGATGCAGACTGGCAGGCGGATGTTGAACGCTTGCGGGCAGTTCGGGCAATTGTTGGTGATGGTATGCTTGTCTATGGTGACTGGAATTGCGGTGCCACACAACTGGACGCAAGCCGTGTTGGTCGTGCCGTGGCGGAACTGGATATCATGCTGGAACAGCCTTGTGCGACGATGAAAGAATGCGCTGCGGTTCGCGCAGCAACAGGGCTACCCATGAAAATGGATGAAAATGTTCATGATATGGCAAGTCTTCTTGATGCTTATCAGCTTGGGATTATGGATGCGGCGGCGCTAAAATTATCAAAATTTGGCGGTATTACACCAACCCGGCAGGCGCGGGATTTGTGTCTTCATCTGGGGACAAAAATGTGCATCGAAGACACATGGGGAAGTGATATTACAACGGCGGCATTACTGCATCTCGGGGTTTCAACACCGCCCGCCCGATTATTGAATGTCTGTGATCTGTCTGGCTATGTCACACCTCGCCTTGATCCATCTATTCCATCACGACTGAATGGAAGGATTGCGCCACCATTATGTGACACTCAATATGGGTTAGGGGTGTCACCTGATCTCGATAAACTTGGTCAAGCGGATATCATATTGGATTAAACACATGCAAAAACTGAAAACCAAAGCAGAATGGATAGAGAAGGCAAAGGCGGTATTGCCAGCGGGCGGATTTGGCAATTTTGATCCGGAGGTGATTATCGCCAAAGGCAAAGGCAGTCATGTCTGGGATGAAAATGGTCAGGAATATATTGATTACCTGATCGGGTCAGGACCTATGTTGCTTGGTCATGGGCATCCGGAAGTCCTTGAAGCTGTTCTGGAACAACTGCCAGATGGCATGACGTTTTTTGCAAATAATCCTCAAGGGATTGCATTGGCAGAAGCCATTTGCGATGCTGTGCCATGCTGCGGACAGGTTCGTTTTGTTACCTCTGGTGGTGAGGCGGATATGTATGCGATCAGACTGGCACGCGCTTATACCGGAAAAATGAAAATCCTGAAATTTGAAGGTGGGTATCATGGTATGAGCGCAGAAGCCCAGATGAGTCTTGCGCCTGCCAAGGCTGTTAACTTTCCCCATGCAGTGCCAGATAGTGCCGGAATACCGCAATCAGTAGCAGATCAGGTTCTTGTTGCGCCATTCAATGATCTGGATGCCGTGGCATCATTGCTGGCCGAACATGATGATATTGCTGCGATAATGACAGAACCATTGCAGCGGGTTATCCCGCCGCAACCGGGGTTTCTGGAAGGCCTAAGGGCATTATGTGATCAGCATCATGTGCTTCTGATATTTGATGAAATTGTGACAGGGTTCCGTCTGGCTTATGGTGGGGCGCAAGAATATTATGGCGTGACTCCCGATATTTGCACGTTAGGTAAAATTATTGGTGGCGGCTTTCCGCTGGCAGCATGTGGGGCAAGTGCCGATATCATGCAGCATTTTGATAAGGCGGTTGTTGGCAGTGATAAATGGCTCATGCAGCTGGGGACATTATCTGGAAATCCGGTCGCATCGGTAGCCGGTTTGAAAACAATGGAAATCTTGCGTCGGGATGGCAGCTATCAGACGCTGCGGGCCCATGGAAAAGCGCTTCAGAATATGCAAATAGAAGCCTTGACCAAGGCTGGGATCACCCATCAGTTATGCGGTGACGAAACTTTATTTGATATTTTCTTCACGGATACGCCATGTGTTGATTACCGTTCAACTAAACACCAATATCCTGATCAGGCGGCAAAATATAATCAAACCTTGCGGCAACATGGCATTTTTTAAAATCACCATCAAAGCTTTATCCGTCTTTAGCCCTGACAGATAGTGATTTTGAACACACAAGCATAGCCGTGGAACATGCGGTCGCTGCATTGGGATAGGCGGCATTATCCATCAGATGGTTTTAATGTTGTGATATCGCCTTTCGGTCGTTCGAATCCAGCATTTCTCCATGAACAACAAAATAAACCTGTTCGGCAATACTGTTGAAGAAATCCCCAATGCGTTCAATATTCTTGGCTATAAACAGGGCATTGATGCCTGATGGGTTAGAACCATTTTCCACCATATCACGATAGATGCTTTTATAGACAAGGCTGTGCAAAGCATCCAGTTCAACATCACCTTCCCATACCAGTCTGGCTTTAGTGGCATCACGGCGCGTTAATGCTTCTAGGACATCAACCAGTAAATCTCTGGCCATCTGTGACATGGCATTCAGCTTGCCCAGAATAGTCAGGTCACTGCCTTCGGTTATCATCATATTACGGCGTTTAATGATATTTTTGGAATAATCACCAATCCGTTCAAGGAATGACGCAATTTTGGGGCAATGATAATATGCCGCAAGTCATTGGCCTGTGGTGCCCTGATGGCAATAATTTCTACGGTTTTGTTATATACCTGATCTTCCAGTTCATCAATCAGACGGTCATTGGCAATCAGGCTTTTCAGATCATCATCTTTTTGTTCAAGCCCATCAATGACAGCGATAAACTGGCTTAATGGGCCAGATTGCCCATTTTTGAAATCAGCTGATCCAATTCGTTCAAATCGTCATCAAAAGCCGTACTGATATGTTGCGTTGTCATTTGCTTCTCCTAACCAATCTTACCGGAAATATAAGCTTCGGTCTGTGGGTCTTTCGGGCGCGTGAAAATGTCTTTTGTGTCGCCATATTCAATCAGATGCCCAAGGTGGAAATAGGCTGTTTTTTGTGATACTCGCGCCGCCTGTTGCATGGAATGGGTAACAATGATGATAGAATAACGTGTTTCAGATCATTAATAAGGTCTTCAATGATTGATGTGGCAATCGGGTCAAGCGCCGAACATGGTTCATCCATCAGCAATACTTCAGGCTGAACAGCGATAGCACGCGCAATACATAGCCGTTGTTGCTGCCCCCCGAAAGCCCTGTTGCCGGTTCATGAAGCCGGTCATGGACTTCATTCCATAGCCCGGAACGTTTAAGGCTATCCTCCACGACATCGGATGCTTCGGATTTGCTTGTCACCAGACCATGAATGCGCGGCCCATAGGCGATATTTTCAAAAATGGATTTTGGAAAGGGATTGGGTTTCTGGAATACCATTCCAACCCGTGCGCGCAGAAAGACAGGGTCAAGGGCGGGATCATTGATATTTTCATCCCCCATCATGATATTCCCATGAACCCGACAAGATGGGATCACGTCATTCATCCGGTTAAAGCAGCGCAGAAAGGTTGATTTACCGCATCCGGATGGGCCAATAAAAGATGTTACCTGTTTATCCAGAATATCAATATTGATGGAATGTAGAGCCTGTTTGGTATCATAATAAACATTGATATCAGAGGCTGAAATTTTAATAGCATCGCTCATCTTTAACTCTTTCTACCATGTTTTCTCAAGCCGGCGACGAAGAATGACAGCCAGCAAATTCATTGAAATTAGAAATATTAGTAACACCATAATGGCTAGGGAAGACCGCTCATAAAAAGCGCGTTACGCACTATCTGACCATATAAATATCTGTACGGGCAGGGCGGTTGCCGGGTCAGTAAGCGAGGTGGGAACCTCAACAACAAATGCTACCATCCCTATCATGATAAGTGGTGCGGTTTCCCCTAATGCCTGTGCTAATCCGATGATTGTTCCGGTAAGAATGCCGGGTGCCGCTTGCGGCAAGACATGATCAAGGGCATGCCTGCATCCGTGACGCACCAACACCGAGGGCGGCATCCCTGATCGATGTAGGAACAGCGCGGATAGAGGCGCGAGTAGCAATAATGATAGTTGGCAGGGTCATTAATGCCAGTACCATACCGCCAACAAGCGGGGCTGAACGTGGCATATTAAAGAACCCTAGAAATACAGATAAACCAAGAAGACCAAAAACAATAGATGGTACCGCTGCCAGATTATTGATATTGACTTCGATGAGATCGGTGACCCTGCCGGGGCGGGCGAAATATTCTAGATAAATTGCTGCCATTACCGCTAGGGGCAAAGCAAGAATAATAGTGACCACTAATGCCATGGCCGAGCCGACAACAGCACCAAGAATACCGGCACTTTCCGGTTCTCTTGAATCAGCTCTTGTGAAAAAAGCCGTATTGAACACTAACCTGATGTTATCAGATTTTTCAAGCTGACCTACCCAGCTCAACTGTTTGTCATTCAACCGCCGCATCTGTTCCGGCAGGGATGGATCAAGACGTCCTTTCATATACATATCAACATCATCAGACGTTTTTATCCAGAAGGTATCATGCGCCAGAAGATCGGGATTTTTTTCAATAGCAAGCCGCAATTCATAACCGGCATTATCCGATATCAGATCACCCAGACTTCTTTTATCCATCATGCCAGTGACTTCAGGAAAGGATTTGCGAAATGATTTTTTGACTAATCCATCCCAATTGAATGACATGGATTTTTGCGGGTCAATATCGCCATTCTGATCAATCAGTTCGTTCGCCGGAATATCGATTTGCACCTGTGCTTCAGATTGCAGCAATGCGGTATAACCATTAAGGAAAATATTGGAAATGAGAATAACAAGAAAGCTGATGGCAATGGTGATTGCTGTCAGCCCAGCCCATTTTAAACGCCGTTCTGTCCGATGACGTTTATGAAGAGATGACTTAATAATCTCATGCTTTTGCTGTTCTGTCATGGGATTAGCTGGATTATTCATATCGTCCACCAATTCTGCGGGAAACACTTAAGGCTGCAATATTGAGGCATAATGTAACAAAGAATAATGTGATGCCGAGGGCAAATGCGGAAAGCGTTTTAACAGAGTCAAACTCTGTATCTCCGGTTAGTAGCATGACAATCTGAACCGTAACAGTAGTCACGCTATCCAGCGGATTTGCTGTTAACTGTGCGCTCACCCCTGCCGCCATAACAACAATCATTGTTTCCCCGATTGCGCGGCTGATAGCCAGCAGAAAAAGCCCCTACAAGACCGGGAAAAGCAGCTGGCAAAACGACTTTAGTAATCATTTCACCGCGGGTGCTACCTAATCCTAATGCACCATCACGCAAAGACCGCGGTACTGCTGTAATCACATCATCTGAAAGGGAAGAAATAAAAGGGATAATCATAATGCCCATGACAGCACCAGCGGCTAATGCGCTTTGTGATGACACATCCATGCCGGCAGTCAGACCGATATTGCGAATAAAGGGGCCAACGGTCAGCGCCGCAAAAACCCATAGACAACCGTGGGTATGCCGGCAAGAACTTCCAGCGTTGGCTTGACATAATTTCTTGCTCTTGGGCTGGCAAACTCAGCCATATATATGGCGGCAAAAAGACCAATGGGAACGGCAACCAGCATAGCAATGAATGCAATTAACAGGGTGCCAGCCATCACGGGTATCATCCCGGAATGACCCGGAGGAGCCGCCAACATCTTCATCTAGTGCTGTTTCTACCCCTTCACGCAATGCGACATTGGGTGACCAGTGTGTCCCAAAGAAGAAATCTAGCGGATGATAAAGCGTGAAGAAGCGAATGGCCTCAAAAGTTAAGGATGCGATGATTCCGATTGTGGTCAGGATGGCTACAATGGCGGCAATCGTGAATATCCGGCGCAGAAAGCTCTCAAAGACTACACGCGCTTTGAATTGCGGCTTGATTCGGCTTATGGCAAATGCACCACCGATGAAACTGACAAGAAGCACAAACATATACCGTAACTGGCTCAATCTTGCTGATGCTTCGGCATATTGATCGGCCAGGTCACGCATCACGTTATCTTCGGCATCAATTAATCCGGATGCGATATTTTTGATCTGGGCGATTTTTAAATCGATAAAACTTTCCGGTAAATCCGGATAAGCCACGGAAAGGCTCTGGATAATAAACTGGTTTTCAAGAGGTTTGGTTAAACTTGTCCAGATCAGAAGGACAATAACAGCTGGAAAAAATGCCCAAATAATCGCGTATCTTCCATAATAATAAGCCAGCGAATGTGGCTTTGATTGTGTCTTATTGATCTGGGATGATAAGCGTTTTATGGATAAAAAATAGATACCCGATGAAATAAGAACAAGCCATATCAGCGATCCGGTAAATGAAGTAAAAAAGCAGTCACTGGCTATTCTCAATCATAAAGAAGGTGTTGCCAATAAATAATGGCAACACCGTGATAAAGTCAATTTGATTAAAGCGAGTTAAGCGCTTTTACCTGCTCTGCAAAATCATCATCTGAAAGCGGCACCAGACCAGCCGGGAATAGATAACCATCTATGCTCATTGCTTTTTCGGAAACAAATTCAGTGATAAACTCCTTCATGCCGGGAACAACACCCACATGTTGTTTTTTAACATAGAAGAATAATGGACGGGCGCCCGGATATTCGTAAGACGCAATATTGTCAAAGTTAAGTTCGACGCCATCAATCACCGATGCTTGTACTTTATCTCGATTCTGATCAAAGAAGGAATATCCAAAGATGCCAAACATTTCAGGTCCGGCTACCAGTTTTTCGATCATCAAGGTATCATTTTCACCCATTTCGATAGCCAAGCCATCTTCACGGATATTTTTATAACCATTGCCATCAAGTCCTAGCTTTTTCCAGCCATTTCTTCATAAATAATGATCCCATAGCATCACGGGTGCCTGAGGTAGGGGGAGGGATCATGATAGAAATTGGCTGCGCCGGAAGGTTAGCGGATTCTCCACCCATATTCACAACAAACTGATCAACCTCTGCCCAGGTTGTTAGCTTATTTGCTTCCATTGCGCTGTTTGATTTTATTTGTTTTTCCGCCACCGGGAAGTTCAGCGGCCAGTGCAGCGGCAATATGTGCGATAGAGATATTAAACGATTTTGAAGCATTTGAATTTGAAAATGCCAGTCCATCATTACCCACGACGAATTCCTGAAATTCAACGCCATTTGAAGCACATAGTTCGGCTTCACCAGATTTCATGGCTCGTGATGCATTTGTAATATCAGGATGTTCAAGACCAATTCCGGCACAGAATAATTTCATGCCGCCACCAGTACCGGTAGATTCAATCACTGGTGTTTTAAAACCACTGCTCTGACCAAATTTTTCAGCAACAATGGTAGAAAAAGGATATACCGTTGATGATCCAACAATAGAAATCTGATCTCGCGCATGGGCAACGCCAACAAGTGAAGCAGATAAGGTCAGGCCGGCAATTAAATGTGTAATTCGCATAATAAACTCCATAAATTACAAGGTAAGGATGTTTATAGAGTCGGAATATTTCAGTAATATTGCAGAATGACAGATTTTATATCATTTTTTATTCAGGCTCTTTTAAGGCATAGCCACTGCCTCTTACTGTCCTAATCAGATCAGGATAATCTGATCCGTCCTGACGGTGATTCAGGGCTTTTCGCAATCGGCTAAAATGCACATCTACTGTCCGGTCTTCGATAAAAATACCATGACCCCAGACGTGATCTAATACCTGCACCCGGCTAAACACCTGACCGGGGCGTTCCATCAGAAGGGAAAGGATACGAAACTCCTTGGGGCCAAGATTGATTCGTTTCCATCCCGTTCGACTGTTTTTTTCCGGGATAAAGTTTGATATCAGCAAACTCAACAACATCATTCATTAATATCAGGGCGGGATCGCCGTAATACGGCACGGACTCTTGCAATCAATTCTTTGGGTGAAAAGGGTTTGGTCATGTAATCATCGGCACCGATATCCAGTCCCAGTGTGCGGTCACCTTCTTCGCCTCTGGCACTCAGCATAATGACAGGGATCATTTTTGTTTCTGATATCCCGCGTAAGGCGCGGCAGACTTCAATCCCGGACATATGTGGCATCATCCAGTCAAGAATAATGATATCAGGTAATAGCTCTTCAGCCAGATCAAAGGCCTGCTGGCCATCTTTGGCTGTTGTGACCGAAAACCCGGCCTGTTGCAAATTAAAGGAAATCAATTCCAGCTGATGAGGTTCATCATCGGCAATTAGAACTCTGATTGTCATCAACCTTGCCTCAACACTGATATGTTCCATAATATCTGACTATAAATGTTTCGTTTTTAAAAGTAACGCCAAAACATGACACTAATGTGACATTAACGTTCATCCCAGTTAACCGGTTATTGTGACCTAGTGAAATATGGTAAGATCACAGAAAATACGGTTTCCTTTTTGGGTTCGCTATGAATGGTCAACTGACCGCGATGCTTGCTGATAATATGTTTCACAATAGCCAGCCCTAATCCGGTTCCGCCCAATTGGCGCGACCGGCCTTTATCAACACGATAAAACCGTTCAGTTAATCTGGGAATATGTTTTTCTTCAATGCCTTCACCCTGATTCGTAATACTTATCACAAGCTGGCCAGACGCATTATCCTGCATATCAACATGAATGGGAGATGCCGGAAAACTATATTTAAGCGCGTTATCTAGCAGATTGTGAAATACTTCCATAATTTCATCATTCTCACCTCTGATAATAGGGTCATCCGTCTGATCAATCCGATGATCCCTGAAGCGAATATCATGCCCTGTTTTCAATGCGCGATTGGACAGGGTATTGATTGTGGCATTGAGCATAGATTTAATGAATACCTTGCCTTCCGGGATGATATGTTCATCAACTTCCACTTTGGATAAGGACATTAAATCATCTATCAGGCGTGACATACGCTTTGCCTCTTCGTCCATGATTTTCAAAAACCGGTCATTCATGGATTGATCAAGTTCAGATGTGTTTTGCATGGTTTCAATAAAACCAATTAAACTGGTCAGAGGTGAGCGCAACTCATGGCTTACATTGGCAATAAAATCACGCCGCATCTTTTCAAGATTATGTTGAAGGGTCATATCCATTAACAGAACAATCACCCTGTCATCACCCCAGGTCATCATGCGCCCCCTGATATGGCGATAATGATTTATTTTTGGCGTGGCGGTAAAATCAACAATTTTACCTGTTTTCATGCAGGTGACGAATTCTTCTGATAATCCGGCAGAATCAATCTTTTGATCAAGAGATGACCCCGCAAGAAGATCACCAAGCAACCTTATGCTAGCCGCATTTGCTTCGGTTATGATCATGTTATGATCAATTTCTAATAAAGCATCATCAATCAGCAACCCGAGTTTTTCTGTAAAATCAGCTCTGTTCATGCTTGTGCCTGCTTTAGAAACTCACCTCTTTATTCTATCCTAAATATATAACAGATGAAAAATAATTATCATGCTGTCTGTTAACTAAATGATGATACGCATCTGATCTCTGGCAAAATCTATGCCTTCCGGTAGCATGGATTGCATCTGATCCAGCATATCATCGGTGCGGAAAGGGGCGTGGTGAGTGATGATCATGGATTTTATGTCTGTTTCATTAAAGAATGTGATCCCCTGTTCGATGGAAGAATGCCCCCATCCCGCTTTTGTTTTTAGCTCATCTTGAGTATACATGCCATCCCATACCACAAGGTCTGCACCAGATGTGAAATCTGCCAATGCTGGAAATTGGGTTTGGTTATATTCATTATCGCTAAGATAACAGAATGTCTTACCATCATTTCTGATTCTATATCCATAACACCCACCGGGATGTTGCAATTCAATCCAGTCAAGCTGAAAGTCCTTTTCAACGCTTTTCTTTACGGCTGAGATATCCTCACATATCAAATTGGGCAGGGCGTTTATGATATCAATGGAAAAATATCTGCCTGAAAAAGTGGTGTGTAACATTTCCCGCAAATGATGTCTGGCTACCAAGGGCACTGGATAGTCTGATATGATGATCCTGATTAAAGATATGTGAATTAAATGGCAGCCCCTGAATATGATCATGATGCCAATGGCTGAAAAAATCAGTTTATCAGTATTGCTATCAGCTAATGAGGTATCTTTAAATCCACTACCCGTATCAAAAAATAGCTGATATCCATCAAATTCAAGCTCAAAACATGACGTGTTGCCGCCATATTCAACGGTATCTCTTGACGGTGATGGTATTGAGCCGCGACTTCCATGAACAGTGATTTTCATGAAAATATAGCTTTCTTATGACAAAGTTTCGATCTGATCAAAAAACAGAACCCTATTTCATCATATTAATGGTAATGGTTATCTATGTTTTAACGTTCACGAAAAAGCGATAGAAAATCAATTCATGCTTTTGGTGGATAGGCTGGATGTAATGATATGTTTGCATTCTTGAAAGTAAAATCTGTTCCCAGTTTATTCTGGAGCGCACCACATCCGTTGACCATGCGGCCGGCTATGATTTCCCTCATTATGCTAGTGTTGGGATTGGCGCTGTTCGGATTGGGTGAGGCATTATTGATTGCATCTGGTATAGGTGTTAGCCCATGGACAGTATTGGCACAGGGCTTCACCAATATCACGAACTGGAGCATTGGATTTTCTACATTTATGGTGAGTGTGTCTGTCTTGCTAACATGGGTCCCGTTACGGCAAATTCCGGGTATTGGGACTATTTTAAATATTCTGATCATCGCCTTGGTTATTGATCTGTCGCTGCCTTACTTGCCGCAATTTGAAACGTTATCCTTACAAATCATTGAAGCGCTGGCAGGGGTGATAATCACCGGTATCGGCGGCGGTATCTATTTGATTGCTAAACTGGGGGCGGGGCCTAGAGATGGATTAATGACAGGCTTGCAACGCGTGACCAATCTGCCCATGGCAACAGTCCGAAGTGGGATAGAAATTACCGTGGTAATATTAGGATGGATGCTTGGCGGTGTTGTTGGTATAGGCACGGTACTCTTTGCGTTTGGTATAGGGCCGTCTGTTGCCGCAACCATGTATGTTTTACAAATATGTTTTGATAGAAAAGAATGATCAGTATCATGTTTTTTTTAAGCCTATTTTTATGCATGCTTCTGTTGACTTTACTGTTAAAGCCGTTAGGGATGCATGATGCTAACCATTTCTAATATTTCATTTGCCATTGAAGGCAAGCCGTTGTTTGAAGGCGCATCTGCAAATATACCCACTGGTCATAAAGTCGGGATTGTTGGCCGGAATGGTACTGGTAAGACGACGCTGTTCCATTTGATCAGGAATATCTATCAGCTTGATCCCGGATCAATTGATATGCCCAGCTATTATCGGATTGGCGGTGTCGAACAGGAAGCACCTGCCAATGATATGTCATTACTGGATACGGTGCTTGCCGCTGATGAAGAACGGGCAACGCTTCTGGCAGAGGCGGAGGCCGCCGCAGAACCAGAACGTCTGGCAGAAATCTATCAGCGTTTGAGTGATATTGATGCCTATTCAGCCGAAGCACGGGCTGCATCCATTCTGGCAGGGCTGGGGTTTGATCAGAATGCTCAATTGCGCCCCTGCCATGAGTTTTCAGGTGGCTGGCGGATGCGGGTTGCCCTTGCCGCTGTATTGTTTTCTCAGCCAGATTTGTTGTTGCTGGATGAGCCGACTAACTATCTTGATCTGGAAGGTGCCGTCTGGCTGGAACAGTTTCTGGCAAAATATCAGAAAACGGCATTAATTATTTCTCATGATCGTGAACTGTTGAACCGGTCAGTGACAGGGATACTGCATTTAAGCCATAGAAAGCTAAATTATTATAGCGGCAGTTATGACCAATTTGATAATGAACGGCGCGCCAAGCTAGAACAACAGCAATCCATGAAGCGCAAGCAGGATGCTCAACGCGCCCATATAGAATCATTTGTTGAACGTTTTAGGGCCAAAGCATCCAAAGCGCGGCAGGCACAATCACGGCTCAAACAATTAGAAAAAATGCAACCTATTGCCGCATTAACCGAAAATGCGGTGGCAGGATTCACCTTTCCCACTCCCGCAGAATTAAAACCTCCACTTCTGGTCGTGGAAAAGGGGCAAGTGGGATATGACGGCAAGGCTGTTCTATCTAAACTGGAATTGCGCCTTGATTCCGATGATAGAATTGCGCTGTTAGGGGCTAATGGTGAGGGCAAGTCAACTTTATCAAAATTATTTGCAGATCGTTTGCCATTGATGAATGGTCACATGTTTAAAACAAATAAATTGCGGGTTGGGTTTTTTGCCCAGCATCAGCTGGATGAACTGGTTGAAGGTGATAGTGCATATACGCATATTATGCGTTTGCGTCCTGATGATGATGAAAAAACCCTGCGGGCACGATTAGGCGCTTCTGGTTTCGGGATTGATACCGCTGATCTGCCAGTTGAAAAGCTTTCTGGCGGACAGAAAGCCCGGCTGTTAATGTTGATGGCGACGATTGATGCCCCGCATATTCTGATACTGGATGAACCGACAAATCATCTGGATATCGAAAGCCGTGAAGCATTGGTGCTAGCACTCAATGAATATGAAGGAGCGGTTATTCTTGTCAGCCATGACACGCATCTGGTTGAAACCGTGGCTGATAAATTATGGCTGGTCAAAGACGGTGTCGTATCACCATTTGATGGTGACATGAATGAATATAAAGCACTGGTCATCGATGCACATAAAAGATCAAAATCCGCTAAAGAGAAACCGGCCATTCATCCGGTTGAACATAAACCAAAGATCAATATTGCACGATTGCAAAAACAAGCTGCTGATCTGGAAAAGAAAATGAAAAAATGGGCAGATATCAGACTTGAACTGAATCTGAGATGGCAAAACCTGATTTTTATCAGTCCCATTCCGCCGATGTCATTGCCAGCAAAACAAATGCATTATCAGAAAGCATAGCCAAGCTTGAAGCCATAGAAGAAGAATGGCTGACTATACAAAGCCAGATTGACGCGGCCAATTAATCCGGATTAGCTGTTTCCAGCAATCATTTTATATCGTTCATCAAGAAACTTCTGACGTTTTAACGCATCAGGGCGAGATTTTCATGGGCAGGAATATCGGTTTCAAAATGATGATAGTTATCTTTTCCACGCACCAGCATGGCTGTATCCAGATCATGTTTTGTCTGGCTAACATGTGCGGCCAGATACTGAACATTCAATCCGATGCGCCGGTCATCGCTGTTATTTGGCATGGATGCATGCAATGTCCAGCCATGGTGAAATGATGCTTCTCCCGGTTTTAACGGGCATAATACAGCTTCATTTTCATCTACATTATGAACAGTCTGGCTTTGCAGAAGCACATTGGTGCTATCATCGCTCACCTCATGATCATAACGGCCTTGCATATGGCTTCCCGGTATCATCCGCATGCAGCCACTAACATCATCAGCAAGCGATAGGGCAAGCCACATACTAACCTGATCATCATGACTTAATCCCCAATAGGTTAAATCCTGATGCCAGCTGACATGGCTAGGGCTATGTGGTTCTTTGATAATATAGGTGCAATTATAAAGCAGAATATCCGGGCCTATCATAGCCTCAACCAGATCAAGCACTTCCGGCCGGGTGGCCAGGGCAAGCGGGGATGTATGAATAGTGTGCATCTTGGATTGGTAATGCAGGCTTGTATTAAGCTGTTTTTCGGCATCTTCCAGTGCTTGCCGGTGATATGTTGCTTCATCTGCCATTCAGAATAGGAACGCCAGAAACATAACCATCACGATGATAATCAGATACTAAGGCAGATATATCCATGGAACAGACTCCATACCATTTCATGATCATTATCAGTTTTGGGAATAATATTAATGATCAATCGGTTTCATTTCCCAAAAATGGTGCAGACAGAAAAGAATAAATTCAAGTTAAAAATGAGTTATGATTTTTTGAATAATCACAATGATCAAATCTAATCATTATCGATATTACCGGCACCGGCACCGCGGTGACGCGATAGTTCATTTTCCGGCACATAACTATTCTGTGCATAATCAAGCATCTGTTGCCAAACGTTATCATCGATATTCACGGCATCAGCATTAGGCTCGGCCAGTGGCGACAGAGAAGCCATGGCATCTTCTTTCTGATCTGACGCCATATGATCTGATCCAAGCAATGCATATCTGCCATCGGTAAGGCGGGAAGTATTCATCCGTATCATCTGATCTGAACATTCTGCCATAAGATTTCCGGTATATGATAGGGTCAGGGACATGCGAACTATCATGGTGATCTGCCATCTGATCTGATCCAAGCAATCCCATGCCTGCAATGACAAAATTGACACCATAAATCTGTCCATCCCATGCCATATCTTCCGCTAATATGCTGTCGATCATGACAAGTCCATATAGTGGTGCCAACAGGACTCCACTTTCAAGCGGATTATCTTGCGCCAGATCAGGATTGGCTTTGACCATGGCAAGACATTCTATCAGGCTATCAGCGAAAGATAATTGGCGGCTCGCAAGCCACTGCACCATATTGTTGGAGTCCTTTGCCAGCCCCCATGGAACAGGATGGGTAATGGATAGTCCCCGCCAGGCTTTTTCTGTCAATCCACCAAGTTCATTCTGTGATACAAGAGGCATAACATTCGCTTTGATGTGCTGGCAGGTTTATTAAATCGTTCAGGCAAGCGCAGAAAACAACCAGTTATCAGAGATATCATCTGTGATTTCATCAATCAGGGGGCGCCCTGAAACAGACAAATCCGCGTCCATAAATCAGATTTAGGATCAAATTTGGATGCGCCAAAGAAACTAAGCTTACAACGAAGCATATCAATCGGTCGGGTTGTATCCGCTACCAGATTGTCACGGATCTCACCATAAGGAGCATTAACCGTGATCAGCACCCGATTAAGAATAAAACGGTGTTGTGGATATGCCATCATAAAACGTGGCAAACTCATGTCCTGGTCAACACTGGCCAGATCACGCATAGCGGATTGAAGCTGTCGTGGTATATCAAACGGCATTTCCCGTTCGGCGCCGTCTTCTTCATATCGCTTACCTAATCGGGGTTCCAGTTTTGCCGCTGATGTATACCAGAATACGTCAGACTGCTTAGGATCATTCAAATCCAGTTCAGGGCCCAGTTATAATCACGGGTAATCCAGCCTATCATTTCATTAACTTGGCACGATTTCGCTGCCACTGGCCGTTCAATAGCCGACATATCTGAACACAAATGATCAATATCATCACCAAATGGTTCCATCAGAATGGAATGCAGCATTTCTTCGGCTTCTGTGGAAAGCTATGATGCGCCCATTTGCATATAGCATTTTAATGGATGAGGCTGTTGCCAGTTTTGTGACTGGTTAAGCCATGCAATCACATCCTGCCATTCTGTTTCCAGTTGTTTGATCCTGATCCATTTGTATCTGATCATCAACACGCCATTCCGCTATATAGGCAGCCGCCCGGGTAGCCAGAGTCCTGATGGATTGGATATCTTCATCTGATAAATCCGGTTTTGATCTGATAATAGCAATCGCTTCCTCACGGGTTTTGATCCAGTTGTTAAGTAAGGCAGGATGATTGACCAGAAATGGTGCCATGCCAAGGCCGGTTGAATTACCAACGCCCATATGCCGCGCCAGCTTGCGATCCAGTGAAACAGCCTTATCGCCGCCCCTGACCTGCGCCATATGTTCAATCCATTTTAGTGAAAATGACCGGATCAGATAAACACATAACATTTCAGCTTGAAAAGGTTCCATCATTCCGTTGCGATTAGCGATCCGGTTTCTGTCGGCAATACCGAACTTGCCATTGCCATAGACGGCAGTCGTGCGCATGACATAACCTACATCATTAATCATCTTGGCTTCCGGTTGCCTACCAATAGCCAGGGCTTCAACCACATGATGAAACAGGCGCATGGATTTATTGGCGCGGCTAAGGGATAGCTGTTCAGGCATTTGCCGTCCGGCTTCCTGAACTGGAACAGTCTTTTCCATCTGCTTGATCTGATCCAGACTAGGTTCGCCATCAAAAAGGGTGAAGGTAGCATCCCATGCTTCGGCAATGACCCTATCGCTTCGCATATCATCATCAATATGATGACAGAATGCGACCAGTGAATAGGTGTGGTCAGGGGTTTTTGCCCTGATAACCGCATAGCCGAAACCGTTTTTATCCAGTTCAAAACGCGGAAAATCAACCTTCCATTGTTCCTGTTTCATCCGGCGGGTTAACTGCCGCGCAAATGATAACCGCATAGGATGAAACGAACCCATACGTTCTAGTCGCATCACATGCTCTGGCTGGCGCATAGCGGCAAGATTCTGATCCTGATATGACCGTTTTTCCATGTTCTGCCACTTTCGGGTCTGAATGTGATTTTAGATGTATTAAAGAAATATAATGTTACCATTAATGATTAGCATAACATTCCTTTATTATTTATCTTGATTTAGGTGGCTGTAAAGGACTTTTCATAAAAGTTAAGCCAGTTTTCACCTAGTATTTTCTTAGTGTCCTGATCAGAAAAACCACATTGCTTCAACCCGTCAGCAATATGTTTCCAGTCCCGATTATCCTGAAACCAGCTTGGCATTGGTGGGAACCCCGCCTGACTGGCTGATCCTTCCCCATAATCTATCGTTTTTGTCCAGCGGCCAACGCGCATCCACTCAACAACGCTGTCTGGTTGATCCTGACATAGATCAGTTCCCATACCGATGTGATCTATACCCATGATCTCGGCAGTTCTGGCAATCATCTCACAAAAGGAATCAAGGCTACATGCACTTCCTTCTTTCAGATGATGTGGATACAAAGAAAATCCAAGCATACCGCCACTTTCAGCCAAGGCTTTGAGAACATTATCCGATTTATTGCGTTTTGCGTTATGCCAGAAAGCCGGATTAGCATGGCTGATAACAATAGGTCTATCGGAATAGGATATAGCTTCCAAAGTCGACATTTCGGCTGAATGGGACATATCAACGACCAGCCCGACTCTATTCATTTCCCTTAACCACTTCTTTGCCCATCCGGGTAAGTCCGGTGTCATCTTCTTCATAGCATCCTGTTGCCAGCAGGGACTGATTATTATAGGTCAGTTGCATAAACCGGACACCAAGACGATGCAGAACTTCAACTAACCCAATATCATCTTCGATAGGTGAGGGGTTCTGAAGTCCGAAAATAACAGCTGTTTTCCCAGCAGCTTTTGCATCGCGGACATCCTGTGCGGTATGTGCTTGAACAATGCGATCTGGATAATCTTCAAACCATCGATTCCATGCTTCGATATTCAACACCGTTTCACGAAAATTTTCATGATAAGCAATGGTAACATGTACGGCATCAACGCCACCATCAGCCCATTGCTGGAAAATCTTTGGCGACCATCGGCAATATTGCAAACAATCAATCAGCATGGCTATTTTGCTCTGCGTTTTTCGGTGAGATTATAACGAACCAATGCCTTATAGACTTGTGTCATTTCAATATGACCAACCGTTTTATCATTTTCGGTAACGCCGTAAACATGATCAATCGCTCCATCAGCCTGTGCAATTAGCATTTCAAGCGATTGTTTAGCATCAATAGTACCAGCAATTTTCTTTTTTGTTTTTGTGGGTTTCATGACTGATCCGACGCGCAAAACCCGCGCACGGTTAATGTCGCTGACGAACTCTTCGATATATGGGTCTGTCGGGTTGAGAATAATATGCTGGGGTTACCCCTGTTGAACAACAAAGCCGTCTTTCAGTACAACCAGATGATCAGCAAGTTTCAATGCTTCATCCAGATCATGCGTGATAAAGATGATGGTCTTATGCAAATCTTCCTGCAGATCAAGAAGCAAGTCCTGCATAGATGTTCTAATCAAAGGATCCAGAGCAGAAAAGGCTTCATCCATCAGCATGAAGTCAGCATTCGAGGTCAGAGCGCGAGCGATACCAACACGTTGCTGCATGCCACCAGATAACTGATGGGGATAGGCATCTTCAAATCCGTCTAACTCAACCCTTGATAGCCAATATCGGGCTTCTTTTTCCGCTTTCACTGGGTCTTCGTTTCGCACGATGGGGGCTAAGCATGGTATTCTGTAAAACCGTGCGATGGGGGAGTAATGCAAATTTCTGGAATACCATGGACATGCGGGTTTGCCGCAATTGACGCAATTTGTCTTCTGGTAGATCAAGGATATTTTCCCCATCCAGCAGAATTTCCCCTGCTGTTGGTTCAATCAGGCGATTGATATGCCTGATCAAAGTTGATTTTCCTGATCCGGACAAACCCATAATAACGGTGATTTTGCCAGACTGGATATCCACATTAATATTGTTCAGGCCAATGACATGGCCAGTTTTCTGCTGAACGTCAGCCTTATCAATGCCGTCATGCAATTGTGGTAAAACTGATTGAGGATTATCACCAAAAATCTTGAACAGATTACGGATGGAAATGGCAATATCAGAAGATGTATCAGAATGTGATGTTGTCATGATGTCTGTCCTAGCCATTATAGGTTTTGTTCATCCGCGCGAGGGCAGATTTTGATACGCGATCCAGAATGATAGCAAGCAGGACAATACCGATACCGGCCATAAAGCCCACCCCAAGACGCAGGTTATTGATACCGTCCAGAACCAGAGTGCCCAGACCGGGTGCCGATACCAGTGAGGCTATAACAACCATTGCCAGACTCATCATAATCGTCTGATTGACACCAGCCATGATATTGGGCATGGCAAGCGGTATCTGAACATTAAACAGCAATTGCCGTTTCGTCATGCCATAGGCATTCGCCGCTTCAATCACATCTTTATCAACCAGCCTTATACCTAAATCCGTTAACCGGATAACCGGAACAATGGCATAAAGAATAATGGCAAGACCATATAATTTGGGTTCCGTAATCTTAAAGATAAAGATAAGTGGGATCAGATAAACGAATGTTGGAAGTGTTTGCAACATATCCAGAATAGGGATCAGCATACGCTGGAATGTATTGCTTCTGGCCATCAGAATACCGGTTGGTACCCCGATCAGTACACATAACATCGTACAGACAAAAATGATTGATAGCGTCTGCATCGCATAGGAATAATGATCCGTAGCTAGATAGAATATGATGCAGGCAACGACAAAAGATGTAATTTTCCATGAACGGGCAGACCACTGAACAGCCACAACAAACAGGGGAAGCAATATCCACCAAGGCATATTTGTAAAGACATATAAAGCGGCATCCAGCATCCATGATAATGGTTGCGTGATGGGATCAAGAATGACCCGCAATGATGGTCGGATATATAGAAACCCATCTTCTAGTGCCGCGGTTAAATCACGCGATTGAGGAATGGACTACATGCTTTGTGTAAATTATCCAATGATGGAAATGGAATATCCCACCAGGCTGTTTCTTCGGCTTTAAGATTTTTCAGACTAATCAGAGATTTCTGTTTTCCTGCCTCACACCAGTCCGATAGGCCCAGAAAACTGAACATATTTTCAAATGCCGCCATGATATCCAATCCTCCCCATAAAAAAATGGGTTTTTTATTCAGGAATTCTTATACTTTTCGGGTAAGTAAATTAAAAAACACTGGAACAGAGTTTATCTGTTCCAGTGCTAGATTTTGTGTTTTATAGCAGTGCTTGAAGCTTTGCTCTTGCGTCGTCATTGACCCAGCCCATAACCATATCGGTATAGTTGGTCAGAACCCAAGCCGCTGCTTCATCGGCGGATGCATTATTAGCTTCTTTCCATGCCAGCATCTTGCTCATGACATCGTTAGGATAGCTCATATTCTGGAATGAACTTGAATACTTCTGGTTCACGATTGGCAAGATCAGCAGTCACTGCATTAACACTGGTGCTGATGGGAATCCGGACACACCAAGCACACTTTCAGGTGAATCGGCATTCTGGTTGATTGAATGCTGTTCAGGTCTACATCACCAATATCAACCTTAGTCATTTCATACTTACCAAGAACCGCTGTCGGGCCCCAGTAATATCCGAACCAAGGCGCATCATCGGCAAAGGCTGATGCAATCGACGCACCCAGGTTTGCACCTGAGCCATGATCGAATACTTCAATGCCATTGGCTTCTAGCTGGTGAACGATTTTCAGATTGTCATTGACAATCCGGCATCCCCAACCAACGGGACAGTTATGGAAACGTCCGCCAACAAGTTCAGGATTAGCAAGAATGCCTTCCAGTGTTTTCAGCTCTGGGATGTTCATTAACCAAGCTAGTTGGAATCCACCAGCCTTCTTCGCCATTCTGAAATACATCAGATGCAGTAATCATTTTGCTTCTTCTAACTCGGCATAAACGGTAGCTGAGTTTTTCAGACTTCTGGAACAATATCAAGCTCCTTTCATATGACTGGATTCCATAACCCTGTTCCAGAACAAAAGCAGCACTCCCAGATGCCCAACCCATCGCGCCTATACTTCACCGCAATCGGCTTTTGCAACATTGGACATCATTTTCGCTGCAGCGCTCATTAAAATTTTCTTCATACGTTCCTCCTCAAAAATGGTGAGGAATAAAAACACAAAAGCCTCACCACGCTTAAATTTCTCGTCTTGCCTTGAACTCTCTAAATTTGATTGTTGCAGTAGCTCCAAGATAGCTGCCATGGTAACTCATGATTTGTCAAATGAGAAGTGAAATCCCGATTCATTGCCATGCGCCAATTCCTGCCAGTGTGCTTTTCTGGCAACAGGCAGAAATGACCTGATCATCTACCATGCCAAATGCAGGAACATTGTTCCGTGACAGGCATGCTCTATATTCAAAATCAACATCTACATCCGGGATAGCCAAAGCTTTTGCGATGTGATACTGATACCATTGACTCTGGCGTTAATTTCCATTGATGGATCTTCACCATAATGATTCTTGACGTGTCATTATCATGGATGCGTCTGATTGTTGTACCCATCATGGGGTGATGCCGAGCCCCACCGATGATTTTGCGTTGCTGGTGATTGAGCGGTTTCGTCATAGAGGCATAGGTAAATACATGCATGAGCCGGTTTTTATAGAACCCAAAGGATTCGGCATGGCCATTCACGGCTGAGTTGTTGTGACTGACCCATTAACCCATTGACCGTCACGAGTGAAAGATATGGCCGGTGAATATTCAAAAAAGTCAAAATGCTTTGAAGCCGCACCCCTTGTGCCAAATATATTCTGCCGGCTGCAGAATGGTGCCGGGATATAAAGACCGCCTGAATAGAAAGAGGAGCCGCTAATATCAAACATTGACAGCATTTGATAAGGTTCACCCAGCTGGTCGAGCTGTTTAGCAAAATATCATTGTGATGCTGGCCGTTTTGATCAATGGCGGCATTGATTTTGCCGTAAGGATCCATTCAGGCATATCATATGCTTCAGCCGCCCTTAATGCAAAATGCTGTGCCAGTCGGTTCAGCTTTATCTGTTGGCGATCAGTGTCCAGATCATTGACATTTGGAATCGGTAAGCGCATGAGGTAAATCTATCATAAAGCCAAATTACAAGCAGGTCCGAAATGTGGCTGGCCTCTAACAGAATGATCCCGCCGGCGCTTTGCTCACACAGATGCTTGGCCGCGCTTAATCCGGTAAACCCGCCGCCAATAATCACCCAGTCAGCAGAAATATCCTGATCAAGCGAAGGATAGGACGGTAAATCATCACAGATTTTCAGCCATCCGGATTGACCCGGATCAACTGGTAATCGTCTGGCTGAATAATGATCACCCATTCATCCAACCATTTTCTGTTTTTCATCAAGCAAATTGATCCAGATGTTTTTGTTTCTGTAAATTGGTATGTGCCGCAAGGCCATAAAACCATTCTTTCCATCCTCGGAGTGCTATCACCTTCAAGGTTACTGTTCAGGATGCGTGCAATGCGCTAAAGACACTTGCTGTAAGTCCGTAATTGGTAACATTGTTCAGATCAATATCTGCGGCGATAATCAGGCTGAGAACCCGCCACCTTCTCTGGCTATATGTTTAAAATCAACCTGATCAAATATAGTCGGAGTGATGCGCTTTTCTTTGTGTTAACATCGCATAGCTTGATAAGATTATCCTTGTTCCCCCTATCAATATAGGATTTGACCTGGTTGTCAGAACCCCCAGGCGATTAACTGGATCAAGTGGATTGCCCTGAACTGGGATGTCTGGAATAGTAATGCTTCACGCAACTCATCGGCACTCTATGCCGAACAGTTCTGACCCACCAGAATTCCATATCGATATGTTCAGCATCTTTCAAACAAGACATGGATTTTTGCCGCCGCATTCCCGTGATTTTTTCAGGTTGATTCTAATAACGGAGAAAATGCCTCCTGTTGCTGTTGAACCGGTAAAGCTGATCATATCAATGTCGGATGAAGTCTTGTCTTGCCGTGGTCACGCCATCACCAGGTAGAACCTGAAAGACACCGCGCGGAATGCCGGCTTCAATCGCCATTCTGCTATTCTTAGGGTGGTTAGTGTTTTCTTCACTGGCTTTATGATAACAGAGTTGCCAGCGGCCAGAGCAGGGCCAATTTTCCATGCCAGCATCAGCAAGGGAAAATTCCAACACAGCCGACAACACCAATCGGCTGACGGATAATCATAGCCATAGCATCATCGCCAGTAGGGCAACATCTTATATCTTATCAATCGCTTCGGCATGCCATTTGATGCAATGAATAGCTTCTGGCAAATCAATTAGTGCGTCCCGAATGGGTTTTCCGCTATCAAGGTTTCCATTACGGCAAGTTCATTTTACAGAGACGGATTAAAATGTTCTTGCGTTCAGAAGGATGGTGACCAGATGCCATGATCAAAAGCTTCTCTTGCTTTGCTTACGGCATAATCTGCCGTATCAAATTAGTCATAGCGATAGTAGTTAGATGATCACCAGTAGCCGGATTTACAATTTCCATGTGATCACCGCCACCCGACTGATAAGCACCATTAATGAACGCCGCTGATGGAAGCCGCATATCTATGGCCAGTGCCATGTAATCCTCTAGGCTTTGTAAATCAGACATATCAGACCTCTTGCTCAATGTGGTTAATGGTTGCATTCATCGTATCGATGACCTGATCAAGAATACGCTTCATCTTTATTCAAAGGACGAAGAGGTGCCCGAGGGGGCCCAGCCGCAATGCCCTGGTCAACCATATTTAATGGATTGAACGGTTCAGTGCCCATTCATGATGCGGCGGCCTTTGAAAGTTATTTTCTAATACCCAGTTGTTTTGACTGATCATCCATTATGAGGGCGCCAGAAGATTTGATATCACCGGATTTCCTTAATGGCCTTGAATACGATCTAGAAACTCCTCATCCATTGCGTTCTTCCCGAAATTATATAGCCCGTTGTGAAGCGCATTTTCCGTTCATAAATGGCGGGGTTGCTATCAATATTGCATCAACGCCAGCCTGTTTTGCCGTTTCGCCAGAATGAATGTTTTGCCGCCAATTCGACGGCCGTTAATAATCTCACATCCGAGGGCAAGCATACCATAGACGAAATAATATTCACCAGTTGTTCCGGCTGATGATGCCAGAACGCCATCTGCAATTAATTTTTCAATAATTTCGGAATAAGCATTCATCAATAGAAAAGTCGTCTCTGAAAGGGGTGATTACAGGGGTATATATTCCAGAAAAAGCAAACATGTCTAGGCGGTCCTAATCAGTGCCAGGCTTGATAAAGATATCAATATGATCGCCTTAATTGCCAGTGATCAACTGTTATGGCGACCGCTGCTTCTTCATCACGGCAATCGTCAATCAGTTGATCATGATCTTCGCTTGCTTTAGTAATGCGTTTGATCATCGTCGCTATCATTCCAGAATGTGTTGCCGATCCGGGCATGATCAATCAACAGACGTTTAGGCTTGGCATGAGAAAAGCATTATCAGTCAGACCAATTTGATGATGAAAGCGGTCATATAATAGATCATGCCGCCTATGGACATTGTTTAACATGCTGTTGTTGTTCTGCCATAGATCAATTTGATAGGGGGTCGCGTTTTCCGCTGCTAATCTTGACATGGCCGCATAAATCATTGGAGCAGTCTGAAAAAAGCGGCGCATTGAATGGTAATCCATTGATGATACAAAAGCCCCTCTGTTTTCCCTGATCTGGATATAGCCCTCACCAGAAAGATGGATCAATATTTCCCGCAAAGGAGTTCGTGAAATTCCCAATTTCGTGAAATCTCTACTTCATCCAACGGTTCGCCGGGCATAAGTTCCATCGTTATGATCTGACGTCTTATCTGATCTAGAATATCAGTTTTATCAATTTTCTTTTTAGTGGTCTTTAAAATCGTATCAGTCATCATATCAATTCCAATAATTCATATTGACATTAAAATATAGATGAATAATAGAATCAATATACATATTGTATTTTATTTAATTTTTTCGTGTAATCATGGTGATACCAATGTCTGAAAAATGATCAAATAAGGCAAAGACGTGGTGGCAGAAACGAAAGAAGGCAATTAAGGCAAAGCCAGATATAGATATGTTACCAACGCTAAGGAAAAATACCGCTTGTTGATGGATGGAACAGATTGAAAAAATCGTGCTTCTATGGATATTCTGGAACAGCCAAGTATCTTTTACTGACCCCATTGCCCTAGAAGACTGGCGTAAAGTAGGGGCCGCCCTTGACAATGGTGCTGAAAAAATGAAAACTGCATGCACTCCACATAAATCAGTATCCTTGGGTGAATTCCCAGCCGCGCCTTACTTGCGTGATCTTTGAACGCCGGTTGCCGACGATTGCTGATCTGGGTAATTTC
Organism: Alphaproteobacteria bacterium; assembly: GCA_038144675.1. Lineage (GTDB taxonomy): Bacteria > Pseudomonadota > Alphaproteobacteria > Puniceispirillales > UBA1172 > UBA12202. Next base: position 1,562,042 of record JAYQOF010000005.1, on the reverse strand, counting down.
CATAAATTATCACATATGCTACCAGCCCTGCATTCCAGTGCCCATCATATTGTGGAGCCAATGGATTTACCGGTTTCCTACCGGCATCTTCATATTACCATGTCCTCGATTATACATTCTGATAAGACATTTATGGGCATGACAACTTCTGGCAGGAATGCTGAAGATGTGCTGGATATGTGCGCCATTTTATTTGGTGAAGATTATTTGAAAACACATGCGGTTGTTGTGGGTAATTGTAATGGTAATTCGCCATTAGTCTGGGATGAAACCATGCTGTCGGCAATGCGTGCCTTTAATCGCCGTAATCAGCCGGTCCTATGCTCACCTTTTGTTCTGGGAGGTGCTAATACCCCAGCGTCTACCGTGCCAGCAGTGGCGCAATTAAATGCCGAGGCTTCCGCGCTTGCTTACACACAGATCAACTTGTCCGTAATGGGCATTACCTATCCACAGTCTCCATGCGATCTGACCGATAAACTCCAGAAATTAGTCTGATGAATTTTATGATTGGCCAGTTGGCAAGATATTATCACGTGCCTTGGCGAACATCTAACACGTTATTTGATGCCCAAGCAGGATATGAAAGTGCCACAACATTGATGTCTGTTTTATTATCCGGAGCCAATTACATATGGCATTCTGCGGGCTGGAATGAAGCGGGAATGCATTGTTCTATGGCAAAGTTTGTCGTTGATGCGGAACAATGTGCCATGGGGTATCACTGAAGGATTAAACTGGGATGATTTTGATGAAGATATAGGCCCCGGAGGACATTATCTGGGTCACCCACATACCCAGAAACGGTTTCAGAAGCCTTTTTCATGCCATTTAATAATGATTTTGAACAATGGGCAGCAGAAGGAGCAAAAGAAATTGAGCGCGGACTTTGCTGTCTGAATATGAAAAACCGTATCTTGATGAAGCAAAAAAGAAGACGCTTTGCTGGAAAAATTCCCCAAATGCATTGAGACTATTAATCAAATCTGGTAATCAAATCTGGTCGGATTAGGGGATAACAGAATAGTCTGCCTTCTATTGCATAATTGGCTGTTTCCATCCATTTTGGCTTTCATAACCCTTACAGAAACCATTTTCTGTGAGGAAGATTATGAAAACATACCTTTTATTCCCTATTCTTGGTGCGGCGGCCATGCTGACGGCCTGTTCACCTGTTGCCCCTAGCGGTCAAGCCAATGTGATTGATTTTCACCAGAACAGACTTGGTGACCTTCAGGTGATCAATGCCTTTGATGCCTGTGTTACCGAAGGGATCGAACGTGATCGTATGGCACGCGAAATGGCGACCCGTCAAATTCCTGTCGAGTGCAAAGATACTGGAAGGATGTGAATATAGCGTCATTGATGGCACCCATCTGGTTAGTGAAGAACAACGGATGAAAGCCTATGCGCTAAGTGTTCAGAATTAGCTGATTGGTGGCGATGTTGCCAAAGCCAAATCTAATCTGGAAAAATTCAAGCAAGCCTTTGGTGGCAAAGACTTGATCTATGCCGATGGTACCTCATTCCTTGACACCTATGATGCGTTATTTTCCTACACAAATACGGATAAAAAATCACTTACTTAATCTGGCATCAATAAACGCCAAGCCATCGGTCAAGGATGAAATCGACGTATCTGGTACTGGGAAAATAATTGATCCTGAAAGGAGATAATCTTATGAAAAAACAATTATTAAAATCAGTGCCGCAGTAACTATGCTGGCCGCCACCAGCCTGACAGCCTGCCTGTTCTGGCTAGTGAAACAAGGATGGACACCAACGATAAGTGAGAAAATTCTTATCCTACCGACAAAGCATCTGGAAACCGCCATTGAACAGGATTTTGATCGCTCACCATTGGCCAGCGAATTAGGTTCAATCGAACAGACCATTAACAGCCAGATATCGTTCCTTATCACAGCTTCAATCTGATCTTGCCCTTTATGAGGGTCAGCAACAACTGGAAGCTCGCCATCAGCTGATTTCTGGTAAGCGTGATTATATCCAGCTGATGGGTGAACAAATCCAGCTCAAGAAAAAACGGCTGGAAGTCAAGCTGGGCATCTATGACAGATTGCTCCGGAAGTCCAAGCAGAGCAGTTATGAAAATAGCCAGTCGGCACAATTTGATGACCTTCATTCAGCGGTCGCCGATCGCGCGGCACAAGTTGATAGCAGTCTGAGAGATGATCTCTTTACCACAACCATGATGCCAGAAACTAAATTTGCTCAGGCATATGCTGAAAACCAGTCTGCTATCAGTCAGCTTGTTGAAGCGATTGAAAGTCATCCTTCCAATCGTATCGGACAGTCACTGGATGGTGAGCCGGTATCCCGTGAAGAAGAATTACGTCTATCCATGCAGGATATCGAGTCCGAACTGGCCATTCTTTCCATGGAAGAAGATGTGCTGGGCCACATGGCTAAACTGGTATCCCTTGATGCACAGGCCTTTGCTGATGATCTCAATGAATTTCAGTATGGTGCTAATGGGTTTGAGCCGAAAACCTATGACTCACCGGCTAATAATATTCAACTCTTCATCAATCGTTCATAATTTTAAAGGAGTTTTTCATGAAACGTTTACTTGCTTTATCTGCCACATTATTTTCTATCGCTACCGCCATGCCAGCTATGGCCAATTCACTGGATAATCTTGAACGTGAACGCGCCATCGCTATTGCCAAAATGCTTGATGGGGATATATCCGTTCCCCAACGGTCTGAATATATGATGTCGTCCTGGCGGCGTCTGACCGATCTGGAAAAAATTGTCATTAATGATAAATCCCTCAAATCATCAGCACCTGCCGCGGCTTTGCGTGCTTTTAATAGTTATGAACTGACTTTCCTTAGCCATGCTGCGGCAGAAAATAATCAAATGATTACCCAGCACTGGGCCGAAACTGTTGGTCTTTCCACTAGTGATCTTGCTGGTGGCGAGGGTTGGCAGATGAACTGGTCTTCATTAGGCAGTAATCTTGGATTAGGAGGACGAGCCATTAGCGTTGTTCTAGGATCTCTGGTGATCCTGATGGCCAGTCTTTCCCTATCCAATAATCTGGCCGCGCAAGTGATATCTTTAGCTGGACAGTGGATGTGTTGGCCTTGGTTTCATCACATTGACCCTGATGCTTGTTTTTGTCAGCGTTTTTAGCAGTTTGAAAATTCTGGAAACAAGAGGGCAGATTGCATCAGATGAAACCGATGCTTTCAGACGCAAATGGATGCTTAGCGGACTTCAGGCCTGCAACGGAATTGCAACGATTGCACTGACCTTTACGTTGCTTGGCATTTCACTTGGCATTGGTTCATTATCACATGGCGGGCTTACCCCTGATACGGTGAATGACATTATTGCCGAGCTGACCAATCATTTTAGCATGGCATTCATGACTTCGGTTATTGGTCTGCCACTATCAGCTGTTCTTCGCACCATGCTGATCCTGATTAATGCGACCACCATGAACAGTGATAAGCCTGTTTACCATTCCCAACCTATTATCGCCGGAGAATAAATCATGCGTTTTTTTATATTCAATATTAGTGTTCTGGCCGCTCTTGGTTATCTTGTTTACGGCCTCACCTGATCAGTCCTTTTCGTCCTGGATTACAGGGACGTCAAAAACCGTTGTTGCACAGATTGATGATGTGATGATGGATGGTAAAGAAACCATTGAAAGTTCACCCTGTTTCTTTACCAGATCTGACAATGAGGAGATTACCGCCCTTCAGCATGAACTGAAAATGCTGAAATCTGATATTGCCGCATTGAACACCTATATCAATAGCCAAAGTCAGCCTGTTGTTGCTGATATAAATCCAGTCCAGTCAGATAAAATAAATGAAGGCGGGGTGGATATGCCAGCATCATATGGCGGCACCTGTCTCCGCCAGTTGCGCTAAATACGGCAATCCGTGACGGAAGGTCAGAATGTACAAATGAATGAAACGGCCGATGAGGTGGTGAGCGATGCCGATATAGCCAAGCTTTTCAAGCTATTGCCGCGGCAGATCAGAATAATGTGGTCGCCCCAAATCTTCAACCTGACGCACCAGCCATTGATCTGCAATATATGAGCCCGAATGAACGTATTGATGATCTGGGCAAATTGATGATTGATATGCAGGTGTTCTATCTTGAACATTCCGGGGTCTGATCATGACGCGGACAGCTTCTGTTATTTCTGTTATCGGGTTTATGCTATTTATCTGGTTTGAACCTAATGCTCATGATGCCCATCTTCTTCCTCCTAAGATGCAGAGCATTCAGACGTAACAGAAGCTGATACCATTCCTGAAAAAGATGAAAAGGAACTCGTTGAACAGGAACACCCTGAAACAGATAGCAGTGATCATATGCAAGCCCCTGTCACCTTTGTTGATTTTTCCTGATGATATCACTTCAACCAGCATTTCAGACACAGCCTTATCTAGTGCTGCACCACAACCGCCATCTGATCCGGTTATGCCCGAAACATTGACACCACTTGCGGCGCCAATATCTGATCCTGAAGAACAGCCCGCCCAGCCTGAATTGAACCCCTTGCCACCATTATCTGTATCCCATCCCGTATCAATGCCAGAACCCCATCCCTTGGCTGTGTCTATGATTGCCCCGCTTGCCCCCTTAAAATCAGAACAAGATAATCAACAGGCAATGATGACGATTGAACCATTAACCCCATTAATGCCAGCATCAAAGCCGGATAAGACAATACAGGAAACAGGGCTAAAAACCGCCCCGCCGGTTATTCAGGCGGACATGCAATCCCATCAAAAGGCCATGCAGCATCTCGAACAAAGTGATCAGATGCTTGATCTGGAATTATTCTGGCCAATCAATTCAAATGATGCTGAACATATTGCCAAAATATTACGCCAGTGTTTTGGTATGACAGTCGGATACCTGACGCCTGATGAAGAATTATATCTGGTTAGAAATCAGTCTGTTAAACAGGCTAACCTGCAGTTATATTCCCCTTATTCGCGCGTTATTCAATCTTCTGCTGATGCGATGGAAACAGGCCATATCAATACGCTGAAAGCAGAATTAGGGCCGGGTAACCCTTGCGGATTTTTACGAAAATCGGCGATAGTTATATTATTGGCGGATTGATGAAAGCGGCAGGAACACATGATTTGAAAGGCCGTATCAGAGGAACCTATATGCTTGATCAGGGCAGATTATATATTGGGCAGATCAGCATCAATGGTACAATATTTCATCTCATATAGCGCTTTCGGATCAATCAGCAGGGCGATGTATGTAGCATGGACAAAATAAGCAGGAGGCTTCATTATTATCCGTTATCCTGTGTGGCCATATAAACACCAATGCCGGTGTCTATCAGTGATTTTCTGGCATTCATGCCCAGTGGCCGGTTGGCCCAGCGTTTGAACCAACGATACCAGTTCATTGTCAAATGATCAGAAGCAGATATCATGAGAATAAGCGGTTTATCATCATGGCTATTGATGGGGTGACGAATATGTTCGGTTGGCGCCAGTTCTGTCTGTGCTGGCTGAAGAATAGGGTTAGTCTGATCACCATCTTTGCTATGAATGGCCACCGCTATGGCTAGCCTGTCTGATCCATTATTCTGAATTTCCAGATAGAACTGGCATCGCTGACGGGGTAATGCCGGCAATACGGTATCGGTAATCTGGTATCGGTGCCAGCGCATCTGGTCATTATCACATGATGCGCTATTGTTATCGGCCACTGCCCAGACCAGTTGCATATCCAGCTGATTGATAAGGGATTGTGATTTCTGTTTCAAATAGGCTTCTTCAAAATAAAGAAAACTCCACCGCCTGACGATATGATTATCCTGCCGATATGATTTTAGCATACGGATTAATTCAACATGCGACCCGGATTTTTCCATTTCCATCGCCGCATGAATAGGGTGCCAGGGGATCATCTGTTGCAGGCTGACTATGAAGGATATAGTCAAGCCATAGCCAAGCACACGACGCTTCCAGCTTTTGTTATATAAACGGCGAAACATAATGCCCATAGGCCGATGTGGTTGTGGATGATAATGGTTGTTATTCCGCTGATCATGAGAAACCTGAAACCGTTCATCTGATAGCAACTGATCAATATCTGTTGCATCTGATACGCTATGACAAATCATGTGTTCCGGGATCAAATGCTTTAATTCTTCATATTTTCAGGATGCAGAACGATATGTATTTTACCGCCCCTTGACTGGATATCTTCAAACAGGGACTGGCTGGCGGCAAATTTTTCAGCAATATGCTGAACTGGAGTACATTCTGATTGATATCAACCTGTCCACTTGCCCAGATATAAGCCATGTTTCCTGCCGCATCATGTGCCTGCCGGAACAGATGATGATGATGCAGACCGGTGGGCTATCAACATGGATAACTGCCAGCTATCACCCTGATCGATAGGCCCGCTAACATCTGCCCGAAAAGATGGAATGCCTGTCAGTTTCTGGATGATGCCGGTGGGGCGTCTGACAAAACCATGATATGCCGTGCTAACGGGCAGAGCGTTAAAGGTATTTGTGATGCAGATAACGGACTGAATATCCGAATGTTCTTCGGTAAGAGAGATAATTTCTACCGGATATTGTGTTGTCGGTATAAATATGCGTGTCACTTGATATAAAGTTCCGTCTCTGGATCCCTTAAATCCTTCAGCATGGGATCATCATGATGCAAAAAAATTTGTATGCGCTGATCCTGTGCCGAGGTCAATGGTTTCTGACGAAATATCCCATTACAATGGGATATCAGCATCTTGCATATCATCATTCTGTTCAGTTATAGGGTGATGAAAAATCAACTGAACATAAACAAGCCCGTCCTGTGATGATGATGGGGTAATCCGGACGTCAAAATCCGTTCCGCTACGCTGATCACTATCGCTTGATGCCGCGGCCTGTTGTGCCTGATAGGCATTTGCTTTTTGTGATAATATGGCTTTAAATTGCCGTCTTGCAGTGAAATTCTGTGAGATATGATTTAGCATTTCATCATCTGCCTGACCATCTGCAGCCTGCCATAATTGATGCAGGTCGCATCCATCCGGTCTTGTGGCTTCAACATGGTGATGCATGAGCTGGGCATCGGTTATTTTTTCGAATAAAATGCCAGCATCGGATAAAATGGTTTCATTTGACTTGGTCATGATACCCCTCTGATAAATAAATGGATGTAAATTGTTCGGCAAAAGATTGTGATCCTGTTTGAATTGATCATTCAGATGCTCGATTTTTGCCATATGTTGCAAGAAATTGATTAACTCCGGTCAATAATCGTTTCTGTTAATTCTGCCGCCTGATATAGATGATCATACCAGATGCTGAGATCATTTAGGCCGGCTGGTGCCTGTTTCAAACCTGCCCGCCGATAGCTGCGTGCCGTTAATTTTATCTGGGCACATTCTGCTTTTAGTGTTGGTGCTGTTTTGCTTTGATCCAGAACAGCAAAAAGCGTTTCAGCTGATATATCATTAGATGCGTCGGATAAACCATGATCCTGCATTAGACTTGCTAGTTCCTTGCGGGCTTGATCAGATAATTGCCGCGTCAATAACTGTAATCCCTGCATATCGCGGGCCTTCTATCAGTCTTTGGCAAGCGGTTTGGATGCATCCGCGTGCGACGTCAAGAATGTCATGCCATTCTGTCAGCCATGCCGAATACATATTCTGATGTTCTTCTGGCATGATGGTTGCCATATCGGGTGCAATATCAGGATGATCGCGCAGTGATTGGGTCAAACGGTTTTGAATTGGCGAAAATACCATTCCGCGCAAAATAGACCGATATAAATCGGCGGCATGGTTATCTGCATGTATCAACAGATTCAATTTATCTATTTCCCCATTGTTCAGCATTTTGATTTTATCCAGCTGTGGTGCAGATAATTCATCATATGCCGCTTTAAGGTTGATTTGGTTTCATCAAGCCATGTATCACTGCTTTGCATTAATCCGGGCGCGGCATCGGCGATATTTATGTCGTCGCTATCATCATAAAAACAGCTGACAGCCAGTTTGCCAAGACGATATTCGGCATCATCCAGACTATCGGTGTGAAGTGAAGAATGGCTGGCTAATAAAAGTCCCTGACGAAAATTGATCCATGCCCGCAAACAAGTGTCATAAAGTTTAAGACTTAATTCCGGATCAAGGCTTTTTTCGCACCAGAAATTGAAAATGATATCATCATTCACATCATTGGCTGTTAAAGTGGCATGATCATCAATCTGGCTAGCAATATAATCCTGCAAAAGCATGGTTATTTTCCGCTCGGAACTTCGCGGCAGATGTCTCACCAAGAAACCGATAAAGCTGCTTTGGACAGATCATTGGAAATGGTTTTTATAGCAGCTGCTTTTGTATCTTTCCCCAGTTGGTTATAAATATCAATGAACACATCAAAACCCAGTGCTTCACAGATGAAATTGGCAAGCCCCAGAATAACAGGACAGCGGGCCATATCTATCTGATAGGGCGGGGTATGGGCGGTTAATATAACATGATCGTCTTCAGCTATCTGGATATCCGATGGAATGATGGCATCATCAAATAACCTGTTTAACCCGTGCTGCGGTTGCTCTTCCGCCAAGCAGAAGCTCGCCTATATTAATGCCAGATGCCGCCGCCGCTGACATAAATCCGCATAGCCGGTAAAGCTCTTGCCCATATGATCGTGATGCAATCATGGTTGTAATTAATGTGGCGACACGGGGAGAAAATATCGCTTCACCATGATGATCTGTGGCATCATGGATATGCCGAAGACAATTTAACAGATAATCGGATGGCGGATTGAGCCTGAATTCTGCCCATGATGATAGAATATCTGATGGATCATTCATGATCTGACGGTTTTCTGACTGTATAATGATAATTAATATTACTATTATCTAATTTATCATGCTTTGATAAAATGAACAGTCTGGTCATCACATTATCTTGCGGTGAATGCAGGAATGTAACGGCATCCTCTGCGATCTCAAAACCTTATGTTGGAACGTGTTATCGATAAGCATGGTTCAGGAATTCTCACTGATCCATTGGCTTCACGCGGGCGCGGTTTTTCTGCATTTTTGTAACCAGGTTCTGGCTATAAGATTTTTGCTGAAGGTCTGAAAGTCCATCTGGCTGATTATCTTTCTGTGAAAGCCAGTAATTGATATCCCTGATTTCCCTTTGCCAGTGATAATGTCCATTCCATTGATGCGGGATGGGATCGTATTTCTATTCTGGGATGGGTTGTCGTAGTCACTGGCATCATCACGAATTGCGGTGATGTTTTTTCCGGATCATCTATCATGTCGCGCCATATCTCTTGATAATGCTGGGCACGATTTAACACTTTCATCACATATCCTCTGGTGCTGGGAATAATGCTTGGCGGCTGGGTATGAGTCACACGGGAGCCGCCATTATAATGCGATAGTGCCAGATCATATCGTCCGTCATATCGCAAAATCAGATCATCCAGAAACCGGATGCCAAGCTGGATATTAAGCCGGGGTTGATAAAGACGCTGTGGATCAACGGAAAATACGCCTCTGCGGTTGCCGGCATGATCTGCATGACCCCAATAGCGCCTTTATGGCTGACAACATGGGGACGAAAACTGGATTCTGTTTCTGCAACAGCTAAAGCCAGACTTGGTGATACATATCTTGATTTCAGGGCTTCCTGAATGATCATGATTTTAATCTGATCGCTGTTATCATAACCTGATGCAGATGCCTGCGATGTGGATAAAACCAAACTCATCATTATGCCCATCAGGGCAATAATCCCTTTGCAAAACGGTAAAGGGGATGAAAGGGATAGGATATCGGCATTTCCAGATTATTTCCTTTTCGCGGTTATGGCAGCATCCAGATCAGCGGGAAGGGCTGATATCTGTATATCAAGCGTTTGTAGGATTGTTTGAATGCCATGACGTCTGACATGGCGATGCTATCCTGAACAGCCAGAAGAACAGGTTTTGTCGGGTCAAGATCATCAGGGGTTATCATCACCAGATTTTCATCAAAATATCCATCTGGATGAAAAACAGGATTTGCGGGTCTGATTCTTCTTCTGCTTCTTGATCAGAAGACGAAGCGATATCCATACGATCCGGTGCTGCGTCTTCAGGCTGATGAACAATGGCAAACAGCATTAATACCATCAGGCTGAAAAATGCCATCGCAAGGGCAAAAGCAACTTCTGCTAGAGGGTTGGCATCATCGGATATCATCTATCACTCCATGTAACAAAAACGGTTATCGTTATATGTTAAATGGGAAAATGTGACCGATTTTATCCAGAATGATGCGTGCTTTATCAGATTAATTGAATTTGAGCGTGTTGCCTTGCTACCGCGGCTTTCTATGGTGTCATAGCGCTTAACACTGATAAAACCGGATTTAACCTGAAGAGCGGCATCGGTATCGGGATCAATTCCAATTTCCATTAGGCTGACGCGCAACCATTCATTCAGTTTTTGAGCAGTGACGGTAGTATGATAGGAAAACCGAAGCCGTGGGGAACGGGATTCTGTTTGTGTAATAGCTATAAATCCGGGAAATTCATGTTCCATTAAATCGATCAGCTCAAGCATTTCATCATTATTCAGATCAATCATTTCCACTTTAAAAATCTGGATAGGTGTTCCATCACCATTAATGGATCTATCAGATGATCCGGTTGGCCGTTTTAAAACCTGAACAATATTGCTGGCCAGGCTATCTGCCTGTGCTTCCAGTTCTGGCAATAGCAATCCATCAAGACAATTTTGATTACAGTTGTTCCGGAATAAGGATGGTCTGACTAGGTTCAACCCAGCTGGATACAAAACCATTGCTTGTGGTATAGATATGCGCTGCTAGCCGCAAAGACAGGCTCCGCATTCCTGGGTTCCATCCATTCATCATATTCAATGAAAATAATAAAACCATTACCAATCGTTGCCCTGATAGCATCAGATTTTGCAAGAATAGATTGACGCTTTCTTGTGTTGTTATGCCTATTCTATTCATTACAGTGCTGGTGTCCTTTATCATATATCCCGCTTTGCTTAATCGTGATGCCATCACATCTGTGGCTTTCTGGTTCATCCAAGATAGTGATGCCGATTGGTCCGGAAAAAGAATAACCGAATTTGCGTGTGCTGAATGGCTGATAGCCGACCACGCGGCCATAATGATGAAGGCAAAAGTGAATATGGATTTAGGCAGTGAAGGAAAAGACATGATAGATACCTTTATGAACCGCATTGAAAACCAGAATGCTCTAACAGCGTCCGGTTTTTTAATTCTGATGGTCTGGTTATTCACATAAATATGATAATCGGTGCGGATATCCATACCTGTTTCTACCATCATCAGCTGTATCCATTTGCGGATACGCTGTGTTTGTGCAGTAGTATTTAACTGATAGATGGCATAGTTATGATTAGGAGCTTTTTCCAGATCAATATTGATCACGCCGGGAAACTCATTTTCAATGATCCTGGATAGCGGCTTCCTGTTCACATCCATCAAAACCTTCAAAGGCCAGGCGCAAAATTTGTGCTTTGCCGCCCCATGGCTTTATATCAGAAAGATGGGTTTGATATCCGGCCTGATCAAGACGTTTTTCCAGACTACGGGCTAGCGCGGCGGCGGCGGCGGCAAGGCTGTCGGAATGATCATCTAGAAGGGGTAGTGTTGTTGAGTGGGCAATGATATTACCAGTTTTGATATCAATCGCTTTCAGAAAAGGATCAGGATAGGGAGATTGATTTTCTAACAGACCCAGTTCAACCAAAATCAGCTGTCTGATGAGTTTTCAACAAAAGGCATTTTGGCCATTTTAAGCATGTCAAGCATGCTGGCATCATCAAATGACTGCCCCAATTCGGATTCAATAAATTGGCGGCTTTTAACACTAATGCCGATATCAAGTAATGCCCCTTCGAATTCATGGTGAAGGCGCTGAACAGATGTGTCATCAGGGTTTGCGGGTGCTACTAATATACTGTCTAACGCATAAGCATGGCTAAGGCTAAAAAATATACTCCCAATTAATCCCAACATAAACGTCTTCATTTTCAATCCTTTAGCTGCTGCTATATATTTAAGTTTAATACAGACAATTGAATTTTATTAGTATTTTCTAAATTAATATAAGTGATAATGAAATATTTTGAGCCAAAATTGTCCATTACATTTATGAACCATCAAAATGAGGTAGTTATGAAGCATATATTCCAATCACGTCTTTATATAGTCCTAACGGCTATGATGATGAGTTTATTCTATTCTGGTTCGGCAATGAGTGATGCCAGTTGTGGTAGTATTACCGAAGCATCTGCAGAAGTATCCATGGAATATGTGCCAAAGTTTTTATCATCCAAACCACAAGATAAAGATGTTGATGCATTGCAGCGAGATGGCCATTAAAGCGGCGTGGGAAGAATATGTTTCTGGTTGTATGAACCCCGGCCGGTTACAGCAATATCTGGCCAAAAAAGATATGATCACTTCTGATATTGATGATTATGTTTCTGTTGTGGCTTTTGAACATACCAAAAATAAAAATAAGAAAAATATTCTTGATGGAAGGATTGTCATCCGCATAAAAACCAATTTGGTTGATGCTCTATTTGCACAGCAATCTGGCACAGTTGGCGGGCGGGGTATTCGGATGATGTGGCTGTTTACTACAAGTCAGGTGACTGGTCAACAGGATAGCACCTTACAGGCTTTTGATCCTGATATTGATACCCGAAATTCATCCAAGACCCTAAACACGCTTGATAATACCTATCAGTCAGATGGCACCAACACGTTGAAAGTACGCTTACCGAAAGCATGACACAATCCAAGTCATCTGGAAGCACAACAACTGGGGGCAATATTTCCACTCTTGGCACAACCCAGATTGGTTTGAATGATAGGATTAACGCGGTATTCGGGGTTAGTATGAAACAGGGACTGACCAGAAATAACTTCCGTCCCACGCAATATGATTATGTGGCGGCCAGATGTGGTGGTGTTGATCCGCGTGAAATCGAAAGAGATATTGCCTTTAACGGCGTTATGTCTATGGAAAACCTGATATCAGTTGAAACAGCGGCGATGGATTGCCGGATGGAATTAATGGCCATTGGAACCATTGATATCGGCATTCCTAAATACTCTACCGTCAATGGTTATACGGTATCTGTATCTGTCACTGGTGAAATTATCGACTTGCGAGATGGTTTGCCATTTACCATCGCTGCTTTCGGGCCTGTTCAGCATAATGATGGGGGCACAGATGAAGCAACGGCTATCAGAAATGCAATTGCGAATGTGGGCACAAAAACAGCTATTGAACTGGCTAATGTTCTTGATGCAAATGGCATTCGTTAAACGTTGTTTCCATAAAAGGATAAATGATGTTGGGATATTGTCAGAAAAGCATATTGATCACCGTTGCCGCCCCGCTTTACCGCCGGTTCCATATAGCTAGATATATGGGCATATGGGTGTAATAGCGGGCATGATTATGGCTGTCATGGCCGCAATTATTCCATCTGCCATGGCAAATATTAAACTGGTTGAAGTTAGAGGTAGAAGGGATTGGTTCCACACAGCGTGATGCCATTCTTGATGGATTGAAAATAGCTATTGGTCAGATTAACGGGATGGATATTTCATCACAAACGATATCCAGACTGGCAACTAAGGTTACTGATACCGATCAAATGACGAGCTTTACTTCATCGACAGAGTTTGTAGAAGATATTGCAAGCGCAACATCTGGTCAGGTGGATAGTTTTTGATATCATTTCATCCCGTATTCGTCCGGATTTTAACAATGCCGTTGAAGTGGTGTTAAGGTCAGGGTAGCAAAATATGTAGCATCTAAACAGCTCAAACGTCTTCGTATGTCTGTTTATGATCCCTATCTTGATCAGGCAATAGCATCAAACCCTGATGCTATCCGTTTTGCGCGATCTCTTCGCCGGAACGTTGAGGATTATCTTACCCAGACTCGCCGCTTTGCCATGCTTGACCGGCAAATGCTGTCTGATACGCAAAATGAACTGAACTTTATTGCCGGTGGCGGTATGGCAACGCCTGAACTGGCACGGTTAGGTCAGCGTGTTGGCAGTGATTATCTGGTTATCATGACGGTTCATAAATATGGCAGAATAGTAAATGATCGCCAGTTGCTGGGGACGACGACCATCAAGCGTGAGGTTAGTGATATCGCCGAGGTATCTGTTCGCATTATTGATGTCGCTACTTCACAGATCAAATATGCTAAAAGCCAGATGTTTCAGGTTGATCCGGCAAAAACGGCACTAGATACCCATGCATCCTTTCATTTAGGGCAATTTATCAGTAACGCTATCTATCCGGCAAAGGTGGTTGATATTGACGGGTCTATTCTAACCATCGGGCAGGGCGGTGATACTATTCTGAAAGGGAAGAATATCACATTGTGCTTCAGGGTGAACGGCTGGCGGATCCTTATACCAAAGAAAGCATAGGACGTAAGGAAACCGTTATCGGTGTTGCGCGTATAACCCGTGTTCAATCCAAACAATCAACGGCTGAAATCATATCGATAGATATGGGAATCACGCCGGAAACCCCTTTATTAATTCGGCCTATCTATCCTGACCCATTGGCTGAAGCAGCTAATGCCGCCAAGAAAATGAATGATGCCAAGGCCAAGATTCAGGATCAGAAAAATAATTTCTTTGAGGAGTAAAATATGTCTAGTAAAGCCTTTCGTTATTTTCTATCAGCCTGTCTGGTGCCAATCAGTATCGGCATCATGCCGGTACAGGCACAATCGCTGGATCTGAAATGATTTTATTGCCCCTGTTCAAGGTGGAGATAAGCGGTGCGCGGCGCAGTTGTAGAAGGCGATACTATCCATGCTGATACCATGCAAGACGGCATGAATTATGCCAATGATATGATGGAAGATGATACCGGAATAAGGGTTGTCTCTACCAAAACCGGTCTGGGTACCATTTCCCGTGCCAGCGCATTTTACACTGTTTTTGAAAACCCGAACGCCACATTACTATCTAAACGCGCCGCTTATGCCGAAGCGTATATGGTCGCTAAAAAACAGCTGGTTGCCTATATGAAGCCCTTGCAAAATACATGCAGCAATGTTCTGGAAACCGAATTGGTGGCTATTGATAGTGGTGTTGAAGGGGCAGCAAATACAAACAGAAGCTTTAATGAGGTCTGTAAAGAGGCGGTTTCAGGTATGCTTGCCGCCTATGTGGTCTATGATGTTAGTGATGATGTTGATGAAGCCGAGGTATCCATATCCATTGCCACAAGCACAAAAACAAGAAACGCTTTTTGCGATTAAACCCGGCCGTGATCCAGTCTGATGATCCAAACGCGGCCTTTTCACATGTTATGAATGAAATTACCAGTTATGCGACACCGCCAATGGGCGCAAAGCTAATCACCCATCCCCAGACAGGTGAACAGATAGTCATTGGTTATGGCAGTTCTATTATCCGCACCAATAAAAACACTACCGTGGCTAAACAGCTGAAAAAAATGTCGCGTAATCAATCCGCAACGCGTGCCCGCAATGCGTTAATTGCCTTTTTGCGCGGGGATAGCGTCTATTGGGAAGGCGGGTTTGATGAAAACCAGATAGAACAGGTTGAACAATTTACTATTCCGGTTGATGATCAGGGCAATCTAGGTGATCCGGAAATCTTTAATCAGGAACGCGAACGTTTTCTAAATACGATTAGCATGAATGAATAATTATGAATCCATCGCTGGTGGTCAACTTCCCGAAGGTGTTCAGACAAAAGGGATTTGAATCTGCTGATGGGCACTGGTATTTTTCCATCGCTGTCTATTCCCAGTCTGCACAGGCCGTAGCACAGGGCACGGCGATAGAAAATGATAACGCTATCAATGCGATTGATAAAACGCCTACTGTATCCACCATCACGCAACCCAGCAACAGCTCAACAATGGCCATCGATGGCGGGGTATCCGAAGACGGCTATAATCCGGAAGGCCCAAGTGGTCAGGTATCTGATAGCAACGATTTCTAATCATGGGACGTTGGGTTTATGTGACCGTTCTGGCTGTTATGATGCTAATAGCCAGACCGGTTACTGCTAATGAAACCAAGCAGCACAAGCTGTTATCAAAAATCTGATTGCTGATAATGATATGCTGGCTACATTATTTGCTGATAAGAATATAGAACTTATTGGCAATGATAAAGCTTATGTTTTCGCGAAAAAGATGCCATTCGCTATGTCGTTTTAGTAGCAGCATTAAAATCAAATATTGATATGACCCTGATAGCAGAACCATTATGCCGTTCCCGTTTGATGACGCCTGAAGCGATTCAGATCAGAAAACAGATTTCAAAAAAACCAGCGATAACCATTTGATTAATACCATCCTTCGTATCTGGCAGAATAGTGGTCAGGTCAGTCATGTGAACATGAACACCCAGATATTACCTGATGAAGGCATGGTGGTAAGCATCTGCAAAGCCAGAGCCAGTGATATTCAGGTGAATTTTAAGGATATTGATGATCAAGTATCTAAAGCAGGCTGAAATGGTGATTGCCCGTCAGCTATATGAATATGCCGCTTATGATGCGCTGATAAAGCGAATGCAGACCGATCAGAATATCTGGGTGATGCAGAAACAAAAGCATTTCATGGTCTGGCCTTGCTGAAAATGGCAGAATACGAAGCGGCTTTTCTCTGGATGAGGAATTTGATAACGCAATGCTGTCTGATCCTTGGTTGAAAGCAGAATATCAATCCGTATTTGCCAAAGCCATAGATACCTATTTTACCCTCTCACTTGAAAATAATTAATCTCAGCATTTTGAGTTGAAAAAAAATAATTAGCATTATTTTTATACTTATTAGTAGTTTTGAGGGATTTTTAAATGTTATCATCTTTTCGCTTTACCAGCCTTGTATTTGGCCGGTTTTGCATATCTTCTGCACATGCAGATATCCAGATTCCTGATATAGAACAATCCCTTTCTAAAAGTTCAGTTTATCAAGATCATATCCAATTTGTGTCTAGTGCAAGCGCGATTGCTAGTAGCAACAAAACCATTAACTTTATTTGTAAGAGAAAGCCAAAGCCGAATATTTATAAAAAGCTGGAAAAGGCAGATATGAAAAAGCTGGAAAAAAGCTTTGGCATGTCCAGTCGCAAATATTGAAGAAATGCTCAAATCACCAGCCCGGTCACCCATTCCATTTTTACCTAGCCTTAATGTGATTAAGGGAGGCTTTGATAGCCCTGAAGGCAAGAGCTTTTGAAAACTTTGTTAATAATCCTAACGCCGAAGACCTAGCTATCATGCTGGCAACTTCTGAAAAAGTTCTTTTGATACTAAGGCTAAGAAGCGCATCGCTGATGCAAAGTTTGCCTATGGAATTATCCATATTATGTATGGTAATCAGGGCGGCAACATGAAACTGGGGGAAAGTTTTGTTAAAGATGCCGCCAAAAAGAATCAGTATGCTGCCAGATATATAGAGGGCACATTCTGGTATTATGGATATAACAGAAATCCTAATCTGACAAATGCCGCAACATGGATGCGGCCAAGCTTATGAATTAGCCTATAAGCAGAAAGATGATTTTTCCAGCATTGTATCAAATACGTTTTATGAAATCGTTTTTCATCCAAGCTATCCACAAAGAGATCTCCTATATTGATCTGATGGCCCAAGCTCAGCAGATGAGAGCAGATTTAGCTAATGAAATGTCATCTGGTGGTGTAAGTACGGCAACCCTGTTCCGCCAGGATGTGTCTGAATTATCGATACGTCGTGCCAACCTGCTGATTGATCTGGGTACAGTTATCGGCATGGGTGATAAAGTTGAAGCCTATCGCCTAGCCGCACAGGATATTGTCAATCAGTCGAATATGGACACCATGCTTAATGAATTAATGGTCACAAGCGATGCGTTTCAGGTAAGCATTGAACAAAGACTAGCTGAAATGAATAAACTGGATAAGGAAGGGCTGGATTTGCTGCAACGCGTTCATGACATGAATGGAGAATATGTATCTGACACGCACCAGCTGCTCATGTTTTATACAGCCACGACCATGGTCGCGTTCATGAGTTCCGATAATGTTGATATTCTCAATCAAGATACGGCTAATTTAGTCTATGAACTTGGTGTTATGCGCAGTAAAGCCTGTAATGTCTATAATGGAATTAATGCCTATGCCGGTAAAATCAATTTTGATATTCAGCTAGCCAATCCGGTTGTGGTTGAAGGCATAGCACGGCCTAAGAAGAAATCGTAAGCATCTGTCTAAAAAACAGACCGATCGTTTATATCGGTCTGTTTTTACATGGAATAGGGTAAATATTCCGCCACCCTGTCATAATCTTTATTATAGGCGTCTTTATCTTCCGTGACGGCCTGAACAAAACTGGCTTCACTTTTCTGAACAAGTTCAATGCCCTCATAAAGGGTCATTCTCATAGATTGGTCTGTTATTCCGGCGAATATCTTGTCGATTAACTCTTCGTGGAGAATGTAGACGCGTGCATCCCGTGACATAATATAATTAGCTTTTGGGATTTCATAAAAAACTTTCTGGGCGAAAAACTGTTGATTAAAGATAATATTCTCCATTACCGATGTTTTTGAAAACAACGGTTAGCGACAAGGTCAAAAGGGAAACCTGATTGCGCTGATCTGTTGAAGGGGTTACATTGAAATTCCAGCCATCCAGTATAATGCTAATCCCTATTTCCGGATCAGGTAATGGAAGAATGGTATTTAATGCACTATTTCCATCAAAGGCTGTGATCCGCATTTCCTGCGCTAATTTTGTGTTGAGTGCCGCCGTTTTGGTATAGGGAATAACAGGAACAGCGGTCTGTTCGGAAAAACAAACCGTTGATAAGTACCCATCTGTTCTCTGAAAATATCAGCATCCATGGCTGTTTGTTTTGCAGCTTTGGCAACAAGTGGTTTTGCTTCGATAGACGTGACTTTGAACCTCTTGCCGCCATACCGGTTGCTATAGGGATATTGTGATACTTTTTCAGTCATTAATCTTGCAATGCTGCCTTCACGGCTCTGATTAGTGACTAAATCAAAATAAATGCCGGGCAAGGCATCATCATCAGGCTTACCGGATAAGGCATCATAATATCTTCCGCGGACGCCAAAATTGGCAATAATTTCACGTTTTTTGATATTATAAACCATATTATAAACAACAAGGCGGGCTATATATAAAGTTTCCTGCTTATCCGGGAAATAGATTTGACCAAGTGATTGTTCGGCGGCAAAGACAAGCACCATGCCATATTCGGTTGTTGTTGACATATCCTGATCAATTAACGCTGCCAGATCGATATCTGTTTCTGACCAGTTAATCCCGCGGATCGTTTCAAATAATACCTGATTGATATGTTTTCCGGTGCTATCCCTTAACATGATCGCCTTATTAAGATGTGGCATTGGCATGGCTTCGTCTTGTAAATACGCACCGCCCCATGTCACCGGTTGCCGCAATCGTGCGGCTGCAGGTTTGAGCCAGTGATGGTGGATGGCCGCAGTTGCCATTACGCCGCCAGATAGACTGGATAGGAATTGCCGTCTTTTCATATCATTAATACCTACTTCTATTCGTGATCATAATTAGACCTGCCAGAACTCACCATCTGGGAGAAAAAAGGATACAATCAGAATAATCAGATAAATCATGGCAATCTGGAAAGAGCCGGCCTCAAGCCCCAGCCGGAACAGGATTTGGCCAACATCGTCACCCATAATGGCAACAAGAATATCCCCGGGAACTGCTAGAAGATTGTAAATAAACCCTAAAATGACATCCAGTATATAGATGAGGATTTCTATCAATGTGTCTAAAGTGGCTGAGCCGGTTGTAAAAAAATAACCGGATTCAAGCATGATGGCAGCGGCAATCCACATTGTTGATATGCCATTTTCGCGTAAAATCATACTTTGATAAATATGAAGCCCAAGGCAAAATATCCAAATCATTGACTTAACTGACATATTTTATTCCTCTAAAATATATACTTCACCTTAACCATATATGATTTTATTCAGTCACGGCAATGTGATGAGGGTGCTTTTTGAAAATCTATCTTTAGATCATCTAAGATGAAGGAATTTGCAAATTCTGATATGAAAGATTACAAATTAAGATAAATAAAAAAAATTGAAAGATTAAGCCATGGCATTTTTTCCGCCTCAACAAACTTCCAGCAAGCGCGATTGTCAGTTGCCCTATCCGTCATAATGCGATTTGTTCGCGATGCCTTCCTGAAGAACTGGAAACTTTGGACCGGATATTCTTATCGCATCCAAAAAAGTGTAGATGATTAGCCATATTTGCCAAGAAAAGACTGTGGGAATCGCTTTGATTAGGTTAATTGCTATTATGTTTTGCATGGTCGGTTCAGACTAATCAATATGAAGATCCAGATGGAGAGGCACAACGTATTCTAGATAAACGCTATGATAACCATCCTGCTGGTAAAAATATTGAATAAGTGATCTGTATATTTTGTGATGAGACTTTGAAAGTTGGTCTGATTTCGCTATCATCGGAAAGATGAAAACGGATATAAATTCCCACCAAACCCGGATATGAACCCACAGATTGATCATGTGGTCATGGGGTGCCAACCCTAGATGCTGGTAGGGCAGACCTTGAATCCACGCTGGGGTATCAATTCCTGATGGTGGTAAGCATCCTTTGATGAGTACGCATAATGCCCTGATACAGGCAGGGGGTGATACATATTTTGAATTGATTGCTATTGATCCTCATGCCCCACCACCTGGCCGCAAGCGTTGGTTTAGTCTGGATAATCCGGCTACTCAGGCATATTTTGAAAGCCGGCCAAGAGCGTTATGCTGGGTGGTTAGTGTGCGTGATCTGGATGCACTGGTTGCGAAAAGCCCAATCTATCTTGGTGAGATTTTAAGCTCAGCTCGCGGTGATTTAAGCTGGCGATTGACCGTACCTAAAGATGGTCATTTGCCGCTTGATGGGTTGATGCCGGCATTTATTGAATGGCCTGATGGGCAAAACCCCTGCCATAGGATGCCGGATAAGGGTGTCAGGCTAAATCAGATCACGATCAGTTCACCTGAACCGGATCAGATATCTGATCTGATGATGTCATTAGGGGTTAGCCATCTCGCCCATATTGTTGAAGGGGCAACAGGGTTGCGCTTTGATATGACAACGCCAGCATGGCGCGATCACACTGGATTAAAGGGGCTTGCCCACTATTTATCTTGCCATCTGGCCGGGCGTTTCTCAATAAAGGCATTTATACCTTCTTCTGCATCCTTAGCCATCATATTTTCCACCATGACCTGTGACGCATAGGTATAAGCATCAGCTAGTGGCATTTCACGTTGCTGATAAAAAGCCTGTTTGCCTGTTGCTACAGTAAGACTTGATTTGGACGCTATTTTTTCAGCCATGATCTGACTGGCTTTTGTCAACTGATCTGGTGCTACAACCTGATTGACCAGCCCGATTTCAGCCGCCCGTTTTGCTGATACCATATCACCGGTTAAAACATTTCCATGGCATGTTTATGGCTTACATTGCGTGAAAGGGCGACCATGGGCGTGGAACAGAATAACCCGATATGAACCCCGGAGTACTAAATTGGGCCGTATCAGCGGCAATAGCCAGATCACAGCTAGCCACCAACTGGCATCCAGCAGCTGGTAGCTATGCCAGCGATTTCTGCAATGACAGGTTTAGGGCAATTCACAATAGTCTGCATCAAATGTGAACATGTTGCCATGACTTTGGTAAAATATGCTTTTCCACCATCAGCGGCTTCACGCCCGGCAGTCATTTCTTTCAGATCATGGCCGGAACAGAATACTTTGCCTGTTGCCGCCAGAATAATCACGCGGATGGTGCTATCATGTCCGGCTTTTGTTATGGCAGATGTAAGATCAGCCATCATTGCTTCTGATAGCGTTTACGGCGTGCTTCATGATCAAGGGTCAGGCGCAAATGCCATTTCCCGTTTGTTCAAATTTTAAGATACTGGAAACTGCCATTGTCTATCCCTTTTTTTTGCAACCTGTTGATGTACTTCAATAACGTTTCCTTCAGGATCATGAAAGAATATCTGGTGCCATTCTTCAGCAAAGGCTGTTCCGTAATCGGCATAGACGATTCCCATTAGCATCCAGATCAGCCATGAATGCCTGAATATCATCTGTCCGAAAGGCGAATATGGCCCCGTTCAACCGGATTAATATGACGGTCATTTTTATGGGCAACATTTAGATCACGTTCTGCCAGATGCATTTGCATGGCGCCATCGGTGGCAAAACGGATATATCCACCATAGCCTTTATCATCAGTTTCTGGTGGCCGTGGAAACTGATCAATAGGGATATCTTCCAGCCCCAGAATGCGGGTATAGAAATCATGCAATTTGTCAACGTCATGGCCAACAAAATTGATATGATGAAATGTAAGCGTCATGGCAAAAATCCAAATTTTATAAGATCAAGGCAAAGCATACGCATAAAACCCATAGAATGACAATTATCTATGTGGTTATCGCATTCTATTAATGCCCTATTTTCTGATTTCATGTTCTGGCAGGATATCTTGTTGTTGCTTTTCACATAGTAATCTCTGGCTAAGGTGTGGCAATACGTTTGAATTCGATCAAATGCACCATGTTAAGGGAGTTATATTATGCCTAAAGGCTATCTTGTTTCTGTTTATAAAGCTATTCATGATGAAGAAAAACTTGCGGCCTATGCAAAACTTGCCAAGCCTGCGCTGGAATCATTTGGCGGGCAGTTCATCATTCGTGGTATGCCTGTTATGGTGAAAGAAAATGGGGTTATGAACAGGACGGTTGTCTGTGAGTTTCCATCGGTCGAGATAGCAAAAACGCTGTCGAAAGCCCTGCCTATGCCGAAGCACTAGATGCCCTTGATGGGGCAGCCGATAGAGATATGCGAATAGTCGAAGGCGTCTGATATAATCCAAGAATGCTTAATGGGATATAAGATATCTTCACTAATGAAAAGGGGCATATCTATGCCCCTTTGTTTTTTGAAATCTTGGCGTTTGATTTTCTAGAAGAATGCCTGTAGCCCTGTTTGTGCCCGGCCAAGGATTAAAGCATGAATATCATGCGTACCTTCATAGGTATTCACCGCTTCAAGATTGAGGACATGGCGAATAACCGGATATTCATCAGAAATACCATTACCGCCAAGCATATCCCGTGCAACTCTTGCAATATCAAGAGCCTTGCCGCAATTATTGCGTTTCATCAGGGATATCAGTTCCGCTGATGCGGTATGATCATCAAACATCCGACCAAGCCGTAAGCAACCCTGAAGACCAAGACTGATTTCTGTCTGCATATCTGCAAGTTTTTTCTGTATCAGCTGGTTCTGTGCTAGGAGGGCGTCCAAATTGTTTGCGATCCATCGTATATTCACGGCCAGCATGCCAGCATGCTTCTGCTGCTCCCATCACACCCCAGCTTATGCCGTATCTGGCACGGTTAAGACAGCCAAACGGGCCTGCCAGACCTTCCACTTCAGTAAGAAGGTTCTCATCAGGGACAAAGACTTCATCCATCTGGATCATGCCTGTGATTGATGCTCTGAGCGAAAACTTGCCTTCGATTTTTGGCATCTCAAGGCCTTTCATTCCTTTTTCAAGGATGAAACCGCGGATTTTATTGTCATGCGCATCAGATTTTGCCCAGACAATGGCAACATCAGCGATTGGCGCATTACTGATCCAGTTCTTGGCGCCTGATAGAGATAGCCGCCATCAACTTTTTTTGCTTTTGTAACCATG
Source organism: Alphaproteobacteria bacterium (assembly GCA_038144675.1). GTDB lineage: Bacteria > Pseudomonadota > Alphaproteobacteria > Puniceispirillales > UBA1172 > UBA12202. The sequence continues at coordinate 1,538,161 of JAYQOF010000005.1, read as the reverse complement.
CCAGATGGGTCAGACCCATGATCCGGTTCTGTCAGACCGAAACAACCTACCAGATTCACCTGATGCGAGTTTAGGCAGTAACTTTTTGCGCTGATCTTCGGTGCCGTAAGCAAAAATAGGATGCATTACCAGTGAGATTGTACAGACATGGCAGACCGATAGCCACTATCTACACGTTCCACTTCTCTTGCAATCAGGCCATAGCACACATAATTAACCCCAGCGCCGCCATAACTATCGGGAATAGTGGCCCCAAGAAGACCCAATTCTCCCATTTCATTCATAATTTCACGATCAAAGACTTCATTACGGTTGCCATTTATAACGCGGCGCATCAAACCATCCTGACAGTAATCATGGGCTGTCTGCATCACCATTTTTCTTCTTCGGTGAGCTGATCATTGAGAAGAAAAGAGGTCTTCCCACATCATTTTTGCTGGTTTTGCGCGTGCAATGTCCGGTGTCATAGTATGATCTTCGTTAATACTTGTCATATTTGCATCAGGCATGTTTTTCTCCAAACTCCTATATTTTGTTAACATATAGGATCAAATCAGGAATGACAAGGTATGCATCGTCGCATCTGGACGTTAAATAAAACACTGAAATAAAACAGTATTCCGGCATTGATCTTTGTGCTGATTTTCTTCAAGATATTGAAATAAGATGTTTTGATCTGTTTAATATACTAGGGTGATTTATCAACCAAAATCATAGTAAAAACAGAATAATAATGAGAAAGGTGTCAATATATGACTCTAGATACGACACGCATTGCCTATCGCCCTTACTGGTGGGATATTGATGAACCATTGCGTCAGGTTCATGATGATCCTCTGCCAAAATCTTCAGATGTCGTCATTGTCGGTGGCGGTTATACAGGCATGGCGGCGGCGCTGGTTTTGCCAGAGCTGGAAAATCAGTCACTATCATTGAAAAATCTACCCCCGGATATGGGGCATCGACCCGAAACGGGGGCATTAATTCTGCCAGCATCCGGCCCAGTCATGGAGAGCTGGAAAAACAATGGGGGAAAAGATTTTGCAGATGATCTTTCAAAGAAGCAAGCGCCGCACGGATTGATCTAGCAGGATTTTGTGAAACCGAAGGCATTGACGCCATGTTCAAGCTGACAGGCTGGTTTAAGGCGCCATGTCTGCCAAGCATTATGATTATCTGTCGCATGAAGCGGATCTGTTGCAATCAAGGCTTGGTATTCCGTGCCGGATGGTTAGTAAGGCAGATCAGCATGAAGAGATTGTTTCCGACCGGTTTTATGGGGGTATGGTCGAAGATGATATTGGCGGTTTTCATGCATCCAAGTTTTTTGCCGGATTTTTGCGGGTGATCACCGAAGCTGGCGTCAAGGTGTTTGAAAAAACCGCTGTTGACGATATTCAGGATCATGCCGGGGCAGGGAAAATGGTTGTCACCGATAAGGGCAATATTCAGGCCGGTATTGTTGTGGTGGCTACTAATGGATATACAGGGGATCAGAGCATCGCTTTAGCCGGTTTTTGCGGCAACGTACGGTACCTATCCGGAGCAATTATTGTCACGGAAGATTTGGGTAGTGACAGGGGTGAAAGCGTTGATGCCAGCCATGCGGATGTATGGTAACACGGCAAAGCTGACTACCTATTTCCGGCCGACTCCTGATGGCAGACGCATTCTGCTGGGCGCGCGTGGGGCAGAACAAAACCCTACCATAAAAACAGTGAATTTCTTGCGAAACCGGCTGATTGGTATTTTGCCGCAACTGGCAGATGTGCAGATTGATTACTGCTGGACAGGCAATGTTGCATTTAACCGTCAGCTGATTCCACGCATATTCACCCATGACGGGGTTCATTATTCTGCCGCCTATGCTGGATCAGGAACGGTCTGGGCGCGTTGGTGCGGCAAAAAACTGGCTGAACAGGTGCTTGGTCAGACAAATGCGCCAAGCATTTTATCAGGGACAGCCCCAGCTTCTGTTCCGTTTTTTAATGGTAAACCATGGTTTTTGCCTATGGTTTATTCATGGTATGGATTACAAGATCATATCAATGAATGGCGTCATGGATAATCCGGCACGCAATCTTTCATAATGCGAATAAAACAGTTTTCAATTTTAAGGAGAATCCCACATGACAACCGAAGCAGAGTTTTATCTGGCAAATCCGTGGCGCGGTAGTGGCATGCCCGGCTTTGATCCGGCAGGTGTCAGTATTGATGTTGATGCCCCGCTGGCATTGTTAGAACTCTGTCCGGCCGCAAAAGTAACCCCGCTTGTATCATGTTCACATTTGGCATCATCGCTGAATATTGCGGCATTGCATATAAAAGATGAAAGCCAGCGAATGAATCTGGGCAGTTTTAAAGCGCTGGGTGCGGCTTATGCCATTGCTAAACAGGCGGCGGCAAAACGTCAGGGGATAACTGGTCAGATGCGCTGGCCGGTGAGGTATTTGTGACTTCAAGCGCGGGTAATCATGGTTTATCGGTAGCGGCAGGGGCTAAGCTGTTCAGGGCAAAGGCCGTGATCTATCTGTCTGTCCATGTGCCAGAAGATTTTGCCAACCGGTTGCGTGGTTATGGCGCCGAAGTCGTCATTGCGGGCAATTCCTATGGAAGAAAGCATGGATGCGGCGCTTGCCAGGGCAAAGGCGAAGGCTGGCAGATCATGTCAGATACCACATGGCCGGAATGTTATACCGGTGTCGATATCATGGAAGGCTATCTGGTCATGGCGGCTGAGGCTTTTGACGCAATGGATCAGACGCCAACGCATATATTCCTTCAGGCAGGTGTTGGCGGTCTGGCGGCGGCGGTGGCGGCATTGGCGCGTGATCGTTACGGGGATGTCCCGCATATTACTGTTGTTGAACCAGACGAAGCCCCGGCACTGCAAGCGGCTATCAAGGCCGGTCAGGTGGTGGGTTCTGGTGGTGATATATCCATTATGGGGCGGCTGGATTGCAAAGAAGCATCTGAAGTGGCACTGGCCGGATTAGCTGCCCATGCTGATGTTTTCATGACCATTAATGATGCGGATTGCAAACGGCTGATTGCTGATCTGGCTGCCGAAGGGCTAGCCGCGTCACCGTCAGGCGGGGCAGGATATGCCGCCTTAAAACTGGCTGTGGATCATGGATTATTCGGGCTGAATGATCAGTCCCGTGTGCTGTTGTTCATGTCTGAAGGGGCGATTGATGACAGCAATGAGTAATGGTGGTGCGTGATGCTGGGGAATGATGTTGTTATCATTGGCGGCGGGATCGCGGGCATAAGTCTGGCGGCAAGGCTGGCCCCATCCATGACGGTTACGGTTCTCGAAAGGAGCCGTCACTTGGCTATCATTCGACCAGCCGGTCGGCGGCTATATATATTCAAATTATGGCACGGCCTTATTGCGACAATTGATTTTGCAATCTGGTGATGATCTGACCGGTGATCAGATTGTTAATGGCGGCGTGACAAGCCCGCGTGGTGAACTGGCTATAGTCGGCGCGGATGATGGTGATGTTTGGCGGATTATATGGATGGCAGTACCGGATTGACGGAATTATCACCGGATGAAGCCCATGATCTATGCCCGATTTTGCGCAAAAACCGCTTTGTTTCGGCGATTTATGATGAATATGCCGCTGATATTGATGTGGATGCCCTGTTTCAGGGCTTTACCCGTATGGCGCGACAGGTGGGGGCAAATATCATGACCGGTCAGGAGGTATTGTCGCTATCCCGACAAAGTCAGAATCCTGCTGGTCAGAAATGGCATATCAAAACCGCAACGGATGCGTTTGATGCGGATATTGTGGTCAATGCAGCAGGGGCATGGGCTGGGGTACTAAGCTTCAATGGCTGGGGCTAGCCCGATAACCATTACCCCATACCGCCGTTCTGCCGCGATTATTCCGCTGGCTGATGACTTGATCCGTCATCATGGCCGATGATTGCTTCGATTGGGGAAACATGGTATGCCAAACCTGATGCTGGCCGTCTGATGGTGTCGCCCGCGGATCAGGACGCGATAGCGCCTTGTGATGCATGGGTGGATAATATAGTGCTGGCCGAAGGCATAGACCGGTTCGAACAGGCCACCACGGTGACGGTCAACAGGGTTGCCCATCAATGGGCAGGCTTACGCAGTTTTGCCGATGATCATGAACCTGTGGTGGGGTTTGATCCGGCGGCATCTGGGTTTTTCTGGCTAGCGGGGCAGGGGGGAAACGGCATTCAAACCTCCCCCGCGCTATCACATCTGGCGGCTTCACTGATTCTAGCATCTGTGGAATCCATGCTGATCTGATCACCGGCCTTTCCCCGTCACGGTTAATATCATAATGGCATAGGCGGTTTAACGGCCTGATCCCTTTCGCATTTTATCTTCCGGGATCTTCCAAATATTAACGTTTATCAGATAGCCTTCTTCCGGATAATGATCACGGTTAATCCCCATCACTAATCCTTGGCAAAGCTGTCGCTATCCATCAGCGAAAACATACCTTGATTCCAGTTATAGCAATTGCTGATCTGGCCTTTATGTAAATACCCATTTGTGACGCCATATCACCGGTGATGGATCATAATTAACCCTTTTCTCATGTCTTTTCTGCCCTATATCAGGGTGTTGAGGAGTTGGTTATGATCACATGGTTGAAACGGCGTCTAGATGCAATGCGCATCAGTATTTTCATATTGCCTGCGGTTCTGGTTATGGCGGTGGCATGTTCCCGAACACACCCATGATGCATCAGTCGCGGCAACCTGATCTTACCCTTGAAGCGTTTTTGAAGGCGAAACCGTAGCCTATGGGATTTTCGAAGATCGCTTTGGTAATCTGAAACGGCAATTCCGCGTCAATATCACCGGCGTGGTCAATGAAAATACCCTTATCCTTGATGAAGATTTCCTGTATGATGACGGGGAAACCGATAAACGGGTCTGGGTCATTACCAATCAGGGCATTCAGGATGATGGCAGTATCCGATATGAGGGCGAAGCGACCGATGTGATCGGCGTTGCATCTGGTCAGATCGCTGGCAATGCCCTGAACTGGGTTTATGATATTGATCTGGAAATTGGTGATTCGCGGTTGCGCGTCACATTCGATGACTGGATTTATCAACAGGATGAAAACGTGGCTATCAACCGCGCCTATGTCAGCAAGTTCGGCATCAATATCGGGTCAGGTAACGCTGGTATTCCTGCGTGGTGATCTGGCTGATCTGGTCTATCCGCTTGATCTGGATAACTGGCCGGAATAACCGCTTTTGGCTAGTCTGGCATGGTAAAATCTGTTAATGCCGATGGCATGTCTGTACAGCCACCACCAGCCATTCAGCCCCTTCTTGATCCATTGATTGATATCACACGGGTGGATGGCCATGTCATGGCTATTCCCGTCTTTATGATGATATCTATTTTTCATCCGAAAGCGGATATGGAAAAACTATGGCTGTGTTCATTGAACCAACAGGGCTGATGGAACGGTTTCAACATGCCCGTCTGACCACGATTGCCGAGCTGGGTTTCGGGACGGGACTGAATTTCTGTGTGGCGCTATCCCTGTTCCGTAAACATGCCCCCGCGGATGCCCGGCTTCACTATATTGCCACCGAACATGCGCCGCTTGGGGCTGATCATATTCATAATGTGCTAATGGCCTATCCGCATCTACATAAAGAATTAACTGATCTGATATCGGTTCTGCCGCCACGCTGGCCGGGGCGACACAGGGTCTTTCTGGAACAGGGGCGTATCACCCTTGATCTGGTATATCAGGATAGCAGGGATATGCTGGCCGGGTCTGATTTTTTCGGCGGATATCTGGTTTCTGGATGGATTTACGCCATCGCGTAATCCGGCCATGTGGCAGGATGATATCTTTCATCATATGGCCAGATGTTCGGCCAGAGATGCCAAATGCGCCAGTTTTACGGCGGCTGGTGCGAGTCAGGCGTGGTCTGGAACAGGCCGGTTTTGATATCACCCGACATGACGGATTTGGCCGGAAACGCCACCGTATCACCGGTATCTTATCTTCGCGGTTATCGGGAAGGGGGCAGACAACATTACCATCAAAAGTCAATATTATCGGGGCTGGCATTGCGGGGGCATCATTGGCCATGCGCTGGCAAGGCGGCATATCGATGTTGAGGTTCTGGATAGCATCTGATCCGGCGCAAGGCGCTAGCGGGGATCTGGCGGCATTGCAAACACCGCGGCTTACCGTTGATCCGACAGATCATGGCTGGTTGTCGCTTAATGCCTTTGGTTTTGCCCGCCGATCAGCACTGGCAATGGGGGCAGGGCTGGATCAGGGATGCCTCACATTGGCTAAAGATGAAAAGATCGATCCGCCAGCAGAAACTGCTTCATCTAACATGGACTGATTCCGTGTTTACCCATATGGATGCGGCGGCGGTATCTGATCGGCTTGGGGTTAATATGACAGCCGAAGGACTATATTACCCCTATGCTGGTGCGGTTGACCCCAGAATATGGATCAACGGATTGCTGGAAGATATCACATGTCGTTATGGCGTTAATATTACCAGCATTTCCGCATCCGAAGCCCCTATCACCCTTGGCGATGATGAAAGGGCAACATCATCAGGCTGATATTGTGGTGCTCGCCGCCGGAACTGGATTATCATCTCTATGGGAAGGGCGGCTTGAACCCATGCTACCGATTACGGCAAATTGTGGTCAGGTTAGCCATATCCCATCCATTCAGGGGGTGTCAGGGGGACGATATAACTACCCTGTCGGCTTTGGTGGATATCTCGCGCGGGCAAGGGATGGCCGTTATGCCCTTGGTGCTAGTTATCAACGCATGGAAAACGCCCATATAACCGGTCAAATAGATCAGATCAGTCCGGATGCTCATGCTGATAATTATGCCCGCCTGCCGGAATCATTACAAAACCGGATACCCTATGTCCCATCAATGGCAGGGGCGGCAAAGTGTGCGGGCAACAACACCGGATCGACAGCCCATTGCCGGTGAGATTGGTGAAGGCCTTTATGTTCTCGGGGGGCTGGGGTCACGCGGAATGGTAACAGCGCCTCTATTGGCGGAAGCCTTAGCGGCTGATATCTAGCGGCGAAGCATCACCACTTGATTTCGCTATGCGGCGGGCAGTTGATCCGTTTCGGTTTAGCCGTCGGGCAGGGTTATAGACTTGTCACCACGGCCATGATGGATGTTTTGGCTGATCTGATTAATCAGCTGGGCTAGGGTATCTGCACAATCACACCATTCTGGCAAAAGCTGGATATGATTTTCATTCATATAAAGATTACGGTTTATTTCTATCTGAATGGCAAAAATATTATCTTTCGGTTTCCCGTAATGGCGGGTGATATAACCGCCAGCAAAGGGGGTATTCATTCGTGTCTTTCAACCCCCTTTCCGTGAAAAAATCCTTTATCCAGTTACTGATCCATGATGGGGCAGACTGTCCATGACAGGTGCCAATGACGATATCAGTATGTCCACTATTTATATGTGAGGGCATGGAATGGATATCCAGCAAAATAACCGTTCCACTGGTTTTGCCAATATTGATCATTGTTTTAGCTGATGATGGTAGGGGAAATAGCAGTGCTCAAGGCGTCTTTCCAGTTCCTGTTGATTAAGTTTCCCGGAATAAATAGGTTTCTGTCGGGATAACTGTGACGGGATAACCCCAAGGCCGGCAGTTGTATAGCGGCTGGTCTTTACATTGATGCTGTCATCCAGTTGATCAAAGAGATGGCGTTCAAGTTCATCCTGATGCCGATTAACATCAACAAAACTCCGTGGAAAATTGGCATGAATAAGCATGGCTTCAAGTGAGTATTGAGTTAGCAGAATATCCATAAAAGCGTCTTCTACCTGTCGTAATTCGTCTATCCTCCGGTATGTGCTGGCAAGAAAATCATCCGGGTAGTGCCGACCGCTATGGGGCGATGATATGATCAATTGCGGGTTTGATCCCGCATTTAATGAAAACCCCGGCAAAATCACCTGTTGTGATGATTGCCTTTTCCGTTGTGTGTCTGAAGGTATCGTCTTTTCGCTAGAATGAGGCATCATTTGATCTGACTGTTGAAAAAACTGAGGATAACCAAAAAACAAAATAAAGAAAACGATTGAAAATTGTATCTGGCTTGGGGTATAGAATGTTCCATCAAGTTTGATGTTGTGGGCGCGTAGCTCAGTGGGAGAGCACTACGTTGACATCGTAGGGGTCGCAAGTTCAATCCTTGCCGCGCCCACCATAGCATTCCCCCATTTTGACTTCATTATTTCCCGGCCAGATTCATTCGCGGTCTGCTAATCTCTGGTTATGGGGATATGCCTTATTCTGATCGTGAAATCCGGTAATCATTCAACATTTGGTGGCATTGTGTCAGTCTCATGTTTAGCCGGTCTGGAGTATCATAGAATAGCATGCGGCGAAAAGCAGCCTGCCCAAGTGCAAACGCATCTGAATATCTGGTCTGATGGCATTCTTCGTGAATAAGTTTTGTTTGCGGGATTGCATTGGATATTTCAACAGCCTTTGATTTGTTCTGGTTGTTGAGAATATTGAGATAGGCAGTCGATAGCCCCGCGCAATAACCCGGATCAACAAAATGATCAATAGGATCAAAACATATCATGTCATCGGCATAAGCTGTTGGAATAGCTGATTATTCCGAATAAAAAGTGATATGACCGTAAAACAGAATGCTGGTACTGGCAGACAAAACATTTGGAAACACACAAAAATCTACACAAATAATTCCACATATATAACATGGTCTTAGTTGACGTACTACTCCTCAATATTGGTAGGTGAGGCAATAAAAAGAACACTACATAAAAAAATAAAAAAATGCTTTCCGTTAACTAGATATTAACTTTTTCCAGATATCCTTCTCATTTAAGGTTCCCTCTTTCAGTGAGTGATCAAAGCAGGGAATGAAAGCCATTTTTGAAATTAGGTTAGCCGTAGTTTGAAACTGTTTTAATTAAGATTTATTGCCCAAGGAATTAGCTCAAGATTTAAATATCCAAATGCATGGTGACAAATATATATTAAATGGAACAGGTTAGAAGATAACAGCTTTGGATTTAACGTCTGTAAAACCCCTGATGATAAGATCATCAAAAAAGATGCCTTATTAAATGGCAATCATTTCGCTTATTCCAATATGATCTATCTGGATGCATTTTGGTCATCTGACCCGGCAAATCCCAAATCACTGTCCCTTTGAATTAACATTAGGGGGGTGTTAGAGATATTTATATTATCAGTAATGACATTGCCGCCAATGTTCATATTACTAATCCCACTTCTTGTTCGGGGGCAGATTTACTGAAAAACCTGATCCAATTAGAAGATGGGGTTGAAGTGGTTGAAAAATAAGAAGAACAATTTACCCTTTGCAAATTAACAGGCGCAGTAACCAATATCCTTACCCTTGATACTGATGTTGATACCACTGCGACTGATGATCCGCGTTGAATTTAAATTATTGGTGAATAATTCGATTTCCAGATTGGTCATGGTGAAATTATGACTTTTCATGAAATGATTGGCCAGTTCCTGCCTGAGGTTTAGTCTTTGTCCTAATTTAAATGGTCATCTGGGGCATGGAACTGGATTCCAGGCCTGCCAGTTTACGATCAAGCCTAGCCATCACATGTTTCTGGTTTTTCCTTTAACCAGTTGCGATGCATATCATATTCCGGCATCAGGTCATGCACTAATGACCAGAATTCCTGGCCATGATTATGATGTTTTAAATGTGCCGCTTCGTGGATAACCACATAACGCAATACCTGTGGCGGGGCCATAATCAAACGCCAGCTAAAAGACAGTTTCCGTGTCGTTGAACAGCTTCCCCAACGGGATTTCTGATCTCTTATACTAATAGGAACTGGGGCTTCGTCTAGTTGATCCAGTATGGGATGAAGACATGAACGAATAGATGTTTCGGCTTCCTTCCTGAGATGCTTTTCCAGCTGTCTTGCCACACTTATGCGTGGAGATTGCGGACGATCAAGCCAAAGGCACTGATCCGAATATCGGCAGTGATAGCGATGACCGGTATAATCTGGCGTGATTTTAACGGCGGTTTCCATGCCTTGATAGAGAATGGAAGGCTCTTTATTTTGATATATATCGGCATAAGATACCAGCCTTGCGTTTATCCAGTCAGATTTGCTCTAACAAAGCTGATAATATCAGCTTGTGCCATATGAGGAGGCGCGGTGGCTTTAAGCTGATCTTCTTCTACCCGTAAGGTTAATCGGCGGGCATTTTTCCGGCGATGAATGGTCAGGGTTACCAGGTGATCATCAATCGCCAGATTAAGTGACCGGGTTAATGGCCTTTTGTGTTGGTGGTACAAATAGACGGAACATTTCTATATGTTCTAATGATAATGGTTAAAGGTCAAGACAGCCTAGCGTTTAAACTATCCCCGGGCTGGCGTAAAATATCAATTTGGTGGTATGCTATAAACCATGACCGGAACTTACTTTCCCCGAACAGGCAATGTGCAAATTTGATAAGGTCAGAACCAGATCTTGCAGCTTTTTATCGTGCTTTCGGCAACGCTTAATGCAATGCTTGGTTTCTTTATTATGGATTCCTGTCCTGCAGCTATTTTAAAAGCATCTCCAAGACAGGAATAACTAAACCTGAATCGAGAACCCATATTCCCAACCACAACCATGCCTTTGGAAATGTCAATCCCAATATCGAGATAATGTGGCAGATTGATTTCCGCTTTCAGTCTAGCATTAATATCTGGTAATTGTGCGTGAATGTCTCGGCTAAATGCAATCGCCCTGTCGGCGTAATCTGGTTGATCAATGGGCGCATTCCAGAACGCCATAATGCATCGCCAATATATTTATCCAGAGAAGAACTTCATGAGATAACACAATTTCAGACATGGTATCCATGAAACTGTTGATAAAAGGATTAGTTGATCAGGGCGATCACGTTATTGATTTGAAAGTATCAGTAGAACCCGATGAGTTTTTCTTCATTAGTTCCTAAGTGCGCCGGGCCAATGGCTGGCAAAACGTTCTGTTTTGGCCATAAATGGCATCACGACAACACCTTAATGCTAGCCCCAATGATGAAAATCATGCTAATAATAATTTAATATTAAAAGAAGGATGGGAATGGCGTGGAAACTATTCTATCGGTATGGGATAAAGTTAGGAATGCCAGTATATTTGTCTGGGACTATTCCCAGATGATTATCCTTGATCTTCTTTCTGGCCAGTTTAATCAGGAAACGATTGGGGTGTTGCTGATGCTTGGTGGTATGGGGGCGTTAATTTTGATGTTTATATTTTCCGTCTTTACCCTATCCCGAAAAATGGAAGACTCCAACGATATCATGGCGTCCCTGATGAAGCATTCCATCATAAATTCAACCACCAGAAATACCATAACGGGTGTGATATGGCGCCAGAACCTGATCTAACTTATGATCTGAAGATGATTGAAACTGATATGAAGGCGCTAAAAGAACTGTATGAAGCAGGCAGAATAAAATCTGAACTTTATGTCAGTGAGAGCCGTTATCTTTATGAAACTGCTAAAGCAATATATTCCGGATAATAGCATCATGTTAATCAAGCACAGAATGTGATGATTTCCGACCTATTTCGGGTTAATTCCGGTTGCAGCCATGAGGCTAACCACCTGATCTATTTTTGTTGGAAAACTGATACTCTCCGCCCAAAAGAAATACGGTTTGCACATTTGTTCTTGTTGGGTCGAGCAAGGCTTGCTGCTGCTGATGTGTTAATCTGTTTGAACTAACCCTGCAAAAATTCTTCAGATAATCGTATAATTCATTATCAATATCCGTTCTGGTGACGTATCTCTTTTATTTCTCTTTGGATTTTTCGTTTTTAGATATCTGTTTGATTTCGCTGGTAATCGCTTCCCGATAATGGGTTCGACAGATTTATCAAGGTAATCAATCACAATATGCCGCACCAGATTGGTAAATGCTTCCCCGAACATATATTCAGGTGACTGCTGGTTGATATCACCCGGCAATGGTTTCGGGTTCTGTTGACTTAGTGTAGTTGCATGTTTGATACGGTTAATGGCATCGTCGGGGGTGACAGAAAGATTAACCGTTTCATCATCCAGACTTGCCTTTTCAACACGTTGCTTCAATTCACCCATATCATAATCAGCAGAAGTGATGGGTTCGGCATCATCTATGATGATATCGTCTGATTGGTGGTTATGTTCGTCATCTTGTGAGGAGTTGCTTAGCGTTTCTATTGCATTGGCTTCGTTCCACAAAACTTCAATAGATGACATGATATGTGCGTCGGTCTGTTGCAATGGTAATTCTCCTGTCAATATCAACTTATTATCATTTCATTATATTGACAATTTCAATATGCAGTATGGCTCAAAAGCATCAACAAACATCATGCAATTATATAGGTTATGAAACTAATTCCAAGCAAAACTCCAAATAGGAGAATGATTATTGTTTGCCGGAAGAAAAACCTACATCAGAAACCCATAGATAAACCCAATCAATGCAGCAAAAACAAATATTATGATGCCCCAATTGCTCCTGACCAGCCCCCAAACAGGCATTTAGACCTGCCTGCACAACCAAAGGTATTGCCTAAGGCGCGGCGGTTTTTGCAAGACGTCATAGATGATCTAGCATGGGATCATAGGCGGGATGATATCCAGATAACCGTAGGGGAAATTTTACAGAATATTGTTCGTCACGCTGTCTAGGAAATTAAATCCACTGCAAAAATGACAATATTTGTACAAATGAATAGCCAACAGATGAACATCAAAATTACAGATAATGCACAGCCGTAGAATGCGGATGACTGGCAAAATCATGCTATGGCGAAACCCCGGCTAGATGGCGGTATGGGTTTAGATCTGGTGAAAAGTATCTGCCCAGATGTAAAATATATGTCAGATGAAAATGGTAATCAGGTATTATTGAGTTTGATTATGTAAAAAAATAATGGATATTTACAATTAATTAATATCAATTGCACAGCATATAGGAAATCTTAATAAGTGTCTCTATTGACCCTTAAAATCAATTATATTGCAACATGTATCTAATATAACATAATGTAATTGTATAATTTAGCAAATTATCTGGTGATCTATGTCGTTAACTTTGCCGGGAAAATCGATCTTTTTCGGAAATATTAAGGGTGGTGTTGGAAAAAGCACCTTATGCATGTTTCTATATGAAATTCTTCGTGAAAAGCTTCCAAAATATAATACACACCTGATTGATACAGACCCCCAAATGACATCATCAACCGTTTTGCGAGAAATGATGCCATCTAATGAAATCAGACAATTGCCAACTGGTGATCATTTTGATGGGGTGGGTATTTCTTCGCTTGATGGTTTAATCAAAAATACGCTTATTGAAGAAAACAATATTATTTTTATTGATAGTGGGGCAGGTCGATTAGGCAGTATGATGCAGGTTGTCAAATTGACAAATGTGATTATCGTTCCCACATCCTTGTCATGGACAGACTTACGTCCAACACTGGAATTTATTCATAATATTGATGAACATAAGCAAGATTATGGCATAACAAACCCGCATATCATTGTTGTTCCAAACAGGGTTTCACCCAATCAGCGCGATTACAGTATTCTCAATGATTTTGTAAAAGATATCAACGTGATCATTGCACCGCCGGTTTCGGATTATGCTATTGTTCGCAATAAATCACATGGATATAAAGGCATATCCGATATTGCTGGAAGCAAGTTTCATGCAGAACTTGACCGTTTAGCCAATTTTCTGATCAGTCATGTGATCAGTGGTGAACTTGACCGAATTTATGGTTCTTAAGCTGCCATTTGCCGTGCTACCCATTGATGAAAATAATGGGTTGGACCATCCATGACAGGTGAAAATTGCCCCCATCATATTGTGGGGCTGACCGGCCATTGAACATGCCCTGAACAACATCGATATCTTCGATAAAAATTTCTTTCCACATGGCACTATTTTTCTGACGCATGGCGGCATAATCATCATCCAGAGCCGAAGGATCAGCATAGTAAATTTCAATCTGTTCCGTGGTTTTATTCCCCGCATCAGGTGTGATGATAATATTGAACACATGATCTCTATGACCGCCAAGAAGCACGTTTGGATATAACGCGAGATATTCTGCCGCCGTGTCCCATTTGTTACTAATGCCATCAAAGGTCGGGAAAAGTACGACCGCTTTCATCAAGGGAAGGATTATAGACATAACTACCTTGTCCGGAAAAATGACCGGGGCCTTCTATGTTCTAATGATCTTCAAGGCGAGAATAAGAGTTAAGGCCCGGATGAACAAAAGGCAGATGATAAGATTCACAATAATTTTCGATAGCCAATTTCCAGTTGCTATTAAGCGTAAGGCTGAAACTGGAATCTGCTCCGGAATGGTAGATAGGTTTATCAAACTCTGCCCAGCGGCTGATAATATCGCTATGCATTTCTGTAAAATCGGGAGCATTGCCATCAATATTAACAAAAATGATATCCATCCAGACATGGCTTCTGATCTGGTTCAGGGACAGGCAGGCCTTATCAACAGCATCATGGTCATGAATATCTGCCCCACCAACATGTGGTGTAGCCCTAAGATTGCCATCCATATCATATGCCCATGCATGATATGGACAGGTGATCGGGCCATTAAGTCGTTTTGGTGCATCAACAAGGATCATGCCGCGATGACGGCAGACATTTTCAAAAACCCTGATGTCACCATCTTTGTTGCGGGTGACAAGCATGGGAATACCAAGCATATTAACTGGCATGACGCATCCCGGATGGGGAATGTTTTTACCCGTGGTCAGCGCTGTCCAGTTTTTCTGAAAAACGTTCCGTCTTTCTTCCTGTGCCATGGTTTCATCAATATACATCCCATTGGGAAGGCCACGAGCAGTTGCAATCGGTGAAAGTACTGCGTTTATATCATTTGCCTGCATATCGCTCTAACTCCATAGATATGATCTCATCATGAATTGTCTGACGTTATGGTTGTCATATTAGCAAAAATATGATCAGGATGCGCTATGAAAATGTCCTTACAACATACTACATTGCCAAAACATTATATCGCGCGGTTGAAGCGGCAAATTTTCCAGATTCGCGCTTAATTTTTCGAAATACGGCATGGGCTTCGCGATTGCAGATGGATGCTGAATTGGCTACTGCGGATGGCTGGATCGACCGATTTGGCCGGTTTCAGCCATTTGAGGACAGTTTCAGCCAGCCTTTAGCATTGTGCTATCATGGGCATCAGTTTGGCGTTTATAATCCTGACCTTGGCGATGGCAGAGGCTTCTATACGCTCAGATTATTGATCCAGTTACTGGCAATTGTCTTGATTTTGGCACGAAAGGGTCTGGCCAGACACCATTTTCCCGTGGTGCTGATGGCAGGTTGACACTGAAAGGAGCCATTCGTGAGCTGCTGGCAACTGAAATGCTGGATGCTCTTGGCGTTAATACATCTAAAACCTTTGCCATTCTGGAAACGGGTGAAGCCTTACAACGTCATGATGAGCCGTCACCAACAAGATCGGCTGTTCTGACACGGCTGTCCCATGGTCATATCCGCATTGGTAGCTTTCAACGCCTGATTTATATGGATGACCAGCAAAGCCTGGATGCTTTGATTCGTTATACATTGAAAACCTATTATGCCTGTGAGGATGCTGATGAGATATCCATAGCCGAGGCCGCAGAAAGGCTTCTTACTGTTGTGGCAGAACGTCTTGCCTATCTAGTTTCATCATGGATGGCCGCAGGATTTGTTCATGGAGTGCTCAATACAGATAATTTTAATGTGTCTGGTGAAAGCTTTGATTATGGTCCATGGCGGTTTCTGCCTTTTATGAATCCGGGGTTTTACCGCGGCCTATTTTGATCATCAGTCCCGATACTGTTATGGCAGACAGCCGCAAGCAACTTTCTGGGCTTTGTGCCGTCTTGCTGATTGTATGGTGCCCTTTGTTGCCGTGGAACGACTGGAAACGCTGGTACAGAGATATCATGACATCCTTGAACAGACAATGATAACAGCCACTTGCCGGCGTCTGGGAATTGATGCCAGTTGGGATAAGGCAGGGGAGTTGGTGGCAGAGTTCATGAAAGCGCTGAAAACATCCCAAGTCGGCTTTGATGAAGCGTGTTTTGACTGGTATGGTGGTGAAGCAGCACATCAAAGAGCGAAAACCAGTGCCCGCGCATTGATCTATCAAGCTCGTGATTTTGCCAAAGCTGCTGATATGTTATCGCACTTGCGCCTACCGACCCAGAAGCGCAACCAGATCATATTTATTTTCAGAATGATCATCCGATGCATTTGCGGATTGATCAGGTTGAATCTATATGGGAGCCGATTGCACAAGCAGATGACTGGTCACGGCTTAACGACGCATTGGCACAAATTCATACCATGTCTGATGCCTATGGGATACGCCAGCAGGCTCCTGACGGGATATTACTATCTTCTGTGATCCGGCCGTCTTAAATTAGCATATGAGAATAGATCAATTATTGTGAATTGATGCTTAATGGCAGGTTTCTGTTTGTGACTGTCCGAAGAACAAAATTGGATTCAATGCTTCTCACATGTGGAAGATTTGACAGGTAATTCGTGTGAATATCACCATAATCTGACACATCTCTTGCGGCAATGCGGATGATATAATCCTTCGCGCCAGCCATCAAAAAACAGGCCAGAACATTGGGAATTTTCATTGCCTCTTGTTCGAATTCAGACAGAATACTAGCGGATTGACCATCAAGCGTAACCTGAACCAGAATAGTAACGTCATAACCAAGTTTCTGGGTGTTCAGTTCAGCATGGTAACCTCTTGATTATACCGCTTTTTTCCAGATTAGAAACGCGGCGCAAACAGGCCGAAGGGGATAGATTGATTTTGTTGCTTAGCTCAACATTGCTTAATCGGGCATTTTCCTGCAAGGCGCGGATAATGGCCTGATCCGTCCGGTCGAGGTCTTTCAGCGAAATGATTGTTTTATTTTGATAATAATGAATAATCTTCCATTATTTTGTACCATTTTTTAAATAATATTCGTATTTATTGCAAATCTTTTGAATAAAAAGCAAGGAAATTTAGCAATGAAATAGATTAATATTATCCAATTGATAACCATTTTTATATCCAGAGGGGGTATTTATTATGCGTGTTGGTGTACCTAAGGAAATTAAGAATAATGAATTTCGTGTTGGGCTGGTTCCAGATTCCGTCAAGGAATTAACAGATCGTGGTCATTCTGTTCTGGTTGAAACTGGCGCAGGTGCCGGTATCGGATCAACGGATGATGAATACAAAGCATCTGGTGCAGAGATTGCACCAGATGCAGCAAGTGTGTTCGCCGGATGTGAGATGATCGTCAAGGTCAAAGAACCGCAGGAAGTCGAATGGAAACAGCTTCGTTCTGACCAACTTCTTTTCACCTATCTCCATCTTGCCCCTGATCCGGCACAGACGATTGGCTTAATGGAATCGGGTTGTACGGCCATTGCTTATGAAACAGTAACCGATGCCAATGGTGGATTACCCCTGCTGGCCCCGATGAGTGAAGTGGCTGGCCGTCTGGCGGTAACTGAAGGCGCGTATTACCTGAAAAAACCGCAGGTGGAAGAGGCGTTCTACTGTCTGGCGTTCCAGGGGTTGAAGCTGCTAATGTCGTCATCATAGGTGGCGGTGTTGTTGGAACAAACTCTGCTAAGCTTGCTGTTGGCATGGGGGCACGGGTGACCATTCTAGACCGGTCGGTGCCACGGCTTCGCTATCTGGATGATATTTTTGATGGCCGCCTGATCACACGCTATTCAACAGGTCAGGCTATTGAAGAAAGCTTAGCAACCGCTGATCTGGTTGTTGGTGCTGTTCTGGTTCCCGGTGCTGCTGCACCGCGATTGATCAGACGTGATCATCTGGGCATGATGCGCAAAGGGTCGGTTCTGGTTGATGTCGCCATTGATCAGGGTGGATGTTTTGAAACGTCAAAAGCCACTACTCATGAAGACCCGATTTATGATGTTGACGGTATTGTTCATTACTGTGTTGCAAATATGCCGGGATCAGTTCCACGCACTTCAAGCCACGCATTAAATAATGTCACTTTGCCGTTTACGCTGGCATTGGCACAGCATGGTGAAAAAGGCATTGGAGATGGATAAACACCTGATGAACGGCCTTAATGTTAAGGGTGGACGTATTGTTCACCCTGCCGTTATTGAAGCTTTAGGCGAAAATCCATCACTTTAAGTGGAATTTTTATCATTTTGATCAACAAGGGGCTTGACGAAAAGCCCTTTGTTGACACATAAAGACGCCTTGTTGATGTGTTTTTATATCAATTTGAATTAAAGGGGCTATAGCTCAGCTGGGAGAGCGCCTGCTTTGCACGCAGGAGGTCGTCGGTTCGATCCCGTCTAGCTCCACCATTTCGCCTATTTAGGCTGGAGACGGATATGGCAGTTCCAAAGAGTAAAGTCACACGTTCAAAGCGTGGCATGCGCCGATCACATGATGCAATCAGTCATGATGCTTATGTTGAAGATAAAACAACTGGTGAATTGCATCGTCCGCATCACATGGATCCTAAGACAGGTATGTATAAAGGACGTCAGGTTCTTAAAGTAAAAGAACGGGTTTAATACCTATTCTACTTTCATATGCAATTCTGTATTACCTCACCATATCTGGTAAGGTTCATACTTATGGTTTGATTAATGGATAAAAAAGAAAAACAACTCAAAAATCCAGTATTCAATATTGGTGATGTGGTACGCCACAAGCATTACCCCTTCCGCGGGGTCGTGTTTGATGTTGATCCCGAGTTTGATAACACCGAAGAATGGTATAATTCTATTCCGGCAGAAATTCGCCCAAGCCGCGAACAGCCTTTCTATCATCTTCTTGCTGAAAACGAAGACAGTTTTTATACCGCTTATGTCAGTCAGCAGAATCTGGTTCACGATGCAGATTCCGGCCCTATCGAGCATCCGGATATTTCAGACCTGTTTGATGAATTTGATGGGGATCGCTACACCCCACGGCGATTTAGTATCAACTGATCTGTTCACGTTAATGTGATTTGCTTTTATATAACTTCATTGGCAATTTTTGCTTAGATCTTTACGCATATGATCTCTGCCCCTATTGCTTTTTGCGATAGGGGTTCTGCATTTGTATAAATCAAAACACTAAATTAATCTTTTTTTCGTTTTGCCCTTGAAATAAATCATCTTTCGGGCGATATAGTTAATACAGACTATATTAGTCTGTAATTCAATTATTTTAAGGTTTTTTATGATCAGACTGAATAAAATGACTGATTACGGGACGGTTTTATTGTCGGCTATGGCTTGCAATTATGCCGATGATCCCATGCGTCTTCATTCTTCGGTTGGATTATCGCGGCAGACGGGTCTGACACAAACAACCACGCAGAAAATCTTGAAAGAATTGGCCGGTTCAGATTTCGTCCATGCGGAACGTGGCAAATCCGGTGGTTATCGTTTACTGAGGCCGGCATCAGAAATATCACTTGTTGACATTGTTGAGGTGCTGGAAGGCCCAATTGCACTTACCTCATGTGTGACGACATCTGAAAATACCTGTTCTTCCCGCCATAGCTGTTTTCTAGGTGGTAACTGGGAGAAAGATCAATACAACCATTTCTCATGCGCTTAAGGATGTCAGTCTTGCAGACCTGTGTAATCCAGATGAAATGTTTCCGGAAAGTAAGAATTTAAATCAGAATATCCGATCCCAATCATCATTAACGCCGTCAGATATGGAGGGTGAATAAATGTCTGCAACCGCAGAAACAGTACGCCAAGTAGAAGAAGCCACCGGAAAGTATAAATATGGCTTTGTCACGGATATTGAAGGCGATAAAGCCCCGAAAGGGGTGAACGAAGATACTATTCGCATGATTTCGGCAAAGAAAGAAGAGCCGGAATGGATGCTGGAATGGCGTCTGAAAGCTTATCAGACATGGCTGAAAATGGATGATCCGGACTGGGCAATGCTGAATTATCCACCGATAGATTATCAGGATATTCATTATTATGCCGCCCCAAAAAAAGCGGACGGCCCAAAATCTCTAGATGAAGTTGATCCGGAATTACTACGTACCTATGAAAAACTGGGTATTCCTCTGCACGAACAGGAAATGCTCGCAGGTGTTGCGGTTGATGCAGTTTTTGATTCGGTTTCGGTCGCTACCACGTTCAGGGAGAAGCTGGCTGAAGCCGGAGTTATATTTTGTCCAATATCCGAAGGCAATCAAAACGCATCCTGATCTGGTAAAAAAATATATTGGGTCAGTTGTCCCGCAGGGGATAACTACTTTTCGGCATTAAACTCAGCTGTATTTACAGATGGATCCTTCGTCTACATCCCCAAAGGGGTGCGTTGTCCGATGGAGTTATCCACATACTTCCGAATTAATGAACAAAACACGGGGCAGTTTGAACGAACCTTGATTATTGCCGAAGAAGGATCTTACGTCAGTTATCTGGAAGGCTGTACCGCACCGCAGCGTGATGAAAATCAGCTACATGCCGCTGTTGTTGAGCTGATTACCATGGATGATGCTGAAATCAAATATTCAACGGTACAGAACTGGTATCCGGGTGATGAAAATGGCAAGGGCGGCATATATAACTTTGTTACTAAACGTGGGGCATGTCGAGGGGCGCGGTCTAAAATATCATGGACGCAAGTAGAAACAGGGTCAGCCATTACATGGAAATATCCGTCATGTATTCTGCAGGGTGAAGGTAGTGTTGGGGAATTTTATTCGGTTGCGGTGACTAATAATGCCCAGCAGGCTGATACGGGAACGAAAATGATCCATATTGGTGCGAATACAAAATCAACCATTATCTCAAAGGTATTTCTGCTGGCCGTTCTAACAATACCTATCGGGGACTGGTGCGAATGATGCCGGGTGCTGAAAATGCCCGTAATTTTACCCAGTGTGACAGCTTGCTTGTTGGCGATCAATGCGGGGCACATACTGTCCCTTACATCACTTCACGCAATCCCAGCGCTAAGGTTGAACATGAAGCAACAACATCGCGCATATCCGAAGATCAGTTGTTTTACTGTTTACAACGGGGAATGAATACCGAAGACGCTGTGTCGCTGATTGTGAACGGGTTCTGCAAGGAAGTTATGAAAGAATTACCAATGGAATTTGCTGTTGAAGCACAAAAGCTTATCGGCATATCACTAGAAGGAAGCGTAGGATAATATCATGCCATTACTGGAAATTGAAAATCTTCATGCCTCAATAGGCGAAAAGCCCATTCTGAAAGGCATTAACCTGACCATCAATCCATCTGAAATTCACGCTATCATGGGCCCTAATGGTTCCGGAAAAAGTACTTTGTCCTATGTGCTGGCCGGGCGTGAAGGCTATGATGTGACCGAAGGCGATATTCGTCTTGATGGAAAATCCATTCTTGAAATGGAAGCGGATGAAAGGGCGCGTGCCGGCTTGTTTCTTGCTTTTCAGTATCCGGTAGAATTGCCGGGGTCGGCGGAATGAGTTTTCTGCGTGGGGCCGTTAATGCCAGACGAATTGAAGCTGGACTTGATGAAATTGACCATATTGCCTTTGTCAAAACGGTTAGGGAAGCGGCATCCAAACTTGGTATTAAAGATGATATGCTGAAAAGGGCTGTAAATGTCGGTTTTTCAGGCGGTGAGAAGAAACGCTATGAAATTCTGCAAATGGCATTGCTTGAACCCCGGATGGCTATTCTTGATGAAACCGATTCCGGGCTAGATGTCGATGCGTTGCGTATTGTATCCGAAGGTGTAAATGCGCTGAAAACCGATGATATCGGGGTGCTGGTTATCACCCATTATCAACGTCTGCTTGATTATATTATCCCTGACCATGTTCACATTCTCGCTGATGGTAGAATTGTCAAATCTGGTGATAAAACGCTGGCACTTGAAGTGGAAAAATCAGGCTATGGAGAATTCACCAATGCCGCATGATGTTGTCAGTTTTGAGCGTCTGGCCGCTGAAGCCGCTATTCGCCATTCTGACAGGGGGTGGCCTAGTAATAAGGATGAAGCATGGCGTTTTACGAATATCAATGCGATTAAAAATGCTGATTTTTCCCCAGCTGATACCGTATCAATAGATGTTCCATCTTCAGGTAATAACTTAATTCATTTTATCAATGGCGTTCATCAACCTATTGAAAATATGTCTTTAAATAAAGGGGTGTATTGCCAGAAATTATCTGATAATGCTGAATTGTCCTCAGCTCTGGCGGCGGCGGTTCCTGATGGTCATAACGTGGCTGATTTTGCCCTGGCTCATGCCAGTGATGGGCTGGCTATCACCATTGATCAGGTGGTAGATACCCCATTACAGATGATATTTGATTATTCGGGTGATGGGATTTCTAGCCATGCTGTTTTGGTATTTAAATTGATGCCGGGGGCTGAGCTTACCATTCTGGAAGAACATAAAGGCGATGGCGCGGGTTTATCTGCCCCATTGATGCTATTCTGTCTTGAAGATAACGCAACGCTCTATCATGCGCGGCGGCTGGTTGAATCTGATGAACGATATCATCTGGGGCTTAATCTGGTGCAGCAAAAATCAGCCTCTCTCTATCATGGTGATATGGTTATGGCTGGTGGTGATATAACCCGAAGTGAAACACAGGTCGTATCCTGACCGCGCCGGATGCTAAATCTTATCTCAATGCTGTCTATCTGGGTCGCGATAAACAAATGCGTGATGTGACCAGCCGTATTGATCATGATGCCCCGGATTGCCAGTCTTTTCAACGTATACATGGTGTGCTGGATGATCAGGCTAAAGCGGTATTTCAGGGCAAAGGTAAAAGTTGAAAGATATGCTCAAAAACAGATGGCAATCAGATGAGCCGGACACTTATCCTATCGCGTGATGCTGAAGCCAATACAAAACCTGAGCTGGAAATATATGCTGATGATGTGACCTGTTCTCATGGGGCAACAATTGGTGAGCTTGATAGTGATCAACTATTTTATCTTATGAGTCGCGGTATCGGGCATGATGAAGCACGACAAATCCTGATTGAAGCCTTTCTGGTTGATGTTGTGGATGAATTGGATGATCCGCAACGGGAATGGCTGATTTCCCCAATTGAAAACTGGATTAAATCGCGGGTTAGTTAATGAAATCCCAGCAGACAACAGAAACAATGATAGACTGGCAAAATATTCGTTCAGATTTTCCCATTCTGCGTAGACAGGTGCATGGTAAACCATTGACTTATCTGGATTCTGCAGCATCCGCGCAGAAACCGCAAATGGTTATTAATGCTATATCTGATGCTTATAGCCAGCATTATTCCAATGTTCACCGAGGTATTCATCAATTAAGCGAGGAAGCTACCGACAGATATGAATCAACGCGGGCTAAAATTGCCCAATTTATCAATGCGCCGTCCACAGATGAGATTGTCTTGACGCAAGGGGCAACCATGTCACTGAACATTATTGCCCAGTCCTATGGCAACATGGTGTTGAAAGAAGGTGATGAGGTATTAATTTCCATTGCTGATCATCATGCCAATATTGTTCCGTGGCAGATGGTTTGCCAGAAAACAGGTGCAACGCTGAAAGCAGCACCGGTTGAACCGGATGGTCATATTGATATGGATAAGATAACGGCCATGGTAAACAAAAATACCCGCATAATTGCCATGCCGCATGTATCAAATGTGCTGGGTACGGTTTTTGATATCAGGGCGTTATCCGCATTAGCCCATGCGCATGATGCTGTAATGGTCGTTGATGGCTGTCAAGGAGCCGTCCATATGCCGGTAGATGTTCAGGCATTAGGATGTGATTTCTATGTATTTTCCGCGCATAAACTTTACGGCCCCAGCGGAATTGGAATGTTATGGGGAAAAAAGGAACTGCTGGCTGAAATGCCACCATTTATTGGAGGTGGAGCAATGATTGATCGGGTAACGATTGAACGCTCTACCTATGCTGACCCGCCTGAACGGTTTGAAGCAGGAACCCCCGCCCATTGCTGAAGCCATTGGCTTTGCTGCTGCTATTGATTACGTTGAAGCCATAGGGATGGATCAGATCAGAGATCACGAACATGATCTGATCACCTATGCCCACCAGAAACTAACTGCTATTGATGGTGTGCGCCTGATAGGAACCTCAACTGGTAAATCTGGTGTGATCTCATTTGTGATGGATTGCGCGCATCCACACGATATTTCAACTATCGTTGATCGGTCAGGGGTTGCTATTCGGGCAGGGCATCATTGTGCCCAGCCGCTTCATTCATGATTTTCTTGATTTACCCGCGACAGCCAGAGCAAGTGTTGGCATTTATAATTCGCGTCAGGATTTTGATATACTGGCAGAAGCACTGGAAAAAGTGAAAGTGATTTTCGCATGAGTATTGATCATCTGACTTTGAAAGACTTTATGCCGGACGGGGTGGGGCAACCAACTACCGAAGGTTATATTGCCCGTTCAGGTGACCATCTGGTTGATCAGGACAAGGCTGGAAAAGTTCCAGTTATTGATATTATTGATGCTTTGTCGACCGTATTTGATCCTGAAATACCGGTGAATATATATGAACTTGGCCTTATTTATGATATTGAACCTAAAGATAATGGTGATGTGTATATTACAATGTCATTAACGGCGCCGGGTTGTCCGGTTGCCGGCATATTACCCAAGCAGGCGGCAGATGCTGTTGCTGAGCTTGAACATGTTGGGTTGGTTGAAGTTGAACTTGTCTGGGACCCAGCATGGACAAAAGACCGGATGAGTGATGATGCCAGACTGGCACTAGATATCTAATGAGGTAGGCAAACATGTTTTCATCAGATAAACCTATCATTACCCTGACTGATCGTGCTGCTAAGCATATCCAGATGCTGATAGATGCCGGTTCAAGCGATGTGATAGGGATCAGAGTTGGGATTAAAACAGCAGGATGTTCCGGCATGAAATACAATGTTGAATATGCCATGGACAAAAAACCGTTCGAAGATAGTATCACGACTAATGGTGTCACGGTAATGATTGACCCGGCCGCTGTCATGTTTCTGATTGGTTCTGAAATGGACTGGCAGGAAGACAAGTTTGCTTCAGGTTTTGTGTTCAATAATCCGAATGAAACCGCACGTTGTGGATGTGGTGAAAGCTTTTCCGTAGAAGCCATCTAACGCTTTTCTAGCTTTTATATAAAAAGGAATAGTAATGTCAGACCAAGCCGCAAAGCTTGATACGCAGGTCAAGTATCCTGTCCGCATTGGTGTTGGGCAGGCGTTGTATGAACTGATCCGGTATATCTCACCACGCGGAAACCGTGAGGTCATGACAAGAACATTACTGGCTTTACTTTTTATTGCTATTGCCCGTGCCTCAACCTTGATCGTCCCAATAGCCTATGGATGGGTTGTTGATTTTGTATCAGATGATCCATTCCAATTTGATATTTCGGTGATGTGGTGGTTATTGGGGCATATGCCCTGGCGCGTATCAGCCAGCAATTCTTTGATGAGGAAGTGAATATGTCTTTGTCAGGGTGGCGCAAAAGGCGGTTCATGCCGCAGCTCTTAAAACCTTTCGTCATCTTCATTCTTTAAGCTTGAAGTTCCATCTTGATCGCCAGACAGGGGGATTGACCCGGGCGATAGAACGTGGGGCAAAGGGAATGGAATTCCTGCTGACTTTTGCTCTGTTGGAAGTCATGCCGCTGTTGATCGAACTCATTCTTGTGTCTGCTATTCTATGGGGAATGTTCGGATTTTATTATGCCCTGGTCACGGTGGTAACGGTACTGGTTTATTCGGCTTATACACTGATCTTGACTGAATGGCGGATTAAGTTTCGCCGTCGCATGAATGACGCGGATGAAAAAGCGGCAACACGCGCGGTTGATTCATTGCTCAATTATGAAACTGTTAAATATTTCAATGCTGAAGAGATAGAAGCTAAACGATTTTCTAAGGCATTAAAATATTATGAAGATGCTGCTGTTGTTTCACGCACCTCATTATCTTTGGTTAATATTGGTCAAGGATTGATCATATCCATTGGCCTGATGATTGTGATGGGACTAGCTGGTCATGATATCAAGGCCGGTAATCTGTCCATTGGCAGTTTTGTTGTGGTAAATACTTATCTGATCCAACTATATTTGCCGCTTAACTTCCTCGGTTATATTTATCGTGAAATCAGACAGTCTATTGCTGATATGGAACGGATGTTTTCCCTTTTAACGGAAGACCCGGATATCAAAGATAATCCTAATGCCTTGCCACTTCGTATTTCTGGTGGCCGGATCGATTTTGAAAATATTACTTTTTCTTATGGCAATCGAGCTATTCTGAAAAACCTTAGCTTTACTGTTGAATCGGGAAAGCGAGTGGCTCTGGTTGGCCCTAGTGGAGCCGGTAAATCGACGATTTCTAAATTGATGTTCAGATTTTATGATCCTGATAGTGGTGATGTGCGTATTGATGGACAGTCTTTGCGTGATCTAGAACAATCAAGCCTTCGGGCTGAAATTGCCATGGTTCCACAGGATACGGTGCTATTTAATACCACAATTGCTGAAAATATTGCCTATGGGACAGAGGTAATGGATATGGACGCTATTCCGCAACGCGGCAAGATTAGCGTCTTTGGATGTTTTTATATCCTCTCTGCCAGATGGGTATGATACCAAAGTTGGTGAACGCGGGTTAAAATTGTCTGGCGGTGAAAAACAGCGTGTTGCTATTGCAAGAGCCATATTGAAAAATCCGTCCATATTTCTTTTTGATGAAGCAACGTCGGCACTGGATAGTCATACCGAAAAACAAATTCAGCATTCCTTAAATGCGATCAGCGAAGAGCGCACGACCCTTATCATTGCCCATCGTCTATCAACGATTGTTTCATGTGATGAAATCCTGGTTCTGGTTAAGGGTGAAATTGTTGAACGGGGCACACATAAAACCCTTCTTGCTAAAAAGGGCGTATATTTTGAGATGTGGAAAAGACAGGCCTCAGAAAGCCCCCAAATTCCGCAGGCGTGATGATGCTAGACCCCTCTATGCCAGATATATCCTTTCTGCCGCATCGGGGTATTGATATCCGCTATGGATTATGGGGAAAGGTGTCGCATTCTGCATCTGATCAATCAGATCAAACCGGTTATTGTGATCTTGCCGGGGTTGTCGGAGTTTATCGAAAAATATGCTGTTATTCTTGCACCGCTTTTGAAATATGATGTTGATGCTCTTATTCTGGATTGGCCTTCGCAGGGGCTAAGTGGGCGTTTCTTGGAACAACGGCTTCCTGTCCATATTGATCATTTTGATCAATATCTGGATGCGTTATCGGCTTTACTTCGGCATGTCGGGATAACGCATAACCGGCCAGTTGTTTTTTTCGGGCATTCCATGGGGGCGCATCTGGCTTTACGGGCGGTGAGAGAATTTAATCACCTTGAGGTGAGGGGGGTATTGTTATCTGCCCCTATGATGCAATTATCCTTATCACCATCTTGGATGATCAGGCCTTTATTGTGGTTATTAACCCGAATGGGATATGCCAGAAAGCCGGTATCAAAAAAGCATGATAGGGAAAACGGTAATGTGTTTTATCCGGACAATCCGCTAACCAGTGATCCTAATGGATACGCCTTGATGCCGAAACTATGGGCTGAATATCCTGATGCTAAGACCTATGAGCCTACTTATGGCTGGGTAGCGGCGGCGTATCAGTCCTGCCGCCGTACCACGGCATCACAGGCATGGCTAAAATCCGTGTCATACCCGATACAAGCACACTTACCCGAAGATGAGCGGGTTGTTGATGGTGATATCCAGAAATGGAGCGTCAGACAGTTTCCCCAATGTGAAGCAATCATTTATCCATCAGCGCGGCATGAATTGATGCTAGAGGATGCCAAGACCAGAGATATGTTCTGGGATAATGTCTTACGGTTTCTGAAAGATATGAAAGCTATTCCTGCATAATCATGATCTTAAAGCCATACTAGAATAAAAACTGTTCCTGCATGGCACGTTCAGCCAGGCCCTGACCGGGATCACTCAGAATGGTGTAACTAATGCTATTATCCATCTTTATGGTCACTTCGGTGACGTCGCGGATTTCCGTGCCGTCAGCGGCGGCACTGGCAGGTCGAAACTCGGGTTCAATCATAGTTAGATGGACTTCTGATGATTGCGGAAGAATGGCGCCACGCCAGCGACGCGGACGAAAAGCGCTAACCGGTGTCATGGCCAGTACATCTGATCCAAGGGGAATAATAGGGCCATGTGCCGATAGATTATAGGCTGTTGATCCTGCTGGTGTTGAAACAATAAGCCCATCTCCAACCATTTCAGGTAAGCGTTGAATCCCATCAATAGAAATACTGCATTTGACGGCCTGATGGCTTTCCCGTGATATCGATACTTCATTAATACCATGGGCATGATGCACCTCACCATGAATAGTATGGGCGGTCATGGCAAGGGGTGAATAATGGTTTGTTCCGCATGATTTATGCAGTCAATCAGATCATCCTGATGATATGTATTCATCAGAAACCCGACGGTTCCACAATTCATGCCATAGACAGGAATATTTTCGAGGGCATTATCAGAGCGTTTCACATTTACAGATGCCTTGAGTGTCTTTAACATCTTACCATCACCACCAAGTGCCACAATTACATCGCAGGTTTCGATGGGATTTTGACCATATAATTCAACAAGTTCAGTAAACCGCTGTTGAGCCATTGGTTTATTTGATGCGGTGAAATGAAAACGCATGGATATATCCTCTTGCGAGAAGACATAGCATAAATCTGGCTAATGTGCCATGATATGCTTGCTTTGTTTATGCCAATCCCAATTGGATTTATCAGAATATGACAGATATTTGTTTTAAAAATGCATCGGTTTTACCAAAACCGGAAAATAGCAATCTGGTAAAGATTGTTGAAGGCAGGGATGAGCATAATCAACCTATCAAAGTACCGGTGGTAACAGAAATCCCGTTAACCATCTTTCTTAATAAACAGGAAATTGTCACTACGATGAGCTTGGGTGATTGGCCAGACTATCTGGCGGTCGGTTTTTGAAAAACCAGAATATGCTCAATGATAATGATATCATTACCGGAATAGATGTTGATGAAGATTTAGGTGTTGTTGTTGTGCGGACGCAACGCGAAACAGATTATGAAGAAAAACTGAAAAAGAAAATACAGACAAGCGGTTGTGCCCAAGGCACGCAATTCGGTGATATGATGGACGCGGTAGGCAATATCACCCTTAATCCTGATGCCCGCATTTATACTTCTGCTATGATGCGATTGATTAAGACGATAAACACTCTGCCAAGCCTATATCTGTCTGCTGGTGCTATTCATGGCTGTGTTCTGGCTGAAGGTGATCAGATTCTTGCCTATATCGAAGATGTTGGTCGGCATAATGCTGTTGATAAAATCGCTGGCTGGATGCGGCTTAAATCAGATTTCTGGCAAGAATAAGATTTTCTATACAACTGGCCGGCTAACGAGCGAAATGGTAATAAAAACGGTTCAGATGCAGATACCTATTTTGGTATCGCGATCCGGATTTACCCATTCAGGGGTTACCATGGCAGAACAAACAGGATTAACCCTGATTGGTCGGGCTAAGAGGAAAACGATTTACCGCTCTAACGGGATGTGAACGCATCATTGATGATCATGAAGCAGGCAGACGGGGATAGAAAAGAAGATCAGGATGAACCATTATCTCCACAACGGGCAGCATCACGATCATGAGTGAACATTTATCCCCGTTAGCATCTGATATCGTCGCTGTTATACTGGCTGGTGGTCAGGCTAGACGCATGGGTGGCGGTGATAAAACCCTCATAGATCTTGGCGGAAAGCCTATCTTGGAACATATTCTGGATCGTCTAATACCACAATGTGAGCATGTCATGCTTAATGCTAATGGTGATCTGGAACGGTTTAAGGCATTTGGTTATCCGGTGGTTGCTGATCCGATTGATGGTTTTCTTGGACCGCTCGCTGGTATTCTTGCCGGACTTGATGCGGTGGCTATCCGGTATCCGGAAAAAACCCATTTCCTTAGCCTTGCTGGTGATACGCCATTCATACCGCATAACTCTGATTGACCAAATGTGTACCCATGCCAGCCTATCCAATATCGTCTGTGCGGTATCACAAGGGCGTAGGCATCCTGTCTTTGGGCTATGGCCTGTGGCTAATCCGGTCAGAATTGCGTGATCAGCTGATTAATCATGATGTTCGGAAAATTGATCGCTTTACAGCAGATTATGATGTTGCTTTATGTCCATTTGATGGGGTGCCTGATCCCTTTTTCAATATTAATACCGATGAAGACATAGATAAGGCCAGCCGTATTTTGAGCCGCATTTAGGGTAATATGCCAGAAACACTTGCAACATTGGAAAAGCTGGCTAGATTAGCCCTAAATACGACAGCGACAGGCAGGCATAATGCTTGAAACAACACAATTATTGGCAAATACATATAAAGCGGCCATTGACCGGCTGGTTAGCCATCTGGATAGTCAATTCGATCATGCGGTTGATCTAATTCTTGCATCATCTGGTCAGGTGATTGTATGTGGAATGGGTAAATCCGGTCTATTTGGCCAGAAAATATCATCCACACTGGCATCAACAGGTACGCCAAGCATCTTTTTGCATCCGGCTGAAGCGATACATGGGGATTTAGGGCGTGTTAGGGCAAATGATGTTCTGCTGCTGATATCAAATTCTGGTGAAACGGAAGAAATTATCCGGCTGCTACCGGCATTTGAACGGATTGGCATTACTGGCATTGCGCTTTACCGGCAATATGAATTCCAGTTTGGCGCGGCATTGTGACATTGTGCTTGATATTTCTGTTGATAGAGAAGCATGCCCTCTTAATCTGGCACCGACTACATCTGGTTTAACCTCACTGGTAATGGGTGATGCGCTTGCCATTGCCTTGATGGAAAAACGCGGTTTTAAGGTAGAAGATTTTGCCGCGACGCATCCGGGGGGTGCGCTTGGTAAGCGGCTGTTAACACGGGTAGGCGATCAGATGATAACGGAAAATCTGCCTTTTGTTGATGGTAGTGAGTCCATGTCATCAGCTATTGTCACCATGACAGAAGGCAGGCTGGGTATTGCTCTGGTTGGGACAGCAGATCATCTGGAAGGTATTATTACTGATGGTGATTTGCGGCGGGCGATTGGTGATCAGATAGATTTTCAGACGACCACAGCACATGACTTGATGTCGCCAACCCGTTATCCATTGCATCTGATGCCAAAATGGCAGATGCAGAAGCTAAAATGCAGGAAGCACGGGTGCAGTGTCTGGTTGTCATCAACCATCAACATCAGGTAAGTGGTGTTGTGCAGATATTTCAGTCACCCTCATGAAGCTAGATGATTTTTATTACCATCTTCCGGCAGATGCTATTGCACAAAAGCCAGTGATGCCACGCCATCAGGCTAAATTGCTTGATATGCGTCATAATCAATTGCAGGATAGACATATTATTGATTTTCCATCATACATTAATAACAATGATTTAATCATTGTAAATAATACAAAAGTTATTCCCGCAAGATTAAAAGGAAAACGTGGAGAGGCCGGAATATCGGTGACATTGCATCAACAGATATCCAGTAATGAGTGGCGAGCATTTACAAAACCAGCGAAAAAATTAAGGCCTGATGATGTGATTGTCTTTGCCCCTGACTTTTCAGGCAACAGTGACTGATATTGGTGATAATGGCGAAAGGGTGCTTTCCTTTAATAAAAATGCGGATGATCTGGTGATGGCCCTTCATGATCATGGGACAATGCCATTGCCGCCATATATCCAGCGATCTGATAACGCTGTTGAACCGGAACAGGATAAGCATGATTATCAGACGATATTTGCCCGCCACGAAGGGGCGGTTGCGGCACCTACGGCTGGGCTTCATTTTGATGATGATCTGATGGCGGCACTGAAAGCCAGAAATATTCCTGTTCGGGAAGTCACCCTTCATGTTGGGGCAGGAACGTTTCTGCCTGTTAAATCCGAAGACCCCCGTCAGCATGTTATGCATACGGAATGGGGGGAAATTCCTTCTCATACAGCGGATGCCATTAATGTGTGTCGGGCTAAAGGCGGACGTATTGTTGCGATTGGAACAACGTCACTTCGCTTGTTGGAAAGCTGTTGGCGGGATCATGGGGATATTCAGGCCATATCAGGCAGAAACCGATCTATTCATTCTACCTGGATTCTCTTTTGGTGTGGTTGATATTCTGATGACGAATTTTCATCTGCCACGATCAACATTACTCATGTTGGTTTATGCCTTTGCCGGGGCTGATAAGGTAAGGCAGGGTTATGAACACGCATTGAAACACGGCTACCGGTTCTTTTCTTATGGTGATGCCTGTTTGATGGAGCGAATAGATGACAGCAGATAACCGTTTTCATTTCTCATTATTGAAAAGCGATGGGGGGGCACGTCGCGGCAGGTTGAATACAGCCCATGGTGTCATTGAAACCCCAGTATTCATGCCAGTTGGTACGGCGGCAACGGTTAAGGCGATGACCGTTGATGACGTCTGGGCGACCGGTGCTATGATCATTCTGGCTAATACTTACCATTTGATGTTACGTCCGGGGCCTGAACGGGTAGAACGTCTTGGTGGAGTTCGGCGAATGATGGGCTGGAATGGCCATTATTGACGGATTCTGGTGGATTTCAGGTCATGTCGCTTGGTAATTTGCGAAAAATTGACGATGATGGCGTGACCTTCAAATCACATCTGGATGGGTCAAGTCACCGTTTGACGCCGGAACGGTCAACAGATATTCAGCGGATGCTTGATGCCACCATTACCATGGCCTTTGATGAATGCACGCCATTTCCGGCAGAACATGATGTAGCGGCAGCATCCATGCGGTTATCCATGGACTGGGCAGAACGTTGCCGGTCGGCATTTGTCAAAAGAGAAGGGTACGGGCAGTTTGGTATTGTTCAGGGTAGCATCTATCCAGATTTAAGGGCAGAATCGGTAGAAAGGCTGGAACAGATTTGATTTTGATGGTTATGCCGTTGGCGGGCTTGCTGTTGGAGAAGGGCAGGAAGCCATGTTCACCACATTAGAGGCAACCACCCCATTGATGCGCGCCGATAAACCACGCTATCTGATGGGTGTAGGGAAGCCCGATGATATTGTTGGTGCCGTTGCGCGTGGTATTGATATGTTTGATTGTGTGCTACCAACACGATCCGGCAGAACAGGTCAGGCTTTCACCCCTCGTGGTACGGTGAATATCAAAAATGCGCGTCATGCGGATGATCCAAGACCATTAGATGAAAGTTGTGCCTGTCCGGCTTGTACGCGGTATTCCCGTGCCTATCTGCATCATCTGTTCAAAGCAGAAGAAGTATTAGGCCTTATGCTGTTAACACGCCATAATGTTACTTATTATCAGCATCTTACCCGCGGCATTCGTGATGCTATTGATCAGGGGCAGTTTGCTGATTTCGCTAATCAGTTTTACGAAACACGCGCTTTGGGAGATATTGCGCCCCTTTAATGTTATCTGTGGATTTATCAATGATTAGAGAGGTGATGGAAAATCACTTTTGATTCTGTCATCATATGCTTATGACTTCTGTTCTTTCTGTTGAAGATTTGAATATTCTTGCGGTTAAGCATGGGTTTGCTGTTCTGGGGGTTGCCAGAGCTAGAATCTGATGCTGTTCTGGCTGAAAGACTAGATGCTTTTCTAGCGGCGGGGCGTCATGGTGATATGCACTGGATGAAAAATACCCGAGACCGCCGAGTGTCGCCGCTTGCTATGTGGCCAGATGCTAAATCTGCACTTGTGTTAGGGATGAATTACGCGCCAGATCATGATCCTATGGAAAATCTTGATGCCTATCAGCATGGGAATATTTCTGTTTATGCGCGAGGAAGAGATTATCACGATGTGATCAAAGGAAAGCTGAAACAGATAGCGGCACAGCTAGCCAAAATGAAAGGTATTGAAGTAAAGGTATTTGTTGATACGGCACCTTTAATGGAAAAACCGTTAGCTGCCCTTTCAGGTCTTGGCTGGCAAGGAAAGCATACCAATTTGGTATCCCGTGATTTTGGTTCATGGTTATTTCTTGGCGTTATTCTAACTAATGCTTTTCTTCCGGCTGATAGCCCGGGCGATGATCATTGCGGCAGTTGCACCAAATGTCTGGATATCTGCCCGACAGATGCCTTTCCAGCACCATATCAACTGGATGCCAGACGCTGTATTTCTTATCTGACCATTGAATATGATGGCATCATTCCATCAGCATTCCGCAAACCTATGGGGAACCGTATTTTTGGATGTGATGATTGTCTGGCGGTATGTCCCTGGAATCGGTTCGCGCAAAAGGCGACTGAACAGAAACTCATGGCCAGAACAGAACTCACCATGCCGTCATTATTTGATCTTCTTAATCTGGATGAGGAAGCTTTTCGAAAAACATTTTCAGCATCACCCGTTAAGCGAACAGGATATAGGCGATTTATCCGCAACGTCCTGATAGCATCTGGTAATAGTGGTGATGAAAGACTTATCCCCGTGATCAAACCTTACCTTGAACAAACGGATATCATCATTCTGGCAAGTGCTATCTGGGCATTATCTCAACTGATGCAAGCTTCTGATTTTGGGGCATTAGCCGCAATTTACCGGAACAATTCATACCATCAGGATGTTCTGGATGAATGGGATTCTGGTATGATCATTTGTAATAATCCTGCCGACAACATGTAGATAGATGTCAACATAATGCCCCATTTGACGTAATCAAATTGCCCAGGCATATCAAACTGTTCCAAGGTTGCCATCACAGCGAATACTATCCATAAAATCGTTACTGGAAATGAAATAATCCGCCAGCGTTTTGTCCTGACCGGATGGATGAACTTGATAGGCAGAAACATGGTGATAGCAAGCACAACGCATATAATGGTGATTGTCCAGAAATGTGGTTCAATGGCAAATAAGACCAGCACCACCATATTCCAGCAGGATGGAAAACCGGAAAAGGATTTATCTGCTGTTTTCATGCGGGTATCCGCAAAATATAGCGAACTGGTGAAAGTAATAACCAGTGTCGTAAACCAACCTGTCCAACCACTAAGTAGTCCACTTTGAAATAGGGCAAAGCCGGAATAAATACATAAGTCAGATAATCAATAATCATATCCAGCAAAACACCGTCAATACGTTTTGCATTATCAGTCACGTCAAAACGGCGGGCAAGTGGCCCATCAATTCCATCAACGATGAAAGCTATAAGTAGCCAGAAGAACATGGCATCCCAATCTGCCTTAGCAGCTTCAAGAATAGCCAGCATTGCCAAAACTGCACCAGTAGCAGTAAAGAGATGAACGCTATATGCGCGTAGGGTCGAGTTCAATTTATACTCCGTTATTCCAATAATGAGCATAAAGATATTCTCATCTCAAAGCAACGTCGTGTGTGGATTTGCTTAACTTAGAATCTGACTTAAAAATTCTTTTGTTCTTGGGTCTTTAGCCTTGCTGAAGAAGGTTTTTGGCGGACCATGTTCAACAATGATACCATTATCCGTAAAATAGATATGATCGGCGACTTCACGGGCAAAGCCCATCTCATGGGTGACAAGAATACAAGTCATGCCTTCCTGAGCAAGGTCTTTGATCGTTACCAGCACCTCTTTCACGGTTTCCGGATCGAGAGCGGCGGTGACTTCATCAAAAAGCATAACATCTGGATTCATGGCCAGTGAGCGGGCAATCGCAACACGCTGCTGTTGGCCACCTGATAATTCACCAGGATATGAATGTTCTTTGCCTTCCAGACGGACTTTCTGCATGAGTTCATATGCGCGTTTTTCAGATGCTTCCTTATCCTGTTTTAATACTAATGTTGGCGCCATAATAATATTTTCCAGCGCAGTTTTATGGGGGAATAAATTATATTGCTGGAATACCATGCCAACCCGTTTACGTAATTCCAGCTTATCGAGTTTTGGATCAGTAAGATCAATACCGCAAACCGTGATCTGTCCGGCCTGTATATCATTCAGCGCATTGATGCATCTAATCAGTGTAGATTTGCCGGAACCTGATGGCCCGATCACGCATATCACTTCCCCTTTTTTGCCATCAAGGCTAACCCCTTTAAGCACTTCGAGTTGGCCAAAAGATTTATGAACATCCTTAATGGAAACAATGGTTTCAGCGTTTTTTTAAAACATAAGAAAACGTCCTCTAGATTTTCACCGAATACCGGCGTTCGAGATACATGGTTGCCCGCGCAATGGGGTAGCAGTAGATAAAGAACAACCCAAGCGCAAAACTATAGAAAGGCACCAGCAGTTCGGGGTGATTGTTTTCGGCTTCCATCGCCTGACGTGAAAGCGTGATGATTTCTTCTACCCCTAGAAGTGAACATAACGGTGTTGCCATGGTCAGAATGGCATACCAGTTCATCCAGGGCGGAATCATACGCTTGAAACATTGGGGGAAGGATGATCCGCCAAAGAATCTGCTGCCGACTGAAAGCCAAGCTTTCTGCCGCTTCCCATTGTGCTGTCGGAACGGATAAAACAGCACCGCGAACAATTTCGGATATATTTGCCATGATGGGCAGGGATAAACCGATTACTGCCTTCATCCAGTCAGGTATAGGAATAATGACTCCGAATATCGTAACTTCAAATGGAAAGGCAAGAAGAACGATAAAAAGAAGAACAAGCCAAGGAGAGTTGCGGAATAGCTGAGTGATGAACCAGCTAAACCGGCGAATAATACGGTTTTTGGAAATCTGACCCAGACCAAGAACAATTCCAAGCATCGTGCCGATCAGCATGGCAAAAAGAGATATGATGACGTTAAACAGGAAACCGATTTCAAAAGAAATGGCATCCACCGAACTAGGGCAGAAAACGCATCAGTCATGGTGAAACTGCCGGCCGCGTGACTTGCAAATGGCCATAGCATCAGTGGCAGTAATAATACAAATCCTGTCCATGGCGGCATATTGGCAAGCCATGCACTGGTATGGAAAGCCACAGGCTGACTTGGGGTAAATGGCTTAAGAACAGGTAGATCCGTGCTTGCTTGACGGCCAATGCCGGGAATAGCTGATGAATGTTTACTGGCCATAACCGGGTATCCTCAAGTTTCTTTCCCAGGTATTCATGCTGAGCACCAGAACACCTACTAACAGAATATAAAACAAAAACCAATAACATGGTTGGATATTGCGCTGACGGGTAATCATTCCAGATGGTGACGGATTGATATAGTAATTCCGGAACAGCAATGCCGAAAGCCTGAGTGGTTGTTTTACCAGATTGATTAGATTATTATTAAGTGAAGGCAGGGAGACGCGAATTGCTAGCGGGAAGATTACATAACGAAAAGTTTGAAAGCGTGAAAAACCAAGTGACTCGGCCGCTTCTTTTGTGCTATCGGCAACAGCTTCAATGCCGGCACGGAAAATTTCAACATTAAATGCGCCCGCAAAAAAGGACAGCGAAATAATTGCCCATCCCACATTGGAAATGATAGGTAATTCCAACCATCCATCCGGACTGTAAGTCGGGGTAAACTGACCTAGCGCAAAGTAGAAGAATAATAACTGAACATAAGGCGGGGTATTGCGGAAAAACTGAATATAGCCCTGAACAAATGACCGGACAATGCGGCTTTTGCTACCCTGTGCAAAAGCACCAACGATACCAATGATTACAGATAGAATCAGACAATAGAATGACAGTTTTATGTCATCCAGATGCCGGACAGGATTTTTGCCTGCTGTACTGGTTCATACATCCAGATGAAATTCCATCTGGGATATTCATCAGCAATCTGGCGAAAAAATTCAGCTATAATTTCCATGTTTTTAATCAAAATCCCGCCATGTTTCCATGACGGGATTTTCCATTATTGTAAGAAGGGTTTATTCAGCCAGCCAGTCGTTATACTGAGCTTTTTTGTCAGCAAGATACTGGGTTGGCTTGATGCCCCATTTCGCTTCAAGAGCGATCAGGGATCCATCCTGATGCCACTGGTACTGCATACCGGACATGAAACGACCAAAGACACAATCCCGTTCTGCACTAGGTACGGCAAGTGCCCATGGGTTGTCATCTTCGGAGTTCAATGGCATTTCAAAATCATCCCAGTTGCCTGAGCTCAGATCAGAACCGATGGAGCTGTCATCATATACCCAAGCGATACATTTTTTGTCGCGAAGGGCTTGCTTTTGCTTCAGCATTACCAGTGAAGGCAATGATTTCTGCGCCATAACGTTCTTCAACGATCTGATTGTAGAATGCACCCTGTTTACCACATACAGGCTTACCACGGAGGTCTTCCCAACTGGTTAGGCCAAGAGCCTTAGGTGACATGATATTTGTGCCAGATGTGTAGTAATTCGGGCCAACAATACCAACGATTTCACGACGGTCAGCACGATCTGACATAGTTGCAATCATAAGGTCAATTTTGCCCTGCTCAAGAAACTGCATCCGGTTAGAAGACTGAACAGCAACAAGTTCAAGGTCTACGCCCATCTTGGACGCAACATCCTTAGCCATATCGATTTCCATGTCAACAATATCACCGCTTGTATCACGATAACCCCAAGGCTTGTAATCAGCCTTTACACCAACAACGATTTTGCCGCGTGACATCACCTTGTTCCATGTGTCATTTGAACAGCTTTCAGCCGCGGCTACCATTGGTGCCATAGCGAAACTGGCGGCTACAGCACCAGCCATAATTTTTTTGATCATAAAATCCTCCATAAAAAAAAGTGTTACCTTCACTGACTGGAATAATATTCCAAAAATAGTAATAACAATAAGTCATTTGTAATTTAATATAATATTTTAGCAACACCTAATCAAAATTAATTTCCATAAATTTTAAAATAATTTTTTGTTGACTTAAATAAATTACCGGTTCAAAATTATCAATTTTATGATTTTCCTGATTTAATTTATTACCTGTTATATGTCATCTACCGATGCCAAATCCTTCTGGAAATACCACTGTCTTTCCCACTCATGCAGATGTTGTTGTCATTGGTGGCGGTATCATGGGTTGTTCAACACTTTATCACCTTTCTAAAGAAGGGGTTCATAAACGCGGTTCTAATAGAACGTAATAAACTAACATCTGGCACGACCTGGCATTCAGCTGCACAAGTGCGGG
Organism: Alphaproteobacteria bacterium; assembly: GCA_038144675.1. Taxonomy (GTDB): domain Bacteria; phylum Pseudomonadota; class Alphaproteobacteria; order Puniceispirillales; family UBA1172; genus UBA12202. The sequence continues at coordinate 1,498,791 of JAYQOF010000005.1, read as the reverse complement.
CTTTACGATCCACACAGAATCTCACCAATTTAATTAAATATTCGATATCTCTTTATCAGTCCCTTGAAGAAGAAACTGGTCAGCAGGTGGGATGGATTAATAAAGGGTCTTTATCTATTGCCACAAATCACGACAGGCTTACCCACATTCGTAGGCAGGAAGCCCTGGCGAGATTATATGGAGTTGAAGCCGTTTCCATATCGGCAGAAGAGGCTAAAGAACGCTGGCCACTTATGAATGGTGATGATGTATTGGGGGCTGTCTGGTCACCAGATGATGGTCGGGTAAGTCCATCTGATTTATGCGCGGCATTGATCAAGGGTGCCAGAAAACAGGGTGGACGTATTTTTGAAGATACAGGCGTGATTGGTATTATTACTGAAGGTAATAAAATAAAGGGCGTAGAAACCACTCGCGGGATTATCCATACAGATAAAATTGCGTTATGCACAGGATTATGGAGTCAGAAGGCGGCAAAAATGGCTGGCGTTGATATCCCTGTCTGGCCGTGTGAGCATTTCTATCTGCTGACCCGTCCTATTGATGGAATTTCTGGAAATATGCCAACATTATCCGATCATGACGGGCATTTATATATTCGTGATGATTCAGGTGGATTACTGGTAGGCTGTTTTGAACCGCTTGGAAAGCCAATTGATCCTGACCGATTGGGGAAGATTTTGCCTTTCAGCTATTGCCCGAAGACTGGGATCATTTTGAACCCATGCTTCAACATGCTATGCATCGCCTGCCTGTTCTGGCTGAAGCAGAAGTCAGAATGTTGCTCAATGGCCCTGAAAGTTTTACCCCTGATGGTAGCTTTCTGCTTGGGGAGTCAGCCGAAACAAAAGGCTTTTATCTTGGCTGCGGGATGAATTCGGTTGGTGTTGCTACCGGTGGCGGCGCTGGCTGGGCATTGGCGCATAATATTGTTCACGGTGCTCCGCCAATGGATTTACATGAAGCAGACCCAAAACGGTTTGACCCCTCATGGTCAGATGTGGCGGCATTATCCGCGCGTGTGCCGGAAGTGCTGGGCAAGCACTATGAAATCACCTATCCGGGGCGACAATGGGTGAGCGCACGGAATCAACGTCACCTGCCTCTGCATGATGAATGGCAAGCGGAAAAGGCCTTTTTTGGGCAGGTTTATGGCTATGAAAGGCCGCTCTATTTTTCATCTGATACAACACCTAAGATGACATTTGATCAACCAGACTGGTTTGAACAGGTAGGGCGTGAAGTCAGGCATATTACTGATGCCGCTGGCGTGACGGACCTATCCAGTTTTGGCAAAATTGATATCACTGGCAGGGATGCATTAACAGCACTGGAATGGATAGCAAGTAACCGCATGGATCGTCCTGTTGGGTCAATCATCTATACGTTGATGCTGAATGATAAAGGCGGAATAGTAAGTGATTTGACGGTTTTTAGGTTATCTGATTGTCATTTTCGTCTTTATGTTGGCACATCTGCCTTAAAACATGATCTGACATGGATCAGAAATCAGATGCATGATGACTGGGATGTTACTATTCAGGACGTGACCGAAACCTATGCAACATTAGGATTGATGGGGGTCGAAACGGAACGGGTTGCAGATAGTATCGGTGCAAACTGGTTAAATGATATTGCGTATTTTCGGCATGCCAGTGGTAATATGGCTGGTATTTCCGTGATGGCAGGGCGACTTTCATATGTTGGGGCGCCGGGGTGGGAAATCACTTGTCATAAGGATGATGCCAAAGTGCTATATCATGCCCTGAAAGAGGCTGGCTGTCATCCTGTTGGCGCTTTTGCGCAGTCATCCATGCGAATTGAAAAGCGGTTTCTGTCATATGGTCATGATATCGACACAGATAATTTTCCTGACGAATTAGGGCTTATGTTTGCAGTGGATTTGCAAACACCTTGCAAGGGGCTTTCCGCTATAATTGACCGGCAAAAAGAACCACCTTTGAAAACCTTGATAACCATTATTTTTGATCAGACAGATGTTTATCCTATTGGTAACGAGCCAGTGCTTGATATGACCGGCAAAATGATCGGCAAAACCACTTCTGCCAGTTTTGGTTATCGGATAGGTGTTCCTGTTGCGCTGGCATTGATACAAAAGGATCAGGCGATTGCTGGCAATCATGTGCAAATTGATATTGCAGGACAGCTGGCAAATGCTAGGGTGAGTCTAAGGCCTGCTTTTGATCCTGATGGTAAAATGATGCGGCCATCGCCGTGATGATATTTATGAATGGAACGAAAAATGTCACATGTTTTTGGTCGAAATGCGAAATCTACCCCACCTGTCGCGGTTGCAGGTGAGGATGTTATCTGATCGATGCCGATGGCAAACGCTATCTGGATGGGTCGGGTGGGGCGGCGGTATCCTGCCTTGGGCATAGTAATCAGGCCATAAAAGAGGCTGTGAAAAGCCAGATTGATGATCTGGCATTTGCTCATACCGGTTTTTTTACCTCTAAACCTGCGGAAGAACTGGCTGATAAACTGATCCGGCTTGCCCCGGATGGTCTTGATCGTGTTTATTTTGTATCTGGCGGCTCGGAAGCTGTAGAGGCGGCAATAAAACTTGCCCGGCAATATCATGTTGAACGGGGGGAAGACGAACGTCATATCCTGATTGCACGGCGGCAAAGTTATCACGGTAATACCATAGGTGCCTTATCAGCTAGCGGCAATCTATGGCGGCGTCAGATGTTTAAACCGCTGCTGATAGAAACTAGCCATATATCACCCTGTTATGCATGGCGAGATCAAAAGGATGATGAAACAGCATTTACATATGGTCAGCGTGGTAGCGAATGAACTGGAAGCTGAAATCTTGCATCTGGGTGCTGAAAAAGTCATGGCGTTTATTGCCGAACCGGTGGTAGGCGCAACACTTGGCGCTGTTCCTGCTGTTGATGGCTATTTTCGCCGCATCCGTGAGATTTGTGATCGGTATGGTGTGTTACTCATCCTTGATGAAGTCATGTGCGGGATGGGAAGAACAGGTCATGTTTTTGCTTGTGCCGAGGATGGCATTAGACCTGATATTCTTACTATTGCGAAAGGATTGGGAGCCGGTTATCAGCCTATCGGAGCCATGCTGGCTAGTGATCATATTTTTCAGACGATTGCTGATGGATCAGGGTTTTTCCAGCATGGTCATACTTATTTAGGGCATCCTGTTGCCACTGCCGCTGCCAATAAGGTCATTGATATCATTGGCACAGACGACATGATGGAAGACGTTCGCCGTAAAGGCCATTATCTGATGACAGCCTTGATGGATCGTTTCGGACAACATCCCCATATTGGGGATATCAGAGGAAAGGGGTTGTTTCTGGGGATGGAGTTTGTTGCTGATCGTGATAGCAAAACACCATTTGATCCGGCAAAAAGCATAAATAAAAAATTTAAAGCGGCGGCTTTTAACGCAGGATTAATCTGCTATCCCATGGGGGGAACTATTGATGGCCAGTATGGCGATCATGTTCTGCTTGCCCCGCCATTCATCATCACAGATCAGCAGATTAATGAAATGGTAGATAAAATAGATTTTGCCGTAAAAGAGGTAATTTAAACATTTTCAATATGTTATCATAAGAAATTAAATAATAATATTAACTATCTGTCATCAGGGTATGTTTTTCTTTTCCACTAGATGGCTAGACGTTATGATAGTATTTTGATGAAAGCTATGTTGATGAAGTCATTTGAAAAACCATTTACCCAGCAGGAAAGCATTCCAGAAGACGGGATTGCCCGTGCGGTTGAGATTATGCGTACCGGCCGGTTGCATCGTTATAATCTGGCGGAAGGTGAGGTATCGGAAGTCAGTTTGCTGGAAAAAGAATATGCTGACTGGCAGGGTAGTCAATACTGTGTTGCCTGTACATCTGGTGGCTATGCCATTGCGCTGGCTTTACGTCTGGTCGGGGTTAAACCGGGGGATCAGGTGCTTGCCAATGCTTACACGCTGGCACCAGTGCCGGGTGCTATTCACAATACTGGTGCTGAACCAGTCTTTATTGAAATTGATGACAATTATCATATGGATTGTGCGGATTTTGAAGCTAAAGCCATATCCTCGGGGGCAAAGGTGCTTTTATTGTCACATATGCGTGGCCATATCGCTGATATGAATATGATACTAGATATTTGCCGCCGTCATGATATTACATTAGTAGAAGATTGCGCTCATACGATGGGCGCAAAATGGCAGGGGATCAGATCAGGTAACTTTGGCAAAGTCGCCGCTTTTTCAACCCAGACTTATAAGCATATGAATTCTGGTGAAGGCGGGTTCCTGACCACAGATGATCCTGAACTGGCGGCACGAGCAGTGATTTCATCAGGGTCATATATGCTCTATGATCGCCATGGCGCTATTCCTGATCAAAATCATTTTGATGCTGTCAAATATATCTCACCGAATTATTCCGGGCGCATGGATCATCTTCGGGCGGCTTTACTAAGGGCGCAAATGCCATTGATAGAGCAGAATATTAATCGCTGGAACAGCTTATATGATGATCTGCATCGCCGGATAAAAACCATATCCGGTCTTTCTATTCCTGATCGCAAGCAGGATGAAGCCTATGTCGGGTCTTCCATCCAGTTCAGGCTGGATGCCGTCGATAAGATGGATATTCCAGATGTGATCAAGAGACTGGCAGGGCGCGGCGTCGAGTTAAAATGGTTTGGTGACGATGAACCCAAGGCATTTACTAGCCGTTATGACAGCTGGCAATATGTAAAAGAAATGCCCCATTTGCCAAAAACGCTTTCTGTGCTGGAAAAAACGGTTGATATGCGTATTCCGCTTACCTTTAATCTGGATGATACGGCATTAATTGGCGATATTCTGGAAGATGAGATAACCACCTATATGGATAAGAAAGAAAGCTGAATATGAAAGCTATCACCTGTATAGAAGACTTACGGCAAATGCATCAACGGCGGGTGCCCCGTATGTTCTATGATTACGTTGATAGTGGATCATGGACGGAAAGCACTTATCGGTCTAACGAAGCCGATTTGCAGCATCTTACCTTTCGCCAGAGGGTGGCTATTGATGTTAGTTCACGCAATACAGCCATGCCAATGCTGGGGCAGGTGATGACTATGCCAGTTGGTTTGGCGCCAACAGGTCTGACGGGGATGCAATATGCAGATGGTGAAATATTAGCTGCTCAGGCCGCTGCCGATTTTGGGGTGCCATTTACCCTTTCCACGATGTCTATCTGTTCGATTGAAGATGTGGCAGAACATACGGATAAACCATTCTGGTTTCAGCTTTATGTGATGCGGGACAGGGATTTTATCCGTCGTCTGATTGAACGGGCCAAAGCCGCGCAATGTTCAGCCCTGATGCTAACGCTGGACTTACAGATCATGGGTCAGCGTCATAAAGATATCAAAAACGGATTAAGCGCTCCGCCAAAAATGACAATAGGTAATATACTTAATCTGATGACTAAGCCGCATTGGTGTATGAATATGCTTGGCACAAAACGGCGGCAGTTCCGCAATATTGTCGGTCATGTTAAAGGGGTTGATGATATGGCGTCGCTGGCGGAGTGGACAGTCAGCCAGTTTGATACCACATTGAACTGGGATGATGTGAAAGAGATCAGAAAACAATGGGACGGGCCTCTTATCCTCAAAGGCATTCTGGATGTGGAAGATGCTAAAATAGCCGCTAATCTGGGGGTTGATGCTATTGTGGTTAGCAATCATGGTGGCCGCCAGCTGGATGGAACCTGTTCTGCGATACGGATGCTACCGCATATTGTGGATGCTGTCGGTAATTCGACCGAAGTCTGGATGGATAGCGGTATCAGGTCTGGTCAGGATGTTTTACGGGCGATTGCTTGCGGGGCTTCCGGCACTCTGATTGGGCGGGCGTTTCTATATGGACTTGGTGCGATGGGGCAGAAAGGCGTGACCCGCGCGCTTGAAATTATTCATAAAGAACTGGATACCACGCTTGGTTTATGTGGCCAGACAGACCTGGCCAAGGTGATAGATCAATCTTCCTGCGATAAACATCTGGGGGGGGAGTGATTAATTGCGCTGGTGGCGTGTGACCAGATATACTCCGAATGCGGCGATGCCGAACCCGCAAATGGTAATTCCGTCCAGCGGTTCCTTTATAGCAAGATAGGCAATAATTGCTGTGCTTGGCGGCACGAGAAACAAGTATGATGTTGTGGCGGCAATGGTTTTGCGCTTTATCATGATCATGAGGATGACATAAGCACCAGTGGAAACCGCCAATATCTGCCACGCCATGGCAAAAATAAACGGATTAGTCCAGTTTATACGCGGGATTTCAACGGTATAGGCAAGGATTCCAAAAAACAGGCTAGCAGATAATGCCTGTATCATATTGCTTTTCATAAGTGATATCTGCCCACCAATGCGCTTATGCAATAGCGTGCCAATGGTAATGGAAATCAAGGCCACGACACTGGCAATAATGCCGGTTACAGGTGGATTTATGCTTAGCGATGGCCATAAGGCAAGAATAACCCCGCAAAATCCGAACCCAATTCCTGTCCATTGTAGGCGTGATGGCATTTCCCGAAAAAGAAAGATAGCCAGAGTTGTTGTCAATAATGGCTGGGTGGAAACAATTAGGGCCGCCATAGCCGAACCTAGCCCTAATGCCATGGCAAAAAAACTGGCCCCCAGATACCCGCCATGAAGAAGCAATCCAATCAGAATGGTAATAAATATAGGCTCATTCTTTGATAGTCCATCTGGTTGTGTTGCATATTGGGCAGATGGTGCAAACATAAGATAGATCACGCCAGTGATCAGGGCAAATAAGGCAAAGTGATAAGAAAACGAACGCCTAAAAGGCAAAAGGCGTGGCATATTCAAGACCGATTTTTGCCGTGACAAAGGCAGATGACCACAAGAAAACAAAGATAAAGGGCAAAAGGCGATTTACCATGACACATCTTTATACCGTTGGCTGGGTCGCCAGACCATCAATTAATGAAAAAAGACCGTCATACCGTCATCCCGACAGGACATTGTTATTAGAATAAGATGGCGAAGAAATAACCTATGGCAAACAGGATAACAAAGGAAATCCCGATAATACAGTAATTGATAACAAGACTGGCCACTACTAATCCACGGCCTGAATATTTATCAGGGTGATTATTCATTTCACTCAATGCAATATGACCAAGGATAAGACTGATAATTTGTATCAGGAATGGAATAATGAACGAAAAGAACAGCCCTACAATCGAAAGCACAAAGGCGGTTATGCCCATTCCACTGGTTTGATGAAGCGGAGTAGAAATGCGGTGTTCTATGATCTGATCTGGTTTGGCTTTTGACAGCATCTCACCGCAAAACCGGCATTTGATGGCATCAAATAAAATCGTTTCCGAACAATAAGGACAAGCCTTTGATCTGGCATCGTTCAATGGACTTACCCCCATGATATATGCATGTATTGATAATTGACATGATCAAAATATTGATCTGCTGAAATATATAGCCCGCTATGATGCCGTGCAAGTTAATTATGAAATTTGGATATATCAGCAAACCAATCCATGTATGATGAAATTGGTCAGTGAATGATTAAGTTTAGGGAAATATTAAGATAATTATGGAGCGGTCGACCAGACTCGAACTGGCCCTAAGAGCTTGGAAGGCTCTTGTGCTACCACTACACCACGACCGCCCAGATTATTTTAATAAAAGCTATATATCAGCATTTCTGGCATCTGAAAAGACCGATATCGATCACATGGTAATAAAGCTAACATATCGCTTTTACAACCAGCCCCCAATATTTTCATCTATCAGCGTTTTAATCACAGTCATGCCATGATCACTATCATTCAGGCAGGGAATATAGGTAAATGTCTTGCCGCCATTTTCGATGAAACTCTTCACGGCCTTCCATATTCAATTCTTCCAGCGTTTCCAGACAATCCGCACTAAAACCGGGGGCAACAATAGCCAGATGTCCAACCCCGTCATGAGCCAATTGTTCAATGGTTTCATCCGTATAGGGTTGTAGCCATGGTTCGCGCCCGAAACGTGACTGGAAACTGACTTTAAACTCATCATCAGGCCATTTCAGTTCATCACGGAGCAGGCGGGCAGTTTTGATGCATTGGCAATGATAAGGATCACCCTGTACAAAATACCGTTGCGGAATACCATGAAAGGAAGTCAGCAGAATATCCGGCTTATTATTCTTGGTGGCTGCTCCGAATACTTTTTGCAAGGGATTTAATGTAAACCGGATGGTCATGCCATGGCGCAACAGTCCGTACTGCCGGTTGCCAGCGTTGCTTGATCATCCATTCAAAGACTTCATCCTGAACTGTTGCTGTGGTGGCGGCGGCATATTGCGGATAGAGCGGGACGATTAACAGCCGATTGCATCCAGCCTGTTTGAGTTCATGCAATCGGTCTGGAATCGATGGCTGGCCGTAACGCATAGCCCAGCTAACCATAAATCGATCCGGGTCATGTCCGTCAGATATCATCATATCGGTCAGTTTTTCAGCCTGACGTCTTGTATATTTCCGCAAAGGTGAGCCGTCTTCATCATCTAGCCAGATACGGGCATATGCTTCTCCGGATTTGGATGGTCGCCGCAACAGAATAATACAATTCAGAATAAACCACCATAACAGCCGTGGGGCTTCCACAACGCGGCGGTCAGAAAGGAATTGCTTGAGATAACGGCGCATCGAACGGTAATCGGTGCCGTCAGGTGTTCCTAAATTGACAATAAGAATGCCAGTTTTGGGATGACGCGGCCATTGCGGATGATCATCAGGATAAGATTTAACTGTCATGGGTCATGATATGAGGGTAATGACGATGAAAAACAACCCCTGATTAAGGCATTTTTATCCGGAATTTAGCTAGGCGGGACATTGGAAAATAATTACTGATCTGTTTCGGGGCTGGCATAAACAAGCAAAGCAACATCCGTATGGATAACCTGTTTGCCAGCTTGATCAAAATTTACGGTCACCCGCCCATTAATGGCGGATTGAACCTGACCTATGCCCCAATCCGGTTCGGCGGGAAGGCGGACAAAATGACCAGGTTCAAACTGGATATATGATGGGGTACTGTTCATGAAAATGAATGTAAATCATCCCCTGTTATAACATCAAGTGTTAATGCGAAGGCACAGGATAATCCCGCAGGGCATAGCCCTGACCCCATATGGTATGGATAAAGTTTTTCCCATTAGCATGATCGGCCAGTTTTTTGCGCAATTTGCAGACAAAAACATCAATGATTTTTAATTCTGGTTCATCACGGCCATTATATAGATGATTGATCAGTTGTGTTTTACTGATGGTTGCTCCTTTGCGTAAAGCCAGCAATTCCAGTATCTGAACCTCTTTACCGGTAAGATCAACTTTTTCCCCAGCGACACTGACGGTTCTGGTGCTTAGATTAATGGCAATCGACCCCGAGTAATAATTGATCAATCGCTGTGACCATTATGACGCCTTACGATGGCTGTCAGATTGGCAACGAAGTTCTTGACGATCAAATGGTTTGGTGAGATATCCATCAACCCCTGAACGTAACGCTACCACCTTATCAGTTGTTGAGGTTCGGCCGGAAACAACAAGAATCGGTGTTTCAATCTTACTGCAACGAAGGTTTTGGATAACCGGATGCCATCACTATCCGGAAGGTTGATATCCAGAATAATAGCATCATAACAATGATCAGTAGCAGCGATTAAGCCATCTTCGGCAGTGCCGCAAATATCTGAAAAATGCCCTTCATCGGATAATGCCATAGAAAGGGATTTGCTGATAATTGGATCATCTTCGACAATTAAGACATTCATTTTACTGACTCCTTAACATTAATTCATCTGATACATTGGTCACGTTTGATATTCCTATGATCTAGACAACGGACCGTTTTATTTGTGGGTGGAAATATATTAACCATTCCTGAAAATTCCTTAACCACATGTGTCATTGACCAAGGCAAACATGTCCTTTCCGTCTAATATTCAGATTATCTAATTAGTTAGCAAATCAACAATTCGTGATATTTGATTTCTTATAGGGGAAGGTCGTGATAGAGCCTTGATTTCTTAAAGATTAATTTTTTAACCATATTCTCATAATTGTGACTTGCATCAATGCCTTCAGACAAATATACATACTCCGCAATATAAGTTCATAGAATTTTTCCAAACAATTCTGCCTTTAATTTTTGACATTAATCGAGGGTGAAGATGAGCAATATTTCTAAAGAAACGAATTCAACAAAAAATCATAACCTGCCAATTGTTGTTCCAGAAGGTTATCGTCCATCTGAAAACGAAGAGTTTATGAATCCGGTTCAGGTTGAATATTTTCGGCAGAAGCTGTTCACTGGAAAGAAGAACTGCTTTCAGAAGCATCTGAAACACTGAATAATCTGTCTGAAGAAAATTTGCAGAAACCGGATGTGACTGACCGCGCACAGGTGGAAAGTGACACTTCAATCCGTCTTCGGACACGCGACAGGGAACGTAAGCTTTTGTCAAAAATCGAATCTGCTCTTCGCCGCATTGATGATGGTACATTACGGATATTGCGAAGAAACAGATGAACCGATAAGCCTGAAAAGACTTGAAGCCCGTCCCATTGCCTCCTTATCTCTGGATGCACAGGAACGTCATGAGCGTAATGAAAAACGCACAGAGACGATTAAAGGCTAGTTTGCGGGAAAGATATGGATAACTAGCTTTTCCTCATTTTTGAGAATGTTTTATGGTTTCAAATCTTTATTGATCCGCTAATCCAAACGGGTGGCATTCACCTTTGCCTGTCTTGTTATGGTTATCTGACACAAAAATGATTAAGATGTCTTTTTTTTGATTTTTTCTTTTTCACAACCTTAACATTTTATTAACCTTTATCGGATATAGTCGATTTGTTCGGCAATCTCCTGAATGCAGAACGTTTTTATATATGTCAGCTTATTAGGTGCCCTTTTTGTTTGTAAGTGCTGGCAAAACTAAATAACGGAAATGATACCTTGGCACCGCATAACGAAAACGACAACAATCATCCGTCAACACAATCTGATGCAGGCCCGATGAATGTCTTGAATGCCGAACAGGATACGCTTCTGCGCGGTGTTGTTCATGATGTGAATAATAATCTGATGGCTATACTGGCAGGATGTGACCAGCTGGAATATAACATCAATAATCCGGAAGACTCCCGACCATTGCTGGAAACCATCCGAAAACATATTTCCATGGCATCGGAACTGGTTAATAACCTGACCGGAAACAATAACGAAGATAGTCAGGTGGTGATGACACAATATGAACTGGAAAACCTGCTTAAAGGCATTGTTCCAAGTCTTACTCTGGTTACATCAAATCAGGTTACAATTGAAATTGGCTCCATTATTACTGCTCCTGTCTTTATTAATCCGGTGCTATTGCATCGGATTTTGTTGCAATTTGTGCGTAATTCCATGGAAACAGGTGGCGATAATATCGTCATGTATATCTCCGTTCGCCAGCATGATGGTTGGTGTGAATTATCCATTCTTGATAATGGTCCCGGCATTACCGGTATTCCGCTGATGGATGTATTTAAACCCGGTTCTTCCACCAAAACGGATCATAATCGCCGTGGCTATGGATTATCTGCTGTTGCTTATGCGGTAGAATCATGGGGCGGAACATATGGTGCGGAAAACCTCAATGGGACTGGCTGCCGCTTCTGGGTGACATTTCCTCTCCTGAATTTTGGCCAGACAGCTGAAATAAAGAAACCAAATAGAATGGTTAATTCTGTCGTTCATATTACAAATAAGAACAAAAGGTGAAAATAATTGTTGAAAATAAGAACAAAACGTGAAAATATGAAAATAATCGGGTTATCTAGTCATATGTTGGTGAAATTAAACGTCAACAGAATTACTCATTGTCAGCAGGTCCTGTTCGTGTCAAAAAGGGAGAATAAAATGTCCACATCAACGGCGAATGTTATCAATATGTCAGCATCTAAAACCGAAAAACTAAAAGCATTAGAATCCGCCATTGGCCAGATTGAAAAAGCCTTTGGTAAGGGTTCGGTCATGAAATTAGGCCAGAGCGATACAGCTGTCGACGTCGAAGCGGTTTCAACAGGGTCACTTGGTTTGGATATCGCTTTAGGAATAGGCGGGTTGCCAAAAGGACGTATCATTGAAATTTATGGCCCGGATCATCTGGTAAAACAACTCTTGCCCTTCATGCTGTTGCAGAAGCACAGAAAGCAGGTGGTGTATGCGCATTTGTTGATGCTGAACATGCTCTTGATCCGGGATATGCAAGAAAACTTGGGGTTAATCTTGGATGAATTGCTCATCTCACAACCTGATAGTGGTGAACAGGCTCTTGAAATTACTGATACGCTGGTGCGATCAACATCAGTTGATGTTGTTGTGGTGGATTCGGTGGCAGCACTTGTTCCTAGGGCTGAACTGGAAGGGGAAATGGGTGATGCCCATGTCGGGTTGCAGGCACGACTTATGTCACAGGCTTTGCGTAAACTGACCGCCACTATTGCCAAATCAAACTGCATGGTAATTTTCATTAACCAGATACGCCTTAAAATTGGTGTCATGTTTGGTAATCCGGAAACAACAACAGGTGGAAATGCACTGAAATTCTATGCATCAGTCAGGCTTGATATTCGTCGGATTGGTGCCATCAAAGATAAAGATGAAGTGGTAGGAAACCAGACGCGCGTTAAAATTATCAAAAATAAGGTAGCCGCACCATTTCGTCAGGCTGAATTTGATATCATGTATGGCGAAGGCATTTCAAAATCTGGTGAACTGATTGATCTGGGTGTTGCCGCTAATCTGATTGAAAAATCAGGGTCATGGTATTCTTATAAGACCCAGCGTATCGGGCAGGGGCGAGAAAATGCCAAGCAATTTATGATTGAAAACCCAGATATTGCAAATGAAGTCGAGCATGCATTGAGGCAAAATGCCGGATTGTTTGAAACCGGTTATGCTGGAATCAAATGGTGATACTGATAATGTGGAAAATGATGATCAATCATCTGGTGATGCCATTCCACCAGGCAATGAATAATATATAAATTATTCTGATCAGGTTAGGCTTGATTTCCATAAAAGGATAAAGATATCCTGATCTTGAATTGTTTTTTTGATTTTTACGTCTGTTTTCTGGACAAATCATCTCAACTTTTCTACATCTGATGCAGACAAAGGAAGATGATATGCTAACTGTAAATGATATCCGCAAAGCTTTTCTGGATTATTTTGATGCAAACGACCATGAAGTGGTCAGTTCCAGCCCCTTGGTACCGCATAATGATCCTAGCTTGTTATTTACAAATGCTGGGATGGTTCAGTTCAAAAACGTATTTACTGGCGCTGAAAGCCGTGCCATTCCGCGTGCTGTCACAGCGCAGAAATGTGTCAGAGCAGGTGGTAAACATAATGATCTGGAAAATGTCGGCCATACGGCACGCCACCATACGTTTTTTGAAATGCTTGGTAATTTTTCCTTTGGTGATTATTTCAAGGAACATGCCATTGAACTGGCCTGGAATCTGATAACAAAGGATTTTGGTCTACCGAAAGATAAACTTCTTGTCACTATATACCATGATGATGAAGAAGCCGCGCAATTCTGGAAATCCATTGCCGGATTATCCGATGACCGGATTATCCGTATTGCAACCTCTGATAATTTCTGGTCAATGGGTGATGTTGGCCCTTGCGGCCCCTGTTCTGAGATTTTTTATGATCATGGTGACCATATTCCCGGTGGGCCTCCGGGATCACCTGATGAAGATGGTGATAGATTTATTGAAATCTGGAATCTGGTATTCATGCAATATGAACAAAAATCGCCAGATCAGCGAGTATCATTGCCGCAACCATCAATTGATACAGGAATGGGGATTGAACGGATTGCCGCTATTATGCAGGGTTAGCATGATAATTATGATATTGATCTGATGCAGCATCTGATTGCGTCATCTGCAGAACATGCCAATGTTGCGATTGATGGTGAACATAAGGTTTCCCATAGAGTGATTGCTGATCATTTGCGTTCATCCTGTTTCTGATTGCCGATGGTGTGTTACCATCCAATGAAGGCAGGGGCTATGTCCTGCGCCGCATTATGCGCCGTGCCATGCGTCATGCGCATCAAATGGGGTGCAGAGATCCCCTGATGTATAAGCTGGTTCCGTCTCTTGTGGATGTGATGGGTGGACATTACACCGAACTTGGCCGTGCCCAGGCTCTGATGACGGAAATTCTGAAACTGGAAGAAACGCGATTTAAGGAAACACTTGATCGTGGCCTGAAAATCCTCATGGATGAAGTTGAATAAAAATCCGACGTCTCAACATCTGGATGGGCAGGTTGCGTTTAAACTCTATGATACTTACGGGTTTCCCATTGATCTGACACAGGATGTTCTGCGTGGTCATGGCTGGACGGTTGATCAGCAAGGCTTTGATGCTGCTATGGAAAAACAAAAAGCGGCCGCCAGAAAAGCATGGTCAGGGTTCTGGTGACAAAGGCATGTCACCAGTATATCTGCAGATCGCCGAACAGGCTGGCGCAACCGAGTTTTAGGCTATACCACAACGACTGCCAATGGCATGATTGTGGGGCTGGTCAAAGATGACGCTGAAACAGATAGCATAAATGCTGGTGATAACGCTTTGCTGATTGCCAATCAGACACCGTTCTATGCTGAATCCGGTGGTCAGATGGGTGATACGGGCGTCATTTATGATGAAACCAATGGGGAAACTCTGGCTAATGTAACAGATACTTGGAAAACATCATCAGGTGTATTTTTTCATGTGATTACAGCGCATAAAGATATAAAATTAAATCAGGGATGTAAGTTTGTCGTTGATGATGAGCGGCGTCAACGTTTGAAATGTAATCATTCCGCTACCCATTTATTGCAAGAGGCTTTGCGCGAAGTTCTTGGCACCCATGTTATGCAGAAAGGGTCACAGGTAAGCCCTGAACGGTTGCGTTTTGATTTTAGCCATACCAAACAGGTTGATCATAATGAGTTGTCGACCATTGAAGCCTTGGTCAATCACCGGCTTATGCTTAATTCCGAAGTAACAACCCGGCTTATGACACAAGATGATGCTATTGCTGAGGGAGCGTTGGCGTTATTTGGTGAAAAATATGGTGATGAAGTGCGGGTGGTTTCCATGGGTGGTCACACGGATATAGATGGCCGCGCGGCTTGGTCGGTAGAATTATGAGGCGGCACGCATGTCAATCAAACGGGTGAAATCGGTCTATTTAAAATTGTTTCTGAAAGTGCAGTTGCAGGCGGGGTACGCCGGATAGAAGCTGTCACGAATGATGGAGCCATTAACTGGATTAATGACCGGCTTGATATTCTTAACGCTTCATCGCAAGTATTGAAAACAACACCTGATCAGTTGCCGGCAAGGCTTGATACCTTGCTTCAGGAACGCCGACAGGCAGAACAGATGATAGCAGATTTGCGGCGGAAACTGGCAGAAGGGGGCGGTGATGCTTCTGGTATGACCAACCGTGAAATTGCTGGTCTTCATTTAACAGGACGCATATTGACTGATACGCCTGCCAAAGAATTAAAATCCATTGCAGATAATATGATCAAACAGGCAGAGGGTGCTGTTGTGCTGGTTTCTTGTATGGATGGGAAGGCATCGCTTGTTGTGGCGGTAAGTCCTAAGGCAACAGGCCGGCTAAATGCTGTTGATCTGGTGCGGATCGGAGCGGAACAAATGGGCGGTAAAGGCGGCGGTGGCAGGCCAGATATGGCTCAAGCCGGCGGGCCAGATGCTGATAAAGCCGATCAGGCCATTTCTGCCATTATGGATGCTTGTGAAACCATGCTGGGATAGATTTCCGTCTATCCCAGAAGGGTTCTGTTGATAGCAATGGGTTTAAGATAAGGGATTGATCAGGCCATTGCAGCCTGAAGATTTTGGTCAATAGCATCAAGAAAATCATCAGTTGTCAGGAAGGGTTGATCCTTACTGATCAATAAAGCCAGATCTTTTGTCATTTCACCGTTTTCGACCGTGTTTATGCAGACTTTTTCAAGCGTTTTTGAGAAAGCGGCCAGTGCGGGGGTATCATCAAATTTGGCACGATATGCTAATCCTTGCGTCCATGCAAAAATGGAAGCAATGGGATTTGTTGAAGTGGGTTGTCCTGCTTGATGCTGGCGATAATGGCGTGTAACCGTTCCATGAGCCGCTTCAGCTTCAATCGTTTTTCCATCTGGCGTCATCAGAACAGATGTCATCAATCCCAGTGAGCCAAAGCCTTGTGCGACGGTATCTGATTGCACATCACCATCGTAATTTTTACAGGCCCATATAAACTTACCATTCCATTTCAGGGCAGACGCAACCATATCATCGATCAGGCGATGTTCGTAAATGATCCCTTTTGCTTCAAAATCAGAACGAAACTCAGTATTGAATATCTCTTCAAAAATATCTTTAAATCGCCCGTCATAGGCTTTGAGAATGGTATTTTTTGTGGATAGATAAACAGGCCAGCCCAGATTAAGGCCATAATTGAAACAGGCACGGGCAAATCCGCGGATGGATTCGTCCAGATTATACATTCCCATCGCTATGCCGCTATCAGGGAATTGAAACACTTCATGGGTGACAGCCTCACTGCCATCATCTGGCGTAAAGGTGAGGGTCAGTTTACCCGGCTTATCAACCAGAAAATCAGTGGCTCGATACTGATCTCCAAAAGCATGGCGACCAATAACAATCGGGTCGGTCCAGTTGGGCACCAGACGGGGAACATTCTGGCAGATGATGGGCTGACGGAAAACGGTTCCGCCAATAATGTTTCGGATGGTACCATTGGGTGAACGATACATTCGCTTCAGGTCAAATTCTTCCACACGCGCTTCATCAGGGGTAATGGTGGCGCATTTAATGCCAACACCATGGGTTTTTATGGCATTTGCCGCATCCACAGTAACCTGATCATCGGTCTGGTCTCTATATTCAATGCCCAGATCATAATATTTCAGATCAATATCAAGATAGGGATGGATCAGTTTATCTTTGATTTTTTGCCAGATGATGCGCGTCATTTCATCGCCATCAAGTTCGACAACCGGATTTTTTACTTTAATTTTAGACATCAGATCCCCCTTAGTGTCTGGTCAGAGATTGGAAATTGGATTTTCGGTATTATTCAAATCTGCTATAAGTTGATCCAGAGCATCCGCTATATCGTTAAGCGAAGCTAATGCCTGTACCAGTGATTTATGTTGTGGACGGATAAAGCCGGTTGTTGCGGCGTGATCAAACATAGCCAGCATATGATCCCAATATCCGTCAGGATTAAAAATAAAAATAGGCTTATTGATTACCTTTAGCTGGCACCAGGTTAGCACTTCTATCATTTCTTCCATTGTGCCAAAGCCGCCCGGAAGAACAATAAACGCATCTGCTTCTTCATACATCATCTGTTTACGTTGATGCATGTTTTCTGTCACGGTTAATCGGCTGATATCTTCATTGACGACTTCAAGGTTTTGCAGGAAGCGGGGAATAATACCATGAACCGTACCGCCATGGGACATGGCACCAGATGCCGATGCCCCCATCATGCCGGTGCTGCCCCCGCCATAGATCATTCCCATGTGGCGCGCTGCAATCATGGCGCCAACCCGTTCAGCCATGGCAAGCAATTCAGGTGATGTTGCAGCTGATGAGCCGGAAAATACGCAGATATTCATACTACATCCAGAAATGGTAACGTTGTCATCCCACATGGAATAGGGTAATCTGTTGAAAAGGAGAGGCGCATAATGAAAAACCTACCTGTCATATTCACAGCCATTGCCGCCGCCTTTTGTTTAATTATTCTTGGGTTATATCTATATCAGACAGCACCGGAAAATAACACCCCAAACTTAACGGAAACCACGCAAGATGCATCCGTTGAAAAGACTGATATTATCATATCGGATGATCAGGCTGTAACCGATAATCCATTTCAGACGAAGAAGAAGCAGCAATCTGAAACCGAGAGTTATCAATTGCCGGGGTTGATCCAAATCATGAAGCCGAAGCAGAAGCCGAATTCGTATCACTTGATCTGGTGAATGTATCCCCTGATGGCATTGTGGTGTTGAGCGGGCAAGCCACAATCCGGCACCCATATTGAAATTTATCACGGTGATCGCCTTATCGCGACAGCAAAGGTAAATGCTAAAGGTGACTGGGTTGCTATACCTGATGAAGCTTTAGCGGCGGGGACATATATGTTAACGGTGACCGCCATTACCGAAGATGGTAACGTCATTTTATCAAACCGTGGGGTTGTTCTGGTTATTCCTGAAAATAGGGATGAAGCACCATTAGTAGCACTAGTACCTGTTGATGAAGCGGTGCAGATGCAGGCTGAATTATTGCAATCCCCATTAACAGAAGATGTTGATGACAGCGTTATTTCCGTGACTGATAGCCCTGTTATAACAGTTGATCCTACTGTTCCGGCAGATATGGTTGCTGATCCGAGCTTACCGCCTAAAGTGACCATTCGCATGATAGATGCGCTTGCTGATAACCGGATGGCCGTATCAGGGTTTCGGCAGGGGCAGGGCAATATTGCTGTTCTGATTGATCAGATGCCAGCCAGTGTTACCATAAGTCCCGAAGGATATCTGGCTGAAACAGATATTCCGGATAAGGATCAGTTTCCGGTAAAAGTTACCATGACCGATGATGATGATCAGCTATTGGCATCTGCCCGCATTATTCTCAGCAAAGCCAAACTGGATGAAACCTTGTCGGGCAATGCGCTTGTTGTCGTTCAAAAAGGTGATGCCTTGTGGCGTATTGCCTATCGCACTTATGGCAAGGGGATCAGATATGTTGATATTTACAGCTCAAATGCTGGCGAAATTGAAAATCCTGATCTGATATATCCTGATCAGATATTTATCATTCCAAACCAGTAACTATGCTGGATACCAAATTAAAACCAGCGGTTGATATTCTGCTTCTACTGCCAGCGCGTGGGTTAAACCGGCTTGGGGTGGCGGCGAATACTATCACTTATATTGGTGCAGGGATTGGGTTGCTGGCATTTATCATGGTGTGTTTTCAGTATTACTGGGCAGCTTTAGTCTTTATCTGTCTTAATCGTCTGGCTGATGGAATGGATGGCGCTGTGGCAAGACAGGCTGGCACCACGGATCTAGGTGGATATATGGATATTGTTTTTGATTTTCTATTCTATTCCTCTATTCCGCTAGGCTTTGCTATCGCGGATCCGGCGCATGGCCAGATAGCGGCGTTTTTGATTTTCTGTTTCGTTGGGACAGGATCATCTTTTTTAACTTTTGCCATCATTGCCGCAAAACATGATATCGATATTTACCCACATAGTCATAAATCCTTTTACTATCTGGGTGGCCTAACCGAAGGGGCAGAAACCTTTGGGTTCCTCATATTAATCTGTATTTTTCCGGAATGGTTTTTCTGGTTTGCGCTTGTTTTTGGATGTTTGTGCCTGCTGACTACGGCAACACGCATGTTAATGGCGGTCAAGACCTTTTCAACACGCTGATACATGCTTATATCAGGATGAAAGATGGAGCATATCATGACAAAGATAACCAAAACCGATGAAGAATGGAAAGCCATGCTGACAGATGAACAGTATCAGGTTACCCGCCAGCATGGAACGGAACGCGCTTTTACTGGCGCTTACTGGGATAATAAAGCCGAAGGCAAATATAACTGTATCTGCTGTGGGGAAGAGCTGTTTTCGTCTGATACAAAATATGATTCCGGGTCTGGCTGGCCTAGCTTCTGGGAACCATTAAACAAGGATATGGTTGAAACAACCACAGATAGGTCATTTTTCATGACCAGAACAGAAGTGCATTGCGCTACTTGTGATGCTCATCTAGGTCATATCTTTCCTGACGGGCCTGAACCAACTGGTGAACGTTATTGCATCAATTCCGCCTCACTTAATTTCAAGCCAGTATCAGAATAATCATCAATATGTGTTTATAGCATCATGTCTGGCAGGGTTTTCGCTGTTAATCCTGCTTTGATGAGGCCGGATTGCAGATGTTTAGCCATGGCGACTGCTGATGGCCCATCACCATGAACGCATAGGGAATGTGGTGTGATAGCCAATTTTGTACCATCAATTGCAGTAATGTGATGCTCGGTCAGCATAGATAATGATTGCGCTAGAGCAATATCAGGATCATGAATCATGGCGTCAGGGCGACTTCTTGGGGCTAACTGGCCATCAGGCATATAGGCACGGTCGGCAAATATTTCCTGCGCTACGGTTAATCCGCATGCCTCACCAGCAATAACCAGCTCACTTAGGACAGGGGCCAGAAAGATTTGTGTTGCATCAACCGCTTTAATGGCACGGGCAATGGCCTTGGCCATATCAGCATGCGTGGCAGCCATATTATTTAGCGCACCATGCGGTTTGACATGGGTTACTTTTGCTCCTGCCAGTGCGGCCGCCCCCAAGGCTGCCCCCAGCTGATAGGCAATTAGATGTTCAATTTCATTAAAGGATAGATTGATCTGTCGGCGACCAAAGCCATGCAGATCATAAAACCCCGGATGGGCACCAATGCTAACATTGTGAGCGGCGGCGTTTCGCATGGTGTTGACCATAAT
Source organism: Alphaproteobacteria bacterium (assembly GCA_038144675.1). GTDB lineage: Bacteria > Pseudomonadota > Alphaproteobacteria > Puniceispirillales > UBA1172 > UBA12202. Next base: position 1,478,056 of record JAYQOF010000005.1, on the reverse strand, counting down.
GTTATAGTCACCAGCATGAAAACCACAGGCAATATTTGCTGAATTAATAACTGGCATTAACGCATCATCATTGCCCATGACCCATGGGCCATAACTTTCTGCCATGTCTGCATTAAGGTTAAATACGCTCATATTATCCTCTTTTTTGGTAATTCTTAGTTTAACGATATTGTTTCCTGCTTTTCAATGGCCAACATATTGGATATGACAAATAGGCTATGTTAATTTTTGAACAACTCCAACAGGATTATGATCGTCGCTTTCTATCTGCTGGTGATCATGGGCTTGTGATAAATATGGATGATCTGACTGCTGATCACGCGACAAAAGCCGCGCGTGCGCTGGCTTATGTCATAAAAGCATCTATGGATAATCAAACCATCACCGGGGTTGAGGATATTATTCCCGGCCTGACTAATCTGCTTGTTCAATATAATCCTCTGATCACCACAGCCGCCGCTTTAAAGCAGGCGATTAAACCCATGCTTGCCAATCTGACCGATGATACTGGTTCTGTCCGGCATATATTCATGCCTTGCTGTTATGGCGGTGATTTTGGTCCTGATCTGGATGATATGTCCAAAACTCTAGGGCTGACAACAGATGAAATTATATCACGTCATCAGGCCAATACCCTTGAAGTTGCTATTATGGGGTTTCTGCCGGGACTTGCCTATATGAAAGGGGTCGATCAGACTCTTTATCTGCCACGACGGAAAACCCCACGCGCACATGTCCCGGCTTTATCTGTTGGTATTGCAATGGATCAGACGGTGATATACCCTTACCATCACCCGGTGGCTGGAATCTGATAGGACGGGTGCCGGTTGAATTGTTTGATGCAAATAAATCAGATCCTGTATTATTAAGATCAGGTGATAGAATAACCTTTTATTCTATTGATATTAATAAATATAATAAGATTAAATCAGATTATAAATCTGGTCAATTTGTTATTGAGATTAATACATGATGACAGATGTGATTACATTTCACCGTGCCGGGCCTTATACCACGATACAGGATATGGGCAGAACAGGGCATCAATCGGTTGGGGTACCTGAATCCGGTGCATTAAATCGTTATGCTCTTAAACTGGGCAATCTGCTGGTCGGGAATCCGGATCATGCTGCCGGTATCGAAATTTGCATGGGCGGCGTTACAATGGAAATGAATTCTAACCCGTCGCGTGGCCTTGACAGGAAGTCTGGATAGCACGTTTCCTCATTGCTGATGCCTATGGTCATCAGGTGGAAATTAACGCTAATCGATCTGTTGCCGTCAGGGCAGGTTTATCAATTATCATACCATCTCTGGTGGATACAAATACCGCCTATCTGGCTATATCTGGCGGAATAGGAACACCGCTTCTCTATCAATCGCGGTCAACTTCACCAAATGCCATGATTGGCGGCTGGCAGGGACGTTGTATTGCAGATGGTGATCAGATCCCATTATTGGATAGCCATCAGGTGATATGCCAGAAAAGATGATCCCTAAACCTGATTTTTCATGCCCAAAGATACTTTTCGGGTGGTGTTGGGACCGCAGGATAATCGTTTCACTGATGCGGCTATCGCCACATTTCTATCATCAGAATACAAAGTTTCGCCTTTGATTAACCGCATGGGTATGCGACTGGAAGGCAAAACGCTGACCCATTGGGATAATGCCGATATTGCATCTGATGGAATTGTTATTGGTTCAATTCAGGTGCCGGGGGACGGATTGCCCATCATTTTACTTGCTGATCATCAGACCACTGGTGGTTATACGAAAATAGCTACGGTTATTCAGGCTGACCTTCCTGCCTTGGCTAGTCGAAAACCGGGGCAAGTGATCCGTTTTTCTAAAGTATCTGTTGAGGAAGCGGAAACACTGGCTCGAAATTATGATGATCAATTTCAGGCTATGATAAAACAGATGGTTGCCCCACCACCTGTTATTGATATAGCGTCACTTTATCAGCTGGGTGATACAACAGGCGATTAGGAAAAAAGATATGAGCATGCCCAAGATAACAGGAAAAACACAGCTATTCGGAGTGATTGCCCATCCGGTTGATCATGTCCGGGCGCCTATGGTGTTTAATCCGGTTTTTGATGAACGTGGTATTGATGCCGTGCTTGTGCCTATTCATATCCTGCCAGCCCATTTAGGTGATACGCTTAACGCATTAAAGCACATGCCAAATATGGGCGGGGTTGCAGTTACAATACCACATAAAATGACATCTGCAGACCTATGCGATGAACTGGGTATGGCAGCACAAATTACCGGTGCGGTTAACGCTATTCGTTTTGAACATGGCCGTATGATTGGTGATAATTTTGATGGTAAGGGATTTGTTGCTGGCCTTCTGGGCGAGGGGCATACGCTTTCTGAGCAGAAAGGCGGTCATGATTGGTGCTGGTGGCGCAGCGCGAGCTATTGCCTTCGCATTGGCGGAATCAAGACTTGATGCGCTTGACCATTGTAAATCGAAGCCTTGCAAAAGCTGATGATCTGGCCAATCTGATCCGAAAGCATTTTCCTGATCAAAATGTCCATTCTGCCTCTATTGATGAAATTGATACTATCAAGATGTCTTGTGATCTGCTAATTAACGCAACGAGTCTTGGGTTGAATGATGATGATCCCATGCCAGTTGATCTGGAAGGGGTTGCAAAATCGACAATCATTGCCGATATAATTATGGTGCCTGAGATGACAAACTGGCTTCATGCTGCTCAAAAGCAGGGTTTGACGATCCATTTGGGGCGGCATATGCTGGATTATCAAAAAGACCTGATTGCCCATTTTATTGGGGCGTGGTCGTAAACTTGGTGAATGGTTGGATATCACATGAGCGGTTCAATTCAGTGGGACGAAAAACGTCTGGAAAAGCTAAAAAAACTCTGGGAAATGGGGCTTCCCATCTCACAGATTGGTGAAAAGCTTGGGGTATCGCGTAATGCTATTGCTGGCAAGGTTCATCGCATGGGGCTGCCCAAACGGCAATCACCTATCGCGGGTGGGGCTAAATCAAGCGGAACATCTGCCCGGAAAACAAAAACCACACCAATGCTTAGCCGTGAAGATTTGCCGCTTAAAATTAGCTCTTCGCAATATCACATGGTCACGCAGCAAATGCAGCTGGCCGATTGGTGATCCACAATCTACGGATTTTCATTTTTGTGGGGATGATGTAGTGACTGGTAAACCTTACTGTAATACGCATTGCTTTGATGCCTACACAACAAACCGTGAAAGCGGTTCTTCCTAAATATGAACTCTTTTAGTGATTCTCAGCTGGTGATCCATCGGTCGGATTACCAGTCCCCTCAATGTCAGGTTGATAGTGTTCATCTCACAATCGCTATCTATGATGATTTTACTCAGGTAACGGGCTGTTTTGCCATATCACCTTTATCAGCAAAAGGTGGTGGCGATCAGGTTCTATGGTGGTGAGACGTTGCAATTAATTGCCATGGATATCAATGGTAATGCTCATCATCCTGATAAAAACCATCTGGCAGAAGGCTATATTGATCTGACCATTGATCAGCCTGTAACGGTGACAATAACTGCCCGTATTCATCCAGATCAGAACACCGCCCTTGAAGGTCTTTATCAATCAAATGGTATGTATTGTACGCAATGTGAACCCGAAGGCTTCCGCCGGATTATCTGGTATCCGGATCACCCTGATATTCTATCAGTTTTTACCACCCGCATTGAAGCAGATGCTTCATCATTGCCTGTTCTTTTATCAAATGGAAATCTGATTGAAAAAGGCCAGTTGGATGATAATAGACATTTTGCTGTCTGGCATGATCCACACCCAAAGCCAAGCTATCTGTTTGCTATGGTGGCCGGTAATCTGGATGTTGTCGAAGATCATTTTGTGACTAAGGATGGGCGTAAAGTCGCCTTACAGATTTTTGTTGAACATGGTAATGCCCATCTTTGCGGCCATGCTATGGAAAGCCTGAAAGCATCCATGAAATGGGATGAAGAGGTTTTCGGTCTGGTTTATGATCTTGATGTTTTCATGATTGTGGCCGTTAGCCATTTCAACATGGGGGCAATGGAAAATAAAGGCCTCAACATTTTTAATGCGAAATATGTTCTTGCGGACAAACAGACAGCAACAGATGATGATCTTAGCCTTGTTGAAGCCATTATTGCTCATGAATATTTTCATAACTGGACAGGTAACCGCATTACCTGCCGTGACTGGTTCCAGCTTACCCTGAAAGAAGGGTTAACCGTATATAGGGATCAGGAGTTCACATCCGATAGGCATTCCAGAGGCGTGAAACGGATTAATGACGTTGCGCTGATGAAAGCGGTACAGTTTCCCGAAGATGCAGGGCCGACAGCGCATCCGGTGCGTCCAGATACCTATCGTGAGATAAATAATTTCTATACCCCGACGGTTTATGAAAAAGGGGCGGAAGTCATCCGCATGATGGAACAGATCCTGGGCAAGGATGCTTTTATGCGGGGAATTGATCGTTATATCAAAGATAACGATGGCAAAGCCGCTACTTGTGAAGATTTTGTGTCTGCTATGGAATTGGCTAATGATGTTGATTTGAAACAGTTCAGTCTTTGGTATGAACAGGCAGGAACGCCAGTCTTACATGTTTTGAAAACATATGATCATGAAAAAAACGCATTAACATTACATTTCAACCAAAGCCATCAGGATAACTCAGCGGTTCAACAACGTCATGACCTTGTCATCCCTGTACGCATTGGTCTTGTGTCATCAGATGGTGAGGCTTTACCTGTTATTTGTGATGATGAAAAGGAAGGAACACCTGATCGGGTTCTGAACATCACGGAAAAATCCAGCAGCTTTACCTTGCATCATGTCCCTGATCATGCCGTGCCTTCTTTATTACGGGGATTTTCTGCTCCGGTACAATTGCAAACAGATTTAAGTGAAAATGATCTACTCACTTTGTTGGCCTTTGATCAGGATAGTTATGGACGCTGGGATGCAGGTCAGCAATTGATGAGCCAGATTATCCAGAATATGATAGAGCAGGGCAGTGTTTCAAAATCCATTGAAAAGCAGATTAAGGTACTGGCAGATGCTTTCAGGCAGATCGTTCAGGATCAATCTTGTGATCCTGCGGTTAAAGCGGAATTATTGAAAATACCATCCCAACAAGTGATCGAGTCACAATTTTCTGTTGCTGATCCGGTTGCCGTTTGGAATGCCCGCCGGAAATTGTCTAAACATCTTGGGTTTGGCGTTAGGTGATACAATAGATCATTATATCACCGACTATGTTAACCGACTGGAAGAGCTATCATCTCAGGAAAGACGATTTTTGCATATTCTGATGAATATGAAATTGCTGAGTCATGATCCACAAGCCTGTCAGCAGGCTTTGATGATGTCACGTTCCGATAATATGACTTTATCAATGGCAGGTCTTAATGCGCTTAATCAGACAGATGTGGAAGAACGACAGATCGCATTGGAGTCCTTTTGCTGAAAAATGGGGCAGACCACTCACTGGTTATGGAAAAATGGTTTGCGCTGGAATCATCATGTCCATATGTATCAACACCAGAACATTGTGAACAGTTGATGACGCATCCTGCCTTTGATCAGAATAATCCGAATAAATTACGCTCGGTTATTTCTGTTTTTGCAAATCTCAATACACGAATGTTCCATGATAATAGTGGATCAGGCTATCGATTTCTGGTTCATCATATTGCTGATATTGATAAAAGGAATCCCCAGATTGCCGCAAGAATGGTGCTACCGCTGACACGGTTTGGTCGATATGACGAAGAAGACAGGCAATGATGAAAGGGGCTTTAACGCGACTGAAAACTGCCCAGAATTTATCTCCTGATTTATCAGAAGTTATTGATAAAACAATTGGTTAGGTTATTTATTAAGCTATCTTCTTAAGAAGAAAAGCTGGCGTGTGTTCCGTATCCTTGAAGCTACTGCCGCTGCAATCTGGTGGTGCATCACGTTCACCTTCATATCGGGTTGGCTTTTTCCGTCGGGTGGATGTTTTAGTGATATCGTTGCTATCTGCATCTGTTTTTTATTGATGTTTCCAGATGGCTTTGATGTGGATTTTTTATCTTTCAGTGCCGGCAGATGGAATGGATTTGCCGATCAACTTTTCAATGGCATCAATAGCGTTTTTATCATCTTCGTTAGCGACAAGACTAAATGCGCGGCCAGAATTACCGGCGCGGCCGGTTCTGCCAATTCGGTGAACATAATCTTCGGGGTTTGATGGTACATCATAATTAAACACATGGGATAATCCCGCAATATCGATCCCACGGGCGGCAACATCACTGGCAACCAGTAACTTGATTTCATTATTCTTGAAGCGATCTAGGGCGGCGTTTCTCGCGCTTTGCGACATATCGCCATGCAAACATTCCGCTTCCATACCATTTTTATTAAGTGAGGTTTTCAGGCTTGCAATATCACGCTTCCGGTTACAAAAAATAAAGGCATTGGCTACGTTTTCAGATGTAATCAATTGTCGCAAAGTTTCATGTTTTTTGCGGGGTGTGGTTTGGCAAACAAATTGTTCAACAGTTTCTGCGGTTGAAGATTCGGGGGATATCTCAATAATTTTTGGATTTATCACAAAATTTTCAGAAATTTTGTATATGGTTTTATTAAGTGTTGCTGAAAAGAACAGAGTTTGCCTGATTTTTGGTAAAATTTGGTAATTTTTTCAACATCTGGAATGAACCCCATATCCAGCATGCGATCTGCTTCATCAATGACAAGAATTTTCACATCACGCAACAGGACTTTGCCCCGTTCCAGATGATCCAGCAAACGCCCCGGTGTTGCGATTAGCACATCCACCCCACGATCAAGTAAAGCATCCTGTTCACCAAAACTTACCCCACCAATAAGAAGCGCTTTCGTAAGGCTATGATTTTGTGAAAACTGATCAAAGGATTCCGATACCTGAGCGGCAAGTTCGCGCGTTGGTGTCAGAATAAGAGAACGAGGTAATCTTGCTTTAGCGCGGCCAGCGTCAAGAATGTCAATCATCGGCAATGTAAATGATGCCGTTTTTCCTGTTCCGGTTTGAGCAGAACCCAAAACATCACGACCCATCAGGATAATGGGGATTGATTTTTCCTGAATAGGTGTTGGATTTTCATAGCCGCAGGCCTTTATAGATTTAAGCAATTCGTCGCTAAGACCAAGATCAGCAAAAGATGTCATGAGGTGCCTAAAGTGATTTACATTCTATGTAATGTAATGAATGATATGATAAACAATTAAAATTTAACCACTGTTATTTTCTTTAAGCAAATTATTGGAAAAAGTCAAGTTTGATGCTAGTTTTAAGTATCATGGATTTGTCACACATATGAATGCAACACTTGTATTTATCCCCTGTCATATGGGATCAGCTACTGTTTTTAACGATCAGATCGCTAATTTTGAAAAAATATTATCCTATTCATGTTGCTGATACCTTTTCCCATCAGAAGATACCTAATATGGCAAAAAAGGCGTTAGATGCTGTTTCTGGCGCTATCATTCCCATAGGATTATCCATGGGGGATATGTGGCCATGGAAATGGTTTATCGGCCGCCCATCGTCTATCAGGTTGGTGATCATGGATAGCAACCCCTATGCGGAAAGCGAGCAGCGCAGAAAAGAACGCCTTGCTGAATATGATCTGATCAATCGCGGCCGTTACACTGGAATGACAAGAGCCGGAGTTAAGCGCATGATATCACATTCAAGTATGGAAAATACCGATCTGGTTCATCAGATTATTACCATGGCAAAAGCACCGGGGCAGGCGATTTATGAAGCCCAAATGAAAGCGATCATCGAAAAGACGTGATTATGTTGCCACTATAAAAACATGCCCTTGTCCTGCTTTAATCCTATATGGGGCAGAAGATCAGGTTACCCCACCAGAATATGCATTATGATATGTCACATATGTTTCCATCATCACAACTGATTGAAATCCCGGATGCAGGGCATCTGATATCAATGGAAAAACCGGATGAGGTAAATCAGCATCTTCAGGCATATTTAGAATGTCTTAAATATCCAGAGTAACCATGACGGTTGGAGCATTATCACGAATATAATGAAACCGTTTTTCCGCCTTACGTCCCATTAATGTATCCACAAGCCCGTCAATACGCCGCCGGTCATCCGCGTCATCGCCTTGTCTGGTCGGCAGGCTGACTTGAAGCAGGCGTCTTGTTTCTGGTGCCATCGTGGTCTGTTTCAGCTGATTAGGTGGCATTTCCCCCAATCCTTTGAAACGGCTGACTTCAACCTTTCCGCGTTTATTAAAATGATTTTCAATTATCTCATCGCGCTGGGTATCATCAAGGGCATATTGAATGTTATCACCCTTGAGAAAGTCGGTAAAGTGGTGGTTGCGCCAGAAAAAGATGACCTTTTTCAATTAATTCAGGCATCTGCTGATAAAAATAGGTCATGAGTAATGCCGCGATATGGGCGCCGTCAACGTCAGCATCGGTCATAATGATAATGCGATCATAGCGCAGTTGATCAAGGAGAACGCTTTGCCCGGTTGCACACCTAAAGCTAAGGCGAGATCAGATAATTCCTGATTTTGACTGGCTTTATCATCACTAGCTGATACGACATTCAAAATTTTGCCGCGTAAGGGCAAAACAGCTTGGGTGCGGCGATTGCGTGCCTGTTTGGCTGATCCGCCAGCCGAATCCCCCTCAACAATGAATATTTCCGTTTCTTCATTGCCAGATGCACTACAATCAGCCAGTTTACCGGGAAGCCGCAAGCGTTTGGTTGCTGATTTTCTGGCTACGTCACGATCGCGGCGTTTTCGCTTGCGTTCTTCCATGCGATTTATCGCGGCTTCTAGCAAAAAACTGGCTCTGTCTTTATCGGCGGCTAGCCATGTTTCAAATCGATCTCTTAGGGCTGTTTCTACCAGTCGGGTAGCATCCTGACTCACCAGCTTATCTTTAGTCTGGCCTTGAAAATGTGGGGATTTTATGAATACAGATAACACGCAACCTATCTGTGTCATAACATCATCAACCGTAAGATCTGCAGTTTTTTTTAAGCCGGCAATTTCACCATAATTCCGCATTCCGCGCACAATGGCCTGACGCAAACCCTGTTCATGAGTGCCGCCATCAGGTGTTGGCACAGTGTTGCAATATGACCGGACAAAGCCATCTTCGTGATCATGAAACCAGGTCATGGCAAACTCTACTTTTTCACCATCAATCTGGACATGATCAGCGAAATGGCTGGCTGATCAGCACATCATGATCACTGGTACTATCAACAAGAAAATCTTTTAGCCCATCTGGATAGGATAGCGTTGCTTCAACAGGGATATCAGGTTGATTTGCCGTGAGCGACGGCGCACATGACCACCTGATTTCAACGCCGGCAAAAAGATAGGCCTTTGATCGTGCAAGTTTGTATATGACCGCTGGCTTAAGTCGCGCCTGCTCACTGAATATCTCAGGGTCTGGTAGAAACCGCACTTGTGTACCCCGGCGATTAGATACGGTGCCCAGATGTTCCAGTTTACCCATAACCTTGCCGCGTGAAAAGCTTTGTCGGTAAAGGGATTTGTTGCGGGCAACTTCAACAGTCATTTCAGCCGACAAGAGCATTCACAACAGATGCCCCAACGCCATGCAATCCGCCTGAAGTGGAATAGGCTTTACCGCCAAACTTACCGCCAGAATGCAATGTTGTCATGATGACTTCGAGAGCGGATTTATCAGGAAATTTCGGATGCGGATCAATGGGAATGCCGCGACCATTATCACTAATGATCAGATGGCCTGTTTCTTCAAGTCTGATTTCAATGCGCGTTGGCATAACCAGCCACGGTTTCATCCATTGCATTATCAAGCACTTCTGACGCCAGATGATGCAAAGCCCGATCATCCGTGCCGCCAATATACATGCCCGGTCGTTTGCGAACGGGTTCAAGACCTTCGAGAACTTCAATTTCGGAAGCAGAGTAATCAGAAGCATCAGCATCAAATAGGCTGTTCATCGAACTTAAACCATATCTAGATAAAGTTAGCTCAATCTATCACAATATTTTGTGTTGTGAAGCCTGACTTGCGGATAAGGCAAAAAAAACCCCCACATCAGAAATGTGAGGGTTTTCCACTCAAGAGGAGTTCAGTTAGCTGGAATAATACATCTGGAATTCAACCGGGTGAGGGGTGTGTTCAAATGCATATACTTCTTCCATTTTCAGCTCGATATAGGCATCGATCTGATCATTGGTAAAGACATCACCGCTGGTTAGATATTCTCTATCCGCATCAAGGCTTTCCAGAGCTTCACGAAGACTACCGCAAACGGTTGGGATATCGTTAAGTTCTTCTGGCGGCAGATCATAAAGGTCTTTATCCATGGCTTCACCCGGATTGATCTTGTTGCGAATACCATCAAGCCCGGCCATCAGCATGGCTGAGAAAGCCAGATAAGGATTTGCCATCGGATCAGGGAAACGGACTTCAACACGCTTGCCCTTTGGGGCTGTTTACAAAATGGAATCCGGCAAGATGCTGAACGGTTACGCGATGAATACGCCAACAGAACAGGCGCTTCAAAACCGGGGATCAGACGCTTATAGGAGTTTGTTGAAGGATTGGTGAAGGCATTAAGCGATTTCGCGTGCTTGATAATGCCGCCAATATAATGCAACGCCATTTCAGAAAGGTCAGCATAATTGTTTCCAGCAAAAAGCGGATTGCCATCTTTCCAGAGGGACTGGTGTACATGCATACCAGAGCCATTATCACCAACAATAGGCTTTGGCATAAAGGTGGCAGACACGCCATAGGCATGAGCGACCTGATGCACGCTATACTTATAGAGCTGAAGGTTATCGGCGGTTTCGATCAATGTTCCGAACTTCATGCCCAGTTCATGCTGTGATGGCGCCACTTCATGGTGATGCTTTTCAACAGGAACACCCATTTCACTCATGACGGATAGCATTTCAGAACGAATATCCTGCCCACCATCAATCGGTGGTACGGGGAAATAACCACCTTTTACGCCCGGACGGTGACCCATATTGCCTTCTTCGTAATCACGGGCGGTGTTATAAGGGCCTTCAACGGAATCAAGCTTATACATGCCGGTATTCATGCCAACTTCAATTTGACATCATCAAACAGGAAAAACTCGGCTTCTGGGCCAAAAAAGGCGGTTTCGGCAATGCCAGCTGAAGCCATATGTGCCAGCGCAGCCTTGGCGGTTGAACGTGGGTCACGATCATAGGGCTGCATGGTGGCCGGATCAAGCACATCACAGAATAAGGCCAGTGTAGGCTGGGCAAAGAAAGGATCAATGTAGAACCGGGATAAATCTGGCATCAGTGTCATATCGGATTCATTAATCGCTTTCCAGCCGGCAATGGATGATCCGTCAAACATGAACCCTTCGGCAAGGGAATCTGCATCAATCGTGTCGGTGTGCTGGGTGACATGCTGCATCTTGCCTCTTGGGTCGGTAAAACGCAGATCAACATAGTCAATGTCGTTATCCTTGATGAAATCAAGTACGGTTTTAATATCAGTCATTTTGGTATTCCTCTCAAGTTTGTGTTGGGGTGGAAATGATTAGATCGCATCAGACCCTTTTTCACCGGTTCTGATACGGATCACTTCCTCGATTGGTGAAATGAATATTTTTCCGTCACCAATACGGCCGGTAGATGCTGAGCTTAAAATGGCATCAACCGCCTGTTCGACAAGTTCATCTTCTAAAACAATATCGATTTTTACCTTGGGGAGAAAATCAACAACATATTCTGCCCACGATATAATTCGGTATGGCCTTTCTGACGGCCAAATCCTTTGGCTTCTGTTATGGTAATGCCTTGAATGCCCACCTCATGCAGTGCCTCTTTGACCTCATCAAGTTTGAATGGCTTAATAATTACTTCAAGTTTTTTCATAGCAACCTCCATGCTTTAAATTATCAAAGCAATAACGGTTCTTTTTATCAGGTGAAAGAATTAAGCCATTGTAATAAAACGAAAAAATATTTTATGTTTTTGATTTAGGGATAACAGGGTAGGTTGAAAAGCAGATATTTATTTGCCTAAAGTATGACACATATTGAAAAAGTGGTGAAAAATGCACTTTCATGCAAATGGATGGGTGACAAATTTTATCCAGTGTTTTATAGGCAAATGGATAGGATCCCCCGATGGATCATGATTAAAATATTAGGACAAATAAAATTTGGCAGAACGCTATTGCTGGTTTAATTAATCAGACAGGTTTGAAAACGCGATAAAGCTTCGCTGATGGCATGCAGACAGGTTTCAAATCGGGATAGGGCATCCGAATTAGCACATGAAAACGCAGATAGCCTTCACCCATTTCACCAAAGCTGGTTCCGCTAATGACAGCAACCCCGTGATCTTCAAGAAGACGGGATTGCAGATGGGCAGACGTCATTTCTGTTCCGGTAATATTGCAGAAAGCATAAAAAGCCCCGGTGGGCGCGGCACAGGATTACCCCGGGCAGGGCATTAAGCCCCTGATGCAGGATGCCAGCCCTACGCTGAAAGGCCTGTCGCATATCTTCGACACAATCCTGATTGCCGTTCAGGGCGGCCAGAGCCGCCATTTGTGCCGCCGCATTGACACATGAATGCGTGTTGACAGCCAGTCTATCTGCCGCTTCAGCCAGTGATGCTGGCCAGATACCATAGCCCAGCCGCCATCCGGTCATGGCATAGGTTTTTGACCAGCCATTAAGGATAATCAATTGATCTCTTATGTCCGGAAAGCTGAGGCAACTGGTCATTTCAGCGCCGTCAAAGACCAGCTTGTCATAAATTTCATCAGACATAAGATAAACCTGCGGATATTTGATCAATCCTTTCACCAGTTTTTCAATTTCCGCCCGTGGGGTCACACCGCCAGTCGGATTGGCAGGAGAATTGATAATGATCAGACGGGTTTTATCGGTGATTTTTGATAGGATATCATCAGCATCAAGGGCAAAACCTTTATCTTCTGACAAAGAATAGGAACGCCTTTTGCCCCACTAAACCGAATGGATGAAGCATAGATGGGAAAACCGGGGTCAGGATAAATGATTTCAACACCAGCTTCCCCCAAAAGCTGAGTGGCAAAAAACATCACCACTTTGCCGCCGGGCAAGGATTTGCACATGGTCAGGGTTAATTTCAACATCATAGCTGTGATAAAGGCTTTCCCCGACAGCTTCACGCAAGGGCAGAATGCCCTTTGACGGGGTATAACCATGATGGCCATCACGAAGCGCTTTAATGCCAGCTTCAACGATATGTGGCGGGGTGGGAAAATCCGGCTGGCCAATGCCCAGATTGATGATATCGCGCCCTTCGGCGGATAGCTCGGCGGCGCGGGCAAGAACGGAAAAAGCGGTTTCTGTGCCTAAATTAGCGGCGCGTGAATGCATCATGATATTGCCTTCTTTATTCTTTCATATTCCATCAGATAAACGTCAATTTTCATAATTGTCCAGAAATATAGACAAAACCATATTCATCACCTATCAGATGCTTGACGTCAGCACGGACTTGGCTATATGAAATGGTCATTAATTTATGGCGGGTGTAGCTCAGTTGGTTAGAGCGCGGGTTTGTGGTACCTGAGGTCGCCGGTTCAAAGCCGGTCACTCGCCCCATTTTTATTATGGTAATTTTACCATGTCTTTTTTTGATATCACATGGCTGATCACCAAGAGGCTTTTATAAATCATGGCTATTACGCAAAGCAAACACTGGAAGACGGGCTGAAACGGGAATTCGAAATTGCGTTTAACGCCGCTGATATCGAGAAATCAGCAAATTGATGAACGCATCGCAACATTGGCTGGTCAAGTCAAGATGCCCGGTTTTCGTCCTGGCAAAGTTCCTGTGAGCATTGTAAAAACCCGTTATGGCAAACAGGTTCTTGGTGAGGTGATACAGGCCGCCATGGATGAAGCCACAGGGTCTATTATCCAGGATAATGATTTTAAGCTGGCCGCAAACCCATCGCTCAATATCACCGAATATGAAGAAGGCGGTGACTTGAAAGCGGTCATGGCATTCGAAATCATGCCAGAGGTTCCGGATGCTGATCTATCCAGCATTAGTGTTGATAAATGGAAGCTTGATATTTCCGCTAAAGAAGTTGATCAGGCACTGGAACAGCTTGCCAATGAAAATCGTCCCACCAAACCTATTTCCAAGCCGCGTGCAGTTAAATCAGGTGATACAGTTGTGATTGATTTCATCGGGCGTGTGGATGGTGAAGCTTTTGAAGGTGGCTCAGCTGAAGGCCATCAGCTTAAAATTGGTTCAAACAGCTTTATTCCCGGTTTTGAAGATGGGCTGATTGGTGCATCTGCTGATACGACCATTGATGTTAATGTGACGTTCCCGGATGAATATCCAGCGGAACATCTGGCTGGTAAAGACAGTGTATTTGAAGTCAAAGTCACTGAAATTCGCGAAGATGACGACATCAAAATTGATGATGAGTTTGCCAAAACCTTTGGCATGGATGATCTCGGCGGCGTTGAAAACGGCTCTGTCTGACCAAATCGCGTCAACATGAAGCGGCATTGCGGAACCAGACCAAAACCTCATTCTGGATGCATTATATGATCTCTATGATGATATTGAAGTGCCGGAAACGCTTTATAATCAGGAATATGCCCAGATCTGTCATCAATTCTATAAAGCCGAACATGAGCATAATCATGACCATAATCATGACCATGACCATGATCATGATCATAAAGTTGATGAAAACATGTCTGATGATGAAAAGGATGAAGCAGCCTGATTGCCATCGCCGGGTGAAGCTTGGCATGGTTCTCACCGACCATTGGGCAGAAAAATAAACTGCAGGTATCAGAAGAAGAAAAGTAATCGTGCAATTTATGCTGAAGCCCAGCGTTATCCGGGTCAGCAAAAGAAGTGCTTGAATATTTTTCAAAGAATCCGAAGCTGCTCAACAACTGGCTGGCCCGATTTTTGAAAAAAAAGTCGTCGATTACATTCTTGATCTTTGTAAAGTGAATGATAAAACCGTCACGGCTGAAGAACTTTACAAAGAATGATGAGTTTGAAGACCTGAAAGCCAAAAGCAAAGCATCTGCTGGAAAAGCCAAAGGTGGGCAAAAAAAGCACCAGCTAAAGCTGCCTCTAAAAAACCAGCGGCTAAGTCTGATGCGAAAAAGCCAGCAGCGAAAAAGGCACCTGCTAAAAAAGCACCTGCAAAGAAGGCGGCATCTTCCAAAAAAGAAAGCTAACCTTGTAAGAGGCAACTTGGAATACCAACTCAATTACTGGGAAACTCAGAACACAGGATAATCAAATGACGCATGTGACCGAAACAATGTCTGCTTTAATCCCGATGGTGGTGGAACAATCAAATCGTGGGGAAAGATCATATGATATTTTTTCACGGCTATTAAAAGAACGGATTATTTTTGTTAACGGGCCTATTGATGACGCGGTATCATCTGTTGTTTGTGCGCAGCTGCTGTTTCTGGAAAGCGAAAATCCGTCGCAAGATATTTCCATGTATATCAATTCTCCGGGTGGGATAGTTACCTCTGGTCTTGCTATGTATGACACCATGGAATATATCCGCCCTGATGTTTCAACTGTCTGTATAGGGCAGGCGGCTTCCATGGGATCACTTCTTTTGATGGCTGGTGCGGCTGGTAAGCGATATAGCCTGCCAAATTCACGGATAATGACCCATCAACCTTCAGGTGGATTTTCAGGTCAGGCCGCGGATATTGAAATTCATGCACGAGAAATACTCAATCTGCGCGAACGTCTGAATGGTATTTATGTCAAACATACGGGTAAATCCTTGAAAGAAATCCAAAAAATCATGGATAGAGATACATTCATGACCGCTGATGAAGCCATGGCATTTGGTCTGATTGATCAAGTGGTTGATAAACGACCAGTCCCAAAGAAATAATCTGAAACCATATTTAAATTGGTTCGGTCATGTATTTTGCGGAATGATAAAAAATCCATTGATACTGCGTGGGTTTCCTGTCTAAAATAGATCCTTAAGGAGCTCTTTTATTATGTCTTCATCTGGTAATTCTGAAAAAAACACTTTTTTGTTCATTTTGCGGTAAAAGCCAGCATGAAGTGAAAAAGCTTATTGCAGGACCAACCGTTTTCATCTGTGATGAATGTGTTGAGCTTTGCATGGATATTATCAGAGAAGAACATAAATCTTCAACCACCCGGTCAAGTGATGGGGTGCCTACCCCAGCTGAAATTTTTGAGTTTCTGGATGAATATGTCATTGGTCAGCAAAGCGCCAAAAAGGTGCTTTCGGTTGCTGTCCATAACCATTATAAACGTCTGGCGCATAATGATAGCCCTGATGATGTTGAAATTTCAAAATCCAATATCATGCTGATCGGGCCAACCGGATGTGGTAAAACTCTGTTAGCGCAAACTCTTGCGCGTGTTCTTGATGTTCCTTTCACTATGGCTGATGCGACCACGCTCACTGAAGCGGGATATGTTGGTGAAGATGTTGAAAATATTATCCTTAAACTGCTTCAAGCAGCAGATTATAATGTTGAACGTGCCCAGCGCGGGTATTGTCTATATTGATGAAATTGATAAAATTTCACGCAAATCTGATAATCCATCTATTACCCGTGATGTATCGGGTGAGGGGGTTCAGCAGGCGTTACTCAAAATTATGGAAGGAACGGTTGCATCTGTTCCGCCGCAAGGGGGCCGTAAGCACCCTCAGCAAGAATTTTTGCAGATTGATACCACGAATATCCTCTTTATCTGCGGCGGTGCATTTGCTGGACTGGATAAAATCATTGCCAATCGCGGCAAAGGGACTGGGATAGGTTTTGGGGCAGATATCGAAGCATCTGATGACCGAACCACTGGTGAGCGTCTGGCTGATATTGAACCTGAAGATTTATTGAAATTTGGTTTGATTCCCGAATTTGTTGGCAGATTGCCTATTCTTGCTACACTGGAAGACCTTGATAAAACCGCATTAATACGGATTCTGACAGAACCACGCAACGCCCTGATTAAACAGTATCAATCCCTTTTTGCAATATGGATGATGTTAATCTTGAGTTTCGTGATGATGCTCTTGAAGCTATTGCAGAAAAAGCCATTGAGCGAAAAACAGGTGCGCGGGGCTTAGGGCTATTGTTGAACAGGTACTCATGGATACCATGTTTGAAATTCCGACCAAAGAAGGCATCAAAGATGTCATTGTTGGCCGTGATGTTATCGAAAAGAATAAACCACCTATCCTAGTTCATGCTGATGTTAAGGCAACTGAAGCGGACGGCATGGCTTAATATTCTCAATAATAAGTTCATATCGGCATAAGTCTGATTTTCAAACCCTTGAATTTAGTGCCATACTTAACAATATAAAACCTATCTTATTCTTGTTTGATAAGGCGTCCTATGACTGATTCTGATAATCCTACTTTAGCTTCTGATGTGACCAGTTATCCGGTACTCCCATTACGGGATATTGTTGTTTTTCCCTACATGATTGTGCCGCTATTTGTTGGTCGTGAAAAATCTGTTCGCGCGCTAGAAGAAGTCATGAACAAGGATAAACAAATTATTCTTGTGACTCAGCGTGAAGCTAACGAAGAAAATCCCAACTGCAGATGATTTATATAGCATTGGCACTCTTGGAACAGTCTTGCAATTGTTGAAACTGCCTGATGGGTCTATTAAAGTTCTGGTTGAAGGCCACCAACAGAGTTGAAATTTCAGACGTCAAGGATAATGAAAATATCTGGAAGCCGAAATCAAAGATATTATCTGAAACATCATAACCAGAATGTTGAACTTGAAGCATTAAGCCGGACAACACTCAAGCAATTTGAACAATATATCAAACTCAATAAAAAAATTCCGTCAGAAGTTTTGGTGTCTTTTGGTCAGATAGAAGATGCTGGTAAATTGCGGATAGTATTGCTTCGCATTTGGTGATTAATATTGCAAGCAAGCAAGAACTGCTTGAAGAAATTGATGTATCAAAACGTCTTGACCGCATTAGTGAAATGATGCGTGATGAAATTGACGTGATGCAAGGTTGAAAAGCGGATTCGCAATCGCGTCAAACGCCAGATGGAAAAATCACAGCGTGATTATTATCTGAATGAACAGATCAAAGCCATTCAGAAAGAGCTTGGTGATGGTGAAGATGGCGTCAATGAAATCACTGAATTGCAGGAACGCGCAGAAAAACCAAATTATCCAAAGAAGCCAGAGAAAAGGTTACAGCTGAAATCAAAAAGCTTAAAAGCATGAGCCCGGCCAGTGCCGAAGCAACTGTTGTCCGGAATTATATCGATACCTTGCTATCATTGCCATGGAAACAAAAATCACGGGTCAAGACTGATATTATCAAGGCTAGAGAAATCCTGGATGAAGATCATTATGGTCTTGATAAGGTTAAAGACCGGATTATCGAATATCTGGCTGTTCAGCAACGCATGAAAAAGATAAAAGGCCCGATTCTTTGTCTTGTTGGCCTCCCCGGTGTTGGCAAAACTTCCCTTGGGAAATCTATTGCTAAAGCAACTGGTCGTAAATTTACACGTTTTGCGCTTGGCGGTATTAGGGACGAAAGTGAAATCAGGGGCCACAGAAGAACCTATATCGGCTCAATGCCCGGTAAAGTGATTCAGAGTCTTAAAAAAGTTGGCACTTGTAATCCGCTTATGTTACTTGATGAAATTGATAAAATTGGGGCAGACTGGCGCGGTGATCCTTCATCTGCATTGCTGGAAGTGCTTGATCCGGAACAGAATTCAACATTTCAGGATCACTATATTGAAGTCGATTTTGATCTTTCTGATGTCATGTTTATTACCACGGCAAATACATTAAATATGCCGCAACCTTTGTTGGATCGAATGGAAATTATCCGCATATCTGGTTATACCGAAGATGAAAAAGTGGAAATTGCCAAACGTCATCTGATCAAAAAGCAGATGAAGGATAATGGTCTGACAGATGATGAGTTTTCCATCAGTGATGAGGCTATCCGTTTTATTATTCAGCGTTATACCCGTGAAAGCGGTGTTCGTAATATTGAACGTGAATTATCCAAAATTAGCCCGGAAAGTCTTAACAGCTATTGTTAAGGGTGATATCAAAAAAGCAGTTATTGATGAAGCATTGGTCGAAGAATATCTGGGTGTTCCACGTTTCCGTCATGGTGAAATCGAAGGCCAAGATATGGTCGGGGTTACCACTGGCCTTGCTTGGACAGAGGTTGGTGGTGAACTGCTCAATATTGAAGCGGTTACTTTTCCCAGGCAAAGGCAAGGTGTCATCGACTGGTAAACTTGGTGATGTCATGAAAGAATCCATTCAGGCCGCTGAATATTTCATCAAAAGCAGGGCGTCTGTTCTTGGTATTTCTTCCGATTCTCTTTCCAAGAATGATATTCATGTTCATATTCCGGAAGGGGCGACACCGAAAGATGGACCATCGGCAGGAATTGCTATGGTTACCTCTATTGTTTCCGCATTGACCGGTAATCCTGTCCGCCGTGATGTTGCCATGACAGGTGAATTGACCTTACGCGGGCGCGTGCTTCCCATTGGCGGTCTTAAGGAAAAGTTACTGGCTGCAGTTAGGGCAGGGATAAAAACAGCAATAATTCCAAAAGATAACGTAAAGGACCTTGCTGATGTTCCTGAAAATGTAAAAAATTCCCTAACTATCATTCCTGTACAAATGATTGATGAAGTTTTAATTAAGGCACTGGTTGATAAACCTATTGCGCTTGGATATATCTGAAGGGCGAAAATATGCCTAATAAAGTTTAGAACAGATGATGGATGGTGATGTTGTCATAACACATTAATTCAGCTTTTATAATCTAATTGTTGTTTGCATCGGCAGATTTGTCATAGGAAGTTAAATTTCCTATTAAACCCGAAACTTTTAACATGGGGGTAACATTGAAAAAGAACGATCTTATTGCAGATATCGCAACACAAGTGGCTTTCCAAAGCTGATGCTGGAAAAGCTCTTGACGCTGTTCTTGATTCTATTACGGCTGCACTGTCCGGCGGTGGTGAAGTTCGCATCATTGGATTTGGTACATTTTCTGTATCTAACCGTGCTGCTACAACTGGACGTAACCCACGCACTGGTGAAGTTATTCAAATTCGCAGCATCCAAGCAGCCTAAGTTTAAAGCTGGTTCACCATTGAAAGATGCTGTGAACAAGTAATTTGTCTTGATTTTTTTTATAAGGCCGGTCATAAGATACCGGCCTTATTATTTTTTTTAAAATTTGGTTCGGGCGGTTAGCTCAGCTGGGAGAGCGACTGGTTTACACCCAGTAGGTCGGGGGTTCGAACCCCTCACCGCCCACCATTTTCCCTTTCAATCAATAATTTAGCAATGATTTTTTTTAAGCTAATCATCTTCTTAGTTGTGAGCGTATTGTGAGCAATGAAATATTAAAGCGAATAATCTGAGTAAAGTTGTGAGCTGGCAACGCCTGCTTGTGAATTCTGTCAAAACCACTAACGATCCGCTATCCTCACAGGTCTTCTAATAGTGCCTGAGTGGCCGTACCGCGAACACGCTCATCCTTGCCTGTTCATGGCGTATCTATAGCCTCGCTAGTAGGTTCTAGCAAGCTCAGCAACCTTATATTCATCCTTTGGTCGCCCAGAAGGGTTGCCAGAGTGACCTGAGATGTATTGACCACGGGAATTACGCATTTACAGTTATCTCAAAATATTTAATTATTTATAACATCTAAACCCAATATAGACCACGGCCATTTCTCTTGGTTTGGTTGCTCCATAATCAGCCTTCATTTGTTCTGATCCATACCACCACGAACCGCCCATCGTAGCTTGTTGTTCTCTTCTGGAGAAAAACATAACCCATTCCCAGACATTAGCACCCATATCATAAAGACCATTAATGCCTTGTTTTGTTGTGCCCACCCTTGCATGCCCATAGCCTCTCATCAGACTGTTGAAGAGAAGTCTGGTTTGCTATTTGGAATTACCTTTAGGATTACCGCAAGCATTTAGACAATTAGCTTCCAAAAGGGGACGTCCCAGTAGGGCCTATGGATAAGTTATTCCTTTCATATTCTGGATGAAATGTCTTTACTGCTCATTATATCTTGGGTGGCAAAGTTTATCCACTTCATCGCGTAAAGGAAGTCTTTTATCCTTCCATATACCAATAGGCTTGTGCCTCATCAAATGTGATATGAACAGCTGGCTCATCAGCATGACCTTTAATGCCTGTTCATTTCTTCCAATCAGGCTTAATGACCCAGCCATTTTCATAATAAAATGCCGCCTTTAATTTCAAATTTTCAAAAACCTGTTTGATCAACAAATTCTTGAAGTCGTGAATAGAAACTTCTATCTTGTTTTGCTGTGTAAAATAGAGAGTCCGTATCATTCAGTAAATTTGCAAATGGATATCTTCTTTGGCTAATGGTCATTATCATAAGTTCTATTATACTGCATCACAATCTTCGAATGTTGTATTTATTTAGCGTATTTGACCGCTGATAACTTCAAATTGATAAGCATTGCTTGTCACCATAAATGAGGGATATTTTATTACATAATCTTCACTCAAAGGTTAATATCTCACATATTGATCATGTTGAGGTAGTAAACCATGTTCAGAAGCCATAACGCCCAAAAGTAATGTGTTTGTATCTTTTCTTGAATTGTATATCGGTATCCTCGGGCTGAAGGCTTATTCCCATAAATTCCTTGCCCATGGTTGTCAAAGATGATTTCAAAAACGGGGCCTTCAACTTGTCCCAGGAAGCGGTTTCAATTTCATCAATGCTATCCCATCCATCTTAAAGACTATAATTGTTATTAGGTGGGTCAAACCTTATATTCATAAATTGTTGCGTCATCATTTTGGAATTGGTTCTAACAGCGCCAGAGTAATCTAGACCCAACATGCATAGTAGTTCTTTCAGAGTCTTCAATAGAAAGCTCCCCCAACTTTTTTGAGCGTTCTGCAAGCATAACAAATTGCAGATAGGATCATTTAGGATAATTTTCGCATGGTAAAAAGGTTCCAATCTATTTCTTATTCCCAAACATCTGAAGTCAAGTCTGACAACGTATTCCTTTCGAAATCAATTTCATCTGAGCCACGTTACCATCAAAGCCTTCGACGCTTCTGCCTTGTTCAGGCCGATATCAGTAAAGCCCACATCAAGCTGAGAATAGTTCTGTAATAATGCTGAGTCCGTCATCGACCTTTATAGAAACTCAGCCTCTTGCATGTTGAGCAGACAATCTGATAAGTCATGTCAACCAGAGTGGTACATCCACCCCAATTGGTGGGTTCCTCACTACCTAATTTGACCATATCTTGATAAAAAAGCTATGCCTCATCTTGTAAAATTGCACTTATGATAACAAGGAATTCTAAATTGCCCTTCTTTCTTTGCTTAGAAAAACTAGATCTTTGAGCGTATTGGATTAGGTCATCTTTTTTCCGCTTTCCCTATTGGCCATTGGAATAATATAAATGGAATCGGCATGAGTTATGAAGGTAAAAAGTGTTGCCCCACCATTTTGAATTGGCTATAAGTTTCCATCGGTAAAGCATTATTGTCTGCCGACTTAAGGTGAGGGGGTGTAGCTCAGTTGGTTAGAGCGCCGGCCTGTCACGCCGGAGGCCGCGGGTTCGAGTCCCGTCACTCCCGCCACTCTTACCTTTTTTCCTTCATTTAGTTTTTTTGGACGGCTTTGAAATGTCCCGGTCGGTGTTCACCAATTTCAAGCACGCCTATCATCTTGCGCCAAATCTCGCTTGTTTCATTGGCTTCGGTTTCACCTATACATGCAATCACCTGTGAAAGCATGGGTTCGGTTGTCATCGATAGCCATTCTTGCTTTTGCCAGATCAAGATACCATGCGTTGCGATCCTGCCTTTCAATATCTGAAAATCCTGCCGCTGATAGTGCATTACTATACCGGTCAAGTGAACACATATGCATATCTAGTCCTTCGGCCGCTATATAATTCAGCATAACCTGTGAAGGGGGATTATCGTCCAATCGCATCCAGTCACTTGCCGCAATCACCCCTTTCGGTTTAAGCACGCGGGCAATATCTATCATCAGGGTTTCTTTATCGGGAATATGCAGAAAAGCATCTTTACTAAAAACCATGTCAAAATGCTGATCAGGAAAGGGAAGTTTTCCGGGTGTTACGACTTGAAATGTTGCTTTATCACCAAGATTATACTGATTGGCCAGTTCAGTAGCGCGTGAGATAACAAGAGGTTCAATATCAATACCAATGGCACTGGCAGCACCATGTTCTGTGAGTAAATGAAAAATCGCCCCGCCACATCCGCAACCAATATCAAGAATATGAAGTCCTGATAAATCTAATCCTTCAATGACCAGATCAACTTCAGCTGTTCCCCCGGTGACAGAAATCCCTGACCCCATATGAGTTCAAGGAAATCAATTTGTTTCTGACCATATTCGCCATCATCGGTTATGCTCATCAATCATCCCCCATTAAAGCTATTTGATCCATGCGCTTGGTTTTTTCCCTATCACCATTCATCATACTGCTAATGGCATCAGCCATGCCGCGACTAGCTTCGCGGTTTTTTTCAGCATCACATCAAGGGGAATAACAATATCACCATCCATACGAATCCGAGGAGGGTCATAATCTGGAAAATCTTTCAATAGCACCTTAAGCGCTTCCACCAAGCGGTCTTCCTGCGATGGTTCATCTTTCCTATTATCGTTAGAATCTGACATCATTTGCCTCATATTAAAAAACATTAGAAAATATTATCAAATTATATGCCAATTGACAAAACTCAGTTATTAAACCGTGTTTCCATATAGGCAACGATCTGTTCTGCGAATTTTGAAGCCGCAACAGATAATACCCTATTTTCGAGCTGGATAAGCCGTAATATTACCGCTGGCATATCATTTGAATGCATGGGCACGCTTGCCAATTGACCCTTTACATGATCTGCCTTAAGAGGAAAATGGAAGCTGATAGCATCATCATGTAAAAGCATATTTTCCCTCAAGCTGATGCTATCAGCTCTGGTGACAATATGAAGAGGGACACCGGTAACAATTTCTGTTTGTTTGATCATGTCGGATACTTCATCGGATATACCTGGCATGATAACAGGATAATCCGCACATTCATAAAATCTAAGCACCTGGCGGGTTGCCAATGGATGGCTTTTACGCATGAGTGCTTCAGGTATTATGCTAGCGGTTGCCAGTGTTTTATATCCTGAGCTGATTACCGGCCCTAATGTTAGAGCCAAATCAGCCGTTAATGCATTCAGATGCGTTTGCGCATCTTCTCTTTCGCAAGTCATGATAGAAAAGGTGACATCCGGATAGGATTTGCGATAACGTGTTAATTCTGCAACAAGAAACCCTGTTTGTGTATGCTGGTTACATGCGATTGATACATGGCCGCGCCGCATCCCTTCCAGATCAGCAATTTGCGACCGAACCCGATCTAAATCGGATTGCTGTTTTTTGATATGATAAACAAATAATTCACCTGCTGTATTCAAGCGAACGCCAATAGCCAGCCTTTCAAACAAAGGACACGATAATTCATCTTCTATGGCTAACAGGCGCCGGTTAAGGGCTGATGGTGTGATAGCAAGTTTTTCAGCGGCCTTACGGATGGATTTTTCTTCGGCTATAACAGTTATAAAATGCATCGATTTCATAAACTGCATGATTTTATCCTGATACGATAATAAGTGGTTTCATGTCTGTTGCAAAAAATGCAACACTGTCATGCAAAACTAGCACAATTATGATGCGGTTCAATATGTTATCACCATTCTGTTGTTTTAAACGGAGTGTTTGTTATGTTTAAAATCCCCTTATTGTTATGGCTTTGATGGTATCCCCTTCGGTTGTTTATGCTGATCTGGACCCCGAAACAGCTTATATTTTCAATTCTCTTTCATTTCTGATGCATGGTTTCATTGTTATGTTGATGGCTGCTGGTTTCTGTATGCTTGAAGCCGGATTGGTCAGAGCAAAAAATACAACTGTGCAATGCACTAAAAACATTGGTCTATATGCGATTAGCGGACTAATGTTCTGGCTTGTTGGTTATAATCTGCTTTACATGGATGTTGATACCTGGATGGGTAGTTTTGCTATCTGGTCACCTTCTGAAACAGATTTAGAAACTGGCTATTCATCTGGTTCAGATTGGTTTTTCCAGATGGTATTTGTTGCGGCGGCGGCCTCTATTGTGTCTGGTGCTGTGGCTGAACGTGTAAAATTAATGAGTTTTCTTATTTTTAGAGCCGTACTGACAGGTTTTATTTATCCTATTCAGGCTAGCTGGAGCTGGGGTGAAGGGTATCTCTATCAAATCGGATTTCTTGATTTTGCCGGTTCTACGATTGTTCATTCCGTTGGTGGCTGGGCTGCATTAATGGGTGTGCTGATTATTGGAGCGCGTAAAGGCAAATATGCCAGTAATGGTCGCGTAAACCCTATGCCCGGATCAAACCTGCCTTTAGCTACTCTGGGAACCTTTGTTCTCTGGTTTGGGTGGTTTGGGTTTAATGGTGGGTCACAACTAGCCATGGGTAGCGCGGCCGATGTTGATGCCATTTCTATCATTTACATAAATACCAATATTGCAGCAGCGGCAGGTGTTGTGGTCGCTCTTTTCCTGACCTATATCCAGTATGGCAAGGTTGAACTGACGATGACATTGAATGGTGCTTTAGGTGGTCTGGTGGCTATTACGGCTGAACCATTGATGCCGTCTGTTCCTCTGGCTGCGGCGATTGGGGCTGTTGGTGGTTGATTGTTGTGATCACTGTTCCGCTTCTTGATAAACTAAAGATTGATGATGTGGTCGGGGCCATTCCTGTTCATCTTCTTGCCGGTATCTGGGGAACGATTGCGGTTGTGTTTTCTAATCCGGAAGCAACATTATCCGCTCAGCTAACTGGTATTATTCTTGTTGGGGTGTTTGTTTCTATCTTCAGCTATCATCTGGTATGTGTTGGCTATGATTATTGGTATCAGAGTTAGCGAAGAAGAAGAAATCAATGGCCTTGATATAAGTGAATGTGGACTAGAAGCATATCCGGAGTTTTCCCGCAGATAATACTCCAATCAAGATAAATCATCTAAGAGGTGAGGGTGCTAACCGTATCCTCACCTTTTGCACTTGTCATATCACATGTTATCTGTCTGATCAGGTCTGCAGATGTTGAAGCAAGGCTTCCATCTTTTAAATACATATTATTTTCAAAACCGATGCGACCATGGCCCCCATGTTTGATGGCTTTCATAATGCTATCATATTCACTAGGGCCGAATGCGCATAACATCCAGCTATCTAATGTGTCGAGGTCTGATCCAAGAAATTGATCTAGTTCCGCCGGATCAGACACAAACCCGGGTTATAACGACCAAGGACTAATAAAGCATGAATCCTGCCATCTGGTATGATCCCCTGTTGCTTTAAAGATACCAGAAAGGCAAGATCTTCGGGGTTATAAACAATATGCTGAATGGATGTGCCTTGCGCTTTTACCTGTTGATAGATGTCAGCCGCAAAAGCAAGATCCTTTTCATCACCTGAACCAGTTATTTCACGCACGCCAACTGATGCAAATTGTGGTTGGACTTCCAGCAGACAAGCGGCCTGTTCCTGGGGGCTAAATATTCCGGCAGATTCGGTTGTGATCTGAACAAGCATATCTGGAACATGTTTTGCCATCTGGTTAAGCAATTCTTCATAAAGGTTGCTATTCAGGCTATGTATGCCTTCTCATCACGAATATGAGCATGTAGAATGCTTGCACCAGCATCAAAACAGCGGCTAGGCTTCAGTAAATTGTTTCTGCTATTGTCACAGGAAGATTGGGATGATCCGTTTCGTTTTACGTGCCCCGTTAGGTGCAGCCATGATAATAGGAAAAGATGACATTTATACTGGTCTTTCCAAAAGTTTTGCGATACAAAAAAATAAATAAAATTAATGGAGGTTAAACATGGACGCGACAATAGGACTTCTTCTAGTTGTTGGTTTCCCATTATGCCTTGTGATAATCATCAGCTTATTTGGCCGATTTTCAGTTGACCCCGAATAAATCTTTTCAAATCGGATTATTTTTATGATCGAATTAGGGCAAACACTTTTGCCCTTTTCTTTTTCGACCTTTTATTAAGATATTATCTGTTTACACTGACAAAAACATAAATTGCTATTGCCACGGATATGAGCGCAACAATAATTGTCCAGTGCATTTTGTTATACACATTTTCTTCCGGTACGTGATCTGGTCTGGTTTTGCTTGAATGATTCATGTCTTGATCCCCCTTAATATATTTCAATTATTTTCATAACATATCTCTTTTTAACAAAAACATGCGCAATTTTGTCATCTTGTTTTAGATGGTATTTCATTAGAACAAAATCTATATTGTGTTTTAATCTTATCTTTTAATGTGTTTTGATATAGTCATGATGCGATCAATATTATTATTTCTGATTTTGTTTGCTTTCTGGCTGTTATTGTCAGGTCATTATACCCCTTTGATCATCGGTTTTGGAGTTGTTTCTTCTGCCTTCTGTGTGTGGATGTCTTCCCGTATCATGACCTATGATGATGAAGGGCTTCCTCTTCATCTCATGACAGGTTTGCCCGGTTATATTTTATGGTTATTATGGCAAATCATTATTGCTAATATATTAACCATAAAAGCGATTTTTTCTAATGATATCTCTCCATCTATGTTTCGTATCCGTTCTGGAAAGATGAGTGAGGCTGGGCTTGTTCTTTATGCCAATTCTATCACCTTACACCGGGGACCGTGACTATTAAAATGATGCGTGGCGGGTTTCTTGTCCATGCTTTAACCTCTGCTATGGCTGATGATGTGAAAAGCGATGCCATGGGCAAAGATACGCCAGATAGATAGGAAAATGTCATGACCATTCTCATTGTAAGCATGACGGCCTTGGGTGTATCCATATTAATTGCTCTTATCCGTGTTGTTCTGGGGCCAACGGCGTTTGATCGTGTGTTGGCGGTAAACAGTATTGGCACCATTGTAATTATCGGTATTGCCTTGCATGGGTTTATCATGGAACGCCCAGAATTTATCGATATAGCCATATTATATGCCATTCTCAATTTCATTGGGACATTTGCTGTTCTTAAATTATTCAGCACAGGGAAATTGAGCTGATCATGGAAGATATCATTTTATTCATTGCTTTATCATTGATTGGTCTTGGATCAATTCTGATTATTATCGGCACAATTGGTTTGGTGCGCCTGCCAGATGTCTATGCTCGTATTCATGCATCTGGTGTTGTTGATACTGGTGGCGCGGCTAATGATCCTACTAGGTTTATGTCTATATTCTGGCTGGAATCTGGTGACGGTCAAATTGGTGGTGATTGGGGTATTTTTATTTTTCACCAGTCCGATTTCCGGTCATGCCATTGCACAGGTTGCCCATAGCCAGAAAGTGGCTCACTTGATGAAACGTAAACCAGCTCCCGTTCAAAACAGAAACGGAGATAAGACGTGAGTACGTTAATGATAAATATCTCACTGGTTAGTTTTATGCTGGTTATTGCCCTGATGATTGCTTTAAGCCATCGGCTCTTTGCTATTATTGTGATGTCAGGCGCATATTCTCTTGTTTCTGCGGCTATGTTTGTCAATTTGGATGCTGTTGATGTTGCCTTTACCGAGGCTGCCGTTGGGCAGGGTTTTCAACTGTTTTATTTCTTGCCGCTAATGGCATGGCTTCCCGCTGAAGAAAAGCGGGATAGGGCGCTTGTTGTCCTGCCGTTGATTGTCTGTATTGCAGCAGGTTCTTTACTATTTTGGGCAGTCGCATATTTGCCAGCTATGGGAGATCCATTTTCTGTGTTCATCAGCATGTTGCCCCACGTTATCTGAGCGGAAAGCTATGATAAATTGCATATTCCCAATGTTGTAACAACTGTTCTGGCCAGTTATCGCGGGTTTGATACGCTTGGCGAAACGATTGTTATTCTAACAGCCGGAATAGGTGTTTTGCTTATCTTAACGGGCAAAACTGGACGCATCAAAATGATGATAAGGTTAAATATCAATCGAAGGATGAGGATGCTTAGATGAAAAATAATCCTATCCTTCGTGTCATATCTAAAACCCTATTTGCGCCTATTATTCTTTATGGGCTTTATGTTCAGTTTCATGGTGATTTTGGACCGGGTGGCGGGTTTCAGGCCGGGGTGATTATCGCCGCTGCCTTTATTCTTTACGGGATGGTGTTCAGTCTTGAAGAATTAAAGCAACTCGCTCCACCGAAAATTGTTCATATTTTAATGGCCATAGGTGCGTTGATTTATACTGGTGTTGGTGTTGTGACATTTCTACTTGGTGGTCCAGTTTTTAAATTATGATGTTCTTGCCAAATATCCTGCGAAAGGTCAGCATTATGGTATCTTGATTGTTGAATTCGGGGTCGGTTTGACTGTTGCTAGTACAATCTTGGGATTGTTTATGGCATTTGCCGGATTTGATATTCCTAGAAAAACACAGAAAAAGGGTGGTTTAATAAAACAAAATCTACCAGAAAGAAAGAGCTGGTGGTTTAATGACTGATATTCTGCTTTCCCACTGGAATTATTTTATTGTTGTTTTGTTAATGATGATTGGATTGTTCATTGTCATATCCAGCATGAATCTGGTTAAAAAAGCTTGGTGGGATTAAGCCTGTTTCAAACTTCTGTTTTTCTTTTTTATATCTCACTTGGCAAAATAAACAATGGTACGGCACCAATTATCATGAAAGGTCATGATGGGCATGGCAGTTCTGATATTCTTTATTCCAATCCACTGCCGCATGTTCTTATTCTGACGGCGATTGTTGTTGGTGTGGCGACAACAGCCTTAGGCCTGGCGCTGGTGTTGCGTATCAAGGCTAGTTTCGATAGCATCGAAGAAGACGATATTCTTAACGTAAAGCGTGAAATTAAAAACCGGGATGGAGCATCATGATAGACTGGTTGCTTCATCTGCCCGGCATAATTGTTGTCATCCCTTTATTATCGGCAATTATTGTTGCTCTTTTCCCATCGGAATAGGCTGGTTTTTGCATCGTTTAAGTTCTGGTCTGTCGTTCTGGGCTGCGCTTGTTCTGGCTGATCATATGCTTGATGTCGCCGACGCTTACGCGAATATCCTATTTTCTTGGTGGATGGCCACCACCATGGGGGATTGAGTTTTCGGTTGATCATGCCACAACCTTGGTCACTCTAGCCATAACAGGCTTAGGTTTTGTTACAACTCTGTCTAGTAATTCATTGATATTTAAAGATATACATGAAGATGATAAATCCAGATTTTATTCTGCATGGTTGTTAACTCTTGGTGGATTGTTAGGTCTGGTAATGACGGCTGATGCTTTCAATCTTTTTGTTTTTTGAAATTTCATCTCTGGCCTCGGTAACGCTGGTCGCCATGGGCGGCGGTCGAGATAAACGTGCCCTTGTTGCGGCATTCAACTATCTGGTAATTGGTGCCATAGGGGCAACATTCTATGTCATTGGCGTCGGGTTCTGTTATGCCATGACAGGAACGTTAAATATGATGGATTTGGCATCCCGCCTGTCTGATGTAACTGATCCGATACCTGTCTATGTTGGACTTGCCTTTATGGTATCTGGCGTGATGGTCAAGGCAGCTGTATTTCCGGTGCATTTCTGGCTTCCGCCTTCTTATGGTTTTGCCCCAATGGCGGTGACCAGTTTCTTGGCCGCGGTTGCAACAAAGGCATCGCTTTATGTTCTTGATAAGAATTTTAATGACTGTTTTTGGCGGTTTTTCAGATATGCCGTTAATGATCATGCAATGGGTCTTTATCCCACTGGCTTTAATGGCAATTTTGCTTGGTACGATACTGGCCATTTATGAAAAAGATGCCAAGATGATGCTTGCACAATCCTCTAGTCGCACAAATCGGTTATATTGTTCTTGGTTTTGGTATGGCAACATTAGCAGGGGTGCAAGCCGGATTTATCCACATCACTTATCATGCCATGATAAAGGGTGGTATGTTTATTGGTCTTGGCGGCTTGGCCATAGCGGTAGCTGGTCAAACAGGGATAACTAAGCTTGCCGGATTAGGTCGCCGAATGCCGATTACATCGACAGGCTTTCTGATTTGCGGGTTGAGCCTTATTGGTGTTCCTCTAACCGCTGGTTTTATTTCAAAATTCTATCTTGTATCAGCCATCATTTCTGCTGGATACTGGCAGGTGGCGGCTATTGTCCTGCTTTTCCAGTGCCTTATCCGTGATCTATCTTATGGCGATTAGTGGAAACCTTATGGTTTATGCCATCCGAAACCGGAGATACACGATTACCTGAACAAGCTATGATTTATCTACCATTATGGATATTGGCCATTGCCAATATATGGTTTGGTATTAATGCAGGATTAATTACAGGGCTGGCTAAGATGGCGGCTACTACCTTATTCGGGGGCATGTGATGATTTCCGCTGATAATGCTATTATTCTTGGTCTGGCTGTTCCGCTTATTGTTGCTATTTTGACCCCGGCCTTTAGATCACGTCCAGATATTCGGGATGCCTTAGGGTCCTATTGGCGGGATTGTCAGTTTTTATGCAGCTATGAAAGTGGCTTTAGCGGTGGTCAACGGGGCAACACCGGAATGGTTTATCATATCTATTTCCGAAGGCCTTGAATTTAGTTTTCGTGTGACGCCTCTTGGGGCGATCTTTGGACTAGTGGCATCAGGGCTGTGGATTATGGCTGCGATTTATTCGGTTGGGTATATGCGTGGCAATAAAGAAACCGATCAGACGCGGTTTAATGCCTTTTATGCTGTGGCGGTTCATGCTGCTTTAGCTATTGCTTGGTCTGGTAATTTGCTGGTTCTGTTTATTTTTTATGAAGTGTTAACATTTTCTACCTATCCCCTTGTCATTCATAAACAAACCGCTGAAGCTATGCGGGCAGGGCGGCTTTATATGGGGATACTTGGTGGAACTTCACTGATGCTGTTATTGCCGGGTGTTATCTGGGTCTGGACATCAACTGGTTCACTAGATTTTGTTCCCGGGGGTATTCTGGCTGGTAAAATTGATCCGGCTTATGTGCCATGGATGCTAGCTCTTTTTGCTTTTGGGATTGGTAAATCTGCTCTTGATGCCTATTCATCGCTGGTTACCGGCGGCTATGGTGGCCCCAACACCTGTATCAGCCTTGCTTCATGCCGTGGCGGTGGTTAAGGCTGGGGTATTTACCATGCTGATGATAGTTGTCTATATTTTTGGTTATGATTTTGTCGCCATGACGGGGGGCTCTGTCTGGCTGATCTGGTTGGCATCTTTTACCATTCTTGGCATCTAGCGTTATTGCCATACAAAAAGACGATATCAAGGCAAGACTGGCTTATTCAACCATATCACAACTATCATATATTGTTCTGGGGGCTGCTCTGGCTAATGAAATAGCGGCAAAAGGGGCGGCATTGCATATCGTTATGCATGCAAGTGCAAAAATAACGCTATTTTTCTGCGCTGGTGCTATTTATGTATCAGCGCATCTGAATAAAGTGTCACAGTTAGATGGTTTAGGTTATCGTATGCCAATGGTGTTTGCGGCCTTTTTCCTTGCGGCATTATCTATTATTGGCATCCCACCACTTGGCGGTTCTTGGAGTAAGTTTTTACTGATGGCCGGTGCAGCTGAAAACGGCATGATGCTAATCATTATTGTGTTAGCCGTATCATCATTGATGAATGTATGGTATTTGCTGGAACCTGTAATGCGCGGATTTTATCTTCCTGAAAAATCACCTGTCCATGTTGAAAAACTGCCACTTGTTATTATACCGCCAGTAATAACCGCTTGCTACTTTGTTTGGTGTTATTTTTGCCCCTTGGCCATTTTTATCTCTGATTAACCTGATGGTGATGCCATAATGAATGATGACATCAATAAAAAAGTAGAAATTCTGACATTGGAACGTTTTGGCCGTGCCTTTACCTTTGTTATTGTCTTAGGGGTTATAATTCTTCTGGCACTTGAAATCATTTTTCATCGACATGGTGAATATGCCATAGAAGATTGTTTTTCTTTCCGGCCATTTTTGGCTTTGTTGCATTTATTTTTGTCGTCATGATTGGCGCGTTTTTAAGGCGATTTATCATGCGGGACGAAGATTATTACAGTAAGCGGGAAGGTGGTCATAATGATACCTGATTTTGGCGTTCCTCCCGGTTTTTTAATGATTCTTGGCGCTGGCCTGATTCCATTTCTGCCCGCTAATCTGCGACATATTTGGATGTTGCTGGCTGTTGCGTGTTCGGCTACAACGCTGGTTGCGCCATCTGGTGAAAATTTAATGTGGTCTGTGATGGGGATGGAATTATCTCTTTATCATGTTGATAATCTGACCTTTCCTTTTCACTGATCTTTCATATTGCTGCTGTTCTAACTGTCATTTATAGCTGGCATATTAAATCATGGACAGAATTAACGGCTATTTTATCATATGCCGGCGCTGCCATTGCGGCGGTTCATGCGGGTGATTTGATCAGTCTGTTTATCTGGTGGGAAGCAACTGCCATTACATCCGTGTTCATTATCCTTGCCGCTGATACCGTATCGGCAAGTCATGCGGCCATGCGTTATCTCATCATTCAGGTATCCAGTGGTGTTTTATTAATTGGTGGGGCGGCACTGTATTTTCATGAATATGGCGGTATCACTTTTGAAGCCATGACCTTAGGGTCTATGGCAACATGGTTTATTTTCATTGCTTTTGGCATTAAGGCTGCTTTCCCATTTCTGAATGGATGGTTACAGGATGCTTATCCTGAGGCCAGAATTACCGGAACGGTCGCCTTATCGGCATTTACTACTAAACTGGCTATTTATGCTCTGGCACGGGGATTTCCGGGCACGGAATTATTGATTTGGATTGGTGCTGTTATGACAGCATTTCCCGTGTTTTTTGCCGTGATTGAAAATGACCTGCGTCGCGTGTTGTCATTTAGCCTGAATAATCAGCTTGGTTTTATGGTGGTTGCAGTAGGCATAGGAACGCCTCTTGCGCTGAATGGTGCGGTAGCACATGCCTTTGTTCATATTATTTATAAATCCTTGCTATTTATGTCTGTTGGTACGGTGATGTTTCATACTGGCACGGCCAAGGCTTCTGAACTTGGCGGATTATACAGACAGATGCCCTTTACCATGATGTGTTGTATCATTGGTGCTATGTCGATTGCCGCTTTCCCTTTATTTAGCGGTTTTGTTGCTAAATCGCTTACCATGTCTGCACTTGGCGGAACAGAATTTATGCTGGCTTATTTTATTCTGCTCTTTGCCTCTGCTGGTGTGTTGGAACATTCTGGGATCAAGATACCATTTTTTACTTTTTTGCGCATCCGACGACACGGAAAATTGGTAAAACCCCTGACTGGCATGTTGATTGCTATGGGTATTGCGGCAATCATGTGTATTGGTTTGGTTTTTCCCTAAATTATTCTACCAGATTCTGCCATATGCCAAGGTTAAAAATCCTTATGATTTAAGTCATGTGACCGGTCAACTTCAATTATTGTTACTGGCAGGTCTGGCATTTGTTGTTTTGATGAAGACAAAGCTTTACCCACCGGAAATTCGTTCAACTGTTCTTAACTCGGATTGGTTCTATCGCCGTCTTGCTCCTTCTGCTTATTGGTGCCCTTGAAGATGTCTATGCAACTGGCCAAAGCCATTGACGATGTGATCATAAGCAGTGCTAAAACAGCTATCCGTGGGGCAAAATGGATATCAGATCATCCTGTATCCGGGCCTGTTATTCCGGGGCCTGCCGCCTTGGTTCAAGTGATTGTTCTGATTGTCATAATGGCATCAATCTATGTCAATCTTAACTAACTTTAATAAGATTTGCTGGGTTATTACCAGCATGCCAGCCCGTATATGCATAATTCTGGTCATGTTAATGATGACAGGGATGGGGCAGGTGACAGCCAATGATCTGGCCAGGGTAGACGTTTATGACCCTGTCAATGAAGAATGGCATCAGATTCTGGTTGAAATAGCAGAAACATTAGAACAACGGCAAATGGGTTTGATGTATCGGCAATTTTTACCGATAATCATGGTATGTTATTTTTATATGAGCAGGAAAAAATTATCATTCTGGATGAAAAATACATTTATATCCCTTGATATTATTTATTTTTCTGGAAATGGTGATTGGATTAATACTGCCCATCATACTACCCCGCAAAGCCTTGACAACCTACTCCATCCCTTGCACCTGCACAATTTGTTCTTGAACTTCCAGCAGGCCATGCAAATCAGTTAAATATCGGTGTTGGAAGCAAGTTAATTATTAAAGACTGCAATATGCTAAAATCAGGGCTTGATTTCGTGCCATGCTACCGATAAATATAGTTTTGTCTTTGCATTATTGTAAAACACATGTCGGAGTGTAGCGCAGCCTGGTAGCGCATCTGGTTTGGGACCAGAGGGTCGGGAGTTCGAATCTCTCCACTCCGACCATTCTTCATCTGGTCAATATTTCTTTGGCCTTATGCCAGTTAATGTAGTGGTGGATCATGAAGGTTCGCATTTTTCAAAAACCCAAATCAGCCATGCAATCTGGTAATACCGGTTGGGGTGATACTGCTGTCTGGGTGATGGAACCTGTTCGCCAAAGTAAAGCATCACCTGATACCCTTATGGGGTGGCAGTCATCTGGTGAAACATTAAAAACACTTCATTTATCCTTTGAAACACTGGATGCAGCTTTATCATACGCTAAAGATAATCAGATTGAGCCTGTTGTGTTACCCACCCCACAACGTCGCCGAAAATTAAAAGCATATGCTGATAATTTCGATTTTAATAGAAAACAACCCTGGACGCATTAAGCTGTTTTGTTAAAACGGTATTATCTTTGCATGTCGTGTCATGATAGATTAAGCTGACACAACATTGTTGAGATACCGATATGCCCAGATTTATGACATTTTTTCCCGATCTTATCGTTTTGGTTTAATAGGGGCGTTATATTGTTTCTTTCTTGTCTTAGCAGTGCCGGCACAGGCAAAGGTGGCATTTTATCTGATAGAAGATACAGAAGACCCATCACCTTCTCTTGCCGCTTGTATGGCTGTTTATACAAATGGCGTATTGATAGAACCTGAACAACATCTCTGGGTTCTAAATTATGAAGTTTGGGAAATATTTTATGAACAAAAAATGCTGTTCTGTCATAAACATGGCGTGATTTTTCCCAAAGGGGAAAGGGTCGACTGATCTAGAACTTTTTGTGCGCTTGCTCTTAGATGATGAATTGTAATATCAGATGTCATATAGACTTTGATATGGCTCCGTAGCTCAACTGGATAGAGCAGCTGACTTCTAATCAGCAGGTTGCAGGTTCAGATCCTGCCGGAGTCGCCATCAGCTCACCTTAGCTCTTCTAGCTCTAGTTAACACGGTCTAACTAGCTTAGGAGAACTCCAATGTCAGAGCCAATTTACACACAAGGGTCATTTTTCGAGAACATCAGCTGACCTCATCAGCTGACCTTTCGATATCAGTCAGAATTTTCATCAGTTGACTTTAAAAGGTTAACGTATGTGGTCAACTGTCGACTAAATTAGTTCTAAAGAAAAATTATTGCATAACAAATGATGTGAAATGTACACCTTCAATACCGCCAAAACCCTCTAGTTCTTCCAATTCTGAATTGAGAGCATCCTTAATGGAATTAGCTAGTAACTGGCGACCTTTCTCACCCTTGATATCGTCTTCGCTGAAATTATCGATAAGCTCAATAATGACAGACGCAAGTTTAAGTTTATGCGCTTCGACATTTATCAAAACGATATCACTGTTTTGGGTTGATAAAGCCAGACTTAGTTGCAGCATTTTCTCTGAATTGGCCAGATTATTTGTGAATGTTTTTGGAAATTCATAATAATGTTTCTTTTGCTTTTTCGGAAAGTATCTCTGTGATAGCTACATTATCTTCTATGGTATCTGCATACTCTTCTGTTGTTCCTTCAATAATCTTTTGTATTTCCTCTATGTGTTCTTTTTTCATTAAATGTATCAATCACGGCATCTACAAACACACCAGCTATTTTTGATGATAACGTCTCTTCATCAATGTTGTACGAAGTTAATGTGATTTCTTCAATTGGATGACAATGTGCTAAAGAAACTTCTACTTCATTTTTATCTAATGTAACTAAGCTTAATAAATTAGAAGAACTATCAAATCTTTCTATAACAGTATAAATCACTACCATAATCTGATGTGGTAAAAAAAGACTTACCTTGATCAGATATTCTGTATTTATATTCTTCCATTTCATTTTCAAATAAATGGTATTGTTTAATTTCATTATTTAACCAAGTAAATTGAAATTGATAATTAGAAATTTCATCATTAGTGCTGTCTGGTTTTACGGCAGTAATCTTTTGTTCAATACATTGATAGCTTTGACCAATTTCACCCATTGCTGAAGAAATATTTTGAAGTAATAAAAAAGTTAAAACTAAAATCTTTTTCATAAATGCCCTCTTTTATAATTTTTTACATCAATATGATTTGACTATTTGCAAACATGTTAAGCAATACAAAATAATAAAGATTGTTGAAAAAATTACTAAGTTTTCAATAATTTATCTGGTTTTAGTAACTAAATATAGCCTTGTTTATTTACAAATTGTGGTTGTCAATAAACGGTCAGTTATCATCAGTTGACCTAGGTATTTTTTGCTGATTGAGTATCAGCTGCTCTTTTACCGTGCTAAAAGGTCAGCTGATATGGTCAGCTGATATGTAAGTTTGTCATCAGCTGACCCTATCAATTTAGTGCTTGTGTCGAGATTCTTGAGTGCGTTAGAATCCATATGTTGACTGGAGTTTGAAGGACTTTAGTGAGCTGTCGTGGAGACCAAAAGCTCAACTGGATAGAGCAGCTGACTTCTAATCAGCAGGTTGCAGGTTCGAATCCTGCCGGAGTCGCCATTTATTTATAATGCTCACGCCGGTCTGAAAATACGCGCACGCGCCTTCGCCATGCTTCATAGCTACCGCGTTTGAGGTGTTTTCGCATTAACTGTTTAACCTGTTTTTCCTTTAACCCATATAGATGTTCAATCTGTTTGAACGTCGTATGGTCTGATAAAGCCATTTCTATAATTTCATCTGTATCTTCGATTTTATATGGCATGTAATCTCTCGGACTCAGATAACTTCAATGACGCTGTTTAACACATTATTATTTGTTAAATGATTATTTCCATAGTGTTAATGCTTCATAGTATATATATAATATGACTTAGGGTTAAGTTGAGTGCCAATGCGTGAAAATATTTTAGCTTTTATCATCGTAGCAGGGCTTTTATCAGGGCTCTATTTTCTAGCACCGGTAATTTATAAATATATCGGCTTTTCTGACCCTGATGAAATGATTACCGTTCACATTGAACTGGAAAATCGATGTTCATTTGATGATAAGATCTTTGTTGTTAATGCTGTTAATACAAGCCGTAGTTTCCGTTTTCATGATGGTAAAGCAACTATACGGGTTCCCCGCAAAACACAGCTTGTGCTGGCTGTCAGTCGTGATTATCCGGGGTTTGAATATAGCGATATCCCACAGAAGATCAGTGATGATATGCCAATGAAAATGATTGCCGACTGTACTACCTCACCAAAGCTTAAATCCACAATGGATGCTCTGAACAAACAATTCAATTAACAGCTTCAGCCAACACAGGCCATCCTTTTTCCTGTACTACAGATGGCGGGCGAATTTGCCTGATCACAATCTCTATGATAATCATTAATATCGTATGTTGTCTTTTAGTATGTGTGTTTTCAACAATAAAAACTCATGGAATACGCGTCATGACACTTCCTATATTCTCTATTGTTTTCAGCAATTTTAG
This sequence comes from Alphaproteobacteria bacterium, assembly GCA_038144675.1. Taxonomy (GTDB): domain Bacteria; phylum Pseudomonadota; class Alphaproteobacteria; order Puniceispirillales; family UBA1172; genus UBA12202. Next base: position 1,438,978 of record JAYQOF010000005.1, on the reverse strand, counting down.
TAAATCTTTCCACATTCTTATTCAATCCATCAAACATTTCTGGTTTATCTTAATTCCAGTGATGATTACCGCTCACTTTACATGGTTTGAGATCATAAGATTTTCTTTTCATAATAAATATATGGCTGGTTTTCCATATGGCCATATGTTTAACAACCTACTGGGCTATATATATAATAACCTACCGGGTTATATGCATAACAATATACTGGATAGCCTATTTTATCACCACGGGCCTCACATATTTGCCGGGCATTTTATATTTACCATCCTGTTTTTCATAATATCTTCCTTTCTGTTGATGTGGGTGGCTATTGTCTGGATGGAAAAAACAATCACGCATTCCGCACCTGATATTCGCTTTGATAGCCGTTTCGTTACAGCTATGTTGATTGATATTCTGCTTGGGCTGATCATTATTGTGCCGATTGCGGGTTTGTTATTCATGGTGAATAATCTGGTTTCAGGTGGAACAATTGGCGGAATCATAAATATTCTTTCTGTTATCGCCATTATTGCGTGGTTGATGTTCTGTATCCGTTTTATCGTGATTTTTCCGGCCATTGCCATGAAGAAACATACGTTCCGTTTTAAAGCGGCGTTAGCTCTTACTAAGGGCAACACCATTCAACTCTTTACAGGATATCTGATCACCATTGGCATATTTTTACTGATAGCAGTGGGTCTAGGCTATATTATTATAAATTTGCCCATGAATGCAGGTGGATACATGCTTAGTCTTTTCTTATATCAGTTTTCTTTTTATACTATGTTGTGCATATATCCGAATTCATCAGCGTGGTTTATATGTGGCTGATAAATATGGAAATTGCCTGAATATATCTGCTAATCTAGTTTGTTTGCAGGGTGATGAAGGGATGTTTTGTAAGGCTATGGTCACGCGGATCATGGCTTACCATCAACACTGGCAGATTTAGCCGTTCTACTTCCCTTTTGACCAGGTCTATGATCTGGTCGCGCATATCATGGTCAAGACTGGAAAATGGTTCATCCATTAGTAAAGCTTCCGGTTCGGCTAATAATGTTCTCAACAGGGCAATACGCGCCTGTTGCCCCCTGAAAGGGTGTTTGGGTCACGTCTTTCCATCCCGGCCATTCCCGCCCGTGTCAGCGCGTCTGAAATCCGGTCTGCTCTTTCGGTTTTATTATATGTTTGCGGGATACCGAAACCCAGATTTTCAGCAACCGTTAAATGAGGAAATAATAATGCTGACTGAAACAGAAACCCGATATGACGATGTTCCGGAGGCAAATTATCCAGACATTTATTATTTAACCAGATTTGCCCTTTGCTGATCATGTTTTTCGTTTTCAAACCAGCAATCCAGCGAAGCAAAACTACTCTTACCTGCACCACTTGGGGCATCAATCAATATGGTCTGTCCTTTTTTAACTGTTAGATCAATGGGGTGGAAAAGCCACTGATCTTCATATCCAACACTGGCATTTGTGATGATTAGCATAAGGTATTCATATTCCCTTTTCATATTATTTTCAAAACGTTAAAACAAAATTAACATTTATAAACTATGATAGCGTTGTGATAAGCCACCAATATATGGAGAATACATTGATAAAAGCGCATTACCAGAACATATCCTTGTTTAACCAGATATACATGATAGCTATGGCCATATTGGTAAGTGCTAGCACGATAATAATCAATCCACAACCATGCAAGAGCAACTGATTTTGATGCTATCATTTCCGAGGCGAAAGGACAGACAGTCTATTTCAATGCATGGGGTGGATCACCTGCAATAAATAGTTATATTGACTGGGTGGGTGAACGCGTTGAAACCGAATATGGCATCTCACTCGTTCATGTCAAATTGTCATCTACATCAGATGCCGTTTCGCGTATTCTTGCAGAAAAAAAAGCGGTAAGAACTCACAGGGCTCTGTTGATCTGATCTGGATTAATGGTGAAAACTTTGCCGCGATGAAAGCAAATGGTCTGTTGCGTTCTGATAGCTGGGCATATCATTTGCCGGCTTTCCAATATACCGATCCTTTAGCCTTGCCCGGTATTCTTACTGATTTTGGTGTAGCAACTGATGGACAGGAATCACCATGGGGCAGGGCGCAGTTAGTATTTGGCTATGATACGGCATATATGGATTCCCCACCACGTTCAGCGGCAGAATTGGCTAACTGGATACAGTCAAATCCGGGGCGATTTTCCTATCCTAAACCGTCTGATTTTATTGGTATGAGTTTTCTGAAACAGATTTTACTGGAAACCTCACCAGACATTCATATTTTTAGCAAGCCTGTTGATCAATCTGATTCAGTTAACGCCCTTCATCCTTTATGGCAGTGGCTGGATCTGGTGCATCCACATTTACGTCAGGGGGTAAGAATTTTCCTGCTAATTATACGGCTATGATACAAATGCTTGGTGATGGGGAATTATCGATTGCTTTTGCTTTTAATCCGGCTGAGTTTTCAAATGGTATTGCTCAGGGTGTTCTGCCTGATACTATTCGCAGTTATATTCATAATAGTGGGACGCTAGCTAATGTTCATTTTGTGGCTATTTCTTTTAATGCTAATGCTCCAGAAGCAGCACAGGTGGTTGCCAATTTTCTATTGAGCCCTGAAGCCCAGCTTCGCAAAGCCCATTCGGATATCTGGGGTGATCCGACTGTTCTGGCGATTAATAAACTTCCTCAGCATATGCAGCAGGCCTTTGCAGACCTCCCCATGGGTATTGCTACCCTTGATGAAGATGCACTTGGGATGACATTGCCCGAATTTCACCCTAGCTGGGTGCCTTTAATTGAAAAACAATGGGCTGAACGCTATACAGAATAATCAGATATCGATAAACAGGATATCATGTTTAGTCGTGCTTTCATTATATTGATATGCCTGTTCCCCATAATAGCCGGATTATGCGGCGCCATTCTTCCAGCGTCAGGATGGTTTGCACCACTTGGCCAGTATCAACTTTCCATGAAACCGCTAAACATGTTTCTGGATCAACCGGCTATCTGGTCTTCTGTCTGGCTCAGTATTTTTACGGCATTTATTGCAACGTTAATATCATATCTACTGGCGATATTTTTGCTAGCAAGGCTATTTGATCATGGTCGAACAGGAATAATTTTCCGACTTATTTCACCTATATTGGCAGTACCGCATATTACTATTGCTGTGGGTTTTTTATTTTTGTTACAGCCAAGTGGCTGGTTATTTCGTCTGATTTCCCCATGGTTAACAGGTTGGTTTCGGCCACCTGATATTTATCTTATTCCTGATGCATATGGTATAGGGTTGATAATTGCATTAGTAGCCAAAGAACTGATCTTCTTATTATTAATGGGATTGTCTGCGCTCAGCCAGATTAGGGTAAATGATTATATGGATTGTGCTTCCAGTCTGGGATATAGCAGACATTCGGCATGGCTTTATGCTATCCATCCACAATTAGCCAAGCGGATGCGATTACCGGTTCTGATTGTTCTTATGTTTTCTATATCAGTTATCGATATGGCATTAGTTTTAGCCCCAACGGTTCCGTTACCACTAGCCCCGCGTATTCTTGAATGGTTTTATGATCCTGATCTCAGTTATCAGTTTATCGCTGCTATTGGCGCGGTTGTTCAATTAGTATTGGCATTTATCTGCTGTGTGATATGGATTGGTTCTGGTTATATATTCAGTCGGTTTATTCGCTATCAAACCTATCTGGGTAAAAGAGGTAATGTTTACCCTCCAATTGCGTATGGCTGTAAATATCTGATCTTTATGATAGCGATACTACCATGCCTGATTGCTATCCTAGGACTGATCAGTGTAACAATATGGGGTTTGCCAATATATGGCGATTTCCGGCTTTCTGCCTGACCAATGGGGGTTCGTGCCTGGATATATACATTAGATATTATGGTCATTGCGGGTGCTAATAGCCTGATCATTGCAGGTTTATCGTCGCTATTTTCTCTTATCCTGGCAATGGTATGGCTTGAACAGAAGTCTTCAACAAGACATACGCAACTCGAAAAATGGCTTTATCTGCTCTTCTATTGCCGCAAGCGTCGTTTCTGTTTGGGTTACAGATATTGCTTATTCTGGTTCGGCTTGATGGGTTTTATATCACCCTGATCTGGGTTCATATGTTATTTGTTTTTCCTTATGTGATGCTATCACTAAGCGCTGTATGGCGGCAATTTAATCAACGTTATACTGATGTGGCGGCAACACTAGGTGCCAGTAGGATAAAACAATTTTTTCGCATTAAACTGCCGCTTTTACTGACTCCTATCATGACGGCTTTTGCCATAGGTTTTTCGGTAAGTTGCGCTTTATATCTGCCAACTATATTTGCTAGCAATGGCCGGATGATTACCCTGACCACAGAAGCCGTAACCCTTGCTTCCAGTGCTAGCAGGCAAGCACTAGGTGTAGCATCTGTATTACAAATGGCAATGCCGTTAGTCGTATTTTTGATTTGTGATATGGTGTTACGATGGCGCTTTCGCCAATTCAGGTATTTTAACCATTAGGCCTTTCAGGCATTACTGCCGCGCATTCTATCAAAACCAGCTTTAACATCATCCAGCAAATCCGTTTTATCTTCAATGCCGGCATAAATGCGTAATAATGTACCATGTGGAATATCGGTTATGGTTCTTTTCAGATGCCCCTGACTGATAAGGCTTTCATGACCACCCCATGATGCCCCGATTCCGAATAAATCCAGTCCATCTGCCATAGCATCAATGGCTGTGATAGGAATATCGGGGTCAATCACAAATCCGAATAAACCGCATGATCCAGTAAAATCACGTTGCCAGTGATGATGGCCGGGATGCGACGGCAGGGCCGGATGGAGCATTTGAATCACTTCGGGCTGTTTTTCTAACCATTGCGCTAGAGCTAGGCCGTTTTCTTCAGATTGCCGCAACCGGATAGCCATGGTACGCATCCCCGCATGGCCAGATAATGTTCGTCTGGTGCAACGCATATTCCGGTATTCTGGGCATAATTCCGGATAGATGAAGCGGTTTTTCCACTAGATACAACAAACCCCATGCTAACATCGGAATGGCCGGAAATATATTTTGTTCCCGCTTCGATAATAATATCAATCTCATGGTGAATAGCGTCAAAATATAACGCTGTTGCCCATGTGTTATCCATGGCCACCAGACAATCATGATCATGGGCCAATTTCGTGAGGGCTGGGATATCCTGCATTTCGAAAGTTAGACTGCCCGGGCTTTCCAGATAGATAAGACGGGTATTTTCACCAATTATATATTTCAGTTCATTGGCTGTCACACAAGGATCATAAATCCCGACACTTACCCCCATTTGCGGAAGGACTTTATCGATAAACCGCCGACCAGAACCATACATACTATCTGGAAATAACGCATGATCACCTGCTTTCAGTACGCCTGATATTCCCAGACATATGGCTGACAGACCTGATGGCGTGGCAACACAGTCTTCCATCCGGTAAAGGTCTGCAACCGCTTTTTCCGTGGCTTCGGATGTTGGGGTACCTTTTCTTCCATAATCATACTTTCCGCGAGCATTGCGATAATCATCCAGACTAGGCTTCATTACGGTTGAGGTATGGAAAACGGGAATATTTGCCATGCCTTCTTGTTCAAGCGGTTTAACTGATGCATGAACAACCTTTGTTGCCGGTGTAAATGTATGAGATTTATCTGTTTTTCTTGTCATATTCTTTTCCTGCTTTGTGAGATACCTAATCAGTAGTAACAGGGCAAGTTATCCGATCAGCATCAGGTGCCCCCCATTCAGACCATGACCCGTCATAGATAGCAACATCATGCTTCCCAATTAATGCAAAACCAAAGGCCAGCCCACAAGCAGTTACCCCTGAACCGCAACTGGTTACCACTGGTTTATCTAAATCAATGCCTGCATCAGAAAAAACATGTGCTATCTGGGCAGGGGACTTGCATTTACCAGTGACAGCATCAAAAAGATCACTAATCGGGCAGTTTAATGCCCCCGGCATATGTCCAGAAGCCATGCCGGGTCGTGGTTCAGCTGCTCGTCCGTGAAATCGACCAGCTGAGCGGGCATCAACAATCTGTTCAGGGCGTGCCGATGGCGGTAAGGAAACAAGAGTAATCATGTCATCAATTGATCTGATCGCCATAGGGGATGATGCTGCATCTGGTTCCCTGGCTATAAAAGATCCTTTTTGTTGACTAGTAGGTGTCCCTGTTTCTGTCGTGCCGCCAGCATCTATCCATGCTGTCATGCCACCATCAAGAATGGCTACCTGTTTGTGTCCAAAATAACGGAGCATCCACCATGCCCTTGCAGCAGAAAGCATGCCGGATTGATCATAGAGAACGACTTTCTGGTCAGCATTTAATCCCAATGCACTCATGTGATGGGTAAACACTTCAGCATCTGGCATGGTATGGGGCAGGGGTGAGCTGTCATCAGCCACTTTATTGATATCAAAAAATACAGCATTGGGGATGCGTTTTTCCAGATATTCCGCCAAGGCATCTCTGCCGGAATTAGGAAGAACAAAGGTTGCATCCATGATCAGGATAGTATCTTCGGATATTGCCTGAATAGCATCTTTGGCACTGATCAGCATAAAGTTAGCTTTCATTAAGCCATGATGGAACGGGAAGATTTTTTTCTTTCAAAAATACCGGATTCCATATTTTTGACTGATAACGCTGTCCGCTATCACAGAGGATAGTAACAATGGTTTTGCCGGGTCCCAGGTCTTTGGCAAGCCTTATAGCACTGGCAACATTAATCGCACTAGAACCACCAAGCAGAAGCCCTTCATGTTTTAACAGGTCAAATATAATCGGTAACGCTTCTGTATCCGAAATGCTGTATTGTGTATCAATATTAGCTTTTTCCAGATTACCGGTAATTCTGACCCTGACCTATGCCTTCACTAACGGAATTCCCTTCAGCTTTCATTTCACCATGGGCATAATGATGATATAATGCTGATCCATAAGGATCACTCAGGGCTATGGTAATATCGGGTTTCTTGTCTTTCAAATAGCGACTAATACCAGCAATCGTTCCGCCTGAACCCACAGAACAGGTAAAGCCATCAATTTTGCCTTTTGTCTGTTCCCAGATTTCCGGCGCGGTATATTGATAATGCCCTTCTTGATTGGCAATATTATCAAATTGGTTAGCCCACATGACCCCGCCGCCAAGGCTTTCTTTCATTTCATTGGCAAGTTGTTCAGAATAACGGACATAATTTCCCGGGTCTTTATAAGGTTTTGCCGGAACTAAACGCAAATCGACACCAAGAAGACGAAGCATATCCTTTTTTCCTGACTCTGGGTTTCCGGCATGACAATGATTGTTTTATAACCGCGGGCATTTGCGCACATGGCCAGACTAATACCGGTATTCCCTGCCGTTCCTTCAATGATGGTTCCACCGGGAATAAGGGTTCCATTTTTTTCAGCATGCTCAATAATACCACGGGCGGCTCTATCCTTTACCGACCCGCCGGGGTTCATAAACTCGGCCTTGCCATATATCTCACATCCGGTGATTTCACTGGGACCATTAAGGCGAATGAGAGGGCGTGTTTCCAATGGCTTCCATAAAACCGGAATATAGTCCTGACATGTTTGCATCCTTATATTTATATATCATCGCACCATAGCAAAGCCAGCACCTATAAAAAAGACTTTTCGCAAGGCGATATGACTGGCAGAATGAATATATTACTTTAGCGGAATAAGCATATGGCACGACTTCTGATTTTGCGGCATGGAAAAACGGAACTTGTATCGGAAACTGGACGCGACTTTGATCGTAAACTGGTTGAACGCGGTAAAGAAATTGCTCGGATATGGCCAGATACATCAAAGGTCATCTCACTATTCCCGATATCATACTGGTTTCTCCGGCGACGCGTACCATTGAATCAGCGGAATGGGTAATGAAAAGAATGGTCGCAAAAGCCAGAATATATTATTGATGAACGTATCTATAATGCCAGTAGTGATACCTTGTTTGAACTGATCCAAGAACATGCAGGTGATGCCAGTACAGTTATGATTATCGGCCATAATCCGGGGATGATTTTGCTCTGTCACGATTTAATCGCAGAAGATGGCAATCAGGCAGGTAAAGATGTTAATGATTATCCAACAGCTACATTGGCAGATATGGTCTTTGATCTTGATCATTTCAAAAACCTAGAAAGAGAAAGCGGTAAATTGCTTTCCCTTATCCGTCCGCGTGACATGGTAAAGGTGGATGATAAAGGACGCCTAAATTAATTATAATATGACTTGGACAACTGTTGTCGCACTTGAACATTGTCATAATATATACATATCTTATGAATAAAGTTTATAGTTAATAAATCAATATCTGATTAGGCAATATGACAGGATGAAGATAATGCTGGACAAAACCACTATAAATCAATCGATTTATTGTTTACTTGGCGTGATGATGTCTTTTACGGCGATATTCCATGCTCATGCGCAAGAAGAAATTATTCTTGGTGATGTGCGGATTGTCTACGAACGTGGATATTTTGATCAGTCCACATTAAAAGGCGATGTATCAGATATCCGTTTTTATACGGGTAATGCCTATTTTGGTTCATCAGACCGTGTTGTTCTGGATTATGAGATAACTTCTAATGTGTTCAAAATTAATACATTTCTGATTGAAGGTATGCGTTTCAATGATGAAGGTGTTATTTCTATCTTGATCGGATGTCTGTTGAAAATATGATCATTGATGATCATATCCTCGACCCCATGTTCTGGAATAGGACCGATGATCTAAAAGTATATAATACTGGTAATATTATCATAAATGATATGGATATCGAAGCAGATGGCTCACGCATTTCCATAGCGGAATTTTCAATGAGTAATATTCCTCTATTGCCGTATCAGACATCATATATTCCAGATTTTGATGCTGAGTTTAACCTTGATAAACTAACCATTGCATTAAGCCCATATGATCCTACTCTAGCCGAATATCATATGATGCTAAACATGATTGGCATTAATGATATCACTATCAATATGAACAGCATCTCTTCGCATCGTAAATATAGGGATCGTTATCATCAGGTAAGCACTAGAAATTGAACTAGAAGGGCTTGGTATTTTGGAAAGCTATGGTGATCTGGAATATCTGAAGCAAACCTATCATATGATCAATGATGCTGATTTTGATAACACAAACCCAGATGAGGCATTAATGATACTCTCATCACTTGGTAGCGGTATTTTTATCAATAGCTTTGAACTTGCTTACAGAGATGAAGGCTTAATGGATTATGCCCTAATGCTGGCTGGACATCTGGTATGACGCGCGATGATATTGCCTGATATGTCTGTGATGATGTTACAGGCAGAATTAATGCAATTCCCGGAACTGGCTAATATGGTTATTCCACCAATTGAACAATTTATCAAACGTGGTGGCAGACTTGTGGTTAGTATTGAACCATCAGTAAAATTGCCAGTTATATCAATGGTGCCTTTAATGAGCTCACCGGCTGATGCTATTTCTGTCATGGGGCTGAGAGTTTCAAATTAAACAAGAATACATACATGCCAATAACAGGGCATGTCAATTTTTGATAACAATATATGGAAAAATGGCTCCCCAGGACGGATTGAACCGCCGGCCAAGCGATTAACAGTCGCTTGCTCTACCGCTGAGCTACTGGGGAACACATTGTTCAGACTTGATAATCAAACTTAATCATCGTTGCAAGAAAAAAGATCATTTTTTTCAAACCTTCCTATCGATTTATAAAGTAGGCGATCTGTTGGGCAGCTTTTAATATGCTTATCTGTTTAGTGTTTCTAAATGAATTAAGCCTAATGATACCCGTTGGCGACGTTCTGATGACCTGATAGGCTGGATCATAATGATGTTCAATCAAATCCATGACTAATCCTGGCCAATCTTTATCTTTGATCATGGAAGACCATTCTGATGTAACGGCATATCCATGACGTTGATCATCCCATGAACAACTTAATAAGGCATCAGATGTGTTGTGATATGATCATATTCAGCAAATATAATTTACCCTTGCCTCATAATCAGCGTTGAGATTTTAATACAAGGGGCGCCGATATCATTTTTTTCCATAACCCATCAGGAATATGGATTTGTCCGATTTTACTGCTTTCAGCCTCAATAACCACCGTTTGGTCATATCACATTGCATTTCAAGGCATCATAAGAAACTTTCAAATAGCCGCTGAGAGGGTTGTTCTGGACCGGGAAAGAACCGCCAGAACAGACCCGCGGTGACACGGCAATATGCTTCAAGGTCTATGACTTGCCCCCTTTTTTCCCAGAGCCGATGAGGAATAAGCGTTTTGCCGACTCCGGTTGGCCCATCAAGCATGATCGGATGCAATTGACTTAGCCAGATCGGTGAGGGCGGTTGCACCATGCCTGCGATAGGCTTTTATATCCGCCATCAAGAATATGAACAGGCCAACCGATTTCAGAAAAATACGCGCCATTGCACCAGAACGTTGACCACCCGCCAACAATAGATTAATGGCGACCAATCATTATATTGATCCCTAATTGCTGATCCAGATGATTGGCTATATTGCGGCTGATCAGAGCAGCGCCAATCTTTCTGGCCGCAAAGGGTGATGATTGTTTATAGATGATGCCCACTTCGGCCCGTTCATCTGATAGAAAGACAGGCAGATTGATAGCCCCGGGATATGATCATCGGCATATTCTGACGGACTTCGAACATCAATAATCGTATCATAAGTCCCATTTACATGCAATCACTGGTTTTTTTGAATAGGTGCTGGCATAATAATTAATCCGTTATCGTTATCGCGCCATCATTTGCATTATTAATATGACCAATGATAGATGCGTGATGATGCGTTTTATTAACCGCTGGCATCAGGGATTTGCGTGATCAGGGGGAACAATCATCAAAACCCGCCACTTGTTTGAGGATCATGAAGCAAGGCATCAGATATCGGTTATGCTTGGCGCATTAACCACACGCGCCGCGTTATCCGATACCATGCTGGATTCTATTCCAGCTTTGAGCAATAGATCAATTCCATCAAGACAGGGCAGATTGCCAATGGATACCGATAATCCCATTTGCGGATCATATCTGGTCTGCCAGTGATCGCGCATGACGCAATCAATCCAAATCCCTGTGACATCGGTCATGGGGAATACGCCATATGCGGAGGCAAGTTTAGCCGCCGCCGCGTTGCTTTTGCCATGATGTCCATAGCAGATTGCACCATCAACCCTGTTACAGCAGGATGCTGTTGATGATGACCAGCCATAATCATTCCAATACCCAGAGGTTTAGTTAATATTAAGGCATCATCAGGTCATCGGAGTAGCGTTCAACAAGACCGGATTTTCGCAATCCACTTACCGCCAGACCAACTTGCATCGCATCAGAAGCTATCGTATGGCCACCATTTAAGCTAATTCCATGTTCCGCCAGCGCAATCAGTATCCCAAAAGCAGATGGATCAGATCATCCCCCTGCTGAATACGGCTAGCCCGAGGCAAGATATCAACCCAAGTGCAGAAAATGGCATTTGCATGGGCGGCAAATAGATCACTAAGCGCATGAAGCGTGGCAATCCGGCCAAGATACAAAGGATCATCAACTAGCGCCGATATGGCATCAACAGATTGGAACAGATCATAAGGAATTGACCTTTTGGCAATGGTGAAGGGGATATCCCCGGCATCCTGATTAATATCACCTTTTATTGCCAAAGATTAAGATCAGGCCGCATCTGATGAGCTTTATGATATGCTTTATCTAATAGCATCAGATAATGTTGACCATCCTGTCTTTGCCCCGCATCCCATACATTGCATGGTCAGAAATACCGGATCATCTTTTTTCGATATGACTGGCAAGTTCAGGCTGTGGCGAACTGGCCATAGCTGGTAAATCTGAAAATTGTCTGATAAAGTAGCGATCAATCCATTCTTTCAGTTGCCATAGATATCGGCGGGGTTTCAGGGCGAAGGTACCTCTCACCGCCATGGCCATGCCGCCACCAACCCCGATCAAGGCCAGATAACGCCGTTGTGGGTACCATTTACGCAAGGGTTTGCGTATAAGCGAGCGTCTAATATTATCATTCAGAATAGCGCCCGCCCTGACAGCATAAACGCCTGATTTTGGGCGCGGGTCATCAATCATGGTTGCAATATCCCCAGCGGCAAAAATATCTGGATGCGATACACTCTGGCAATGATCTGTTAACCGCAATAAATCCTGATGAACAGGTGGGATTATTTATCCTTAAGCCATGATGGCGGCGACGCACCAGTAGTCATCAGTGTCAAATCAGATGCCAGTCGGGTGCCATCATCCAGCGTTAGATATGACGGCGTAACGGAAACAGCCTTCCTGCCTTTTAACGTCCTTATCCCGCGATGTTGCATTGTCGATTCATTGCCGTTGCCGCATTTATTCAGCTGTTCAACCAGACGCGTGCCAGAATGAATAACCGCAATATTGACGTCTTGCCAAGCACGTGTTTAGCCGATGATGAAGAGCAAAAGCAACTTCAACCCCGGCAACCCCGCCACCAATGATATTTATCGATCTGGCATTGGCGACCTTGCCTGTTTGTGATGTCATCGATATGTTCCATCAATTCAGGCACAGGTTTGATCGGGCAGGGTGTGTTCTCTGGCGCCAATAATAGGATCAAGACTGGGGGTAGACCCTATATTGATTGATAACGATCATAATGAACAGGCGGATGATTAGCCAGAAAAAGCATATGCTTATCCGGATCAATTCCTGTTGCATGATCATGAATAAAACGTGCTCCGGCAAAAGCCTAGCCGAACAAGATCAATCATGGATTCTGTTTTTGAATATCTGCCTTCAATATATCCGGGAAGCATACCAGAATAGGGGTAAGGCGATCACGACTGATCAGTGTAATACGCAAACCTTCAATAGGGTGCATTCCTAACGATTTCAGAACAGATATCTGGGCATGACCACCGCCAAGCAGAATCAGATGCATCAGATCAGGTGAATGATGACTTCATATATCATGATATAGTCGTTTTTTACCAAAGCGTCTATCTTGCGTGTCGGGCGGGTGTCAATTCAACCAGTAAGATTGCCACCATGATAAATCCGGCACCAATAATAGCCAACCCTGTCATCCTTTTCCAGTAGTATCCATCCTGCTAATGCGGCAAATACACCCTTCAAGCGATAAAAGAATGGCCGCGGCTGAAGAAGAACAATTTTGCTGGGCAACTAATTGAAGCGTAAAGCCAACAGCAATTGATAAAACCCCAGCAAAAAGAATATCTGGCAACACAGCATAAGCCAGCATCAGATCAATACGATCAATCACAACAAAAACAAAAGAAAAGAGCGCTGTTAATATTGTTTGAACAAATGCCAGCTGAAATGGCATTTTTGTTAATCTTACCAATGCACCAACCAGCATAATATGAAAAGCCCAGAACACGGCACTGGATACAACAAGCCAGTCACCAAAAGTGATACTGTTGAGATTGGTTCCGGTCATCAACCAACTGCCAATCATAAACACAAATACAGCAAGCCAGCGCATCCATGGCAGATGAATACCAAAGAGGAACAACCCGAATATGGGAACCAGAGGAACATATAATGTGGTTAGATAGGCGGCGTTTGCAACGCTGGTGGTATGAAGGGCAATTTGCTGAAGCGATGAGCCGGCAAACATAAATACTCCAAGCCCCAGTCCACCCCATAGGATATGTTTATCTGCTAATATGTTCCTGCTGTTTCCAGAATGGGTTTTTGCGATATTCCCATAATGCAATTGGCAATAATGCGAGTCCACCAGCAAGAAAGCGATAAAACTGAAATCCCATTGCGCCAACATCTTTCATTCCCGTTGTCTGAAAGACAAAACTTACCCCAGATGAAAGCTGTTAGCATCAGAAGCGCATGAGCAAAATAGCGTGAAGTTAAAAAGGACATGGGACAAAAATGCATGAAGGATGGTTTACAGGATAACAAATAATAAATCAATATATATATATCAATGTCAGTTATAAGGCATATCATAATTTTTATCTTTGTTCATTAGCATCCTTGAGATGTCAAGGCTATATTTGATCACGAAATGTCGAAAATCAGGTATAAATTGTCTTTATGTGATTAAATCGATGATTCATTCTGCCTTTCATTAAAAGGGTAAGGAGAATTTCATGCCAAGATGCGACAATATTCCGAAGGCATCGTTCATCACGACGTTCAAGACGCCAACGAGAAAAGATTGATAATCATGATCAGAAATCGCCCGTTCATTACGGTAGTTTTATCAATCATATCGGCTATCTAAATCCATTGCGCGAAGATGATATTCTAAATATACATAATAATAGCATGGCCATTATCCGTAATCACGGACTTAAAGTGTTAAGTCCAACCCTGCGCCAGCATCTAAAAACACAAGGTTGCCACGTTGATGAAGGCAGCCAGATCGTTTATGCAGATGAAGATTTCGTGATGACGCATATAGCCTTAGCGCCATCGCAAGTTTACCCTGACACCCCGCAATAGCAAACGACAGATTGTCATTGGTGGCAATCATGTCAATTTTGGTATGGTTTCAGGGCCGCCGAATGTTAGCGATAGAACCCGCGGCCGACGTTCATCACAATTATCAGATTTCACCGATTTGATTAAATTGGGACAAGCCCAGAATAACATTCAATTTTATGGCAATCAGACCTCGGCCACAAATGATCTGAATGTTCATTCTCGGCATCTGGACAGCATGCTTACCACCTTGAATAGCGATAAATTGACGGCTTGCATGTCTGTGGGGCCGGGAAAGGGTAACAGATGCTATGGAAATGATAGCCATTGCACGCCCGTGGTTATCTTTGGAAGATATGAAATCATCACCATCTGCCATCACAAATATTAATGTCAATTCGCCGCGTGTTCTTGATATGGAAATGTCTGACGCCGCTTTTGCCATGGCTGAAATGGGGTCAGGCCACTATTGTCACCCCATTTACCCTGATGGGCGCAATGGCACCGGTATCTTTTCCAGCCGCGTTATCCCAACAAAATGCTGAAGCTTTATTCGTTATTGCCATGATACAGTCAGTTTATCCCGGTGCGCCGGTCGTTTATGGTGGATTTACGTCTAATGTTGATATGAAAACAGGGCACCTGCATTCGGCACACCTGAAAATGCCCTTACCAATCTTGCCACAGGTGGCCAGTTATGCAGGCATTATGGACTGCCATATAGAAGCAGTGGTTGCAGTGCCTCTAATATCCCTGATGCTCAAGCTGCTTTTGAAACCCAGATGTCATTATGGGCGGCCATATTTTGGCGGGGCAAATATGATCTATCATGCCGCTGGCTGGATGGAAGGCGGTTTGGTTGCCAGTATGAAAAAGTTATGCTTGATGGTGATATGATTGAAGCTTTTGCCAAAATGCTAACCCCCAATTGATTTTTCACCTGACGAACTTTGCTTTGATGCTATTGGTGATATTGCACCCGGTGGACATTTCTTTGGTCACAACCATACGCTTGACCGTTATAAAACAGCCTTTTTTGCACCAATCTTGAGTGATTGGCAGACCTTTGAAAACTGGCAGGCGAATGGTTCATTAACGGCATTTGAACGGGCAGAAGAAAAATGGAAGGCTGTACTTCAAGATTTTGTACCGCCAGATTTAGACCCTGCCATTGCAGAAGCGCTTCCGATTTTGTTGCCAGACGTAAAGATATGATTGGTAACCGGCCATTATAAATTTTGTAAAAGAAATTTACAAATCCTTTATAGAGAACGGCAACGCTTCACCAGAAGACGTATTATAAAGAATAAGCCCACCACTACGCGCGGAATGACCAGTCACTTTATCCGAAATTACAACCTGATGGGTGATCATCAGTACCAATTCGTTTTCATGAATGGTATCCAGTTTCCTAGAATAGGATGAGCAAGGGTTTCCGTCCGGTCTGCATGATCCTGAAAAATTGGAATTAAGACCGGCAAAACTATCCAGTCACCCAGCCATAGCTCTGACGCTGTTTCTTTACACCGGCACCATTGGCTAGACAATATATCCGTAAATATAATAGCTGTTCTGTTTTTTCAGAATACTGGCCGATGAATTTTCGCCTGTTCCCGTCCAGTATCATCCAGATTGCGTTGTGTATCACATTGATTGATATCAATCAATTGGTCTGTGTAGAGCAACCAAATCCGAGGGCTTTAATTCATGCATGCATAAAGATAACATTTGCTTCAATCTGATTGATTGCATCTGTTAGGGTCTGGTTATTGTTATTAGCCTGAAGATGAGCTGGCGTTATAGATAGAACGATGCAGGTTAATAAATTAAATAAATATCTAAACATAACAACCTGAAATTTACAATAATATAAATCATAATAATCAGGGAAAGATGGGAGGCCCAGACCGGAATCGAACCGGTGTACACGGCTTTGCAGGCCGCTGCATCACCACTCTGCCACCGGGCCATCATGCAATCAGGAACCTGAATAGCGCAACTGAGACAAGCGTAACGTCAACTATCCACAAAAACTTGTTAGTGTTTTGATGGCATGCTGATTCATCCGATTTTAATAACAAAAAGATTATCGTAAATTTTTTACTAATTTTGCTCTAGGCATTTTTACAACAATTCGTTATGTTAATTTGTCGTTTTCATTCACCCGCTTAGGAGTCCCTTTTATGTCTGTTTATGCCAATCGTCGGCGCAATATGGTTGAAAGTCAGCTACGCGTTAGCAAAGTAACGGATGACCGTGTTATTGTTGCATTTGAAAATGTGCCTCGCGAAGAATTTGTTAGCCCTGAACTTAAAGGCCTTGCTTATATTGATGAAGACCTTGTTCTTGGTTCTGGTCGTTTTATGCTTGAACCCATGGTGTTAGCCCGCTTGATACAGGCGTTAAACATAATGACCGTGATACCATTCTGGATATTGCAGCCGGATGCGGGTATAGCACGGCTTTATTATCATCTTGGCCAGTCTGTTGTCGGTATTGAAGCTGATGAAAACTGGCGAATGCGGCACAGGATAACCTGATCAAATTATCCGTTGATAACAGTGTTATTTTGCATGGTGATCATGAACTGGGTTTTCCTAGTGAAGCACCTTATGATGCTATCATTATTGAAGGGGCAGTTGCCCATGTTCCGGATGCTCAGATATTGAACAGCTTTCTGAAAACGGGCGATTAGTTACCGTTATCCGCGATCATCATGCAAAACCCGGCAAGGCTATATGTTTCATCAGCGCAGTAAGAATGGCTTTTCAAAGCAATATCTTTTTGATGCACAGACACCACTTTTGACCTGAATTTAAAAAAATGACGCAGCTTTTCAATTTTAATGTCATTGCGGTTACAGGACAAACAATGCTTTCACGCCTTTTAATAACTCTCTGTCTTATTGGAACGACATTACCTGTCTATGCTAATGATGATACGGCGGTATTTATCATAACTATTTACAATATGCTCTCGATCATAGCGAAGCCATAGAGGCAGAAATAGAAAATATCAAATCGGCCAAGGAAGAAGCTTTATCGCTAATTCCAGCATGGAATGGTCGGCACCTCATTAAGTTCATCTATCAATCGTGGTGACCGTTCAGTGAATGACAGTAGTAATTCGCCCAGACAGAAAACAAAATCTGAGCTTAGTCCATCACAAAACCTTTATATGATGGTGGTGAGGCAAAAGCCGACAGTATTATTGCCAGATTAACCTTGATAACGCCGTCCATTTCCTATCGTTTGGCAGAACAAAATTTGCTGCTCGATGCTTTAACAGCACATATCAATCTTGTAACAGCCCGCCAGCGGCTTCAGGTTAACAATCAAATGTTGACCGGTTGAAGCAACAGGTATCTGCAAGTGAGTTGAGAGTTCAGGGGATACGACTCCAACCCAACTAGCCTTGACACAATCGCGTTTAGCAAGAGCAGAATCTTCTTTTATTTACGCAGAAACACAGCTCAATACAGCAAGCGCAACTTATACTCGTTATTTTGGCCAGCTACCTGATCAACTTATCTTCCGATGTTATCGCAAATATCAACCAGTGCAGGTCTGGCTGGCATGATATGGCACTTGATTATCAACCCAGCCATCAGCAAGTTAAAATCAATGAACGATTAACGCGGTTTGGAATGGATGCCTTATTTCAAATATCAGTCCACAAATTGATTTTAGCATTACCGGTTCAACAACTAATTCTAATGTTTCTGCATCCAATGTTGATTCGGTTGTTGCACAGTTCACTTTTTCAGCACCGCTTTATCCAACAAAAGCCACACGATCTAAATCCCGTGCATTGGTAGCTGATCATCAATCTATGGTTTTGAAACTGGCTGATATGGAACAAGTTAACGGCCTAAATGCTGAAAATACCTATCGTCAATTTCTTTCAAAAGATAGCCTGATCAAAGCTAATCAGTCTGAATATGATGCCGCTATTATATTTCGTGATGGGGTCAGAAAAGAGGTTGAGTTTGGGCTGAAAACCCTTCTTGATTTGCTTGATGCCGAACAGGATGTTGTAAATGCCGAACTGAACCTCATCAGTAGCCGCGGTGATTATGTTCTATCTGGCATATTATGCTTGTTAGCATTGGTCTGTTAAACGCTGAAACATTCGGGATTTCGCCGGTTTTTGTGTCGCTTGACGATTTGCCGGAATATGAATTGCCTTTTAGCGGTATTCCCCCAAAGTCACTTATCAGGATTAAACACATGGCGTCACATCCGAAAAATCTGGATAAAACGTTTGCTATTCTTGATTTAAATGAGGTGGTTTCAAAAGGTGCAAAAGACGGATAATCTGCTTAAAGATGCTTTTGAACTGCAAGAGATAAAACTGTCGAAGTGCCAGAAGACAAAGCGGTTCTGATCCTTAATGAAGTTATCCGGCTTATTGATAATATACCTGAACCTGATGAACAGAAATCATGATATGGCCACTTTATTTAGGAATATTCAGTCTTCAAGAAGCGGTCATCACAAAGGAACTGGAAGACTGGATCAAAACCAGATTGCCGCAGGTATTTTCCGAAACCGTTTCAGCACAATGAAAACCCAAAACCACTGCTAGAGCAGAAAAAATAATGATAAGGATGATAATCCTTTCCAGACTGAATAAATCGTTAAAGACATAATCATTTGCATAAGGCTTGTGATATAGTGCGTAAATGTCTAAAAAGCATTGTGTGAAACCAAATTAACATTTTCTGACATGCTTGATAAAACCTATATCCCAAAACAATTTGAAACGCGCTGGTATAAAGCCTGGCAAGACAGTAATGCCTTTGCCAGTTTAAGGACAGTGATGAATTGCCATATACGATTATGATGCCCCCACCAAATGTGACGGGTTCATTACATATTGGACATGCGCTAACATTTACTCTGCAAGATATATTGATCCGTTATCATCGTATGATTGGGCGGGATGCGCTCTGGCAACCGGGCACAGACCATGCTGGTATCGCAACCCAGATGGTGGTGGAACGGAAACTAGATGCAGAAGGCGTTGATCGCCGTGATCTTGGACGTGACAAGTTTGTTGATGAAGTCTGGAAATGGGTTGATGAATCTGGTGGAACTATTTCCCGACAACTTCAATCCTTAGGGGCTTCACCTGACTGGGCAAGAAATCGATTTACGCTGGATGATGGATTATCCAGGCGGTGCGATTGGTATTTGTCCAGATGCACGAGCAGGGATTGATATATCGTGACAAACGTCTTGTTAACTGGGACCCAAAATTGCAACCGCTATTTCTGATCTGGAAGTCGAACAACGTGATGTCAATGGCCATTACTGGCATATTCGTTATCCTGTCGAAAACAGCGATAATTTCTTGTTGTTGCTACCACCCGACCAGAAACCATGTTCGGTGATACGGCAGTTGCGGTTCACCCAGATGATGAACGTTATCAGGATTTGATTGGCACATATATCATTCTGCCTCTTATGGGGCGGAGGATACCAATTGTTGCAGATGAATATGCCGATATGGAAAAAGGATCAGGTGCGGTTAAAATTACG
This sequence comes from Alphaproteobacteria bacterium, assembly GCA_038144675.1. Classification (GTDB taxonomy): domain Bacteria; phylum Pseudomonadota; class Alphaproteobacteria; order Puniceispirillales; family UBA1172; genus UBA12202. Next base: position 1,418,845 of record JAYQOF010000005.1, on the reverse strand, counting down.
CCTGCCCATGATTTTAATGATTTTGAAGTTGGCCGCAGGCATCATCTGGATATGATCAATGTCATGGATGCTGAAGGCCGGATGAATGCGGTTGTTCCCGATGCTTATCAGGGAATGGATCGTTTTGATGCTCGGAAAAAACTGATAGCACAACTTAGAAGCAGAAGGGCTGTTGAACATATTGAACCAACGATTCATACCGTTCCACATGGTGATCAGATCAGGGGTGCCATTGAACCATGGTTGATGGATCAATGGTATGTCGATGCCAAAACACTTGCTAAGCCGGCTATTAAAGCGGTTGAAGACGGTCGCACCCGATTTGTACCCAAGCGCTGGGAAAAAACCTATTTTGAATGGATGCGCAATATTCAACCATGGTGCGTATCACGGCAATTATGGTGGGGGCACCGTATCCCCGCTTGGTATGGCCCTGATGATACGCCTTTTGTTGCTATGGACGAACAATCAGCCTGGCTGCCGCGTGAACATTACGGCAAAGACGTTATCATTAAGCCAGGACGAAGATGTTCTGGATACTTGGTTTTCAAGTGGTTTATGGCCTTTTTCAACTCTTGGCTGGCCAGAAGAAACAGATCATCTGAAACGATATTATCCGGGTGATGTTCTGGTCACAGGATTTGATATCATCTTTTTCTGGGTTGCCCGAATGATGATGATGGGCATGCATTTTATGGATGGAGAAATTCCCGTTTAGAGATGTTTATATTCATGCACTGGTGCGGGATGAAAAAGGCCAGAAAATGTCAAAATCCAAGGGCAATGTTATGGACCCGCTGATATTTCAGAAAAATATGGTGCTGATGCCTTGCGTTTTACCCTAACGGCATTAGCAGCACAGGGCAGGGATATTAAACTGGCTGAAAGCCGGATTGAAGGATATCGAAATTTTGCAACTAAAATCTGGAATGCCTGTCGCTTCCTTGAAATGAATCAGGCGACAGGAAAACCGGGACTTGATGATATAACGGTTAGTGATCCCATTAATCAGTGGATTTTATTTGAACTTGCAATCGAACAAGTGAAAATTGAAAACTGCCATCACGGAATATCGTTTCAATGATGCTGCAGATACAATTTATCATTTTATCTGGCATCAATTCTGTGACTGGTATCTGGAATGGATTAAACCGGTTCTGCCATGAATGGTGACGCGAAAGTACCGAATATACTAAAGTGGCAGCAACTGTCATGGCTGAGGCCATTACCATGCTTCATCCTATTATGCCATTTATTACAGAAGAGCTATGGAAAGAGATTTTTGCCGGTGATGAAATGTTAATCTCATCACCATGGCCAGAACGCGATACGGCTGATTTTGCCAATGCTGGTGAGCAGATTGGTTTTATTTTTGATATGATCACCACCGATCAGATCGCTACGAAATGAAATGAATATTCCAGCATCTGCTAAACCTGATCTGGTATTGCTAGATAGCGAAGCCCTAAATAAGAACTGGCAAGACTGATCACCGCGAAAGATGATTTTACGTCTGGCACGATTGAAAGATATCCGGTTTGAACAGGATATGCCGCCACAATCCGCACAAGCTGTTGTCAATGGAGTTGAAATTGCCGTTCCATTGGCAGGGGTGCTTGATTTTGATGCGGAAAGAAAACGCCTCTCAGATGCCTTAAAGGCAACTGAAGCAGAGGTTAAAAAACTGGAATCAAAGCTGAATAATCCCGGTTTTGTCAGCAAGGCACCAGCAGATGTTATTGAAGAAAACAAACGTAGGCTTGACGCAGAACTAGAACAGCGCAACAAATTAGATATCGCTATTAAGCGTTTACAATAGACAGGAGATCAACAATGTCATCACAGTCATGGGATAAATCTAACCTGCCCAGCCGCCATGTTAGCGTAGGGCCAGAACGGGCACCACATCGGTCATATTATTATGCGATGGGCATGACGGAAGAAGAAATCAATCAGCCTTTGGTTGGCGTTGTTTCGACATGGAACGAAGCGGCACCATGTAACATTGCCCTAAGCAGACAGGCGCAAGCCGCTAAAAAAGGGGTTGCTGATCATGCTGGTACCCCGCGTGAGTTTACTACCATTACCGTAACAGATGGTATTGCCATGGGGCATCAGGGCATGAAATCGTCATTGGTAAGCCGTGAAGTGATTGCAGATTCGATTGAACTTACCGTGCGTGGCCATTGTTATGATGCCATTGTTGGTCTGGCAGGATGTGATAAATCACTGCCCGGAGTAATGATGGCTATGGCAAGACTTAATGTACCGTCAGTTTTCATGTATGGCGGATCAATTCTACCCGGACGATTTAAAGATAAAGATGTCACCGTTCAGGATGTGTTTGAAGCGGTAGGGGCATATGCTGCTGGCAATATGTCTGATGAAGACCTGTTTGAACTGGAATGTGTAGCATGTCCAAGTGCAGGATCATGCGGGGGACAGTTTACCGCTAATACGATGGCTTGCGTGTCTGAAGCAATTGGTCTGGCTATTCCAGGGATCAGCAGGCGCACCTGCCCCTTATGAAAGCCGGGATGAATATGCCTATCATTCTGGCCGTCATGTGATGGAAATGCTTAAATCCAATATTGCGGCCACGCGATATCCTGACAAGAAAAGCCTTTGAAAATGCCGCTACCATTGTTGCCGCATCTGGTGGGTCAACAAATGCTGGCCTGCATTTACCTGCTCTTGCCGCAGAATGCGGTATTGATTTTGATTTGCATGATGTGGCTGAAATTTTTAAGCGCACACCATATGTTGCTGATCTGAAACCGGGGGGGCGTTATGTTGCCAAAGATATGTATGAAATTGGCGGTGTTCCTGTTCTACTTAAAACATTGTTTGAAGGTGGATATATTCATGGCGACTGCCTGACTGTTACAGGCAAAACAATGGAAGAGAATCTGGCTAATGTATCATTTCCAACTATCAGGATGTGATCCGGCCGTTAGCAATCCTTTATCACCAACTGGTGGTGTTGTTGGCTTGCGGGGTAATCTTGCCCCTGAAGGTGCGATTGTAAAAGTGGCCGGCATGACAAATCTGAGTCTTTACAGGAACAGCGAGATGCTTTGATTGCGAAGAAGACGCTTTTGCCGCGGTCGAACGCCGTGACTATAAAGAAGGTGAGGTTCTGGTTATCCGTTATGAAGGCCCCAAGGGTGGCCCCGGCATGCGTGAAATGCTGGCAACGACTGCCGCTATTTATGGGCAGGGTATGGGTGATAAAGTTGCCTTGATTACGGATGGCCGGTTTTCTGGTGCCACCAGAGGGTTCTGTATTGGGCATGTTGGCCCAGAAGCCGCTGTTGGAGGCCCCATCGGTTTGCTTAAAGATGGTGATATTATTACCATTGATGCAGAAAATGGAACAATTACGGTTGATTTGTCAGATGAAGAACTGGCAGAACGTCGCCAGCTATGGAAACCACGGGAAACGGATTATCAATCAGGAACATTGTGGAAATATGCACAAACCGTAGGATCAGCAGAAAAGGGTGCGTTAACCCATCCGGGCGGGAAAGCTGAAACACATATTTATGCTGATATCTGAAATCTGTCAGCAGGGTTAATTAAACCGAAGCGGGCGGTATATCATGGTAAAATTGGCATAAGACAGGGGTATGATCGCTAGCACGGTCTTTGCCTCTGGGTGTTTTGTCAATATTTGCATTCAACAGGCGGTCGGCGGCTTCTGCATTCAGCATGAAATGATCAATGCGGATACCGTGGTCTTTTTGCCAGGCACCACCCTGATAATCCCAGAAACTATAAGCTTCAGTAGCGGGATGAAAAACGCGCCATGCATCCATATAACCGCTATATAATAAATGCCGCCATCTTTTGAGAGAGTCAGGATGATGCAGGGCATCACCTTGCCATGCCTTAATATCATGACAATCTTTGGCATCAGGAATGATATTATAATCACCAGCCAGAATGACCGGACGGTTTAATAGGTTTAATGATGCCGCATGCTGATTGAGTCTATCCATCCAATTTAGTTTATAGCGAAACTTTTCCGATAAATCGCCATCTACCATCACCGGATTGCCATTTGGCAGAATATAAGCATCCAATGATGAATTGCTCATATTCCACTTCAATATAGCGTGCTTGTGGATCATTATCAGTGTCATCATGATGAAGAGGCGGCAAACCTTTCCGACGTAAGGTGAGGGGGATTTTTGATGCAATAGCAACACCATTATAGGTTTTCTGGCCATGGACATGAACGTCAAATCCAACATCACGAAATGCGATCCCCGGGAAAGTTTTCATCAATGCATTTGAGTTCCTGCATCAGCAGAATATCGCATTGGCCTTGCTTCAACCAGTCCAGAACCGCATCGGCACGGACTTTGATGGAGTTCACATTCCATGTTGCAATAGTAAAAGGATCAGAGCGCAAAAAGACGTTCCACATCCACATGCTGCGGTTGCATTGGGATTCATTAACCTGAAAATACTGACCAGCAAGTTCATTAACAAAATCAAGTTGGCCACCAGTAATCAGTTCAAGTGACATACTATCTATAAGGGTAATGACATTTATGCCTGTTGAGGTAGAATTATTTAGTACGATATCATCATCGGTTTTTTCATCATCAATACTGAATTTATATTGAAAACCGGAACAACCACCTCCAAGAACAGAAATCCGAAAATATGATCCTTGTTCTGTTTCAATGATTTTAGCAATACGTTCAGCTGCCTGATCACTGACAGAAAATGAAAACGTATCCTTAATTTGATCGTTCATGAAAAAAATCCTTCTGTTATGAATATAATCATCTTCTTTGATACCATCAAGTAAGTTCAGACATTTGGTAGGTCTTATGCTGTTTTTAAAATGTTTCCAGCATTGCTTCAATATCTCAACCGCGCTATGTTTAGGTAACAATTTTGTCTACTAATTCCATCTAATAAAAGGCTATTTTTCCGTTATGACACAACTTGCTATTTATGCCTCACAGGCAAGCGAAAGCCGGGGGCGTCATATCACCAAAACAGCCAACCATGATCAAATGCGTTCCGTATTCCAGCGAGATCGTGACCGGATTATCCATTCTTCTGCTTTTCGTAAGATGAAATATAAAACACAGGTTTTCATTTATCATGAAGGGGATTATTTCCGCACGCGCCTAACGCATTCACTTGAAGTTTCGCAAATTGCCAGAACCATATGCCGTCACCTTCGGCTAGATGAAGATTTAGCAGAAGCTATCGCATTAGCGCATGATCTTGGCCACACGCCATTTGGTCATGCAGGTGAAAGCGCTCTTGATCAGATGATGCAGGATTATGGTGGTTTTGATCATAATGAACAAACCATCAGGGTTATTACCATGCTTGAGCAATGTTACGCAGGATTTGATGGACTTGATCTGACATGGGAAACCATAGAAGGTGTCATCAAGCATAATGGCCCTATCAGTGATAATTGCCGTCCCACTATTACCGCCCTTGATCAGGATATGCGTTTTGGTCTTGATAGTTACCCCTCACTAGAAGCCCAGATTGCCAAATCTCGCTGATGATATCGCCTATCTGGCACATGATTGTGATGATGGAATAAGGGCAGGGCTCCTAGACCCGGATAAAATGATGGATTTACCTCTGGCAGGTCCGGTTCTGAAACAATTAAAACAAGATTTTGGCAGATTGAAAACGTCACGACTAGTTCATGAATTGACCAGAAATCTGATCAAATTAGCTGTTAATGATTTGCTGGCGGAAACAACAAAGCGCATAGTGGCACTTGATCCGAAACATGTTGAAGATATCCGCAAAGCTGAACACCAGCTCGCCAGTTTTTCACCAGATATGAGTAACGATTTATCACAATTGCGGGCGTTTTTATTTCAGCATGTTTGGCGTCATTACAAAGTGAATCGCATGACAAGTAAAGCCAAACGTGTGATCAGAGAAATGTTTGCCTTATTCATGGAAGAAACCAATACATTACCCGATGAATGGCAATATCTTGACCAGCAACATTTGAATACGATAGACATCAATGTAAAAGCCAGACATATTGCGGACTATATTGCCAGCATGACTGATCGTTTTGCTGTTATGGAACATGAACGCCTGTTTTCACACCCGGGCCAATTTTAAGATAACTTTAACCGAGAACTGTTTAATGAATATTTTCACCCATTTCAGTCAGCAGATAACAATAATCACTGATCGGTTAGTTCAAAACGGCACGATTTCCCTTTCAGGTGAATCCTAGACCAGCAGCATGTGAACCACCGCGAGATCCCAGTCATGGTGATCTATCAACCAATTATGCCATGGTTATGGCAAAACTGGCAGGCAATGCCACCGCGTGATCTGGCTGAATTACTGGTCAAAGATATTACTGCTCTTGATGGGGTGGAAGACGTTACTATTGCAGGCCCCGGATTTATCAACTTAACGCTAAATCCTGCTATGTGGCAGGATCGGATAGATGATATTCTAACCGCTGGCTCAAGCTGGGGAGCCAATCAGCTGGGTAAAGGGGAACATATAAATGTTGAATATGTTTCCGCTAACCCAACGGGGCCATTACACGCCGCCCATGCTCGCGGGGCAATCGTTGGCGATAGTCTGGCAAACTTGCTGGAAACATGCGGTTATCATGTGACCAGAGAATATTATATCAATGATGCTGGCAATCAGGTTGATGTGCTAGCACGGTCGGTATTTACCCGCTATAAACAAGCTCTTGGTGACAACACCGCAATGGTTACAGAAGGCCAGTACCCCGGAGAATACCTTAAAGATACAGCTGCAAAACTTGGTTTCATTACATGACGACAGCTTGCTTCTTATGAATGAAAGAATGGTTACCTCTGATCCGTCAGTTTGCCATTGACGATATGATGCTATCAATTAAAGCAGACCTTGAACGCCTGGTATTCACATGGACCGGTTTTCGTCAGAATATCAACTGGTAGAAAATGGCGCGGTTCATGCGGCAATCCAAATATGCTTGAAGATAAAAAGGGCTCATTTATCAAGGGGTACTGGAAAAACCAAAGGCAGAACAGGCAGAAGACTGGGAACCAAGAGAACAGATGCTTTTTCGGTCAACTGATTTTGGTGATGATGTTGACCGTGCTGTTAAAAATCTGATGGTACATGGACGTATTTTGCCTCTGATATTGCATATCATCTGGATAAAATAAAACGCGGATCAGATAAGCTGATTAATATCTGGGGGCTGACCATGGTGGTTACGTTAAACGGATGAAATCTGCTGTTTCGGCATTTACAGGTAATAAGGATAGTCTGAATATCCAACTGGTACAGCTGGTCAAATTGATGGATGGTGGTCAACAAGTAAAAATGTCAAAACGGGCAGGTACTTTTGTCACTCTTGTCTGATGTGTTGATGCTGTTGGCCGTGATATCTTGCGATTTATCATGCTGACGCGTCGAGCAGATCAGACCATGGATTTTGATTATGCCGAGGTAACAACCCAATCTCGTGAGAATCCAGTTTTCTATGTCCAGTATGCCCATGCGCGGGCTAGTTCCGTGTTACGTCAGGATGAAGCAAAGCAAATCGACTTGACCGATGCTGATCTAGGATTGCTAACAGATGCCAGTGAAATTGCTTTAATTCGTCACCTGGCCAGCTATCCACGTCAGGTTGAAGCGGCTGGACAAGCTTTTGAGCCGCATCGGATTGCGTTTTACCTGATGGAACTGGCAGCAAGTTTTCATGGATTATGGAATAAGGGTCGTGATAATGCCAGTTTACGATTTATCACTGATGATCCCAAACGCACCGCGGCAAGGTTAAAACTTGTCCATGCAACAGGTATTGTTATCAGAAACGGTTTTGCTATTCTTGGCGTTGAGGCCATCGAGGAAATGTAGCCATCAATTTGATCGGTTGAGGATGTAAATGCGAATTATTCTAATGCTTTTTGGTGGCGTTGCTGTGCTGATTGTTGCAGGAATTAGCTATATTCTGCTGATGTCACCGCAACAGATGGATGAAATTGCTATTATCACGGCTGATGAACGCCCTTATAAAGTCGTCCCTGTTAATCCGGGGGGGGCAGAAATTAAAAATACAGATAGCACTTTTCTCAACTCTCTGGATAGTGGTGGTCAAATTCCCGAAGGTGGCGAACAATTGCTACCCGAAGACCCGGTGCCAGAATTACCACCAATTGATGTAACAACTGATTTGGCAGAACAAGCCGTTGAACCAGAAACGGATATTGTTTTAGATGATCAAACAATTGCAGCAGATGAAGCTGGTGATGTAACTGATTTAGATAAAGGTTCAGATACCGGTACTGAAAAAGATAATCTAGAAACCGCAGAAAAACTGGCTGATGATAATCAGCCAGAACCAGAAGTATCAGATGATAGTAAGGTATTAACAGATACCGAAAACAAAGCCGGCATTGTTCCATCAGTTTGGACCAGAACAGGAAACAGAGCCCCTCGAAACAACCGAAACCACTACTGATGCGGGTAATGATGATTTGGTCAATTCATCTGTTCCAATTCCAAAAGCAAGTAAAAACCTAACCCGCCCTGATGAAAGTTTATCAGCATTTTATCGTGTTCAGTTAGCTGCCTTTAAGGATGAAGGTAAGGCCATGCAGGTCGCCGCCATTCTAATGAATAAACATATCTCAAGGCTTGATCAGATATCCATAGGCGTGATGCTGCATGATGCTGGTGAGCAGGGTTTGTTCTGGCGTGTTGTTACTGATCCGATGCCAAGAGCCAATGCCAGTAAATTGTGCAATACGCTCAAATCTGTTGGGCAGGAATGTATTCTGCGGCCATGGAATTAATTGTCTAAGGGTGCAGTATTCATGAATAATGGTTTTGATGATAATCTGACCGCCGCTGAGGCACGACAAGCAGGCCAGTTATCCCTTTTTCTGGTTCTTGATGGGTATGAAGGGCCTATTGATCTGTTGCTTGATTTAGCGCGGGATCAGAAAATTGATTTAACGCAGATTGCTATTCTACCACTTGCTGAACAATATTTGTCCTATATATCAACAATGCAAGAGAACTGGATATTGAGGTTGCTGCTGACTATCTCGTCATGGCGGCATGGCTGGCTTATCTGAAATCCCGATTATTATTGCCAGACCCGGAACCCGAAGAACAGATGGAAACGCTGGATATGGCAGAAGCGTTACGCCGTCAGCTGTTGCAACTAGAAGCCATGCGGAAAGCCGGAAAAGAACTGATGGCATTACCGCGATTAGGTATAACTCGGTTTAAAGGGGTTCATCATGAACGCTTTGATCCGGTTAATGTGGTTTCTCATACCGCTACATTATTTGACTTGCTAAAAGCTTATGGTGATATTGCCAGTCGCGAAGAAGCAAGCACATTAACCATATCTGCATCACATCTTTATTCGGTGGAAGAAGCGGTGGCACGATTAGGCGATTTATTAAAATATGCCAAAGGATGGAACAATTTGTTGTCCTTTTTGCCGCCAAACCTTAAAACAGAACTCGACCATCGGTCTGCTATTGCGTCACATTTCACTGCTACCCTTGAAATGGTTCGTGATGGGCAGGCACAATTGCGACAGGATAATCAATTTGGGCCTATCTATCTGGCCTCTATGGAAGAAAATATCTAATGGATCAGACCATTCTTCATTATTGCCGTATTATTGAAGCTTTAATATTTGCATCCCCAGATGCGGTGACAGATAAAATCATACGTCAGCACTTACCTGATGATGCTACTTATGATGCTGTCATGGAATATCTGCTAACCCGTTTTGGAGAAAATAGTGGCATTAATCTGATCCAGTTTGATGGCAATTGGGCCATGCGAACTGCTGATGACGTAGCAGAACACTTAAGAACAATCCGTGAAAGTGAAAAAACACTGTCACGCGCTGCCCTCGAAACCCTTGCTATTATTGCCTATCATCAACCGGTGACGCGTGCAGAAATCGAAGAAATCAGAGGTGTGTCAATATCAAAAGGAACATTAGATATTCTTCTTGAAATGGGATGGGTAAAACCAAAAGGCCGTCGCCGCACACCTGGCCGACCAATCACATGGGCCACTAGTCCGGGGTTTCTTGATCATTTTGGGCTAAATCATATTTCTGATTTACCCGGTTTGGATGAATTAAAGAAAACCGGATTGCTAACAACAGGCCAGACCATTAGCGATGTTATGCGCGTTAATGATCTAGATGATGATGAAAATGAAGATGATGATCAGTTAGAGCTGGATGAACTGATAACCGAAGATGATATTGCCGTTGATCTGGCAGAAGAGCATAGTGATGATTGAATTTAAAAATATCTCTCACCAATATGGCTATATTCCTTCTGTTCAGGATATTAATTTTACGGTTAATAGTCATGAAGTGGTGGGATTACTTGGTCCATCAGGATGTGGTAAATCCACCATATTACGATTAGCGGCTGGATTAGAAACGCCTTCTGCCGGTGAAATCTGGATTAAAGGTGAAAAAATTGCAGACCCGAAATCAACAATGCGACCCGAAGATCGCGGTATTGGCATGGTATTTCAGGATTATGCCCTTTTTCCATATGACCATAATGGATAATATTCTTTTTGCGTTAAATGGGCAGAATTATGCCAGTTTGAACAGTGTTAAGAAAGCCGAATTAGCACTAAATGCCTTGGAACAAACCCATTTGACAGACTATCGCGATGCTTTACCTCATCAGCTTTCAGGTGGCCAGCAACAAAGAGTGGCACTGGCCAGGCACTGGCTCCTAATCCGGGATTAATCTTGCTCGATGAACCATTTAGTGGCCTTGATAGTCGTCTGAAAGAACAGATTCGTGATGATATGCTGCATGTATTGCATGAAATCGGAACGGCCGTTTTAATTGTGACACATGATAGCGAAGAAGCCATGTTCATGGCTGACCGCCTGATGGTCATGGAAAAAGGATCAATTATCCAGACTGGTGCGCCTGTTGATGTATTTTGCCGGCCGGATAATGCTTTTGTGGCAGAGTTTTTTGGAGAAATTAATCGTTTTGAGACCACCATTGTATCAGGGATTGCGGATACCCCTTTGGGGGTTTCCGGTTGAAAATATGGCAGACACAGATGAAGCTGTCATGATTATTCGTAACGATGGCTTAATCATTGACCCACGCGGTGATACAGCAGATGCCGTAGTGGTGGAAACCATTATGTTAGGCCGATATAGCATTGTCCATCTGGAACTATACTGGGAAAGGGTAGGGGCTATGCATTTGCATGCAAGAGTTCCGGGAATAACATGGTATGATGAAGGGACTGAAGTATCTATTAAGCTTGATAACAGTCAGGTTTTTGTTTTTCCCCAGCAGGGATAAATAAAAAATATCTTGTTGTAGTATCAGCTATCTGGATATGCTAACAGTTAGACGTTAATCATTTTTAAAATAAAGAGGTAAATATGTTTGGTGGCGCATTTGGAATATGGCAATGGGTAATCGTCCTTGTGATTGTTCTATTGTTATTTGGTGGTCGCGGAAAAATATCCAGTTTAATGGGTGACTTTGGCAAAGGGCTTCGTAATTTCAAAACTGGCATGAGTGGTGATGAAAATGAAGCTTCCAGCAGGATGATGATGAAGATTTGATCGAAGATGATACGGATCAAAAACCAGCTAAAAAACCTGCTTCCCGCAAGCCTAGAAGCGCTTCTGCTAAAAAAACAACAGCGAAGAAAACCGTAAAAAAGGCAACAAGCCGCAAGAAAACATCAGCTAAATAGTTACATTTTTTGAGGGCTTCATTTGTCCATGGATGACTTATGTTAGATTTTGGATGGCAAGAAATTATTGTCGTGGCTTTTGTGCTTGTGCTTGTTGTAGGGCCGAAGGATATGCCGCGGGCACTTAAAGGTTTTACCAATTTTGTTGGTAAAATGCGCGGTATGGCGAATGAGTTTCGCAAATCCATGCTGGAGGTTGCCGATCAAGAAGAATTCCGTGACGTTAAAAATGCCCTAAATGAAACAAAAGCCGGTTTGATTGAACAGACGAAAGAACCTATCAGTTCCATTAAAAAAGATATGGATGATGCAGCAACATGACATTAATCTTACCGAAACCGTATCCACGGTTAAGAATTCTGCCTCAGCCATTTCCGATGAGATATCATCAAAACCTCAGGAATTGACGGGCACGAAAAAAAGTCACCAGCAAAAAGTAACAGTAAAAAGCAAGTCAAAACCCAAATCAGCCACATCATAATCATAACCCATAACAAGTATTTCATATCATGACAGATCAGGATAGCATTACCGCAGAAGCAGAAGATGACAACGGCACCATGTCATTGCTTGATCATTTAACAGAATTGCGCAACCGCCTTGCTATTTCTATTGGGCTGTTTTTATTACTATTTCTGATTTGTTTGATACCTATTGGTGCCGCCAGTAATACCATCGCAACAAAAGTTCAGCTGTTTTTGCAACAGCCGCTAGCTGACTGGTTTGCCGCCAATAATTAGAAGGCCGAATGATTTTCACAGCCCTGCATGAAGGCTTTTTCACCCAGATCAAAGTGGCATTCTTTACCGCATTATTTGTATCATTTCCTTTATTTTGCTTCAGGTTTGGCGGTTTATTGCACCCGGACTTGTATAAAAATGAACGTAATGCATTTTTACCATTTTTAATCGCCACACCAGTTTTATTTGTTTTAGGCGGGGCGATGGTTTATTATTTGGTTATCCCACCTGCTTGGAATTTCTTTCTTGGCTATCAATTTTCAGGAACAGAAAGTTCTCTTCCGACAGAAGTCGAACCAAGGATTAGTGAATATCTAAATCTGGTTATGCGACTGATCTTTGCCTTTGGCGTTGCTTTTGAATTGCCAGTTGTTCTTATGCTATTAGCCAAAGTTGGAATTGTAACAGTTACCGGATTACGGGCTAAACGCCGTTATGCTATTGTATTTTCTTTTATTGCGGCAGCATTGTTAACACCACCAGATGTTATTACTCAGGTCATGCTAGCCGTTCCGGTCATTTTATTGTATGAACTATCCATTATTGCGATTTCTTTAACGGTGCGGCAGGATTATTCCGACGACGAAGACGAAGACTAAATAAGCTCGTTTTCTCTCAAATTGAATAAGGATCATTAACATGCATGATATTCGGTTTATCCGAAACCATCCCGATGAATTTGACAAAGCCATGTCACGACGTGGTATCCAGCCCATTTCGACAGATATTCTGGCCATAGACCAGAAACGGCGTTCCATCCAGACCGATATGCAGGAAAAACAGCAACGACGCAATGAAGCATCCAAAGAGGTAGGCAAAATCAAATCATCAGGTGGCGATGCTTCAGCCCTGATCGAAGAGGTTGCCTTTCTGAAATCCACACTTTCTGATATGGAAGAACAGGATCGTGAATTAGCAGCCTCGCTAGATCAGCATGCTGATGGATTATCCCAATATCCTTAATGCCGATGTTCCAGATGGTAATGATGAAGATGAAAATCAGCTTATCCGTTCCCATGGTGACCCTGTTCTGCCGGATTTTCCTGCACTGGATCATGTAGCTATTAGGTGAGGGGCTTGGCATGATGGATTTTGCATTAGGTGCAAAACTGTCAGGGTCACGATTTGTTGTTCTTAAAGGTGATCTGTCCAGACTGGAACGGGCTATTGCCGCTTTTATGCTGGATACCCACACTCAGAGTTTGGCTATACGGAATATCAGCCACCTTATCTGGTAAAAAGTGAAACCATGGCTGGAACTGGGCAATTACCCAAATTTGCCCTTGATCTTTTTCGCACAACAGATGATCGCTGGCTTATCCCCACAGCTGAAGTTCCTTTAACCAATCTTGTTGCAGGTGAAATTCTTGATCAATCAAGCCTGCCAATGCGGATGACAGCCTATACACCATGTTTTCGCGCCGAAGCAGGTGCCGCTGGACGCGATACAAGGGGGATGATCCGTCAGCACCAATTTAGTAAAGTTGAGCTTGTATCTATCAGCCATCCTGATCATTCTGATGAAGAATTGGAACGCATGACACATTGTGCTGAAACAATATTACAACGGCTTGATCTATCCTATCGGGTAATGAAACTATGTTCTGGTGACACTGGTTTCTCGGCACGAACAACATATGACATTGAAGTCTGGTTACCTGGCCAAAATGAAGGCAGGGGTATGTATAGAGAAATTTCATCCTGTTCTAATTGCGGTGATTTTCAGGCTCGTCGGATGCGGGCACGGTTCAAAAACGATCAGAGCAAATCAAATGAACTGGTGCATACGCTCAATGGTTCCGGGTTAGCGGTTGGCCGGACTATGATTGCTATTCTGGAAAATGGCCAATGTGAAGATGGTAGTGTTTTTCTTCCACCAGTATTACACCCCTATATGGGCGGGCAAACCAAATTAGAAAGACTTCAATAATGAAACCTACGGCAAGTGGTAAAGTAGGCCGGATCCTCATTTCGAATGATGATGGCATTAATGCAACCGGTCTTAAGGTCATGGAAGATATTGCCAATGCATTGGCCGATGAAGTTTGGGTTTTTGCCCCAGATGATAACTGTTCCGGATATGGGCGCGCATTAACACTTAAACGTGATTTAAATGTAACAAGACATGACGATAAACGGTTTTCATGTGATGGAACCCTGCTGATTGTATGGTGCTGGCTCTTAATCATTTTATGCAATCTGCTATGCCGGACCTGATTTTAAGCGGTGTTAATCTGGGAATGAATATCGCTGATGATATAACCTGTTCTGGCACTATCGGGGCAGCGTGGGAAGCCACGGTTCATGGCATTCCATCCATTGCAATATCACAGAAAATCAACCGCCAAAATATTCCTATCGATCTAATGGATGCTTATGCTATCACCCGGGCAGAAGCTTTACCCGTGATATCGGCATTGATAGAAAAGGGATGGCCAGATGATGTTATTATGAATATCAATTTTCCATCTGTTGCACCCAAAAGGATTAGACCATTTCCCGTAGGACGGCATAAAGCATCTGATGAAATTGTTCCTTCAGACACGGAAAATGCTTTTCGCATTGGATTATTGCGCCAACGCCGGAATATAAATAACGAAGATGATTATTTCGGTATCATGAATGATTATATTACCATCACGCCGTTAGCACTGAATATGACAAGTCAGCAAGAACTTGATGATCTTAAAGTCCTGTTCAATGATAGAAACAGATAAACTATATCTGTATCTGATGGAACAGCGTGCCCGATTAATCATGCTGCTGCGTGGTATGGGTATTCGCGATAAAAATACATTATCAGCCATTGAACAAACACCACGTGAAGGCTTTATCCCTCAAGCTTTGCATCAACATGCCTATGATAACGTTTCCTTGCCAATCCGCTATGGTCAGACCATAAGCCAGCCTTTCATTGTTGCTATTAATGACGGCACATCTGGAATTAACCGGCAGAGAACGTGTCCTTGAAATCGGTACCGGTAGTGGTTATCAGGCAGCTGTTCTGTCACATATTTGCCGACGTGTTTATACAATTGAACGAATCAGACCATTGCTGGTGGAAGCAGAAAGACGATTTAAACATTTTAAATTGACGAATATTACCAGTCGGTTAGCTGATGGCCAATTTGGCTGGCCGGAAGCTGCGCCTTTTGATCGGGTAATTGTAACATGTGGCGCATCAGAAATTCCTCTTCATTTACTGGAACAAATCAAAGATGATGGTATTATGATTATACCGGTCGATAGCGCGAATGGCGACCAGAAGCTTAAAAAGGTAACATGGAATGAAAATAGAGATGATGCTGTGATTACCGATATCATGGATGTTCGTTTTGTTCCGTTGTTATCTGACATTGATAATGGAGATAGCTGATCATGCTAATATCTCATGTTGATCCTAAAAGTCAGAAATTCCTTCTGATACCCGTATTTCTGTCCGTTTTCCTTAGTTTCATCATGTCAGCCTGTCAGATACAGGAAAGATCACCTATACCTGTCGTTAATGCCCCTAATCGTGAAGAAACTAAAGAGGTGCCGCCAGATGGTATTGTCCCTGTTGAAGCCAGGTGATACAATCTATATCGTGGCAAACCGGTATGGTGTCACGCCGCGTAAAATCATTTTCGGAAATCAACTGAAACCGCCTTATCTTCTTGATGGTCTAACGACTTTGATTTGCCAAAGCCCCGCAACCACAGGGTAAAACCGGGGGATACGTTAGATGCGTTATCCGAACGTTATGCTGTCACACGCCATGAATTAATACGGCTTAATCAATTGAAATCTCCTTACACCTTACGTCCAGGCACTACGCTGGTAATCCCGCGCACACTGGATTATTCCATGCTTGATTTACCGGGTATCAATCCAAGCAGTAAAATCAAGGTTGTTCCGGGGGCTGAATTACCGGCAACATCATCAACATCAAATACAACCACCGCATCCTCGGTTCCTTCACAGCCAGTAGCAACTGGCGCATTAGCCTTTGGCTGGCCAGCCAATGGACAAGTGATTGAAACATTTGGAATAGTCAGCAGTGGCGTTAAGAATGATGGCATCAATATCGCAGTTAATTTAGTTGATGCCGTTGTATCATGTTATGATTGATCAGTAGCTTTTATTGGTAAAGACCTTAAATCATTTGGTAATATGATTTTGATTAAACATGACAACGGCTGGATAACAGCATATGCCCATCTTGGTGATATTGGCGTCACAGAAGGTCAAATAATCAGCAAAGGTGAACGGATCGGATCAATCGGACAAAGCGGTAAAGTTAAACAGCCTCAGGTTCATTTTCAGATCAGAAAATCACGTCAACCTGTTGATCCTCTCCAGTATATGTCCTGATTCAGGAAAACCCTGTTATTTTTAGTTTCATGACAGATTTAATGGTTATTCCAGCTTCACCTGCCGCATGGGTGATAAATTGCCATGCAACCCGACCTGATCGACTTCCACGGGTGATAGCCCATTCCAGGGCTTCTTGATGTAATTCTTTTCTTTTTTGGGCATCACTATCCAGATGAATAGCATCGGCATAGGCGGTAATCATGGCTAGATAAGTATCCTGATCAACATTATGAAATCCAAGCCACAGACCAAAACGATCGGAAAGCGATACTTTTTCGTCAATAGCCTCAGACGGATTAATTGCTGTCGAACGTTCATTATCAATCATGTCCCGCGCCATTAAATGGCGACGGTTTGATGTTGCATAAAAAATTACATGCTCTGGCTTGCCTTCAATGCCGCCTTCAAGAACAGCTTTTAGCGATTTATAGGATGTTTCTGCCGCTTCAAATGCCAGATCATCACAAAACACGATAAATCGTCTGTCTTTATATAGATTTAGGCAGGACAGCAAACGCGGTAAGCTATCCAAGTCTTCGCGATGAATTTCAATTAACGTGATATCTGATGATGTTGCAATATCTGCATGAATGGCTTTAACCAGAGATGATTTGCCTGTTCCGCGCGCCCCCCATAATAATGCATTATTTGCTGAAACCCATTAGCAAAACGCCGGGTATTTTTATACAGAATATCGGATTGATGATCGATACCCTGCAATAGGGTAAGCGGTATATGATTAACTTTCAGGACAGGCTGTAAGTGATCCGGATTAGTATGCCAGACATAAGCAATATGATTTTTTCCAGAACAGGTGATGTTCCTGTCCCGGACAGGTGTTCCAGTGCATCTGCAATGCGGCGAAGTTCGGTGAGGATGTCATCATTATGTTCATTCATAGCTTTATTATGCGTTGGTTATAACTATCGTCAATCTGGATTAGCCATTCTATGGAATTTATTTGAAACATGATCAAAATGAAGCATTTGCATTTGCCTTTCGCCAGCGCATGGTTGTATGTTGGTGATGCGATTTTATTAACATAATGGAGTTTTTCATGATCATTTCCCAGCCTATGCACAAGCTGCTGGCGCAGGTGGAGCAGGCGGCATTTTAGGTGCGCTTCTGCCATTTTTTCTGATCTTTGTTGTTTTCTATTTCCTTCTGATCCGGCCACAACAAAAACGGGCCAAAGAGCATCAGTTGATGGTGAGTAATCTGAAAAAGGGTGATATTGTGATCACAGCCGGTGGTATTTCTGGTAAGGTAACAAAAGCGGTTGAAGGCAATGAAACCGTTGATGTGGAAATATCAAAGGTGTTAATGTAAGCATTCTGCGTCACTTCATTTCAGAATGCCGTGATAAAGATGGTCGCGTTCTTTCAGCTGGAGCGCAACAGTCTAATCAGAGCGCCAAATAACTGATTTTTGATCACTGAATATATCCAAAGCGGGTTGATATGATACGCCTTTCTTCATGGTTTTATAACCTGACCATTATTGTTGTCTTGCTGGCTGCATCAGTGGCCGCAAGCACGGTTATGTTTCAGGATAATGATAATGGCAGTCTGGGCATAAATCTTGGCCTTGATTTACAAGGTGGGTCATATCTGTTGCTTGAAGTCGATATGGATTCGGTTGTTCAGGAACGGATGGATAATCTGGCTGAAAATATCCGGATTAATTTGCGTAATAAACGCATTGGCATCAGTAATCTTTCTGTTGATAATAATAACCTCAGCTTCCAGTTGAGGGAAGAATTCCAGTTTGTTGAAGCAAGAGAAATTCTGAATGGAATGATTGCATCAGAAATGCGGGTGCAGGTATCAGAGAATACTTTATCAGTTCATTTTGATGATGCTGGTCTATCACAATTAACAACAATGACCGTTGGTCAGGCGATTGAAATTGTGCGTGCCCGCGTTGATGAATCCGGAACAAAAGAACCAATCATTCAGCGGCAAGGTAATAATCGCATTCTGTTACAACTTCCGGGGTAGATGATCCGGAACAGGTAAAATCTTTGCTTGGCAAAACGGCAAAACTTGGTTTTCAGCTTGTCGATATTTCAACATCGGCAGAATCAGTAAAAGCATCTGGTCGCGTTCCTCCGGGGTCTGAGTTATTGCCAGCGCGGGATAATCCTGACCAGCATTATTTGCTTAATAAGCGTGTTCTGATTAGTGGTGAAATGCTTGAAGATGCTCGCCCGTCCTTTGATGGTCAAACCAATGAAGCGGTTGTTGCTTTTACGCTTAATTCTACGGGCGCAGAACGTTTTGGCCGTGTGACTGCACAGAATATAGGTCGACCTTTTGCCATAGTACTTGATGATGAGGTCATTTCTGCCCCTGTTATCAGATCACAGATTTTTGCAAATGGGCAAATATCTGGTGGCTTTTCTGTTGAAGAAACCAATGAACTATCCTTGCTATTGCGATCTGGCGCATTACCAGCACCACTTCTGGTGGTTGAAGAAAACGGTCTGTTGGCCCCGGGCTTGGTAGTGATTCCATCAAAGCAGGTCAGATCGCATCAATAGTCGGTCTTGCCGGTGTCGCTTTATTCATGATTTCCAGTTATGGGATGATTGGATGCCTTGCTGTCATTGCCGTCTTTATCAATATGCTTCTGTTATATGGGCAGCTATCTATTCTTGGGGCGACTTTAACCTTGCCCGGCATTGCTGGCATTGTTCTCACCATTGGTATGGCGGTTGATGCCAATATTATTATTTTCGAGCGGATAAAGAAGAACTTCGTGCAGGAAGAAAACTTTCCACAGCTTTCAAAACAGGGTTTGATCAGGCCACCGGCACAATTATTGATGCTAATCTGACAACATTAGCGGCGGCTTTATTCCTTTATTTTCTTGGCTCA
The DNA here is from genome assembly GCA_038144675.1 of Alphaproteobacteria bacterium. Lineage (GTDB taxonomy): Bacteria > Pseudomonadota > Alphaproteobacteria > Puniceispirillales > UBA1172 > UBA12202. Next base: position 1,399,119 of record JAYQOF010000005.1, on the reverse strand, counting down.
GGCCCAATTAAGGGATTTTCTGTGACGATTTCAGTCGGAGTGATTTCATCCATGTTTTCCACCATTATTGTTATGCGTGTGCTTCTTGCTCTTTGGATAAATATGAAGAAACCAGATAGCATCCTGATTCCGAAACAGGATATGGGAGCTTAGTGATATGGCTTTATTGAGATTTCTTCCTGATAATCTGACCATTCCTTTCATGAAGGGCAAGGGCATTGCATCAAGTTTTTCAGGAATACTGATAGCAGGATCAATTCTGTTCTGGTTATTCGTTGGTCTGAATACCGGCATTGATTTTCGTGGTGGTTTTGTCATTGAGGTAAAAACACTTGAAGGCGCAGCCAATGTTGAAGCCTTACGCGAAGAACTTAGTGATCTTGAACTTGGTGATATTTCTTTGCAGGAATTTGGTAGCGAACGTGAAGTATTAATTCGTGTTCAGTCCCAAGATGAAGGTCTGGCCACGAATTTAAGTGATGCTAATAAACAGGCCATCCAGCTTATTCAGGATCAGATTGCTGACCGCTATGAAATCAGACGAACGGAGTTTGTTGGTGCGGTTGTGGGTGATGAGCTAAAGCAGAATGCCATTTACGCCGTTATTGCTGCTTGGGATCAATCATGGTCTATATCTGGTTCCGTTTTGAATGGCCGTTTGCCGTATCTGCTATTCTTGCTCTGGCTCATGATATTATCACGACCATTGGTTATTTGCCTTGACGGGAATTGAGTTCAATCTGGCGACAGTGGCAGCATTACTAACCATTGCCGGGTATTCCATTAATGATACTGTAGTGATTTTTGACCGGATCAGGGATAATCTGAAAAAATATAAATCATGGGATAATGATACGATTATCAATCACTCCCTCAGCCAGACGATTTCCCGAACGTTAATGACATCACTCACCACATTGATCGCACTATTGGCTATCTATTTCTTTGGTGGTGCTGTTCTTGGTGGATTTGCATTAGCCATGATCTGGGGCGTTATTATAGGTACTTATTCTTCCATATATGTCGCTTCGACCATTTTATCACGGTTTGACCTGCGACCTTCCGATGATGACAACATGCTACCTACACATGAACGCAATGACAAAACATCATAATACAGACACACCAATCATTACCGATTATGATCAGGATGGATTTTGTTGATCATGTCCAGTTTGACGGATCCTATTGCTATTCTTGGTGCTGATGCGGTTGGCTACACCATCACTGATATCGCCTTATCTGATCATGGCTCGATGACACCAGATGATCTGAATATTTTTTCTAGTCTTGATGAAGACCCACATCTATTGATTATTGGGATTGGTGAGGTGATGAGCCATCCTTTCATAGATTTAAGAAAAAAATTGCAAGAAATAAGACTAAAAGGTGAGATTCTACCGACAGGTGCGGCGTGTCGGACATGGAATCTGCTTTTTCAGAAGGCCGCAAAGTTGCAATGATTGCTATTCCTCAGCAGTAAGAAAACAGGTGAATAATGGCAGAAAACGTAGCGTTCTTCCTTCGCCATGAATTTCCGGCTCTTGCACTTGCTCTCACCTTTATACCATACCGACATAACCCCAATTTATGCTGATCTGTTTCTATTATGGCTTGAAGGCAGGCGGGCAACCCATGCTAATGAAGCGATGATTGCGGCAGTCAGGCTAGCGTGGTGGCGTGATGCTATCGCAAATCAAAAAACCAGCCAGTCTGTCCCTCTTGCTGACCGATTGCTGGCATTAATGAAAGAAAACCCATCCGGACATTCTGCTGGCTATAACTGACACCTTAAATCAGATGATTTCCCTGTTAAGTGGTGGGGCACCAAAAGCTGAAGCGCTGGCAGTCTGGCATCATATGATGGCAAATCAGCTGAATACATATGCCGATCAGGCAAATGGTAATAACCTCAGATAATCAAGAGGAAGCCAATCTTCATTGCTGGATCAAAGCCTTCTTGGTAAAGGGAGTATTGATCATCAGGATATTCCGGAAAACATATGCTATTCCGATTAATCAGCTGGCTAACTCAAGACCCAGCGCGATTATATTACCCGAACCAACGACCCATGCTGGCATTAAAAATGACAATGGCTGTATTGTTTCGGAACATTTAGACCGACCATGCGGCAAGGGCATTAAGCGCACGATTGGCCATAAATGCTTTTCTATCCAGACCTTTTAGCTTCCGGCGTTTTCCATTAGCAGTGATAATAACAGATTCACTTTCTGATGGTGGTGGGAACAACCCGAAATTGATATTCATCGGCTGAAAACTGTCACTTTCCGCCCCGCTTGTAATATGATTTAGCAAGGCACCATGAGCCGTTTCAACAGGTGGTAGGGTAAAAGTGCTATTATAAGCATCTGCGGCGGCCATGCGGCCAGCCATTAATCCGGTTGCCGCTGATTCCACATAACCTTCAACGCCAGTGATCTGTCCAGCAAAACGAATATTGGCCGTGTTTTTAGTCGTAATTGTTCATCCAGTAAAATAGGAGAGCGAATAAAGGTATTTCGATGCAATCCGCCTAATCTTGCAAACTCGGCCTGTTCTAGCCCCGGTATCATCCGAAAAACACGCACCTGTTCGGCATATTTCATTTTTGTCTGAAACCCTACCATATTGAACAAGGTGCCTAGAGCGTTATCCTGCCTTAATTGTATAACCGCATAAGGCCGCTTTCCCGTTTTGGGATCAGTCAGTCCAATAGGTTTCATCGGGCCAAAACGCGGCGTATCAATTCCACGTTCTGCCATGACTTCGATGGGCATACAGCCTTCAAAATAGGGGGTATTGGCTTCCCATTCATGAAAGGTTATTTTTTCTGCCGACAATAATGCTGCGATAAAATCGGCATATTGATGTTCATCTAATGGACAGTTGATATAATCCTTACCAGTTCCTTTATCATATCGGGATTGAAACCATGCTTTAGTCATATCCAGACTATCCCGATAGATAATAGGGGCAATCGCATCAAAAAAGGCCAGATCATCCTCACCGGTTAACGATCTGATAGACTGAGCTAAAGGGCTTGAGGTGAGGGGGCCGGTAGCAACTATAACAGGTTCATCTGTAAACATATCAGAGAAGGTATTTCCTGACGTTTCAATGTAATCATCGGGTGATTTTCAATCACTCTGGCTAACCGCCAAGGCAAATCCATCACGGTCAACCGCCAATGCTCCCGCCTGCAGGCACCGCATGTTCATCGGCCATTCGCATAATGAGCGAGTTCAATTCCCGCATTTCCTGATGCAAGACCCCAACCGCATTAGCCTGATGATCATCTGACCTGAAAGAATTGGAACAGACCAGTTCTGCCAGATAATCTGTTTGATGAACATCAGTTCCCTGTTGGGGGCGCATTTCATAAAGAATGACAGGAACCTGCTGTTCTGCCAGCTGCCATGCCGCTTCAGACCCGGCAAGACCGCCACCAATAATATGAACAGGACGTTGATCATGACCCGGTCAAAGCCTGATTCTTGGCGTTTATCGCGTCCTCTTTCAGCCTGCCTTTCCATCAGGGTTTTCAGATAGGCACCTGTAATAGACGCTTCATTTTTGATGATATCTTCAGGTGTGCCAACAGCAACAACCTGACCGCCACCATCGCCACCTTCGGGGCCGATATCAATAATCCAGTCAGCTGTTTTAACAACGTCAAGGTTATGTTCAATCACGATCACGGTATTTCCACTTTCGACCAGTTCCTGCAAAACAGCCATCAGACGGCGAATATCTTCAAAATGAAGTCCCGTGGTTGGTTCATCCAGAATATAAACCGTTCGGCCTGTCGCCCGGCGTGACAATTCTTTAGATAATTTGATGCGCTGTGCTTCACCGCCTGATAGCGTTGTGGCCTGCTGGCCAATCTTGATATAGCCAAGACCAACACGTTGCATGGTAACAAGTTTATCGCGTACCGACGGAACCGCTTTGAAAAAAGCACTCCATCATCAATTGTCATATCAAGAACATCGGCTATTGATTTGTTTCTCCACATAATTTCTAATGTTTCACGATTATATCGTTTGCCCTTGCATTGTTCACAAGTAACATAAACATCAGGCAAAAAATGCATTTCAATTTTGATCAGACCATCACCTTGACAAGATTCTGCATCTGCCACCTTTGACATTAAAACTAAACCGTCCGGGATTATAACCGCGCGATCGGGATTCAGGCAGACCAGCAAACCATTCTCTGATTGGCGTAAAAGCACCTGTATAAGTCGCTGGATTTGATCGCGGTGTTCTGCCAATAGGGGACTGGTCAATATCAACCACTTTATCCACCTGATGCAATCCATCTATTTTTTCAAGCGGAGCAGGCACTTCACGCGCATTATGTAGGCGTCTGGCCATGGTTTTCCATAATGTTTCCAGAACCAGCGTTGATTTTCCACCACCAGACACCCCAGTGACACAGGTTAGAAGCCCAAGAGGAAAATCAACATCAATATGCTTTAAATTATTGCCTCGTTGCGCCCTTTCATGGTAATGGATTTATCTTTTTTGCGCTTTCGGCGTTTGTCCGGAATAGCGATTTCTTCAATTCCTGATAAATATTTACCTGTTAGGGATTTCTGGATGTGTCACAATATCATCCGGTTTACCCTTCAGCAATAACTTCACCACCGTGAATACCTGCCCCAGGCCCCATATCAATCACATGATCCGCGGCAAGAATGGCTTCTTCGTCATGTTCAACAACCAGAACAGTATTTCCCAAATCCCGCAATCGTTTTAGAGTATTGATCAAACGGTCATTATCGCGTTGATGCAGGCCAATTGACGGCTCATCCAAGCACATAAAGAACACCTGTTAAGCCTGAACCGATTTGTGATGCCAGTCTGATCCGTTGTGATTCGCCACCTGATAACGTCCCAGATGATCGTCCCAAAGACAGATAACTAAGCCCGACATTCGATAAAAAGTCAAGTCTTTCCAGAATTTCTTTCAAATACGGCTGAGGCAATGACATTTTCCTGCTGGCTGAGTTTATCAGATACAGACCCAAACCAGTCCAAGGCATCACCAATAGACAGGGTTGATATATCGGCAATATCTTTATCTGCCACTTTAACGGCTAGGGATTCTGGCTTTAATCGCTTACCGCCACAACTATCACAAGGATGATCAGCTTGATATTTTCCTAATTCTTCTCTGATCCATGATGAATCCGTTTCCCGCATCCGTCGTTGCAAATTAGGGATAACGCCTTCAAATGGCTTTTTTGTGCGATAAGATCGAAGCCCATCATCATATTCCATGACAACATTTTCCCCGCCAGAGCCATAAAGAATGACGGACGGTGATCTTCATCCAGTTGATCAAAATTGGCTGTCATCGAAAACCCGTAATGTCGCGCCAATGACATAAAAGTTTGCTGATAATATTTTGCCGTACCAGATGCCCAAGGCGCAACAGCACCATCCGAGAGGGTTTTGCTGGTATTAGGAACAACCAACTGCGCATCAAAATGACTTGTTTTTCCAAGCCCATCACAATCAGGACAAGCCCCATATGGATTGTTAAAGGAAAATAATCTTGGTTCAATTTCATCAATGGAAAACCCGCTTACCGGACAGGAAAACCGCGCTGAAAACACAAGTTCTGATGCATCATCGGCTTCTTCCGCAATCATCAAGCCATCAGCAAGTTTTAATGCTGTTTCCGTCGAATCCGCCAGCCGGGAAGGTAAGTCTTCGTCTTCATGACGGATCACGATTCTGTCAACCACAAGGGAAATATCATGTTTTTCTTTTATCTAAGGTCGGGCAGGGTTTCCATCTCAAATATCTGGCCATCAATTTTAACCCTCTGAAAACCAGCTGCATGATAACTGGCTAGTTCTTTGCGGTATTCTCCTTTACGGCCGCGCACAACCGGAGCCAACAGATAAAGCCGTGTGCCATCTGGCCATGGCCATCAGGCATCCACCATCTGGCTAACCGACTGGCTTTTGATAGGCAGACCTGTTGCCGGGGAGTAGGGGATTCCAACACGCGCCCAAAAAGCCGCATGTAATCATAAATTTCCGTTACTGTTCCAACAGTTGATCTGGGGTTGCGAGAGGTTGTTTTCTGTTCAATGGATATAGCTGGTGATAACCCCTCAATCAGATCAACATCCGGTTTTTGCATCATTTCCAGAAATTGCCGCGCATAGGCAGAAAGCGATTCCACATAACGACGCTGGCCTTCTGAATAGATGGTATCAAAGGCAAGGCTGGATTTTCCGGAACCTGATAAACCAGTGATGACAACGAATCGATCACGCGGCAGGTCTACCGAAATGTTCTTCAGATTATGTTCCCGTGCACCTTTAACGCTGATGATTTAAGCATAGCTTGGGCAGAGGATGAGGAAAGTGATGTTTCTGGCATGTCATCAATATAAATTAGGGTTTCAAAAAAAGCAAAATGCTAATAAGGTTATCTATATAAGATTGGTTGCAAAAAACCGTATTTCAATTGCAGGCTTTAATTGATTAACATTATTTATTCTAGCCAAAATAACCCCTATAAAAAACGGAGAAAAAATGAGTGGAAGCGTTAACAAAGTCATCTTGATTGGTCGCCTGGGTAATGACCCACAGGTTGCAACTCTTAACAGTGGCGACAAGGTCGTTAATTTATCCCTTGCTACCTCGGAACGGTGGAAAGATCGCACAAGCAGGTGAACAACGCGAAAAACCGAATGGCATCGGGTTGTCATTTTTAATGAAAATCTGGTTCGTGTGGCCGAACAATATCTCCGCAAAGGAAGCATGGTTTATATTGAAGGTCAGTTGCAGACACGCAAATGGACAGACCAGTCAGGTGTTGAAAAATATACAACCGAAATTGTTCTACAACGTTATCGGGGTGAATTGACCATGCTTGGCGGCAGAGGTGATAATCAAGGTGGTGATATTCCAATAACAAGCATCTGGCGGCAGGTAGCAAATAATCCAGTCAGGCGGGGTTCAAAGAGCCATCAGTAGCACCACCAATGGGCAATGATCTGGATGATGATGTCCCCCTTTTAAATCAACTTTTTGGGATCAGAAGATCATATCGGGCTTCTGATCATGATATACTGTGTTTTTATGACACAATATGTAGTATTTCTGGCAATCTGGTGATATAATATGTTGTTATAACACTAAGTATTGAGAGCTAATCTTGTCAGATCAAAAATCCACCTTCTTCCACCTGGCACTATCAGGTGGCGAAGAAAATATTTCCATCACCGATGAATTGCGTAAATCCTATCTCGATTACGCAATGAGTGTGATTGTATCACGGGCATTACCTGATGTTCGTGATGGCTTAAAACCTGTCCATCGCCGCATTTTATATGCCATGATGGAAGGTGGCTATGACTGGTCAAAACCATATCGTAAAATCCGCTCGTATTGTGGGTGATGTGATGGGTAACTATCACCCCCATGGTGATTCTGCATTTATGACTCGCTTGTCCGAATGGCACAGGGCTTTTCCATGCGACTGCCACTTGTGGATGGTCAGGGCAATTTCGGGTCTGTTGATGGTGATCCACCTGCCGCCATGCGATATACGGAATCACGCCTTCAAAAGGTGGCAGAAACCTTACTTGCGATATTGACCGTGATACCGTTGATTTTATTCCAAATTATGATGAAACCGAGCTTGAACCAGCTGTTCTGCCAGCAGAATATCCCAATCTATTAGTCAATGGTGCAGGCGGAATTGCTGTTGGCATGGCAACAAATATTCCACCGCATAACGCTGGGGAAGTGATTGATGCCTGCATAGCCTATATCAAGAATCCAGCATTATCCCTTGATGAGATGATGGAAATAGTTCCAGCACCTGATTTTCCAACTGGCGGCATTATCATGGGACGGGCTGGGGTTCGAAGTGCTTTTGAAACTGGCCGTGGATCAATAGTTATTCGTTCTAAAACGGAAATAGAAACAGCATACGAACCGTGATCGTATTGTTATTCATGAATTACCTTATCAGGTGAATAAAGCCCAATTACTTGAACGCATTGGTGAACTTGTTCGTGATAAAACGATTGAAGGCATTGGTGATATTCGCGACGAATCAGACCGTCGTGGCATGCGCGTTGTCATTGATCTGAAAAGGGACGCACAGGGTGATGTTGTCCTCAATCAGCTATTCAGGCACACACAGAATGCAAACCAGCTTTGCGGTGAATTTGCTTTGTTCTGGATAAAGGTACACCAAAACAGATGGGGCTAATGGATGTTATTCATGCCTTTTGTGAGTTTCGTGAAACTGTTATCACCCGTCGCACCCGGCATCTACTCACTAAAGCGCGTGATCGGGTCCATATTCTGGCTGGCCTGATGGTGGCATTAGCCAGCATTGATGAGGTCATCGCTCTTATCCGCGCGGCTCCTGATGCTGAAAGCAGCCAGAAATGAGCTAACTGGTCGGAAATGGCCTGCACATGAAGTTGAAAGCTTCATTTTCATTAATTGATGATCCTGGTCATCAAGTGATTGATGGGGCATTATGTTTTATCTGAAACTCAGGCTCGCGCTATTCTGGAACTGCGGCTTCAGCGACTCACTGGAATGGAACGTGATAAACTGGCTGAAGAAACGCAGGAACTGGCTGATAAAATCAAAGAATATCTTTCTATCCTGTCCAGCCGCGACCATCTTACGCAAATCATGCTGGAAGAGCTGACCACAACCAGAGCATTGCTGGATGATCCCAGACGGACTGAAATATCTGACCATCTTGGTGATCAGGATGACGAAGACCTTATCCCTGTTGAAGACATGGTCGTTACGGTTAGCCATCGCGGCTATATAAAACGAGTTCCATTATCAGATTATCGGGCTCAACGTCGTGGCGGAAGGCCGTGCCGGTATGAAAACCCGTGATGAAGATTTTGTAACCAGACTCTTTATTGCCAACACACATACTCCGATACTGTTTTTCACCTCAACAGGACTGGTTTATCAACTAAAATGCTATAAATTGCCATTAGCCGCACCACAGGCGCAAGGCAAGGCAATGGTAAATCTTCTGCCCATAACCCCTGATGAAACTATCCAGACTGTTATGCCAATGCCTGAAGACAAAGAACAGTGGGATATCATGAATGTTGTCTTTGCTACTGCAAAGGGAATATTCGGCGCAACATGCTATCAGATTTCACCAATATCAAACGCAATGGCAAGATCGCAATGAAACTGGCCGAAGGCGATCAGCTGATTTCTGTTCAGCCATGTTATGATGATGCCGAAGTTTTATTGGCTACCTCAAATGGTAAAGCTATCCGTTTTGGACTTGACCAGATTAGGATCTTCCGTGGACGTGATAGCACAGGGGTTCGCGGTATCCGATTTGAAAGATAATGATAAGGTTGTTTCCATGTCCATTCTTGATCACGCACAGGAACAATTTGTTCTTGCCGTTACCGAAAATGGTTATGGAAAACGCACGCGTGTCAGTGATTACAGGGTTACCAACCGGGGCGGGCAGGGTGTTGCTAATATTGTTACCTCACCACGAAATGGTAATGTTGTAGCATCATTTGCTGTTACCGAGGATGATCAGCTGATGCTAGCAACGGATATGGGTAAAGTTATCCGTATCAGGGTATCTGGGGATGAAAGTGATCAAATACGCGTTGCCGGCAGACAGACACAAGGAGTGACGCTATTTTCCATTGATAGTGAAGAAAAAGTCGTATCTGTCGGACTTATTCAGGAAAAAGATACCAGCGATGAAGAACCGGTTGACACTATTGATACCCCATCAACAGATCCCTCTATTGAAACGATCCACCGAAAAAGCTGAAACCACATCCGATGATCAGGAAAACGGGCACAAACATGACACATATAGCCATCTATCCGGGTACATTTGATCCGGTTACACGTGGGCATATTGATATCATTGCGCGGGCAGCTACCATAACCGATAAGCTGATTGTCAGTGTTGCGGCAGATGGGGGAAAGACAGCCTTATTTTCCCTTGATGAACGCGTGCAAATGGTTAAGCATCATATTGATGAGATACGAAAAATAATGGTTCTATTCAGGCAGAGATTATCGTTCTTCCTTTTTCTGGCCTACTGATGCATTTTGCAGAAGATCAAAAGGCAAAAATGATTATTCGCGGACTTCGCGCCGTGACCGATTTTGATTATGAATTTTCAGATGACTGGCATGAATAGGCGCCTTAAATCCGAATATAGAAACCGTTTTTTTAATGGCTTCAGAAACAAATCAGTTCATTTCTTCTCGCATGGTAAAAGAAATTGCCCAATTAGGTGGAGATGTTAGCAGCTTTGTTCCTGCTCAAGTTAAAGACGCTTTATTAAAAAAATTAAATTAATTTCGTTTTTCCTTATAATTGTGGTTGCACAATTGGCTCAGATTTCATAGGTTGCCACTACTTGGTGTGGGCGCGTAGCTCAGTTGGTAGAGCAAGTGACTTTTAATCACTGGGTCACAGGTTCGAATCCTGTCGCGCTCACCATTTTCTTTTGTCTTTCCTTTATACTTATCCGGTTTAAGAAAATGGTTTGCCGTCAGGCACCATCCGTGACATGTATTCATTTTTGCCGGTAAATGAATTTATTTTCAAACCCTTTTACATCTTCGAGCTATGGTGAATATTCAAGCAAGAGACAGTAATAACACTGTCTTAGATGAACCATTAATGTTGGTTTAATCATTCTAAATATGGGGGATATAATATGTCTTCATCTATTCATGATACGGAATATTCTTTTTCCAGTGATCAGACGATTGTTGGTGCTCAGATGCTATTTGTGGCATTTGGTGCATTAGTGCTTGTGCCGTTATTGACAGGACTTGATCCAAATGTTGCGCTTTTCACCGCAGGTCTTGGAACACTAATCTTTCAATTGGTAACAAGAGGACAGGTTCCTGTATTTTTGGCGTCATCATTTGCATTTATTGCACCAATTATCTATGGCAGTCAGACATGGGGTGTGCCCGCCACAATGGGTGGATTAGTTTGTGCCGGATTATTATATATGGTGATCAGTGTCGCCATTAAAATATTTGGTGTGAGCTGGTTGCATCGCGTGTTTCCAGCCATTGTTGTAGGCCCAGTCATTATGGTTATCGGTCTTTCCTTTTAGCGCCTGTTGCCGTATCCATGGCAACAGGTCTGGCAGGCGATAATCAGATTGTCCCTAAAAAATTGCTTTATTAGTAGCATCCATCACGCTTCTGTCGACTATCTTGATGGCTATTCGGGGACGGGGCATGATGCGAATTGTTCCCATTTTCTGTGGTATCATTGTTGGTTATGTTGCCAGTATTATTATTGGGGCAATGACAGATACGAGTCTGATTAATACAGATGCGATTACTAATGCAGCATGGTTTGCAGTGCCTTCCTTCACTTTTCCAGAGTTTCAGTGGGCCGCTATTATTTTCATTGTTCCCGTCGCAATAGCACCTGCCATTGAACATTTCGGGGATATCATGGCTATCGGTGGTGTTACAAAGAAGAATTATATGGAAAATCCGGGTATTCACCGCACCATGATGGGCGACGGTCTGGCTACATCTGCCCGCTAGTATGCTCGGTGGCCTCCAAATACCATATTCTGAAGTTACCGGCGTTGTTACCCTTACCAAGGCATTTAATCCAGGGGTTATGACCTGGGCGGCAATATTTGCCATTCTGCTTGCTTTTATTGGTAAACTTGGTGGTGTTCTGGCTTCTATTCCCATGCCTGTCATGGGTGGCGTCATGGTGCTGCTTTTTGGTCTGATCACAACTGTTGGTATTTCGGTGCTAATCAAAGCGCAAAACCGACGTCAACAACCCAAGAAACATGTCTATTATGGCAATTATTATGGTTGTTGGTGTTGGTGGTCTGATTATTCCCCTTGGTGGCGGTCTAACGCTCGCCGGACATTGGTTTTGCTGGCATTCTGGGTGTTATTCTTAATTTGATCCTGCCAGCGGGTCTGGAAGACTAAAACCTTAATTTAACCCTTTCCTGTCATATGCTTAATAAGTGATAGGAAAGGGATTTTTTATGTTTGCATCGCTTGTGTTCTGATCTGGCTCAGGCTCATGGCTGGCGTGATGGATTCCGGATCAATGCGGATATGAATAACAACAGGACGATCTGCCGTTAACGCTTCAGTCATGATGGCAGGAAACGCTGTCATCATCATCAAAGGTAAAAGGCCAAACAACCCATAGATTCTGCTAATTTAACAAAATCAGGATTAACCAGTTCGGTTAATTTTCCACGCCCCGGAAAATGACGTTCCTGATGCATACGGATAGTGCCATACATTCCATTATCAACAATACAGATAATAGGCTCTGGCACCTGCCTGATAAGCTGTTGCTAATTCCTGCATGGTCATCTGGAAACATCCATCACCGGCAAAGGCAATAACAGGCCTGTCAGGATAGTGCAAAGATGCCGCCACTGCCGCCGGAATGCCATAGCCCATTGATCCCGATGTTGGTGCTAATTGAGAGCCCGTATCCCGGAAATAATAGAACCGGTGCAACCATGTTGCATAATTGCCAGCCCATTTGTCATAATGCTTTCGGGGGCAAATGATCACGCATCCATGCCACTATTTTGCTCATATTAACGGAACCGGGCTGTTCGGGTATAGGGTGCTGTCCAGTCCAGATAGCTTGTATGGGCCGCATGTATTCGCGGGTTTTTGCCACCGATTCAACACGGTTAATAAGCCGTCAATAACAATATCTTCATTACCGGCAATAGCTAGATGGGGGTATATACCCCCAACTCATCAGGATCACGATGAATATGAACAAAATTCATCTGTGGATGCGGGATATCAAATAGGGAATAGCTTTGTGACGGAATCTCACTCATCCGGCCACCCAGTAGGATAACAAGATCGCTTGATTTAATCCGTGATAAAATAGCCGGATTACATCCCTAACCCCAGATCACCAGCATAAGCAGGGCTGAGATGATTCATCAATCGCTGTCGGCGAAAGGAACATATGACCGGAATATCCGCCTTGATTGCCAGTTCATCAAGTGATGCGATAGCCTGATCCGACCAGCAGGGGCCACCAGCAATAATGACAGGGGTATGAGCAGAAGCAATCATTCCAGCAAGCTGATCAAGGGCAGAATCATCTGGCATCTGTTTTTCCATCACTTCAGGCGATAGGGAAAAGGGCTGAACAGGATCATAGACCATATCTTCGGGCAAGCTAATCACCACAGGGCCTGGCCGGCCTTCAAGTTCTGTTTTCCATGCTTTTGCCATAAGGGAAGGGAGCTGGTTTGCATCATCAATTTCAATAACCAGCTTTGCCATACCGCCAAAAAAAGCCTGATAGTCTACTTCCTGAAAGGCATCACGGCCTTTCATATCCCGTGCTACCTGACCGACTAACAATACCATTGGGGTAGAATCCTGCTGTGCTACATGAACCCCTGATGATGCATTACTGGCGCCGGGTCCCCGCGTGACAAGAGCAACACCGGGGCGATTTCGTCATTTTACCATCTGCCTCTGCCATCATAGCTGCCCACCTTCATGTCTGGCTAGAACGGTCTCAATGGCTGAATCCTGAAGCGCATCAAGCACTGGTAGAAAAACTTTCTCCCGGCACGCAGAAAAGTCGGTCAACACCAAATCTTTCCAGAATATCAACGATGACTTGGCCAGCATTCTTTGTCATGATAACCCTTTATCAAATATCATTTATAATTATGATATTGTTGACGGATCATTTATCTGGCTTCAAGGAAAAAACCTCAGCTTCAAGATTTTTAGCATCAGCAGGATCATGGGTAACCATAAGGGCAGTGATCCCATCACGGGCAACCATCTGTCTAACCTGATCCAGACATTCTGCTTTTGTATCGGGATCAAGTGCGCTGAAAGGTTCATCAAGCAATAATAAAGATCGCCTGCTAGACTCATCTGATGGCAATATTCTTGACCGTACCAATGCCCTTGCTAGCGCTACTCTCTGTTGCTGACCGCCTGATAGGGTATCAATCATTCGTTTTTCCATACCGGCAATGCCCAGATCAGATAAGCTTTGTTCAATAAGCATACGGCTTTCATATTTGTTGCGTATGTCTGATGACAGACCAATAGCAATATTTGTCCAGACATCCAAATGCGGAAATAGATTATCATTCTGAAACAGCATGGAAACCGGCCGTTCAGCAGGTAACAACCCACATATCGATTGCCCTTGCCATAGAATATCGCCACTAAGCGGCATCAGAAAGCCTGCAATCAGATGAAGCAGTGTTGATTTACCAATGCCCGATGGCCCTTCAATGACGGTTATGCTCTGTTCCTTCACAGTCAGATGAAAGCGCAGCACATCATCATCCGACATAGGCGGTGATGCATAGCTGAAAGTTACATTTCTGATCTCTAGCATAGGAAATTATCCCGTTATTTGATCATTTACAGCGTTATGATCCGATATAGCCATGCTTGGTGGGCGACAGAATACGGCCAATCCATGCCCTATCATGAATACCATAAGTGTTATCAACATTAAAAGCACGGCTGTTGCCGCCGCTTCATCGGTGCGATATCGACCAGCCTGTTCAAATAAAAGCCAGGGCAATGTTTTAAAATCAGAACTTGAAAACAGGGCAATAACACCAAGATCACCCATGGACATAGCCGCAACCATACCAAAATCAGCCCTATATCTCGCCCCATGACAGGCAGGATCAAAAACCGAATACTTGTCCAGCTATTCATACCGTAAGCAAGCCGTAAATGCTGATCCTGATGCGGCAATGTAGCCATTTGCCGGAAATCAATCGATAAGATACAGGCAATCCCATAAGAATATTGGCAACCAGCACAAGATATGGAGCAATGATAAATATATCAGCCATATGTCGAAGCAGAATAAACATGGCTGTTCCCATCACAATAGCGGGAATGACCAGCGTGATCATAACACTGGATTCAAGCATTACTATTGCCATCATTTGCCAGCGGGCAGGGCGTTGGATAAACCCAAGCTGATATCGGGTTTCGGCAAGAATCATGGCCAGAATAGATACGCAACTAGCCGAAATAAGAGCAATTGTAAGGCTGTTTTCCATAGCTTGCCAGAATGCTGGCGCTACCAGCACGGTAAGCATATCACCAGTCACCCCCTTAACCATCAATGCCATGATAGGCAGGACAAGCAAGGCAAAAAGAAAGCAGACGCATAAAATATCAATATATTTTAATGAGTTTGAGTGCGAAGGCAATATATGAAGTGAAGGTAATTTTATACCGCCTACAACTTGCGGCATCATTTTTCGCATCACGGGATGGCTCACCATAACAATCAACATAATGAAAGCCACAGCAATCTGTAAAATGGTAAGACCAACCGCCAGAGGAAAATCATATGCGATACGGATGGCCGCATAAATTTCCACTTCCAGTGTTGTTACAGCAGGTCCACCACCAAGCATTAATACAAGAGAAAATGAGCTGAAACAGAATAAAAACACCAATATCATTATTGGCAATATAATCGGTTTAATCGCTGGCCATTCTATAAAACGAAACTGATCTCGCGCTGTCATACCGGTCATGCGGGCAAGTCGCCAATGGGTTTCTGGAACAGACAGAATGCGTGGCAAAAACACGCGGATCATTAACGGCGCATTAAAAATATATGCGCTAGAACAACGGCCTTTAATCCAAAAAATGATGGTAATTCCATGAAGGGAAGGGGCAATATCCCACTCAACCCTGACAGGACATGATTAATGAGGCCATGGCGACCCCATACCGCTAATAGTCCGCTTGCCGCTACTGTTGTGGGGATCACAAAGGCTAGGCCAGTCATCAATCGTAATAACCCCATGCCATACCAGCGATATCGCCGCGCCATGACAACGCTAAGCGGGATAGCCACCATAACTGACCCTATCGTGGACAAAGCCGCTTGAAGTAATGCTGACCGTAAGGCGTACACCATCCGCGCTTCCGATATCAACCATGAAAAAAAAGACAGATGATGACTCTTGGGGTGAGGCGGTTTGCAACAACGCTATCAGAGCCAGAACAAAAAGCCCCCATAACGCCACAATCATCACCATTCCGGTAAAAGCTGCCAGCCCTAAGCCGCCCCGTTGATAATATCTATTGTGTTTGGCTAGCATTTTCCCGCTTTTT
Source organism: Alphaproteobacteria bacterium (assembly GCA_038144675.1). Taxonomy (GTDB): domain Bacteria; phylum Pseudomonadota; class Alphaproteobacteria; order Puniceispirillales; family UBA1172; genus UBA12202. Next base: position 1,382,942 of record JAYQOF010000005.1, on the reverse strand, counting down.
ACTACTGGCTTAATGCCATTACCCATTCCTTGAGCCAGTCATTCTGATTACTGGCAATATATTTATCATCCAGCAGGAGCCCAGATGGCTTGGCTGTTTTTTCAAACCCCTCGGGCAAAGTAATGCCTTTCGTCGCAGGATACATCCAGTTTGTTGTGGGGATAACATTTTGCACTTTATCAGACAGTAAAAAAGCCAAGAATGATTGTGCTAATTCAGGCTGATCACTGGAAGCCAGCATAGCCGCTACTTCAATCTGCATATAATGCCCTTCGGCAAATCGGGCATATTGATATTGTGTCTGACTTTCAGCCAGACGATGATATGCAGGTGAGGTGGTATAGGACAACACCATATCCGCTTCACCATCAAGAAACAGTCCATAGGCTTCTGACCATCCCTTTGTTACCGTTACAATTTTAGGCGATAACTCCTGCCATTTTGATGCCGCATCATCACCATAGAGTGATTTTAGCCATAGCATCAATCCAAAGCCGGGCGTAGAGGTGCGAGGGTCTTGAATGACTATTCGCAGATCATCATCTGCTTCAATCAATTCTTCCATAGAAACAGGGATTTGCGATAGTTTTGACTGGTCATATACAAATGCAAAAAATCCCCAGTCAAATGGGACAAAATAGGGATCATTCCAGTCCCCAACAGCTTGGGGAAGGTCAAGATTCCGGAAATGGTATTCATGTTATGAGGTGCCAGCAATCCGGTCTTTCTGGCAATATCAGATTGCGCCGTATCCAGAGCCCTAGAATGACGTCTGCTTTACTGTTTTTCACCTTCAAGCCTGATCCAGCCAAGAATGCCCAATGAGGTATCAATACCAACAAAATTAAGAATACATTCGCATTCTTGTTCAAACGCCGTCTTGATTTGAGGACCTGGCCCCCAATCCGCAGCAAAACTGTCATAAGTATATACGGTCAATTCAGGCCTCGTATCATCGCTGAGAGCAGGGCGCAGAAGCAAAAGCCGGCCAGAAGAATTAATTATAGACACATTTTGATTTTATCCATTATTTTCATATTAATATCCTTCATAGTTAAATAACAATGTCAGGATACTAACGAAAGCGAAGAGATTGCCATGATGCAATTCATGGTGTGACTCTTTCCTTCGCCAGCATTACCTGGTTCAGGTTCTGTGGGTATTTATCTCAGCCTGATGGACAGATTTAACGCACAACAAGCACCCCAAGAGTGATCTATATTGGTATCAGAGCTTTATATAATGATCAACCTTGTTATGGGCATTTCTTATTTCAGGATTTTCATAGATGTCTTTTTTGAGGGTAATTAAGGTAATTAGATAAATCATTTTTTGTCGCATAATGTATATTATGTAATTTTTGTATCTGTCAAAAATAATCAAAATAATCATTATAAATTATATATTTACAATATGTTATATGATCATTGTAATACAAAATATAAATAATAAAATCCCTCATTCAAGGCCGCATGCACAAATTAATATGTGTGCCATGGTTATCATATATTGTCATCTGGAAATTGTGCCGTTTGATTGATTGGACGTCATTAGACATATAGTTACGCCAGTTATGTGTCCGCCAATACTTACCTATTTATTCGCTGTTGATGTTGGTGGTGATAATCGCCAATACCAAGTGCCTTCGCGAACAACCATATAAGTCGCCCATATGCGATTATTTAATCCACAATTTTGTATGAATGATGGACAGTTTGATCCATTACGGTGAATAACCGCGTCACATTCTCCGCGTTCGACAAACGCTTTTGTCGCCATAACCTGACCGCTTACAGTGTTACATGGCCGAACACTAGCGGAACAGCGCGAATAGGTCTGGCCGTTAAAGGCATATGGCCCTTGGTCACGGTGAACTGATATGGTAATGACGTATTAACGGCTACATAATCACCTGACCCTGATTTTTCTTGCATTAATCTGGCATAATCCAGTATTCACGCAAAGCTGTTGCCAGACCATTGCTGTTAACCGAACAGATTGTTGGTGTTATGCTATTATAACTTATCGGTCCTTGACCAGAGCCGCCATTAATCGCTGGTAACTGCAAGCTTTGCTGTTCTTGTGTATCAGCCCCTTGAATTGTAGCAAAGGTCAATGGCTGTTGCGGCGTGGCTGGCATAATATTAATTACAATATTCTGCCTTGCGGCATTACCCGCATGATCGCTGGCAACAACAATCAGTGTAAGGGGGGAAAGTTGAACCGATATAGGCGATGACAACGTAATAGTACCAGTTGAAGAATGAATGGAAAAATGTGATGCCCCTGCTCCTTCTAACTGGTAACTCACCTGCGATGAATCAGCATCCTGTGCAGTAATAGTCAACACATTGCCTGTTGATTGTGATGTTATATCCAGCCTTGCGGGCGGATTTGTGAATATGGGCGCTGTATTATCTGGACTATTTTGTGGCGGCGTTCCTGTCGGTGCTGTTGTTTGACCTGACGGTGTGTTGGCACTTCCAAAACCATATGATCGCGTATGTCCAAACCCTGCCATAGCATCCTGTGTTGCTATGTTGATCATGCATATGGCGATGAACATATATAAACAGAAACGTGAATGTGACAGGAATGTTAATGGGGATAGCATGGGTTTTGCTCCATTAAAAACAGTGTAATTAATCGCGATGCCTTGGCCTAATGACCCCACTGGCTTAAATGACCGGATTAAACGGATCATTGGATAGATTAAGGTTTGTGGATATGCCGGGCCTTGGGCATCTGCTGGCTTCATATTTTGCGCTTCGCTAAGTCCTGTCAGATCAGCGTCTGAGGTAAAGCGGCATGGAGCTTCGGTGCACAGGCAACGATAAAGCCGGACACTGTTATCATCAGTTACCAGAGCTGTAGGCAGATTACAGGCAATGACGGTTGTGCCCGGATTGACTGTTGTGCTGGTAATTGTACCGTCAGGTTGAGTGGCTAATAGATTACCATATACGGCTGATGGTGACCCCGGATTTATCGGGTTTTCAAACTGCTCATTCATTGCCTCAACAATGGTTACGGCAAAAGCTTCGCAAGACCCAAAAGGCTTGTATCATTTCCAAAAATAGACAGATTTTCCCGCCCTGACGTTAATTCCGAGGCTGTATTAATATCACCATTGAAAGTGATGATATCATTTTCTATGGCGCGATTGACTTCTCTGAAGTTATTAAGCGCAACATCAATGCGGGTTGAATTCAGATAGCTTTGATAGCCAACCACACCAACTGCCGCGAGTATGCCAATAATGGCAACAACAACAAGCAATTCTATAAGTGAAAATCAGTAACAGATCGGCGAGAAGATTTATGGCTGACTATCATGCCGCTATAATTAGCGGTATTTTCAGCAGATAAACATCATACTAAAGCGTAACGGTGAAGCCATCATAGCCAGGTTCAACCCTTTTGGACATTTCGCTAATACTTTATCATAATCACTTTCTAGCCCTAAATGGGTAAGAACAGCCTGTTTTGGCATACAGCGTCTGATCCATTCCATGGTTAGATCAAAATGGGCATGAGCCTGATGCGGTTCATCGCGAAGCATTTCGACAATCCATAATTCCAGATCAGTTAAATGACCGAATGCTTCTTCAGGCATATCAACCACATCGGTTGAATAGCCAAACCGTCTGTCAAAAACAAAGCCCAAGGTCGTTACCCGACCATGAAATTGCAATAATGTTCTTATCTCAATCCCACCAAGATGAAATACCGTATCCGCTTCTATGGGCTGTCCATGTAGAACAGGCTGAAAATAACTTGGTGAATCGCTGCTTTTGAAAACAGATAATTAAAGCGTTCAAGCAGAATATCCAGATCATGAGCTGTGGCATAAACCGGGAATACGTTCCCGTTTATTAAAATAATAGGGACGCAAATCATCAAGGCCGGCAACATGATCAGAATGGGTATGGGTAATCAGAACAGCATCGATCTTTTTCACGCCATGGGTTAAAAGCTGATTGCGAATATCTGGCCCTGCATCAATCAGAAGAACAAAATCGTCCTTTTCTACTAAAACCGCACAACGCTGACGAAAATTCCGTTTATTATCGGGGGTCGCATTGCCCCCATCCAGCTGGCCCGACCGTAGGCACACCAACAGATGTTCCACATCCCAGCATGGTTATTTTCATGCCGATAACTCCATCCGGTGGAATAAGCGACGCGTATTGGCAGCCGTGATATCTGCCATTTCCTGAACCCCTACTCCTTAAGATCTGCCAGACAAGCAAGCGTATGAATAACATGTGCCGGTTCATTCCTTTTGATTTTACGAACCGGTTCGGACTAAGATAAGGAGCATCTGTTTCAACCAGTAAGCGGTCAAGTGGCATATGCCGCACCATATCACGCAACCAGTCTGATGTTTTAAAAGTCAAAATGCCAGAAAGAGATATATAAAAACCTATTTCTAATGCTTTTTCAGCTAGTTCTGCGCCACTACTAAAGCAATGCATAACGCCAGTAATAGGCATATCACGAGCAGTTTTATCCAGTATGCCAATCATATCATCATCGGCATTGCGCGAATGAATCACAATGGGCAGATCAAGATCAGAAGCAACTTCAAGCTGAGTTTCAAAACTGCGTCTTTGGCGAAGGGGGTCTGCTTTTTTATGGAAATAATCTAATCCTGCCTCACCAATTGCGACACAACGAGGGTGATTAGCCAAGACACGCATCGCATCAGCATCATCATAACGGTCTTCTTCATCAGCATGATTAGGATGCACGCCGACGGTAAACCATATATTGTCTGCATATTCTGCCATTTGCCGTGGGCTATCGGCATGCATTAACGTTGTTCCAATACAGATCACATCGCTGACGCCAACCGCATGCATACGGGCTAGCATGTCATCCCGGTCATCAGAATAAACAGGAAAATCGATATGGGCGTGACTGTCAATTACCCCTTTTAAATCCGATGGAATTGCTAGCATGGTCATTCGGTTTCTTTCTCCGCATCGATAAAACGAGGAAAGACAGGTTCAGGTTTATCAATAGATTGCCCACCATCCAGACTGGCATCTGATGTAATCTGGTCAAAATTACGCTTATCGGCGGCAATACCTAACATATCCAGCAGGCGGCGCATTGATTGCGGCATATAGGGTTGAATTAACAATGCCACGACTCTAATCACCTCACAAAGCACCCATAAGACATCTGCCATGCGGGCAGGATCGGTTTTCCGTAAAGCCCATGGAGCCATTTCATCAACATAGCGATTGGCATCACCAATAATATCCCAAATGGATTTCAATGCTTCATGGAATTGCTGGCTATCATGAAAACGCCGGTTCTTTTCAAGCAAGGCATAGGCGCCATTTAAAATCGTATGATCAGGGTCAAGCAACTGATCTGGCCGCCTTGGTATGGCAGCATCACAATTTTTAAACACCATGGAAAGGACACGTTGACAGAGATTACCCAGATCATTAGCCAGATCACCATTCATACGATGCACCATAGCCTGATGGGAAAAATCACCATCATTGCCAAAGGGGACTTCCCGCATAAGGAAATAGCGCATCTGATCAAGCCCATAGGTTTCCGCTAAAGCAACCGGATCAATCACATTGCCCAAAGATTTTGATATTTTCTGGCCTTCATTCGTCCACCATCCATGAGCATAAACACGCTTAGGTAATGGGGCATCAACAGCCATCAGAAAAGCTGGCCAGTAAATGGCATGAAACCGCAAAATATCCTTGCCAACCATATGCAAATCAGCTGGCCAGAATTGTTCAAACTCCGGATTATCCTTCCCATATCCCACTGCTGTGATATAATTGGTCAAGGCATCAAGCCAGACATACATGACATGCTTTTCATCATCTGGAACCGGTATCCCCCATGAAAAGCTTGTGCGACTGACTGATAGGTCACGCAATCCGCTTTTCACAAAACTTTTTACTTCATTCAAACGTGAACTTGGCCCAACAAAATCAGGATTATTTTCATATAATGCAAGCAGACGATCCTGAAAGGCAGATAGCCGGAAGAAATAAGAAGGTTCTTCCACCCATTCAACCGGCGCACCGGTTGGCGCTTTACCGTCTACAATTTCATTTTCAGCGTAATAGGCTTCATCACGGACAGCATACCAACCCGCATATTTATCAAGATAGATATGACCGGCATCAAGCATCTGCTTTCCAGATCAGTTGGCAGGTTTGCTTATGTCTGTTTTCCGTTGTTCGGATAAAATCCGTGTTCGAAAAAATTGAGCTGGCCGGTAAGATCACGAAAATTCTGACTGACTTCATCTGTAAAAATCTGTGGATCAATACCCCGCTCACTTGCTGATTTTTCAACTTTTTGCCCATGTTCATCAGTGCCGGTCAAAATTTTACATCAAAACCATCAAGGCGTTTAAACCGCGCAAGAACATCACATGCTAGGGTTGTATAGGCATGACCGATATGAGGTTTGTCATTGACGTAATAAATAGGGGTAGTCAGATAATATGATGGCATGTGCCCGCCTGATTCATAAAAGAAAGGATCAACTTAAGTGACCATTGTTTTAACGCCTTGCGTCATGCTTCGCAAGTCTAACTGTGTGGTAAGGTTAAGTTAATGCCCGCAACAAAGGTCATCATAACAGGCATCATAGCCAGATTTAATCGTTCTGCTTCCCGCCATTCTGATAAAAACCGGTGATGGGTTTCTGCCAGTTCATATGGCGTTCGCTTTTGTCTGATGTGGTCAAGTGCGGATTGTTCCAATGCCACGCTGGAATGTGGCATATCCGTCTGCCCTTCCCTGACCGCTTTAGCAAGAAGATTATCAAAAAGAATATAGGCCATATGGCGACGCCCCCTATTCCTGACGCCGCTTAGCCCCATTGACTGGCTAAATGTTCAACTGCCAGCAGATCAGACCTATTTTGACAGAATAGGGACAGGCTTTCTGCATAAAGATCAACACATCCGTTTTCTGCCATCATTACCGCCCTGCCCGGCGCGCCATCCGCAATAGATGCCATAATAGCCAGCCAGTCTGGTTCAATATCTGGATAAAGTGTCGCTATAATGTCGCGTGTGTCTGTTGCATTCAGTGCATGAAACCTTATCATCCGTGATCGTGAACGGATAGTTGGAAGAATGCCTCTGTATGCTATGACTGATTAATAAAATCATGGTGTTATGTGGCGGTTCTTCCAATGTTTTCAGCATGGCATTTGCACCATTGACATTGATATCATCCAGCGCATCGACAATCACCACGCGCCATTCACTCATAGATGGGGTCATGGCAAGGAAACTGCCATTTCCCGCACCTGATCGGTACTTATGGCCTTACTGCCTTTATCCCCGAAAGCATGAATATATTTAAAATCCGGATGTGACCCAGCCCTTATGAGCGCAGCGACATTTTCCCTGATTTCGCCTATATTGCGGTTGCCTGATCATCAAATAACGGGTCAGACTGCTGTGACAGTAATCTGGCGGCCAGATGAAATGCCGCCGTTGCTTTGCCAATGCCTTCCTTTCCCGCCAGTATCCAGACAGGTTGTTGTCTGTGGGCAGGTGCCAGAATATGATCTATGTTTTGTGCAATGCCCCTAAGCGTGATCCTGTCATAAGGATAAAGCAAATCATCCATCGGTGCAGAAGTCATGTTCTATGAAATGCCTTTATGCGCGGGGTTAATGCGGCGAGAATATCCTGATGCACCTGATTTTCATCCTGATCAGCGTTAATGACAATAAAACGCTGCTTATCCTGCTCTGCCAGAGTTAAATATCCTTGCCTGACCTGCTGATGAAAAACCATGCCTTTGCTTTCAAAACGGTTTTCATCGCTTTCTCGGCTTTGTACTCTTGCAAGACCTATGGCAGGGTCAATATCCAGCAACAGGGTTATATCAGGGGATATATTATCCAGAAACCTTGCGTTTAATATCTGGACAAGGTCTGTTTCAACCCCGCCAACAATTCCTTGATAAACCGTCGTGCTATCAAAGAATCTGTCTGAAATAATTGCTTCACCACGTTCAAGGGCTGGTTTGATCAACCGAACAACATTATCCCGTCGTGATGCTGTCATAAGTAAGGCTTCAACAACGGTATCCCAACGGTCACGATCACCTGTAACCAGTAAATTCCGGATTTCTTCTGCGCCAATGGTACCGCCCGGTTCACGCGTGGCAATCACAGGTTGCGGCCAGATTAAATCAAGCCAGTTTCGCAACAGACTGATCTGGCTTGATTTGCCAGACCCCTCACCGCCTTCAAGTGAAATGAAAATACCCCATGAGTCATTCTTCACAGACTTGGTTTCAAGGCCAAAAATCAGATAGTGAATATATGCTCCGGGATATCTGGCAAAAAGATAAATCAATCACATCTTCGGCGGCCACTAATGGATAATGATAATCCTTACCATCATATATTTAATGTCAGATTGCCCCAGTTCCTGCCCCTTGGTGATGGGGGCGGAAATATAAGAAGGCCAATCCATGGTTTGCGTCACACTTTCAGCCTTTCTTTATCCATCACCTTGGAAATATCAGCCCCTACGGTGAGAGGAACCACACCACGTTGACCCATCCATACAGAAGAATAACCAAGGATATCTCCCTGTTTGATTAACGTTTCCTTTTTAAAGGAACGAAAGGTCAAATCCATAAGCCGAATACCTTCGTTCTTACGTTCTTTTATAGATGACATGCCATTTAGCACCATGACCACGCGCTGATCACCGCGCAAAGCTGATCCGACCAGACCATAACCGGATTCTTCCGTATGACCTGTTTTCAACCCATCCGCACCGGCCACACCATAAATGAGGGGATTGCGGTTTGGTTGTGTAATTTTGTTATAGGTAAAGCTGCTTTCTGCAAACATGGGATAATATTCAGGAAATTCGGAAATAATCGACCGTCCAAGAATAGCCAGATCACGGGCAGTTGTTGTGGTCACATCATCTGGCCAACCTGTTGAATTACCAAAAACGGTATTTTCCATCCCCAGTTCAGCGGCTTTTTCTGTCATTATCTGTGCAAAGGCGTCTTCTGTACCTGCCAGACCTTCTGCTACGACAATGGCCGCATCATTACCGCTTTGTACAATGATGCCTCTCAATAAATCGGCAATTTTAACCTTGCTGCCTGGTTCAAGAAAGGTTCTTGAACCACCTTTCTTCCATGCTTTTTCTGAAACGATAAATTCATCATTCATGGTCAAATCATTATCTTTGAGATATTCAAACAGAATATAGACCGTCATAATTTTTGCCATGGATGCTGGTTTCATCGGCTGATCAGCATTTTTTTCAAACAGCACATCACCTGTATCATAATCCATAATCATGACATATTCGGATGATGTCATGATATCTGCATGAGCATTGCCGAAGTAAGCAGGATCGGCGATGGACATAGCCAAAGCAGAAAATATTTTAGTTAATAAAGGACATGACTAACCTTTACATATGCAATCTGGATAAACAGTAATGATGGTTTACGGCACGGTTATGGTAATAATATGGTTATTCAAGGATAATCTTAGACCCTTGATACCCTCTATTAATTACAGATAGCAAGACCATATCCGCTTCTTCAACCGAAGACAGTGGCCCCAATCGAACCCGATGCAAAATATCTGTTCCATCATCAAAACTTGATATATTACCCTTTGTGATATCAGTTACCCTGCCCAGAACGGTTTCAGCATTGGATAAACTACGAAAAGCACCAACCTGTATCCATATCTCCGTTGATAAAGCCTGATTTTCAAGCAAATTTGCCGACCGTGAATTGTTAATGATATCAATAGCCGATAAAGAATTGCTACCACCGCCAATAGTCTGACCATTATCAAGTGTTAGAACGCTTACAGGAATTCTGCCGGCTCTGTTGATGGCATTTCCGGTTTTTCCAGTTCACTAAGCATGGGAAAATTACCATTCTTTGCCTCACGTTCCAATCGCAGGCTTTCTTCGACCAGCAATTGCACCCTTACCCTAGCAATACCATTATCCCTGAAACCCAGAACCCGTGCCCCTTCTTCGGATAAATCAATAATTCGACCTGCAACAAACGGCCCTCTATCATTAACGCGCACAGCAATGGAACGACCATTTTCTAGATTAGTCATCCGAACGACTGATGGCAGAGGAAGGGTTTTATGAGCAGCAGAAATCAATTCAGGGTCAAAAATCTCCCCATTAGCGGTAGGCTTACCAGCATCGGCAGGCCCGTACCATGACGCAATCCCTGTTTCATCATAATTCAGATCACGTTCAGGATAGTACCATACACCAAAAATTTCATATGGATTGCCAATTTTATAATGGGGGGTCGGGGTATTTGTCTGACTGGTGGCTGGATTCATTATTAATATTATTTACTTTTTTTAATGCTGTTGCTGCTAATTCAAGATTAGTACAGCCAGCCACACTTAAAGCAAATAAAATCAGACCAAAATAATGACTTCCACGCATTATAACCCCTATCGCATCGATCAGACAACGTTCCAACGGCAATGGCAAAATAATTTGATCTGTTCCAGCGCAAGATCGCTTCATAATTCGCATATACCAAATATGCTGGCCCATTGGCTCCATCTGGCAGAACCAAACGGGCTTTTAGGGGGCGAGTAGGTAAAGCAGAACCATCAGCACTTGTGATACCTAGTTGAGACCATTCAGGTAACGTTTTTTTCGTTTTATTATCATGCAGTGTCATCGCAGACGATGGGCTAGCCATGCCAGTGGATGGAAGCGAGACCTTTACCAAACGCCCCCATGTCATATCATCCTGCCATCCAACACTTGACAGATAATTTGCGGCGGAAGCAAATACATCTGCCTGTGTGCCCCAGATATCTTTTTTGCCATCATTATTATAATCTTGGGCATATTGGCGAAATGATGAAGGCATAAAACTGGCTTTGTCCCATTGCCCTGCCCAACTGCCTTTCATATCATTCGCGCTGATATGGCCATCATCAATGATATGCAGGGCATCCATTAATTCTTTTCGGAAAAACGCTGAACGACGACCATCATAAGCAAGTGTAACAAGGGCCGGTATAACACTTAAAGCCGCCCTGCACACGGCCAAAATCCGTTTCAATCCCCCAAAGCGCCACGATAAACCGGGATTGTACGCCATATTTTTCACTAATTTCAGCAAGCATGACACGATGTTCAGCTAGCCGAGCCTTAGCCCTATTCTGCCTTGAAACAGGTACAACCCTGTCCAGATATTGAGCAAAGGTCAGGGTAAATTCCGGCTGGCTCCGGTCAAGTTCAATCACTCTGGGAATTAAGGCCACATCTGTTAACGCGGCATCCAGTGTCGCAGGTGAAATACCATCTGCCAGCGCGTCGCTTCGTAATTCTTCCAGCCACTTATCAAAATCAGCATCAGCATGAGCAGATGATAATGAAAGAAAACAGATAAGAGTCAAAATGATGCGGTACACCGACAGTCTCCTTTGAGTTATGTTATATTTAACGTGATGATATACTATATTTTGTATCTGTTATACGACAAAATAACAATAAATGGGGTTATTCAGTGATAAAAATGACATGCCCCTCAATCAATAAAAAGATAATTACAGGAACAGTTATTGTTGCAATCAGAGTGCTGACCAAGACAAGACGTCGCGCTACGTCCCACATAACACTGATAATGTTGCGCTAACATATAGACATTTGCCGCGACAGGTAGACACGCACTTAAAATAGCCACCTTCATCCACATGGTATCCTGACCCGGAAATAGAGTAAAAATGAGAACCAGCAAAACCGGATGCATGATCAGACGCCAGAAACTGATCACACCTATTTCACCGGCAGCAGATTTTACCGGTTGGCCATAAAGCGTCACCCCTAATGCAAATAATGCGGTGGGTGCCGCAGCACCCGCAATGATATTGATCAAATGATCAATCATGACCGGTAATTGTAACCCTGTCATGGCAGCAAATACGCCAAGAACCACCGATATCAGAAAGGATTACTCATCATTGTCTTGATAATCTGAAACAGTAATGTAACAGGATGCCCTTGACGCGGTGCTACAAAAATAGCAACCAGTGCCAATAGAATAAGCGTATCTGCTATCAGAATGACAGCAATAGGAATTGTAGCTTCTGCACCAAATATCATAATGGCCAACGGGACACCCATATATCCATAATTAGGATAAGCCGAGGCCAAGCCAAAAATACCGCTTTCACGCGTTGATAATCGGAAAAGGATGCTCCCTATAAAGGCGCCAGACAGAAAGATAATCAATGTGGCTAATTCATACCGCCAGACAAACCCCAATTAAGCATTTTGCTGGCGTCACTTCCGGCAACATTAATAAACATAAAAGGCAGGTAGTACGATAAAAAAGGCAAATTTGGATAGAATTTTAGCCGCGCTATCATCAAAAAAACCTATCATACGACAGCCCATCCCCATAAAAATGAGCGCAAAAAAGGAATGGATAAGTTAATGCTTCAATCATGACTAGTAATAATTGTTAAATAAATCGTGTTTCATTATCACTCACGATAGTGATTTAGACAAATTTCAAATTCTTATCAATCAGGAAAAATTCATCTGTTTCTGCATAAACTGAATTTTCATAGCGATTGTGGCTTTATTTATTCTTAATGCAATGCTATGACATCGGCAACGGATGGGTGGCAGAGCGGTTGAATGCACCGGTCTTGAAAACCGGCATGGGTGAGAGCCCATCGTGGGTTCGAATCCCACCCCATCCGCCATTTTCTATTATCTTTAAATCTTATTATTGTTCTTGTCTTGAAATGATTTATCCCTTGTTTTTATGGGATAATATAGGATCATCACGGCATAAAAGTGATGTTCTGTCCATTGCTATCCATCCCAGTCTTGGATATAATGTGGGGGTAATTGTGGGGTTTAATGCATATGGCTTCCGGACGAGCACATAAGCTTTCAGCATTAGATGTAAAAAGAGCTTCCAAACCGGGTAAATATGGCGATGGAAATTGCCTCTATCTCGTTGTTACCGAATCTGGTGCCAAGCACTGGCTTCTCAGGCTTGTTATTCGTGGTAAAAGACGCGATATGGGGTTGCAGCGCTGATCTAATCAGTCTTGAGGAAGCTCGTGATTTGGCAAGACAGTATAGAAGATCTGCTCGTCTTGGCGGTGATCCTATAGCTGAACGCAAAGCAAGTGCTGGGAAGAATTTCAGCTTCAAGGAAGCAGCCATTAAAGTCCATGAGCTAAATGTTGGTTCATGGAAGAATGATAAGCATGCTAAACAATGGCTCACTTCCTTGAGAATCATGCTTTTCCTATTCTTGGGCATATGAGCGTATCTGACATTACCTCTGCTGATATTCTTCGTGTTCTTTCACCAATTTGGGTTGATAAAACTGATACAGCTAAGAAGATCAGACAACGGCTACGTATGGTATTTAAGTGGTCTAAGGCGCAGGGATACTATTCAGGTGATGACCCTGTTGAGCTAGCTGAGCAAGCTCTGCCTCGCATCAAAGCCTCTGGTAACCACTTTAAGTCCGCTAGCTATGAAGACTTGCCACATATCATCACCACCCTTCAGGCAAGCTCTGTGAGCCTTTCTACACGCCTTGCTCTTGAGTTTCTTATCCTAACTGCCTGCAGAACCACAGAAGTGTTAGAAGCCCATTGGGGTGAGATAGACCTGAATAAAGCGGCTGGGGTCATTCCTGCCGAGCGCATGAAGGCAAGTAAAGCCCATGAAGTGCCATTAACGCCTCGGATGATAGTTATCCTTGAAGAGGCTGCTCTTCTTAAGCGTGATAATGCCCTCCTTTTCCATCACCGCTAAGTGAGAAACCACTATCCAACAATACGCTTCGTTTAGCGTTGCAGAAGCGCTTAGGCATAGATGCCACTGTGCATGGTATGCGTTCAGCCTTTAAAGACTGGGTATCAGAAACAACAGCATATCCCAATGAAGTGTCTGAAATGGCGCTAGGCCACGTTATATCTAATAAAGTTGAAGCGGCTTACCGCAGAGGCAATCTGCTCGAGAAGAGAAGGCAGATGATGGCCGAATGGGATGCTTATCTGCAAGGCCAAGACAGGAAGATTATCCCCATCTATCAGAACAAGGAGAATTCATGACAGATATTGAACTACCCAGACTACTCAGGCTAAAGCATATCCTAGGTGACACAAAGGCAAACCCGCCTATTGAGCCTATCATCCCCATATCTAAAGTCATCATGGTGGAATGGGGTAAAGAGTGGCAAATATCCAAAGCCTATCAAAGCTAAGCGAGAATACGACTGTGTGGAAAGAGACAGATATCAGAGAGCTGATAGACAGATTGTCATAGGAATGCCTTTATTAGCATGACCTATTTATCAGCCCAGATGGTCTTCCGCCCTTATTTTTTTCTTCTCTTCAGTCATTTCAAACCTCATTTGCATATAGGTTTTTTTCGGGGGTCCCTTAAAAATAAAAACCAAAATCGTTCATGTACGGTCTTATACCCTGTTTTTCCACACTACAGTGTGGAAAATAGAAAAAAAGTGTACCATGATTTTAACTATTGTTTTTCATGCGTTTACCACACTTTCCACACTTGCCACACTATTTTCAAACTTTTTTTATTTTTTTTCATTACCCGTAGAAAACCTATATAGGGATTTCACTTTGTGTTTGTGTTTTATCCAAATTAGCTGAGGCCAATCAGTCATTGGTGACCTAAAGCCGTTCATGATCCTGATAAAAGCATCTATCAGATCAGGTGCTAAGATCCGAGAATAAAGATTCGAGGTTCGGAGGACGAAGGAACGAATAAATATTCATCTGAATAATGATCATATGATCCACGGTTCTCGATCCACTGAGATTAGCTTTTATTATGTTTTTGTATAATAATTAGGTTAATATAACATATATGAGTAAAGCATGAATTAATGTTTTAATTATAAACAATTTTAACAGAACCAATTTATTTTCATTCCAAAATTGAAATCAAAATGTTGATGTGAATTATGACTAAAAGAAAACAAAACTTCGTGGATCAAGGCGGCGTGATGGGTGAAATCCATACCTACTGATCGTTCCGTGAACTATGGGCAACTTAAGAATCCTTTTCCATCTATGGATGTATTCTCATCTGATGAGATTGAGAATATGCACGAAACAGCATTAATTACCTTAGAACGTTTAGGACTAAAGGTGTTGTTACCAGAAGCCAGAGATATTTTTCGTAAGGCTGGCGCCCAGATTAATGACGCAGAAGAGATGATATATATAGGCCGGGATATTATTGAGGCCGCGTTAAAGACAGCCCCAAATTCTATTTCCTGCAAAGCTGGTTCATCACATCGCGATCTTACATTGGAACTTGGTTCGCTTGTCTTTCAACCTGGGGCGGGGGCGCCCTAATGCAACCGATTTGGTTCGTGGTCGTCGACCAGGTTCCGCGCAAGATTATCGAGAATACACCACGCTTGCAACATTTTGATATTTTTCAAATGATGTCACCTTCGGTTGAACCACAAGATATTCCTGTCCATTTGCGTCATTATTTTACGACTGAGGTACAATTGACTTTAACAGACAAGTTTCCATTTTTATTCTCTCGTGGAACCCTCAGATTATGGACTGTTTTGAAATGATTTCTGACTTCCGGGGTGTGTCACAAGACGAATTTGAACAATCACCATATGCTTATACCATTATTAACACCAATAGCCCTCGCGCTCTTGATATTCCTATGGCTCAGGGGCTAATCGATTTTGCAAAATATGGACAATTATCAATTGTTACTCCCTTCACTCTTATGGGCGCAATGGCACCTATTACCGTTGCAGGGGCAATTACCCTGGTCATGCTGAGGCCCTTGCAGATTGCACTTACTCAATTGGTGCGTCAAGGAGCACCAATTTGTTATGGTACATTTACTTCTAATGTAGATATGAAATCTGGGGCGCCAGCTTTTGGAACGCCTACTCATTTTCAGGCATCACTCGCGGCAGGACAACTGGCTCGTCATATTGGTTTACCTTGGCGATCCGCTGCTGGATCAGCGTCAAACACAAATGACGTTCAGGCCGCAAACGAAAAATCAGTTTGGTCTTTGGGGATGTCTAATGGCTGGCGCAACGGTGATCATTCATTCGGCAGGCTGGCTTGAAGGAGGATAAGTGTTTCCTATGAAAAATTAGTCACCGATGCTGAAATTTTGAATATGGTGGCAGAGCTATGCACGGGAAATAAGGCGGGATTGGATGAAATTGGGTTTGATAATGCGCTAAGCCATGTTGATCCAATGGGTCATTTCTTTGCCGCACCGCAAACGATGGAACGATACCATTCCGAATTTTATGAGCCAATTGTACATGACTATGCTAATTTTGGGACATGGACAGAGCGTGGAAGTCATGACGCAACGTCGCGCGCAACAAAAGTATGGCAACAAATCTTAGAAGATGATATCCGCCCTGAAATAAATGGTGAAAAGTTAGAATCCTTACAAAACTTTATCAATAAAAGAACCCAAGAAGGAGGAGCGCCCCCGGAAAGTTAAGTAGCGCGCTCATATGGGCGCATCACCTTTCAACTAAATGCGATGAAATTATTTCAATAAGTTTATTGGCCACTTGTTCCGGCTTATGATGCATCATGGAAACATGACCAAGACCTTCAATTTCATAGAAACTGCCATTCATGGCAAGATCAGAAACCTCTTTACACATTGAGGGTGCGGTTTGAACATCTTCTGAGAAACTGATGACATGAAATGGTACAGGACAAGTTTTCAACCCATCACGACAGTCAAATTCTAGGCACGCCTCCCATTGATCGATTAAATCTTTCGGGTCACGATTAGCAAAACGCTTGGTGTAACTTTCTTTTCAGTGACGACCACAGATTGGGATCATGAAGGGCTTTTATGGAAAAGCATAAACCGCATAATGAGGCGCAAGAAAATAATCAGGCAGAACAATACCATCTTTGCGTAAATCAATTTCTGCCTGCATCCAATCACGGGTAAAGCCATCAATATAAGCTGAAGTCCCCATTGGAATAGCAAGATTAACTTTGTCAGGATAATTGATTGCTACTTGTTGGGTTACTAACCCACCAAGTGATAAACCCGTAACTACGGCGTGACCTGAACAGAAATGATCAATAATTTCAGCGCAATCAGCCGCATAATCATCCATTGTCCATGGTGCTGGTGGTGACACAGTATCACCAGCACCGCGGGGGTCATAAGTAATACAGCGAAAAAATTTTGTGAGATGGGCAAACTGATGAGAATATGCTTCAGCCGTTTGGTCACCACCTGGAATGAAAACCACGTCAGGCCCCATGCCCTCTATTACCACACGCATGGTAACATCATTTGTTTTCAACTCGTGGAATGTGGCGTCTTTTCCAAAACTGGGAAACACAGACATTTCAAATTCTCCTAGACAATATCACATGAAAAAGTTTTTTGGATAAATGTGTTTGTCATCACATCCCTTTCCGAGCAATTTTATGTTGCCAATTAATGTGATGAAAAGTTTCTTCTCCATCAAGACAGGTCACCGTTGCATCAAGATAAAAATGCGTTTTATCAGCCTTCATAGATGCCGTAGTTTTTATGGTTACTTTCCATTCTTGGCGTTCAAAAATGCATTCTTGTATCATAGATGCTTTTGCGCAAAGCGGGGCATCAGGATGTATCCGATAAACCCTGTCAGAAATACTAGAAATTGTCGTCCCCGTTTCTTCTATCCTTCTGGTGCCTACTGGTCCAAATACGCCGCCATCGATATAGAAACGGGAAATTTGTTCACCTGTTGTCAAATCCATTTTTACCGAACGTTCCATTGATCCCTCCCGAACTGTTGTCATTCCTTCTGGGGTTTGGATGGAGGGCTCTATCAATTCGCGCTCAGCCAGAACAGATGCATCATATAGAGGCAGGTGAAGCTGCGAGCGACCAGCGCTTAATGTTAGGCTTACCGGTTCAGGTGACGGCCAAAGCATCGGCCAATAAGTGGAGCCAATCTGCACAACAAGTCTATGCCCTTTAGCCAGTCTATATCCTGTTCCATGTAAAGGGATGTTTATCTTCATCTCCTCACCCGGCAACACTGGTTCTGGGTTTGTATCTGAATTCCGATGCATCAAGTTAGCGAAGCCTCGACTAATAACATACATGGCTCCACTAGGGGCTTGATCAATCAGTAGAGCACTTATAAAGCCTTGCGGTTTATCCGCTTTTACAAGGACATTGATTGATGGTTGACCCAGAATGGCCATTGCATCATCAATAGGATCACCAACAAAGTTAAGCGCGCCACCAGCATCAATGCGAGCGTCAGCAGGCATATCGCCTGGAATAGCAAAAGAACACATATCGCCGCCTGATGCGCCAAAGGTTTGCGGTGAACATATCGTCATTTCCTCCCCTTCCTCAGCGGTCATGCTTAAACGGTTATTATTGAGATAGAGGATATGATTTGTCGATTTTTGCGACGGCCAAGCTGAATCTTCTACCCATATGCCATTGGTATGGGTTCGTGTTCCTGATGGCTCAATAGAATCCTGCAAATAAAACCGATACCTTGGCTCATCCATAAGGCCTGTATCTTGACCTTTGAGATAATGATCCCAAAAGCGAATAAGTTCTGCCATAAAATCTATGCGTGGTGATGGTATGGCTTCATGTGGATAAAGATGCGCCCATGGCCCCATTAGAATTTTAACAGGGCTTTTTAAGTGCTGTGCAATTCGAAATGGCGTATCACGAAACAAATCTGCCCAACCACCAAAAAAATATACTGGCACATTGATATCATCGTAGTGTTCTGAGATGGAACCTCGTCGCCACATCTCATCATGAGTTTGATGCTCTAACCACATGGCAGGCCAGAAACACATACTATCTAGGCGTTGTTTCCATTTTTGACGCCATTCGTCACCTACAATGTCTGGGTCTGGGGGAAGCGCGTTATAAAGCTGCATGATCGTTCCCCACCAGAAATTATCATTCGCTAACACACCACCATAAAAATGGATATCTTCTAACCATCTGTCATCAGTGCCCATGACAGGCGCAATGGCTTTTAATGCTGGGGGACGCTTTGCTGCTACCTGAAACGAATTATAAGCCCCCATGATTTTCCAAACATACCAACATGACCATCACACCAATCCTGTTCTGCCATCCAAGCAATGACATCAACGCCATCTTGGGTTTCTATATGATCATATTCATCAAGCATAACGCCATCGCTATCTCCTGTTCCACGCATATCAACGCGAAGTGAGGCATAACCAGCTTCTGCTAATAGGGGATGCATACTCTCATCACGCATACGGGTTTTATCTCTACGACGATACGGGATATACTCTAGAATAGCTGGAACAGGTTTAGTTTTGGCGATTTCGGGCAACCATAGGCGAGCTGCCAATTTTGCTCCATCAGGCATTGGTATCCATATGGTTTCAAATGATGTAATCATATCAATATCCTTTAATTTTCTCTGTCACGAAGAGAGTAATTTACTATTTGGCTTTAATGGAAAGTGGCAGGCTATATGCCCACCAGCAGAAATATCATAAGGTGGTTCAGTATGGCATTTATCCTTGACCCATGGGCATCTTGTATGAAACTCACATCCTGATGGTCTTGCCATTAGTGACGGCACATCCGCTGGTAGTGCAATCCGATCATGCTGATAATCAGGATCCGGGTGAGGATTGGCACTAAGCAAAGCCGCTGTATAAGGATGGGCAGGCACCTCAAAAATGGTTTTTGTAGAATTAACCTCAACAAATCGGCCGAGATACATAACCGCCATACGATCCGCAATACGCCGCACAACATGAAGATTATGAGTGATAATCAACATGGATAAACCCAGCTCATGTTTTAAATCATTGAGCAAGTTTAACACTTCACCTTGTACTGACACATCAAGTCCTGCTGTTGGTTCATCAGCAATGATAAGGCGGGGATTAAGTGCAATAGCCCGCGCGACACCAACTCGCCGTGCTTGCCCTCCAGAAAGCTGATGCGGATAGCGATCAATAAAATGCGAAGGAAGACCAACCAGTGATAAAAGACGCCGGATTTCCTTATCCAGATTGAATGCCATACCATGAATCCGAAAGGGCTCAGTAATAATGTTACCTACTGTCATGCGTGGTGATAGCGATCCGATAGGGTCTTGAAAAATCATCGCCATTTGCCTGCGATAGGCTTTCATCTCTTTATTTGATAGGGTGTTAAGTTCGGCACCATCAAATAAGATTTCACCGCTAGAAATAGGCAATAACCCATTTATGGCCCGTGCTAATGTCGTTTTTCCAGACCCACTTTCGCCAACAAGGGCAAAGGTTTCTTTTTCAGCGATATCAAAATTGACGCCAGCCACCGCCAATAGCGGTTGCGGTTTAAAGATGGACCCTACCTTGAAGGTAACTTTAACATTGTTGCCTGAAATTAACATGGTTTCACCATGTGACAGCGTGCGATATGGTCACCCTGCGCGGCATCCTGAGGTTGTGTTTGGCATATTTCTGCAGAGACATGGCAACGATCAAAAAAGATGCAGCCCCTATGCGGATGATGCAAGTCAGGAATTTCACCTGGGATTGTCGGCAAAACCTGATTATGGTCACTCAATCTAGCCGGATCACACTCTAGCAGTTTTTGAGTATATGGGTGTAGAGAGTTGTGGAAAATCTGTTTTGCTGTTCCTCTTTCGACGACCTCTCCAGCGTACATTACTAACACCTTGTCGCAAAGCTCAGCAATCACACCAAGATGATGAGAGATGAACAAAATGGAACATCCTATTTGCTCTTGTAATTCCTTTAGCAATTCAATAGTTGCAATTTCAAGTGTGGCATCAAGAGCAGTGGTAGGTTCATCAGCAATCAGCAAGTCAGGTTTCATCATGAGTGCCATGGCAATAGCAATACGCTGTTTCATCCCTCCAGAAAATTCGTGAGGATGGCGCATTAATGCGTTCTCAGGATCTGGTATGCGGACCTGCTTAAGCATAGCAATAGCGTTTTGCCTCTTTTCTTCTCGACTTTCTCTTGACCGATATTGAATATGCTCCATCTGTTTTCCCACAGATATGACAGGGTTCAGCGCCCCCATTGGGTCTTGAAATACTGTGGAAATTTTTACCCCACGGATATTCTGCATATCTTGATGCGACAGTGTTATTAAGTTTTGATCATGAAATACCACTTCGCCACTATCAACACGGCCATTCTGTGCCAACAGACCAAGTATCGTATTGATCAATGTTGATTTTCCGCATCCAGATTCGCCCACCACACCAACAATACAATTTTTTGGAACAGCAAAACTGACATCACGGAGAGCGTGCAAATCACCTGTCTCCGTTTGAAAAGAAACATTTAAATTCTTAATCTCAAGAATATTCATTACCGTCTCTTCATCCGTGGATCAAAAATATCGCGCAATGTTTCACCAAGAAAGGTGAAACCTAGTGTTGTCGGATAATCGGCAAACCGCCAGCAACAGCGATCCAAGGGGTGTCTCTGATAGCGGTAAATCCATCATTCAAAATGGCGCCCCAGCTTGGGGTGGGCGGGCGAACGCCTAGGCCAAGAAAAACTCATCCCTGCCTCAATGGCAATAACCACAGGAATATCCATCGACACCAAAATTAACAAAGGGCCAATAGTATTTGGTAGCATATGAACCCTAAGAATCCGCATTGTTGAAGCGCCCATGCTTTGTGCGGCTGTAACAAACTCTGCGGATTTCAAGGTTAATGTCTGGGTTCTGATAATCCGGGCATATCCGGGAACATTGACCAACACAACAACAATAATAACTGAGGTTAAAGATGGTCCAAATAATGTCACTAGTGCCAATGCAAGCATGACAGTGGGGAAGCTTTTAACAGTATCAAATAATAACAGCAGCACATTATCAAGCCAGCGTGGGCCATACCCTGCTAGCAAACCCAAGACCGTTCCGATTATGAGTGAGACGGCTGTTGTAAATAAAGCAACGGCAAGGGCTATCCGTCCACCATGTAAAATACGGGCAAACAGATCACGACCTAATTGATCTGTTCCCATGAGATGATCAAAGCTTGGCGGTAAAAACCGATCACGAGGTGAGATTTTACTTGGGTCGGCGCTGGCGATGAGATCCGCAAAAACTGCACTAAATATCAACAGAATAACAAGGCTGATACCCAAGGCACCCAGAGGTTCACGCATAATTTTGAGTAGAGATTTTTTCATTTCATAGACGACTGCGGACACGGGGTCGAGCACTCCTATCATGATATCTGCCAGCAAATTAATAAATACAAATAAAACCGTTGTCACGAGCACCGCTCCTGTGACCAAGGGATAATTGCGCGTTAAGATGGCATCATATACCAGCTTTCCTACACCTGGCCGGGCAAAAACAATTTCTGCAAAGACCGCAGATGATAACATCTGGCCTATACCAACCCCTAATAATGTGATGGTTGGCAAAATCGCAATGGTAAGAGCATAGCGATAGGTAATCAGTCTATCTGGCGAGCCAAAAGCACGTGCGGTTTTGATATGTGATGCTTCTAACACCTCTAGCATTGATGCTCTAACCATGCGGCCAATATAGCCAATCCATCCCAGCCCCACTGCTAATGATGGCAAAATCAGATGGATGAGCTGATCACCAAGCTGGCCCTGCTCGCCAGCGCCAATAGCAGGCAACCACTGCAAGGAAACCGCAAAGATCAGCATGGCATAAATCGCAACGACAAACGATGGAACGGCGATCAAGCCCACCGATAACACCCCAATCAAACGATCTACCATACCTCCTCTTCGCACCGCCGCATAACAACCAAGCGGGATGCCAAGAGCGATAGACCAAGTCATTCCACAGGCAATTAAAGCTAATGTATAGGGAAGCTGTTCTAAGACGACATCAAAAACAGGGCGGTCTGATAACACTTCATTACCTAAATCACCTGTCCATGCGCCAGCGAAGAAATTCCAGAATTGTATAATAAGCGGTTTATCTAATCCCATTTTTATTTCAAGCGTTTTGCGCATAGCTTCTGTGGCACGAGGGCCAAGAGCGACAGCCGCGGGATCGCCTGGGATCAGGTAAATCATAGTAAATAACAAAAATTGTGCCACCGAAACGATACCAATCGAAAGCAGTAATCTGTTGAAAATATATTTTAACATGACTAGATGAAAAAAAGGCGGCTTCAATTAAAGCCGCCTTTATCACCCTTAAGCAGGTTTGAATTCAGGAAGTAAGGATTCCCCGTTAGGTTTTAATCCTGGTTGTATATCGGTGTTATGAATAGCGCCCACAACTTCATGGGTTAAGAACACATAACATCCGCTTTCATCCATAATTCCTTGCATCTTTTTATAGATTTCATCACGCTTAGCGGTATCACTTTCAACCAATCCCTGATCGTGAAGTGCTTTATATTCAGCATTGTTGAAACGTTCCCAATT
Organism: Alphaproteobacteria bacterium; assembly: GCA_038144675.1. Lineage (GTDB taxonomy): Bacteria > Pseudomonadota > Alphaproteobacteria > Puniceispirillales > UBA1172 > UBA12202. The sequence continues at coordinate 1,359,453 of JAYQOF010000005.1, read as the reverse complement.
CCAGACACCAACTTGTTCTGGGGTGAACCACACGGTCGCCCAACTTGGATCAGGCTGCATGGAAAATCGGCTCAACACCAATTGAAGTTTGTTCCAGTAATCACCATCTTTTGACCCAAGCGTCCAGAAAGTTCCACTATCATTTTGCTTAATCTCAACATTGATGCCAACTTCTGCAAGATTAGCCTGAATAACCTGCGCGGCGGTTAACCGTTCAGACTGATTGAGAATATCAAGGGTTACATTCAAACTGCTGATACCTTCTTTCTTCAACAAGTCTCTCGCTTTATCTGGATCATAATCATATGTTACACTTGATCGATTTCCTGGCATACCAGGTGCTATAATACCATTAGCAACAGAGGCTGCACCGTAATAAGTTGCATCAACAACGGTTTTCCGGTCAACCGCGTGCTGTATAGCCCTTCTGACATTAATATTATCAAATGGAGCTACATCCTGATTAATGCCAAGCCAGACATAAGCCAGAGAAGGCTTTTCAAGAATCACACTATTTGGGGTGGGTTCTTTTTCAGCCGTGGAATGGATGACACAGAAGTCCATGTATAATCCAGATCACCCGCTTCATAGCCACGTTCAGCAGTCGCAGGGTCTTCAATTGGAATAATGTGGATTTCTTCAAAGCCACCACTTTTCATACGCCCAATCCGGATTCCGCTTGAGAATGGTTTTTTGTTTTGGTTGCCAGTCTGCGAGCAAATACTGGCCTGATTGTGCAACCGGCTTAGTGGCAATCTTATCACCCAGTTCGGTAACAGCTTTGCGCGAAAGAATACAAGATGATGATGTTGGCAAAGTTGTTGTCCAAAGAGGCACGAATTTATTTTTCAAATGGATAATGCCAGATAGTTTGTCTTTGACTTCCACTTCTTTCAATGCCGCCCAGTCCCCTGCAAATGGACTTTCCATAGCGGGGTCGGCAATTCTTTCTAGTGAAAACTTGACATCATCAGCTGTCATCTGGCCATAACCATCGGTAAAGCCAATATTATCGCGTAGTTTGAATGACACGGTTAGATCGTCAAGCTGTTCAATTTTTTCAACAGCAACACCTTTCCATGACCATTCATCTCCTGGCTCAACAACTACTAATGGCGCAAAGATTGACCGAATAATATCACCTTCTGGAATAGATACCCAAAAAGCAGGATCAAGAATTTGAAGGTCTGAATATGACCGAACTGTCAATACTTTCTTATCTGCAGAGATTGCCATTCCTGGCAAAGCAACTGAAGCTGCTCCAAAGGCTCCTGCCGCTGCAAGAAAGGATCGCCTTGGAAAGGTAAAGGGTGTTTTGTTATCCATAATTTCCTCCATTAATATGAAACACTACTATGTGCCAGTGTTTGTCATTGTCTTGTTTTCCCTAAGTTCTTCCTCATCTTCATTTTTATTATTATTTATCACCACTTCGTTGGGAAACACGATGGGTGAAATAACCCAAATTAATTGTGCCGGTTGATCTGTCATATTATTAGCCTTATGAATCAGATGCGTTGGCAAACTGTAACTATCACCTTCCTCTAATTTGATGATTTCGTCATTGATTTGAAGTTCAATTTTTTCCTTTAACAACAAGACCATGCTGTTCACCGTCATGTTGATATAATTTATGTTTTTCTCGCGATGAATGAGGTTTGAAGGTAGCCATCCCCATAAAAAGATTTCCGCCCACCGAACTTGATAACAATTCATCTGTCAAACCGATACTGTCCGCATCTTCGTTGTAAAGCATATTAAGATTTCTGCGATTTTGTTTACGAACAACAAAAGCGCGTTCCATAATGCCCTTGCCTGAACGGCGGACAAAAAACCAATTCGGATCAATCTTTAGAGCAGAGGCAATATCCTTAATAACATTTAAGGACGGGTTTGTAGCACCTCTTTCGATGGCGCTGATGTGACTGACGGAAATCCCTGCAAGACTCGCAAGATTTTTCAAGGTTAATTGCCTTGCTTTGCGCATTTGTCGTATCTCAGAACCAAGCGCAAATTCCTGCTCAATCATTGAAATGACATTGTCTGTTTGGTCATTCTGCTTGGCTTCAGATTTAATATTGTTTTTAATGTTTTTCAGCATAACCCATTCCCCATGTCGTAATTATAGATTACGGAAAAATAAACCTTTGACAAGAATAATTTAATAAAATTACAATGACACTATAATTGTCTATAAGTTTTTATTATAATGACAACCCTTATAGTATCGCATCTGGATGTCATTTATGTCAGAATTTTATGCGGATAATACGGATAAACCCTCGACTGGTTCTTATCAACATGAAGTGATTGAACATATCTGGATACCAATGCCTGACGGTGTTCGTCTGTCTGCGCGTCTATGGAAACCTGATAACTGATGTACCAGCCCCGGCTATTTTTGAATATATACCTTATCGTAAACGTGATTTGGTTCGTTTGCGAGATGAGCAAAATCATCCCTTTCTAGCTAGTCATGGATATTATTGTCTTCGCGTTGATATGCGAGGGTCTGGTGACAGCGAAGGGAATATGCCAGATATGTATAGCCAACATGAATGTGATGATGCCCGTCACATTATTAATTGGATATCTTCACAGTCATGGTGCGATGGTAATGTTGGGATGTTTGGTACATCTTGGGGCGGCACTGCCAGTTTACAAGCAGCCGTAAATTCACCGCCTCCTCTTAAAGCGATCTTAGCCAATTGCGCTACAATTGACCGATTTGAAGATGACATTCATTGGATGGGCGGATGCCTACTCACAGACAGTTTAGAATGGGGCGCAACATTACCTGCAATTCTTGCTTTACCTCCCGATGACCAAAATGTTGGGAGATCAATGGTTTTCGATATGGGAGCATCGACTTGCTGAGTTAAAATTTCCATTTCAGCATTGGGTAGGAATCATGTACGCGGGTCTTATTGGCGGCACGGATCTGTTCGATTCAACTCCGATGATCTAGATTGCCCTATTCTTATGATTGGAGGATGGGCAGACCGCTATTCAAACAATGTTATGAATTTGTTAAAGGCAAGGCCTGATATATGTCAGGGCATAATTGGCCCATGGGGACATCATTATCCAGATAAGGCTGAACCAAGACCAGGCATGGATTTTCAAGGTTATGCTCTTGATTGGTGGAACAGATGGCTTAAACCCTGAAGATCATCATTTTTCTACGCCGCCTCGTCCCTCGCTCTTAATTTGGCAACGAGAATATGATCCCCCAGATGATCGTCTGACCCACAGAAAGGGGAAATGGTTAGCCACAGACCAGATAGAAAATGCTTTCACCAGATTATGTTATCTCACCAAAGATAGGCTTCTATTTGATGCAACTCATCTTCAAGATGAACATATACTGAACGTCCCGTTCGACCTACGGCATGGGGAATGTGCTGGCGATACCGGATATTTTGGTCGTGTTGGAGGGTTGCCTCTGGATCAGACTCCAGATGATCAGAGAGCTTTATGTTTTGATACACCAAAGCTAACTGAAGACTTGGATGTCTATGGTTTTATCTCCTTAGATTTAAATATTTGTGCCATGGATTTACCAGCGCAAATTGCTTGCCGGATATGTGAGGTCACCCCGGAAGGTAAGTCCCATCTCGTTACGCGAACGGTGTTGGCTCTTGAACTTGATGATATGCTTGACCATGATGCTGGTTATCAAACTGGACAGACAAGGCGATACCGCATCACTTTCCCGGCTACGGCTTATCGGTTTTCTGCAGGCAATTCAATGAGATTAGCGTTAGGATGTTCATATTGGCCTCTAGTATGGCCAACAAAGAAGATAACACATATTGATATTCAAACCCATGATGCTGTCTTAAACCTTCCTACACTGCCTTCGGATATAAGAGAGATAGCGAAGCCATTTGGAGAGCCAAGTTCTTATGCAGGTGATACAAACTTCAAAAGCTCCTCAGATGGTGCGTTTTTCAGAGAGGCAGCAACCAAAAGAGATAACCAAGTCAGTCAGGGTTGGCAGCAACCGCAGGCAATCACGCATTTTCAGAATATTGGCGTGCAGTTAAGTACAAAAACATCTGCTTTATATGAGCATCGCGATGCAGACCCTGCCAAGGTTAGTTGTAAAATAAACAATACCTATATTATCACCCGCAGTGATGGTGAAGGCGTGATCGATAGCCGTATTCATATGCAAGCTGAACCATCAGGGTTTGTCGTAAAATCAGTATTGCATATCACATGGAATGATGATGTGATGCTGGATAAAATAGAGCGTTTTCCTGTCAAATATCTGGAAAAATAACTCATGTGAGAACTTTTTAACGTATTGAAACAATTATTAATTGAGACGAAATCATGACCAGCGATCCGTTGTTACAGCCCTATCAGCTTAAGCACCTGACTTTGCGAAACCGGATCATGACAACTAGCCATGAGCCAGCCTATCCCGAAGACGGGATGCCCAAAGCACGATATGTGGCCTATCACGCTGAACGCGCCAAGGCAGGTGTTGCCCTTACCATGACCGCAGGATCAGCGGCGGTATCCAAAGACAGCCCGCCAGTGTTTAACAATATCCTTGCGTACAAAGATGAAGTTGTGCCTCATATCAAGCGGCTGACAGATGCCTGCCATGAACAGGGTTGCGCGGTGATGATTCAACTGACCCATCTGGGGCGGCGAACAGGCTGGTCTAAAGGTGACTGGCTGCCTTCGGTGTCCTCATCCAAAACACCGTGAACCTGCCCATCGGATGTTTCCTAAACTTGCCGAAGATTGGGATATTGAACGCATTATTCGTGATTTTGCTGATACCACAGAACGCATGAAAGAGGGCGGCATGGACGGGGTTGAATTGCAGGTCTATGGCCATCTGCTGGATCAGTTCTGGTCACCCCTTACCAATGACCTTGATGGGCCTTATGGTGGCCAAACCCTAGAAAGCCGGATGAAACTCGTCTTTGATGTCATCAAGGCTATTCGGGCGCAGGTTGGAGATGATTTTATCGTTGGTCTGCGTTATACCGCAGATGAAGCAGAGACAGGCGGCATTACCCCCGAAGAAGGTCTGGAAATGTCAAAATTACTGGCCAAAAGCGGCATGGTTGATTTTCTCAATGTCATTCGTGGGCGCATACACACTGATCCTGCCATGACTGATGTTATTCCTGTTCAGGGGATGAAAAATGCCCCTCACCTTGATTTTGCTGGTGCGGTGAAAGCGGCCACAGGCTTGCCGACGTTTCATGCATCTAGAATTGCTGATGTGGCAACCGCGCGCCACGCGATTGCCACCGGCCTGCTGGATATGGTGGGGATGACGCGCGCGCATATTGCCGATCCCCATATTGTGCAAAAAATTATCGAAGGCCGTGAACATGATATCCGGCCTTGTGTTGGTGCAACCTATTGTCTGGATCGCATCTATGCCGCAGGGGAAGCGCTTTGTATCCATAACCCTGCCACAGGTCGTGAACTGACCATGCCGCATACCATCACCCCTGCCAGCGAAAAGAAAACTATGGTCATTGTTGGCGCTGGCCCTGGGGGGTTAGAAGCCGCCAGAGTCGCCGCCGAACGCGGCCATGATGTCACTGTCTTAGAAGCCCAACCAGACCCTGGCGGTCAAATTCGCCTGACCGCGCAAAATCCACGGCGGCGTGATATGATATCCATAATTGACTGGCGTATGGAACAATGCTTGGCACGTGATGTTCAATTTCATTTTAATCTATGGGCGGAACGTGATGACGTTCTGCGCCTTAATCCCGATGTGGTGATCATTGCCACAGGCGGCCTGCCCAACATGGAATTGTTTGAAAATCGTGATGATCAACCTCTGGCGATATCAGCATGGGATATCATTTCAGGTGATGTGAAACCGGGAAGCGATATTTTGATTTATGATGAAAGTGGTGATCATCCCGGGTTAATGGCGGCAGAAACCGCGGCTAACACTGGGGCAAAAGTCGAAGTCATGACCCCTGATAGGTGTTTGCGCCAGATATCATGGCGATGAATCTGGTGCCTTATATGCGTGAGCTTCAAGATAAGGATGTCACCTTTACGGTCATGCGGCGGCTGAAATCCATCACCAAAGATGGCACCCGGTTAAAGGCTGGGATTGGCACAGATTATAAAGATACGATGATGGAAAAATCCTATGATCAAATTGTGATCAATTATGGCATCATGCCCAATGCTGATCTTTATTTTGATCTGAAACCCTTATCATCTAATCTTGGGGCGGTGGATTACGACGCGCTAATCGCTGGCGATAACCAAACCCTCAACCACAACACTGAGGGGCGATTTAGCCTTTATCGTATTGGTGACGCGGTGAGTGCGCGAAACACCCATGCGGCGATCTATGATGCTTTGCGATTGCTCAAGGATATTTAACTTGGCTTGATTTTAGGTTTTTGGTTTGGACAGGTAACGCTCATGGCTCATATTATGTATTTTAACGGCCCTATTTTATCAATGGATAAAAACAATAGTCAGCCTGAGGCGGTGTTGACACAGAATGATCGGATTGAGGCCGTGGGCAATGAACGTGACCTTAGAGCTATCATGCCCGCTGATACGATAGAACATGACTTAAATAATCAATGTTTGATTCCTGCTTTTATTGATCCCCATGGTCATTTTCCCGATAGTGGTTTTATCAAATTATTTCGCGTAGATGTCTCAGCACCGCCAAGGGGTGATTGCCCTGATATCGCGACAGTCTTGCATCGGATACGCGATAAGGTCGATCACACTCCAAAAGGAGAATGGGTCATGGGTGTTCTTTTTGATAATCTGACCGTTCGAGAGGGCAGAATGCCCACAAAGCAAGAGCTAGATCAGATCTCTCAGGACCACCCTATCTGGATTTTGCACGCCTCAGGGCATAATGGCGTCGCCAATTCCTATGTCTTAAATCATCTTGGTATAACCCATTCCACGCCAGACCCCTATGGTGGACGCTATGGCAGAGATAAAACCTCTGGCGAATTGAATGGTATTATTGAGGGATTAAGCGCTATGGGCGCTATGGGTGGGACCGATTTTCTGATTAATCAGGATGATTTCTGGAACGGTTTTAAAGCGGCATGTTACGAATATCTGTCTTATGGCGTTACGATGGCGCAAAACTCGTGGGTCTCAAGAGATTTTATGAAATATTTTGCATCTCTGCCAGCATATAAAGACCCAGGCATTGATCTCATCCTTTTGCCAGTCGGAGAAGAAGAACCTGCCATGACAACAGGAGACACCGCGGTCTCTTGGCCAGAAACCCACATTTCAAAATTGGCCCTAGAAAATTATTCACCGATGGAGCGTTTCAATTACAAACCGCATATTTATCAGAGCCTTATTATCAAGTATTAAATGAAGATACCCCATGCGGTATGCCTTATGTAGACCCAATGCTTCACAAGAGTGAGGTGAAGCGTCTTCTTCATAATCTGGGATATCAGATTCATTGTCATTGCAATGGTGATGCTGGTGCCGATATGTTTATTCATGCCGTAGCTGAAGCCTTAGCTGAAAACCCTAGATCAGACCATAGGCATACGATCATTCATGGTCAGGTTCTCCGAGAAGATCAATTAGATCGTATTGCTGAGTTAGATATGACGATCAGTTTCTTTTCCGCTCATGTCTATTTCTGGGGGATTTGCATTACAGCACTATGCTTGGCCCAAATCGAGCCTCAAGAATATCACCTGCGGCTTCTGCTGAAAAACGAGGTATCAGATTTACGATACACAATGATACTGCTGTTACCCCTACAAGACCTCTGCATCTGGCTCAATGCGCCGTTAAACGAACATCATATCAAGGTCGAATATTGGGCGAAGAACAGAAAATTACAACTCTTTCAGCATTTAGAGCGATGACTATTGACGCCGCGTGGCAAATTTTTGAAGAAGATCAACGGGGTTCTATTGAAAATGGGAAAATTGCTGATTTTGCCATACTTAATAGAAATCCTCTACAGGCTTCAGTAGATCTCAATCAGATACAAGTCGAAAAAAAACCATTAGGCACGGCAAACTATGTTACGATTCGAGCAGTAACAATATATCTGGGAGTAGAACCTAAAATATATACTTAGTTTAAAGTATATAAATGTACCAAGTAGCGGAGACATTTGAACATAATGTGAAAACATTATACGCAATTTGTACATCATTTATTTGTCAAAAATTTTAGCTTTACTGAAGATATAAACCTATCAAAGCTCCGCAATCCGAGGCGCTTTGCCCTACCCAATCTAGGTCCACCACATATAGATATTCAATCCTAATCATCAATAAGCTCCAGCAACCCCAATGTGGGTTAAATGAGGGGTTCTTATAAAAATTAACAACTATATGTAATTATAACAGAAAGTTAGAGATAGTGTTTGGAATCCACCCCATCCGCCATTTTCTCTTTTCTTTAATTCTCATTATCTTTCTTATAATACTCTGTTTTATCTCTGTTTTTATGGGATATTTTGGGATCACTACGCATATAAATGATGTTTTTTCCATAGCTATCCATCTTTGTTTTCACAAAGAAACGAAATCATTATCTTAACCTCACCCTCACCAAAATTTGATTTCAATCGGCTGAACAAGTTTTTGTGTGATCAATTAATAGTTATTTTAGACAGAGATAGAGTTTTGGAACTATCAAGCACGGAATCTAAGCATGCATGCCCGCAAGATAACCTAAACCAATAGCCGTTAACAGGCCATTTTCCAGATAAATATCCAGATACATCAGGGCCAGAAACCCCGGTCGCAGCCCTGCCGCAAAGCATAAATCCCGTTAATTACCGAGCCATCATCTTTCATCACTTTGGCATGTTCATTTATCAAAAGGCCACCTTGAGTATGAAATAAAGCACCAGTTACAGGAACCGCGTAATATGGCGGCGCTAATTGCTTATCTTTGAAAAACTTACGACCAAATGGATCTTGTTGATCCAATGCTGATATCCATGATGAGATATCAGCAAATGTGTTTGTCAGCCCTTCCCCATCAATGCCTAATTTAATGTGCAAGTTCATGTAACGTATCAGCTTTAACAAAAGCATCCATATTAGCCGCATTTCGAAAATCATCAAATTTCATACCCAATTCAAAAAGCCGCTCATCAAAGATATTCCAAGCTTTTTGTTGAGGCTGTTTTAGCACCAGAACTGCTTGTTCAGAATACCCAAGATGTTCGTTTGAAAATCGCTTACCATGGCAATTCACCTGAATACCACCTTCCATCATTAACGCCCATGTAATTAAGACTGAATGCGGATATGCAACTGAACCGTGACCTTGATAACCCGATAAATGTCGAAGACCTGCTCCCAAGGCTTGCCCCAAAGGATGGCATCACCTTGATTTCCGGGATGACCAAAATAAATTGCATGTTCCATTTCAGGAATATATTTTGCTATTAAATCTGGATTTCCGCCATAACCATTACAAGCTAATATAACCGATTGGCTGGCAATATGTTCAACTGACCCATCTGGCCTTTCAAAGCTAGCCCCTATGATATTTCCATTTTCATCAACCGCTAAATGTGACGCCTTGGCATGAGGTAAAACAGTGATATCATGCTTAAGCGCTGCTTCTTCTAGCCGGTGGATCAATGCTTCGCCGGTGCGTTCAGGTACGGCGTGCATACGATGAGCTGAATGACCAGGATAAAGAAAATCATCAATAACAATAAATGGAATACCATAATGATCGGCTAGCCAATCCAGAGCTCTTTGCCCGGACTGAGCGCATAACCGAATATAATCCATGTCAACGCTATGATGGTTTTTCTTAGAGAAATATCATCACAGAACTGATCAAGGCTATCGTTAATGCCCTGCGCTTTTTGGGCATGTGTTTCTGCGGCAGGTATAAAACCAGATGATAAGGCGGTAGACCCCGATAACTGACCGTCACGTTCTATGACAATCACAGACCTTTGCCGATGATGCGCTGCTAAAGCTGAGGTCAAGCCAGCCGCACCAGCACCAATGACTAAACAATCAATATCAAAATCAGGGTTAAATTCAGATTTCTTGATTAATTCAGGCATAATAGATGAACCGCCCTTGATCAGTTACATTTCAAACTTGGCAATCGCATCGCTGATCGTAATGACCTCACCAACTGTCCGTAACGCATCAATAGCAACTTTATGAGTATTAGGGTCAAAGGCAGCGCATCCATCTTCTACGGTAATAGTATGGAAATCACGAACATGGGCATCACGAACAGTTGACGATACACCACCATTAGTAACAATACCGCATACCATTAATGTTTCAATTCCTGCTCGTTTAAGCGCGAACTCAAGTCGACTTTGGATAGAAGGCAGAATATGCCACTTTTTCAATGACGATATCAGCCGGTTGTAACATATCAACAAGTGAATTCCCCCAACTTGCTGGCTGAAAGTCACCTTTCTTCAAAAATGGCCGCAATTTTTTTAGGATGAGCGGCGATTGGTTCACCACCTTTACCAGGGACTAATGTAAATTGCGTGGATATGATCCAACCCCCTTGTTTTCTTATCGTTTTTAAAAAGTGGGAGTAACCAGGTAATGCTGCAATATCAGAATTACCCTTGCCCAGCCCGACCATATGCTCCTTCTGGATGCAAAAAATCATTTTGTAAAATCAACAATAAGAAGTGCCGTTTTTTCAGGATTAAAACTTTCGTTAGACAATATCTTCTCCCTGTTAACAATAACATTTCCATAATGATCAATATGCGCGGTCAGATCAACATCAACATAAATCGTTGCATCAGATTGAACCAATAAGGCAGGACCAGCAATACATGCGCCAGTAGGCAAACGTAAGCGATCATAGATCATCGCCTTATGCCACTCCCCTTCAGAAAAAATATCCTGCTCAATAAGACGACAATCATCAACACTGTCGGCACGCTCACCACTTGCGAGCAGATTGAGGTCTAATGTTGGCCTGACACCAATTACACTTAGTTTAAGGTTGAGCACCTTTACTGGAATATTATCAAGTAAGCGGCCATATGTTTTCAGGTATGTCTGATTAAAAGCGTCCATAATGGTATCGACAGACATTCTAGACTTACTAATTGGCACTGGCACGCTAACAGAATGAGTTTGCCCAAGGTAAAGCATTTCTAATTCCATAATTGGATAAATTTCTGTCACATCTGCTTTCACCCCCTGCATACGCGTGCTGCCAGTTGTGACCAATTCACCAATCATGTTTTCCAGACTGTCTATATCCATATCATTAAGCTGGGCATTAATTGTTCGGACTTCGTCATGCCGAAGATCAGACATAACACAGCCAAGTGCCGAGTTTACCCCGGAAAGCGCGGCACTAATGCTGCTGAAAGGCCAATATCCTTGATTAAAGCACCTGCATGTAAAGCACCGCCACCACCAAATGGCATGGCTGCAAATTGTTTTGGATCATACCCACGTTCAATGGAAATCAGCCTGATAGCACCAGCCATTTTTGCGTTAGCAACACTAATAATGGCCTCAGCCGCTTCATATGGTGATAATCCAAGTGGGTCAGCAATTTCTGTCTTAATGGCCGCCAGTGCTTTTGCGGTATCAAATTTGCTCAATCTTCCCCCAATAGGGTTCCGCGCATCTATCCGGCCAAGTACCAAATTGGCGTCAGTTACCGTTGGCTTTGTATTACCAAGACCATAACAAACAGGTCCAGGGTCAGAACCAGCACTTACCGGCCCCACTTCTAGCAATCCTGTTTTATCCAGATGTGCAATAGAACCACCACCTGCACCAATTGTTGTCATTTCAATCATTGGCGTTCGAACAATCATACCAAAATCAATGCTAGCCTGTGCTGTCAGCATGTTTTCGCTGCCTGCTATCAATGACACATCAAAAGATGTACCACCCATATCACCTGTTATGACATTCTCAAACCCTGCTGCTAACGCAATTTCCTAGCAGCGACAACTCCCGCTGCTGGCCCTGATAATGCTGTCCGGATAGGAAGGGATTTAGCCGTATCAATTGACATGACACCGCCATTTGACTGAACAATTAATATCTCAGCATCTGAACCGGCTTTTTCAATCCGGTTTTCAAGTCTATCCAGATAACTTGCTACAACAGGCTGAAGGTAAGCATTTAATGTTGCTGTTGAACATCGTTCGAATTCTCTGATCTCAGGTAAGATTTCTGTTGCTACTGAAACATAATCATTTGGCCAGATATCACGAACAATCTCCGCCGCTTGTTTTTCATTGTGATTATTGACATAGGCATTAATAAAAAACAGACATACAGGAATCATCCTTTATCGAGAAGAAACTGCGTTGCCGAGCGAATATCATCTGCATCAATTGGCGTCCGGATTGTGCCATCTGCTAATGTACGCTCATTAACTTCGACGCGCAATTCTCTGGAAACTACTGGCATAAACTGCCCCCAAAGACCCCATGTAGTCGGACGATCACGTCGACGCATTTCTAACACATCGCGAAAACCACGGGTAGTAATAATGCCTGTTTTAGCGCCCTTGCGTTCTAATAGTGCATTGGTAGCAACAGTCGTTCCATGTACAATCGTTGCAATAGATGAAAACTCATCAACCAGTTTATCTATGCCTTGTGCAAAAGCCTTCAGACTGATCACCACGTGTTGACGGAACTTTATCGACTTTAACGGTTTTGGTTGCTTCATCAATAACAAAAATATCTGTAAATGTTCCGCCAACATCTACACCAATAACGATCGATTTATCACTAGCGGTATTACTCATCGCCCGGCTCCACAATATAGGCTTCATTCAAATCATGCGCAATAGCATCAGGATGCCGGTCAGCAGGGTTACCATAACCACCGCCACCAGGTGTTTCTAAACGTAATCGCTGGCCTTTTTTGATATGAACGCCGGTGATCTTTGATAAAAGCTCAGGTTCTTTGAAGCCATCATCAGTTTCATAGAAAAACCGATTTTTAGCCCCATCACCACCCTGAACAACGCCTTTAGGCGCATATTTTCCCCGTTCACCAAACAGAAAGACTGTGGCTTCATTATCCAACAATTCAATTTCATAAATTGCCCCAAGACCACCGCGATATTTTCCGTTACCACCACTATTGGGACGTAAAGCCCATTGCGAGAAGGCAACGGGATATGCCGCCTCAAGTATCTCAAGTGGTGGAATGGTCGCTGTGGATATTGGTGCGTTGCCATGATTAAGTCCATCACCTTGCGGGTGTCCACCATGGCCACCACCAAAGAAAGAAAACATAACCCAGCGGCTACCATTTTCGCGGTGGCCAGCAATTGATAAGGCATTGATAGTTCCATAGGCACAACCATTAACGCGATCTGGGGCTATGCTCTGAAACGCCTGAAAGGTAACATCAATTAACCTCAGGATAGTTTCTGTATAGCCGCCAACAGGTTTAGGAGCTCGAACACTTAAAAAACTGTCCTCAGGGATGACAAAATTAACCGCGCGCATGACCCCGGCATTGGCAGGAACATCTGTAAAAATATGTTTTAAGGCAACATAAGTAGCAGCTATTGTTGTTGACCTTGAAATATTAACTGGCCCGGCACAAGCCTGGCTTGATCTAGAAAAATCAAAAGTTAATTCATCGCCCTTAATGATTAGATCAACAGAAAGCTGAAGCGGCGTATCACTAACCCCATCATTATCAAGGAAATCATCAACGCTATATGTGCCATCTGGCAAAGACTGGATATGATCCCGCATCATCATATCAGCCCGTTCACGCAACAGTTTCAATGCTTTAGAAACATCATTTTCGCTATACTGATCAAGTAATTCATGAACTCTCTTTTCCCCCAGATCCAGGGCATTAATCTGACCATTAAGATCACCATAGAGAGAGTTAGGTTGCCTCGAATTGGCTGATAAAATGTCAACAATATCTTGTTTCATCTGACCAGATTCAAAAGTTTAACTGGGGGGATTAACATGCCTTCTTGAAACTTTCTGTTGCTTCCGGATTATAATTCCCCGGAACATTTCCTCCAACATCATGCCAATGCCCGACAGAAGCTAAATAGCAGAATACCTTGCCATCACGGAACAATGGTTTGACCAGACGAAAATCTGATAAATGTGTACCGCCATCATAAGGGTCATTGAAAATGAACACGTCTCCCTCAACTAAACCGCCATCCTTGGCAACTTTGTCAATGACAGCTTTAACAGCAAAAGCCATAACCCCAACAAAAATGGGCAAACCTGATTTACCTTGAATTAATGTTTCACCTGTTTCCGCATCATATATTCCGTGGCTAGCATCATGAGCTTCAGCAATAATTGGGTTGAAAGCAGATCGAAAAAGAGTGGCGTCCATTTCATCGGCAATTTGCTCTAAACGCCCTTTAATATAGCAAGCGTCACCGGATCTATTGGCATATCAGACATATTGGTATTTTTATTCATATTTCTTACCCAGTGCTAACAATTCTTCAGTCCTAATTATATTATTCAAGCCTTTAAAATCATGCATGCGATCTGCAAAATTCATATTGCTACCCTCATCTAATAAGTTAGAAAAATAAGCTTGCATATGATGGGAAATCGCACGCACTAACCCCACCTGGGAAAATCGCAATAGCAAAGCCTATTTTTTCTAAATCAGCTGCATTTTTAACAGGCGTTTTGCCACCTTCCACCATATTGGCTAACAAAGGAATCCGAGTTGAAAATTGCGACGTTATCGTATGCATTTCCTCGACGGTTTCTGGCGCTTCGATAAAAAGCACATCCGCCCCAGCTTCAATATATGCGTCAGCTCTGTCTAAAGCATGGTTCAATCCTTCTACTGCGCGCGCATCTGTTCGTGCAATAATCAGTGTTGTTTCATTATGCCTTGCATCTATTGCGGCTTTAATCTTGCCAGTCATCTCATCTTTGCTAATTAACGATTTACCGGTCAAATGCCCACAACGTTTAGGAAAACTCTGATCTTCAATTTGTAAAGCCGAAGCACCAGATCGTTCAAACATACGCATGGTTCGTTGCATATTAAGCGCATTACCAAACCCATTATCGGCATCTACTATAACTGGTAATGAGGTGCTATCAGTAATTAATGCTAATGTATCATTAACTTCCGACATGGTAACTAAACCAATATCAGGAGATGCAAATCTGGTGTAAGCTATACTCGCACCAGATAAATAGAGGCTCTTTGCCCCTGCCTGTTCAGCAATTGTCGCCGATAATGCATCATAGATACCAGGGGCAACAAGGATATGTTTGTCATCAATTAATGAAGATAAATTAGTCATGATTTGAGCGATTCTTTAATTTTTTTCAAGATGTGGAACAAGGCCACCATCTTGAATTAGATCAATTAGAAATGATGGAAATGGCTCAGCCACTATTTTATTACCCGTTTGCGTAAAGGTGAGTGTTGCATCAGCTAGATCAAACTCAACTTCTGCTCCATCAATCAGATCAGGATGATCAAGGTCATTGTCTTTAATCTGAAGAGCTGGAAGCCCCAAATTTATTGCATTACGATAAAAAATACCGCCAAACAATGGAGAAAGAATAACACTAATGCCTAAATGCTTTAACACTTCGGCCGCTTGCTCGCGGATGAACCAATTCCCATATTATGTCCAGCAACGATAATATCCCCTGACTTTACTTGCTTGGCAAAATCAGGCCGTATGGCAGACAAACAATGGCCAGCCAGCTCATCAAGTGGGGCTTTCATATATGCACCAGGTGCTAACACATCCGTATCTATATTATCATCAAGTCGCCAAAGTCTTCCCATCAGGCACACTCCTTAAAGTTGCCGCGGGTCTGTCAGCATGCCAGTAACCGCTGATGCTGCTACCGTATATGGCGAACCCAAATATACACGCGATGTAGGATCACCCATTCGGCCCTTAAAATTACGCGCAGTTGAAGAAATACAAGTTTGTTCGGCGTCAAGACGATCTACGCCATAACCAGCGCATATCCCACATGCGTTTGGTAATATCTCAGCCCCAGCATCTTCTAGAATGGTCATGTAACCATCCTCGGTGGCACGTTTTTGATCTTGGGCGCTGGCTGGGGCTACTTTGAATGTAACTGTTGAGGCAACTTTACGGCCTTTAAGTATCTTTGCTGCCGCCGCCAGATCATCATATTTAGCCCCTGTACATGCCCCAATATATGCCATATCAACCTTTGTCTTATCATGGCTATCGGCATCAGCTGTATTTGCGGGGGAATGTGGTGCAGCAATTTGCGGAGCTAATTGTTCAGCATCAAATGTGAATAGGTTATTTTCATGGCTAGCTTTCTCAATCTGATAATCACGCCAATCCGAACGTACGGCTTTTCCCGCCGCAGTAATATAAGCAATGGTTTTCTCATCTGGCATGATTAATCCGGTCTGAGCACCAAGTTCAGCCGCCATATTTGACATAGTCATACGTTCCTGCATGGATAGATTCTGGATCGTATCTCCAGCATATTGTATCGCCTGATATCGGCCACCACCCATCCCTATTCGGCCGCAGATGGCAAGCATCATATCCTTTGCTAAAACCCATTCAGGCAATGCGCCAGACCATGAAATCAAAATTGTTTCGGGAACCCGCAACCATATCTCACCTGTGGCCATAACACCTGCCATTTCAGTTGCCCCTATTCCGAACATATAGGCACCAAAGGCCCCACCTGTTGGCGAATGACTATCGCCTCCAACACAGAACATGCCAGGCTCTAAATGACCTTTTTCTGGTAAAACCACATGACAAATACCCAGCTGATCATAAAACGCATTAATATCGTGATCTTGCACCCATTGACGCGTTAAGGCTTGGATATGTTTTGTTTCTTCACTAAGAGCGGGAACAAAATGATCTGTGGCAACGACAATTTTATCCTTATCCCAAACATTAACACCTAGCCTGTCCAAGATAGGTTTGACGCGTCTTGGGCCACTGGAATCATGAACCATTGCCAGATCAACGTAACAATTCACAACATCACCAATCTTTAAGTCAGATTGGCCAGATGCTTTTGCAATAATATGTTCAGCAAGGGTAGGCATTTGTTATCGTTTCCTACAGGATTTGTAGTTATATACATATTATTAATATAAGGGGTGTCAATCTGCAAACTTCATCACATAATTAAACAATTCATATAAACAAAACTCGGAGAACAAACATATGCCGTTAATTGAATGTACCCTGATTAAAGGATATGAAAAAAACACAAGGCAGTTATTGAATCAAAGACTGACAGATGCAGCGTGTTCTGTTATTGGCGCGAAATCCGATTTCGTTATTGTCACCATAAAAGAAGTTGATAGTGATAATTATATGCGCGGCCGTACAACAAAAACTCCTGCCGCCGCGCCTGAACAGGCAGACAGCATTATTAAATCATTTTTAACTGCAATGGAAGCGCGTAATTTGGAACAGGCAAAAGGCTTTCTGGCTAATGATTTTCAGATGACATTTCCTGGAAATGTATCACTATCCACGTTAGAAGATTTAGTTGCATGGGCGCAAACCCGATATAAGTTTGTCAAAAAGGATATAGAAGATATCAGCCTATCTTTTCATGAATTAACAACCATTGGCTATTGTCACGGAACATTATCCGGCGAATGGCTAGATGGCACCACATTCAGGGATATTCGCTTCATTGATCGATTTGAAATAACCCCAGCAGGTATTACAAAACAAGATGTATGGAATGATATGGCACAATATATGCCCGCATCATAGGAGTGTAAGATGGATATTAATCATATAAGAAATAAATATATCAAATTAGTTATTGATTACTTTGCTGGTGTTGATGGTGAAAACCAAGCGCACATTGATGCTACTATGCATGATGATTGTATTTTTAGCGTCGAAACACATGGCGTTCGTTTAGATAATCGGGGTGATATTCATGCAATGTTCAAACGCTTATGGCAACACCACGCAAGCGTCTTACATGATCGCTTTATCTTTACTGTTGACCCTGATCAAAACCGAATTACCGCCCAATTCCGCGTATTAAATACACATCATGATGGTTCTGAAACGATTAAATCTAATTGCAATGTATTCACGGTGAAAGGTGAACAGTTTTCGCAAATTAATGTTTATATGACTGGCGAAAATACCTTGGATAAGTCTTAATGATCAAAACCTTTAGCGACATCTAGCATGGCCTTAATCACCTCTTGTTTAGGGACTGGTGATGTCGGATAGGCTTTCTTACTATGCGTGAGGTTAGCTGCAAGTGCCAGTTCAGCTAGTTTATATGTTAGCGGCCCCTGGATTAATCACTGGAACAGATAGTCTTTCCGCCAAGTAAGCATGCGCCTGATGCATTGTTGTTGACCCGAGCAATATCACCTCCGCTTTATCTTCATCTATTGCTCTTAATGCTTCCGCCTCAAGTAAAGGGAAAATATCATCTTCCTTACCAGCCATGAGAGATTGATTATCAGGGGCAACATTAATTGACCGAATGGATACGCATTTCTGTTCAATCCCTAATTCTATCAGATGCTTTTGGTAAAAATGCCGCCAATGATCCCACATGGTAATGATCGAAAACTGATTGCCAAACATTAAGGCTGTGAGCATTGAAGCGCGTCCTGGGCCAATAATTGGAATAGATAAATGTGATCGTAAAGCAGCAACCCCACTATCGCTCATCGTATCAACACAGACTGCATCATATCCATCATGTTCGGCATTAAGTCCAGCTTCCAATAAACCCATATCCGCAAGTACCATATCAGCCGCGCTAATATAATTTTTTGGGCTAGTTTAACGGTCTGAAAATGCCATTCTATATCTGCCCCCAATTCAACTGCCTGAAGCTGTTGCCGGCGAGAGGATAGATTTTCATCACTCATTGGAAACGGAACCAGCACTAGAATATGTTTCACCTTGTTGACCTTCTCTTAAATCCAGATAATGATAAGAAAACTTAATTTTGCTTTTAATATATAACAGGAAACTGTACATGACCTCACTTGTCAATAAGACAGTCTTTATTACTGGTATTGGAAGCGGAATTGGCCTAGCCACAGCAACATTACTTCATCAACTTGGCGTTAACGTTGCTGGAAATATTTATTTACCTGATCAGCGTCAACATCTAGATGGGATTGCTGATCAAGAGGCTATTTTTGAATTCGACGTTAGAGATAGCACAGCCATGGATAAGGCTATACATGCAACGGCAAAGTACTATGGGGAGATTCATGGAGCTGTTGCTGCTGCTGGTATTATTCAAATGCTAACTGCTGCAGATAGCCCAGATTCTAATTGGAAAACGATTGTTGAAACAAATTTAAACGGCACGTTTCATATGGCACGCGCAGTTAGCAAGCAAATGGCCACCACACAAACGGCTGGGGCGCTAGTATTTATATCTAGTCAAATCGGTTTAGTTGGTCATAAAACAGCCGCCGCCTATGCAGCATCTAAAGCTGGCATTAATGGGTTAGCGCGATCTATGGCACTTGAGCTTGCCCATATTCCCATTAGAGTTAATGCCGTTGCGCCTGGACCAATTGCGACAGATATGACAGCTGAAACCCGCGCTAATCCTGAACGCAACGCTACCTTAACAGACGCGATACCAATGGGGCGTTTTGGAACAGCAGATGAGATTGCTAATGTGATTTCGTTTTTACTATCTGATGCGGCGTCATTTATCACTGGTCAGGTGATTGTTGCTGATGGCGGTTTTACGGCTAAATAACCAGATTTTCTTATAAACCTAAATATGATTTTTTCAATTCACTGTTATTGCGTAATTCAGCAGCTTTTCCAGACATTTGAACAGATCCTTGTTCCAGAACATAGGCTCTATCAGCAATATCCAATGATTGCACAACATTCTGTTCAACAAGAACAACCGATAACCCGTTGTCATTAATCTTTTTGATCAGATTAAACATGTTTTCGACCAATAACGGCGATAAACCTAATGATGGCTCATCAAGAATAAGGATGCGGGGTTCAGCCATTAAGCCTCTACCAATGGCAACCATCTGCTGCTCGCCACCTGATAATGTCCCTGCTGGCTGAGAAAGGCGGTCTTTGAGCCGCGGAATACATCAAGCACCATATCAATATTGACCGCTCGATTAGGTTTACCACGTCTGTAACTTCCCATCTCAAGGTTTTCTTTAACATTAAGATTGGGAAATAGCTTACGACCTTCTGGCACATGAATTAATCCCAAATCAACAATATTCTGCGGGTCTAAACCAGTAATGTCCTTACCTTCAAATTCTATGCGACCTGATGTCGGTTTAATCAGCCCGGATATAGTATTATTTAGCGTAGTTTTACCGACACCATTGGAGCCAAGAATAGCAACAATTTCATTCGCGTTAATCTTAAGGCTAATATCACGCAAGACTTGAACCTGACCATAGCCAGCTGCAAGTGATGTGATAGTAATCATGACTTGCTCCCAGTTTTAGTGGCTTTAATTTTAGCAGATGGTTTATTAGTCATTGCCTTTGCTGCACCTTGGCCAAGATACGCCTCGATAACAAGAGGATCATTAGCAATCTGGTTAGGCGTCCCATGAGATATCAAAACACCATCATTAAGCACATAACTATAATCAGATAAGTTAACAACGGCTTTCATCACATGCTCAATAAGAAAATCGTAACCCCCGTATCACGAATAGTCATGATAATGCTAACAATCTCATCAATTTCAGAAGGATTAAGGCCAGCCATAACTTCATCCAGTAAAAGCAGCTTAGGTTCTGTGGCTAATGCCCGCGCTAGTTCTAGTCGCTTACGGCCAGCAACGGTCAGGCTATCGGCTTCTGTATCAAGTAAATGTGTCATGCCAACAAGCTCAGCCACTTCTCTAGCTTTCAGTTTAGCTTGAGCCTGAATAGATGTATTTTTATACGCCCCAACCATAATATTTTCCAAGGTGGTCAAGGAAGAAAAGGGCTGTAAGATTTGAAATGTCCGCACCATACCTTTGTCACAGATGCGGTGTGGTTTCATGCCGGTAATATTCTCACCATTGAGCATGACACTACCACTATCAGCACTTAGAAACCCAGAAATCATGGCAAATAACGTCGTTTTGCCAGCACCATTAGGGCCAATAAGAGAAACGATTTTGCCTTCATCAACAGATAAACTAGCATCTGAAACCGCTTTTAACCCACCAAAGCTTTTGGAAACAGATTTAACATCCAGAAGTAATGCCATAGTCTATTTCCCCTTTTCCAGAAATACCTTTGAAGAGTCCAATTAAACCATTTGGCAAATACGCAATAATTAAGATGAGAATGAATCCGTAGACAATTAAACTTAAACCCGGGGATTCAATAAGGTGTTTGGCTACTTCTGTTACCATATGCAGAACAAATGACCCTACCAGAGGCCCAAATACTGTTCCCATGCCGCCAACAATCGTTACTAGTAACATTTCTACCGATAACGCGATGCTGTATGCAATTGGCGGATCAAGATAAAGATATTTTTGGGCATAGAAAGTACCAGCCGCGCCGCCCATTGCTCCCATGATCATAATAGCAATAATCTTTGAGCGCAGAACATTGATTCCTAAAGCTTCTGCGGCGTCTTCGTTTTGTCGAATAGCAATCAATTGGGCACCCAATCGTGATTTTTCTAGCCACGTGGCAATAAGTATTGATATGATAACCATAGCAAGGGCGAAATAATAAAACCCTGTTGCACCTATGAATTGCAAATTCATGATGCTCGGCTCAAAATTAAGAAAGATACCAACACCACCGCCAGTAAACTCAACTGAGTTTGCAATAATCCGAAGCATTTCTGCAAAAGCTAGAGTAATCAGCGCAAAATATGATCCGCGCAAACCGTAACGGAAACTAGCATAACCAACGATCAATCCAACAAGCGCACCTGCCAGAATGGCTACAAAAATTCCAAAAATTGGCGGTATGCCATAACTCGTCCATAAAATTGTCGACGCATAGGCACCTGTTCCAAAAAACATAACGCCACCAAAGGAAAACTGACCAGCATATCCGCCAAGAATATTCCATGATTGGCCAAGATAGGCGGTAAAGAAAATAATTGTTAGAACATCAAGATAAAAGTTATTCTGCATGGCCATTGGCAAGACAACAGCCAGTAAAAGCAACCCAATTTGTACCCATCTTGAAATTGAAATATCCATTATGTTTTCCCCCAAATAATCCATTAGGGCGAAACATTAGTATTAAGATAAATATCACTGAAATACCTATTTGACCTAGGCTTTCTCCTAAGATCAAACCACCAACAGATTCCGTAATACCAATGATAAAACCACCAATCAAAGCTCCTACAATGCTTCCCATTCCCCCTAATACTACAATCGTAAAGGCAATGATTACAAATAGGTTGCCTGTATATGGATCAACATAGAAAATAGGTAGTAACAAACATCCCGCGGCACCAAGACAGGCAATTCCAATACCGTAAGTCGCTGCGAATATTTTATCCACATCAATACCAACTAGTCTTGCGCCTTGGCGTTCTTTGGCAACGGCACGAATGGCCTTACCTAAGTCCGTCATAGATATTAACATCCAGAGCAACAAGCATATTACTAATGATGCAAAAAACGATATGAGTTTTGGAATGGAAAGTAAGACAAAGCCAAGATCAACAGTTTCAAAGCTATAAGGAGATTAACAGTTCTTTGGTCAGCGCTGAAAAAAAATAGCATCGCCATATTTTCAAATATGATTGAAAGGCCAAGTGTAATCAATAAGATATTTTGATCACCATGTGCTAATTTACCAATCATAAAACGGTAAAGAACATACCAAAAATAAAAACTGCCAGGAACAACAATAATAATACCTATATAGGGATCAATGCCCAGCGCGGCATAAAGAAAAAGCCGCATAAAGCGCAAGCATCAAAAGAGCGCGCCATGAGCAAAATTAATAATATGAAGAACGCCATAAATTAACGTTAATCCAAGCGCAACAAGCGCGTAGATAGAACCATACATAAGCCCGTTCATAAGGGCAGCTGGCATCATGGATGCGGTATATGACAACATGGTTAATACAATCAAAAAATAGCCAAAGCGCCCATTTAGAGCGCTTTGGGCAATTAATATATGAAGGAATTAGACAGGTCTTGGGAAGACTGCCGGAGCCGAAGCATATTCAGAAGGTGAAATAATTTGGACATCACCCTTTTGTGCCTGAATAGCAACCGCCCGTGAACCCATATTCTGACCATCAACCATTTTTGTTGGGCCATATGGCATAAACATTGGATCCATTGTGCTTGTTGCCAATGCCGCGTTAACAGCCTCTGAATCAGTTGTTCCTGCACGTTCGAAACCATCAATTAAGAACATGGTGGACAGATAAGCCAGATAAACTTCGAATGTGAAGTATAGGCCATCAGCCTCAACCCGCTTACGAAGCTCTGACCTGCCTTTGAGCGTGGGTCATACCAGTGGTTAACATCAATCATGTTTTCAGCAATTTGTGGCTGGTCGTTAACAAACTTAAAGTTAAATCCACCACCAAGGACTGAGTAACTAGCCATGAAATCAACTTTCTGCTGGCGCAGTTTTTTGCTAGCAATACATACTCACCCGGATAGTTAATCGGCATGACGATATCGGCCTGAAGTGCCTTAATACGAAGTGCAATATTATCAAAGTTTCGTGTTGGGTTAGCGTGTTTGATCGTTTCAACCACTTCAAGACCTTGATCAGGTAGAAGGGAAGACATGAATTTTGCCGTACCTGTACCAAACTCGGATTCTTCATGTACAATGACAACTCGCTTAGCTGGTGAACCAGCAACTTTATTAATAGCGCCTAAATTAGCAGCCGCATCAGCAGCAATACGGCCATAGCCATCAGCCATACGGAATACGTTTTTCAAACCACGCTGAACCAGCTTATCAGACACACCAACATCAACAGCAATGGGATATTATATTTTGCGGCGGGTAGCAGAAGCTGCAATAACCGCTGATTGATAGCAACCCTGAAGGGGGCATGAACGCCCGCTTCATTCATTTTTCAACTTCGGATGCACCAATCTGCGGCTTTGCCTGTGAATCACCAAGCATAGCTTCAACCATTGCGCCACCTAGTGACTTGTACCACCAGCTGCGTTAACATCATTAATGGCCATTTGAGCGCCATGACTTGAAGTTGAGCAGCGGATAAGCCAGAAACCCTGTTGCCGGGTGTATTAATCCAATTTTAACTGGATCAGCGGCACGCGCAATATGCGGCAGACCTAAGCCCGTACCAGCAAGTGTTCGCTGCTGTTGCAGAAGCAACAAACTGACGGCGAGAAGTATTTGTCTTAATAAATTTTTCATCATCACTTCATCCTTATAAGTCAAAGAATTATTGTTTGAGTAGAACCAATAGATTATAAAGAAATTTATGGTAATAAATATATAGTTTTAATTTAATTATAAGCAATAGTTGGTTTCATCATTATATGACAACACCATATTTAACAAATTTGTCGACATTTGTTCATGATCTTCAATTCTGTCAGATAAACGCAAAAACTAGACATCATTCAAAACTTATTTTCGCCGATTGTATAGCGGCTATGACTGGCGGCCAAGCTGAGCAGGAAATGATGGCGCTAACCCTCGTTTTGCACAAACCCAATCCAGTGAAGCAACAATCATTGGAACATCGTTACAGGCACGAGCCATGGATGCCGCTTTTCTTAATGGATCAAGTGGTACTTTCCTTGAAATGGATGAAGGCAATCAATTTGCCAGAGGTCATCCAGGCATGCATGTCTTACCTGCCCTGCTTGCTCATGCTGAACATTCACTTATTGACGTGGAGGCATTTTTAACTGCTTTTGTCATTGCCTATGAAGTGGCTGCAAGATTAGGAATAGCTTGTAATTTGCGACATAGCATGCATCCACATGGAACATGGGGCGTTGTTGGAGCCATCACAGGGTTGATGAAACTCATGCAATATGACACTGATACTATCAAACGTGGAATTAATATTGTCTAGCCTGAGCCTTGCCACATCACGGAAAACGATGCTTGAAGGTGGCACAGTCCGAAATGTTTATACTGGAGTTAGTAACCAAATGGCTCACATAGCATTACATCTGCTGGATAGTGGATTTGACGGTGAACATGATGGGCTAAGTTCTGTGTTTGGTCAGGTTGTATCAGAACAGTTTAATCCATCTGCTATGATTGATAGTCTTGTGAAAGATGGGAGATGGATAGGAATTATTTTAAACTTCACGCATGTTGTCGTTTCAATCATGCCGCGTTAGATGCCCTTATGCATATTATGAATGTCTATGGGAGTCAGATTGATATTAATGAAATTAGTCAAATTAATGTTAATACTTATCATCTAGCCAGCAGAATTAAATGATCCTAAAACCTAGAAAATAGCTTAGCTGCACGATTTTCCATTCCCATTCGCCATTGCCACAACATTGATTAACGGCACTACTGATATATCTAGTTTTAGCGGCCATGCCCTTACTCATCCAGAGACATTATCCCTAGCAACTCTTGTCAATGTTAACGAAGACCGAGAAATGTCTGCTATGCTACCTGAAAAAAGGCCTGCACAGGTACAAATCACATTGGCAGATGGACGCATGTTCAATCATGAAGTGGATACCAATCGCGGCGACTGGCAAGACCCATATTCTCAAGAAGAATTAAAGACAAAATATTTAAGTCTAACTAGCCTCCGCTGGCAGTCTGATCACGCTGCCGAAATTTATAAAGATATTATGAATATTGATAAAGCGTCATCACTACAAAGATTTGATGAGAAAAAAATGCGGGCAGCCAGCAAATAAGCAAAATCCTAGAGTTACTATAACCTTATTCAAGACTAGCTTTTGAATATAGGGACCCTTCATCTTGGCGTTTACGGAATTGCTTCATCAGTTCCAAATGATATTCCATTTGTTCTGGGGATTCAGGCGAAAAAAGCCGCTTTTCAGGAAGAAAATTCTGCTCTTCATCTTTGCCTCTCACCAACAAAGCGTGAGCAGGTGTTTTTCCAACATCTTTAACATGAGACGATATAACTAATCCCAAATCCAATGCGTCTTTCATCCCTTTCATTATTAAATGAAGCATGGAATAATTTAGTATGGTGCAAAGACATTTGCCCCGGTTGCAACGGCATGCTAACGGCAACGGACAGCATCAATATTCTGTGCTAGCCCTTGGCCTCTAGGGATCATATTATTTGGATCAGCATCATCGTTATGTTCGAATAGTGGGTTTTTATGAGAGCCTGGAATTACCTGCATACAACCGGCTTTTTCGTCAGCTAAAGTCAAAGCTATCCAAGCGGTGACATGCAAAGCAGGATCAAGGAAAAAATAAGCGCCATCTTGATGCCATCTTACAAAGGCATTGATTGAGGTGGTTTAATCCAGAGGTTGCGTGATAACATAAAATATCAGGGCCTATCACATCCTCAACCGCATCTAATATAGCCGGATGGTGGACAAGTTTATCAGCCCATGAAAATACCTGATGCGGACGCGATTTATGGAAAATCGATTTGTTTTCCGGTATCGATTTCAAATCGATTTATCTCAAGAAAGATTCATCAATTTCTTCATCTGAAAGTACATTGATAGGCGTTACATACCGTCATCATCATATTTTTTAATTTGTTCTTTAGTTAACAGATTTCCCATGGGATAATTTTAATAGATATCAACACAGTGTAAAGTTTTTATATTAGATGTTAAACATTACCTTAACCATAAAAGCGTATCTAGCTATTTATCAGGGAAGATGATCTGTAATCAATGTCTGTTCTTCATTATGTTTTATAGGTATAAGACAACATCTATACGAAGCTAGACCTCGTATTTGTTATAA
Organism: Alphaproteobacteria bacterium; assembly: GCA_038144675.1. Classification (GTDB taxonomy): domain Bacteria; phylum Pseudomonadota; class Alphaproteobacteria; order Puniceispirillales; family UBA1172; genus UBA12202. Next base: position 1,332,589 of record JAYQOF010000005.1, on the reverse strand, counting down.
CCCTTCAACCATTACCCTTTTCATCATTTTTGCTATCCGTTCTCTTTATCTTTCAGATTTGCTGGAGTATATTTTTTGAATAAAGTAAATTGTAAATATTTACAAAATATATATTTACACAATTATTATTGCTATAACATCGATACACATATAATGGTTAAAAAATACATAACAAAGGAGAGACGTTAATAAACAAATATTTACGAAGCACATACTCAAGCCCCTTCTGGCCGATTTAATGGCGTATCTAGAGATTATTCCACGTCTTTCAGGAACAAAATGGTTTGCATTCTCTTGCCCGACACGGTGCTGAAATGGAATCTTTTACATAGGATTATGTAAATACGCTTGGTGCAATCACTGGCAATCACTATGCAGCAAATCCGTGACTAAAGCAATCCGGCTGGCAGGTTGCCGCTGATAATAATGTATCTGGTCATATGTATCCCGACCAATCAATATATCCTGCCAATTCAGGCCCTGAACTGGCCAAAAATACGCGCTGATCAAATTGAACGATTAGAAAAAGGGGAAACTAGCGTGAACTGGCTTGCCCCCGATTGTGGCGATTGTGAAGCCGGGTTCGGTGGCGTTCTGAATGCGTTTGAAATTACGCAGGCATATCGAGGCCGGTGCAGCTGGCGTTCATTTTGAAGACCAACTGGCATCAAAAATTGACTCATTCCCACCCAGCAAGCGATTGAAACCTGAACGCAGCAAAGGCTCATGATCTGCCAGAGTGTCAACAGTCATAATGGCGCGGACAGATGCCGAAAGCGCCCGTCTGATCACATCAGATATTGATGAACGTGATCGCCCATATATTACTGGTGAAAGAACACCTAAATATTCTTGACGATGAACATGTTTGAACGTTGTGTTGAGAAGTTGGCTTATGCCCCTTATGCACCTATTATGGATGGAAACATTTCTGGACCAGGCCAGACGTCATATCAGAAAGCAGTATCAAACCAGATGCTTGCTTATAATTGTCCCTCGTTTAACTGGTCTGCCAATCTATCTGCTGATGATATTGGAATTTTTCAGAAAGAAATCGGACAGATGGGCTATAAATTTCAGTTCATTACATTGGCGGGTTTTCATTCCTTGAATTAATTGCAAAATCTTACAAGGCAAATGGCATGAGTGCATATTGCGCATTACAGAACGCTGAGTTTTCCGCTGAAAAAGACGGATACACGGCACACCGCCATCAAAGATAGGCGCAGGATATTTGATTATCCACCACTGTAAAGGTGGTAATTCATCAACCACAGCCCTTAATAAAGCACAGAAGATGCTCAATTCACCCCAGCAGCCGAATAGTTTTCAATTCTTATTTTGCAGAAATAAAATGTCCCATTCATATGATCATTAAGAAGAGCGTATCACTATTATCGTTCCACCTTTAGCAAAATTGCCATGGAAATTCATAAGCAGAATATGTGGGAAAAAAGGATCCTGGAAAGCAATGTAAAACAGCACATGTTTCTTGAAGGTGATGAAAGATACAAACTATTTTCGACAGATGTATGCTTTTTTATCTATTACTATCTCTTGATCTGTTTTTATTAAGAATGCTTATAAACCTAAATCTGATATGCATGTTGCATGACCTCTTATTCAGTTAACCATTTGGGCTGTCGTCATCATATCACGACGAATGTTTTTTTAAATAACAAAGAATCAGATATGTTTTCAGGTGATCATATTTCCATATTCGTTGCCAAACATGATTGTAAAATAGTGGCAGATTTGAAAAATAATTGCTCAGAAAACAGATGTGAACAATGCAACATTACTTTTATCTCCATGGCTTGCCACGCATCTTCTAGAAGCTGTCGCAAGAACGGACATGTTTTCAACCATTATCGTTGCAAGCAGAGATTTAAACAAAGCCCAGAAACGAGTTAACAATGCCCTTATTGGCGCAGGGATTGAAGGTTATTTTCCACAGATCATTGCTGAAGATTTAGATGTTCATAATAGAAATTTTCCGAATAAACTTCGCGAAATATTAATCCTGACTATATATTTTCCGCTCCCTCTTTGTTTCCGTGGTGGCGGTTAACCTCTAGTGATATTCCTATTCCATTTGCCGGATACACAGCCCTGCATTTATCGTTAATGCAAAAGTTTCGTGACCAGATCGCCATGGCCGGCCTTAAATCTTTCTGGATTGGCGCATCCTTCCCCGATGTGATCAATGCCATGCTTAACAGATCCGGGTATGGGCCTGATTGCGGCATAGGGAATGTTCAGGAACCAATTTCAAAGATTCAAATGGGAGTGAGCCACCTTTTAGGTGCTGACCCCACGGAAATAGAGGTCAAGTTAGTCGCCCAACATGCTTTTGAATATTTTGTTTTAAATGATCATGAAGCCCCGGAATTACCGCCCTATTTGCTTAAAGCACATATAGGTGGAAAAGATGTAACTGATCTGGCTGAAACGGTGTTGCGTCACCCTTTTCCCTTTCCATATGATATGCATTTTAATCGGGTCACCGCCTCATCAGCTCTTGTTGCTCTGAATGCCCTGACTGATGAAACAGAAAAGCAGATACATTTACCCGGCATTGGTGAATATGTTGGCGGCTATCCGTTCTGGCAAGCAAGGCAGGAATAAAGATCAATCTTGACCCCGAATGGTCTTTGCAACAAGCCATTGCGGTTAATGAAGCATCGTTAAAATGGGACGGCATAGAAAATATGGATCATGATGGCACTATATTTTTTACAGAAGAAACCAAGCAAGGCCTTTTATAAACTCCTTGGAAAGAAAGTTGAGAAGCTATCACTTGATAATGCACAGGAACAAGCAGCTGATCTGCTGAATGCTCTTAGTTAAGCTCAAGTCCTGAATTGAAAGGAAAATCTCAAGCAATTTTTAAAAAAATATTTAACTTTAAATGGCATTTATTTATAGAATCTGATTATGACTATTCTGTTATCACCTGACGAGCCGCCAGCAAGCGAATATCTGTTCCCGACCACATGCCCTGAAATTCTGATTGTATGTGAACATGCTGGTTGCATCATTCCCAGATCACTCAATCGATTAGGTTTGATCTCTGAACTGGAATTAGAAAAACAGCATATCGCGTGGGATATAGGGGCAAAAGCCGTGGCTATGGGTATGGCAGACCGTCTTGGTGCCGGGTTTATCTGGCAAAATTACAGTCGTCTTGTCATTGATTGTAATCGCCCTCCGCATTCCCCTACTTCCATACCGGCTATAAGTGATCATATCCCTATTCCCGGAAATATGGCACTAGGCCCGGATGAAACCCATGCCAGAATAAATGAGATTTTCACCCCTTATGATGATTTATGTAGAAAGGTGATGGCAAGCGATGATATCAAGCTGGTCATATCCTTGCATAGCTTTACCCCCACCATGAATAATATCGAACGCCCATGGGAAATCAGTTTCCTCTTTGATAAAGGGAAACATACGCAAAAAAATATGGCAGCTTTCATATCTGAAGAAAGCCCTCACCTCAATATCGGGTTTAATGAGCCTTATCAAGTTGTGAATCAACAGACTGGTTTGTTACCCAACATGCAGAACCCAAAGCGATCCCGCAAGTACTGATCGAGATCAGAAATAATGAAATCAGACGTGATGATCAGATACAACTCTGGGTCGATAGACTGTGCAAGGCAGCTTTAAGCATGCTGAAAACATACAGATGGTCCTAAAAATAGATCACTGCTCACATATCCGCGCCTTCCTGCTGGGCGAAAAAGGATGTGGCTTTCGGAACAGCCGGTAAAGCCATATCATAGGTTGAACACCGAACACGACCAGATACTTCACCTCTTACCAGTTCATGGGTAAACTGGCTTGGTAGGTGATTGGGGCTTAGTTCAATCGCATCTTCGGCATAATATGTTGTAATATATAGTGTTCTTGGTCGATCTGAAAGGTTGGCGGTTGATCCATGCAACAGGCTGGCATGCATAAGGCAAACAGACCCCGCTTTGCCCGTGCAGGACACAATCTGTGACTTTCTTTCTTCAACAATGGCATGATCAACCGAACCGGTAAATACGCCATTATGCCAATGAGAATATAATGGCCCCTTATGGCTCCCCGGAATAACCTCAAGAGGGCCGTTTTCCATTGTCACGTCATCAAGGAACAACAGACAGGTGATAATGTCGTCATTGGTCATGGGTTGAAAGGGAAAATCCTGATGCCATTTGACTTCGGTTTTTGAACCTGGTTGTTTGGAGTTCACTTTGCCATGATGAAACCGGATAGATGGACCGATTAATTCAGCGCAATAATCAACTGTACGCGCATCACGCATGATACTGGCATATATATCAGACACTTCTTCAGGCGACTGAACGCGGCGAAGCGCCGGTTGATCCGCATTATGACCGGGCTGAAGATCAAATCGTGCCCGTCCATCAAGAGTTTCTCCATAATCAGCATCATAACGGCGGCTTTCTTCAACCCAGAGATTGAACTCATCTCGCAATTGCGTCAGCTGTGTATCAGTTACAGCATCTTCTAATACGATAACCCCATCTTCCCAAAACTGGTCTTTCTGTTCTTGGGATAAATATGTCATTGCAAACCTCCTCCAGCATTAAAGCAACGCATAGCCAATTATATGAAAATATAATCGTAATTTTTTATCCATGTCTATCGGAAAGGTATGATGGGATAGAAGGTAAGAATGGGCATTCTATCGCTATCATCACTGGCTATAAGGCTAATGACATATGCCATTGAACTTTACCAGATTAAGCACAATTTATGGGATAATACGGTAATGGCATGGCAGAGATTCTTGATTAATGCGACACACAACTTTCATAAAAGGTTATATTCCATTTATCCTGGCCGTAATGCACATTGTCGTGACAACTTCTATGATAAGTCAAGCAAGAGCCGATACCACCCCCTCGCCCCTGTCAACATTTGATAACCAGTTAACAGATGCCACTCTAGTTGGTCAGGGTATTCTTAAAATTTACTGGGCTAAGGTTTATCATCTATCTCATTATACAATAGATGATAATATGGATGGCCAGCCTGACACTATTATTCTGCATTATGATTATCTGCGTGATGTGCCGAAATATGCAACAATTGATGCCTCGCGCGATGAATTTAAACGCTATCCGCAAATAACAGATGAAAAACTGGCCACATGGATTGGCTATCTGGAACAGGCATTATCAGATATGCATGAAGGTGATCAGGCTATTATCAAAAAACAACCGGATGGAACGATAAGTTTTTATGTTGGTGATGCAAAGCCGGTTATTATCAGTGATGCAGAATTCAGTCAGGTATTCTTTGACATATGGTTGGGACCAGAGTCCACTTACCAGACATTACGGAAACAGTTACTAGCATTGAACTGATCCCCTCATCCGTCAAAATAAAGCAGTTGTGTTAGATGGTTTCTGGGCATATTCTGAGATGGGTTAACAAATTACCGAAAGAAAAAATTAGTAATTTATTACATTAACTTACTAATATAACTCCATTGTTTTATAATTATATTTAAGGAAATAAATAAATGAAAATGAACAAACTCGGGCGGACAGATATTATGGTATCTGCGCTTTGTCTTGGCAGCATGACATGGGGAACACAGAACACGGAAGCCGAAGGTCATGCCCAGATCGATTGCGCCCTTGATCATGGCATTAACTTCATTGATACCGCCGAAATGTATCCGGTCAATCCTCTTTCCAAAGAAACACAAGGAGATACAGAACGGGTATTAGGCACATGGGTTAAATCTTCCGGTCGCCGTGAAGACGTCGTCATTGCAACGAAGGTAAGTGGTGAAGGCTTAAAATATGTTCGTGATGGCGCGCCAATTTCATCAACGACTATTAGGCAGGCCTTTGAAAACTCCCTTAAATCCCTACAAACCGATTATGTTGATCTCTATCAATTACACTGGCCTAACAGAGGCTCTTACATGTTTCGCCAGAATTGGCGTTATGACCCCACCAGTCAGGATACAGCAGAAACCGAAGATCATATGCTTGATGTGTTAACCTGCCTTAATGAATTGATCAGCGAAGGCAAAATTCGGGCAATCGGGCTTTCAAATGAAAGCTGTTGGGGCACCATGAAGTGGTTGCATATGGCTGAAAAACATAATCTTCCCCGTATGGCCAGCATTCAGAATGAATATAGCCTTCTTTGTCGTCTATATGATCTGGATATGGCAGAAATGACTTGCATCATGAACAAGTTGGTTTATTGTCATTCTCACCGCTTGCAACAGGATTATTAACCGGTAAATATTCAGCTGATAGCAAGCCTCCTGCTGGCTCTCGCGCATCCATCACCTCTGATCTTGGTGGGCGCACCACCACACCGTGTATGGCCAGCGGTTGAAGCCTATGAAGATATCGCTAAACGATTTGAACTTGATCTGACAGCCATGTCACTAGCATGGTGTATGCAGAGATCATTTATGACCAGCACAATATTTGGAGCAACATCGCTGGAACAGATGAAACAGTCATTGAAGTCCGTGGATTATCATTTAGACAAACAGGTATTACATGCTATCGATAATGCGCATAAATCCCATCCGATGCCATATTGAACAAGTAGACAAAAAATATGACACAACCTACAAAAACTCCTGCTGATTTCTGGAATCCGAAGTTTGATACTTCTGAATATATTTTGGCAAGGAACCAAACACATTTATTACTGCTGTGATACCGTCCGCATCATCTGGCCAGACCGCCTATGCTCCGGCTGACGGGGAAGGTCGTAATGGGGTATATCTGGCGAAAATGGGATATGCGGTAACAAGCGTTGATATTTCTGAAAAGGCGGTAGAAAAAGCTTTGATGCTTGCGGCTGATCAGGGTGTTGAGATCAATGCGTCGGTAGGCGACGTCATGGGGGCCCACCCGCTGCCAATTTTGATGTTGTAATTGTATCTTTCATGCATTTCAAAGCGCATGATCATAAGCGTTTTGTCAATCATCCTGATAACAGCTTTAAAACCCGGTGGTCTTCTTGCTATTGAAGGTTATTCTCTTGATCAGATTCCATTCAATCTGGTGGCCCAAAATCCGAAGATATGCTCTATACACGGCAAAAACTGGCAGATGATTTTAAATCACTTGATCTGATTTTGCTGCAAGATGCCCGGCGCGTCCTCAATGAAGGCGCACGCCATCAGGGTGAAGCCGCTACCATTCAACTAGTAGCAAGAAAAGCTTTATAGATATGACCAAAGGCTTTACTTATAGCAGTGAAACCATCTGGCATATCACCTGCCAATCATGTGGGTTTTACTGGACCTATCCTACTATGAATGCCACCGAAACCCCTGAAAAGCGATCTTGGCACTGCCCATTATGTGGCCAGAAAGGCAATGGTCAGGAGCAGAAAGACATTTGCATGATTCAAGCTCCTGATCAAATATCGTCTGCATCGCCGCAACAGAAAACCCTCAATCCCAGACGCGGTATTATCTTAATGATGATTGCTGTTCTAGGCTTTGCTGCCATGGATGGCATGTCAAAGTATATGGGAGAACGATATCATATCATTTCCGTTGTTATGATCCGCATGTGGTTTTTTGCATTATTTGTTGTTGTCTGGAGTGTCATTAAATCAGGCGGCATTAAAGCGGCTGCCAAATCGCATCATCCTATTTGTGCAATTTCTGCGTGGTGGGTTGTTATCCTTCAAATCTGTGTCGCGGTCGCATCATTTGTTATTCTTGGCCTTGCTCAGACACATGCGATTTTTGCCTGCTATCCACTGCTGGTTGTGGCTCTATCTATTATTTTCCTTGGTGAACGTGTTGGCTGGCAAAGGATTGCTGCCATTGTTATGGGATGTGTTGGCGTGTTAATCATTATCCAGCCGGGAACAACGGTATTCAAACCCGAAGCCTTAATCGCGGTTGTAGCAACATTTGGTTTCGCCATTTATAATGTCTTAACCCGCTATGTTGCCAAACGTGATGATCCTATCACCAGTTTTTCTGGACTGGCATAGCCGGATGTATTGTCATATCTATGATTGGTCCCTTTTTTCTGGACACCAATTTTGATGCAGGACTGGGCAATGATGATGATGCTATGCGTGACGGCAATGCTGGCCCATTTGCTAATGATCATGGCACTGAATGTTGCCGAAACCACCACTCTGCAACCTTTTGCTCTGTTACAAATTGTTTATAGCACGCTTATTGGCCTAATTCTGTTTAAAGAGGTTGTTGAAATGCATGTGTTTGTTGGTGCTGGTATTATCGTTGCATCAGGATTATTTGCTTTCTGGCGTGAAGCTAAAATAAAGCAACTAGCACATACAGATGTGGCAAAATAGCCATCTGATGGAATAGACTTCAATTAACTTATTTTCTAATGTAGAAATGAATAACTAACCACAATAACGGATATGTTTCTCCATGCCTTTTACAACAATTGATTTTGCTCACTTTACTCCATATGCCTCAATATTGGCGGTATTCTCATTGGCCTTGCTGCCTTTATCCTCATGGCTAGTAATGGCCGGGTGATGGGTATTAGCGGCATTTTCGCTTCAGCCTAATAAATAGGCCTGTGAACGGCTTATGGCGCTGGTTTTCCTTGCCGGCACCATTTTTGGCCCTCTCATTTATCTGGGCTTTAAGGATGATGGACTATTGATGCGGCCGGTTAGCGAAGGGACTTTACTTTATGTTGGCGGTTTATTGTTGGTCTGGGGGCTATGATCGGTGCTGGCTGTACGTCTGGTCATGGAATATGCGGACTGGCACGGCTTTCACCACGATCATTTATCGCTGTTATGACATTTATGATCACTGCGCGTGATTACCGTCCTGATTGTACATTCCGGTTCATAGGAGAAGAGATATCATGCCTCTTGTTATAGCATTAGTTTCAGGTATTCTATTTGGTATTGGCCTTGCCATGGGCGGCATGCTTGATCCGGCGAAAGTGGTTGGCTTCCTTGATATTTTTGGCACATGGGATCCGTCCCTTGCCTTTGTCATGGGGGGTGGTGTGATGATAAACCTGATAGGATATTATGGATTTATCAGACGCATGGATCATCCCTGTTTTTGATGGACAGTTTCATTTACCAAAAGACAATCATTTGATATGCAACTGATTACCGGTTCAGCTTTATTCGGGATTGGCTGGGGCATCACTGGTCTTTGTCCGGGCCCTGCTGTTGCATCGCTTTTGACAAATACGGAAACCGGTGCTTTTTCTGATCTCTGTTGCGATCGCCGGGTTATTGGTTGGTAAGGTTATCGTTACAAATAATTCCGGCCAGCGTGACTGAAACCGCGCCAGATTTGCATCTGACATAATAACGTTGAAGCATTCGGCTGTTGCTTCCGCGTTTTCATTTAACAGATATCATGTTACCATGTTCATAAAGCCATGATCTGGCATCACCCTTTGAATATGGTACTGTTATCATAATCTGTTTTTCATCAGCGATAAAATAATCCTCAATTGCCTGATGCAAATCGTCAAAACCACTGTTTCATCAAGCGCCGAAAGCATAACAGCATGGGAAAACGCTGATAAAGAATAATAATTGATCCGGATCAGTGACCTGATCCACTTTATTGCAGACATGAATTATTCGTCGATGTTGTTCTTCTTCGTTAAGCCCAAGCGATAGCATAACATCATGTACATCTTTTGCTTCTTCTATCACCATAGGAGATGAGGCATCATGAACATGAAGCAATAGATCAGCCTCAACCACTTCTTCCAGGGTACTTTTAAAAGCTTCAACCAGTTCAGTAGGCAACTGACTGATAAACCCAACTGTATCGGCAAGGATGACCGTCCGGCCAGAATCAAGCTGCATGCCGCGCATAGTCGGATCAAGGGTGGCAAATAGCATATCCTGTGATAGTACCCCTGCCCCGGTCAGCACATTAAACAATGTTGATTTACCAGCATTAGTATAACCAATAAGGGCAATGGAGGGCGTTTCATTGCGCTTGCGGTTTTGTCGCTGAATGGTTCGGGTTCGGACAACTTCGCGTAATTCCGATTTGATTTTGATAATCTGATCATCCAGCATTCGGCGATCAAGTTCAATTTGACGTTCTCCCGGCCCGCCTAGAAACCCACCACCGCCACGCTGTCTTTCTAGGTGCGTCCAACTTCGCACTAACCGGCTTCGCTGAAAGGTAAGCGCCGCGAGTTCAACCTGAAACGACCTGCATTGGTGGTGGCACGTTCACCAAAAATTTCTAGAATTAATGCCGTGCGATCAATCACCTTACAAGACAAGCTGTTGTTCCAGATTACGTTGCTGCACAGGGGAAAGGCTGGCATTGATTACAATCAGACTATGATCATCCGCTTCTTGATTGATGCGTTCAATAACCCCCGCCCCGATCAAGGTCGCAGCTCTTGGGGTATTGATGCGAATACTGATACTTTGCTCAACTGGAAGTCCGATAGCCTCAACAAGACGCAAGGCTTCAGCAAGCATCATCTCTGCTGGTCTTGATGATGTTTCTTCCGCATATCCGGATGCAGAACAATGGCATGATCAATACCCATCAGGGCTGTTCACTAAATGATAAAATCATATTATACCTAGATATAAAGACAGGTTAAATGTCAATGACTGGTGACCGATGGATAAAATCACATAAAACAACAATTCATGTTGATATTTTTTCCGATATCATCTGTCCATGGTGTTATATTGGCTGGAAACGCATTGCCACCGCTGCCGACCCATCAACATGGTCAATCTTGATATATCTTGGCGCGCGTTTTTGCTTAACCCCCAAATGCCAGAAGCCGGAATGGACAGGCAAGCCTATATTCAGGCAAAGTTTGGACAGGCTGGTGGCGCTTTTTATGATCGTGTTGCCGAAGTTGGTAAGAATGTTGGTATTGATTTCAATTTTTCTGCTATTACACGGACTCCAGATAGTAAACCAGCGCATTATCTGATCAAAGCGGCAGGACAACATGCGCATATGATAAATATAAAAATGATGGCGGATTATTTTGAACATGGCATAGATATTGGCACAGCAGATTATCATGCGACTGTCATAGAAGAATTTGATATTTCATCAAGCCAGATTGATCTTGCAAAAACACAAGTACAGGCTGATCTTGAAGAAGCCAGCATGATGGATATTCATGGCGTTCCCTATATCATTATTGATCATCGCTGGGCGGTATCCGGTGCGCATCCACCACAGGCGTTTCTGCCCTTATTTGATGCTGCTATAAATGCCAAATCACGCATCAACATGATGCTTATTCCGTATGCTATCTGGAATATCGATCCTAACCTAAAGCAAGGCCACAATATCATCAATTAATTTTCGGGCTGTATGATTCCGTTTCGATAGAGGTATGGTTTGACGAACAACCAGTTTCTGATCACCGGTAACCTGCATCATACCTGATTTTTTATTGATCAGTCCGATTAAGGCATCCGGATTTGGGAAACGGTTATGACGGAAAGTCACACTCATGCCTTTGGGACCAGCATCCAGTTTTTCAATATGACCATGCGGCATCTGATTTTGATAATAATCGTATCAATCAGATTTTGCACCTCTTGTGGTAAGGGGCCAAAACGATCAACCAGTTCTGCTACCAGTTCATCATGATCATTTAGACTTTCCAATGCCGCTATCCGCCGATAAAGCGATAGCCGAACAGACAGATCAGGAACATATTCATCAGGGATAAGAATAGATGCCCCAAGATTAATTGCTGGTGACCATTTATCCTGCTGGACTTCCTGATCATCTGATACACCAGATTTCACTTCTTTGACAGCATCATCAAGCATAGACTGATATAGTTCCACCCCTACCTCACGCACATGTCCGGATTGTTCATCACCAAGCAGATTTCCTGCCCCGCGAATATCCAGATCATATGATGCCAGTGTAAATCCGGCACCAAGATCCAGCGTCTGCATCACTTCCAGCCGGCGTTTTGATTGCGGGGTCAGCATCCGTGACGGATCAGTGGTCAGATAGGCATAGGCGCGTTGTTTTCCGCGCCCGATACGGCCACGCAATTGATATAATTGTGATAACCCAAACATATCAGCACGATGAATAATCATGGTATTGGCAGACGGAATATCAATTCCGGATCAATAATATTTGTTGCCAGCAAAATATCAGCTTCACCATCAGCAAATCGGGTCATAGCATCATCCAGCTCGGCTGCTGGCATTTGCCCATGTGCGGTGATAATCCGTGCATCAGGTACCATATCAATTAATCGGTCATAGATTCGCGGCAGATATTCAATACGCGGGCTGACACAGAATATCTGTCCACCCCTATGACGTTCACGTTTGATAGCTTCAGCCAGAACCACATGATCCCAGGGGCCAACAGATGTTCTGATAGCCAGTCTATCCACCGGCGGGGTAGCAATAATCGACATATCGCGAACACCTGATAAAGCCATCTGCAATGTTCGGGGGATAGGTGTAGCGGTAAGCGTTAGGACATGAATATCCCCACGCAAGGTTTTAAGACGCTCTTTCTGGGTAACCCCAAAATGCTGTTCTTCATCAACAATGATTAGACCAAGATTGTTAAATTGTATCTGTTTCGATAATAGGGCATGAGTTCCGATAGCAATCTGAACATCTCCATTTGCTAACCCTTCCTTGATCTGATTGGCCTGTTTAGTTGTTGTCATTCGTGACAGAACGCCAATTTCAATCCCGAACCCGCTAAATCGTTCAGTAAATACCTTACCATGCTGGCGTGCCAGCAAAGTGGTCGGCGTAACAACAGCCACCTGATATCCTGACATAGCCGCAACAAAAGCCGCCCGCATAGCCACTTCGGTTTTCCCAAAACCAACATCACCACAGATTAACCTATCCATGACGCGACCTGAACGCATATCATTCAGGGTTTCATTGATAGCATCCTGCTGGTCTTCGGTTTCTGCATAGGGAAAGCGTTGGCAGAACTCGGCATAACTGGCTGGTTCAGCATAAAATTGCTCTGTCTTGGATATTTTGCGCAATGCCGCTACTTTGATTAGCTGACTAGCAATATCCCTGATGCGTTTCTTGATACGCGCCTTCTTGGCCTGCCATGCAACACCGCCCAGTTTATCCAGTGCGACCTCACCACCCTTCGCGGCCATAGCGTGAAAGCAAATCAATATTCTCTACCGGCAGATACAGCTTGTCCCCACCAGCATAGACAAGCAGAACACAATCATGATCTGCGCCAAGAATATTCAGTGTTTCAAGATTTTCATAGCGGCCTATACCGTGATCTACATGAACAACCAGATCACCTTCATTAAGGCTAGATACCTCACGCAGGAAATGTTCTGCCCGGCGTCGTCTGCCTTGCGGACGATGCAATCGGCGGCCAAAAATATCCTGTTCCGTCAGTACAAATAGCTCAGGCATAATAAAGCCATGTTCCAAAGGCCATACCATCAGATTAACAGCAGCCGGAACCATATCTTTCCAGCTGGAAATAATATGAACATTATTGGTGCTAGACATATATTGTTCTAATCGTGATGAAAGACGTTCCAATCCACCACGACTAGATGCGGCCAGAATAGCGGTCTGGGATGCGCCACGATGTTCCAGCAATTGCCGCAACTCAGCCAGATCATGATCATCATTTGCAGACTGATTTTGATATATCAAAGGTGATTTTTTACTATTAATAACAATATGTTCTGAATCATTATTAATATCAGATATAAATGACATAAACTGCATCACCGCCTGCCCTGACTGCATGGCTGTATGGGTATGATCCGTCAGGTAAAGCGCATCAGGCGGCAATGGCCTGAATACCTCATCAGAATTGGTTTCAGCCTGTGCATATTCTGAACGGGCCGTATAAAAATCTTGTATCTGTTCAAACCGGTTTTGACGCATAACGGCTGTTTCATCTGCTTGAACAACCAGCATATTATCGCAATATTCCGATAGATGGGTTAAATCATCATGGAATAGCGGCAGATAATGTTCGATACCAGTAACACGGCGGCCAGTTGATACCACCTGATAAAGGACGTCACGGCTGGCTATCCCGCCAAAACTGTCTATGTAATGACGGCGGAAGCGCGTGATGCTCGCTTCATCCATAGGAATTTCACTAACCGGATAAAGCCTGACATGAGAAATCAGATCACCACTTCGCTGGGTTTCCGGGTCAAAGGTTTTGATGCTTTCTATCTCATCCCCGAATAGATCAAGCCGCACCGCAACTGATCCTCCCGGCGGGAATACATCAATGATACCGCCACGCAAGGCATATTCTCCCGGTTCACGGACAGTATTGGTGCGGTGATAGGCATTCGCTTCTGCATATGTTGTGAAAGCAGATTGCCCCACATGCCCGCCTGCCGTTAATTCAATGCTACCATTGGTAAAATATTCAGGCATCGGGTTTTTTTGTAGCCACGCATTGACCGTTGTCAGGATGATCCCCTGCCTAAACTGACCACTAGCCAGCATAGACAAGACCTTAATCCTCTGGCCTATCAACTGGGAGCTAGGTGACACACGATCATAAGGCAGGCAATCCCATGCAGGAAACCTTAAGAATATCTTCAGCAGGCACGCCAAGAGCAAGCAGACTGTTTTCCATTTCCACCATAGCAGCATCATTGACACTAATATGAACAAGATGGCCTTTATGCCGACCAGACAGATCATAAAGCAATAATCCATCAAGCCCCGGGGATACGCCCTCAACGGTAATGGTTTTGCCTGCGTCCGGCAGGTGTAATTCATGCCAAGATAAATTCATGAAAATGACTTCAATCTGTTATGGATAGGGCTACTGACGTGACCGAACATGCGCAATCAGCAGGTCGAGGGCTTCGGTATTCAGGTTGGCAGGAACTGCTAACTGTCCGCTGACAATACCCCATATGGCCGGATCACCCAATTCTAGCAGGGCTTCATAGCTTTCCAGTGCGGTCGCATTCATATCAGGCAATTTTTCTTTGGCAAACTGGCATAACAATGTGTCTGTTTCTCTTGTTCCTGTATAACAGGATTGATAGATGAGACGCCGAACTTTATCTTGTTGATTTTCACTCATTTTCACCCTCTGCTTTTTGCCTAGAATGAGATAGCATAGCCATATCAAAAAATATAGCGTATGTGTAAAGAATGAGAGACAGCGGGTATCGGAAATTTGAACGTCCCATTATTCTCTTTCCCCTGTTTCGAGGTGTCGAAACACTCAAAGGGATAGGGCCACGGCTATCTAGTATTATCGCTAAGCGCATTGGCACACATGCTATTGATTTGCTCTGGCATATTCCTGTTGGGCTAATTCACCGCCATATCAGGCCGGCACTACCGCATATCAGGGATGGCGAAGTGGTAACGCTTGGCCCTCACCGCTATTCAGCATGATAAACCACCACCCCGTTCCCGTCGGCCTTTTCGGGTCATCTGCCAGCATAATGATGGACAGAATGATAGCATGGTTGAGATTATCTTTTTCCATGCCAAGGGAAATTATGTTGAAACCCAGCTCCCATTAGGACAAACCCGGCTTGTCAGCGGGCGGGCAGAATGGTTCAGGCAACAATTACAAATGGCACATCCGGATTATATTGTGCCGCCAGATCAGGCAGATGCTATCCCTGAATATGAATCTGTTTATATGCTGACCGCCGGCTTAACAGCAAAGCCATTGCGCAATGCTATCAATCAGTCGCTTGCCCTCATTCCTGATTTACCAGAATGGATAGACAGCAACATTATATCCCGATTTGGCTGGCCATCATGGCAGGATGCCATGCACCAGATACATCATCCGAAATCCCAAAAGGATTTACTACCCGGTGACCCATCACGCATGCGGCTAGCTTATGATGAATTATTTGCCAATCAATTGGCTCTGGCCATGGTCAGAGAACATAGCACAACCACAAATGGTCGTATCTTTGCTGGTGATGGCAGATTAACGCAAGCTTTGCTTTCATCCCTTCCCTTTGAATTGACCGCTGCCCAAAAACGTGTCGTGAAAGAGATTTCCGCAGACCAGTTGTCCGAAAACCGGATGCTTCGCCTGCTTCAGGGTGATGTTGGGGCTGGAAAAACATTAGTTGCGCTTATGGCTATGCTGAATGTGGTGGAAACTGGCGCACAAGCCACCATTATTGCCCCGACAGAAGTGCTGGCCAGACAGCATTATCAATCGATCAACCAGATGCTTGAACCGCTAGGATTAAAAGCGTGTTTGCTTCTTGGGAAAATGAAAGCACAAGACAAAAGAGAAGCACTGGAAGCCATCGATAACGGAACAGCATCCATTATCATTGGCACTCATGCCCTGATTTCCGATCAGACTGTTTTTGATGATCTGGGGCTGGTGGTTATTGATGAACAGCATCGCTTTGGTGTTCGGCAACGCCTGATATTAGGACAGAAAGGCAAAGCGGTTGATGTTTTGCTGATGACAGCCACCCCTATCCCGCGCACCCTTGCCATGACCGCTTATGGTGATCTCAAAACCTCCATTCTGGATGAGAAACCGGCTAATCGCCAGCCTATTGTTACGACAGCCATGCCTATTGATAAAATGGATGATATTATCAATCGATTAAAAACAACGGTATCTGCAGATAAACGTGCCTACTGGATTTGTCCGTTAATTGAAGAATCAGATGTGTTGGATGTTGCCGCTGCCGAAGACCGGTTCATTCATCTTTCAGCGGCTTTACCCGAATGTCATCCTGTTCTTGTCCATGGGCGTATGAAACCTGATGAACGCGAAGATGCCATGGAAAAATTCAGGATGGGTCATTCACAATTGCTCATTGCCACCACCGTTATTGAAGTTGGCGTAGATATCCCCGAAGCTAGCATCATGATCATCGAATCCGCAGAACGATTTGGATTAGCGCAATTGCATCAATTGAGAGGCAGAGTAGGCCGAGGCAGCTGAAAAATCATCATGCGTGTTGTTATATAATGCCCCTATCAGTGATATTGCCAAATCAAGGCTTTCCATCATGCGTGAGACAAATGACGGCTTCCGCATTGCCAGTGAAGATTTACGATTGCGTGGCCCTGGCGAAGTTCTGGGAAAAGACAATCCGGTGATCCAGAGTTTATGCTAGCTGATCTGGCATATCATGATGACTTGCTGGCCATTGCCCATGACGAAGCGCAGAATATTATTTCAAAAGACCCCATGCTTGCCCATGAAAATCATGAAGCCCACCGAATACTCATGGCATTATTTGAACGTGATCAGGCTGTTACATATCTTGCCGGCGGTTAAAAATATCATTAATTATTAGTAATTTAACTAACGTTCTTTAGATATTTTATCAAGAGAAACTGATTTGCGATCAGGATTAGGGTCTTCCGGAGTTACAATACCACCAGACACAACCATTTTGACCGCTTCTTCAACCCCCATATCGAGAATAAACACATCATCGCGTTTGAAAAATAACAGAAACCCTGATGTCGGGTTAGGTGTCGTTGGGACAAAAACATTAATCAGGTCTTCTTTAGAAAGGGATTGCACTTCACCTTTGGTGGCGCCGGTGACAAACCCAATCGCCCAAATCCCACGACGGGGATATTCAACTAACACCACTTCACGGAATGCATCAGACTGGCTAGCCATAATGGTTTCAAGAACTTGCTTAGATGCGCCGTATAATGATCGAACCACTGGTAATCGATTGGTAATGCTATCAAATACCGATAGCAAGATAAAACCGACCTAGGATTCCTGCGGTTAATGCCCCAATCATGATGAAGCCTATCCCAGCAATAACCAGTCCAAACCCCGGCAACGGAAAACCAGCATAGTTTTGCGGGTCAAGCCATGCTGGCAACAAACCAGCCACCTGATCATCAATAAATGTGATCAGCGACCATGTAATATATAACGTCAACGCAAGCGGTGCGGTGATCAATATTCCAGAAAAAACCAACGTCTAAGCTGATTAAGCATGAGATGACTCATTAATTAACTCTTCATCTTAGGTCTAGCATCAATTTCAACAGATTGGTAGAATGAAAACCTACCAATTTTTGAATTTCACCACTAAGATAAGGCAAAATTATGTCCCTACCACCGCAAGACCGGCAAAATTCTGACATTGTCGATGCTTTACTTGCCCTTATAGATATCATGAAAACCTTGCGCCATCCCGAACAGGGTTGCCCATGGGATTTGGCACAAACGCATGAAAGCATAGTCCCCTATACCATTGAAGAAGCCTATGAAGTGGCCGAAGCGGTGGCAAAAGGTGATCCTCGATGATATCCGTGATGAGCTTGGTGATCTGTTACTGCAAATTGTGTTTCAATCGCAAATTGCCAGTGAAGGCGGACGTTTGATATCAGTGATGTTGCTAATAGCATTAATCAGAAAATGATTAATAGGCATCCTCATATTTTTGACAAACAATCAGGTAGATGATTCAACCGCTGTTCGCGAACAATGGGAAGATATCAAAAGCCGTGAACGGGCCAGTAAGGGTGAAACGCGAATTCTGGATGGAATTGCCACCACACTTCCTGCGCTCATGCAGGCATTGAAATTACAGAACCGGGCTGCCAGAGTCGGTTTTGACTGGCCTGATATACAATGACATTCTGGATAAACTGCGTGAAGAAACAGAAGAACTGGAAACAGAAATTTATGCTCCACAACAAAATAAAGCCGCTCTAGAAGATGAATGTGGTGACCTGCTCTTTGTTGCTGTCAATCTGGCACGCAAGTTAGATGTTGATCCGGAACAAGCCCTTGCCAGCACGAACAGAAAGTTCCGTAAACGGTTCAATCATATAGAAGAACATGGCATCCCTTTCACAAAAATCACTGAATGAATGTTCGCTTGATGACATGGAATATTGGTGGCAGGACGCAAAAAAGCTGACCTGATATTGTTTGTGATACCAAATGTTTAATGATTATATGTTAATCAAATATGGTCAGCTGTAAACGCCTGACGCTATTCCATAATATCTTCGTCATCTTGTAAAGAAATGGGATTAGTCGGCATAATTGTCGATATAGCATGCTTATAAACTAATTGGACATGCTGATCACGTTTCAATAATAGTGAAAAATTATCAAACCAAGTTACAATACCTTGTAATTTAACACCATTGACGAGAAAAACCGTTACAGCGGCGTGATCTTTACGGATAGAATTTAGAAATATTTCCTGCAAATTTTGGGCTTTATCTTGTGCCATTATTATTACTCCCCCTAGTTATTTTTATTTTTACGATTATTTATATAAATTATCAATTACTACTTTAGAAAAACTATTGCTACTTAAGATTTAATTCAGCGATAACATTAGAAAAAATCTAGTCGAACCGATAGCATACGTTCTACATCATCAATAAATCCACGGGCAACAAACATAATGACCTTATCCCCCGGTTCAATAATGGTATCGCCCCGAGGGAATGACAAATTGGTCATCACGCATAATAGCACCAACGACTGCCCCTTTTGGTAATTTTGCTGACCGCAAAGGCGTTCCCACCAGAGAAGATGATGCCAGTGCTTCAATTTCCATCACCTCCCCTTTTTCTTCTATGATGGTATGAATATCACGAACGCGCCCACGACGGACATGTTCCAGAATACTGGAAACCGTAATAGAGGGAGGATTAATAACAGAATCAACCCCAAGCGTTGATATCAATGGCACAAAACTAGCCATCTTTATCAAGGTCACAACATGATTTGCCCCAAAACGTCTTGCCAGAAGTGAAGACAGCACATTCACTTCATCATCATCTGTCAGCGCAATAAATGTATCAACATCAGCAACGCCACCTTCATGCAGAATATCAGGTTCAAGCGCATCACCATGAATGATTGTGATCTGCTGTGGCAGATTAAGCGCCGCTTGTCTGGCTATATCCTTATTAATCTCAATCATCGTCTGTTCAGACGATTCTATGGTTTCATGAACAGCATTAGCAACCAGAGTTCCGATATTCCCACCACCAGCGATAAGGATTCGTCGGCTTTCCGGCTTCTTCATGGCCAAAACTAGTCATAGCCCGACTGAGATGCGTATCTTCACAAACAAAATATACCTCATCCCCTTCCATCATCTTGACACTTCCATCACGCGGAACAATGACCTCATTATCCCGGAGTATGGCAATAATGCTCATTTTCAGATCATCAAAGAGGTCTGCCAGATAACGGATGGGAGAACCAAGAATAGGGCATCGTTCCGTGCATTTGACCCCAATAATTTTCACCTTGTCGCCGCACATACTGCCAACGTCAAATGCCCCGGGGATTTCAAGCCGCCGCAATACCGCTTGTGATAATTCAATTTCAGGCGAAATAATATGATCAATGGGCATATTATCCGTGCTGAACATATCGGCAAAACGGGGGTCAAGATAACTGCGTGAATGAATACGGGCGATTTTTAGTGGCGTCCGATAGATAGAATGAGCCACCTGACACGCTACCATATTGATCTCATCAGACGTAGTGACCGCAATAAGCATATCGGCGTTACCAACATCTGCCTGCGCCAGAATATCCGGGTGCGAAGGCACACCGATGACACCGCGGACATTGTGATGATCTGTCACGCGCTGGATCAGTTCATCATTTTCGTCAATGATGGTTACATCATTATTTTCTTGGGACAAATGACCAGCGATACTAAATCCGACCTGACCAGCTCCACAAATAACAATCTTCATGAAGGTTCCTCCATCTGATCTGCTGCTTCTACTTGAATGCCCAGATTTTTAAGCTTGCGATGTAAAGCCGATCTTTCCATACCGATAAAGGCTGCTGTTTTCGATATGTTGCCATTAAATCGCGATAGTTGCGACATTAAATATTCAATTTCAAATTGTTCACGTGCCTCTTTTAGCGGCATGGCAATTGCGCTGGCCATATTCTTATTATCGGTATTTTCCGATTGTCCTAACCCTGTTATTTCCGCTGGCAGGTCTTCACGGGTAATGTGATGCTTGCTGCGATCTGCCATAATAACTAACCAGTCAATCATATTACGAAGCTGGGTGATATTTCCCGGCCATGAATAGCTTTCCAGTGCGGCCAGACAATCCGGAGTAAAGGATAACTGACGATCCCCTTCATCAGCCATTCGTTTTTTGAGGAAATAAAGGGCTAACCCGGCAATATCTTCGCGTCGGCGTGATAGGGGCGGAATAGCAATCGGAACCACATTCAGGCGATAATACAAATCTTCCCGAAATTGCTCCTCTGCCACTTTTGCCTTAATATCCTGAGAGGTAGCAGAGATCACCCGCACATCGACCAGCACCTCTGTATTGCCGCCCAATCTTTTAAACCGCTGATCTTGCAGTGTTCTTACAAGGCGCGCTTGTGTATCAAGAGATAAATCAGAAATTTCATCAAAAAATAATGTGCCGCCATGAGCCTGTTCAAACAGGCCTACGACTCTCTTACCATCATTATTGGCTTCTGAGCCAAATAACTCAATCAATGAACGTTGAGATGATAATGCCGCACAATTCACCATAACAAATCTGCCATTTTTCCGGTTTGATTTATCATGAATATTTCTGGCTAATAACTCTTTGCCAGACCCGGAAGGCCCGGTAATAAAAATACGGCTGTTTGATTGTGCCACCTTATCAATTGTCTGGCGAATGCCATTGATTGCCGGAGATGACCCAATCTGATCAAGTGAGATATCATAGCGGCGTTTCAATTCATCATGTTCTGCGTCACGCGCCGCTTTAGCCAATGCCCGCTGACATAAAAGGATCAGCTGGGCAGATTTAAATGGTTTTTCAAGAAAATCAAACGCCCCGTCTTTCATCGCCTGCACCGCTGTTTCGATATTGCCATGGCCAGATATCATTAATACAGGCACATGTGGGTAATACCGGCGCACCCATTTTTGCAATTCCAGCCCATCCATATCAGACTGGCGCATCCAAATATCAAGAATAATCAATGCTGGCGGATGGCTGGTCAGCTCATCTCTGGCTGTTTCAGCATTTTCTGCTTCACGCACATCAAAACCTTCATCCTCAAGTATTAAACGGATCATACTGCGGATATCGGGTTCATCATCAACAACTAGGATTTCTGGTTTCATTTATCCTGTTGCCTCCTCAGATTGATTTACAAAATCTAGTGTAACCAATGCCCCGTGATAGCCTTCAGCCACCGTCAGATCAACATCATTGTCCGACATACTGGATAAGTGCAATGATCCCCCATGGTCTTCCATGATTTTCTTAACAATAGCAAGCCCCAGCCCGCTACCTTTTTTCGATTTGTCACATAAGGGTCAGTGAGGTGTTTACGTTTACTCAAAGGTAATCCCGGCCCATTATCAATAATCATGACTTGGATCTTATCTGGTGTTTTTGTCAACATAATCCGGATTTTTTTATCACTAGTATCAGCCTCAATCATCGCATCAACGGCATTCTGTAATAGATTGGTAATCACCTGTCTGATCATGCCATCGTCACATGCTATCATCACATGATCCCATGACCCAAAATCTGTCTGGATAGCAATATCCGTTGCTTCAGCCTTTAATCAGCATCACTTGCGACTGAATAATATCAATCAGGTTATGATTAGCAATGCTAGGTGCTGGCATCCGGGCAAATGACGTAAATTCATCAACAAGCCGGCGAATATCATCAACCTGTCGGGCAATCATATCCACATTTGATCGGAAACTGGCATCCTGCTTCGGATCAGACATGGAAAATTTTTCTGCTAACCGTTCAGAAGCCAATTGCATCGGGGTCAATGGATTTCGGATTTCATGGGCAATGCGTCTAGCCACATCTGACCAGGCAGCTTTGCGTTGAGCATCCATTAAAGCGCTTACATCTTCGAATGTGACCACATAACCAACAACACGACCACCAATCATTTCACGGGTGATACGCGTTAATAGGGTTAGGTTTATATCATTTCTGTTAATTTCAATATTGATTTCAGGCAATCGGGGTACCATTGCCGCGCGTTTCAGTAATTCTGCGAATTCTGGCACAACAACAGCCAGATTTTTGCCTATGGCAGATTCTGGTTGAAGTTTAAGCATCTTAAGAGCCGCCAGATTAGGTAATGTGATGGTCTGCTCATGATCAATACCAATAACACCCGATGAAACACCGGCAAGCACGGCTTCGGTAAACTCGCGCCGTTTATCAAGCTGGATATTGGCTTCGACCAGTTCCTGACGATTACGATTAATTTCATCAAGCATGCGGTCAAAAGATGCTGCCAGTTCACCAATTTCACCCTGATCATGGATTTGCCCCACACGGGTAGCATGATTACCAGACCGCACTTTATCAGGCAACGCTGATAATAGCACTGATCGGTGTGACAATTGCATTGGCAAAATTCAACCCCAGCCAGACAGAACTAAGCAATAGCAATAAAGCCACCATGCCAAACATAACCGCAAAACTGATTTGTAAATCAAGTTGGCGGATATCAAGAAGCTGATAACTGGATGAAGCAAACTGTGTTCGTTCAACCGATGCTAGCACCGTTGGATCAACAAATCGCCCAACCAGTAAATAGGCATCAACAAATTGATTAAGCCGCAACCCTGCCCTGATCCGGTTATCGTTATCTGTATCTGCAATAGATACCTCACCCAGATTGGCCTTATCAAAAAATCATCATCAAATTCGGAAAAGGTAACGGCATAAGCAAATTGAGAATTGGCAATCACCCGCCCTGTTGAATCAATGACCAAGGCTTCTGTCAGATTTCTAACCCCAGCCTGATTGGTCAGATACAGATCAAAGCTGCTTCCGGTTGCGAGCAGATTGGGGGCTTCTCTGTTGATATCATTTGCCATGGCCAGAATTTGCCCACTGACAGACCGCTTATGTTCTTCCAGATAGGAATTGGCAATATTGACCGATTCTTCAACTGCGGTGGATATGCGATCATTAAACCAGCCACGAAGAGAGTAATCCAAAACAAAAACAGCAAAGCCCATAACAATAATGATGGCAAAACAGAAATAATGCTGAATAATACCGCAATCCGCAAATGCAACTGATATCCAGCCATGCGGCGTTTTCGTTCCTGATCAGATTAACAATCTGGCGAACAACAAATCCCGACATCAATTAGCAAAACCATGATATCAAGACCAAGCACTAGATAGGTTACATTAGATTTTCCATCCAGAAACTGGGGGCTTGATAAAACAGCATAGGTCAATAATCCAAGCACCAAAGCCAGCAATATAGACGCATAAACCAAGCCGCATTTCTGTTCATCTGTTTGATCCCAGAAAAGAAATGCCGTTCTATGCGGTCATCATCCTTTATCATCAACGGGATTATGCTTAGAAACAGACATCAGTTCATCATGCCTTATCAAGTTAGATTTTGGATCAATCCCAAGGGCAACGATCTTTTTCCGCAATGTATTACGATTAATGCCCAATACATCCGCCGCTTTGAGCTGATTACCCCGTGTGACTTTAAGTGTTGTTGTGATCAGCGGTTTTTCTACTTCTGCAATAATACGATCATAAATGCCCATTAGTGGGCAAGTCACCATTATGGGCATCAAAAAACCGGTCAATATGTTCGCTGATACATTGTGATAAATTATGTGTCTGCGGAGAAAGAGAGGCAGCTGTTTGTGCGTCACCAAAACCATTATCATTTTTTGCCGTATGATGGGTTATCGGATTTTCGCGATTACCGGTTTGAGAAGGAAAAATAGCCATCTGAAACAGATGATGGGTTTCAATAATCTGATCATCAATTAATACCAGCAAGCGGCGCACCAGATTTTCCAGTTCCCTGACATTACCAGGCCAGTCATACCGCTTCATCATATCCATCGCCGGACCAGATATCGTTTTTCTTTCCAATCCGTCTTTCAAGGATTTTTCCATAATATGACTGAATTAAATCAGGAATATCCTCTGCTCTTTCCCGCAAAGGCGGAACCGTAATTGGTACAACATTTAGGCGGTAATATAAATCCTGCCTGAATGATCCATTTTCAATCTCAGCATTCAAGTTTTTGTGGGTTGCTGCAATAATTCTGGTATTGGCACGGATACTATTTCTGCCACCAACGCGGGTGAAATGACCATCCTGCAATACTCGGAGTAATCGGGTCTGGGCATCGATTGGCATATCACCAATTTCATCAAGAAAAAGTGTTCCGCCAGCGGCCTGATCAAAACGGCCATGTGTTTGCTTATCAGCGCCTGTAAAGGCCCCTTTTTCATATCCAAACAATTCGGATTCAATCAAATCACGCGGAATGGCCGCCATATTTAACGCAACAAAGGGTTTTTTGCTTCTTTCCCCAGATTGTGAATAGCTCTGGCCACGACTTCTTTGCCCGAACCAGACTCACCAGTGATCATGACCGTTAAATCTGTTCCCATTAGCCGCGCAATCGATGCGATAGATATCTTGCATGGCTCTAGATTTGCCAATAATCGGACTAAGTTCATTTTTCTGGGTTTCTATGCGACAATATCTTTATCACCCTGACTTATTCTGTGCACCCTGGTCTGTATCTTTTGTAACGGGATAACAAACCAGAATACATTTAGTCAATTCATCAAGCGGAAAGGGTTTAGGCAAATAGGCATCCACCGCATGTTCCCTCGCTTTAACAGCGGTTAGGAGGGTTGATTGTGCACTCATAACAATAATTGCTATATCTGGACGCATCATTCTGATGGTTTCCATCTGTTCAAGCGCATTACCATCAGGAAACATGACATCACAAACCAAAACTTTATTGATATATCAGTTAACTTTATTCTAAACATTCAGACATCGTTTCCGCTGTACTGACCTGATAGCCAGCATGAGATAGGGCTTCCCCTAGAACTAGCCGCAACGACGGATCATCATCTGCTAATAATATATGTGCGTGCCTGTATTCCCATCGGTCATGCCATCCCCGTGTGATCGGCAAGTTAATCTGAAATGCTGTTTCACCATCTTTATCATTGACTTCAACAGACCCACCATGATCAGCAATGATACTAGCAACCAAAGCTAAACCCAAACCAGTGCCATCTGCTTTTGTTGTTACAAATGGATCAAAAAGACGTGTTTTAATGGCATCAGGTATTCCCTTTCCGTGATTAATTACAATCAACGCCAAGCATGGAAAGCTGATCTAAATTACTTTCGGATATAGTTAAGCGAGAGCCAAGATTATAAATCGTTTTAATTTTTATTTTATTATTATTTTCAGATGCTTCACAGGCATTCTTTAACAAATTTATTAAAACTTGTATTAATAATTCCCTGTCACCGAATGTATCTGGCAAAGATGGATCATAGAGTTTTTCAAAGAAAAGCCTTTGCCAAAACTCTGTTCAGCCAGATGAAGGCAGTGATCAATGATTTCATGAATATTGATAGATTTGCGGTTAATCGTATTACCTGCCGCTAATGTTTCCATCCGGTTCACAAGTTCTGTCACGCGATCTGTTTCAGAAATAATTAATTGCGCCATTTGATGCTGTTTTTCATGATCATCAGCGCGTGTAATCAATTCTGCCGCCCCTCTTATCCCGGACATCGGGGTTTTAATTTCATGAGCCAGCAATGCGGCAAAAGATGACATATGCCGGGAAGAACCGCGGAATTGTTCCTGACCACGCAAGCGTTCTGCCAATGCCCTTTCCTGAATCAGAATAACAATAAAATCCGGACGTTCAGCCAATGGTGACATGTGCAGATTAATCAGGCGATTACCAAGCAGATTACTAGACAATTCAATTTACCCTGATCATTAACACTGGCAGAAGTCTGACGAACCTTATCTATCATGCTATTGACTGGTGAAGATGGTGGAAATAAATCATCAATGGATCGCCCAAGAAGAATTTTTCGTCCCGGAATGAAAAAACTCTTCTGCTGAGGTATTGGCTTCAACCAGTTTTCCCTGACCATTAATCACAAGTAAGGAAAACCAATGGCATTCAGGAACAATATCGGCAAGATCATGTTGCCAGTGCTTTCTATCATCAAGCTGCCTCACCCCATTCTTGCAATCGCTCAAACCATTGATCCATAGCCAGAAATACAGCCTTGGCATCAGTAGTATTATTTGCAATCTGCCGCATTTCAGCCGCATGAGGAAGTCCATTTGCATAGGCACTGACATGTTTTCTGGCTAATCGCAGCCCATGTGATCCATAATGTGATAGCATCAAATCAAGGTGTTGACGCATATTGGTGTGACGTTCTGCCAGACTAGGAATTGCCGGCATTTCTCCATGACGCAGATATTGATCAAGATGCGCCGGAAGCCATGGTTGCCCTATTGTGGCACGGCCCACCATCACGGCATCTGCTCCTGATGCCATAAGAGCCGCTTCTGCTGATGGCCCATCAATAATATCACCATTAATCACAACAGGTATATTCACATGATCTACAACGGCCTGAACAGCGTTCCAATCTGCCACCCCTTTATAAAACTGGCAACGTGTCCGGCCATGAACTGTCACCATAGATAACCCTGATTCTTCTGCCATTTTTGCAATTTGTGGCGCATTGTGCGTTTCATCATCCCACCCCAGTCGCATTTTCACGGTTACTGGCCGGTCAGATGCCTTCATAACCGCATCGAAATATATTGGCCACCAATGGCTCATCTCGCATCAAAGCAGACCCTGATAATTTTCCAGTGACCTTACGCGCCGGACATCCCAGATTTAAGATCAATGATGGCCGCCCCCATATCACATCCCATACGGGCGGCTTCTGCCATGACCGACGGTTCCCATCCTGCCAGTTGCAGGGCAAATGGGTTCTCATCTCTGGCATTTGTTGATAATTTGCGCATTTCCTTTTTAATGCCATGGATCATCGCCTCGCTTGCAATCATTTCTGATACAACAAGCCCGCCACCTAAGTGATCTGACCATTTGTCGGAAAGGCCAGTCTGTTACCCCGGACATAGGGGCAAGGATCACGTTATGATCAAGCTTAAGCGTGCCAATTTGCATCATACTATCCAAAATGCTTAAAAATTAGGCATGTTCTACCATGGAAGCCCGATCATTCACAAGACACCAATTGAAAATACGAAAGAAAGCATCAGCTTATGGTCGTATTTCTATTCGGTTCCGGTTATACATAAAACATGACTAAAACATATTTTCATGCTGTTGTTCTTGCTGGTGGAAAGGGATCACGATTAGGCGGTACCCCTAAACAATATCGCCAGTTACACGGACAGGATGTCTGGCTTTATGCTGTATTGGCATTAGCAAGCCATCCGCGGTGCCGCGGGCGGTGTTGTTGTTTGCCCAGATGGTGAAAATGCATATCATGATGCTTGCCTTGCGGCATATCATCTGAACCACTGGATAACCACAACAGGCGGCAAAGAACGGCAGGATTCTGTTATAGCCGGACTAACACAACTATCAGATCAAAAACCAGATGCTGTTTTCATTCATGATGCGGCGCGGCCATTTATTACAAGTGATTTAATTGATCGATTACTTGAAGGATATCATAAGGGTTATCTGGCTGTTATTCCGGTGCTACCTTCGGGTGATAGCCTCAAAAAAGTAACAGACCAGCATGTCACCGGACAATATGACCGCGATAAGGTGATGCGAGTGCAAACCCCTCAACTGTTTCATTTTGATACAATTTATGATTTGCATCATCAGTTTGCAGGGGCTGAATATACCGATGACAGCAGTTTGGCAGAACAGGCCGGATTACCCGTATTAGCGGTAGAAGGTGATCCCAAAACATTTAAAATCACAACTGAATCTGACTGGATCATGGCACAATTGATCTTACCAACAGAGAACAACGGAAACCCGCATTGGCTTTGGCTATGATGTCCATCGCTTTGACCAATCAGAAAAAGGTGACAATTATTCCAATCATCAGATTATGCTGGCCGGAATTAGCCTTGATCATGATCAGGCGATCATAGCCCATTCTGATGGTGATGTTGCCCTTCATGCGCTCACCGATGCTATTCTGGGCGCGATTGGTGATGGTGATATTGGCACGCATTTTCCGCCATCAGATGAACAATGGCGTGATGCCTCATCAGATGTATTTCTGCTAGATTCATTACGACGATTATCAAACGTGGTGGAAAATTAATCAATTAGATATCACGATCATTGCAGAAGCACCAAAAATCATGCCTCATCGCAGCAATTATGATTGAAAGATTGTCCAGATTTAACGAAACTTGCCCATCATGCTATTTCTATTAAAGCAACAACAAGCGAAACCATGGGGTTTGTTGGCCGTCAAGAAGGGCTGGCAGCGCATGCAGTGGTCAGCATTGCCCTACCAGTCATCGGGATCAGTAATGGAAAAATCACCATCTTCAGCCCAATTTCTTCTGTCTTGGTTAGCTACATTGGGACCGCTGGGATATGCCCCTGCCCCGGAACCGTAGGGTCAGCAGCCGCTTTGATCATCGGCGGCGGGATTACCATTACCCTTGGCCTGATCCCACTGGTCATCATGATCATTGCCGTAACAATCCTGGCCTTTCCTGCCATTGATGCCCATACCAGCATCACAAAAACATGATGCCAGTGAAATCATTATTGATGAGGTGATAGGCCAATGGTTAGTTCTGTTAGCTATTCCTATTGCTGCCAGCTGGAATGGCTTTACCTTTTCACCGCTGCTAGCTGCATTTGTTCTGTTCCGGATATTTGATATTTTGAAACCGCCGCCTGTTTCCATAGCAGAAGATTTACCCGGTGCGGCAGGGGTTATAGCAGATGATATTATGGCTGGCGTTCTTGCTGGGGTGGTAATCATGGCCAGTTTTCAGCTTTATGGATGGATAAATTCTTGAATAGCCTGCCTGATGAAAAATCCCACTTTCTTGCCGCTGATATACTAACATTAGCGCGTGACAAACATATTATGCTTGTGACTGCTGAAAGCTGTACCGGCGGACGCATTATCGGAACATTAACTGATATTCCCGGATCATCAGATGTAATTGATCGTGGATTCATCACTTATTCTGATAAGGCTAAGATGGATATGTTGAATGTTCCGTCAGATGTAATCAAAACTCATGGTGCTGTTAGTCAAGCTGTCGCTATTGCCATGGCTGAAGGGGCATGTCAGAAATAGTGAATATGAAGATGATGATGGTATCATGGCCATATCCGTAACAGGAATTGCCGGCCCCGGTGGCGGCAGTATCGAAAAACCGGTTGGTACCGTGTGGTTCGGGTTAACGCTTATTCATAAAGGCCAGAAAAATTCCATAAGCTGGGTTGAACATTTCAAAGGGCATCGTGCTGATATTCGTCAAGCAACAATTGATACAGCTCTCACCCATATCAAAGATCAACTCATTGCCATCTAACGATGATCAGATGTGCTACTATCAATCATAGCTGGGGCATCAACACGGGGATATAACGTGTCTGCACGGGTTTCAAACGCTCGCACCATCCGCTTTACCGCTTCGGAAAACAGCGTTTCAATCACAGATTGAAAAAACCGGGAACGAAATTCAAAATCAACATGAAAATCAATCAGGCAACCTTTAGGATCAGGTTTGAAATGCCAGTAATTCTGTAAATATTTGAATGGGCCTTCAGCATATTGAACATAAATTTTCAATTCGTCAGGATTTAAAATCAACATATGAAGTAAATTTTTCCCGATAAATGCGAAAACCGATCATCAAGTCCGCAATCATTTTATGTTCATCCTGTGACCGTATTCTTGCCGCCAGACACCATGGCAGAAACTGGGGATAGGCATTCACATCTGTTACCAGTTGATACAGATTTTCCGGTAAATGCGGCACCAGTCGTTGTTCAGCATGTTTCGTCATTGGTATCAGGATACCGCTAACTGCTTCTGGCGTTCAGCACGAAGTCGGGCAAAATCTTCATCAGCGTGATAAGATGACCGCGTCAATGGTGTAGCGGAAATCAGCAAGAATCCTTTTGCCTTTCCATATGTGTTTAATTTTTCGAAATCATCAGGCGTCCAGAACCGATCAATCGGATGGTGTTTTGGTGTTGGCTGAAGATATTGGCCAATCGTCATAAAATCAATATCTGCACTTCTCATATCGTCCATCACCTGCAACACTTCTTCCATCTGTTCGCCTAGGCCAACCATGATACCAGATTTGGTGAAAATAGTTGGATCAAGTGTTTTTACGCGATGCAGCAAGATGAAGGGAATGAAAATATCGCGCCCCGGTCTTACAGATGGATAAAGCCGTGGGATTGTTTCCAGATTGTGATTAAATACATCAGGCTTTGCCGCCACAACTATTTCTAATGCCCCGTCTTTTTTAAGAAAATCCGGGGTCAGGATTTCAATAGTTGTTGAAGGCGAAGCCGACTCTGATTGCATGAATAACATTAGCAAAATGTTGCGCCCCACCATCCGGTAAATCATCACGATCAACAGACGTGATAACCACATGGGCAAGTGACAAACTTTGCCACCGCATCAGCAACCCGTTCTGGTTCATCAGGGTCAAGTTTATCAGGACGACCAGTAGCCACATTACAAAAAGCACAAGCACGCGTGCAAACAGACCCAAGGATCATCATGGTGGCGTGTTTTTTCGCCCAGCATTCCCCGATATTAGGGCAAGCGGCTTCTTCGCATACCGTGACAAGATTGCGTTCGTGAATGATTTTGCGGGTATCTTCATAACCTTTTGACTGAGGCGCTTTTACCCGTAACCAGTCTGGCCGGATAGGTTGCGGTTTATCCGGGTTTTTCGCCTTTTCCGGATGCCGCGCGGCACCAGTCAGACTCTTTACCGCGAAATATCATTTTATCGTCATTCATCATTTGATCAATATATACTAGAAATGAATGACTTTATCAAAGGCATCAAGAACGGATTCATGCATAGCCTCGGACAATGTGGGATGCGGAAAGATGGCCTGCATCAATTCTGCTTCAGTTGCCTCACACTGGCGGGCAATGACATAACCTTGTATCAATTCGGTAACTTCTGGCCCAATCATATGTGCGCCAAGCAATTCACCTGTTTTCTCATCAAAAATGGTTTTGATCATGCCATTATCGTCACCCAGCGCAATAGCCTTACCATTGCCACGAAAAGGAAACCGCCCAACACGTATCTGATACCCAGCATCGCGTGCTGCCTGTTCGGTATAGCCAACACTTGCCACTTGCGGCCGGCAATAGGTACACCCCGGCACATCAAGCGGATTAATCGCGTGATTATCTGCAATTCCGGCAATATGTTCTGCTGCAATAATGCCTTCATGACTAGCCTTATGGGCTAGCCAAGGTGCGCCTGTCATATCACCAATGGCATAAATGCCCTCAACACTAGTTTCCCCATTTCCATTAGTTACCACATGACCTTTTTCCAGCTTTATCCCTGCCTGTTCCAACCCCAAATCTTCAACATTTGCGACAATGCCTATGGCAAGGATCATGCGGTCAGCTTTCAATGTTTGTGACTTACCATTTATGGTGATGTTGGCATTTACCCCATCTGCCGGATGCTTTGGCCTGATCCAGCATGGCGTGTTTATGGATAGTGATCCCTCTTTCAGTAAATAGCTTTTCCGCCATGGCTGAAATTTCTGCATCTTCAACGGGCATAATGCGATCTGCTGCCTCAACCACCGTAACCGACACCCCCATATCAGCATAGAATGATGCAAACTCAATCCCTATGGCGCCAGAACCGATAATGATCAGCGATTTTGGCATTGTTTTTGGTGTCATGGCATCCCGATAAGTCACAATTTTATTACCGTCAGGGGTAATCGCCGGCAATTGTCTGGCGCGGGCACCAGTAGCCAGCACAATCTTTTTTGCGCTCAATAAATCTGTGGATTTATCAGCATGCGTTAATGCCACACGCCAATGTGACCCTGTTTTTGTTTCCAGTGATGCATTAGCCATGAATACATCAATTTTATTTTTTTTCATCAAATGGCTAATACCACCAGATAACGTTGCCGCAACATCCCGCGACCGTTTCACTACCCCAGCCAGATCAAAGCTCAGCTTTTCCATTGTGATGCCATAACGGTCAGCGGTTTCTGCCAGATGATAGATTTCTGCTGCCCTTAACAGAGCCTTGGTCGGAATACAGCCCCAGTTTAAACAGACGCCACCAAGGTTCTCACGTTCAACAATAGCAGTTTTCAGCCCAAGCTGGCTTGCCCTGATTGCCGCAACATATCCACCCGGACCACCACCAATCACGACAACATCATAGGTTTTCTTATCGCTGTTATTAGCCATTTTATTCTCCTAGATCAGCGCCATTACCGGATTTTCGACATAGGATTTAAATGCCGCCATCCATTTTGCCCCAACAGCACCATCTATCACTCTATGATCACCGGATAAGGTGGCTGTCATGACAGTGGCAACCGTGACCTGACCATCCTTGACGACAGGGACTTCACGACCTGCCCCAATGGCCAGAATAGCACCATGTGGAGGGTTGATTACCGCTGTGAATGAGGTAATGCCATACATGCCAAGATTGGAAATGGTGAAACTACCGCCGGAAAACTCTTCCAGTTTTAATTTCCCTGACTGTGCTTTTCCGACAAGGTCTTTCATCTTAGCCGACACAGAAGACAGTGACATCATATCCGCACCCCAGACAATAGGCGTTACCAGTCCAGCATCCAAGGCCACCGCAACAGCAATATCAGCATGATGCCATTGCCGGATATGATCGCCTTCCCATGAGGCGTTAACCTCAGGTACTTTTATCAGCGTTGCCGCTGCACATTTAATGATCATATCATTGATACTGATTTTCTGATCATCAGGTAATGCCGCATTCATGGATTTGCGCATTGCGATCAATTGATCCAGTTCAATGTCCATATTAAGATAAAAATGTGGAGCATCCTGCATGGATTGCTGAAGCCGTGTGGCTATCACCTTACGGGTTGATGTCACCGGTATCAGGTCTGATTGTGGCTGATAGCCATCCATATCCTGACCACTCACCACCATTGCTGCTGATGATAAAGCCTTTCCGCGATACCCATCTGGCAAGCTATCGATATCTGCCTTGATAATGCGGCCATGTGGCCCTGATCCTGTCACAGTGGCCAGATCAATGCCTTTTTGACCAGCAATGCGTTTAGCCAGAGGGCTGGCAAATATACGGGAGCCAGATTGATCAGGCCTGAAGCGGTTTCTCATGCTCCGATTTTATTGGCACATCTGGTGATGCAGAAGTTTCTGCTACAGTTACTTGCTTTTCAGCTATCGGGGCTTCTTTTTTCTGAGGAGCAGCAGATAAGGCGCTGTTTTCCCCTTCGCCAAGAATTTCAGCAATAGGCGTGCCAACAGCAACGCCTTCACTTCCTTCCGGAACCAGAATACTGGCCATGATGCCATCATCAAGGGCTTCCACTTCCATAAGGGCTTTATCAGTTTCTATTTCCGCAATGACATCACCAGAAGTAACGGCATCACCTTCATTTACCAGCCATTTTGCCAGTTTGCCTTCGGTCATGGTTGGCGACAATGCAGGCATATTTACAATAGCCATTATTTATCCCCTTTCTTTCTGATAGGTAACCTCAAATACCGCATCAATAATCGTATCCACTTGCGGCAAGGCCAATGCTTCAAGATTGGCGGCATATGGCATGGGAACATCTATACCCGTAACCCGTTTTGGTGGCGCATCTAGCCAGTCAAACGCTTTTTCAGTAACTTGCGCTGATAATTCCGCCCCAATACCAGCAAATGGAAACCTTCTTCACAACTGACAAAACGATTTGTTTTCTGTACGGATTTCAAAATTGTATCAATATCAAGCGGTCGCAACGAACGCAAATCAATGACTTCTGCACTGATTCCTGTTCTGCCAGCTTATCTGCAGCTTCAAGGGCTTTACCAACCATGATGGAAAAAGCAGTTATGGTAACATCTGTCCCTTCACGAACAATATTTGCCTTGCCAATAGGAACCAGCAGATCATCATCATCAGGAATGTCAAAACTTTGCCCGTATAAGACTTCATTTTCAAGGAAAATAACCGGATTAGGGTCTCTGATAGCGGCTTTCAGCAATCCTTTTGCATCTGCCGCTGACCATGGCGCGACAACTTTTAGTCCGGGGCAATGCGCATACCAGCTGGCA
Source organism: Alphaproteobacteria bacterium (assembly GCA_038144675.1). Classification (GTDB taxonomy): domain Bacteria; phylum Pseudomonadota; class Alphaproteobacteria; order Puniceispirillales; family UBA1172; genus UBA12202. The sequence continues at coordinate 1,297,447 of JAYQOF010000005.1, read as the reverse complement.
AAGCATTGCGAATGCTGAGCCGCCACACGCGCCGCCGCCCCATTTGGGCCACGAAAGACAATCGGACATCCCATCTGGCCACCGGACATATATAGCGTTTTTGCCGCAGAGTTAATGATTTGATCAATCGCCTGCATAGCAAAGTTAAAAGTCATAAACTCAATCACAGGACGCAACTCACCAAATGCCGCACCAACTCCAAGACCGGCAAAACCCATTTCCGTTATCGGCGTATCAACGACGCGCTTTGCGCCAAACTCTTCCAGTAACCCTTGCGATACTTTGTAGGCACCTTGATATTCGCCCACTTCTTCACCCATCAGAAAAACATTTTCATCACGGCGCATTTCTTCTGCCATGGCATCACGCAACGCTTCTCTTACCGTGGTGGATACCATATTGCCTGTCCATGCCTTGCTTGCCAGAATTACTGGTGCAGATGGGGTTGATACAGCTGGCTCTGCTTCGGTTTGGGCGGGTGCCGTAACAGGGGCAGATATATCAGGTCACAGATTTGATGATCACTGGCTTCATCACCTTCCATATCAGCAATAGCTGTTCCAACAGCAATGCCATCTTCGCCCTCCGCCGCATGAAGGGCTGTAATGACCCCATCATCCAGAGCTTCTACTTCCATCATGGCTTTATCTGTTTCGATTTCAGCAATGACATCACCTGAACGGACATTATCACCGACTTTTACAAACCATTTTGCTAATTTTCCCTCGGTCATTGTGGGGGATAATGCAGGCATAGTGATAGAAATAATCATGTCACGCCTCCTTCAAGAATAACATCTGTCCAGAGTTCAGCCGGATCAGGTTCAGGGCTGGCAAGGGCAAAATCAGATGCTTCGGTAACCTCAGCCTTGATTTTGGCATCAATAGCCTTGATTTGATCATTTTCAATACCATCTGCCATCAGCACTTCACGCAAACTGTCAATCGGATCACGCTGTTTACGCATAGCATCAACTTCTTCCCTGGTCCGGTATTTAGCCGGATCAGACATGGAATGACCGCGATAACGATAGGTTTGCATTTCCAGAATATAAGGGCCCTTTCCATCCCGGCAATGTGCCATAGCTTCAGCCCCTGCTTCACGAACCGCAAGCACATTCATACCATCTACCTGCATCCCCGGAATGCCGTAAGCCTTGCCTCTATCAGCAAGGGCACGCCCCGCCGCCGCACGGGTAACAGAAGTACCCATACCATATTGATTGTTTTCTATGATAAATACAACTGGCAGTTTCCATAATGCGGCCATGTTGAAGGTTTCATAAACCTGACCCTGATTAATCGCTCCATCACCCAGATACGTCAGAGATACACCACCAGTTTCACGATATTTATGGGAAAAGGCCAACCCTGCCCCGATTGGCACTTGCGCAGCAACAATACCATGGCCACCATAAAAATGCTTTTCACGGCTGAACATATGCATGGAACCGCCCTTGCCTTTGGAATAGCCATCTTTACGACCAGTTAATTCTGCCATCACGCCGTTTGGTGTCATCCCGCAAGCTAGCATATGGCCATGATCACGATAGGAAGTAATAACACTATCGCCTTCTTTGATACCGATTGCATCCCGACCACAATGGCTTCCTGCCCGATATAGAGGTGACAAAATCCACCAATCATGCCCATTCCGTAAAGCTGTCCTGCCTTTTCTTCAAAACGCCGGATCATCAGCATATCTTCATAAAGACTAAGCAAAATATCCATGTCCGGTTTTTCAATCGGAATATTTTTAGGTGGACGACCCGGAACACGCCTAATGCTTTTACTATTTGTTTTAGATTGCAGAAGATGCTGGCCTTATTTCGGTTTTATCACCAGATTTAACAGATGTTGTCCGAACGGGATGTTGGACTTTTAGCCATATGTATCCTCCATAAAGGAATTATAAGGCTATTTTTTCAGAAAAATGAAAATTACAACATATTTTTTATTGTTGATTTTATTGAATAAAATTGATATTAACTGATTTTAGTTAAATAATTAATGAATGAAAATTACCATTTCATCATCACCATAAAGTCCATTTTTCTTTCTAGCCAACTCACCAAGGATATCTGGATCTATCGCATCAGATGATAGCAGGGCATTTTTCTGGCGAAGATAGGCTTCTTCAATTTTCAGACGATCAAGTTCTGCCTGAGCGATAGTGATTTTATCATTTATAGGGGCCAATAGATGTCAGACCGCGATCTGTGCTGGTCAATTGCAAGGCAAAAAACCAAAGCAATGTTATCATGATGATATTAAGCGTCATTTGCCCTGATTTACGAAGCCAATACATGAAAATTCTACCTGATTGATTATTTATTTATCATTGAATCAAATCTGCGAATCGCCGTCAAGACTTATTTTATTGAAAATGATGTTATCAGTAATCATAGCTAATCAAGCTAAATTCTTTATTCCGATAACTCAGCCACCTGAAGGATAGCATGCATCAACACATTTGCCCCTGGCATTAGCCCATTCTTTCGTGATCTCTTCGGCTTCGTTGTGGCTAAGTCCATCAACACAAGGACACATGACCATAGCCGTGGGGGCTACACGATTAATCCAGCAAGCATCATGACCAGCCCCTGATATGAATGTCAGCGATGCGAATAACACCGAGATCAAAGTTTCAGCAGCAAACCCACGAACAGCGGCAACACAATCAGGGTCATCATCTTATTTCCGGATCAAATCCGCCTCATCTTTTCTCTATCAGGAATAAATGCGTGAATTAGGTGATATGTCACACCCATAGATGATGCAATATGTCGAATTCATCAATCATTTGAGTTTCCATCCATGCCGCTAGAACAGTCTGATCAGGTATGCGATTAAGTTCATCAACGGCGTTTGCCATCAACATCTTGTCAAAAATAGCTTTATCCGGCACAACATTTGTGCGGATGTCTTAGGTGATCATATGTCTGATATGCCCAACTGCACAAATATTTTCCAGTCCGGTTGTGTATCAAGGTTGATGCAACCATCTGCAATTGCATCGAACTTTTTCCAGAATGCGAGCCATGGCAAGTCCGGCATTTTTCCGCATTCCGGCATAGGTTTTGATCCTGTATGTGCCGCCTTTCGCAGATCCCTTTTAGGTGATCATGATTTTGAGTTTGCCGCAGAAGATTTGTTCAGCCATGAGCGATGCCAGTAAACGGGAAAATAATTCCCCCTGTGAATGAATATTGAGCTTGTAATGAATGCGCTTTCGATACACTTTAACCGTTTCCGGGCTTACGCCATTGCTACCAGAATGCCCCTGCCTACCCGCAGAATTAATCAGATGCATGGATAACTGTTTTGCACTAATCGCAACGCGTTAACCATAAATATGATCATATCACCTTTGGCCAGCTCAATGTTTAAGCTTGCCCAAAATGATGACACGTCAAGTTTAATGACGTGTCATTATTTTTTTACCGCAAAAAACTGCATTCCGGAATAAGTAGCATTCATGCCCAGCATTTCTTCTATACGGATTAGCTGGTTATATTTAGCCGTACGGTCAGATCGTGATACGGAACCTGTTTTGATCTGGCCTGCATTGGTAGCAACCGCCAAATCGGCAATAAAATGATCTTCGGTTTCCCCGAACGATGCGAAATCACAACCCCCATATCAGCCCGTTGCGCCATCATGATTGCATCCATGGTTTCGGTTAATGTCCCTATCTGGTTTACTTTGATCAGGATAGCGTTTGCAGCTTCCAGCTCGATACCCTTAACCAGACGTTCCTGATTAGTCACAAACAAATCATCCCCGACAATCTGAACATTGTCACCCAACTCAGACGTCATATGAACATAGCCTGTCCAGTCTTCCTCGGCAAAAGGGTCTTCAACAGAACTGATCGGATAGGCATTAATGAAATTCCGCCAATATTCCACCATGTCTTCGCTGGATAATGATTTTCCTTCACCTTTGAGGTGATATTTATTATCAGAATAAAATTCAGTCGCCGCGGCATCAAGTGCCAGCATGACGTCTTCACCCGGAATATATCCAGCCTTTTCAATAGCCATCATGATACTGTCAATGGCTTCACCTGTGGTGTTGATCGCTGGCGCAAAGCCACCTTCATCCCCAACAGCGATAGAAAGCCCTTTTTCAATCAATATTTTTCGCAAGCTGTGAAAAATTTCAGACCCCACGCGCACCGCATCACTCAAACTTTCGGCTGATACCGGCATAATCATAAACTCCTGCACATCAAGCCCATTATCAGCATGGGCGCCACCATTGAGAATATTCATCATGGGCGTTGGCATGATATGGGCATGCATACCACCAATATAACGCCAAAGTGGCTGTTCGGCAGACATAGAAGCAGCACGGCAGACAGCCAGACTAACCCCTAATATTGCATTTGCCCCAAGACGTGATTTATTTTCAGTACCATCAAGCATGATCATAGCATGATCGACACCATGCTGATCATAAGCATCATGCCCCATCAATGCATCAGCTAATTCACCATTGACAGTATCAACCGCACCCTGAACAGAACGACCATGAAATATGATTTATCACCATCGCGGCGTTCCACCGCTTCAAATGCACCCGTTGATGCCCCTGATGGTACGGCAGCACGACCCATTGATCCATCTTCGAGGACAACATCAACTTCTACTGTCGGGTTTCCACGACTGTCGAGGATTTGACGTGCATGTATATCCAGAATGCTACTCATTGGGTTATATCCTTTTAAACTGTCATGGAACTATCACCATGTGCTTTGGCAAGATGATCAAAATCAAGTAACGTTTTTATCAATGCTGGCATTTTATCCAGCGGGATCATGTTAGGGCCGTCTGATGGCGCCTTATCCGGTTGTTGATGGGTTTCCATAAATACTCCGGCAACACCAATAGCAACCGCCGCCCGTGATAAGGTTGGTACAAATTGGCGTTGCCCGCCAGATGCCCCGCCAAGACCGCCAGGCTGCTGAACTGAATGGGTAGCATCAAAGATAACAGGATAACCTGTAGCAGCCAATTGTGGCAAGCCACGCATATCAGTCACCAGCGTATTATAACCAAAACTGGTGCCACGTTCTGTTATAAGAATATTATTATTTCAGCATCAGCAATCTTGCTTACCACATGTTCCATATCCCATGGGGCAAGAAACTGGCCTTTTTTGACATTAACCGCCTTACCTGTTCTGGCGGCAGCAATCAGTAAATCCGTCTGACGACAGAGGAAAGGCCGGTATTTGCATCACATCAACCACAGCGGCAACATCCTCGCATTGCTCAGGCAGATGGATATCAGTTAGCACCGGACACCCGATTTGCTTTTTCACCTCAGCCAGAATGGCTAGACCCTGATCAATACCAGAGCCACGATGCGAATGGATTGACGTACGGTTAGCTTTGTCAAAAGATGATTTATAGATAAAACCAATGCCTAATTCTTTAGCCATTAAATCCAAAGCGGTAGCCATATCAATAGCATGATCAAGGCTTTCAATCGCACAAGGCCCGGCAATCAGAACCATAGGCAGATCATTACCGATGGGTATACTACCAATCGAAATATGATGCTGAATTGTCATGACTATATCCCTATACCAAGCGCGAATGGTCGCGCGCGGCTTTAATGAAACCACTAAACAAAGGATGCGGCTGAAACGGTCTGGATTTTAATTCAGGATGGAACTGAACCCCGATAAAAAACGGATGATCAGGACGTTCGACAATTTCAGGTAATTCACCATCAGGAGAAAGACCAGAAAAGATTAACCCTTTTTCTTCCAGCATTTCCCGCCATGACACATTCACTTCATAGCGGTGACGGTGGCGTTCACTGATATGTTGAACGCCATATAGCTCCCGCACGCATGTGCCTTCACCCAATATGCAATCATAAGCTCCAAGTCGCATCGTACCACCCAGATCACTATCGGCATCACGGGTTACCTGAGCATTACCACTTGTCCATTCTGTCATTAATCCCACCACAGGATTATCAATTTGGCCAAACTCACTTGAACTAGCCTGACTCTGACCTGCCAGATTCCGCGCTGTTTCAATCACTGCCATCTGCATGCCAAAACAGATACCTAAAAAGGGCAACTTATTTTCGCGGGCAAACTGAATGGCTCTGATTTTACCTTCTGAACCACGCTGGCCAAATCCACCGGGAACCAGAATGCCATCAGCCTGATTCAAGGCAGACATATCGGCATTATCTCCTTCAAACACTTCACTATCTACCCAGTTTAGATTGACAGTGACATTATTATGAAGACCACCATGGACAAGGGCCTCAGCCAAGGATTTATAACTATCAATCAGACTGGTATATTTGCCAACAACCGCAATATTTACCTCACCTTCAGGGTTATCCATACGATGGACAATATCCTGCCAGACAGAAAGATCAGGTTCATTCAATGGTAAATCAAAATGCCGACAGATTTCCATATCCAGCCCTTCGCGATGATAAACCAGCGGCACATCATAAATACTACTTGCATCAAGGGCGCTAATCACCGCTTCTTCACGGACATTGCAAAACCGGCTGATCTTTCTTTTTAAATCACTAGGGATATCTTCGCTGCTCCGGCACAGCAGAATATCAGGTTGTATTCCGACAGATTGTAATTCTTTAACAGAATGCTGGGTAGGCTTAGTTTTCAGTTCACCTGCCACATGAATATAAGGCAATAAGGTAACATGCAGGAAACAGGTTTTCTGTGGCCCCATTTCATAGCCTAGCTGGCGGATAGCTTCAAGGAATGGCAGGGATTCAATATCACCAACGGTTCCCCCTATTTCTACCAGCACAAAATCTTCATCATCCAGATTTGAGGTGACAAAGGTTTTGATAGCATCGGTCACATGTGGGATCACCTGAATAGTTGCCCCTAAATAATCACCACGCCGTTCCCGTGCCAGTACATCCGAATAGATGCGGCCAGTTGTTACATTATCGGATTGTTTGGCATCAACACCTGTAAACGTTCATAATGCCCTAGATCAAGGTCCGTTTCCGCCCCATCATCGGTCACAAAAACCTCTCCATGCTGGGTCGGGCTCATCGTGCCGGGATCAACATTAAGATAGGGATCAAGTTTACGCAAGCGGACTTTATAGCCGCGTGCTTGCAGCAAAGCTCCTAAAGCTGCTGAAGCCAATCCCTTGCCAAGTGAAGAGACCACACCACCAGTTATAAATACAAAACGCGGCATGGATAATACCTATACCAATAATAAACCCATCTTCCTAGTCAAAGATCGATATTAATTTACTGATCAGCTGGAACCGTTGGAATCAATGGGGTTACTGTTGAAGTTTCTGACTCATTCACCACTTCATCACGGATAGATGACGTAACTGACGTTCTGCCACTGAGAATCGCAAGAGTAATCGATGTTGCGAAAAAGCCAATAGCAAGAAAAGTCGTTACACGGGTAAGCAGATTAGCGGTTCCGCGCGCAGTCATAAAACCGCCACCCTGACCACCACCGCCAATGCCAAGCCCGCCACCTTCGCTCCGTTGCAGCAAAATGACAAACACAAGCGCAAGAGCAATAAGAATATGAATGGTTAAAAATATAACTTGCATGTTTACAATCTTTCGTTTCGACATTCTATAATGCAAGCTTGAAAAAACTTCCAGACAAAAATCAGAAAACCTTTATCTTTCATGAATAGTCTATATCACTAATCCCGCAAAGTGACCAATAGGTTAAACCGCTATCGCCTGACCTGTAATAGCTGTTTATGCTAATAGCATCAAGACTAGCCCCGCCAACCAATACCCCATCCACTGACGCAATGGCCATAATCGCCGCGGCATTATCAGGTTTTACTGATCCGCCATAAAGAACAGGCACATCTTGCATATCTGATGCTGATAGAAACTGCTGCAATCTGATTATGCATGGCCGAAATATCCGTTTCATCTGCATTCTGGCCGGTGCCTATCGCCCAAACAGGTTCATAAGCGATAGCAAGACGCATCGGATCAACATGATCAGGCAATGAAGATGATAGCATATCCAGCACAACAGTATCAGATGTGCCCGATAACCGATCCTGTTGGGTTTCACCAACGCATAACATGACAGACAATCCGGCAGATTGAGCCGCTGAAACCTTATTCTGCAATCATGGTCATTCCCTTCGTTATGATGCTGGCGACGTTCAGAATGGCCGACAATGACCCATTTGCACCCTATATCAACAAGCATGGACGCGGATACATCACCTGTAAATGCACCCTTCTGCTTGGCTGTGACAATCTTGCCCCCCATCAGAATATCTGTTTCTCTGATTTGCGCCTCAATATCAGCTAACAATGGAAAAGGAGGAAAAAATAATCCTGCACCTTATCTGTCACCGACAGGGAACCATATCAGACACCAGATCATGTGCTGATGACCTATTCAGGTTCATTTTCCAGTTACAAGCAATAATCATAAAATGATAATTCCTGACATATTCGCAAATATATATGCACAAACAACGATTTGAGATGTGTATTTTCTAATCCGATTTGCTATCATGAAGCAACTGAAAAGCGATTCTCAGCCGTGACAATGGCTGCTTGTCATGCTAGGCAGAAACAATATCAATTCATATTAAGGTGAAATCCATGTTGCAAACTCTTCGCGATGGCACGAAATCCAACTTAATGCGGGCATTCCTGATGGTACTGGTTGTTGGTTTTGGGATGTGGGGCATTGGTGATATTTTCCGGTCTAGCCCAAGTGACGAAGATGCCATTACGGTTGGTGACATAACCATTTCAGCGCAAGAAGTTGCCGTATATTTTGATCAGACACGCCGCTATTATTATCCCAGTCTTAATAATAATGAGGCGATTTCTATCGGTCTGATGGATCAGATCATGACAGAAATGGCAGAACGGGCATTATTTGATGCCGAAGCCGCAAGACTTGGGATCACCGTCACACGGGAAATGGCAAAAGATGCTATCCGCAGAAACCCCATGTTTCTGGATGAAACAGGGCAATTCAACGCTTTACTATTTAGGGATATTCTAGCCAGCCGGGGTATGACAAGAAAATGATCTGGTTGCTAGTATCGGTTATGCGGAACGACGCAATCAAATTATTGCCGCTATTGCTTCCGGAGCAGAATATTCACCTGATCTTTCTAAAAGCATGGCTGAATGGCTCGCCCAGAAAAGAACAATTAATATACAGAATTGTTCCATAAATCCTGATAAGATTGACGATCCTTCAAATGACACGCTATCGGCTTGGTATGCTGATAATACCAGCACTTTTGATGCACCAGCAACAAGACAGATTGTTGCCGCCATTCTATCCCCTGAAGATTTTATTAATGAAATCAATGTATCAGACGAAGAAATTGAAATTATTTATGAAGAAAGAAAAGATTCATTATCTGTTCCGGAACGGCGCAATTTTTATCAGATGGTATTTTCAGATACGGATCAAGCCAATATAGCTCTGGCACGACTGAATGCTGGTGAAGATTTTGCCATTATCGCCAATGACATTATTAGGCGATAAGAAGAAGATATTACATTCACGAATATTTCACGGGATGATTTACCAGAAGATCTGGCCGATATTGTTTTTGCTGCAAGCCAAAATCAGATTACTACACCTAGCAGAAACCCCTTTTGGTATCTATGTCTTTGTGATTAATGATATATCCCCTGCTGAAATCCATCTTTTTTCTGATATCAAATCCTCCCTGGCTGATGAAATCAGAAATGAAAGGCTATCAATACAAGTTTATGACCGTATCCAATTATTTGAAACAGCCCAAGAATCCGGGCAACTCTGGAAGAAGCAGCAGCAAAAGCCCTAAGGCTCAAAACTGCTTTCTATTCCAGCGATGACCAAAACTGGCCGAGATATTGATGGGGAATGGCTAGATGGAATTGCATCTAGCACGGCATTCCGTTCTATCGCATGGCAACAGGATATCGGTATGGCAAGCATGTTGATCACGGATGAAAATAATACTTTTTTCGCCTTAAGGGTCGAAAGTGAAACGGATAAAAGAAGCCGATCTGGATGAAGTCCGCAATACCGCCATTTCCGCATGGAAAATGGAACACTATTGAGACACACGCATCCAAGGCTGAAACTATTGTGGCGGCACCAGATTATCAGAAAGCCGTTGCTGACCTTGATCTTGATCTTGTTAACTCACCTTTTCTTCAGAATGGAAGTGGCCTTGATCATGAAGCCGCCAGCCTGATAGCTTCAGCCAGTTTTGCCATTAATATTGGTGACCGCAACATTGGTAGAACCCGGTGATGATAAAATCATTGTGCTCAAAATGGAAAACATTATTGATGGTGACGAAGAAAGTATTGCGCTGAGGACTGAACAAATACTTAATGAGTTTTCTGACCATATGGTTGCTGATAGCGAAGCGGCAATAGCATAACGGGCTTCAATCTATCCATAGCGTTAATGCCAATCCAAACGCTGCTATCAGATTGCTTGTCGGGTCAACAAATTAATGCGTATCCAGCCAGAACAGAAAGAAGCCGAGTTACTTCTAAAAAATGGCAAAACCGTTCTCTTGCATACAGAACTGGTTGCTGATCTGGAAACCCCTGTTTCCATTATGCTCAAACTGGGGATTGATCGGCCCTATCATTGTCTTCTTGAATCTGTTGAGGGGGGAAATGTCCGTGGACGATTTTCCGTTATTGCCCTTAACCCTGACCTGATCTGGACGGTGCGGGGTGAAGATATTACAATAGAAGATGGTAAAGGCCATGTGATCAGTCGGGAAAATGGTGCCGTTTTTGAATCCTCCGCCGTTTAATGGCTAGTTCATCGGTTGAAATTCCTGATGATTTGCCGCCCATGTCGACCGGATTATTTGGCTATTTTGGCTATGAAATGATCCAGTATATGGAAAATATTACCAGCACTAATCCTGATGAATTAGGCACGCCTGATGCCTGTCTGATGCGGCCATCTGTGGTTGTTATTATTGATCGCCTGAAAGATAGCCTGCGTGTTGTTACGCCGGTGCGTCCTGACAGTCATGATGGCAATCATGAAAATGCTATTCAAGATGGTCATGACCGGTTACAGAATATCGTAAACACTCTTAATAAAAATATCTCATCACGGCAGAAACCGGAACCTCATACCCCATTGCCTGAAGTGTCAACAAATATGCCTAAATCCACCTATCTGGGCATGGTGAAAAAAGCCATTGAGTATATCAAAGCAGGCGATATTTTTCAGGTGGTGCTTTCTCAACGCTTTTCTGTGCCCTTTTTCAAAAAACCATTTACGCTTTATCGATCTTTAAGGCGTTTAAATCCCTCCCCTTTTTCATCTATTTTAATATGGGTGGTTATTCACTGGTTGGATCAAGTCCGGAAATTCTGGTTCGGCTTCGTGAAGGTAACGTTACCATCAGGCCAATTGCCGGCACTCGCCCACGGGGCAAAACCCCTGAAGAAGACCAAAACCTTGCCGCTGATTTATTAGATGATGCCAAAGAACGCGCCGAACATCTTATGCTTCTTGACCTAGGGCGGAATGATGTGGGGCGGGTTTCAAATCTGGCACGGTTAAGGTTGTCGATCATTTTAATATCGAACGTTATAGCCATGTCATGCATATCGCATCAGAAGTGCAAGGCCAGATTCGTCCTGATCTGGATGCTGTCGATGCCTTAAAAGCTGGATTTCCGGCCGGAACCCTTACGGGGGCGCCCAAAATCCGCGCCATGGAAATCATTGATGAACTGGAACCCACACGTCGCGGCCCTTATGGCGGCGCCGCTGGCTATATCTCTGGTAATGGGGATATGGATAGCTGTATTGTTTACGCACAGCCCTGATCAAGGATAACATGCTTTATATTCAGGCTGGTGCCGGGGTTGTCTATGATAGTATTGATGAAAATGAATATCAGGAGTGTGTGAATAAGGCGATGGCGGTCATCCGAGCAGCTGCCGAAGCCGTTGAGATGCCAGAGGATTAATTGTGGGATTTGTAAAAATATCGTTCCGGTTTTTACCAGTTTTATCAATATGTTTCAGTTTATGTTTTGCTTCAGTTGGTAGTTTACAGGCACAAACATTAGAACATACTGATACAAACCAGCATGAGGATCAATCCACTGCCCCTATTGCTATTCACCCGACAATAAATAAAGGCCAGATAGGCGAACAACTGGCCACATGCCGCTTATGCCCTGATTATGGAACAGGTCAGCATAACGGATATGGCCATTCGTGATATATGGCACGACCGTTTCATCACCCTAAATCAAGATCTTAAGGATCATATGACTCGCCATTCCAATCAAACGGTTTTGGAAAAAGATATTTTATTCATCATTCAAAAGCAATGCACAATGGCTGAATAATCATATCTTTTTTCCTGATCAGGATGGTCGGGGTGTTGTTAATCCTTCACAGGAACATTCTGTAAAACAATATGTAATGTCATTTTGCCCAACTCTTTATGATAAAATAGATTTACAGATTGCCGAAGCAAAAGGCGTTGTCATCCCAAAAACATCACTATCCATCATGGAAAATCACAAATGGGATCAGGGTATGATAGATGATCGAAATGCTAATCCTGTAAGACACCGATAAGGTCGACCCTTCTGTAAATGAAAATGAAAAAGCCGTGGAACCAATCTGGCAACAGAAACACAGCAATCACAAATAGATGAAAAACAACCTGTTAAAGCGGTTGTCATCCAGATTGCCAGCTATATGAGTCATGAACATGCAAAAAGAGGCATGATTCATTTTGAAGAAGCATTATCTGACATCACACCGCCTATTATTTTGCAAATTGAAGAACCGGTTATCAATAACGGCAGCACATATTTTCGCATATCCACCATCCCAATGATACCAGCTTGAAGCAGAACCGCTTGTAACAACATGAAAAAGAAGCAAATTGGTTGTATTCTTCGCCCACTAGAATAAGATATGGGTTATATTTCCAAGTCTGAGTTATGGCATGATTATCCTTGAATGGTGGGTTATAGCCACCATTATAGCCGCATTAACGCAAACATTTCGCAGCGCTGTTCAGCGTCAGATGAAAGCTGTTCTAGGCGATGATGGCGCTAGCTATATTCGCTTTCTCTATGCCCTGCCTTTCGCGTGGTTAATGGTATTCGGTTATCAGTATTTTTCTGATATTGCCTTACCGGAACAACCCTTAAATTCTGGATATGGGTAAATCTGGCCAGTTTGACACAGATTTTATTTACTGTTCTTTTGATCCGCATTTTTCACAGCGGAGTTTTGCGGCTGGAACCGCATTTTCCAAAACAGAAGTATTACAGGCCGCGATACTGGAAACAATCATCCTAGGTGTAATGGTTTCGTTATTAACCGGATTAGGCATTATTTTAGGTGTCATTGCTGTCATTATGCTCGCCTTTGCCAAAACAGCACTTACCAGAACTGAGATTATTGCATCATGCTTTTCACGAACTTCTGCAATCGGTTTAGCCAGCGGCACTTTTCTTGGTCTTGCTACCGTCTGCTATAAAGCGGCGGCGGTATCACTGATTGGTGATGATCTGTTTATGCGCGCTGTCTATACAGGAGGCATCGCAACAACCATACAAGTTCTTGTCATGGGCGCATGGATGCTTGTTTTCACCCGCTCCCAATTTATTGCCTGTTTTGTTCATTGGCGTGGGTTCTATCGGGGCAGGATTATTTGGCGCAATCGCAACAATTGGTTGGTTCACAGCATTTATGATGCAAACCGTTGCATCCGTTCGTGCTGTTGGTCAAGTGGAATTACTGATCACGCTTGCTATATCTGTTTTCTGGTTTAAAGAAAAAACAAATATTATCGAAACTATCGCCATTCTGTTATTAACCTTATCAATTGTCATGGTGTTATTGGGTCATGAAAAACCAGATAACAATGATACGCATTGGACTATTATCCATTGCGTGGCTTGCTGCCATTCTGCAAATCATATTTGGAGAACATGTTATTGCTTTTAGTAACTTTGCCGCGGTGGCTTTGGGTATATTTTTCATTCTCATCCTACCAACACTGAAATGGGATAGTTTGCTGATTATTTCCATGTTAGCCGGACTGGGCTGGTTATTGCTTGATGGCGAATTAAGTCAGGATCTACTATTTTCTAGCGGACGATTTATATTAATTTTCGTTGCTCTGATATCAACAATGACATTAGCGAAAGCTACCGCCGCCACCATGCCATCTGTGCGAAGGACACAAGATAACCTCGCTCAACTCAGCCCCGAAAACTCATCATCAGGGTTACAGATTGCCGGACATGTCTTTGGCGGCATTATCAATACCGGCACCTTTGCTATCCTGTCGGCAGCTTTACCTAAAGGTAGCCACGAATATCGGAGAAAACTGGCAGCAGAAGCCGCTTTACGTGGCATGGTAACATCTGCTGTATGGTCACCATTCTTTGTTGCCTTTGCCGTAGGAGAACGTTTTGTCGGAACAGCTAATGCATGGCTGGCTATGACATTCGGGTTAGGCACGGCTTTTATTTTTACCTTTATCTGTTCATTCTGGTTTGTGCAGAGTTCAGCATCCATACCATACAGAAATCATTATCCTGTCTGCGGCCTATCGCATGGCGGGTGGTCATTGTTTTAACCAGTGTTCTTAACCTTTGCGTTGGTTTTCAATCTGACGGCCTTATCGGCGGTGGTAACGGCAATGCCGATACTGGTATTCATTCAGTTTTGCGATATCCGCAAAATATCAAAACAATCATAACATCAACACGGGACGGGCTTGCCCTGACATCTGATGATCTTATCATTATCAGCATGGCCATGGTGATTGGTTATATTGCCATTAATACAAATGGGTTGGAACAATTAGGACTTGTCGGGCCACATAGCATCTATCCGGGCTGGCTAGCCCTAATTGCAACGCCAGTCGTCATGATGCTGGCATCCATTATCGGCATCCATCCTGTCATATCCAGTACGGTGATGCTTGCTATATTCAGCAATGGTGGAGCGGCGGTGCATCCGGCACTATTGATGCAAAGCCATCTGATTGGCTGGGGAGCCGGAACCATGAGTTCAGTGGCATCACTTTCGGTTATCACTTGTGCAAGACTATATCAGGTAAAAAGCACAAAACTGGCTTTAAGTCATAACCTGATCACGGCTTTCCTTTTCGCATTTTTAGGCGGCGTCGTATTAACCCTGATCAATATGTTGATGTATAACCCATCTGTTTATTGATCAAGGTTACCAGATAGCATTAACCACCAAGGAATAGTCGACCAACATCAGAATTTTCAAGCAACGCATTACCATCATCGGCTAATGCTGTTTCACCCGATACAAGAACATAGCCAATATCAGCAAAAGCAAGCCCTTTCTTTGCATTCTGTTCGACCATGACAATGGTTTTGCCTTCAACTTTTTGCAGGTCATTTAGAATTTCAAAAACCATATCAATGAAGCGCGGCTCTAACCCAATAGATGGTTCATCAACAAGCAAGACATCAGGTTCCATAACCAAAGCGCGAGAAATTTCAAGCAATCGCCGTTCACCACCTGATAATACGCCAGCCGGTTTATGACGGCGTTCTGCAAGACGGCTATATTTGTCAAATACCCGTTCTGCAGCCAATTTGGCTTCAGATGGTTTATTTTTCAAAAATCCGCCCATCAGAAGATTTTCTTCAACGGTCATTTGCGGAAATACAGATTTATCCTGCAAAATATAGGCAATGCCAGCGGAAGATAGTTTTTCCGATGGCTTTAGTGAGGTAACATTCTTGCCGCCAATGGTGATTGAGCCGGAAAAGATATTGGTAAACCCGAAAATAGAATGAAGAACGGTGGATTTTCCCGCACCATTGGGCCAATTAAGCACAGCGCCTGTCCTTTACCTATGCGTAAATGAAAAGTCATGAAAATTTCCATTTTACCATAACCTGCACGCAAATCTTCAATTACAAGAAAGGGATTATTATTAGCCAGTTTATCAAGATCAGCTTTAAAGGGCCAGTTGCGGCAATATTTGCGGCTTCCTTAGCAACCTGATCCACAGACATAACAACATCAACACCACCAGTTCCATAACCAGAAACGGAACTTTTGCTAGTTGATTTGGCATTTTTCACCGGCGCTTTTTTAACAGCTGTTTTCTTAACTGCTTTTTTCGCTGGTGCGGCTTTCTTAACGGCGACTTTCTTGGTCGCTGCTTTCGCCGTCGCCGCCTTTCACTGGTGCTGTCTTTTTGGCTGAAACCGTTTTGGCGGTTTTTTTAGCCGTTGATTTTTTGGCTGAAGCCTTTGTTTCCGTGGATTTGGTAGCCATTAGTGCCCTCCAAGATAGGCGTCAATCACGCGCTGGTCTTCTTGTAAATCTTCTGGTTTTCCATCAGCAAGCATACGTCCATTGGATAGGCAGTAAATATGCTCAGCCAGATTCATAATCACCCGCATATTATGTTCAATTACGCATAGGGTAATACCAAGCTCTTCATTGGCACGGCGTAACCGATCAATCAATCCATTGATTAATGTCGGGTTAATACCAGCTGTTGGTTCATCTAAAAGCAAAACCTTTGGCTCATTCATCAAAGCCATGGCAAACTCAAGCAGTTTTTGCTGACCAAATGACAGATTTCCAGAAATCAGGTTACGCTTGGAATACAATCCCACAAACTCAAGCAGATGCTCAGCTCTGTCTTTTATTTCACCCTTTCGGTTAGCAAAAATGCCATCCTTAGCATCTTTCCGATGAGATATGGATATCTGCATATTATCCATGCAATTCATTTTTGAATAAATGCGGGTTTGCTGGAATGTTCGCAACATACCCAATCTGGCAATCGGCCCAACCAGCAATTTTGATATTTCCTGCCCATCAAAACGATCGACCCATTATCAATAGGATGATACCCGACAATTGGAATTAAACAATGTCGTCTTACCACATCCATTAGGGACCAATGATGCCAGTAATAGAACCCCTTTTACCAACCATGGAGATATCAATATTCGCGTGAACACCACCATAAGACTTAGAAACATTATTAACTTCGATAATATTATCTGACATGTTTTAAGCCTCTTCTTTTGAGTCACGTGTTGAAGTATCAACAACAATTCCGAAAAATTCAGGATACTTCCGTTGTAACCAGCCCATGATACCTTCCTGAAAATATACAATATTAATTATCAGGATCAGTCCAAGCGCCACCCATTGGAGGTTCAATAGATATGTCCAGGTTGTTTCCTTAACAACGTGGAAAAGGATCGCACCGATAACAGGCCCCCATAAGGTGCCCTTACCACCCAGTAATGCCATAGCAACCATGAAAATACCAAAGGTAGGGATAGGATAAGCCACTTCTTTGTCAATAAACCCGGCCATATTGCCAGCAATGGCACCGATAAAGCCCATAAAGACAGCAGCAATACACCAGCCAATACATTTATATTTTAAGGTAGGAATGCCCATGGCTTCAGCTTTATCTTCATCATCGCGGATTGCATTAATGGCAAGCCCGAATTGGGTCGAATAAATCCAGCGAAGAAGAATATGAGCCAGAATGGTCAAACCAAAACAGATCATATAGAAAAAGGTGGAACGAAACTCAATATCACCGGGGAAAAGTGGCATTGAAATACCGGATGCGCCACCAACATAATCAATGGTAATCGTCAATTCTGCCGCTGCAATTGCCAATCCCAATGAACCAATCGCGAAATAAGGCCCTCTTAATCCGAACATGAATGTCGAAAATATCAGACAGAGTAATAATGAAACAAAGCCAGCGGCAAGAACACCCCAGAATAAGCCCATATAATATTCATATTCAGTGAATTCCGGCTTAATAGAACCCATAGCAGATGTATATTCACCTACCCCTCCTTCATAAAAGAAGGAGATCTGGACAATGGCAGATACATACATGCCAACGCCAAAGAAGGTAATATTACCAAGGGAATTATATCCCATCTGACCGCCAAGCAAATCCCATGTTGAGGCCATGAGTACCATCATCCACAAATACGCTATCTGAAGCGTGTATTGAGGAAAGAGTATCGGTCCAAAAATCCCTAATGCCCCAAGCAGGATATAGGGAATAATTTTTTTCTGTATTGAACTCATTTCACAACCTGTCTGTTTCTTTTCATTGAAATCTGGCGAATAATCAGAACCAGTAGCAGAATGCTAACCGGGGCAGCCACTTCATAAGCAGTACCAACAATTACGCCAACATATTTTTCAAACAATCCAATACCGAAACCTGCGCTTATCACCCCGGGAAGATTACCCAAACCGGCGGCAGTAACGATAGCGAATGAACGAACGGAATAAGTGATGCCATAGAAAGGTTGTATGACCCAGATAATCGACACAAGCACACCAGCCGCGCCACAAAGCGCAGCATTAAAGGCAAAGGTAAATGCATAAACCCGATCCGTATTAATCCCCAGAACACGTGCGGCACGTGGATCCTGGGATGTGGCACGAATAGCCTGACCAAGACGGGATTTTTTCATAAATAATATAACACCGACAAAATGATTGCCGCAAATACTAGCGAAAATAATTTTTGATGATGGTATCGTAACCATGCCGCCAAATGCATCATAGATCGGCAGTTCCATATCGACTGTTTGCACTTCAGGGCCGTAAATAATGTTCATGACCTGTTGCACTAGCAAAGACAAACCAAAGGTCGCCAGTAGCGACACAAACATATCCTGATCAATAATGCGTCTAATCATAATAATGTAAATAACCCAGCCAAACATAAACATGGCAACCATGACTGTGATCATAATCAATGGTAATGGGACATGCATCGCATGTAAGGAAAATGCCATATATCCGCCCATGATGACAAAATCACCCTGTGCCAGATTTTTGATATTCATCACACCCCAGACCAATGCCAGACCATATGCGCTTAACGCAAAAACAGCACCAACAAAGATACCTTCAAGAATGATTTGAACATTAATAATGGGTGCCCAGTAAAAGAGCAGTTCAAGGTTACTTAACATCGGAAATCCTTAAAAAAAGAAGGAGAGCTGAACTCTCCTTCTTGAAGGTTAGAATGATTTAGTATTTTACATTCCGTGGATAAGTGAGTTGATCAGCATTTTCCACTAGATTGTAATCGCCATTGGCATCAATCTGACGCATAAACATTGGCTTAGCGATATTGTTACCATTTTCGGAAAACTTGATATCACCATAGAATGTTTCCATTTCAACAGCTGAAATCGCATCTCTTACGGCATCCTTATCAAAGCTGTTTGCCGCTTCAAAGGCTTCTTTCCATACATACACGGCTGCTGATGCCTGTGCAGACTGATATGGAACAGATGTATAAGATGGATATTCGGCTTTGAAACCAGCGTTCCATTCAGCAGCACTTCCGAACATGGATCACTCTTTGACAAAGATTCCACCCATTGTGTCGGGCAAAGGAAGCCATTTGATGCCTTCGGGAATTTTTCCTGAACTTTTGCTGCTTCGCAATGCGTGAGGGCAATCATATTAACATTTACTTTCATCTCATCAATCTGACGAGCCGCAGTAGCAGCCCCTTTTGAGTGACCGGAAATAACGAGAATATCCGGACGCAAAGCTTTTACCTTTGTCAAAGTAGTAGACATATCAGATAAATCAGCGGGCAGCTGATCATCAATCACAATCTGCATGCCATATTCTTCGATTTTATCAACAACACCAGCGCGCACATCCATGGAAAACGGATCGCCTTCAAATGCCATAGCTACCCGAACCTTGCTTGGGTCATCAGATTTAGCAGCGGCCATATCGATAGCCGTTGCCAGATACTGTTCAGATGTAGACAACACGGCAAAAAGATACTTATATCCTTGCGTAAAAAGTGAGCGTGATGCGCCCTCAGCTTCAATCATTGGCACACCAAATTTTTCAGATACCGGCGCAATCGCCTTTGTCATACCTGATGAATATGGGCCAAGCATATATTCAACGCCATCCTGCTGGATCAGTCTTTCTGCCAACTGTGCCCCACGAGCAGGCGTTGATTCATCATCATAATATTTAACAGCAAGCTTATAAGACTTCCCACCAATCGTAACGCCACCGCTTTCGTTGATCGTTTTAACGGCAAAGTCATAACCGCGCTGAGTATGCAGACCATTTGTTGCATATTTTCCGGTTAGTGAGATAGAAGACCCAAGAATGATGGTGTCGCCTTCTACCTTGGCAAGAGCATGACCACCCATAGCAAGAGTGGTTGAAACAGCAGCAACCGCTGTTAATGCCTTAATTGAAAATAGTTTCATTACAAATCTCCTCAATTTATATAGTCATTATTATGTGTTCAAGTTTTCAAAAGTCCACCACAAAGAGGACGTAATATTTAATTTTTTTTATTTTTAATTTAACGAATTAATAATATTTTGATTAAAATCCTGCCGCAAAGCCATCTTTGCGTGGGTCAGACCCTGCCATTAAAACTCCCGTTTCCGCATCACGGATAATGGCTTGTCCACCACCTATCGGGCTATCGGCATGATGAATCTTATGCCCACGGCTAGAAAGATCATCAGCAACCGCCGCACTAATGCCCGATTCTAATTGTAATGACACCATCGATAGCAAAACTACGCGGCGCATCAAGAGCCTGTTGTGGGTCATGCCGCCATCAAGATGGTTTATAAGAAACCCATCTGACCAACAGCTTGATACTGGCCACCCATGACACCGAATACGCCGGTTAGTTTTCCCCATCAGTTAACATAGACGGAATAATTGTATGGAAGGGACGTTTATTGGGAGCAATCACATTTGGATGTTGAGGGTCTAGACGGAAAGCCCGCCCGCGCGATTGCAGAATAATGCCAAACTCAGGCGTTGCGATGCCAGAACCAAATCCATCAAAAATGGAATTAATAAATGAAACAGCCATGCCATGTTCATCAATAACAGAAAGATAGACCGTATCGGGATGCGTGGGAAAGTCACTTACCTGAAACTCTGATGCCTTTGCCATATCAATATTTGCTGCGGCCTGATCTATGACAGTATCAGATAAGAGCCATTCAACCGACACATGGGCATGATCCGGGTCAGCCAGAAAATGATCGCGTAATCCATAGGCCTGCTTGCTAATTTCTGCTAGCACATGAACAAAATCAGCATCGCTTAGAGATGCCATATCATAGCGTTCACATAAACGTGCCATGATCAATGTTGTGATTCCCTGTCCATTTGGCGGGCATTCCCAGATATGTTTGCCACGATATAAACCATTGATCGGGATAACTTCCTGAGCCTGAATAGATGCAAAATCAGATGCTTTATGATAACCGCCAAGGTGATTCAGTTTTGTCAGGATATCCTGTCCAACTGGCCCTAAATAAAACCCATCTCTGCCATGTTCAGCAATCAGATCAAAGGCTTCAGCTAATGCTGGTAAGAAAATTGCTGTCCCGATTGATACGGTCTGCCTTTATCAAGGTAAAATCGCTGGCCATCCGCATCATTGAGATTTTCCATATCCTCGGCCCAGTCCAGGGCAACCCGTTGATGAACAGGTATTCCAGCACGCGCATAATAAGCCGCAGGTTCAATCAGGCTTTTCCAAGCCTTGCGTCCCCATTTCTGATGCATCAGATACCATGCATCAATCGCCCCCGGAATTGTGACTGCATGGCAAGAATCGCGCGGTATCTGGCCATCAGGGAAATCTTTGCGCAATTGGTCAACATCAATTGCCGAAGGCGCACGACCAGAACCATTTATCGCATGGATATGATGATCACCATGCGGAGCAACAAGAGCAAAACAATCCCCGCCAATAGAAGTCATATGTGGTTCGGCTAATGTAAGAATAGCCGCGGCCGCAATAGCCGCATCAACAGCATTTCCCCATCATAAAGACATTTAAGCCCAACACTTGTCGCCAATGGATGTGAAGTGGTGATCATGGCCTTATTTGCCATAACGTCAGAACGACCGGGGGAAAAAAATCTCTCATCGTCTTGCCTTTGAATATCGGTGAAAAGATTTATGATCATGTATAGCCCTGATACATTAGATCATATTGCATTCTGCCTTACCATAATGCCCATAATTGAATTAAGAACAACATCTAAAACATTTAGGTGTAATAATAATAAATGGTGCGGCTGGAGGGACTTGAACCCCACGGCTCTCGCCACCAGAACCTAAATCTGGCGTGTCTACCAATTTCACCACAGCCGCAGTTGAATTTCTTTTATACAAAGCTGGATTAAGACGCAAGGCCAATGATTGCTTATTCTTAATGTTTATTGATCAATGGCAAGCATATTCATCGTAATGAGCGGTATTCCATTTTCATCTAGCAGAATAGATTGAACATTCAACGCTGATTCAACCGGTAAATCGGAATACAGATGGGGAAACATCTGGCCGTTTCGAGATTCTTCATACCGGATATCAAGTCCGCTTGGATCAATTGTTACCAATACCAGATCATCAAGCCCTCTAAAATGGAGCTGGGCTGTTTCTACCACCTGATCACGGGTTGATAAATGGATAAATCCATCACCCACATCTAGGGCAGATCCATGATAAATCCCGTTATCAATAGCAAGATGCCATTCCTCACGCGAACAGATTTTAAAAACCGTTTCTTCTTTTGAATGCGCATTCATGCCATGATTATCCTTAATAAATCGCTTTGCACTGTTATCACATCATTTATTATAAACAGAAATAGAAAAAACCTAACAAAGGCAATGCCATGAAAAACAGACAGATAGGTTTCATCGGATTAGGTCAGATGGGCGCACCTATGGCCAGAGCCCTTATTCGGGCAGGATATCAGGTAACAGGATTTGATCTGAATATGTTACCAGACGAACATATACAAACAGCCGAATCATCCCGACATATCGCTGATCAATCTGATATCGTGATTACCATGCTTCCAGATGGAACTGCCGTAAAAACCGTCACAGATGATATTTTGCCCGTGATGAGAAAGATCAGATTCTCATTGATTGTTCCACGATTGATGTGGCGACAGCGCAATCTATCGGGGTTAAGGCAAATCAGAAGGGCATTGATTTTCTTGATGCCCCTGTGTCTGTTGGTATTATCGGGGCAACAGCAGGGACATTAACCTTCATGATTGGCGGCAAGGCTGATATCATAAATCAGGTCATGCCGCTATTTGAAACCGTGGGCAGTAAAGCTGTCCATAGCGGCGAAGTGGGAACAGGCCAGATTGCAAAAATATGCAATAACATGATATTGGGGGCAACCATGATTGCTACTTGTGAAGCCTTTGATATGGCAGATCGCCTTGGTCTTGATTGACAAAAAATGTTTGATGTTGTCAGCACGTCATCCGGATATAGCTGGTCTATGAACGCCTACTGCCCTGCCCCGGCATTGGCCCTGACAGCCCATCTGATCATGATTACAAACCCGGATTTTCCGCTGATCTTATGCTGAAAGATTTAGGATTGGCTATTGATGCCGCCCATCATGCAGGGGCTGATCCCCGCATCGGGCAATGCGCCAGACAAATCTATACCGAGTTTGTCGAAACTTCTGGCAAAGGGATGGATTTTTCCGCTATCCTGCCATGGCTAAATGATAAGAAACTCGTATGAGTTAATCCCGTAAATCATAATATCATCTTATTCATTAGTATCATCGACAATGTCATCAATTAAGGAGAAACAGATGCTCACCCTCGATATCGCAAATGCTATTTCTGCGGCCGCTTTAGCAGAAGCCCGGAATATGAATCTTAAGCCCATTAGTGTTGTTATCATGGATCACCGCGCCGCAACGATTTCCATCCAGTCAGAAGATGGTGTCTGCATTATGCGTTCCGATATTGCTAAAGCCAAGGCTAATGCCGCTATCCAGCTAGGCATGGGTACCAGAGCATTGATGAACAGGGCTGAACAGCAAGCTTATTTTGTTGATGCCGTAAATGGTTGGGCAATGGCAATATCATTCCCGTGCCGGGTGGTGTTCTGATTAAGGATAACAACGGCAATATCATTGGTGCTATCGGCATTTCTGGCGATACATCAGATAATGATGAAACCGCTGCTCTGGCTGGCATTGCCGCCGCCGGATTAACGGCAGATGCGGGATAATTCACCATCGGGCGGATAAATCATGCTATCAAAACCTAATAAAATGGCTAAAACCCTGGGCTGGTTAGGCGGTATCCCTTTTATTCTGGCTGCCGCCATTAGCTTTAGTGCTGATCCTGCCCTTATCATGTTCAGCGCAGAGTTAGCCAGCCATTATGGCCTTGCTATTATTATCTTTCTTGGGGCTGTTCATTGGGGAATAGCCATGAACGGAAACGTCAATGCAGCCCCCATTAGATATATCTGGTCGGTCATGCCTGCCTTGATGGCAACACTTATCATGTTTCTGGAACCACTACCTAGCCTTGGCCTTGTGATTGGACTTCTGGTGATGTGCTGGATCATGGATATGTTATTTCACCTGAATACAGCAATGCCGGAATGGTATATCCGTCTTCGCCATGGATTGACCATGATTGCCGTTGGATCAGTAGCTATTGTTTCGGTTCAGGTATCTGCTTTGGGGTCGATCTGGCCATAATGGTATTTCCGGCAATCACCAGAATAAGTCCGATAATGGAAAATAGCGTCCATTGATAGGCTTCTGTTCTTTGAGAAATAAATAATGCCACCACCGGGAAGATAACCGTGATATAGCTGGCACGACCGGGGCCAATGCGACCAACCAGTGTTAAATAACAGGTAAATGCCATAACGGAAGAAACCGTTGATAGCCATGCCAGTCCCCCCATATATTTCCATGTTAATTCAACCATGAAACTATGCCCACGCATCAGGCTAAACATGGCGAGAAATGCTGACCCGTAAAGCATCCCCCAGCTATTCGCCGTAATCACCGATATTTTTCGGGATTGAAGTCGACCTGATAGAATATTGCCAAGACTGAAAATCAATGTGCCAATCAGGCAGAACATCAAACTGATTAACGGCGCATGGCCATAACTGGGATTTCAGGCAAAAAGATCAGAGAAACACCGGATATGCCAAAATAACCGCAATGATTAGCTGAAATTGTGGCCATTCCCGATCAAGAGATGATTTAATAATAAGCACCATCAAAGACGCCGTCGAAAACACAACAGCCAGTAAGCCCGATGAAACCCCAAGCCCGCCATAATAGAACATGGTAAAATTGCAGCTAAACAAAAACAGGCTCAAGATAGCAATGCGGAAATGGATCGCTAATGGCAATCGTAGATTCTCACCACGCCAGAAGGCAAAGCCCATCATCAGAATACCAGCAATCAGAAACCGCCAGAAAATAGACACTTCAGGGGCAACAACACCCAATTGCCATTTCAAAGGCAACCAGCTTGTTGACCAAGCAAAAATGGTAAGGCCGTAAAGGAGATAATCAAATGGCTTCATAAATATTCAACTTTGAAATGGTCGGAGTGGCGGGATTTGAACCCACGACCCCCACACCCCCAGTATGGTGCGCTACCAGGCTGCGCTACACTCCGACACCGCTATTTATAAACAAAGGACGACAGAAAGAGAAGCCCTGATTTAAAAGCCGAGTGAAACTAATGAAATACGATTGCATTTACATTAAAGATCAAATGATCAAAGGCAAAAAATTAGACAAGGCGGTTTAGCCTTGACTGTGCTTCTTTTAATATTGTGATGGCTTTTGAAATATTCTGACGTGATGAAGCAAAGATATCTTGATCAGCAGAGGAAAGACTACCGGCATCAGATGACGGCACTGCGTCGGCACCAGCAACAGATAAAACGGCAACGGCTTCGTCTTCTTTGGGCTTGGTAAAGCTTTTCAGAACCTGTTGTGCGCCCTTAATGGTATAGCCCTGATCATAAAGCAGTTCCTGTATGCGTTTAAGAAGGATAATATCTTCAGGGCGATAATACCGTCTGCCCCCATTGCGCTTAATCGGCTTTAACTGGCTAAAACGTGTTTCCCAGAACCGCAATACATGGGTTGGAACATTCAGCATGGAGGACACTTCGGTGATATTACGAAACGCCTCAGGGGTTTTGCTAACCATGTCATACCCCCATATTGGTCAGGCTGAATTCTTAGTTAGAATCGTTAACTCTATCACGCAGAATATGTGACGGACGGAAAGATAGAACACGCCGGGGAGTGATAGGAACTTCCTGACCAGTTTTCGGATTACGCCCCATGCGTTGATTCTTGCGGACAGTAAAACTACCGAATGATGTAATTTTTACATTTTTACCAGCTTCAAGACTATTTGAAATCTCATCAAGGATGGTACCAACAATATCAGCGGATTCATTTTCGGGATAACCCGATTTTCTGGTAGATGGCTTCAGCAATATCAGCGCGTATAAGAGAACGTTTCATAATTTAAAAATAATCAACAATTTCAGTCTAGTCAAATGCAAATATCATTTTTATTTACGGTCTGCCCACACGAACAATGGCTGCGCCCCATGTAAGACCGCCACCAATTCCTTCAAAAGCAACAATATCCCCCGAAGAAATCATGTTTTTCCGCATAGCCTCATCAAAAGCTAAAGGAATGGAAGCCGCCGAGGTGTTCGCGTGACGATCAACAGTGCGAACAACTTTTTCATCTGACATATTAAGTTTTCTTTGTAACATGTTGATAATTCTTATATTTGCCTGATGGGGAACTAGCCAGTCAATATCAGATACCGATTTGCCTGATGCTGTAATGGCAGCATCCAGACAATGAGGCTAATTTTTCCACCGCATGTTTAAAACATCCTGGCCACTCATCTTTGACAGTTCCGACTCGCCCGTGCGTGCAGGGCCACCATCCACATAGAGAATATCACGATAACGGCCATCGGTGAAAATAACAGATGATAAAATGCCCCAATCCGGAGCATTGTCGTCTGCTTCAAGAATCACCGCCCCTGCCCCGTCACCAAATAACACAGCTGTGCCTCTATCTGTCCAGTCCAGTATTCGGCTAAAGGCTTCTGCCCCTATGACCAGCATTTTACGGGCTTTGCCAGATTTTATCATGGCGTCGGCGGTATCAAGGGCATATATAAAACCGGCACAAACCGCCTGAACATCAAATGCGAAGGCATTAAAAGCCTCAAGTTTCCTTTGCACCGTTGATGCCGTAGATGGAAATGTATCATCAGGAGTTGTTGTCGCAACAATAATCCCGTCAATAGCATCAACAGATACTCATGACATATCACGCGCCTGACGCGCCGCTTTAACGGCCATATCCGATGTTAGTTCGTCATCTGCAATGATATGCCGCTGAGTTATCCCCGAACGCTGACGATCCATTCATCATTCGTATCCATCATTTTGCTAAGATCATCATTGGTGAGGATTTTTTCAGGGAGATAAGATCCTGATGCGGTTATCAGCACAGACGGAAAAACAGATGTTAGATATTGAGGCGTCAGGGGTATTTAGCTTTCTATTCCGTTGGTATTTTAGGATTGTGACATTTCAATAGCTTTGAGCGAACGCGCTATCCCCTTTTTAACATCATCCATAAAATGGTTACGATGCATATCACTGGCAACCTTAATGGCATTGGCAAAGCCTTTTGCATCTGCACTACCATGCGATTTTACAACAATACCATTCAAACCTAACAGCACCGCACCATTATAATTCTGAGGATTCATCATATTACGAAGTTTCTTGAACGACCGGCTGGCCAACAGATATCCAAGTCGTGAAAAAATAGTCGATTGAAACGCCTGTCTAATCATCGTTCCGATTAGCCGTGATGTGCCTTCAGCTGTTTTCAGCGCGACATTACCACTAAAACCATCACTCACCACAATATCAACACAGCCCATTGGAAAATCACTTCCTTCAACAAAGCCATAATAATTCATACTAATTTCAGGATCAGATAAAATAGCCGCGGCATCACGAATAGATGCACTGCCTTTCTGTTCTTCTTCTTCCCCACATTAAGCAATCCGATACTTGGTTTATACGAATGGTGAGTTGCTGCATCAGCGGTCACACGGAAAAAATGTATCGCCCATTACAGCAAATTGCACCAGATTGGTCGCCGAACACTCAATATTTGCGCCAAGATCAAGCATACAGCATCGCCCATTCATTGTCGGAAAAAAACGCCGCCAGGGCAGGTCTGTCAATACCTTCAATTGTCCGCAACACCATCAATGCCATGATCATTAATGCGCCAGAATTTCCAGCTGATACCACAGCATCTGGCAGTTCCATCCTTGACCATATCAATCGCCAGTCGCATAGATGAGTTTTTCCCGAGCGTAACGCCTGTGATGGCACATCATCAGATGCAACCATATCTTCCGTATGATGGATACGCACATCTTTTAGGGGGAATTACTCTTGATAAGAGGCTTAATTTTACGTTCATCGCCAACCAGAATAGGAATAATAGAGGGATCAAGCTGCAACGCCTGTTCTGTACCCGCAATAACAGCCTGAGGTGCGTAATCACCGCCCATCGCATCAATGGCTAAAGTAATTTTATGTGGAAGTTCCAATACAAGACCTCAGTAATATCATATCATTGTTTATCTTGTTTTCTTTAATTCAGCAAGTTTTCCAAATGGCCCCTGCTTCCTCAAAGTCGGCATCTTTCATTTATCAACAGACGAAACACTATCAACCCGCGGCCATTCTGGAGCTTCTAATGCAATCAGCTGTGCGATAGTTTCCCCTACGGGAATATTACGTCCGATCATAGGTTCTGTCTGAACACTCATCGGGTCGATTAATTCTTCATCTTCCGGGGCATCCATGATAGCAAACCGCTCATCAACAAAATGGACAGATGCTGGCCTGACAGGTTCATCAGTCACAACGCAAGATTGGGTAATATCTGCTTTGATCGTCCCTTTCATATAGCATGCCTGACCAGCAAGGCGGGATAATGTCACTTCTCCTTTTATCGCGTCAATATGCAGCCAGCCAAAGCGTTCAGCAAGCATCTGGCAGGTATAGAACATCCGCTTCAATCTGCAGAGGTTAGCGGTTTTTGCACATCAATTCGATCAAATGAAACAACAAGATCAAGCATAAGGCTATTTACCCAAATCATCGTCGTTTCGATATGACCACTCATCAAGTATCATCAGATTGTTTATCCAATTGTTTAGCGGCCTTCAATACCTCCTTGGATAAACGAATTTCCATTCCATTCATATCCTGATCCCGATAAAGATTACGCCGCAAGGCTGAAGCCAAAGCGTTCTTTATCATTGGCATCAAGAGCCTGACTGTATGCTTGCACTCTGCCAACAAAAGCCGTTGCCATTACCTTGACCTTCTTACCAACCTTATTTTCACTCACGCCAATTTCATGTAGACTTAAATCCATATCAGCAAACATGGTATCGGTTAATTCCTGAGCTCTAGCTTTTTCCATCTTCTCCCATTTTACTTAAACGGCGTACTAACCAAAAGCTACGAACAGACAGATCGTATCAAACCGACCATCAATATTATCTTCTATCTGATAGGAATAATAAATATCAGGATTACGCGCCGCCTTGGCCAGTTGGCTATAAAGCGTTTCTGCTTCAATACTAGAAGGCCGTGACCAGTCCAGCACCTTTTGTCTTAACCATTGCAACATTAATACGCATCCTTAAAGTGAATATATGCCAAATCGGTAATCCTAATGTAAGATAAACTCCCAGACTTGCAATAGAAGTCTAATTGGCCTATTGGTAGTGAGAATTCTTATCATGAAGATGCGCATGAAAAAACCGATTTATTTTACATTGGCAATTGGAATGATGACCATGTTGTCTGCCTGCGAAAGCCGGATTACACAACATGGCAAATATTTTGATCCTGTCGTGCTTGATAAACTAAGCATCGGATCCACAAAACAGGTTGAAGTCGAAGCATTATTTGGCAAACCTTCAACGGTTGGGGCTTTTGATTCTGGTCGCATCTATTATATCGCGCAACAGATGGAAGATGCCCCCGGTAAGAAAGTGGAATTACTGGAACGAACAATAGTTATCTTCACTTTTGATGATAATAAAACCCTGCAATCCATTGAATTTAAAGATAAAAGCCAAAGCAGAACTGTTTTCTACCTTGACAGCGTTACACCAACACCAGGGGAAAATCTTGGTATCATTGAACAGATTTTGGGCAATATCACCTCAGCTCCTGCTCAATAAAGATTTCCATTTTATCTATGTCATGATCACATAAAAAAACCCCCTTACCATATGGCAAGGGGGTTATTTCTTATTCAGGTTTTCAGGCTTTGCTTAAGCGGCCAGGCCAGCCAGCATCAGCAACGCCACGATATTGATGATCTTGATCATCGGGTTAACTGCTGGCCCTGAGGTATCCTTATAAGGATCACCAACGGTATCACCAGTCACCGCAGCTTTATGAGCTTCAGACCCTTTGCCGCCATGATGACCATCTTCGATGTATTTCTTGGCATTATCCCATGCACCGCCACCGGCAGTCATGGAAATGGCAACATAAAGACCTGTTACAATCGTACCAAGTAACATGGCACCAACCGGCCGTAAACGCTGCTTCCTGACCAACTGTTCCGGCAATGATGTAATAGACAATCAGCGGTGCCAGAACTGGCAATAGTGATGGAATAATCATCTCACGAATAGCGGCACGGGTAAGCAGATCAACAGCAGTACTGTAGTCAGGCTTTGCCTTGCCTTCCATGATGCCTTTAATTTCACGGAACTGGCGACGAACTTCTTCCACAACAGCGCCACCTGCACGGCCAACAGCCTGCATTCCCATTGAGGCAAACAGATATGGCAACATTCCACCAAGCAACAAGCCAACGACGACATATGGATCAGTCAGGCTGAAATTAACTTCAAGAGTTGGGAAGTATCGTTCCAGATCAGCAATATAGGCCGCGAACAGCACAAGCGCTGCCAGAGCCGCTGATCCAATCGCATATCCCTTGGTCACGGCTTTGGTTGTGTTACCGACAGCATCAAGCGCGTCAGTCACTTCACGAACCGAATCATCAAGTTCTGCCATTTCAGCAATACCGCCAGCGTTATCTGTAACCGGGCCATATGCGTCAAGCGCAACAACCATTCCGGCAAGCGCAAGCATGGTTGTGGCCGCAATACCAATGCCATAAATATCAGCATAGACATAAGACACAATAATGCCTGCGGAAATGATAATTGGCAGGGATAGCGGTTGCTTCCATTGACATAGCCAGTCCTGAAATCACGTTAGTGCCATGACCGGTTTCTGATGCCTTGGCAACGACTTTAACCGGGCGAAATGATGTAGATGTATAATATTCGGTAATCCATACCATCAAACCGGTAACAACCAGACCAACCATCGCACAGATGAAATAGTTCATTCCGACTTCGGAACCGGCAAAGACATGATCAATCAGGAAATAGATAGCAATCGCTGAAAGTACGGCAGTTGCGATAAAGCCTTTATATAATGCACCCATGATGTTGTTTGATGATCCAAGGCGAACAAAGAATGTTCCGATGATTGATGCAACAATACAAACAGCACCAATGCCAAGTGGCAGAAGCATAGCGTTCATATCACCACTAAGCTGAATAGTAGCCAGCAACATGGTTGCAACGATAGTTACAGCATAGGTTTCAAAAAGGTCAGCGGCCATACCAGCGCAATCACCAACATTATCACCAACATTATCAGCAATAACAGCAGGGTTTCTTGGATCATCTTCTGGGAATGCCAGCTTCAACCTTACCAACCAGATCAGCACCGACATCAGCACCCTTGGTAAAGATACCACCACCCAGACGGGCAAAAATGGAAATCAATGATGCACCAAAGGATAGAGCAACCAGAGCTTCCATCTTTTTGTGTGGAGATCAATATCAAGCTGTTCCAGATACATATAGTAACCAGCAACACCCAGTAGCCCAAGGCTAACCACAAGCATACCGGTAATAGCACCAGATTTGAATGAGATGGAAAGCGCTTCACCTAGTGAGCGTCTAGCTGCTTCGGTCGTACGAACATTAGCACGAACAGATACGTTCATCCCAATATATCCGGCAATACCGGATAGCACGGCACCAATGACAAAGCCAATGGCAATATAAGCACCTAGTGTGAAAACCAGAATAATGGCAACAACAATCCCAACCAGACCAATAGTCGTATATTGACGATTGAGGTAGGCTCGAGCACCCTCCTGAATGGCACCGGCAATCTCCTGCATGCGTTCATTACCAGCACTTGCGGCAAGAATGCTTTGAGAGGCCCAGATACCATATACGAGACCTAGCACTCCGCATGCAATGGCCATGTAGACGAAGAATTCATATGACATAATGGATTAGCCCTATTTATAATGGGGATGGAAAGAAATCAGTTGAACCCCCAATTGCATCAACTGATCAAAAATCTATTCGATCCTTTTAAATCACAACTGTTTCCATTTGATTCGGCAAACGGCTTAAGATGTTTAATTTTGCTGTTTTATAGTAAAACCAGACAATCTGTGCAATGAAAAACCGCAGAAAACGGGTTTCTTCAATATGATTTATATGGATGCTGCCAATTCTGTGGGTCTTAACTGATGCGCTAACTTATCCAGTATGGCGGTAATGAACCCTGTATCGACCTCCCAGCTATCAGCAATCGCCGAATATTCAGCAATAATTGTTCGCGCAGGAATATCGAGAAGACTTTCAAATTCAAAGATAGCCACGCGCAAAATATCACGCTCAATCTGATTAAGTCTGTCCAGTGACCATCCCTCACCAAGTAAGGGCGAAATCATGGCATCCATCTTTGACCCGTGATCATCAACACCAAATACCAGTTTGGTATAATGCTGTTCATTCAGATGCTTTAATTTAAAATCTTTTAGCAGACGTGGTAAATAATGGCTTTTGAAACTGGCAACCACATGGGTCAAATCCTGATCACCTGCCCAGTGCTGATAAAAGTCTGAACGGCTGCAATTCTTGCCGCGGCCCGACGCCGAATGGATGGCGGACGCAAATTTCTTCGTCATTCTTAACAATTTCAGCATCAGACATGGCCTTTGTTACCTTCATCAAATTCTACGATATCCAGCAATAGTCAGCCCATATCCATCTAAGCCAACAATGCTTCGCTGAACATTTGAAAGCAGTATCATATTATTAACGCCAAGATCATTCAAAATCTGTGCACCCAACACCATAATTGCGTATTTCATTTCGACTTGTTCCGTCACCTGAAACTTTTCGCTGAACAAGATCAGATATTGTGGTTGGGCTAGGTTCACGCAACATTACAATTAATCCACGCCCTTCATCTGCAATCATCTGCATGGCTAGCTGTATTTCATTCCCTGTCCGGCCAGATAATTGTTCACCCAGTACATCTGTCATGATATTAATGGCATGCATCCGCACCAGCACCGGTTCAGGTGAGGATAAATCCCCTTTAATCAAAACAATATGTTCAGCATAGCTAGCGGTATTAACATAAACCATCATGCGCCAACTCACCGCCAATAGATGAATTGAAAATAATCTCGCCACTTCGCTTGATAATCTTCTGGCGGCGGCGTTTCCATGCAATCAAATCAGCAATTGTCCCAATACCGAACTGATGCGTTTTGGCAAAATCTTCAAGAAAATCGCGGTCAGCAAGCGAACCATCTTCGTTCATGATCTGGCAAAGCACACCTGCAGGCCAGCTTCCTGCCGCTTTTGCGATATCAACCACGGCTTCTGTCCTGCCAGCGCTGACTAATGTTCCGCCTTCAACAGCAATCAGCGGAAAAAATGCCCCGGCGAGACAATATCAGACGCCCCATAATCCGGATCAGCCGCCACACGGATACTATGCGCCCTATCCATGGGCAGAAACCCCTGATGAGATCCCAAGCCTAGCTTCAATGGAAATGGTAATAGCGGATTTTCGCGGCGAGTCAAACATTCGGTCATGAAATTCAAAGCCCAATTGGTGGCTCTTTCCTTATCCATCGCCAGACAAATAATGCCGCGCGCATGTTTAAGCATGGTATTGATAGCCATATCATCGCAATGTTCGGCCAGAATACAAAGATCACCTGTTGATGAGCCTCGCGATCATCCATGAGAATAAACATCTTTCCGGCTCTTGGCATCATCAAAGGCAATCGGTCAATAGATGAAATCGCCTGTTGATCTCACTTTTCTCGGCCTTTGACGTCTTGCCGATATCCTGTAAACTGTCCATCCGCGCCACATATCTTGCCAGCATATCGACTTCCAGATTAACATCGTCACCAATATTGACAATCCGCCAGTGTTGTATGTGCCCATGTATGTGGCATCACCATAATTTCAAACATCGTTCCTTTGACCCGATTAACAGTAAGTGAAATACCATCAAGGGTAATTGATCCCTTTGCGGCAACAAATGGGGCCAATGATCAGGCACATCAAAAGCCATCAGATAACTATCCCCTTCTGGCACTATTTTTGTCACCACTGCCTTTCCATCAACATGACCAGAAACAATATGCCCACCCAGTTCATCACCAAGCGCTAATGCTCTTTCCAGATTGATCCGGCAACCCACTTGCCAATCAGCCATAGTGGTGACCTTTAGTTGTCTCATCAGACGCATCAACCATAAAGCTGATTGGCGGTGGCATCAACAAGAGTTAGGCAAATCCCACTACACGCTATTGATGCACCCATCTGCAATATCCTTACAATCCCATGGCGTATCAATTCAAGTCTGGCGCCACCATCCGGTTTTGATTGATAGCCGACAATAGAACCTAGAGCTGTAATTATTCCTGTAAACATAACTATCCTAATTAGCTGGCTTTTCAGTTATCTTTGTGTTTCATTCATGACTTGCGTTCAAATATTTCCAGCACATCTTCCCCAAGCATCTGATGATGATCAAGAGCAAAACCCCTGCCAGCATCAAGCTCAGATAAATCAAGATCAGCAATCAGCAGGATAACCATCACCACCGATAATCATTGGCGCTTTAATCCAGATTAGCCGGTCAACCAACCCTGACGCATTAATAATGCTAAGCAAAGTTCCACCAGCCTCAATCAGAACACTGGTCATACCTTGTTTTGCCAGAACTGACAAGGTGTTCATCACGTCAGGGCGCCCATCTTTATCCTTTGACCAACACCTTTGATTTTGAAGTCCGCTTACTGTCATGAGCACTGGCAACTGGATCAGGAATACGGGTCCGGTGATAATCACCAGGGTCCGGAATTCATTAGCGGATGTGGCAAAAATTGAATGCCGGATCAAGAGTTTGCCCTGATGACATGACCACCCGAAGCGGTTGATGGGTGATGCCTTCCAGCCGGCAATTCAAGCATGGGGTTATCAGCCCGGACCGTCCCCATGCCTGTCAAGATCACATCATGGCGCGACCGTAATTCATGGACATATCGTCTAGGCATCGGCCCAGTAATCCATTGTGAGGTGCCATCTTTCAGTGCAATTTTGGCATCTTGTGAAGAAGCGATCTTGACCGTAACAAATGGCCGTCCTTGTATCGGCGCACCATCAGATAACCTGCTAGTTGATGGGCAATATCATCTTCAAGAACCCCTGTTGTCACGGTGATACCGGCAGCTTCATAGCCGTTCTCCCCCTGCCAGATACCCTTTCATCCGGATCAGTCATTGCCAATAACAACCCTGCTAATGCCAGCATCAATCAAAGCTTGCACACATGGCGCTGTTTTCCCTGTATGAGCACAAGGTTCCAATGTGACATAGGCTGTTGCCCCTTTTGCCGCCTGTCCAGCATCAGCAAGAGCAAGCGTTTCCGCATGGGGACGCCCACCATCCGCAGTCACGCCACGACCGATAAGACCATTATCCTTTTGATCACACAACCAACAGAAGGATTAGGTGCGGTTAACCCATCACCTTTACTGGCCATGACCAAGGCAGAACGCATCCATTTCTGGTCATCTTTAGAATGGGGAATATGCATGGGGCCGGCTCAATCAAGTTCATCCTTGACGAAATTGCCGAAATCCTGCGCTTCGCGAAAATTTCGATAAACAGAGGCATAGCGAATATAAGCGACCTTATCTATCTGGGATAATTCTTCCATAACCAGACGGCCAATATCTTGGGTGTTTGTTTCCCCATCGCCCTGAGATTCCAGCTTTCGAACAATATTGTTTATCCGTTGCTGAACCATATCGGGATCAATATTCCGCTTTCTTAGCGCAATATTCATCGACCGTTCCAGTTTATCCCGATCAAATGGAGAGCGTTTATTATTTCGCTTAACCACCATCAATTCACGCAACTGAACACGTTCAAAGGTGGTAAATCGCGCTTCACAGGACACGCATTGGCGACGACGGCGAATAGCTGCACCATCTTCACAAGGACGCGAGTCTTTTACTTGAGTATCTTGATGACGGCAAAAAGGGCAATCCATAGGCCTAACCTACAAGTTATTGATGATTGCCCCTTTTATACACAAAATCTAGTAAATTGGGAAGGCTTGGCAAAGCTTATGTACTTTAGCCTTTACCGCTTCTTCAATTGCGCTGTTATCATTGCGGTTGCTGGCAAGTCCATCAAGAACCTCACCAATAAGATTAGCCGACCTGACGGAACTCATCCGCACCAAATCCACGTGTTGTTGCGGCAGGCGTGCCAAGACGAATGCCAGATGTGACCATTGGCTTTTCCGGATCAAAAGGAACACCATTTTTATTACAGGTGATATCTGCCCGTTCCAAGTGCAACTTCCGATATATCGCCAGTTAGTTTTTTCGGACGCAAATCCACAAGAACAATATGATTATCTGTGCCGCCAGATACCATATCAAATCCGCAATTCAATCAGGGTATCTGATAACACTTTGGCATTATCAACAACATTCTTGATATATGTTTTAAACTCTGGCTTGAGCGCTTCGCCAAATCCAGCAGCTTTGCCAGCAATCGCGTGCATCAATGGCCCACCTTGTAGACCGGGGAACATGGCTGAATTGATCTTTTTACCAAGATCAACATCATTGCTGAGAATTATACCACCACGTGAACATCTCAAAGTTTTGTGGGTTGTTGAGGTAACGACATGGGCATGTTCAATGGGGCTAGCATGAGCGCCTGCAGCCACAAGACCAGAGATATGCGCCATATCCACCATGAGATATGCCCCACAACTATCAGCAATCTCACGGAAGCGTTTAAAATCAAGAACGCGCGTATAGGCAGAACCACCAGCAATAATCATTTTCGGTTTATGTTCATCTGCCAGACTCTGAAGCTTCATCATAATCAATACGCCCATCTTCAGCACGCACACCATATTGAACCAGCATTAAACCACTTACCGGACAGATTAGGGGCAGATCCATGGGTCAAATGCCCACCAGCAGCAAGTGACATGCCCAGAATAGTATCACCAGGCTTGAAGAAGAGCCAGAAATACACCTTGATTAGCCTGTGCGCCTGAATGCGGCTGAACATTAACCCACTCACAGTTAAATAGTGCCTTGGCTCTATCAATAGCAAGTTGTTCAACGACATCTACAAACTCGCATCCACCATAATAACGACGGCCGGGATAACCTTCGGCATATTTATTGGTCAGGACAGACCCTTGTGCTTCAAGGACAGCACGGCTAACAATATTTTCTGATGCAATCAGTTCAATGCCATCACGCTGGCGTGTCAATTCATGATCAATAGCACTGAAAAGATCGTGATCTGTTTGCATCAGCGATGCACTAAAAAAATCTTTCATGTTATTCATTATGTTCTCCTATATTCCCGAAAGGAATAAAAATCATTATTTATACGTCATCACTTTTATAGTGTAGCTAGTTTATCTACCCTAATAGCAGTGACGCCCAGCTTCAAACTCTGTCGCCAAAAAACGCATCAACCGTTGCCAGTGCTGTTGTTACCCCAATTAGCCTTTCACCCAATGCCAATACATTAGCATTATTATGCTGTCTAGCAAGTCTGGCAGTTGTGACATCGTGGCACAGCGCTGCCCTTATCCATGGAAACCGGTTTGCCGCAATGGAAATACCAATACCACTGAACCACAAATCAAGAACACCAACGCATCAGAAACCGATTTCATATTCTGCGCTAATTTTGCCGCATAATCCGGATAATCTGCCTTTCTCATCACCACTCATATCCCAAATCATGGGGAATCATGCCGTTTTCAAGAAATGGTCTATCATCACACCTTTGAGAATCATGCCGGCATGGTCAGATGCTAAAAATATTTCGGTCATGGCGTTAAAATCCTATTTTGCTTTATCATCATATAAACCTGATCAACGGGCCATTTTCACACCAGATAAGAAAACCAATCAGGGAAAAATACCGGTTAGGGTAATGATATAAACTATGAGCATAAAAAACCGTGTTATTTTTTATGATGACAAGTGAAATAATATATCCTAGTCTTTTTATGTTGAGCCGCGGTTGGGGAGGAACCAAGGCAAAAAAGTCTTTAAACTATATGGTAAGAGTTTTCTCTTACCATTTTTTTTGAACCCGGCTTTTAACCTGTGATCGAATCTTTTCTGGCCAGATCACGGAACGAAATAATACCAGAATCAATAATCACCACACCACAACGCCCCATAACAGAATTGCAATAATAGTTGTGATGGCTAATTTCATCAGCATGCGGGGTTTTTCAGGCGCTGATGTTGCATGGCCTTCTTCGGGATTTTCTACTGGCTTTGCACCAAATGGCAGAGTCATAAAAAATACCCACCACCACAATAAAATATAAACAACACCACCAGATACGATATCCATCAGACTTGCTCCAGTTCAATAAGAGTTCCGGTTACATCTTTGGGATGAATAAACAACACAGGTTTACCATGCGCGCCTATCTTTTAGGCTCACCATCACCAAGAACTACGCGCGCCATTAGCCAAAATGATCCCGCGCCTTGATAATATCATCCACTTCAAAGCAGATATGATGCATACCGCCATCAGGATTACGTTCAAGAAACCGGCTAATCGGGCTTCATGCCCTAGCGGTTCCAGCAATTCTATCTTTGTTCCGCCCAGATCAATAAAGACAACCGTCACCCCATGATCTGGTAACGGCAACGGGTCTGATAATGGCCCCCAGCTTCACGCCCCCGGGCTGCTTGGCTTTTTCCATATCAGGAACAGCAATCGCAATATGATTAACCTTATCCAGCATAATCACACCTCACCATCATCAAGGGCAGATACACGCATAATATGAACATGAATAACAGGTCTTCGATCAACCATCTGATTTGCAAGACGTCGCAACACTTCTGAAATCTTCT
This sequence comes from Alphaproteobacteria bacterium, assembly GCA_038144675.1. Taxonomy (GTDB): domain Bacteria; phylum Pseudomonadota; class Alphaproteobacteria; order Puniceispirillales; family UBA1172; genus UBA12202. Next base: position 1,258,121 of record JAYQOF010000005.1, on the reverse strand, counting down.
GCTTTATTCTATCGTCATTCATGCGATCCTTTTTTGGCATCACAGCTAATTCATCTTCAATCATTATCATAGCTTCAGCCAGATATGTGCTAGCTTTACTGCTTTCCACTACACCGCTTTGACTAATCATGGGGCTAGTACATAATTCCGCACGCTCACTTAATACAATGGTAGCCGATACCGTTCCATTCCACAACAATTTACGCCGGCTTGACATGGCATCATTATAAAGAGGGATAATATCACCACCATCAATTGTCATCAGCGCCTGTTTCTGCTTCACCCTTAATCCCTGCCCCATTTCTATTAAGGCAGATAATATGACCATTTTCAGGAATAATAACATTGCGGCACCTGGCATTGCCTTTGCCAATTCAGCATGGGCGGCAACATGCCGATTTGTCCCATGAACAGGAATAGCAATCTCAGGCCGGATTTTCTGATACATCAATGTCATGTCATCTCTGGCAGGATGGCCAGATACATGAATTGGGGCATCATCTGCGGTAATGACCTTAATCCCCGCGCAATCAAATTATCCTGAACTTTCTGAATAGCCACTTCATTCCCCGGAATTTCCCGTGAAGAAAATAACACGGTATCACCTTTTCTAGTGATACCATGATGATGCCCATTAGCAATCCGTGTCATAGCCGAACGCGCCTCCCCTTGTGATCCACTGCAAATCAAGCAGAATATTTTCACGCGGTATCAATCTGAAATTCTTCCATGGAAATCATATCTGGCCAGTCTTGCAGATAGCCACAAGACCGCGCCGCATCATAAGCCCGGTTCAGGGCGCGCCCGATCAGCATAGGACTTCTATCTGTTTCATGCGCAGCTTCTATAAGCGAATTGAGCCGTGCCACATTGCTGGCAAAGCAGGTCACAGCAACACGGCCTTTCTGTTTTTTAATCTCATCAATTAAACCTTGGCGTGCTACCGCTTCGCTTTCAGTTGAACCTTCAACCATGGCATTGGTAGAATCGCCAATCATGGCAAGCACACCACGTTCACCAGGTTCGTCAAGCGTCTATATCTGACAGATGACCCAGCTGAGGGTCATCATCAAATTTCCAGTCGCCGGTATGGAAAATACACTCCCCTGCCACATTGATGATTAATCCAGCAGGATCAGGGATAGAATGGGTCAACGCCACCATCTCAACTTCAAAAACACCGATTTTCTGGTTCTGATTATAATCCAGCACCCGCAATGGAATATTCAGATCAGGGCAACGTTCTTTTAATTTTTGCCTTAACAAGGCTAGAGTGAATGGCGTGCCATAAATCGGACATCTGATTTTTTCCCATAGATAAGGGATAGCCCCCAGATGATCTTCATGACCATGGGTTACCACTAATGCTTTCAGCTTATCCAGCTTTATCATCCAGAAAACGCAGATCAGGAAGAACAACATCAACCCCCGGCATGCTTTCATCAGGAAAATTGATACCCAGATCAACCATGATCCACTGATCATCATAATGATAGAGATTAGCATTCATGCCAATCTCACCTGACCCGCCTAATGGGACAAAAAAATATCTGAAGATTTCCAGTTCATATTCAGACCTGTTGTCTTTCAAAAATGATAGCCAGTCCTTTAAGGGTCAAGGATGGGATCGTAGGTATCTATAACCGGACTAGCATCACAAAAAATAGCCCCCAGACCACCGGTGGCAATAATCGTCACGTTATCTTCTTTCACTTCAGCCTTCATCCGTGAAACAAGACCTTCAAATAGACTGATATAACCAAAAAATAAACCGCTATTCATCGCTTCAATAGTCGTTTTTCCAATAATGGGTAAATCATTGCGCCAATGTTCCGGATCAATCAGTGGTAATCTGGCTGCCGCCCGATACAGGGCATCAATCGATAAATTGACACCGGGGGCAATAGCACCGCCACAATATTCACCCATGGCCGAGATATAATCACAAGTTGTTGCAGTGCCAAAATCAATGACAATGGATGGACAGGAATAAAGCATGCTAACAGCTGCCGCATTGGCAATCCGGTCAGCGCCAGCCTGTTCCGGTTTATCAATAGCAATCTTCACCCCGTGATTTAATTGGTCCGAAGCAAGAATATAGCAAGGAGCATCAAGATAACGATCAGCCAGACGCCGCAAAGCAGGAAGGGTTTCAGGAACAACGGTTGATATGATCACGCCGGTAATATCAGCAAACGTATAATCATGATTACCCAAATGAAACGCCAGCCATGAGGCATAATCATCTGCTGTAAAAGTCGCATCTGTTGACTTGCGCCAGTTAAGAAACTGATCTTGATCCTGTCTTAATCCAAATACGATATTAGTATTTCCACCATCTATAACGAGAAGCATAATACATCCATCTTGATCAATCGGAACATTTCAGCCTTTTATGACAGGATCATCCATATGTTGAAACGGACGCGCCCTGATAACATCACCTGCTGATATTGATAGCATGCCATCTGTATCTGTTTCCAGTTGCATTGTTCCATCCGGGTTAATCCCCCTGAACCAGCCCTCTATCGATTTTTCGGCATCTTGGATCAACATAATCCTGTCATCCAGAAACGCGGCATATTTCATCCATGGTCTGATAAATGGCTCAAACCCATTATCATCCCATGAGTATAACATGTCTTTGCAGGTGAATGAAAAAGCTGATCACGAAAATCATCAACAGATATCAGGGCTTTGACCATCTCCCTAAAATGTTGCTGGCCATCCATTCGCCGTAATAACCGGTGCTTCTGACAGATTAACGCCTATACCAATAATGACAGCACCTTTATAAACTTCCAGTAAAATTCCTGCCATTTTTTTATCATCAACCAGCACATCATTAGGCCATTTCAATGTCAGATAGGACTGATCGATAAGTGGCGAGATGGTTTCTGCCAGAGCCAGACCAGTGACAAGTGATAATCCCGGCCAATCCATTTGGGGACGCGATGGCTGAACAATCACAGGATAGATACAAATTACCTTTAGGGGACTGCCATTCCCGACCATGACGTCCCCGCCCTTCTTCTGGATATGAGCCTGAAATGCAGTCCGGATGCCGCACCATCATCAATGGCTTGTCTTGCCAGATCAGATGTGCTGGTCGTTTCTTCCCATACCGAAACTGATAGATTGAAAATCACATTAGCCCGCTACAAAGACGACAAAGGGCATGGATGCCATAATCTGATCACGCAACATGCCTAGCCCGAACAGGAATAAAGCCATCACCACAGCCGCCCCAAGCGCGATCATGGTATTGCTTCTGGGAATATCATTGTCGATGGTGATAATCTGCTCATCAACATACATGACCTTGATAATCCGGATATAATAAAAAGCCCCGATAACCGAAGCAAGAACACCAATAACCGCTAATATGACATGACCAGAGGCAATCGCTGCTGAAAAGACATACCACTTACCAAAAATCCACCCAATGGCGGAATCCCAGCCATGGAAAACATCAGCACCATCATGGCCAGAGCATAAACGGGATGCGACCTGGAAAACCCTGATAAATCTTCAATACGGGTTAACGGACGACCTTCCTGCTTCAGGGACAGGATAATAGCAAAAACACCAATAGAAGAAATCACATAAATGGCCATGTACAGCATCACCGATGCAACACCAAGATTACTGGCCGCCGCAACCCCAACCAGCGCATAGCCCATATGGGCAATGGATGAATAGGCCATCAGACGCTTGATATCAGTTTGCATAATCGCCCCGCCAGCACCTATAAGCATGGATAAAACCGCAATAATCATCACAATCTGTTGCCAACTGGAACTGGCATCACCAAGCACCCCATTGGTAAAGCGCAAGAACAGCGTCATTGCTGCCAGTTTTGGCACAACCGCGAAAAAATGCCGTAACAATCGTTGGCGATCCTTCATAAACATCAGGCGTCCACATATGGAAAGGCGCGGCAGAAATCTTGAATGCCAGACCAGATATCAAGAATACCATTCCGATAACTGCACCAGGATTAACATCATTTTCAAGGGCAATTTTAATACCGTCATAACTGGTATGACCTGTAAAGCCATAAAGCAGAGAAGCCCCATAAAGCAGAAGCCCTGATGACAAGGCACCTAACAGAAAATATTTCAGCCCTGCTTCGGATGAACGTACCGATTCCCGGCGGATAGCAGCAATCACATAAAGAGGCAATGATTGCAATTCCAGCGCCATATAAAGCAGAATGATATCATTTGCCGACACCATTAACATCATGCCAAGCACCGATAATAGCATCAGCAATGGCAATTCAGGACGATTAATCTGATCATGTTTCAGCTCACGCTTAGACATAAGCAGAATACCGATCGCACCAATAAAATGATTACCTTCATATAAACCATGAAAGATGAGGTGAAAAACTGGCCGTTAAAGGCATATGCTGGCTGATAACCATTGTAAATCGTTAGAAAAATAGCAACCACAAAACTGATCAGCGTCAATCGGCGCACCAGATTTGAAGCCTTTTCCTGAGGAGCAATAAATGCAGATACAAGCACAAGAACAAGCGAGGCAAGTGCAATAAATATTTCCGCAGTAGCCGGTTGTAGATTAAGTAAATCCATCATCTATTCTCCAAGGGCAATGGTCAGCGATCTGGTTATTGCCTGAAAGCTCCATGCTGGCTAAATCCATATGCTCAAGAACTGTCATAATGGATACATCCAAGATTTCTAAAATTCCGGCAGGAAAAATCCCGTACCAAATCACAAGTATCGTCAAAGGGACAAAAATAAATATCTCACGGCTGATTAAGTGGCTCAAGAGCAATAATTTCATCCTTTTCGGCACGCCCGAAAACGACCCGCCGATATAGCCACAGCATATAGGTTGCCCCCAAAATCACCCCGGTAGCGGTAAATATCGCCAACCAGAATATTGGCCTGCCATGCACCAACCATCACCAGAAACTCACCCACAAAGCCAGTTGTTCCAGGCAAACCCACAGACCCCAGCATCATGATCATGAAAAACACAGCATAACGCGGCATAGCATCCGCCACCCCGCCATAGGCATCAATATCGCGCGTATGCAGGCGATCATAAACAACCCCGACCGCGAAAAATAAGGCGGCAGATATCAATCCATGGCTGATCATCTGAACATAGCACCGGCAATGCCCTGCGCGTTAAACGAAAAAATACCAACCGTCACAAACCCCATATGGGCAACCGAAGAATAGGCGATCAGTTTCTTCATATCCTGCTGGGCTAATGCCACCAGTGAGGTATAAATAATGGCAATAATAGAAAGAACAAAGATCAATGGCGCAAAACTCACCGACGCATCAGGGAACATAGGCAGTGAAAACCGTAAAAATCCATAACCACCCATTTTCAGCAAGAACCCCAGCAAGGATCATTGAACCGGCGGTTGGTGCCTCAACATGGGCATCAGGTAACCAAGTATGGACAGGCCACATCGGCATTTTAACCGCAAATGATGCAAAGAAAGCAAGGAACAGCCAGAATTGCACATCCGGATCAAAAGCAAAAGCCGGCTAGTTGCGGGATATTAGTTGTGCCAGCGGTATTATACATCACCAATATGGCGACCAGCATCAATACAGAACCAGCCAGCGTATAGAGGAAAAACTTAAAGGCAGAATAACCCGCCGTGCCCCACCCCAGATACCTATAATGATAAACATCGGGATCAGAACAGCTTCAAAAAACAGGTAGAAAACCACCAGATCAAGCGCCGCAAAAGTACCAATCATCAAGGTTTCCAAAGCCAGAAAAGCAATCATATATTCACGCACACGATGCTTCACAGACTGCCAGCTAGCCAGAATGGCAAGTGGAGTCAGAAAAGCGGATAGCACAATAAAGGGCATGGATATGCCATCAACACCCATCATAAATCCAATGCCATCTGCTACCAGCCAGTCCCCTTTATCAACAAACTGATAGCCATGATAAGTAGGATCAAAATTGATCAGAAGAGTAAGCGATAAAAGAAATGTAAAGCCAGACACCCACAATGCGACATTGCGGGCATTCCGGCTCACCACTTCATCATCACCGCGAATCAGCAGCAAAAAGACAACACCAACAAGGGGCAAAAAGGTTAGAACCGTTAATACAGGCCAGGTCGTTGTTTCCATTTTCTTTTCTCCTTCCCTATAAACTGCGAATATACCATGCCAGAAGCGCAATCAACACCGATCAGCATGGCAAAGGCATAATGGAAAACGTAACCAGATTGCATCCGGCTACAAAAAGCGGAAAACCGGTTTACCGTGCTTGAAATGCCATCTGGGCCAAATCCATCAATCGTGTCTTTATCCCCGCGTATCCAGAACATCCGGCCAATATCAACAGCAGGACGGACAAACACGGCATGATAAAGTTCATCAAAATACCATTTCCGGTAAAATAACTGATGGATAGGCCGGAACATCCGCGCCATACCGCCAGCCGCCGATGGCATCATGCCATAGATGATAATAGCAAGCCCTATACCACCCAGACTGACAAAGAGAGGAAGAAGTTTCACCCATTTTGGCACATGATGCGCATCTTCCATAATATGGTTAGAAGGATCAATGAAGATTGACCGTCCCCAGAATTCATACCAGTGATACCCGACGAAAAGATCATAGAACATCCAGCCCGATATCACCGCACCAATGGCCAGAATAAATAATGGGACTGTCATCACAAAGGGGCTTTCATGGATATGTGACATCACATCAGCACTTGCCCTTGGCTTGCCATGAAACGTCATCATCAGTAATCGCCAGGAATAGAATGCTGTCAGAAAAGCCGCCGCAATACCCAGATACCAGGCTAAATTACCAATCGGCGTATGCGCGGCATAGGCCGCTTCCAGTATCATATCTTTCGAATAATATCCGGCAAAGAACGGGATGCCAGCAAGAGCCAGAGAACCTATCCACATCATGGCATAGGTAAAGGGTATCTTATGCCAGATACCACCCATATTCCGCATATCCTGTTCGTCAGACATCGCATGGATCACCGAACCCGCGCCCAAGAATAATAAGGCTTTAAAAAAGGCGTGAGTGGTAAGATGGAACATCGCGGCCGGATATGCAGAAACACCTGCGGCAAAGAACATATATCCCAATTGTGAGCAGGTCGAATAGGCAATCACCCGCTTGATATCAAATTGAGTCAGGCCAATGGTAGCGGCAAAAATAGCCGTCAATGCCCCAACTACCGTTATGACATCTCTGGTGAAAGGCGCATATTCAAGCATCGGTGACAGACGGCAAACCAGAAATACACCGGCTGTGACCATGGTGGCGGCATGGATCAATGCAGAAACAGGTGTCGGGCCTTCCATGGCATCAGGAAGCCATGTATGCAGCCCTAACTGGGCGGATTTTCCCATCGCCCCAATAAAGAGCAGAATGCCAGCGACTTCAAGGGCAGGCATGGCATAGCCCAGTATAGTGATCTGGCTGTCAATCAATTCTGGCACAGACTGGAAAATCACATCCAGCTGAACCGAACCGGTAAGATGGAATAAAGCAAAATACCCAAAGCAAAGCCAAAATCACCAACACGGTTAACCACAAAGGCTTTCATCGCCGCTTCATGCGCTGATGGTCGTTGATACCAGAAACCAATCAACAGATATGAAGCAACCCCAACCCCTTCCCAGCCAAAGAACAACTGCACCAGATTATCAGCTGTCACCAGCATCAGCATGGCAAAGGTAAACAGCCCCAGATAGGCCATGAAACGCGGTTTTGATTTATCATGGGACATATAGCCAACGGAATAGACATGAACCATGGCGGAAACCGTTGTCACAACAATGACCATCACTGCTGTCAGGGTATCAAAGCGTAACGCCCAGTCGACCTGAAAACTGCCAACACTAATCCAGCTGGCCAGATAAACGGTCTGATCAATGCCGGGAATAGCCATATTGATAAAAGCAATCCAGCCAAGCAATGCGGATAACAGAACCCCGGTCAGACTGAATATATAACCAAGGGTATCATTTTTCATCAGCGAGGCTATACCCGCACCGATTGCGCCTAACAGAGGCAAAAAGACAATGGCACTAATCATCGGGTTAGCCTTTCATCATATTAATATCTTCAACCGCGATGCTGCCACGGTTGCGGAAATACACAACCAGAATGGCAAGCCCTATTGCCGCTTCAGCCGCGGCAACAGTCAGGATGAACATGGCAAAAATCTGGCCGGTAATATGCCCATGATAGGATGAGAACGCGGCCAGATTAATATTCACGGCCAGTATCATAAGCTCAATACACATCAGAATGATGATAACATTCTTCCGGTTCAGGAAAATGCCAACCGCACCAAAGGTAAATAAAATGGCCGCAACCATCAGATAGTGAATGAGTGATATATCCCCCATGACGTCCCCTTATTTCAGTCGCTTATTTGCCGCGCGGCTGTCTTCCAGCACTTTCGGGGCAACATGACTATCGACAGATACAATCTGCACTGTTTCTTCACGCGATCTGCTATTCTGAACAGATATAACCTGACGCTTGACACCTTCGCGATGACGCATGGTCAGGGTAATTGCCCCAATCATAGCAACCAGAAGAATCAATCCAGCCACCTGAAAATTGAGCAGATTTTCCGTATAAAGCACGGCCCCGATCATGGCAGTATTACTTTGTTCACCTGAAATGCCCGTAGCCAGAACATTGCTGCTGCTCACATCCTGAGTGAAAATCATCAACAGCTCAACAATCAGGATTAATCCCACAACAAGCCCAAGAGGTAGGTTCTGGCGAAACCCCTGCCGCATTTCATCAATATTGATATCCAGCATCATCACAACAAAAAGAAAAGCACCGCCACCGCGCCGACATAGACAACAACCAGAAGCATCGCCAGAAACTCTGCCCCCAGCAGAACGAATAATCCCTGCCGAATTGAAAAAAGACAAGATCAGGAAAAGCACCGAATGAACAGGGTTACGAGCGACAATAACCATCAACCCGGATACAACCGTCATCAAGGCAAAAAGATAAAAGAATAATGGCGCAATCATGATCTGTCTTCTCTATCGGTAACGCGCATCAGCGGCAAGATTTCGGGCAATTTCCGTTTCCCAGCGATCACCGTTAGAGAGCAGTTTTTCTTTATCATAATACAACTCTTCTCTTGTTTCAGCGGCAAATTCGAAATTTGGCCCTTCAACAATGGCATCAACCGGACAGGCTTCCTGACAAAATCCGCAATAGATACATTTGGTCATATCAATATCATAGCGGGTTGTTCGCCGACTGCCATCAGGGCGTGGTTCAGCTTCAATCGTGATAGCCTGAGCAGGGCAAATCGCTTCACATAATTTACAGGCAATACAGCGTTCTTCGCCATTTGGATAACGGCGCAAGGCATGTTCCCCCTGAAACGTGGTGAAATAAAGCCTTTTTCATAAGGATAATTCAACGTCGCTTTAGGCTTGAACAGATATTTTAATGTTAATCCCATTCCTTTGAGAATCTCAAGCAATAGAAAAGAGCGCGCTGCAGCAACTAATGATGACATCTTTTTCCCCTTTTCTATTGTGGCAGAAGTCCGAAACCAAGCAGAACTCCGCCAGTCAGAACAACAAAGATTAATGTGAATGGCAGGAATATCTTCCAGCCCAGACGCATCAGCTGATCATAACGATAACGTGGTGTTGTGGCACGGATCCAAAGAAAAACAAATAACACCAGCGCAACTTTTAAGGCGAACCAGATTGGCCCCGGTACCAGATATAAAATCGGCCAGTCAAATGGCGGTAACCACCCCCCAAGGAACAGGGTTGTTGTCATGCCACTCATCAAAATCATATTGGCATATTCCCCAAGGAAGAACAGCGCAAAAGACATGGAAGAATATTCAACAAAATATCCGGCCACCAATTCTGATTCCCCTTCAGGTAGGTCAAATGGTGCGCGGTTGGTTTCTGCCAATGTGGAAATGAAAAAATCACAAACATCGGGAATAGTGGAATAAAAAACCACATATCCTTCTGTGCCATAACAATATCAGTCAGATTAAGTGATCCGGCGGCCATGATCACGGTAATAATGACCAGACCTAATGACACTTCATAAGAAATCATCTGTGCCGCTGACCGCATTGCCCCAAGAAACGGATATTTGGAATTGCTTGCCCAGCCAGCCATGATAACGCCATAAACACCAAGTGATGAAATCGCAAAAAGATAAAGAATACCAACATTCACATCGGCAATCACCATTCCTTCACCAAATGGAATGACCGCCCATGCGACCAGTGACAAGATGAAAGTGAGCATTGGCGCAATAACAAATACCGCCTTTGATGCGCCAGATGGCAGAATCGTTTCTTTAGAGAGCAATTTTAGCGCGTCAGCAAATGGCTGAAACAATCCAAATGGCCCCACCACATTAGGGCCTTTCCGCAATTGCATCAGCCCAATCACCCGACGTTCAGCCAGTGTCAGATACGCAACAGCGATCAATAGAGGAACAATGACGGCAAAAATCTGCGCCACCGTCCACATCAGATTGACGATCATGGGGCTGGTAAAAAATCCGGTTAGCATTTCCATTATTCTGCCGCCTTTGCTTCGTCATTCTGGTCAAAAGCCTTGACGCATTCCGCCATGGTGACTGATGCGCGGCTAATCGGACAGGTCATATAGAAATTTCGGAAGACAATGATCCCCCTGATGCAGAACCGATAGCACATTCCATAGGAAGGGCAGTAATCATCTGTTTGCGGCCAAGTTTTTTCGGACGTGCTGGTTGTGGGCAATCCGCATTAGCAAAAACCGGATAGGCCTGACATAATTTATCACGCAATCCATCCAGATCATCAAAAGGCAGTGTTTGATCCAATACAGCAGAAAGAGCCCGCAAAATAGCCCAATCTTCGCGGGCATCGCCGGGGGGAAAGGCCGCTTTCTGGGCATGCTGAACCCGGCCTTCCATATTTACATAAATGCCGTCTTTTTCACTCCATGCCGCGCCAGGTAATACAATGTCAGCCTGTGATGCCCCGCGGTCACCATGACTGCCGATATAGATGATGGTGGATTTACTATCTCGCTGGCTCAGATCAACTTCATCAGCGCCCAGATTAAACACCAGTTTGATGGTGCCCTTTTCCAGAGCTGAACAAATTTCCGTTGTGGATTTGCCGCCACTTAGCAGGAAGGAATTCCATCATCAAGACCAGCCACACGCGCCGCCGCATGGTGCAGAATATTAAAGCCATTCCATTCTGGCGTTATCAGATTGACCGTTTTAGCAATGTCGGAAATGGCAGCCAGAATACCTGCACTATCTTTACGGTTACATGCCGCCGAACCAAGGATAATCATCGGACGTTTGGCCCGTTTCAATGCCGTGACCACAGGCCCGCCCTTACTTGCCAATTGTTCAAGAATAGAGGCATCATCACCAAGTTCTGTAACCGGATAAGTCAGATCAACAGGCGCACCAAGACGGAAGACTTTCAGGTTTGAATTCAACCAATTCTGGCGAATACGGGCATTTAGCACAGCCGCTTCATGCCGCGGATTTGCACCAATCAGGAAGATCACATCAGCATCATCAAGACCAGCAATGGTTGAATTAAACAGATATCCCCCCTGCCCCTGCTGGCCAATAACAGAACCATCCTGTCGGCAATCCATATGCGGTGATCCCAGTGCTTCCATCAGGCTTTTCAGGGCAAACATGGATTCTGCATCTGCCAGATCACCAGCAAGTGCTGCTGTTTCTTGCGGTTTGGTTTTCTTGACGACTTTATGGATGGCTGTAAACACATCATCCCAGCTTGCTTCTGCCAGACGGCCATTTGCCCCCCGCATATAAGGGCGGTCAATCCGTTGCCGCATCAATCCATCAATATGATGGCGGGTTTTATCAGAAATCCATTCTTCGTTAATATCATCATTTATTCGCGGCAGAATACGCATCACTTCATTGCCGCGCGTATCAACACGAATATGACTACCAACGGCATCCATCACATCAATGCTTGACGTATGGGTTAATTCCCATGATCGGGCTTTATAGGCGTAAGGCCGACTGGTCAACGCGCCAACCGGACACAGATCAACAACATTTCCAGACAATTCGGATGCCAATGACTTTTCCAGATAGGTGGTGATTTCCATACCCTCACCCCGGCCAATAGCCCCCAATTCTGGCACACCTGCCACCTCTGTTGCGAAACGGACACATCGGGTGCAATGAATACAACGCGTCATAATGGTTGAAATCAAGCGGCCCCATATTTTTATTTTCAACCGCACGCTTTTCTTCCTGATAGCGGCTATCAGCATGACCATAGCCCATGGCCTGATCCTGAAGATCACATTCCCCGCCCTGATCACAAATCGGACAATCCAGAGGATGATTGATCAACATGAATTCCATCACGCCTTCCCGCGCTTTTTTCACTAGAGGCGTATCTGTTTTGATGACCATGCCATTACCTGCAGGCATGGCACAAGACGCAACCGGCTTTGGCGACCGTTCCATTTCTACAAGACACATGCGGCAATTACCTGCAATGGATAGCCTTTCATGATAACAGAACCGTGGCACTTCCTTGCCCGCGGCTTCACACGCCTGAAGCACGGTAGAACCTTCTTCTACCTCGACTTCTTTTCCATCAACGGTAAGTGTGATCATATCAGACATCCTTATTCTGCCACCGCCGCAGCACGCCATGCTGTAATACGTTTTTCAATTTCAGGCCGGAAATGCCGGATCAACCCCTGAATTGGCCAAGCCGCTGCATCACCAAGCGCGCAAATAGTATGGCCCTCAACCTGTTTGGTCACATCATGAAGCGTATCAATTTCTTCAATATCAGCATCACCTTTGACCAGACGTTCCATCATGCGATACATCCATCCTGTTCCTTCGCGGCATGGCGTACACTGGCCGCAGGATTCATGCTTGTAAAAATAGGATATGCGGGCAATCGCTTTAATGATATCCGTTGATTTATCCATCACGATAATTCCAGCCGTACCAAGCCCTGTCTGTTCCGCTTTCAAACTGTCAAAATCCATCAAAACCGTATCACAAATCGATTTGGGCAACATGGGCGTTGAAGACCCGCCCGGAATAACCGCCAGCAGATTGTCCCAGCCGCCACGAACCCCGCCAGCATGTTTTTCAATCAAGTCTTTTAAAGGAATGCCCATTTCTTCTTCGACATTACAGGGGTTATTAACATGCCCTGATATGCAGAACAGTTTTGATCCTGTATTGCCTTCACGACCAAGACCGGAAAACCAGCTTGCCCCACGACGCAATATGGTCGGCACAACAGCAATGGTTTCAACATTATTGACCGTTGTAGGACAACCATACAAACCCGCACCGGCGGGGAATGGTGGCTTTAGACGTGGCTGGCCTTTCTTTTCCTTCCAGCGATTCAATCAATGCGGTTTCTTCACCACAGATATAGGCACCAGCACCACGATGCAGATAAAGGTCAAAATCCCAGCCTGATTTTGCCGCATTCTTTCCTAATAATCCCTGCTTCATATGCTTCATCAATAGCCGCTTGTAATGCCTTGGCTTCATTGACAAATTCACCCCTGATATAAATATATCCAGCATGAGCGCGCATAGCAAAACCAGCAATCAAACAGCCTTCGATTAACTTATGTGGTTCATGGCGAATAATATCCCTATCCTTGCATGTTCCGGGTTCGGATTCATCAGCGTTCACCACCAAATAATGCGGACGGTCTTTGACTTCTTTCGGCATAAATGACCATTTCAGCCCTGTTGGGAAAACCAGCACCGCCACGTCCACGCAATCCAGATGCCTTTACCTGTTCAATCACTTCTTCATGACCAAGTTTGATTAATGCTTTCGTATTATCCCAATCACCGCGCGCTTTGGCAGCTGCCAGATCAGCACCTTGCCAGCCATAGACATTGGTAAAGATACGGTCCTTATCACTAAGCATGATCGTCTCCTTTACCTGTTTTCTGTTTTGCATTGGCTTATGATGGTTTTTGCGGAAAATCCACAATATTTGTCAGGCTGGTTGGCGCTGGTTCAGGTTGCGAGCCCTTGCCTGCCGCGCAAAGAACCTGCAGGCGGCACATCATCCTTATTCAGACGATCAATTAAATCCGACATAGTCGCATATAATCAAGGTCTTCATAATAATCATCATTGATTTGTACCATTGGCGCATTAACGCACGCCCCCAGACATTCGACTTCAAGCAGGCTGAACTTACCACATGCGCTGGTCTGGCCTGATGTGATACCCAGTTTATCTTTCACGCATCGCATGACATCATCACTACCGCGCAACCAGCACGGCGTTGTTCCGCAAGCCTGAATAAAATATTTACCTACCGGCTTTAGATTGAACATGGTGTAGAATGTAGCCACTTCTAGCACGCGGATTTCAGGCATTTCACATAGATCAGCAATAGCTTCGATAGCTTTCATCGGTATCCAGTTATCATGTTGACGTTGCGCCAGATCAAGCAGAGGCAGAACAGCACTGTTTTTTCTGTCTTTGGGATATTTAGCCATGATTGCCTTAATCTGTTTTTTTATTTTCAGCAGAAAAGGCAAAATGATCAGGCTGTTCATCAGCGATACGACGGGAAATACTCATCGATCAATCTCTCCAAATACAACATCCAATGACCCCAGAATAGCCACGGAATCTGCTAGCATATGACCGCGTGACAACTGATCCATTGAGGCCATAAAATAAAATCCGGGAGCGCGTAATTTGCACCGGTAAGGTTTATTGCTTCCATCAGCAACTAAATAGACCCCAAACTCGCCTTTTGGTGCTTCGACAGCGGTATAGCTTGACCCTGCTGGAACATGGAAACCTTCGGTATAAAGCTTAAAGTGATGAATAAGAGCTTCCATAGAGGTTTTCATATCATCACGTCTAGGCGGGGACACTTTATGATCTTCGGACATGACCGCACCTGGATGGCATCATTTCAATACATTGACGAATGATATGGATGGATTGGCGCATTTCTTCGATCCGCACCAGATAACGGGCATAGCAATCACCGGTTTTCCCAGTAGGAATGTCAAAATCTAGTTCATCATAAACGTCATATGGCTGGGTTTTGCGTAAATCCCAAGGCAGGCCAGATGCACGGATACATGGCCCTGTGAAGCCAAGATCAAGTGCTTCATCAAGAGTTACCACCCCGATATCAACTGTTCTTTGTTTAAAAATTCGGTTTTCGGTAAGCAAGCCTTCCATATCATCAATAAAGGATGGAAAGCGTTCTGCCCAGGCATCAATATCTTCCAGCAACCCATCAGGTAAATCCTGATGAACCCCGCCAGGACGGAAATAGGCTGCATGAAGCCTTGCGCCGGAAGCACGCTCATAAAATTCCATCAAATGTTCGCGTTCTTCAAATCCCCATAGCAAGGGTGTCATTGCGCCAACATCAATGGCAAAAGTAGTCAGATTGAGCAGATGATTCAGAATACGGCCAATTTCACAATACAGCACCCGGATGAATTGCCCCCGACGCGGCACTTCAACCTGAAGCATTTTTTCAATAGCCAGCGCGAATGCGTGTTCCTGATTCATCGGCGATACATAATCAAGCCGGTCAAAATATGGCAGCGCCTGCAGATAGGTTTTATGTTCAATCAGCTTTTCCGTGCCACGATGCAAAAGCCCGATATGCGGGTCAGCCCTTTCAATAACCTCACCGTCCATTTCCAGAACCAGACGAAGCACGCCATGAGCCGCCGGATGCTGAGGGCCAAAATTCATTGTTAATGGTTTGATAGTAGGATCAGTCATTCTGTCCCTCATCAGATGAAGGTTCATGTGTTAACATACTGGGATCTATCTGCCGCATGGAGGTTTGCGCCCCTTCCCACGGACTTTCGTAATCAAAATCACGATATTCCTGCGTTAATTGCACGGGTTCATAGACAACACGGCGTTCACTATCATCATAGCGCACCTCAACAGTACCCGTCAGAGGGAAATCCTTACGCAAGGGATGGCCTTCAAAACCGTAATCGGTCAGAAGACGCCTCAAGTCACCATGATCATTAAAGAAAATGCCGAACATGTCCCAAATTTCACGCTCTGCCCAGTTTGCGGATCCAAATAATGCCGTCACAGATGGCGCAACTTCGTTTTCTGCAATCGGCACAACCAGCCGTATCCGTTGATTAAGGGTGACGCTTAACAGCTGATAGATCAGATCAAAACGCTTTCCCCGTTCCGGATAATCAACAGCCGTGATATCTGATAATTGTGTAAAACCACCACCAGATTCATCTTTCAGTCTGGTCAATACAGCTATCAGTTGATCCAGTTCTATTTGAACAGATAATTCACCTCTGAAAACAGTGATATCTTCAGGTGATTTTCGCAAAGCAACCGCAAAATGTTGTTTCCATTCTTCAACTGTTTCAGCCTGTTTCAATGGGATGTTTAGGCATGGAAGGCATAATGAGTAATAATCCTAGCGGGCAATAGTAGCGGTTCTTCTAATTTTCTTTTGCAATTGCAGCAATCCATAGATTAATGCTTCGGCCGTGGGCGGACACCCCGGAACATAAACATCAACTGGAACAATACGGTCACAGCCACGCACAACAGCATAGGAATAGTGATAATAACCGCCCCCATTAGCACATGATCCCATGGATAAAACCCAGCGCGGTTCCGCCATCTGATCATAAACCTTGCGCAAGGCAGGAGCCATTTTATTTGTCAGGGTTCCCGCCACAATCATCACATCAGATTGCCGGGGGCTAGGCCGGAATAGCATCCCATACCGGTCGGTATCATAGCGTGAGGCGGCAGAATGTATCATTTCAACCGCACAACAGGCCAGACCGAATGTCATAGGCCATAAAGATCCGCTTCGCGCCCAGTTAAACAATTTGTCAGCCTGAGCCACAACAAAACCGCGATTTGCAATTTCATCAGCAACCGCCCCAAGAATAGCATCTTGATCCTTGCCGGGAGGGATGGGTTTATTAGGCGAAAGACTTAAATCATCCATGATTTAATCCCAGTCAAGGGCTCCTTTTTTCCATTCATAAATAAACCCGACCGTTAATACGACCAGAAACACAAACATTGACCAGAAACCAAACACCCCGATTTCACCCAGTGATACAGCCCAAGGGAATAGAAAGGCGACTTCAAGGTCAAAAATAATAAAAGAATGGCAACAAGATAGAAACGAATGTCAAACCGGCTACGGGAATCGTCAAATGCTTCAAATCCACATTCATAAGCACTCAATTTTTCAGGATCAGGACGCTGTGCCCCTACAATGACCGAACCGATAACAAATGCTGCTGACAGGCCGATTGCAATAGCCAGAAAAACAACGATTGGTAAATATTCCATCAAATATGATGACATTAGTTTAAATTTCCTCGTCTAAAATATTCTTATACGCATCAACGAAAACCATGTTCTTTAATCAATGCATTTTCTAAGGCATCAATACTATCACTTGCCGCTGGAATCAATGGCGAACGCAAATTTGACCATCTGCGCATCACCAGACCATCTGGCCAGCAAAGCTTTCTGTGATGGGATAGGTGCATAATCCTGAAACAGCATCCGTATAGCCTTGACTTTAATGTGTTTTTCTTCAGCAACGTCATAATCACCCTGATGGCAAAGCTGGATCACTTCATCAATGCCAACACCATTAAGGTTTGCCGTTGCAGATATACATCCCGGCGCGCCGCGACGAATAGCCTCAATCACTGGCAACTCTGCCCCCGGATAAACAATCAGTCCGTCAATATCCAGAAGAGCAGCAGTATTTTCCCAATCACCTGACAGATCCTTTATCCCCACCACTTCCGGAAAATCCGTATATAACCGTTTGACAAGTTCTATGCTTAGCCCGACATGTGCCACCTGCGGAATATGATAGAGATAAATCCGTAATTCAGGATGATCGACCATGCGGATCAGTTCTTTGTAGTAATTATATAATCCTTCATCAGACACGCCTTTAAAATAAAATGGCGGCAAGATCATTGCGCCCTGACATCCCTGATCAACAGCATGACGCGTCAGCCGTGCAGTATCTGGTAAGTTGGTTAATCCTGTACCGGGGATCATGACAGCAGGATCAATACCACTGTTAATCAAGTGCTTCAAGCATATCGATACGTTCATCAATACCAACTGATAATGCCTCACCAGTGGTACCAAAAGGAGCAAGTCCCGAACAGCCACCTTCGGAAAGAAGCCATTTTGAATGTGCAATAAAAAGATCGGGTGCCAATGACATATCGTCATTATACGGGGTAAGCACAGGGCAATAAGGCCTTTAATCATGATGCTATCCTGAAACGAATGATCGGATTGATGTATAATGGCTACACCGGACAGCACATAATATCAAGTATTTTACCCCCATTTATCATGAGAATTATTTCAATTTTGTCTATATACTGAAAGAATAGTGACTTGCATAAATACAGTAATGTGGTAAATAACCCGTCATCAAGCAATTTTGCTTACAACCTCTTGCTGATGGCTCTTGTATTATGGCTGTTGGCTCACATACCTTTTTTGATGGGTATGGCATGATCCAGAAGGGGAATGACATGCAATTATACGAATGCGTATTCATTATACGCCAGGATCTGTCCAATGCACAGGTCGAAAACATTACCAACGAATTTTGTGCCATTATAACCGATAGTAAAGGCGCGGTAGTAAAGCAGGAATACTGGGGCTTGAAAACCATGGCTTACAAGATCAAGAAAAACCGCAAAGGGCATTATACTATGCTCAATTTTGAAGCTGATGCCGATACGGTTGCTGAATTTGACCGTCGCATGGGTCTGCATGAAGATATTCTGCGTTCACTTATCCTTGCTATTGAGGAAGTTGATCCAGAACCATCAATCATGATGCAGAACAAATCTGAACGTTCCGGTGGTGACACCATCGACGCATCCGCTTCCTGAGCATTTTTATTAAGAGGAAAAGATCATGGCTCAACTTGAAATTACCAGACCTTCCGCTCGTCGCTCATCATCGCGCCGCCGGAAATCCTGCCCATTCTCACATCCTAGCGCACCTAAGATCGATTATAAGGATGTTAAACTATTGCAACGCTATACAACAGAACGTGGCAAAATTGTCCCAAGTCGTATTTCTGCGGTTTCTGCGAAAAAGCAACGTGAACTGACCACTGCCATCAAACGTGCCCGTCATCTGGCACTGATGCCATTTGTCGTAGCTTAAGGGAAAGATCATGGAAATCATTCTTCTAGAACGTGTTGAAAATCTTGGCCAGATGGGTGATCTGGTCAAAGTAAAGCCCGGATATGCCCGGAACTTTCTGCTTCCTACAGGCAAAGCTCTGCGTGCAACAAAAACAAATATGGAACGGTTTGAAAGTGAACGCGCCCAGCGTGAAGCGGATAACCTCACCCGCAAATCAGAAGCTGAAACCATTGCCAAACAGATGGAAGACCTTAGTGTCAATCTGATCAGAGCGGCCAGTGAAATGGGTCAGCTTTATGGTTCGGTGACCAGCCGTGATATTAGCGAAGCCGTAACAGCAAAAGGCTTTTCCATCACCAAAAATCAGGTTGATCTTAATACTGCTATCAAAACCCTTGGTTTGGTTCAGGTTAGCGTCGTCTTGCATCCGGAAGTGTCTATTGATGTTACTGTCAATATTGCGCGTAGTCAGGATGAAGCCGAAGAACAGATCAAACTTGGCCGGGCGATTGTTAATGATGTTGCTGAACGCGAGCGTCTGGAAGCAGCAGAAGCCGCTAAAGCCGCTGAACAGCGCATGGCTGAATTAGACGCCGAAGATGAGCAGGACACAACAGGCAAAGCGAAGATGCCCCTGCTCCATCTGATGCAACCGCTGATACTGATGATCAAACGGATGAAAACGCATACGCGTAAGTTATCCCCATTATCCACATAAATCACAGAATGGGCGGGCAATGTTTTCAATGCCCGCCTGTTTTATTTAGGGCATGTTAAACTTATCATGAGTGACGGTTATATACAGTCTGGCCTTGATGCCACCACACCAGTTCCCGGTCTGCCCCAGAATATCGAGGCAGAACAAGACCTATTAGGGGCTTTGCTTAGCGATAATGAGATTTTTGACAAAATCCCTGATAATCTGGACGAGTCATTTTTTTTCAACCCGCTAAATGGCCGGATATTCGCTGCCACCAGGAAATTGTATTCAAACGGGCAACTGGCCAATCCGGTTACCTTAAAAAGCTATTTTATCGGTGATGCCAATTTTGCTGAAATTGATATTGAATCCTATTTGAGGGAATTGATTGAAAACGTCACCTCCTATCAGATGCCAAATATTATGCCGAAGATATTTATCAATGCTTTCTCAGGCGACGGCTTATTCTGATTTCAGATGAAACCATCAGCCGTTCACGCACCGCAAATATGGATCATAATGCTGAAAGTCTGATTGAAGAAACGGAACAGCAATTATTCGAACTTGGCGGAAAATGATAAAGTATCATCTGGATTAACCCCACTTACCCATGCGCTAAGATCAGCCATCGACCGCGCCGAATCTGCTTATAAAAACTCAGGCCATATTTCCGGTGTTGGCACTGGATTAACCGGTTTAAACAATATGCTTGGCGGCTTGCAGCCATCTGATTTGATCATATTGGCAGGTCGACCGGGAATGGGGAAAACCGCCCTTGCTACCAATATTGCCTTTCATGCGGCAACCACTAATAGAACAGATGAAAAACCGCAACATGTTGCTTTTTTCTCACTAGAAATGTCAGCTGATCAATTGCCAACCGTATTCTTTCTAGTGAAACCGGTATTCCTTCTGATGAATTGCGACTTGGTAAAGTTAATGCAGATCAATTCACCAATATCATAAAAACCAGTGATGCCATTGAAAATGCGCCTTTTTTTATTGATGACACGCCAGGATTATCTGTTTCACAATTAGCGTCACGGGCTAGACGGCTTAAGCGTACCCATGGGCTGGGATTGATCGTGGTGGATTATCTGCAACTGCTTTCTGCCCCCATGGGGACAAAACAGAAAATCGGGTGCAGGAAATTTCTGCCATTAGCCGAACGTTGAAAAACATTGCAAAAGAATTGCAAATTCCTGTTCTGGCCTTATCCCAGCTATCCCGCGCCGTTGAACAGCGCGAAGATAAACGCCCCAATCTGTCTGATTTGCGCAGAATCCGGTTCCATTGAACAGGATGCCGATGTGGTGATGTTCGTCTATCGCGAAGAATATTATCTTAGCAAAAGCGAGCCTGAACAAAAAGCCGATGAATCCGCCGAACATTTCCAGATAAAGCATAGCAGATGGCTGGAAAAATCAGAAAAAGCACAAGGCAAGGCCGAGATTATCATTGCCAAACAGCGGCATGGTAGCACAGGCGTTATCAACCCCAACTTTATTGGCAAATTCACCAAATTTGTTGATGCTATTGCCGATGATCATCTGCCAGATCGTTATTGATAGAAGATGGCTTTATTTGATCGATTAATTGCTGAAATCAATCTTGATGCCATTACTATCCAATTGGCAGAAATGCAATGCGTTCTTTCTGGTCAGGCCACAACCGCCGCCGTGGTCAAAGCCGATGGCTATGGTCATGGTGCCGAGAAGTATCAGCTGCCCTTTATGAAGCCGGATGCCGTGTTTTTTTCACCGCCAGCGCAGATGAGGCCGCAACGATCAGACCATTTGTCAGTGATGCCCGTATTGGCTATTTTGATGGCTTATTTGCTGGTGATCTGGATATCATAACCGAATATAATCTTACCCCCAGCATAAATGATCCAGAACAATTAGACCTGTTGCCGCGACTTTCAAAAGGATCAGCATTGCCTGATATCATGCTTCAATTAGATACAGGCATGAACCGTTTGGGCATTGACTGGCGCTGGCTTACCCCTGAAAATGCAGACCTATTACAGCAAAGCAGGGCATGATTCACTGATCTATTCCCATTTATCCAGTGCAGATGATCTGGCTAGCGATTTAAGTCATACCCAGCTTGATCGTTTCAAAGATGCTACCGTCCTGATGCCGGGCATCGCGACCAGTCTGGCTGCATCTGGTGGAACATTCTCCGCGGCAAAGATTATCATTGTGATATGGTACGGCCGGGCATTGTGCTTTATGGATATCCACCTGTTCCAGCTAAGGGTTCATCCCTGCCCTGACACTAAAAGCAAGAGTCCTTCAGATTAGAAAAGCCAGAGCAGGTGAATTCACAGGATATAATGCCACCCACCAATTGACCCGTGACAGTGTTCTGGCGACAATCGCCGGCGGTTATGCTGATGGTATCAGGCGACAGCTTAGCAATCAGGGTTTTGTCCGTCACAATGACCTAACCGCACCTATTTTGGGGCGTGTATCCATGGATACGCATGTTATTGATATCACGGACTGGCCAGAAGGTGTGTTAGGATCACTAGATTATGTCACAATCATTTCGCCTGACCATGATGCAAATGAGATGGCTTTATTAAGTGATACAATTTGCTATGATGTTTTAACATCACTCCGGCTTCGGGCATCACGTGCTTATGTCTGATAGTCATGCTAAACTATGCGCCCGATAGAGCCCTGATAAAGAAAGGCTAGTCATGCAAGTCTTGCAAATACCCGGCAGAGCAGCTTTATCCATGCTGGCGGAAATAGGACGGCTAAGCTTATTTGTCGGACAAGCTCTGTTCTGGCTGGTACGACCACCATGGTATGGTCGCCAGATTTTACGGCAAATGATTGATATTGGATATTATTCCCTGCCTGTTGTCGGGCTGACAACCATGTTTTCCGGCATGGTGATAGCATTGCAAAGCTATACCGGAACGGAACGTTTTTCAGCCGAAGGAGAAACCTCGGTCGCCACGGTAGTGGTGCTGATCATCACCAGAGAATTAGGCCCTGTTCTGGCAGGATTAATGGTAGCAGGCCGCATAGGTGCCGCTATGGCAGCAGAAATAGGAACAATGCGGGTCACCGATCAGATTGATGCATTGGACACCCTGTCAACGCGCCCTATGCAATATCTGATTGCCCCGCGCGTGATTGCCGGCACCATTTGCCTGCCCTTTCTGGTTCTGATTGGTGATATCATCGGGGTATTTGGCGGTTATGTCATTGCCATCTATCAACTTGGGTTTTCCCCATCGGTATATTTATCAGGAACAATGGAGTTTCTGGAAGCCTTTGATGTGATCATCGGATTGATTAAGGCGGCGGTTTTCGGTTTTGTTGTTGCTATTATGGGTTGCTATTTTGGCTATCATTCCGGTCGTGGCGCCGAAGGCGTTGGCCGCGCCACCACGAATGCCGTTGTCTATTCTGCCATTCTGATTCTGATCTTTGATTTCATGATAACCGGTTTTGCGTTTGTGCGGTGATAAAATGAGCGATATAAAAATCAAAATCCGCGATTTATGTAAAAGTTTTGGAAGCAAGCATGTCTTACAAGGCATTGATCTTGATGTGCTTAATGGCCAGTCTGTTGCCATTATCGGTGCGTCAGGTTCAGTAAATCTGTTCTGCTGAAATGTATTCTTGGCCTGATCAAACCTGATAGCGGATCAGCCATGGTAGAAGGGATTGAAACCGTCGGGGCTAGCCGCCGAACCAGAGAAGACGTATTAAAGAAATTCGGTATGCTGTTTCAGGGTGGCGCCTTATTTGATTCTCTACCCGTCTGGGAAAATATCATGTTTCGCTACCTCCAGAATAATTACATTTATACAGCTGTATTAAGGCAGATAGCCAAAGAAACATTAGCTGATGTTCTGTTGAAGAACGTGTGCTTGATCTCTATCCGGCTGAACTTTCTGGCGGGATGCAGAAACGGGTCGGTCTGGCCAGAGCGATTGCGATAAACCCGGCATCCTGTTTTTTGATGAGCCAACATCAGGGCTTGATCCCATCACAAGCGGCGTTATTAACAGGCTGATCAGGAATGCCGTTGACCGGCTTGGCGCCACCGCCATGACGATTAGCCACGATATGAACTCTGTGAGGCAAATTGCCGACTATGTGGCCATGATCCATGACGGGCATATCATCTGGCAAGGCAGTGTTAAAGATATGGAAGTGGTTGACCATCCGGTTGTTCATCAATTTGTCAATGGGCTACCCACTGGACCATTGACCAAATATGCAGAAAGCATCTAATGGCGCGTAGCAAATCGCAATTTATCTGTCAGGAATGTGGTGCTGTTCATAATAAATGGTCAGGCAAATGTAATCAGTGCAACAGCTGGAACAGCATAACCGAAGAAACCGTTACCGCTACACCGGGTGCCGCTGGCAGGGCTAGAGGCAGCCAGATCAATATGCATAAACTGGTTGGTGATACATCGCCACCCCCACAATCAGCACCAACTGGTATTCCAGAAATGGATAGGGTTTTAGGAGGTGGGCTAGTGCCCGGTTCAGCGACCCTCATAGGTGGTGATCCCGGCATTGGTAAATCCACATTGCTATTGCAGACATTGTGCAAAATGGCGATTAGCGGGCATGAGGCTTCTTATTTTAGTGGTGAAGAATCTGTTGAACAAATCCGCATGCGCGGAAGCAGGCTTGGGCTTGCCACAACAGATATGTCACTGGGATTGGCAACCAGCACCAATGCCGCGGATATTACCGCATCATTACAGTCATCGCAAAACATTGCCGTTGCGGTCATTGATTCCATTCAGACGATGTTCTTGCCATCAATCGAATCAAGCCCCGGCACTGTAAGCCAGGTTCGTGCCAGCGCATTTGAATTAATCAGCGCAGCCAAAGCAAAAGGCGCGGCCATTATCATTGTCGGGCATGTGACGAAAGATGGTGCGATTGCTGGCCCAAAAGTGCTGGAACATATGGTTGATACGGTTCTTCATTTTGAAGGCGACCGTAGCCATCATTTCCGCATCTTGCGCTGTATCAAAAACCGCTTTGGCCCAACCGATGAAATCGGCGTTTTTGAAATGAAAGGCAATGGTCTGGCCGAAGTTTCCAATCCGTCTGAATTATTCCTTGCAGATCGACAGGAAAATGTATCTGGCGCGGTGGTGTTTGCAGGGCTGGAAGGAACGCGCCCAATTCTGGTTGAAATACAGGCGCTTGTGGCCCCATCCACCATGGCAAATCCACGCCGGAATGTGGTTGGCTGGGATCAGGGACGACTATCCATGCTCGCCGCCGTGTTAGAAGCCCGTGCCGGCATCCCACTATCAGGACGGGATATTTTCCTTAATGTTGCTGGCGGGGTGAAAATTACTGAACCGGCGGCTGATCTGGCCGTAGCGGCGGCGTTGATATCTTCAATGAGTGGCCTGCCCTGTCCACGCAGTTGCGTGGTATTTGGTGAAGTCGGGCTGGCGGCAGAAACTCGCCGAGTTGCGCATCCGGATTTACGATTGAAAGAAGCCGCAAAACTTGGGTTTGATCAGGCGATTCTCCCTCCCAGCAAAGCAAAAGATATGACCGCACCGGAAGATATCGCCCTAAATTATGTTGCTGATTTGAGCCAATTAATCGCCGCGCTTGGCGGCTTGAAAGACAATTCATGATAAGTCATTGCAGGGCGTATAGATTATAGGGTAAAACGAATTAACATGGATATTAGCATACCGTTTAATTTGATTGATGTTCTGATCGTCATCATTGCCGTGATATCCGGCGTGATGGCTATTTTACGCGGACTCATTCGGGAAGTGTTTTGGTCTTACCGGCTGGGTTTTGGCCATAATTGGCGCTAATTTACTGTCCGAATTAACAACAGAACAATTGGCCGAATATATCGCATCTGATGATTTGCGGACATTATTAGGCTGGGCTTTACCATTTATTATTATTTCCATCATCTGGTATATTCTATCCAATATACTAAGCCCGCCATTACGGCGTTTCACACTAAATATGCTTGATCGTCCTCTTGGCTTTATTTACGGGTTAGCCCGCGGTATTGTTATTGCGGCGTTGATCTATATGGGGGCATCTATTCGCCGTGGAAAAGGAAGATGCGCTTCCTGACATGGTGCAACAAGCAACCTTGATTGACGTCATGCGAAGCACAACCATCTTTCTGGCTAATTTAACACCGGAATCCATTCGTGATGAAATTGTTGAAAAAATTCCTGAAACCATCATTGACCCTGATGCCCCATTAGAAATGTGTCATTCCGGAAGATACTATTTCCACATCCGATGAAAGCAATTCATCCTCTGCATCATCATCAAAAACCGGATCATTACTTCAGGATGAACTAGGTGATTTGCCAACAATCACAGATGGAGATTAATAATGCCGCATAGTGGTAAGTTGCCATTTGATGGGTTTCAGGAAGAATGTGCGGTTTTTGGTGTTTATGGAACTGATGAAGCCGCTGTTCATACCGCGCTTGGGTTGCATGCACTTCAGCATCGTGGACAGGAAGCCACCGGCATTGTCAGTTTTGATGGTGAAAATATCATAGTCATCGCGGGTTTGGTCATGTAGGTGAAAATTTTGATGCCGCATCAGGCCATCTGGATAAACTGGTTGGCCATGCCGCTATTGGGCATAACCGTTATTCTACGACAGGCAAGCCAGAGCTTAGAAATATTCAGCCATTTTTTTCAGAACTTGCATTTGGTGGTTTTGCCCTGGCCCATAACGGAAATTTAACCAATGCCGATAGATTGCGGCAATCGCTGGTTCAGACAGGAAGTCTGATGCAAAGCACAACAGATACCGAAGTCATCATCCATCTGGTGGCGCGGTCGCATCAGACTGATCCTGCTTTGCGTCTGGTCGATGCCATGAAACAGGTAGAAGGTGCTTATTCCTTAGTTAGTCTTTCACCCCTGAAGGTTGATTGCTATGCGTGATCCCCATGGTGTTCGTCCGCTGGTACTTGGACAGATTGGTGATGCTTATGTTGTTGCTTCTGAAACATGTGGGCTGGATATTATCGGTGCTGATTTTATTCGTGATATCAAGCCCGGTGAAATGATTATCATCAATGATAAAGGGGTTACTTCATCACAACCATTAGCCCCTAAACCATCGCGTTTCTGTATATTCGAATATGTCTATTTTGCCCGTCCGGATAGTGTGATGGAAAACCAGCATGTTTATGGCGCAAGGAAAAATATTGGTCATGAACTGGCAAGAGAGAAGCCATGTTGATGCCGATGTTATTGTTCCAGTTCCAGATTCAGGTGTTCCCGCCGCATTAGGATATGCCGAAGAAACAAACATTCCTTTTGATTTTGGCATTATTAGAAATCATTATGTTGGCCGAACCTTTATTCAACCAACCGATTTAGGCCGTCAAACCGGCGTTAAGATGAAACATAATGCCAATAGCATGACCATCAAAGGCAAGCGCGTTATTCTGGTGGATGATTCTATTGTTCGCGGCACGACGTCAATCAAGATCGTTAATATGATCCGGCAAGCAGGGGCATCTGAAGTCCATATGCGGATTGCCAGCCCGCCGACAACACACCCATGTTTTTACGGTGTCGATACGCCTGATCGTGATAAACTCATTGCTTCACATATGGATACTGATGCTATTAGCAAACATATCGGTGTTGATAGTCTGGCCTTTATTTCTATTGATGGCCTTTATCGGGCTTTGAATGAAACCAAACGCAATACCCATGCTCCACAATATTGTGATGCCTGCTTTACAGGCGAATACCCGATAGAACCCGGTCGCAGTGATGGCCATTCAACTAAAGGAATTATCAGCAAATGACCTCTCTTAAAGATCGCATCGCGTTAGTTACAGGGGCGTCACGCGGCATTGGACGGGCAGCCGCTAAAGCACTGGCACGCGAAGGTGCTCATATTATTGCCACCGCCAGAACACAGGCCGGACTTGAAGAACTGGATGATGATATTAAAGCCGAAGGCGGCGCGTGCAACACTTGTCACCATGGATTTAAATGACCGACCTGCCCTACCAATCTGGCCAGTGCTATTCATGAACGCTGGGGAAAACTGGATATCATGATCATGAATGCAGGTATTCTGGGCACATTAACACCCATTTCACATATGGAAGAAAATACATGGGATGAAGTGATAGCAACCAACCTAACCGCTGTGTTCCGGATGATCCGTCATCTTGACCCATTGTTCCGGCAATCTGATGCCGGTCGTGCCGTATTAGTCACATCCGGTGCGGCAAGTGGAAAGATGCCCTACTGGTCAGCTTATGCCGCCAGTAAAGCCGGACTGGATGCTTTAGGCAAAAGCTGGGCAGCGGAGCTAAAACATACCAACCACATTGCGTAAATATGCTTAGCCAGGGGCGTATTTCTACCAATATGATTGGACAGGCATTTCCGGGGATTGATAAAACAACTCTGCCAACCCCCTGACGATATCGCTGGTGATTTTGTTAAATTATGCCAGCCAGACTGCCCCTATGAGGGGCAGATTTTAAACGCGCCAGTTAATACCACGAAAAAAACCAGCATTAATTTGACATACGGGTTTTTGCTTTTTCGCATTAATAATCGGAATGGCAATCCATCCAGATCGAAATCTTCTCGCAATCCTGCCGCAAGATAGCGCAGATAATGTTCCGGGTAAATCTGCTGGTCGGCTGACAAATAGCGCAAAACTAGGCGGACGCGTTTTGATTTGCGTGGCATAGCGGATACGCAATCGTCTTCCCTGCACCAGTGGTGGGGGATGCGCCTCCAGCTTTATTTCCAGCCATCGGTTGAACCCAGCTGTTGGTATCCGCCAGTTCCAGCGATCATAGATGGTAAAGACCTGATCCATGAGCTTTTCGATACCCTTGCCTTTAAGGGCTGATATCGTGACAATAGGAACACCTTTGACCTGTCCCAGCGATTGATCCAGCTGATAACGCATTTCTTTCAGACGTTCTTGTTTATTTGTGGTGATATCCCACATATTCGCGGCAATAACCATGGCGCGGCCTTCTTCTGCTACTAACCTCGCAATAGCCAGATCCTGACGATGGATATCTTCGCGCGCATCAATCATGACAATACAGACATGGGCAAAACGAATGGCACGCAAGGCATCATCTACCATAGCCTTTTCCAGCTTGTCTTCGATGCGCGCCTTGCGGCGCATTCCAGCGGTATCAACAAGCATGATATCCTGATCCTGATAGGTAAATGGAATTTCAATCGCATCACGGGTAATGCCCACTTCAGGCCCTGTTAACACCCGTTCTTCACCAAGCAGAAAATTGGTCAGTGTTGATTTCCCCATATTTGGACGACCTATAATGGCAATGCGTAAAGGCCCCGTATCCTGTTCATCATCTATTAGCACCAAGACTGGCATGAAGACTGGCATATATTCTTCACCATCTATATCTGTCAGGCTTTGCCGAGTATTTTCATCCTCTTGTTCATTGCCAGCATCATCCGTTTCATCATTCCACTGATCACTGTCTTGTTCATCCGGATCTGACACATCCGGCATGAGCAGATGCAATTTGCCCATATTCTTTGCTGCTTCAACAATGGCATCATAAAGATCACCCAACCCTTCACCATGGGCGGCGGATACGCCAATCGGTTGATCTAATCCCAGTTGCCATGCTTCCATTAATCCATCACGGCCAGCTTTGCCTTCGCATTTGTTGCCAACCGCTAGAACTGCCGCCCCTGAACGCCTGATAGCTTTGGCAAAAAATATATCTGCTTCTGTCAAGCCTGATCTTGCATCAAAAATAAGCAATGTCAAATCACTATTGGCGATAGCATATTCCGTTTGCTGTCGCATTCTGTCTTCCAGACTGCCTTTGCTTGATTCTTCCAGTCCGGCTGTATCTACAAGATGAAATTCCAGCCCTGCCAGTTTGCCCAATCCTTCACGGCGGTCACGAGTTACCCCCGGACGATCATGGACAATGGCATGTTGGCGCCCTGTCAGCCGATTAAACAGTGTTGATTTGCCAACATTAGGACGACCAACAATGGATATACTGAATTTCTTCACCATAAACCGCCTTAGCGATATGCATAAAGACGACCAGATCATCTAGCATAATAAAGGTTCCGCCCGATACAATCGGTGGTGCTGATATCTGACCGGATATCGATAAATTATTTTCTATTCGCCGGTATCAGGGTTAAGGAAAAACGCGCGTCCATTGTGATCAATCACAAGGACCTTCCCACCAGCAACAACAGGGCCTAAATGCCGGATAGGATCATCAGATACACTTACATCCAGAGGAATAGCACCGGGAAGACTGGTTATCCAGCGTAATGCCCCATCAGTCCGGCGCAACGCATATACCCGGCCTTTGGTACTGACAATAAAAACAGATTTACCAGCAATCCATGACATTTGATGGCTAGGTAAGATCATTTCCCAGACAGGGCTTCCGGTTTTGTTATTAAATGCAGCGAAACGACCCGAAATACTGCCGACATATACCATACCACCAGCATGAACCGGATGACCAACAATAGCATTAATCTGATCAAGAGCTGTTCGCGGCAGGAGGCTGGAAAGATTATCACCCACAAAAATCCCCCTGATTGGTTTCAAGGGCAGAAACCTCAGCATCGTTACCTGCGAAAAGCAGTTCGTTTTTTACTATTGCTGGTGAGGAAACACCAAGAACACGGGTTGTTTCAGCATTGCCAATGCGTGTCCATAAAATTTTCCATCTGACGCATCCATAACTATCAATCGTCCGTCAAAATCGGTTACCGCCAGATATTTATCAGTGACCGTGGGGCCACCAAGAATAGGAAGATCAAAATCCCTTCGCCAGATTTCATCACCGGTAGCGGCATCCAGTCTTACCAATACATGACCACCAGCATGAGCATAAATCTGACCATCGGCCAAACCTAAACCACCCGAAATGCCGGGCTGGGTTTGATCAAAACGGTCTTCGATCTGATGTGACCAGATCATTCGGCCATCGGTGATATCAACCGCGCTTAGCATGGCGTCCGGCGTAATGGCAAAGACCATATTTTGACTAGCCACTGGCTGTGCCATCAATGTCCCCAGATCAGCACTATCACCAATTTTCACCGACCATATCTTTTTCAGCGGTAATTCAAGGGCCAGATGACCGCCGGCATGTGATGGTAATAATCCTGGATGACCAAAAATAATGTTAGGCACCGGATCACCAATTCCTGCGCCTTCGGCAAAAGCAGCATCATCGGTTTCCGGCAGGGCGATATCATCCAGTATCGCTTCGCGGTCACCGGGCAGAATAACATCCTTATCACCGCAAGCTGAAAGCCCAAGCGTGACCAAAAGCATAAAGCAGATAGATGTTATACGCATGATCATGCTTCTGCTCCGATCTTATTCTTTGTTAGCCAGCACAGATTCCAGTAATTGCTGTCTGGCTCTGGCGCGTTGAGTTAATGGTAGAGATAGTGATTTCCATGTTTCCATATAAGCAACAGCAGCGGCCTGATCCCCATCATCAAGGCTAATCGCAATCTGCCATTCCAGTTTCAGTGATGCCCATGGGCTAGTTATATGATCAATCCGGTCAAGCCGCGCCATGCGTTCAGATCCTGTAACCGTATCAGGCGCATGAATGACCGATAATAACAACGCCCTTCACGATAAACGGTTTCAAGCGCATCATCATCGGCAAGGCTTAAATATATGGCTTCTGCACCAGCCGGATCTGATTTTGATAATTCTGCCGCCGTTGCAAAACGTGCAAGCATGCCATAACCGCTGCTTTCATCTGTTAATCCTACCAGATTACCGACAATATCATCAGAAAGCACTGCTGCCTGATACTGATTAGCCACATTCGCCCGATGCGATTGATCCCAATAGATATAGGCCTGACGAGCCCCGACAAGAATAATAATTGCTAATATCCCGCCAATGACATAACCACCATATCGGCGCATGAGCAGACGGGCACGATCAGCACGCAGTTCTTCGTTAATTTCATGAAAAATATCACTCATTTTTTATCCCATCTCTTGACCAAATGGCATCATGACATGCAACATAATAGAATTGGATAACATAATCCAGCATAGAACGAAAAGAAATGCCGCAAAAGTAAAGGAGTTTATGGTTTCATGCATGTGATTAGAAATGGAACAGATACAAAATCCAGAAACTCAACCGGATATTTCACGCGCATAGAATTAAACCAAATTCTCAATATTTATGCCAGATTTGTGTCCTCTGGGGAATGGCGGGATTACGCGCTTGATCATCTGGATGGTATGGCCATTTTTTCTATATATCGCAGCAGCGTTGAACAGCCCCTATTTACCATTGAAAAGCACAAGCTGAAAGGTCGTGACAGATGGCAATATCAATTGCGTGACCGCCGTAAATTGATAAAAACCGCTGGCGGTATCGATACAATTTTAAATACATTGAAAAACCTGCCCAAACTGGTACATAGTTAAACATCGCAATAAATGAGAGGATACCATGGAAGCCGGAGAAACCAGTCAGATTGAACGCTATCTACGCGCAAAATTCAATAATACCACCATTCGCGCACGACCACGTTCAGATGATGTTGCTGAAAGTTCTGCCGAAATATCTATGGATGGCGAGTTTATTGGCGTTGTTTTCAAAGATACCGAAGATGGTGATACCTGCTATCATTTTCAGATGACCATTCTTGCTGAAGATATTGAATAAAAACAGCTGATTGCAACAGCATTCACCTTACATTCTGATCAGATTTGGTCAACCCAGACAGGAATAAAGACATAAATTCAGGCTTTATACCTATATATTTTTTTCCTGGTGTTTTGGGCGAGGTTTGTTTTAGCCCCCAGATGTTCAACGCCTCTTTCTCTTGGCTAATTGCATCTGTTTATGCCGTTCTTCATACCGGCTTCTCGCTCATCACTGATGCTATCAGCGCAATGGGGACAGCTCACCCCCGGCTTATATCTGGCATCTGTCATTTCATCAGGGGTTAAGCGGCATCCGGCAAGCATGGCATAAATCATAATCGGTCAGGCTCAACCCATGCCCAACAGCCACTCTTTCATCAAAAACAAAACAATCACCTTGCCACATGCTATGATCAACTGGCACATCTTCCAGATAGCGCAAGATACCGCCTTTGAGGTGATAAACGTCATCAAGGCCGATTTTCTTGGCCAATGCCGTCGATTTTTCACAACGAATGCCGCCCGTACAGAACATGGCCAGTTTCGGGGTTTTGCCCTGTTTCTGCCATTCGGTTTTCTGTTGTTCCAGCCATGCCGGAAACTCCCTGAAATTGGTTGTATGCGGGTTTATAGCACCCTTGAAACTGCCGATCGCGACTTCATAATCATTGCGCGTATCAATGACCAATGTGTCCGGATCGCTGATCAATTCATTCCAATCAGCCGCATCCACATAAGTGCCGGCATGTCGGGATGGATCAATATCCGCCACCCCCATCGTCACAATTTCAGGCTTGATTTTCACCTTCAACCGGCGAAAAGGCATATCCAGCGCGGCTGAAAATTTGATTTCCATACCCTCGCATCCCTCTATGCCGTAAAGATAACTGGCAAGAGCGGAAATGGATTCCGGGGTTCCTGCCACGGTGCCGTTAATGCCTTCATGCGCCAGTAAAATCGTGCCTTTGATATCATGGTTATCACAAAAATCATAAAGCGGATCACGCACAGCCTGCGGATCAGGAAAATGGACAAAATGATAAAGAGCAACGACCACGAATGGGTAAGTTATCCGGCATGAGATTCACCGTTTTCTGCAATAATGATATATCCATACACCGCCGCATCGCTAGCGGCAAGTCCCACAAGGCAAATCAAGCGCCCAATCCATCGCTGCCCCCACATGGCATCGGGTGGTATCATAAAGCGGTAAGGCCGAATGATCAGGCTTGATCAGCATTTCAATTTCCGTACAGCCAAGAATAATGGCATCAGCCCCGCGGTTTTGTAAACTGGTCATAATATCCTGATAGATTTTTCGAGATTCCGATTTTATCACGCCCATGCATAATTCATCAAAAATGATCTGATTGATAATGTCCTGTTCATCTGGCATGTTGGCACAATGGTGGCGATATCAGCATGTGCTTTCAGCTCATCGGCAAAAAAGGGTGCCTGCATCGTAAATTTTGTGCCCAGTAATCCGGCGGTTTTGCGGTTGATCTCTGGCCAGTGCCGCCCCGGTGACACGGGCAATATGAAAACACGGAACACCAGCCGCGCGTTCAACATCCGCATGGACGCGGTGCATGGTATTACTGCCGATCAGGATGGATTCCGCCCCGCCGCCACACATCGCTTTGCCGCATCGCTCAATATCGCGGTAATGCCATCCCAGTCCCCTGCCCGTAATTTAGGTTCCAGATCATTGAAAATCCAGACTAGCCATGACCAGCCGCGCCGAATGCAGACCGCCCAGCCTGTCCCGCGTCATTTCATTCAGGATGCTGTAATAGGTTTTGCTGGACTCCCAGCTCATCCCGCCAATCAAGCCGATGGTTTTCATCATATCCTCTTATGTGTTGCGGTATTGATCACCTCAGTATGGCATATAATGCCGGTGTCATTCATCATCAATATAGCGTTTGCCAAAACTGATCACCGCGTCTTCCATGAAACCTGATGCCTGATAAAAGGATATGGCGTCTGTGTTATCATGGCGGATCTGCAGGTTGATTTTCGGGCATCCCAGCGCGGCCAGTGCTTCCTCCCCCGGGCAAGCAGGCGGCGGCCATAGCCTTTATTCTGATGATCGGGCAAGACCGCAAAATAATATAGCCAGCCCCGATGCCCATCATAGCCGAACATGGCGGTGGCGATGGGGATGCCGGCGGATAACCCGACCAGAAACAGATCAGGCTGAACCCGCATTTTGCGCGCAATATCCTGTTGCGGGTTATTCCATGGCCGGGTCAGCCCACAAGCCTGCCAGATGGCAATCACCGCATCTGTATCTGCCGGATCAAATGGCCGGATAGTGAACATGGGCTGAGCTTTCTTTATGAGGTAATCATTACTATAGGCCTCATTGAGCCAGGTCGATTTTATAAAATTAAAATGATATTATTCAGCCTGTCAAAATGATCATCAGAGCCATCCACAATGGCGGATGTCGACAAAACCCAATTTTAATCCAATCTGTTTATAAAATAAAGAAATGTATAAATCAGCAATCCGTTATCACCCCTTTAAGAAATGCAACCAAAGCATTCCATAATCAGAAGATCCTAATTGTTTTGCCAATCGCAATTTTCCATCTGTTTTTTTTGCCAATTTTCCCATGATAACCGCCTAAATTGGTTTTACTTATCTTCGACCAACTAAATCCGGTATCATTCACCTGATTTTATAAATTTAATCAACCGGTTATTTAAGAAAGGCGGTGATTTCTGATAGATTGAAAACCAATCTATTTGCTCTATTGCCATAAGGTGCTTTTCGCAAAATTTCTATCCATTTCATAGCCATCCACGCGCTCGCGCCTGACCTCACTAAAGTTCCAAGCCGCTGATATCAATCTATGTTTTCCAGCATGTTTACATTTGTATAAAGCTGGTATTCCTAACCGACCGCGCAATAACATCTTCAACAAAACGAATCAGCCGTTCAAGTGCCGATACCCTGCTGTGATCTGTCCGGTGCTATCGCTATGGTTTCCATCCAGTATTCCTGATCCTTCACCACAATAACCGCATATCCAATGATGGTATTCTGTTTGGTATCTTACGACCAATAAATGATATCATTCGCCAGATGCGCAACGCATAATCAGCCACCATAGGCGCCCAAACCACAGTTTTTTCAGCCCAAACTTACCACAATATATTTCTGATAGGCTTCGGCGGTGATGGATTCTATTTGCGGGATATCCCTGCCAACGGCTTTTCTTATATTTATATCCATGTAAAGACCTTATTTCAGCCCAGATTTATTTCCCACTCAATCGTTCCGGGGGTTTGGACGTGATATCATAGGTAACGCGGTTGATGCCCTTGACTTCATTCACGATACGGGTGGCGACATGGGTCAGAAAATCATGACTAAACGGATAAACATCTGCCGTCATTCCATCGGTTGAAGTCACAGCCCGGATCGCCAGCGCATAATCATATGATCGCGCATCTCCCATCACCCCACTGACCGGACAGGCAGGAGCACGGCAAAGGCCTGCCAGATTTCATCATAAAGCCCTGCCTGCCTGATAGCATCCAGATAAACAGCATCCGCCGCCCGCAATAAATCCAGCTTATCTTTGGTGATCGCCCCGGAATTCGGATAGCAAGCCCCGGGCCGGGAAAGGATGCCGCCCAATCAGGTTTTCAGGCATGCCAAGCGTCCGCCCTAATGCCCGCACCTCATCCTTGAATAATGCCCGTAATGGTTCAACAAGCTCAAGCGCCATATCATCTGGCAAGCCGCCAACATTATGATGGGATTTGATAGTTACACTGGGGCCGCCGGTGACGGACACGCTTTCAATCACATCAGGATAAAGCGTGCCTTGTGCCAGAAACGTTGCGCCGTCGATTTTTGATGCCGCCTGATCAAAGACTTCGATAAAGGCCGCACCAATGATCTTGCGCTTTTCTTCGGGGTCTGTCACCCCATCCAGCCGTGACAGAAACAGATCAGACGCATCTTCGTGAATGAGAGGAATATTATACTGACCGCCAAATAATTTGATCACTTCATCTGCTTCGCCCTGACGCATCAACCCATGATCAACAAATACACATGTTAATCTTTCGCCAATCGCTTCATTAATAAGCACAGCGGTAACCGAGCTATCAACCCCGCCGGAAAGCCCGCATATCACCTTGCCATTATCACCAACCTGAGCGCGAATAGCGGCAATCGCCTGTTCCCGATAGGATGCCATGGTCCAGTCACCGACACAGCCGCAAATGCCTTTCGCAAACCGTTCCAGCAACAACTTGCCATCTGGCGTATGCACCACTTCAGGATGAAACTGCACCCCATAGAACCGCCGGCTTTCATCAGCAATCGCCGCAAATGGTGCCCCCGAACTGGTAGCAATAACCTGAAACCCGTCAGGCAGGTGATCAACCTTATCACCATGTGACATCCAGACCTGATGACGGGATTGCAATGGCCATAATCCATCAAACAGGGACAGAATCCGAAATAGTCAGCTCTGCCCGCCAAATTCCCTTGTCGTGCCTCTGGCCACTCTGCCGCCAAGCTGTTCG
This sequence comes from Alphaproteobacteria bacterium, assembly GCA_038144675.1. Lineage (GTDB taxonomy): Bacteria > Pseudomonadota > Alphaproteobacteria > Puniceispirillales > UBA1172 > UBA12202. Next base: position 1,220,922 of record JAYQOF010000005.1, on the reverse strand, counting down.
CACATGGTCTGCTGGCCATAACAAATCCCAAGGACCGGCACCCCCATCGAAAAAACATGATCAGGGGCGCGTGGTGAATCTTCATCCACCACCGACATAGGCCCGCCGGATAAAATAATCCCCTTGGGCTGCATATTATCAATCACATCAGGGCTGGTGGTATAGGGCAGGATTTCCGCATAGACGCCTTCTTCCCGCAACCGCCGCGCAATCAGCTGAGTCACCTGTGAGCCAAAATCAAGAACAAGGATACGATCTGTCATTACATATTATGCCGATAATTAGGAGCTTCGCGTGTGATGGTGACATCATGTACATGACTTTCTTTCAACCCAGACCCTGTGATACGGACAAACTGGCTGTCAGATTGCATGGCATGCTATCGTGGCGCATCCCGTATAACCCATTGCCGCCCGCAAACCGCCAATCATCTGATGGATAACCGCACCTGCAGACCCTTTATAGGGAACCTGACCTTCAATGCCTTCGGGCACCAGTTTTAATGGCTGGGATACCTCTGCCTGAAAATATCTGTCTGCTGATCCGCGTGCCATCGCACCAATTGATCCCATCCCGCGATAGGCTTTATATGATCCGCCCCTGATAGAGATAGACTTCCCCCAGGGTTTCATCTGTGCCGGCCAGCATCGTTCCTATCATCACGGCATCTGCCCCGGCGGCAATCGCCTTGGCCAGATCACCCGAATATTTGATGCCGCCATCAGCAATGGCCGGGACACCATGACGGTGACAAACGGCTGATGCTTCCATCACGGCGGTGAGTTGCGGCACACCAACGCCAGCCACCATGCGGGTTGTACAAATTGATCCGGGTCCAATACCAATCTTGACAGCATCTGCCCCGGCTTTGATCAGGGCTTCGGCGCCTTCTGCTGTGGCAATGTTACCGCCAATGATCTGAACATCATTGGACAGATTACGGACAGCCGCCACTGTTTCCAGCACGCCAGCCGAATGACCATGGGCGGTATCAACCACGACCACATCAACCCCTGCGGCAATCAGGGCTTCGGCACGGCTAATGCCTGCCGCGCCTGTTCCTACGGCCGCTCCAACCATCAACCGGCCAGACATATCCTTGGATGCATTTGGATAATTCTGGGATTTTTCCATATCCTTGACCGTGATCAGACCAACACAATGTTTGTTGTTATCAACCACAACCAGTTTTTCAATCCGGTGCTTATGCAGAAGCCGTCTGGCTTCATCAGGGGTAATCGCATCGGTAACGGTAATCACCTCATGCGTCATCATATCACTAACCGGCTGTCTGGGGTCGGTGGCAAATCGGACATCACGATTTGTTAATATGCCAACTAATGTTTTATCTTTGGCCGAAACAACCGGAATACCACTAATTTTATGATGCTGCATCAAATCCAGCGCATCAGATAGTGTTTTATGATCTTCGATAGTAACCGGATTGACCACCATTCCAGCTTCATATCGTTTGACAGATGCCACATGGGCGGCCTGCTCTTCGGGTTCCAGATTTTTATGGATAATGCCAATCCCGCCATTCTGTGCCATGGTAATGGCCAGCTGGCTTTCCGTTACCGTATCCATCGCCGCCGATATCAGAGGAATATGAAGAGATATCTGGCGGGTAAGCTGTGTCCGTGTATCTGCATCGGAAGGCAGAACAGACGACGCCGCAGGCTTTAACAACACATCATCAAAGGTAAGGGCTTCGGAAATATTTCTGGTTATATCAGGCATGGTGCCTCCGGTTATGTCGGTGGCTCTTATCTATACCTAATGCTAGCTCATCTGAAAAGATGAATATCTTCAATCAGCGAACAAATAATTCTCTGGCACGCCTTTAAAACACGTACATAGCACATAAATTTCAACCGATTCCGACCGGCTGGCATCTGGTTTTATATGTCTGACCTGTTCAAAGGCTTGCCGCATCAGGGTTAACAATTCTATTTCTGCCCCGCCCTGAAAGCATTTTGATAAAAATCCGCCACCCGGAACCAGAACACGCATCGCCGTATCAAGTGCCATTTCAAGTAACGCTGTTGTCCGTAAATGATCTGTTGGCCGGTGGCCGGTGGTATCAGCCGCCATATCACTGATCACCCAATCTGCCTTACCACCAATATAGGCAATCAGTTCAGCCAGTTTTTCATCATCATTGATATCGCCTTTAAGAATCAAAGCATCAGCAATGGGATCAACATCCAGCAGATCAATACCTGCAAGCTTACCTTTACCCTGATCAAGGCCAATGCGTTTCGACGTGACCTGAAGCCATCCACCGGGGCGCAACCCAGATCAAGAACCGTCTGCCCAGGTTTAAATAAATGATATTTCTGGTCAATCTGTTCCAGCTTTAACGCGGCACGCGAACGGTAGCCCTTGCTTCGGGCTTCTGCCACATAGGGATCATTGATCTGACGTTCTATCCAGCGGCGGGATGAAGCGGTCAGTCCCCTTTTTTTTTGACCTTGCTATGTAATCCGGCATCACCACGATATGAACGCCCACTTGAACCTTTGCTTTCTTTACGATCTGTCATGGATCATATTGTCAGGTCAAATCGCGGAAAAAGCAACTCTTTGCACCAGTATGACAGGCAGGGCCTGTTTGTTTAACCTTGAGAAGGATAGCATCAACATCACAATCCAGATGCGCTGATACAAGTTCTTGTGTATGGCCAGAAGTTTCTCCCTTGCGCCATAAGAGCCTGCCGTGACCGGGAAAAATAGGTAACCTGACCAGTGACCAACGTTTGCGTCAACGCATCGGCATTCATCCATGCCAGCATAAGCACTTCATGGGTATCCGCACATTGCGCCACCGCCGCAATCAAACCATCAGCGTTATATTTCACTTCTTCCAGTAAGGGATGGGCCATAACATGTCCTATTCTGCATTGATCTGACGGCGAAAAATGCGGTTGCCTATTGATTTGAACCCACGGTTAATATCAAGACCAATTGCTAGCATAGATGGTACAACAAACAAAACCAGCAATGTGGTAATGGCAAGACCAAAAACAATCGTCGTTGCCATCGGAATCAAAAACTGCGCCTGCAATGACCGTTCAAACATTAATGTTGATAACCCACAAATTGTTGTCAATGAGGTCAATATAACCGGACGAAGACGATCTATGTTGTTCCTGATACAATAGCAAGTTTATAATCGCCATCAGGATTCTTCCATCCGGCGTTCAATGGTTGATACCAGAATAATGGAGTTATTCACAACGATCCCGGCCAGCGCAATCAGCGCAAACATGGATAATATGGTCATGGTTAATCCCATAACATAATGGCCAAGCACAGCACCTATCAAGGCAAACGGGATCATTACCATCACCGCTAATGGCTGAGTCCATGATGAAAACACCCATGACAGAATGATATAGATACAGATCAGCGCAAGAATTGCCCCAGTCTCCATATCGGCAAAGGCTTCTGACTGTTCCTGATCCCGCCCATCATATCGATAGCGGAGCCCATAGGTTTCCGCGATTTCATCCAATCCGGCTTCTTTGACAATTTGTAATGCTTCGGGGTTGCAATGACCGCCCCATTCAGATCACCCTGAATAGCGACTTCACGAAACCCATCCTGCCGCTTGACCACCGAAAACCCAAGCCGATTTTCTACGGTCGCCACCTCTCGCAGTAACACATAATTTCCCGTTGGCGTAATAATGCGGATATCCCCGATATTATCGGTCAGCACTTCATGTTCTGGCAGTGATAATTTCACTGTCACTTCTTCATCACCACGGGGAAAGCGTGTGACTACCGCGCCATCCAGTGATGCCCGCAATTGCTGGCCAATGGAAAATACGGTTAAACCAAGTGACTGGCCATAAGGCGTGATGCGGACAATCCGTTCTTCTGCGCCATAGGATAGATTTTCAGTCACGCCAGAAGCAGAATGGCACGGCTTTAACCAGTGCCTCCACTTCCTGCGCCGCCGCTTTTAATTTAATCAGATCATCACCCATCAGGCGAATATCCATATCCCGACCCGGAGGCCCCCACGCGCGGGCACGAATAGTCAAACGTTGCAGGCCTGCCACTTTATTGACTTCAGCTTCCCATGCGGTCAGGAAATCATCAATGCGCACTTGCCGTTTATCTGCAGTCAGCAATTCTACCACGATCCCGCCGCGGGTATCATTTGCGCCTGTTGCCTCTTCATCAGGATTATCGCTGAGTGTCCGGCCCAGCGTCGCCATGTGAAATTCGATTAATCCACCCTCACCATCAGTAACCTTGGTTTCAGCGCGTATCAATGCGGCTTCCAGCTCAATCAGCATCTTATCCGTCTGGCTTCGCGATGTGCCGGGAGCCATGACAATATTACCAAAGGCAATATCGGCTTCTGGTGATGAGAAAAAGACAAAATTAACTCTACCACCAGCCATCATGCCTACCGAGATGATGAATAAGGATACACTCAGCGCAATCGTCGCATAACGCCAATTTACCGCAAGCTCAACCAGCCGACGAAATGGGCCATTCCGGAAACGGTTAAACTGATAATCAAAATGATAGCGGAAACCAGAATGTTTTTCTTTCGGGGTTTTGACAAAATGTGCCAAATGGGCTGGCAGGATAAAAAATACTTCAATCAGACTGGCAATAAGAACCGCCACAACAACCATGGGAATCGCGGAAATAATTTCACCAATAATCCCTTTGATCATGAATAATGGAAGAAAGGCGGCAACAGTGGTCAGCATGGCACTAATCACCGGTGGCCCCATTCGGGTCACCGACATAGCAGCAGCTTTATGCATACTAAGCCCACGGTTCTGGCGTAAATGTTCAGCATGTTCACCAATCACGATGGCATCATCGACAACAATCCCCAATGCCATAATCAGTCCGAAGAGTGAAATCATGTTAATGGTCTGATCCATAGCCAAGCATGACACCAAAGGTTGCCAGAAATGCAACAGGTATCCCCATGGCAACCCAGAATGCCACCCGCACAGACAAAAACAGGAATAAAACCCCAATCACCAGCAATAATCCACCAGCGCCATTACCGACAAGCAGATCAATGCGTTCCTTAATTAATTTTGCGCGCACATCATATTGATCAATCACCAGTGATTCCGGTGCCTGATTGCGATAATCGGACAGCCAATTCTGAACAACGTCATTGATTTCGTGAAGAATCATTGCTTTGACCGCGCTTGAACGAAAGCATAACAGCGGGCATGCCATTGCGCGTCAGGGTTACCGAGGGCGTTTCCACATCTTCTGAAATATCCGCAATATCACCAAGTGTGATGCGGCTTCCATCCGGACGAACAAGCACCTCTACCTTTTCAAACTCTTTTGCTGTTTTGATCTGGCCAAGCGACCGGACACGCAAAAGCACCATCTGCCAAACTACCAGCAGGAACATCAAGGGTCGTTGTCGATATGGCGGCTGAAATATCATTCAGGGATAGCCCCAAGCGTGATAATTCCGTCTGGCTGATTTGAATTTTAATGATTTCATCAGGCAGGCCTGTCAATTCGATTTTATCAACACCAAGTCTTTGCAAATCTTCTTTGATATCTTTGGCCATACTGCGTAAAGCAAACAGATCAAAGGCCCTGAAATAACCAGTTTGCTGATATCATCATAAAACTCCCCCTTTACAACTTTGGGGGTTTCTGCTTCTTCGGGAAAATCTACCTGACCCACGGCGGTTTCAACATCAGCAAGAGCCTGCTGCATATCCGTGCCAAACTCGAACTCTACCTGAATGGCCGCCAGTCCTTCGTAACTGGTTGAAACCACTTTCTTGACATTGGAAATGGATCGCAATTCAGGTTCCAGCAATTGCACGATATTCGCATCAACATCTTCGGCAGTGGCGCCTGTCCACTGAACGCTAACCCCAACAATTTCAATATTGAAATCAGGAAAAAACTGCCGGTTCAGTTTTGATAGCGACATCATGCCGATCGCTATCATCAGGATCATGAGCAGATTGGCTGCTGTCCGATGCCGGATGAAAAACTCAAGAAAAAGCTGACGGCTTCATTTGCTTCCCGGCTTAACAAGAATACCGTCCCCAAGTGCTGGCAATCGTGTCGCCACGACCTGTTCGCCTTTGTTGATATCCCCTCTGACAAAGACAATACCATCTGATTTCTGAACAACCTCAACTTGCCGCTTAACCGTTCTGCCATCGATAATGACAAATACACTATTATCATCATAAAGCGCGGCTTCAGGAATGGCAGCAACATCATTGACCTGACCAGAAGTATAGATCACCTCAACAAAAGCCCCTTCGGGAATAATCCAGTTACCCTGTTCCGATAAGGTGATTTCAGCATAGAACCTGCCTCCACCCTCACCTGCTTGAACATTCCCTTCGGCGCGAGTGATAGCGGCATCAATTGATGTAATGTCCTGACCGCCTGACCGCCATATAATGTTAACCGGATCACCGATTAACTCACTGGCATTGGCAAACACATCACCGGGCACAACAAAGGATACTTCCAGACTGGATAAATCAGTTATTGTTCCCAGGGCCATAGCTGGTGAAACCACCATCCCGCGACCGATATTTACAGATGAAACTATGCCATCAAAAGGGGCGGTAAGAATAGCATCTGAAAGCTGTTTATTGGCACGCTTAAGATTTAGTTCTAGCTGTGCCTGTTGCCTTTTGGCCTGTTCAAGTGCGTTTTTAGCCATGGATAGGGCTAGTCGGGCATCGTCCAGATTAGCTTGTGATGCAACAGACGCTACATTCATCTGGCGTGTCCGTTCATAATTTTTCTGGCGTAAATCCAGTTGAACACCTAATTCCGTGATATTTGTTTTATTTGCTTCTAGTTGAATAACAATTTCATCTCTTGCAATCGTTAGCAAATCCCGATCAAGTCTTGCCAGTTCTTGACCTTTGGTGACATAACCGCCATTTTTGAAAATATCGGATACCTGTTCAACATCACCGGCAATATTGAAATTCAACGTCGATTTCCGGCTTGCTTCCACCTGACCAAAAGATGATTTTTTAGGGAAAGCTACCTGAAAATCAATGGAAGCCACCTCAACCGTCCAGATTTTTCCAGTCTTGGCTGTAATGGTTTTTCGGGTTTTGTTGCAACAAGATAATTATACCCTGAAAACCCAAAAACAGGATGCCCAAAGCGACAATCGCTTTACTTGCATAAGAAATGATTTTTCTAATTAGGTTCATAAGATTTGATCATATAACAAAAGCATATTGGGCTGCTTTTATGTTGTCCTTTATATTTAGGTATTCTGTCTTCTTCATAATTCAAGATGCCAATAACGGCAAATGTTCATTATATCTATAAACTGCATTCTCTCATTAATCATTTCCTTAATCCACAATTCCAGATATCATTACGTAGCAAAAAGGATTATTATGACGCCATCTAAACCCTGGTCTTTCCATTTCTGGGCAACCATAAAACTTTCCCTGCCCTTAATGATTGGCCAGATTGCCCTCATTAGCATCTGGACTGCAGATATTGTCATGATGGGGTGGATCAATACCGATGCACTGGCCGCTGGGACACAGGCAAACCGCATGTATCAACCGCTTTATTTTATCGCCATTGGATTAACGCTGGCGGTCAGTCCCCTCACGTCACAAGCCCTTGGCGGTAAAAAACAACGCATTGCCAGACAAGTGTTACGAATGGGCATATGGATGGCCGTTCTATATGGTTTATTCACCATCATTCCCATGTGGTACGGTAAAACCATTTTGCTATGGTTGCGGCAGGATCCGGCCATTGCTGATCATGCTTCCGTATATTTACGGCTTATGGGTTTAGGCATGCCATTTACTTTTGTTTTTTTTGTTTTGCGGAATTATATCTCTGCCTATCAGAAACCTATCCCGCCGGTTATCATCACCTGTATAGGCCTTGTTATAAATATCTGTTTAAATCAGATTTTTGCCATGGGTTTGTTTGGCATACCGGCAATGGAATTAGCCGGTATCGGGCTGGGAACCGCAATTACTTTCATCTTGATGGTTTTCATGTTGGTATTCTACATGGTTACAAACAGGCAGATTGGCCGCACCAGACCATTTGGACGGCTTTTCCGGTTTAACCCCTTATCATGAAACGATTATTGATTGTCGGCTTTCCCATCGGGCTAAGCTTGCTAGCAGAAACCGGAATGTTTATTGTGGGCGGCATATATATGGGAATATTCGGCATTGCCGCGGTGGCCGCATCCGGCATCAGTAATCAGATCGGGGCGGTCGCCTATATGCTTCCCCTTGCCTTATCATTAGCCACAACTATCCGGATCGGTCATGCTGCAGGGGCGAACAAACCTGATGAAGCTATCCGTGCAGGCATAATGTCAGTTCTGCTGGTTACCGCTGTCACCTTAATCCTGAGTATCATCATTTATATCTTCCGGGTTGAACTTGTAAAACTTTTCCTTAATTCGGATGATGCTTTATTCGATGCTGTGATGACATTTGCCATTGCCATGATCATTGTGGTTGCCATATTCCAACTTTTTGATGGCCTGCAATCTATATTCATTGCTATTTTGCGCGGGATTAGCGATACGCGCATACCTGCTTTGATTTCCATATTCTGTTACTGGGGCATTGGATTATCATCTGGTTATATTTTGGCAACACCTTTGGGTTATGGGCCTATCGGAATATGGGTCGGAATTACTATCGGGCTTATCGCCGCCACGCTCATACTAGGTTTAAGATGCTGGAACACAAAAAATCAATTGAAACATGATGGTCATTTTCATCTAATATAAGATAACATGGAAAACCGTATTGCTTCATCACCTGTTTCTTTGACTGAATTAAGTCAGCATGAAAATGAGTGTCTTAATCTGCTTTCTTCGCATATTGACAGCACATCAGCTTCTATTCTGGCAACAGCCATGCATCTTGCCCCTTATCTTGATCAGCTATACCGAAAAAATATCAACCTGATTCCACAGATACTGAATGAAGATACGGAAAAATTAATAGAAACCGTAAATACGGCCTTAATCGACAGCTTTGGTCAGGCCACGACCAATGATCAGGCGATGAAGGCCATTCGCGTATTCAGGCAGAATATAAACACCATTGTGACGGTTCTGGATATTCTTGATCGCGTGAGTGTGGCAGACCAGATCGCCTGGCTTAGTCATGCCGCTGATCTAGCCAGTACAAATCTGGCCAACTGGCTTGAGATGACGGCAAGACAGACAAATCGTCTTAAAACCAGAATCATCATGGACTATCCTTGCTATGGGCAAACTGGGGTCTAGTGAGCTTAATTTTTCTTCAGATATAGATCTGATCGTGCTTTATGATACCGCTGATCATGATCTGGATAGTGGCCGTGTCTATGTTGATCTGGCTCGACAATTTGCCCATATCATGAGCAAACCCACCGCAGATGGTATAGGCTGGCGTGTAGATTACCGGTTACGGCCAAACCCAAGCGTGACCCCTGTTGCTATCCGGTTTGATAACGCCATTAGTTATTATGAATCCGTGGCAAGAACTTGGGAACGGGTGGCATTTATCCGCGCACGCCCCATTGCCGGTTCCATTGACCTCGCCCATCAGTTTCTAACGGAAATTGAACCATTTATCTGGCGTCGTTATCTTGATTACACCGTCATAGATGAAATGAAAATGATGCTCCAGCGGGAACCGAAACCCCAGGATCTGTTTGGTTTTAATGTCAAAAAGGGTAATGGTGGCATAAGGTCTATTGAATTCGCCGTGCATGTTCAGCAAATCATCGCTGGCGGCAGAGAAAGCGAATTGCGTCATCGGTCAACCATCAAAGCATTAGCCACATTAGGTCGTCTAAACTGGATAAAACCGGAAACAGCTCGCCTGTTAAGTAAACATTATTTTCAATTGCGACGATTAGAACACCGTATCCAGATGATCCATGATGCCCATAGTCATCAGTTTCCCCGCCATGGTGCAGCGCTTTCTGATCTGGCACAGTTTTGTGGTTATCATAATGTCATTACCTTTCGCCAGGCTGTTCATGCCTTAACCGATAGCGTTATTACCCATACAGCAAGCATTTCTGAAAGAATGGGCATTAATCCGGCCAGAACAGATGCATCCCATCCCATATCCCTGTCTTTGCTTCTGGATCAGGATGATGATAGCAATGCTGTTGCCAATGCTTTATCAGAGCTAGGATTTCATGATGTGGATAGCATCAGCTCCACATGCCGACGCTGGATGGCAGGACAGGTTCCCGCCACCCAGAGCAGCCGATCTAAAGCTATTCTTGGCCGCTTCCTGCCTGAAATGCTTATTCAGATCAGTAAAGCCGATTATCCTGATCAGGCTTTTAATGCTTTTACCCGATTAGTGGAAAACCTGCCTATTGGGGTACAGTTCTTTTCCCTTCTGGAAAGCAACCCCAAGATTACGAAAGTGATTGCAAGTCTACTATTAGCGTCCCCACGCATGGCTGAAAATCTAGCCACACATTCGGCGTTAGTTGATGACCTGCTTTATGAAGAATTCTGGCAACCTATTACAAATGATATCAAAATCATGACCGATACCCTGTCAGGGCAAATGACGGCGGCAAAATCACATGAAGACAAACTCAATCAACTGCGCATTACCCTCCGGCATTGGCATTTTCGGGCACATGTACATCTAATCACCGGTATTATTGAACCATCAGAAACAGGATTAATCCTATCAAATATTGCCGAGGCAGCGATTATTTCCGCATTACCGGTTGCACAGGATCACATTCATAAAAGGTATGGATCCCTTGAAGAGGGCGGGCTGGTCATCATGGCAATGGGTCGTCTAGGCACGCGTGAGATGACGTCATCATCTGACCTGGATTTGGTATTTATCCATCAGACCCCTGATGATGAACAAAAACAGATCATGACAAATGGTGATCACCCTATTCATGCCAGTCTGTATTTCACCCGCATTGGCCAGGAACTGATTAATATTCTGACAGCACCAACTGCTGAAGGCAAAGGTTTTGAAGTAGATATGCGTTTACGGCCAAGTGGTAAATCAGGCCCTGTTACCATTGCTTTTGATCGCTTTGCCAGTTACCAGCAGGAATACGCTTGGACATGGGAACATATGGCTTTAATAAGGGCACGCATCATTACTGGCTTCCGCCATGAAAACCTGACTGAACAAATAGAATCCTGCCTTGCCAGACTGATGAAAATGCCACGCGATGCCAATAAAGTCATAGCAGATGCCAAAGACATGCGGCAACGCATTACCACGCATCATCCGCCGCGTTCGGGGCATGATTTGCGACTAATACCGGGGGTCTGATTGATATGGACTTCTTTCCCAGATCATGCAATTGCTTCATCCCTGTCAGGATGGACGGCGCTTTGGGCAGGCCATAGATGCTATTGCAAATCTAACAAAGCGCAAGGTGATTGCAGAAGATGATGGCAAAACCCTACAACAAGCAATGTCCGTGTTGCTTAATCTGAATCAGATCATGCGTCTAACCATTATTGGTGTCCATGACCAGAAACCTGATGCCTTGCTTCCGCAACCGATAGCAGAACGATTTGATATTTCAACAATTGCGGATATGGATCATATGGTCAGAACCCATACCGAAACCATTATTTCAATCATAAACCATTATTTAGACCTTCAGCATGAATGATATGCTTAATGCGCTATGAGGAATGTGCAAAATTCCTTTTGCAAAACAATCAAAAAAGCGTAATCAGTTTTCAGAATCGCACCTGATTCCTGTTGCGATAATAAACGATGGGAATAGTCGATGAGATCAGCAATTATTTCATCCTGGACACTTTTTTTCGGCATTCTGCTTTTCATGGTTGGAAACGGATTGCAGGGGGTGTTGCTAGGGGTAAGAGCAGAACAGCTCCAATTTGGTGATGTCATGACCGGATTGGTCATGGGTGGTTACTTTCTTGGCTATCTCAGCGGAACATTTATTATCCCGAAACTGGTTAGCAGGGTCGGCCATATCCGCGTATTCGGTGTCATGGCGGCACTGGCATCAGCGTCCATCCTTGGTGCATCCGATTGTTGAATATGCATACATGTGGATGCTCATGCGTATTCTCACCGGATTTGCCTATGTTGGCATGTATATCGTATCCGAAAGCTGGATAAATGATAAAGCCACTAATTCATCGCGTGGCGGGCTTTTATCCGTATACATGATCGTCCAGATGTTAGGCATGATGATTGGTCAATCCATGCTGACATTCGGCAGCGAAACCGGATATGATATGTTTCTGGCGGTATCAATTATTGTATCATTTGCCGCTATCCCTATCATGTTAACAGCCGCAAGATCACCAGATTTCGAGGAACCCGAACCGGCTTCGTTCCGGCGGGTTTATCATAACTCCCCTCTTAGTGTGGTCGGCATGTTAATAACCGGATTTAATGCGGCTATTGTGTTTGGCATGGGGGCTGTCTTTGCGACAAAGATAGGCATGTCATTGCATCAGGTTTCCTATTTCATGGTTGCCATTGGTGGCGGTGCTATGATCCTTCAATACCCAATTGGTAAGCTATCTGATCTGATTGACCGGCGAACCGTTATTCTGATCACCCATAGCCTTTCTGCCTCGGTTTTCTCATTGCCAGTTATTATGCCAGTTCTATCAGTTTTTTATGGCTTGGGCTGATGATGGCTTTATATAGCGGGGTTAGCACGCCTTTATATTCCCTTTATATTGCCCATGCGAATGATTACCTGTCCCCGCGTCAGGTCGTTAGCACCAGTGCAAAACTGGTTATGATTAACGGATTAGGCGCTATATTTGGCCCACCTGTTTTGGGATATAGTATTTATTTAATTGGAGTCAGTGCGTTTTTCAGCGTTCAGATCATCATGCATATTATCATGATCGGTTTCGTTTTCTATCGCATGTATGCACGAGAATAGATGCCATTGGAAGCACAGGGGCCATTTGTTGCTGTTCGCGGCACCAGCGTTGCTTCATCCCTTTTACCAGAAGCGGAATGGGATGGGCGTGAAGATGATGACAAGACAGGTCATGTAAACCTGACCTAACCAATAGTTACCTAGAGCAACCCTAATTCGCGTAATTCTTCCTGCATTTCCCTTGGCATCATATCATCCGGGTCTGTTCCAGCTGGTAAATCTGGTGGGGCATCTTCGGGCTTCAGGTAACGCCATCCCTGAAATGGGCGCAGACGTCTTTCCACAACCGGAATTAATCCCTTATTCAGCACAATTCCACATGCTGGCTTTCCGTCGCCACGCACAACTTCAACCAGATCAATAATCGGCTGACGCGCGCACATCCAGCCTTTAATGATCCAGTACATTGACCCACCATCAAGGATTGCTTCAGGCCTGTTTTGGAAAAGACCTTGTCACATGCATAATCCGCCCATGGCGTTGCAATAGTTGTTCATGCCATGCCGCAAGTGTTTTCAGATTTTCAGAACCAACAGATAATTTTTTGAGATGCATAACCATAACGCATCATACCAGATACAATGCCGCCAGACCAAGAAAGGTCAGGAAACCGATAACATCTGTAACGGTTGTAATAAATACCGATGATGCCACCGCCGGATCAATTTTCAATTTGGATAGAATAATAGGTATCCCTGCGCCGCTTAGGGCCGCTGCTAACATATTGGCAATCATGGCAAATCCCATCACCAGTGCGATTTCCATATTCTGAAACCAGATGAGGGCAACAATGCCAGCAACAATGGCAAACATTAATCCATTAACAAGCCCCACCATAACTTCACGCATGATAAAACGGTTCACAATCCGGATATCACCCAGTTGCCGCATGGCTAGTGCCCGCACCGCAACGGTAACAGTCTGGGTTCCGGCGTTTCCACCCATGGACGCCACAATAGGCATCAATACCGCCAGCGCCACAAGCCGTTCGATGGTATCATCAAAAACACCAATAACCAGCGACGCTATCACCGCCGTCATGAGATTAACCAGAAGCCATAAAAATCGGGACTGAACCGTTGCAATCAGCGATGACCGCAAAATTGCTGTCACTAACACCGCCAAGTGCCATTAAATCTTCACCGGCTTCTTCTTGAATAACTTCAACAATATCATCAACGGTAATCATGCCGACCAGTTTTTCCTGCGCATCAACCACGGATACGGATACAAGTCCATAACGCTGAAAAAGAAGCCCGACTTCTTCTTTATCCATAGTAACCGGTATTTGATGGGGGGCTGTTTCCATGATATCGGATAACCGCACGGGACGATCAGATGATAACAGTTTAGACAACCTGACCTGCCCTAGCACCCGACGGGCTGGATCAATTATAATGATGGCATAAAACTCATCAGGCATCTGGTCTTCGGCTTGCGCACGAAAATGATCAATCGACTGACCAACCGTCCAGTGCGATGGACATACCACCACTTCACGCTGCATCAAACGGCCAGCGCAATGTTCGGGATAAGACAGGGCTTCTTCGACGATTAGCCGCTCACCAACAGGCAAAGCGGCCAGAATATCTGCCACTCTTCATCTTCAAGGTCTTCAAGAATATCAATAGCGTCATCACTATCCAGTTCAGGCAACGCCTGCGCCAGTTCATTAACACCATAACTGGAAACCACGTCTTCTAAAATGAAATCCGGCAAATAGGTTAAAACCGTTGGGTCAAGGTTTTCCCGCATCATCAGGGTAAATCGTTTCAGCTGTGCGGAATTTAGCCGTTCTATCATATCAGCCTGATCGGCAGGATGGAGAGGCGCAATAAGAGAAACTAAACGATCTTTATTCCCATCAGCAATACACGCAATTACCGCTGCTACAACCTTGGGGGTCAAGCCATAGAGGTTTGCCAGCTCTGGTGATGCTGCCGTTTTAAATTCAATATTTTCATGATCCGGTTTAACAGCCATAATTGCGTGCCTTCCGACAGCATGTTGCCCTGCCATAAGTCTGCTTTGCTTATACCGCTTTTCACCAAAAAATCAATGACCAGCAATAAATCCGCTTATTACTATAAGGGAAAAAATCAATCAAAATCTGTGGGTTATCAAAATCTGGTCACAACGCCGCCTTCAGCCTTTCGCCGATTGACAAAATCCAGTAATTCATCATGAATGGCCGTATCCATAGGCGGTGGATTAAATTCTGCCAAATATCCTTCATGATAGCATTTGCTCTTTTTTCAGTGGTCATACTGCCTGCTTCTTCCCAACTTTCATAATTGCGCCAGTCTGAAAGAAACGGGGAATAAAACGCATCTTTAAATCGCCGCTGGGTATGTTCTGCCCCAAAAAAATGACTTCCGGGGCCTACTTCCTTAATTGCCTCAAACGCCAGCGCATCATCGCTTAGATCAATCGCCCGATTTACATAAATCATCTGTTGAAGCATCTCACAATCCATGATCAGCTTTTCAAAACTGGCACAAAGTCCACCTTCCAGCCAGCCTGCGCCATGATAAACTCATATTGCAATGACCCGACGATATAGCATTTAGCGACGCCATGCTTTCCCAGACAGCCTGACCATCAGGATAATTGGCGGCACAGGCAACAGAACCGCGCCACGGCAACCCATAACGCCGCGCCAATTGACCGGATATCTGCATAGCGCGGGTATATTCCGGTGTTCCAAATGCTGGTGCGCCTGATTTCATATCAACATTACTGGTAAAAGCCCCATAAACCACGGGGGCATGAGGTTTCACTAATTGCATCAGAACAAGACCGGCCAGAAACTCGGCATTTTGCTGAACCACCGCCCCGGCAACTGTCGCTGGTGCCATAGCACCAGAAAGAGTAAAAGGGCTGATAATCACAGCCTGACCACGTCTGGCGCAACGCATAGCCCCGTCAAGCATCGGCCAGTCATGCTTAAGCGGCGATGTAGAATTGATATTGGTCAACATATGCGGTTTTGATTGAAACTCGGTTTCGGTAAGACCTCCGGCAATCCGGATCATTTCCATACCGTCTTCAATCCGTCCACTGCCAAGTGAATAGGCATGAACCACCTTATCAGACAAGGTCAGCATATCATAAAGACAATCCAGATGACGGATAGATGCGTGAATATCAACCGGTTCAACCGGATATCCGGCTATAAAATGCAGGCAGTTAAAATACTGATTTAACCTGATCATATTTTGAAAATCATGCCACGTCCCTACACGGCGGCCGTGATCCAGATCACTGACATTCGGGGCAGAAGCCACAGATGAATATACCATGTTGTTACCGCCAATAGTCAGGGCACGGTCAGGATTGCGTGGGGTTATGGTAAATTGTGAAGGGGCCCGGTGTACCATTTCCATCACCAATGCCCTATCCATACGGACATTCTGATTGGCAAAATCAACGTCACATCCGGCTTTTGCCAATATATCAAGCGCTTCATCATTCAGAAAAACAATGCCAATTTCTTCCAGCACCCGCATGGAGGTGTCATGAATACGGTCAAGATCATCTTCGGATACCGGTTCAACAGGCTGATCCGAATAGGATGGCAATATCCAGTCCAGTTGATCAATGGCCAGACGACCGCTTCTTCCTGTGTTTCGACCTGCCTGGTTCGTGACCGCCGACCCTGCCCGCCCATTTCTGTTTTATTTTGTTCTTTCATGGCCATATTCCCAAAATAGCTTAGCCCAATTTATTTTGAGCAAAGATAACACATATTATTAATCCTCAACGGAAAATAAAAATATTTGCAACTTATATTTGATTAAGGCAAAACATCATTTGTTACTGCATCATCATTTATTGAGGTGTCTTAATGACACAAATTGACATGAGATTATATCTAGGTGGTGCACGTTCCGGAAAAAGCGCGGCGGCAGAACATTGCGCGATCACATTGGCCGCACCAACTGGCCAGTTACCTTTCTATCTAGCCACCGGACAGGCATTTGATGATGAAATGAAAGAACGGATTAGCGCCATAAAGACCTGCGGAAAAACCGTTTTAAAACCATAGAAGAACCCATTGATCTGGCGGCAATGATAAACTCTCTGAAACATGATAACAGCGTTATTCTTATCGACAGTGTAGGGATATGGCTTACCAATATGATGATGGCTGAACAAGAATGGCAAGACCCCTTAGATCAAACCATTGATGCTATAAAAACAGGACATCATCAGGCTATTTTCGTATCAGACGATGTTGGCGGCGGTATTGTTCCTGAAAACGCGATGGCGCGTCAGTTTCGTGATCATATCGGATTGATTAATCAGCGGCTTGCCAGCGAAGCCAAGCAGGTAACTTTTGTCATAGCCGGGATAGAAACCCGGATAAAATAGGATGGTGTTATTGTGATGAGAATTGAATATTCAGATATAGATCAGGTGCTTTCCTATATGGCTGACTTGCCTTCTATGGATGCTGTTAAGGCTGATCAAGCATTTCAGCGACAGCAACAGCTGACCAAGCCGCCGGGTTCCCTTGGCAGGCTTGAAGACATAGCCATCTGGCTAGCTGGTTGGCAAGGGCAGGAAAAACCCCAGATTAATAAACCAGCCTGTTTGATTTTTGCCGGAAACCACGGGGTGGCGTTAAACGGCGTATCTGCCTTTCCTCCTGAAGTAACCGAACAAATGGTTCTGAATTTTCAGCATGGTGGAGCCGCTATTAATCAGCTTTGTCAATCAGCTGGTGCCAGTTTGAATGTTTTCTCCTTATCACTGGATAAACCGACTGCTGACTTTTCCGAACAGCCTGCCATGAGCATCGCAGAAACATTATCAGCCATGCAAATCGGTGCTGATGCTATTCCTGATGATGCTGATCTTATCCTGCCGGGTGAAATGGGCATTGGTAATACCAGCGCCGCCGCCGCATTATCGCATCTGGTTTTTGGTGGCCATGCTGAAACATGGACAGGACGCGGGACAGGCGTTGATGATGACCGGCTAGCGCATAAAATCAGTGTTATTACCAAAGCTGTTAACAGGGTAAAAGATAACACGCTTGATCCGGTCACCATGCTATCCGAATTAGGCGGTAGAGAATTGGCAGCCATTGCCGGATGCGTTCTGGCCGCCCGTTTGCGGCGTATTCCGGTTCTGCTGGATGGGTTTATTTCAACAGCGGCCTGCCTGCCGCTTTGGGCAAGTGATGATTCCGCGCTTGATCACTGCCAGATTAGCCATTATTCTAAAGAACCCGGTCATCGTCATGTGATCCATGCCCTCGGCAAGCCTGCTATTCTTGATCTTGACCTGAGGCTGGGTGAAGCAAGTGGCGCGGCCATTGCCTTACAGATTGTCAAATCGGCATTAGCCACCCATAATGGGATGGCAACCTTTGCAGAAGCCGGAGTGTCTGATGGATAATATCCTCACGGATATTCACCGCATGTTTAAGATTTATCAACAGGATAGCCGCATGGCGGCAATGATCCTGACACGTCTGCCCGGGGTTGCGACGGATTACCCGGATGAAAGAAATATTGCCCATAGCTATGCCGCCTTTCCCCTGATCGGTGTACTGATTGCCGGATGTGCGGCTATTCCTGCATTATTCCTGTCATTGGCCAACATTCCTGATTGGGCTGTTGTGGCCGTGATGCTTGCCGTATCGGCTTTGATCACAGGGGGGCTGCACGAAGATGGTCTTGCTGATGTCGCCGATAGCATGGGCGTTTCTGATCCTGATAGGCGGCTGGCAATCATGCGTGACAGCCATATTGGTGCATTCGGGGTTCTTGCCTTAATCCTGATAGTAACGATCCAGATAGCCTGTCTTGCCGACCTTTTAACAGAAGGAATTACAACATTAATTGGCGGCTGGCTGGCAAGTGCAGCATTAACGCGCTCTATGATGGCATTTCAGGCATGGGCATATCCACCACCTGATACCAGTGGCTTTGCCCATTCTGTTGGCAGGCCCGATCAACGCACCATGCTGATCAGCATGGGGACAGGCTTTATGCTTGCGCTTTTACTTAGCGGGTCATTTTCGGTATTTATTGCGATGGGATTAGCTGGTGTTGCCACATATGGTTTCGGATATGTATTAACCCGATATATTGGCGGCGTAAATGGAGATGGGTTAGGCGCAACACAAATGATCAGTGCCAGCATCATTCTGATGGTTATGGCCGCCGCATGATATCCCCTGTTATTAAACAATTAATCCTGATCCGGCATGCCCGAACAGATTATGACCGTTCATGCGTGCCACCAGAAAACCCGCCTCTTGATATAAAAACAGATCATGATTATGCCGCTATGGGGGCGGACTTACCTGATCGTTATCGCTGGATAATTAGCCCGCTTATCCGTTGTCAGCAGACAGCCGACCAATTGGTTTCAATCACGGGGCAACATATTCTGGCAAATATGATGATGACAGGCTACGCGAACAATCCTATGGCAAGTGGCATGGCCAGAATATCGAAACATTGTGGCACGAGGAACTATCACAAGGGGAGAAACATAACTGGCATTTCATTCATCCAGACCGCATTCCCCCTGATGGGGAAAGTTTCTCTCAAGTCATGACAAAACTTAAGCCTACCTTGCCCGAATACGCGACAGAAAACACTGTTCTGATCACCCATGGCATGGTGATAAGGGCACTGATCGGGCTTGCCATGGGACTGTCAGCCAGATCAGGCATTAGCACTTGATATTGCCCCTCTATCCATGACGGGATTAACCTATATGAAAGAAGGTGCAAGTCCCAGGCCGTGGCGACAAATGGCGGCTACTGGCAGTTAAATTATCTTAACCGCGCCTATTAACCGGATAAATGCTTCCTACCGGTTACCACGCGGATCAACCCAGCCGATACTGCCATCATTCCGGCGATAAATCATATTCAACCCCATATGACTTTTGTTTCTGAACATCATGGCGGACTGCCCAGAGATATCAAACCGCATGATCGCTTCTTCAAGGGATAAACTCTGGATGGAATAATCCATTTCTGCAAGAATAACTGGCGCTCCATCCGTGGAGGTTTCATCCTGCTCATCAGTGTTATCATCTGGATTTGTGGCAGGGGTATCATAGGATAGTACCGTCATGGTAGCAGCCAGCAAATCCTGTTCCGGCTGATCATGATGATGGTTTTTCAGTCGTCTTTTATACCGCCGCAACCGTTTTTCGATATGGTCGCTAGCAATTTCCATGGCCTGATGGGCGTCACCGGCTTTGCCATTGGCTTCCATATCCATGCCTGTTGTCAGAATAACATAAATCTTTACTGCAAATCCAACCGTATCCTTTTCAATGGTTACCTTACCAGACACCGCCCGGGGGAAATATTTTGATACCACTGCTTCAAGTTGTGTTTCGGCATGTTCCTGAAATGCTGTACCAGAATCCATATTTTTACCAGATACCGTTATTTGCATCATGTTCTCCTTTTGTATTTGACTTATAGGCAACCTTTGGCATGCCATTACAAACCAAAGGATGATGATAAAATCATCAAACATATTGATCATGAAAACAAGGATATTAGCAATTTATGCTTTTTTTAGGGCAAATCACCCTAATTCCTGCCGCAATCCGATTGATAACCGGCCATCTGTTACCTGATCTACAAAATGTAGCGCGCGACCATTATCACCATCACGTCCGGCAAAACCCGGTGCGGATAATAAAACCAGTCGTCCGGGGCTATCGTCAATAACAGATATACCCTTACCATCCCTATCCTGACATAGACATAAGCGGGACTGGCCTGCCAGTGTAATAATAATCACAATCTGGCGATATTTTAAACCATCACGATGAATACCAATGCCCTTTGATTGCGCCGGATAATCCTGAACAGCCAGATCATTGATTTGATAAGGCATGGTAAGAACAGGATTAGTCAGGTTGCATTCGCCTGATTCAATCCAGATTCCAGCAAATGGCACAGGCGGTCAAGTGCCCCCTGACGCGGTGCCGGAAAGCTGATATGAAAATCCTGAAAAACAACATTTCCTTTATGCGAAACCCGATCACGCGCCTTCCGCTTGGGCAAGGCCTCTGCTTCTTTTTTCAGGTCTGATATTTCATCATCAGAAAAAAAAGGGATAGATAAACCAAGGCATTGATCTTGCGATAAATCAATCAATGCCCTGGTCAGGATATGACATCTGTCTTCGGTTAATGCGTACATCACCTACTCATGCAAAACCCGAAACAGATTAGTCGAGTGAAGCCACCATCTTATCGATTTCCGGCATGGCGCTTTCAATCCGGTCAAACATAATATTGATTTCATCTGCGGTGATAATCAGTGGCGGACAAAATGCAATCCCGTCAATAGGTAAGGCACGGACAATGACACCAGCATCTTGAATCATTTTCATGGCACGAGGCGCAACTTTATGCTTGGGGTCAGCTTTGATGCGTGTATTCGGTTCTGCAACAAACTCCATAGCACCAATTAACCCGATCCGCCGCGTATGACCAACAGAAGAATAAGCATTCAGCCGATCAATTCTTTCTGCAAAAAGCGGTGCAATATCCCGCACATGATCAATAATACTGCGTTCTTCCATCAACTCAATGGTGCGTAAAGCGACCGCAGCAGGAACCGGATGTGCCGAATAGGTATAGCCATGACCGAACTGTCCCAGTTTTTCTGCCTGAACAGCCATCCCACTTGCAATTTCATCAGATACGAGAACAGCCGAGATAGGCATATAGGCAGAGGATAGTGCCTTTGCACAAGTAAGAATGTCAGGCTTAAGCCCGTAAGTTTCAGACCCCCACATATTACCTGTCCGGCCAAACCCACAAATCACTTCATCCGCGATAAGCAGAATGTCATGCTTTTTCAGAATGGGCTGTAGGGCTTCAAAATACCCTTCTGGTGGTAGAATAACGCCACCGGCACCCATTAGCGGCTCGGCAATGAAAGCACCGATGGTATCCGCGCCTTCTTCGGCAATCATGTCTTCCAGATCATTCATGCAGCGTTTTACAAAATCGGCTTCACTTTCACCTTCATGAGCACCCTGAAAATAATTGGGGGATGTAGTATGTTTGGCAAAATCTAGCGGCAAGCTAAAACCCTGTTGAACATAGGGCAGACCTGTCAAGCTTGATGCCGCTAATGTCACGCCGTGATAGCCGCCTTTACGACTGATCATTTTACGCTTTTCAGGCTTACCAATGGCCGCATGATAATACCAGACCATTTTGATAGCGGTATCGTTAGCTTCTGACCCAGAATTACAGAAAAATACCTTATCTAGGCCTTCTGGTGCAATCGCGATCAGTTTTTCGGCCAGATTAATGGCTGGATTATGGGTTTTAGCCGTAAAGCTGTGATAATAGGGCAATTCTTCCATCTGCTTGGTTGCAGCTTTGACAAGCTCTGGTTCACTAAAGCCAAATGATGTACACCATAGCCCGGCCAGTCCTTCAATATAATCCCTGCCTTCACTGTCATAAACATAGACGCCCTTGCCCTTATTCAGAATCATTGGCCCCTGTTCAGATAATTGAGCAGGATTTGTATAGGGGTGAAAATGATATGCAATATCTTTTGCTTCTTGTGAATTGGGCGCAAAACGCTCTGGTTTGTTCATTTGTCTTTCCTTCCACACATTTATCGTTTTTTATGCTTAACCTGAATAATTCCTGTTAATTCAAACATGTTGTCCACCATTTATGTGCAATTCTGCACCATTGACATAGCTCGCCTCATCTGAACAAAGGAAATATATACTATCTGCTACTTCTTTTGTTGTGCCAAGACGATTCATGGGAATATCAGGCAAAATTACTCTTTCTGTTTCATCAGATATCATATCGGTTTTTATTTCACCGGGGGCTATGGCATTAACGCGCACCCCCATTGAACCAAAATCATTTGCCATCTCCCGCGTGAGGGCACTCAATGCGGCTTTTGATGTCGCATAGGCGGTTCCAGCAAAATTATGAACTTTGCTTCCTGCGATTGATGTCACATTAACAATCGACCCCTGCCCACGGATAAGAGCATCCGCTAATCCCCGCGCTAACATGATAGGGGCAAAGAAATTCACCTGAAACACCTCATGCCAATCTTCTATTGGCGTTTCCTTACTATCCATCCTGCCACCTGATGGCGTTTTCGGCGAAATAGCAGCGTTGTTAACAAGAGCATGCAATGGCTGACCATCTAACCGTTCAAGCAATTCGGTAATGCCAGCAACAATACTATTCTGATCCGATAGATTGATTTGCAGATGGTCTTCTTCACCAGCAGGCCAAGGACAATTTTCTGGAAAAGCATGACGGGAACATGTGATAACGCGCCATCCTTCTTCGGAAAAGCGCTTAACCGTAGCATGGCCTATGCCTCTGCTGGCGCCAGTTAGAACAAGAGTTTTTTTATCATTGCTCTGATTTGTCATGGCCTTGCTTTTAGTGTTGTTTTCTTGGGTTTAATGAACATAATATAAAGAGTTAGTAGCGATTGAGTCCATATGAAACTATCATCCATTATCATCATAAATGACACTATCATAATTCCACTGGAATAAACATGAAACAAGCAGATTTTATTATTATTGGTGCAGGGTCGGCAGGATGTGTTCTGGCAAACCGCCTGACAGCCGATGGCAAAACAACCGTGATCCTTATTGAAGCAGGTGGTGAAGACCGCCACCCTTATATCCATTTGCCCGTTGGCTATGTCAAAACCATGGTCAATCCTGCCATAAACTGGATGTTTAAATCCGAACCGGAAAAAGGCACTTTTGATCGCAGTATTGATATGCCAAGAGGTAAAGTGTTAGGGGGGATCATCATCCATCAATGGCATGATTTATGTGCGTGGCCAAAGTCATGATTATGATAGCTGGGCGCAAAGTGGAAACAAAGGGTGGAGTTTTCAGGATGTCCTGCCCTATTTCAAAAAACAGAATGTTTTGAAGGCATAACAAAAAAGATTGCAGATCAGGAATATCGCGGCGGCGAAGGCCCTCTGCATGTTCAATATGTGCGTGAATATTATAAAGCCATGGATAAAGTTCTGGAAAGCGCCCGTGCAGAAGGCTGGCTTACTAATCCTGATTATAACGGTGATGATCAGGAAGGTTTTGCCTATGCCCAGACAACCATGCGTGATGGCTTACGATGGTCGGCGAAAAAGGTTATCTCAATCCTGTTCGGGGGCGGCGTAATCTCTATGTCATGCGTCATACCATGGCTACCGGCCTGATTATGGAAGGCAAAACCGTCACTGGCGTGACAGTATCCCGATCCGGCAAAACGGAAACCCTGACCGCACATGCAGAAGTCATTCTGGCTGCAGGGGCATTTCAGTCACCACAATTGCTGGAGTTATCCGGCATTGGTGACCATGACACGCTTTCGCAACATGGCATTGAAACCATCCATCAATTGCCAGCTGTCGGGAAAAACCTGCAAGATCATTACATTTCCCGCCTATCATGGAAATTAAAGGATTTACCATCTTTGAATAGTAAAACCCGCGGGCTTGGTCTGGCTGGTGAATTACTCAAATTCGCAACAAAACGTAAAGGGGCATTATCCATGCCTGCTGGTATTGTGTTGGGATTTGTCAAAAGCCGTGATGGATTGCTTGGCCCTGATATCCAGTATCATATTGCCAATGCCAGTTATGCTAATCCCGCCAAACGGATATTTGATACATTCCCCGGCCTGACTATTGGCCCCTGCCAGCTGCGTCCCGAAAGCCGCGGTTCTGTGCATATCCGGTCTGCTGACCCATTTGCCCCACCCCTGATACGGATGAATTATCTTGATGCCGCCGAAGATCAGCGTGTTCATCTGGCAGCGGTTCGTATGGCAAGGCAATTGATGGAAAATGATGTCATGTCACCTTATGTCATCGAAGAAGCCAGACCAGGAAAAAATAGTGGATAGTGATGATGAATTGCTGGATTATGTGCGCCAGACCGGGGTGACCCTTTATCATCCGGTATCCACTTGCCGCATGGGAACAGATGCTAACACCAATGTTGTTGATGACCGGTTAAGGGTTCATGGCATGAAAGGCATTCGCGTTGTTGATGCATCCATTATGCCTAGTCTTGTATCTGGTAACACCAACGCCCCTACTCTGATGATTGCAGAAAAAGCCAGTGATATGATCCTCGCCGATAACCGGTGATCATCCAGATGGCGGAACCATTATGATGCAACATCCCTTTGTAATCATTGGCGATGGGTTCGCCGCCGCAGTATTGCTGGTGCATCTGGCCAGACGTGACTTTGATCTCAGCTCAATAACGGTGATAGGAACATCACCTCTGGGGCATGGCAAGGCTTATGGAACCACACATCCCCATTTTCGTTTAAATGTGCGTGATAATTTGATGGTGATTGATCAGAATATCCCTGATGATTTTGTGAACTGGGCAAAACACATTGATGATCCTGATGCTGTTGCTGATAATGGCGCTGGCCGGTTTTACCGGCGGGGTGATTTTGCCCGCTATTTATCCGGCGTGCTGGCTCATCATGATATTGAACGTCAGATTACAGTGATTACCGGTAAGGCTATTGATATTGGGCCACATCAACCTGATCATGATGATAATATGGCTTTATGGTATATCAAACTGGATAATGGTGATATCGTGTCTTCCCGAAATGTAATTCTGGCAACGGGTAATCCCTCACCATCTGTACAGCATCTGATTGCTGATGATTTGCCTGCTGATCTGAAAGCAAAACATATTATAGCCGCACCATGGAAAGGGGATGCCATAGATGATATCCCATCAACAGCGCATATCGGACTTATCGGTGGTGGGTTAACTGCCCTT
The DNA here is from genome assembly GCA_038144675.1 of Alphaproteobacteria bacterium. GTDB lineage: Bacteria > Pseudomonadota > Alphaproteobacteria > Puniceispirillales > UBA1172 > UBA12202. The sequence goes on along the minus strand of JAYQOF010000005.1, from coordinate 1,195,173 downwards.
GATGCCTGTCTAGGGCTATATGAAAACGGCCATAAAGGCCAGATATCATTGATCACCCCCCATGGTATCCTGCCACCACCACAATCAACGTGGGAACATATGGATATTCCTTCTTTTCCTGAGGGTTTAACAGCATCAACTTTTCTGCGGCATATACGCACTTATCTTCCGGACAGTGACTGGACTCAATTTGCATGGCAGTCTGCATATGAAGGACTTAGAGTACAATTACCTGACGGCTGGCGGCGGTTGCCTGATCACGACAAACGCCGTCTGATGGACAGGTTAGGCTGGCTCTGGTCGCTGATCCGTTACCGTGCCAGCCCGCAAAGCATTGCCGCCGTCAATGCTATGCAGTCATCCGGCCAGATGCAGATCATTAAAGATCGGGTTAGCGGCATTATATCTGGCCAAGCTACGCCACCATTATCACTTACCCTGAACAGCCATGATGCGGTTGATTGCGATTATGCTATTATTGCCTCCGGTATAGGTCACGATCCTTTAATATCATGTCTGATAAAATCGCATATTGCTGGCACTATGGCCAATGGCGGCATCCGCGTTAATGATAATTTTCAATTACTTTCCCCAGGTTACAAAATTCTACCCGGATTATGGGCTTTTGGGCCGCCAACACAATCGGCTTTAGGCGATGTCATAGGCGCCACTACTATCGCGAAACAAGCCGCTAGACTGGCAGACCTGCTTTTAGCTATAACTAGGTCATGACAACAGATCATCCTTACTGGAAAACAAAATCATTGCACCAGATGTCGCATGATGAATGGGAAAGCCTGTGTGATGGATGCGGCAAATGCTGTCTGATAAAACTGGAAGATATTGATACCGGTGAATATCATTATACCAATGTGGCTTGCACCCTATTAGATCATGGAACTTGCCAGTGCCAGAACTATTCCAGGCGCAAAGACTTTGTGCCGGATTGTGTCATTCTTAAACCTGAAAACTTGATGATATCCCTGGATGCCTGAAAGCTGTTCCTATCGTCTGATCTATGAAGGAAAGGATTTACCCGCATGGCATCCCTTGGTGACAGGTGATCCGGATAGCACCCACCAAGCAGGGCAATCTGTTGCTGGCAAAATCATTTCTGAAGATCATGTTGATGAACAAGACCTGCCATCCCATATTAAGATATGGTAGCCTGATATGGTAACTGTATACCAGATGCATAAAGATAAAGAACAGGAATCAGAATGAGCAATTGGTCATTAATCATCTACGGCTTAGTCGCCTTATTAATCATTATATCACTTTCCGGATTTGGCACAGCTGAACGGGAATGGATGGCATGTAAGAATCCATGATACAGCAATTTTTCGGCTCAAACTGTACCCCTGTAAACGGGATAGGCGTTCCCGCCGACCCAAATGCGCCTTCCTTATCATCCCCCGGAAGTAATGTGTAATTAATAATCTTTTTAAAAGGATAATAGAATGTTTTTTCCCACCGGCACTCATAAAGAAAATGGACTTCCCTTTAACCCTTTGAAGGCCATTATTGCGCCAAGGCCAATCGGCTGGATTTCCAGCATTAGCAAAGATGGCATTCATAATCTGGCACCATATAGTTTTTTTAATGCCATATCGGAAACCCCTGCTATGGTAGCTTTTTCCTCATCGCCTCAAGCGGCTGGGCATAAAGATTCCGTCAAAAATATTCAAGACGTTGGTGATTTTGTCGTCAATATCGTATCAGCATCATTAATTGATGCCATGAATATTTCATCAGCCAGTGTAGCACCTGACATATCTGAATTTGAAACAGCTAAACTGACACCAGCCCCATCACAATTGGTATCTTCTCCACATGTAGCAGAAGCCCCTTGTTATCTTGAATGTAAATTATGGAAGATTATAGACCTGCCATCAGCTGCTTCTGGTGAATATAGCAGATTAGTGATAGGCGAAATCGTGGGCATTGGCATTGATGATACGGCAATCACCAGTGATGGCAAAGTTGATACAGCCAGTTTCAAGCCAGTGGCAAGGCTGGGTTATAAGGATTATGCCATTATTAATGATGTATTCGAACTAGGACGACCAGATGATCCAGCAGCTAGTTAATCAGACATTTGCTGACAGTGACATTGACATAACCTTTCAGCTCAGTGCTGGTCAGCCGGATACGGATAAACCAGTCTTCAAGTGATAAAACCATAGATAACGGTAATAACCCGGTAGCATTTTTCTCCCCACCGAGAAAGGATGTACGAACAATTACTGGTTGTGTGGCATCAAACCAAGGGTTTTCGCGCTGTTCGTCCATGCCAACTTCACCTTCAACAAATACACTAAGCGTGTCGGATAGAAAAGACGGTTGCTTTCTCCACCAGCAAAGCTTGGGGTGACGACTTCGATGTCCCTGTTTTCAAGCGTGCGACATTTGCTAGGCTTACCGAGCTGATTTAGGGTTTGGCGAATTTGTTCAGATGGCACGTCATTAGCGAGATACCGGGCAACTATCTTTCGGATAGAAAGCAATTCCTGATCTTCTTCATCAACCAGAGCTTCTGCTGCAATACGGCGGTTTCTTTCATCTTTCAGCTGTTCTGTCATGGCGGCCAGCATATGTTCCAGCTGATCATTTTTCTGGGTTATATCCTGAAACCGTTCATTGGAAGATGAAAAACAGACCATTGCTGATTCTGACCAATCATCCAACCCACCCAAAGCATAGCAATAGCTGAAATAACCCAGAGAATAAATTTCATCTGCGACTTAGCTTCGCGCCTGCGATATCTATCGGTAGTTTGATGAAAATCCATCGGCTATATAAAACCAGTAAAACGTGTTAATCGTGCTAAGTGGGGTAGAATAACCTTATTATGGCGTTATGATAACCCTTCAAAAGATATAATGTGATTTTAACTACTTCTGCAAGTAACGTCATGAAAAAAAGCAACGTGCATGGCAACGGATGTTAAGCGGTCGCCGACTTGATCTGCTAGAACCAACGCCACTTGATATTGAAATCGAAGATATTGCTCATGGCTTATCCCGTGTTGCCCGATGGAATGGCCAGACAAAGGGTAAATGGCCCTATTCTGTTGCTGATCATTCCGTGCTGGTCGAAGATATTTTCTGTCGGCAGAATCAGGCTGTAAGCCAGCGGTGGAAACTGGCCTGCCTTCTCCATGATGCGCCAGAATACGTTATTGGTGATATGATCACCCCGTTCAAGCATTTTCTGGGGGAATATTACCGCGACATAGAAGATCGTTTATGCAACGCCATCAACATCCGCTTTGGATTACCGGGGATATTACCGCAATGGGTGCAGAAAGCTGTCAAAACGGCTGATAAAACCGTCGCCTATCTGGAAGCCATACAAATCGCCGGCTTTGAAGAAAGCGACGCCAGACGTTTTATTGCCAACCCCAAATATATTCCTGACGTCACCATTTCCCCATTATCTCCGGAAAAAGCTAGAAAAGCCTATCTCAACCGCTTTGATGACCTGATAAAAAGTCTGACAAACACCTGAAAAATCAATTAGAACCAAGGGGAAACAGATGAAAAATAAATCCATTACTCCGGAAAATACTATTATTTTTGTCGCCTTAGAAAGTGAACTCCCCCGGAATGTATTACCAGACTGGACTATCATCTATACTGGTGTTGGCAAGGTTAATGCCAGTATCTCAGCAGGTAAGGCTATTGCGGCATATCAGCCAGAAATAATACTGAATTACGGAACTGCAGGAAGTCTGGTTCCATCCATTCAGGGGTTGATAGAAATTGGACAATTCATCGAAAGAGACATGGATGTAGAAGCTCTTGGCTTTGCAAAAGGGCTAACGCCTTTTGAAGAAGATATTGCTATCAGCTTTGGTTATGATGGGGTCAGATGCGGGACAGGTGATCAGTTTGTCACCTCCACCCCTGCCATCAAGACAGAAGTGGTGGATATGGAAGCATATGCTCTGGCGAAATGTGCCCGATTTTTATAACTGTGATTTTAGAGCCTTAAAATATATATCAGATATGGCAGATGATACCGCCCCTGATGACTGGCAGAGCAATCAAACAAAGGGCGCACAATTATTTGTGGAATGGCTTAATATGGAAAAGCATGGTGGGGACACTCGGACTTGAACCGAGAAGCCTGTTACGGCGGCAGATTTTAAGTCTGCTGTGTTTACCTGTTTCACCATGCCCCCAATTATGAACCTGTTATGAAGGCCCGTGTTTTTACTTGTTAAATATTATTCAGGGCATATGTCAAGTCAGATACCATGATTCAAAAAGAACGATATAAAAGATAAATAATATGTCTATAACGGAATCCAATATGTTTTTTCTGCCACTTTTTGACAATAATCCCACCAGCCGGACACCAATCGTCACGCGCGTGATTATTGCGATCTGTATTCTGGTTTTTCTATACCAGATAGGGCTCAGTGAACGGCTGGAACGGTTATTCATCTTTTCATATGGGGCTGTTCCTGCCCTAATTACAGGGGCAGAAATCAGACCGGGCTATTTTTTTGATATTCCCGATAAAGCGACACTGATTACGTCCGTATTTATGCATGGCGGTTTATTGCATCTGGGCGGTAATATGCTTTATCTCTGGATATTTGGCGATAATGTTGAAGATAGCATGGGGCCGGTAAGGTTTTTGCTATTCTATCTGGCATGTGGAGTTGCCGCGACCCTAACACATATTGCCATTGATCCCACATCCGTGACGCCTCTGGTTGGTGCATCTGGGGCTATTGCTGGTGTTTTAGCCGCCTATTTGATGCTTTATCCCCATGCCGAAGTCAGGGTCATGATTGTGATACTCATCTTTGTGCGCTGGGCATCATTTCCTGCTATTGCCGTGCTGGCGGGCTGGCTTATTATTCAGTTTCTATCAGCACCGGCAAGTCTTGGGGGTGATGGTGGCGGAGTTGCCTATTTTGCCCATATTGGCGGTTTTGTTGCAGGTTTGATCCTGACCCCGTTCATGCGCCGTTCCGGCCACCCTATATTTCCTCAAAACCCCAAAAAGAAATGACGAAGACCATCTTAAGGTGATGGATCGCAAAGAATTCAGAAACGCTTTTGTTGAACGATATCGCCGGCCAAGAGGTCAGACAAAAAAGAGCCATAACCATCGGCATCTGCCGAATGTTAAAACCTCTATCCGTCCTCCTTCTGATGAGGATTAATAATCAGATATCTGGCAACTAGACCGTATTTCCGCCGGTAACTGTTTCTTCGATAACGCCAGACCCGCCAAGGCTTTTGATCAGTTCCAGTATATCCGCTGCCGCTTTATCGACATGATCCCGATCAAGAGCAGAAACAACGACCGCCGTGCCATATTGCCCGGGCTTGAACCAAGGATAACTGCCTATGCTGATGCTATCAAATTGCGCTTCGATTATGGCTAATCCTTCGGCTAATGTGCCCTCTCCAATGCTGTCTGGACAGATACCCGATGGCGATCTATGCCGCTGGGTAACATGGCTTCCATCTGCACAAGCATGGCTTCAAAAATTTTGGGCACTCCTGCCATGACATGGACATTGCCGATACGATATCCTGGGGCGGCAGATACCGGATTATAAATCAGCTCTGCGCCTTCGGGGATATCAGCCATTTTCTGTCTTGCGCTATTATAGTCCAGACCTGTATCCGCATAATGATTAATCAATAATGCGTCTGCTTCAGGGTGGCGTATCGCCTTAACGCCGAATGCGACCGCCACGGCCTCGGTTGTGATATCATCATGGGTGGGGCCAATGCCACCTGATGTGAAAATCAGATCATATTCGGATGATAACGTTTTTACGGTGGCAACTATACGCTCATGACTGTCACCAATAACGCGCACTTCACTAAATTAATACCGCGATCATATAGAAATCTGGCAAGAGTGTTGATATTTTTATCCTGAGTCCGGCCGGAGAGAATCTCATCACCGATAATAATCAAGGCCGCAGAAGGTTGCATCATAAAATCACCCAATGTTTATGTTATGTGATAAAGTTATATAGCGCAGTGTTGGCAGATCAACTGCATTTGCTTAATTAATAAATAATCCAGACAAATAAGGATAAGATCATGGATTTACCCCCGCTAATCGAAGGCATCTTGATCAAACGTTATAAACGGTTTCTTGCTGATGTTGATTTTGGCGATCATATTGAAGTAACCCATTGCCCCAATCCCGGGGCCATGACTGGATTAAAAGAACCGGGTAGTCGTGTCTGGTGTTCCCGATCAGACAATCCCAAACGAAAATTGCCATATACACTGGAATTAATCGAAGCAGATAATACCCTTGTTGGCATTAATACAAATCGCCCAAATGCTATCGCTTATGAAGCCCTTATCAAAGGGGTTATTCCTTCCTTCCAGACTTACCAGACCATTCAACGGGAATATACATGGAAAAAAGGAACCCGCTTTGATTTCAAACTTGATGATGCTGATGATAATAGCCCGGCTATGTTGCTGGAAATAAAAAATGTGCATTTGCGACTATCTGATCCAGATCAACCTGATACCGTTGCCTTCCCTGATTCTGTTACTGAACGTGGCACCAAACATTTACAGGAACTGATAAACGCAAAAAAGACGGCTTTAGGGCAGCATTATTATTTGTTGTGCAAAGGGCAGATAGTAATAAGAATGGTCATTGCCGAAGATATTGATCCTATTTATGCAAAAACATTAAGAACAGCATACGAACAGGGCGTTGAAATAATGGCATGGCGTTGCAATATCACAAGGAAGGCTATAACATTGACCAACAATATTAATATGGTAATTCCTGAATAATGCGATTTGAACCCATTCCCCGCCATGATCAACTTGGTTTCCTTAAAATGCGGAAAGCAGGAAAACTCGCGGCTGAAACACTGGATTATATTACCCCCTTTGTAAAAGCGGGAGTAACAACCCTTGAACTTGATACGCTATGCCACCAGTTTATAAATGACCATGGGGCAACGCCAGCACCACTGGGATATAAAGGATACCCCAAAGCCACCTGTATTTCCGTCAATCATGTCGTCTGTCACGGCATTCCGTCAGATAAGCGTTTGCTAGATGGTGATATTCTCAATATTGATATCACCGTTATTCTGGATGGCTGGTATGGGGATACGTCCCGCATGTTCTGGGTTGGTGATATTAGCGTCAAGGCCAAGCGGCTTACCGATGTGACTTATCAGGCCATGATGCGGGGGATCAATATGGTTAAACCCGGGGCAACCCTTGGCGATGTTGGGCATGCCATTCAGACTTACGCTGAAGCTGCCCGGTTTTCTGTTGTACGGGATTTCACCGGCCACGGTATAGGACAGCAATTTCATATTGCACCAACCGTATTGCATTATGGGACCCCCGGAGAAGGCACCATCCTAGAAGAAGGTATGATCTTTACCATAGAACCCATGATCAATACCGGAACATGGCAAGTCAAAATCCTTCCTGATGGCTGGACAGCAGTAACCCGTGACCGCGGATTATCTGCACAGTTTGAACATACCGTAGGGGTAACAGCAGACGGGGTGGAAATTTTTACCCTGTCACCACTGGAATATATTCAACCCTCCTTATGGGGAAAATAAAATAGCTGGTGTGAACACAAGTGGTTAAATTATACTTTTCGCCATAACCCAAAACAGATATGTCATTATATGAGTATGTGATTGTCAGCGGCTAAGTAGGTTTAAGCCACCATAAAACTAAGGTTACGCTGTGCAAAAAGATAATAAGCACTCATCTAAACCCGAACACACAAAGCACGGGAACGGATGAAAAACCGGATACTGAGTTTCGGTACTAATACACTTGCTGATTATGAATTACTGGAATCGCTGTTGTTTTATTCTATTCCACGGCGTGACACAAAACCAATTGCCAAGGCATTGCTGGAAAAATTCAAAACCTTTAATGCCATTTGTCAGGCAACCCCGCAGGAATTATCGGAAATTGATCATATCGGTGAACATAGTGCGGTTTTATTCCAGATTATTCATATGATTGCACTTAGACTTGGTGAAGAAAAAATCATCAATAAAACAACCTTTTTATCTTGGCAGGATGTCATCATCTATTGTCGTACCCGCATAGGATTTATCGAAAAAGAAGCCTTTCTGGTCATTTTTGTAGATAGCAAAAACAGTATCATTGCCGCAGATGAACTGGCTTCCGGAACGGTTGATAAGGTCGCTGTTTACCCGCGTGAGATTGTCCAGAATGCGCTAAAATATCATGCAACAGCAATTATTCTTGTTCATAATCATCCTTCTGGAAGCACCGAGCCATCACAGCAGGACATAGCCATGACCAAACATATAAACCAGGCCATCAAGACGATTGATGCACGGCTTCATGATCATCTTATCATTAGCAACGAAGGTCATTTCAGTTTCAAGAATGCCGGATTACTCTAAGATGAGAATATCATATGGAAGGCTGGACAATTTATTGCTTGCTGACTAACATGACGACCGATAATAAAGCCGTAAAAGTCTATCATATAACAGGATGAGTATATCATGATCCCGCGCTATTCGCGACCCGAAATGACGGAAATCTGGACAGATGAAAGCCGTTTTCAAATCTGGTTTGAAATTGAAGCACATGCTTGTGATGCTCAGGCCGAGCTTGGGGTTATTCCCAAAGAAGATGCCCGCACGATTTGGGAAAAAGGTCAGTTTGATGTTGCCCGCATACATGAAATCGAAGCGGAAACACGGCATGATGTGATCGCGTTTCTGACCAATCTGGCAGAATATATAGGGGCTCCAGCACGATTTGTTCATCAAGGCATGACGTCTTCTGATGTCTTGGATACAACTCTGGCCGTCCAGCTTCGCCGAGCCAGTGATCTGATCATAGCAGGCATCACTCGTGTCATGGATGCCCTTAAAACACGCGCCATGGAACACCAGATATACACCGACGATGGGGCGCAGTCATGGCATTCATGCCGAACCTGTTACTTTTGGCCTTAAGCTAGCTGGCCATTACACGGCTTTTGCCCGCGCCTTAACCCGCATGGAACAGGCAAAAGCGGACATTGCCACCTGCAAAATATCCGGTGCCGTGGGAACTTTTGCCCATATTGACCCCTATGTGGAACGCTATGTTGCCGAAAAGATGGGGCTGACACCAGAACCGCATTCTACCCAGATTATTCCGCGTGATCGCCATGCCATGTTCTTTGCAACTATGGGAGTGGTGGCTGCATCTATTGAAAATCTGGCAACAGAGATCAGGCATTTGCAACGAACCGAGGTGCGTGAGGCAGAAGAATATTTTTCGGCGGGCCAGAAAGGGTCATCAGCCATGCCGCATAAGCGCAACCCTGTATTAACCGAAAATCTGACCGGATTGGCGCGCATTGTCCGGGGAGCTGTCACACCAGCACTGGAAAATGTTACGCTCTGGCATGAACGGGATATCTCCCATTCCTCAGTTGAACGGGTTCATGCCCCTGATGCAACTATTGCCCTTGATTTTGCCCTGCATAGATTGGCTACTGTTATCGAAAAATTGCTGATCTATCCGGATACTATGCAAAAAATCTGGATCAACTTGGCGGGCTTGTTCATTCACAACAAGTTCTGCTCGCCCTGACCCAGCATGGAATTAGTCGTGAAGATTCTTATGTTCTGGTTCAACGTAACGCCATGCGTGTCTGGCATGAAGGTGGGCATTTACTCGATTATCTGCTGTCTGATGAAACTGTGATGGCAAGCATATCAGAAGATGAACTCAGCGCATTGTTTGATCTGAAACATCATTTCAAAAATATTGATTACATTTTTGATCGGGTTTTTGATTCAAAATAACATTTAAAATGACATGGCAATGATTGCTTAAATTCCGTAGTGTTGATAATATGATATTATCAATCATTAAGATGATAAGTCTGAACATGGATCACCGTGAAAAACTGTATGAAGGAAAAGCGAAATCGATTTTCGCAACTGACACGCCTGATGAGCTGGTTCAGTATTTCAAGGACGATGCCACGGCATATAATGCCCAGAAACATGAAGTTATTTCCGGAAAGGGCAAACTTAATAATGCCATTTCCCATCATATTATGACCCAACTTGGTGCAGCAGGCATTCATCATCATCTTATCAAACAGATGAATGACCGCGAACAGCTGATCCGCAAATGTCATATTATTCCGGTTGAGGTGGTTGTGCGAAATATAGCCGCCGGGTCAATGGTTGGGCGGCTGGCCGGAAAGCATATTCCCATCAGTCAGGGCACATGTTTGAAAACCCCGATGGTTGAATACTATCTGAAGGAAGATGCCCTTAACGATCCTATTATTACAGCGGAACATATCACCGGATTTGATCTGGCTACTGAAGATGAATTAACGCATATCCGCCTAACAGCGCTTGCCATTAATCGTTTGCTAATGGAAATATTTTCCGACATTGGCATTATTCTGGTTGATTTCAAGCTGGAGTTTGGCCGCCCTGCCAGTCCTATCAAGGATGAACCTGCCATCATTCTCGCAGATGAAATTAGTCCTGATAACTGCCGTCTATGGGATAAAGAAACCGGTGACATAAAGGATAAAGATCGTTTCCGGAAAGATCTGGGCGGGTTAGTTGACGCCTATCAGGATATTGCAACCCGTTTCGGGCTAACTGTATCATTGCCATAACAGAGAGGATTATCATGCTAAGGGTTACTATTACGATCAGCTTGAAAGAGGGCGTGCTTGACCCCGAAGGTCAGGCCATCGAACATTCACTTAGCAATCTTGGTTATCATGAGGCTAGCGATATCCGCACTGGCAAAATCATTAGCTTTTCCATGGCGGAAAGTAATCACAATCGCGCAAAACAGAAAGTCGCGAAAATGTGCGAAACCCTGTTAGTTAATACCGTTATTGAAAATTACGATATTGCTATCGAAGATCAGGTTGAGGACGAGTAATAACAGTGGCAAATGTAGCGGTTATCAGTTTTCCCGGATCAAATTGTGACAGGGATATCATCACAGCGGTGCAACATATTACTGGCACCAAGCCAGCACAATACTGGCATAAGGAAACCAGCATGGACAAACATGATCTGGTGATCCTGCCCGGCGGCTTTTCTTTTGGTGACTATTTGCGGTGCGGGGCGATTGCTGCCCGTTCACCCATCATGGATGAGGTCATGGAACATGTCTGGCGCGGGGGGTATGTTCTTGGCATTTGTAATGGCTTTCAGATTCTGACCGAAGCAGGCATTCTTCCGGGTACCTTGATGCGGAACAAACAATTGCAATTTGTCTGCCGTGATGTAACGCTTTCCCTTCATCATACCCAAAGCAATAATATTCTTGGTCATTGTGATGAAAAGCGGCAGTTAGTTATTCCCGTTGCCCATAATGAAGGCAATTATTTTGCTGATGCGGATACTATCAGAAAAATAAAAGATAAAGGACAGATTGCCCTCACCTATACCAATACTGGTGCTGCCAATTATAATCCTAATGGTGCCATAGATGATATTGCCGGGGTAACATCTGATAATGGTCGGGTGCTTGGGATGATGCCGCATCCGGAACGAAAGGCGGAAGCTTTCCATGGTGGTCTGGATGGCCATTATCTTTTGACGTCTATTATTGAGGCCGCATCATGAGCATGGAAGCCAAACATACAACTGTTGATCAAGCCCGTGATATGGGGTTAAGCGCTGAAGAATTTGACCGCATCTGTCAACGACTGGGGCGCATTCCTAATCTCACCGAACTTGGTATTTTCTCTGCCATGTGGTCTGAACATTGTTCTTATAAATCATCTCGCCGCTGGCTGAAAACTTTACCAACAACTGGTGATCAGGTTATTCATGGCCCGGGGGAAAATGCCGGTGTGGTCGATATAGGTGATGGGATGGCGGCTGTCTTTAAAATTGAAAGCCATAATCACCCTTCATTTATTGAACCCTATCAGGGGGCAGCGACTGGCGTTGGTGGCATTTTGCGTGATGTCTTCACCATGGGGGCACGTCCTGTTGCCCTGCTTAATGCGATACGCTTTGGCGCCCCTGACCACGCATTGACACGGCATCTGGTGAGTGGCGTTGTTAGCGGTATTGGCGGGTATGGTAATTGTATCGGCATTCCGACCATTGGTGGCGAAACCCATTTTGATGCTAGTTACAACCAGAATATTCTGGTTAATGCGATGGCCGTGGGTCTGGCTAAAGCAGATCGCATTTTTCTTTCTGCTGCCTCCGGTCTGGGCAATCCGGTTATTTATATCGGCGCAAAAACCGGTCGTGACGGAATACATGGGGCAACTATGGCATCTGCCGAGTTCAGTGAAGAGGATATGTCCAAACGCCCTACTGTTCAGGTTGGTGACCCGCTAGCCGGAAAACTTCTGATGGAAGCAAGCCTTGAGCTTATGGCATCAGATTCGGTTGTTTCTATTCAGGATATGGGTGCAGCTGGTCTGACCTCATCTTCGGTAGAAATGTCCAGTAAGGGCGGCATGGGGATGGAAATTGATCTGGATCAGGTGCCTATCCGCGAAAAGGGCATGACCCCATATGAAATTATGCTTTCCGAATCACAGGAACGTATGCTGGTTGTGCTAAAACCTGATGCAACAGAAAGAGCGCAGGCCATTTTTGATAAATGGGATCTGGATTTTGCTGTTATTGGAAAGGTTACCGATACCGGCCATCTGGTGCTTACTTCACATGGAGAAGTCGTGGCTGATCTACCACTTGATCCACTGGTAAATGATGCACCAGAATATGACCGTCCATTTGAAGAAACCCCTGCCCCAAAGAAAGCATCACAAGAAGAGCTTATTCAGGATATGGCATTAGGCGCTGCTCTCAAACAGATGATGGGAAGCCATTTTCTAGCAAGTCGGCGCTGGGTTTATGAACAATATGATCGGCACGTCATGGCTGATACGGTTATTGAATGCGGTTCTGATGCAGGGCTGGTTCAGGTGCATGGTACTAATCGCGGGCTGGCGGTAACAACTGATTGCACGCAACGTTATGTACTGGCTGATCCTTATCTAGGGGCGATGCAGGCTGTTGCCGAAGCCTATCGTAACATTACCGCAACAGGGGCCAGACCATTAGCAACTACCAATAACCTCAATTTTGGCAATCCGGAAAAACCGGCTATTATGGGTCAGATTGTTGGTTCGGTGAAAGGCATGGGCGCAGCTTGTACCGCCCTTAATGTTCCTGTCGTATCGGGGAATGTATCGCTTTACAATGAAACCGATGGTCAGGCTATTTCACCAGCACCTGTTATTGGTATGATTGGCGTCATTGATGATGTTACCAATGCCGTCAATATCGGCATCAGAGAAGCTGGAGAAACGGTTTATATCATTGGACAGAATGCCGCCACTAATGATGGCTGGCTATCAAATAGCGTCTATGCCCATGTCATTGCCGGCAATGATCACCCTGATGCCCCGCCACCTGTTGATCTGGAAGCGGAAAAAACCCATGGTGACCTGATCAGGCATCTGGTAGAAAAACATATCGTGTCTGCTGTTCATGATATTGGTGATGGTGGCGCGTTAGTAGCTTTAACCGAAATGATGATAGCAGGCCAGACAGGGGCAGATATCACCCTAACAACAGATCAGGTGACCCATGGCTGGGCTTTTGGCGAAGATCAGGGTCGATATCTTGTGGTAACCGCTGATCCTTCCGCGCGTGGAAGACGCTGCATCAAAATATGGCGTTGATTTTCAGAAAATTGCTACAACTAATAATCATCAAGAATTGAAACTTGGCCCTGGCGACATTATCTCAGTAGAAGAGCTTAAATCCGTGTTTGAAAACTGGCTTCCTGCCTTAATGGAATCCAGACAAAAATAACAGATAGGAAAAATAAAATGGCTATGCGTGCTGATGAAATAGAAAAGCTGATCCTTGAAGCTTTACCAGGAAGTGAAGTCACAATTGAAGATCTGGCTGGTGATGGGGATCATTATTCCTGTCATATAAAATCAAAAGCGTTTGCCGGTAAATCACGCGTGCAACAGCATAAAATTGTTTATGATGCCCTTGGCGGCCGGATGGGGAATGAACTCCATGCTCTCGCCATACAAACGACCCCTATTGAGGAGTAATCATGTTAGATGATCAAACAAAATCACGCATCGAAGGCGACATTTCCAGTCAGGATGTTGTTCTGTTTATGAAAGGCACTCCTGTATTTCCTCAATGTGGATTCTCAGCCGCGATTGTCGGTGTATTAACGCATCTGAACGTTCCCTTCAAAGGCGTGAATGTGCTGGAAGATGATGCTGTCCGTGAAGGCATCAAGCTTTTCACAGAATGGCCAACCATCCCTCAACTTTATGTAAAAGGTGAGTTTGTTGGCGGTTGTGATATTATCCGTGAGATGTATGAAACCGGTGAGTTGACAGAAATGTTCAATACACGCGGGATTCCGGTAACCCGCAACCACTTAATAGCTAATAACGATACTGGCACATATTCTGACTTCTGATATGATGACCTCATCATCATGATAAGGGAAGGTAGGAAATATGCCTATTGCTGTATGGGGATTGCTTCTCCTTCTTTGCTTTGTCTGGAGCTTGTCTTTCCTGACAGCTGAGCTGCTGCTAGAAACAACCCTTCCCTTTACTATCGTGTTTTATCGGGTGCTGATAGCCAGCCTGATTATGCTTGTCCTGATGTGGATGATGGGAAAACGCATTCCTTATGCGCCGCGTGCGCTGTTCTTTCTTGTTCTGATGGGGCTGACAAATAATGCCCTGCCCTTTTCGGCGATTGTCTATGGACAGCAATATATCACCGGCGGTCTGGCAACAATTATCAACACGAATACTGCCTTTTCTGACGTTGATCCTTTCCAGTCTAATTCTTGCTGATGAACGTCTTACGCCCATTCGGCTGATAGGGTTAGGGGCTAGGCATTACTGGCGTAATTATTGCTATCGGCTCTACTGAGTTGCTTCAATTTTCCATGGAAAATCTGGGTGAACAATGTGCTATTTGCCACGCTATGCTATGCTGTTTCCACCACGCTAGCGCGTAAGTTGATCAAGGGTATTGATCCTCTGGTATCTGTTACCATTATGCTGTGTTCCAGCGCTTTCTGGATGAGTATGATTGTCTATTATATGGAAGGCATACCAACCATCACGCCAAGTGGTATCAATTTGTTATCAATCATCATACTAGCCGGGCTTTCCACCAGCCTTGCCTATATCTTGTATTTTCACCTTGCTTAATCGGGCAGGCGCAGGTTCAACAGCATTAGTAACTGTTATTATTCCCCCTTTTACAATGATTATGGATGCGGCGATACTAGGCGATAAAATAACCGGCCAACAGCTGGCCGGTTTTATCTTTGTTGCATCTGGCGTTCTGATGGTCGCCCGCGGCTTGCCGCAAGCACCATCTAAACAGATATCTTAACGAGAATAATATTCGATAACCAGATTTGGTTCCATCTGAACAGGATATGGCACATCTTCAATGGCTGGAATATTGGTAAAGCTACCCTTGAAAGCAGCTTCATCAACTGACAGATATTCCGGAATATCGCGTTCAGCAGATACCATGGCATCCAGAAGAGATGGGATATTACGGGCACGTTCACGCACTTCAACCACATCACCCGGCTTTAACATTCGTGATGAAATGTTACAGATCACACCATTGACCATGACATGCTTGTGATTAACCAGTTGGCGTGCGGCGAAAACTGTCGGGGCAAATTTCATGCGATAGACAACAGCATCAAGCCGGCTTTCCAGAATACCAATCAGGTTCTGGCCTGTATCACCACGGCGGCGCACGGCTTCAACATAATATTTCTTGAATTGCTTTTCACCAATATTTCCATAATATCCCTTCAGCTTTTGTTTTGCCATCAGCTGGATACCGTAATCAGTGGGCTTACTGCGCCGCTGACCATGCTGGCCGGGGCCATATTCGCGGTTATTTACTGGTGATTTTGGACGACCCCAGAGGTTAACACCTAGACGACGGTCGATTTTATACTTGGCATGATGCCTTTTATGTTCGGACAAGGAAGCCATATCATATACTCCAATTTTCATTTTTGTCCCGGTAGGGTTTAAAAGCTACGCTTTCTCACCGGGGCAATCCACCCATGCAGATTGTCCACGTTCCCGGAAGGGTTGATGGTTTATTAGAAAAAATTACTGATCCTGTCAAGCCTGATCACTGTCACCATGCTTGTCAGCTGAGGTGGCCACTTCTTTCCACTGCTTTCATGATACCGTGAAGCGTCCGGATATCCTGCTCTGTTAAAGGAGATTTATTAAACATGGCTTTGATATTACGCATCACGACAGGCCGCATATCGGGACTGGTAAAAAACCCACCTCTATCCATTCTTTCTTCAAGCATCGTATAGAAAAACTCACGCGAGCGTAATTCTGCCAGCTGATGATCATCCTGATCAGATGCTGATGCATCATGCAGAATACTACCATCCAGACTGGCAAGTGCAGACATCCGGCATTCCCATCCCATCAGCAAAACTGCCTGCGCCAGATTAAGTGACAAAAAGCTGGGGTTGAGCGGCACCGTTACAATAATATTAGCAAGGGCGATTTCATCATTATCAAGACCTGCTCTTTCGCCCCGAATAATAATGCTGCTTTGCCGCCAGCCTGATGATGGGCAATAATTGCTGATGCCGCTTGCCGCGGATTCATTTCTCGTTTGAGCCATACCCCGCCTGCGCGCTGTTGTCGCCACCAATAGGCTGATATCCCCTGCGGCATCAAGGGTTGACGGATAAACGGTTGCGGTATCAAGCAGGTCACTTCCCCCAGATGCCATAGCCTCTGCGGCTGGATTTGGCCAACCATCACGCGGTGCGACCAGCCGCAAATCCGAACATCCGCAATTTTTCATGGCGCGGGCAGATGAGCCGATATTTTCACCCATTTGCGGATGCGAAAGAATAACCGAAGGCATTAACCCGGTTAAATCAACATGATCCTGATCTGCTGTGACATGCGTGCCAGCCAAGGTCACCCCCCACCCCTGTTGGCGGCGTCAGCCCCGAATGATAGAGTTTCCATGTCATGGCATCGGTCAGCGCAATAACCGAAGCATCAATGATATTTGTTGATACCCCAACCGACGTCCAGTTCAAACCGTCTTCATCACGGCACTGGATCAAAACGCGAGTAACTGCATCTGTTCCACCATCGCCTTCATCACCTGCCAGAATGCGAACCTTGTAATCAACAAGTGATACACCCGCAAGAGATGGATAGGCACGCACCAAGGCTTTACGAATAGCGGTATCAACCGCATTAACCGGCCCATTACCTACCGCTGCTTCATGATAGGATTGTCCACTAACCATTACGCTTGCGGTGGCTTCGGATTCCACAACAAGATCACCATTGGCATTGAACCGGCGTTCATCCATCACCCGAAAACGGCCAATGGAAAAATATTCAGGCACGGTCAACAACCGTCGCGCCACCATCAATTCAAGGCTGGCTTCGGCAATATCATAGGCATAGCCGCGAAACTCAAGGTCTTTCACTTCGGCGATCAGGCTATCCAGACGCTTATCTTTCGGGTCAATATCCATTCCAAGTTCTTTGAACCGCGCGATAAAATTAGCCTTTCCAGATTGATCCGACACAACATACTGGCGGCTATTGCCAACCTTTTCCGGATCAATATGTTCATATGTGCGGGGGTCTTTCTGGGCAGCTGATGCGTGTAATCCACCTTTATGTGCAAACGCAGCATCCCCAACATAAGGCGCATGGGCATTTGACAGCCGGTTGATCCGGCT
Source organism: Alphaproteobacteria bacterium (assembly GCA_038144675.1). GTDB lineage: Bacteria > Pseudomonadota > Alphaproteobacteria > Puniceispirillales > UBA1172 > UBA12202. The sequence continues at coordinate 1,177,369 of JAYQOF010000005.1, read as the reverse complement.
ATCCAGCATCCGTGACAGTTTTTTCAACTTGACCAGATGATCTTGCGGAATGCCAGTTTCATAGCCCAGTTTCAGCATCAGATTTGGGATCAGCGTAATCATATTGGCATTACCACAACGCTCACCAATGCCGTTAATTGTCCCCTGAACCTGTCTTGCACCTGCTTCAATGGCGGCCAATGTGTTAGCAATAGCAAGCCCGGCATCATTATGGGTGTGGATACCAATCCGGATATCGGGAAAGTTATGGGCAACTGTTTTCACCGCATCATAAACGTCACTGGTTAACGTTCCGCCATTAGTATCACAAAGCACAATCCATTCCGCGCCACCATCACGCGCCGCCGCCACGACATCAAGGCATATTTCTGATTAGATTTATAGCCATCAAAAAAATGTTCACAATCAAACATTGGCTCTCTGCCCTTATCCTTTGCAGCGGTTAAGAGAGTCCGTGATCATTTGCAGGTTTTCATCTAGTGTGACGCCTAATGCTTTTTTCACATGAAAATCCCATGTTTTACCAACCAGACATGTGGCATCGGTTTCCGCATTTATCACCGCCACCAGACCCGGATCATTAGCCGAGCTGCGGCCACCACGCCGTGTCATGCCAAAGGCCACGGATCTGGCATGTTTCATTTTGGGAAAGCGGGTAAAAAAGCTATCATCGGTGGGATTAGCACCAGGCCAGCCGCCTTCCACATAATCGACCCCAATATCATCAAGTGCTTGGGCAATCGCTATTTTATCAGCAACAGAAAAATCAATTCCTCTTGTCTGGCCGCCATCTCTAAGCGTGGTATCAAAAAGCCAAATACGGTTATCGGCCATGTCTATATCCTCTAATCTTAATCTTTTATGACATTAGCGCCTATGCTACGCAATGAAAATTGCTTCTCACTATGCTAACTTCGGCGCCAGATGGTTCCTTCTGCTTTGTCTTCAAGAGTAATGCCATCTGCGGCTAATTGATCTCTTATTCTATCAGCTTCAGCAAAGTTACGTTCTTTTCTGGCCTGATTGCGCTGGTCGATTAATACCTGGATACTGGCATCATCCATACTGGCATCACTGGCATCCGCCCCATGTTTTGAATGCTGAAACCATGCGGTAGCGGTATCCCCTAGCAACCCAAGCATGGCTGCTGAACGTTTAAGGACAGGTTGTGCGTCTTTCTGCCCACGATTAACCATACTAGCTAATTGATGAAGCCTTGATAAAGCAAGCGGTGTATTCAAATCATCTGCCAGAGCATCAAGAAATTTGTCATCCACGGGAACAGTTATATCAAGAGAAATATCCTCCACTGCCCGATAAAGACCGTTCAAGGCAGCTTCACTTTCTTTCAGAGCATGAAGGGAAAAATCCAATGGCCCCCGATACTGTGCTTGCAAAAGACTATGCCGGATAATTTCACCCCGTGTTGTATCCAGCAAATCTGCCATAGTGACAAAATTACCCAGCGATTTGGACATTTTTTCACCAGATACGGTGACATAGCCATTATGCATCCAGTAATGCGCCATATGGGAATGATCATGGGCAGCACAGGATTGGCAAATCTCATTCTCATGATGGGGAAAGATCAAATCCAGCCCGCCACCATGAATATCAAACTCTTCACCCAGATAGGCACGGCTCATGGCTGAACATTCAATATGCCAGCCCGGGCGTCCACGTCCCCATGGGCTATCCCAACCGGGGTGTCTGGATCAGATGGTTTCCAGAGAACAAAATCCATTGCTGATTTCTTATATGGTGCTACTTCAACCCTTGCCCCTGCCCGCAATTCATCAGTGCTTCGGCCAGATAGTTTTCCGTAAGCGGGAAAGGATGGCACATCAAAACAGAACATGACCTTCGGCAACATAAGCATGACCGCGGGCGATTAACGTTTCAATCATGGTAATCATATCATCAATATGATCCGTTGCCCGTGGTTCATGATCAGGTGGCAATGCGCCCAAAGCGGTGCAATCAGCATGAAACTGTGCTGTTGTTTCATCGGTTAGTGCGCGAATGGTAATCCCTCTTTCGGCGGCACGGGCATTAATTTTATCATCAACATCGGTGATATTGCGCACATAGGTGACACGGGGATAATAATATCGTAACAACCTTGCAAGGACATCAAACACTACCACCGGCCGTGCATTTCCGATATGAATACGGTCATAAACGGTAGGCCCACAGACATAAAGCCGGACATGATCCGGATCAATAGGGCTAAAGATATCTTTCTGGCGGCTCAGGGTATTATAAAACCGCAATGCTGGTTTAGGCATTAGGCGGTTTCTCCCTTTAACCTTGGTATAATTCTATCACGGTCTATCAATGGCAATAAGAATGCCATATCAGGGCCTTTATCACGGCCAGTCAACGCCTGACGAAGTGGCATGAAAACCGCCTTTCCCTTTAATCCGGTGGCATCCATGATGGCCTTTGCCCATTGCCCCCAGCTATCAGTGGTCAAATCTCCATCTGGAAGACAAGTCATGGCAGCAGCAAGAACCGTTTCATCGCCAATGACTGGTTCTGTTGGCGCATAACAGACATTAAACCAGTCTGATAGTTCATCCAGTTGATTGATATTACCTTTAACAGCATCCCATAATTTAGCAGAAACACTGATCCCATCAAATCTGTCTTTGATGTTGCTCAAAGGCAGTTCCGCTAGCACTCTTACCATTGATCTGACGCAATTGTTCCGGATCAAAACGTGGAGTAGCTCGGCCAAAACGGGATATATCAAACCCTGCAACCAGCGCATTCATATCAGCCCTTATTTCAACCGGATCAGATGTACCCAGACGTGCCAGAAGACTGGCAATCGCCATAGCTTCTATCCCTTCATCCCTTAAACTGCCTATGGATAATGAGCCAATCCGTTTTGATAAGCCTTCACCATCAGCACCGGCAAGAAGCGCAAAGTGACCCATTTCAGGCACCGGATAGCCCAATGCTTCAAACAGCTGATATTGCGCCGCTGAATTGGTTGTATGATCTTCACCCCTTAAGATATGCGTAATTTTATGATCACCATCATCAATCACCGATGCTAGCGTATAAATAAAGCGGCCATCCGCACGCAAGATCACCGGATCAGACAGGCTCGACATCTGTATGGATTGCTCACCACGCACCATATCCTGCCATGTCACGGTTTCATGATGAAGCATAAAGCGATAATGTGGTGTTTCCCCTCCGGCTATGCGGCTTTCAATTTCATCCTGAGAAAGTTTCAATGCACCCCGATCATAGATAGGCGGGCGACCAGCTGATAATTGTGACTTTCTTTTAAGTGATAGTTCTTCAGGTGTTTCAAAACACGGATAGGCACGACCGCTTTCAATCAGTTTCTTTAATCCGGCGTGATAGGTATCAATCCTGGCCGATTGCCGATCTTCGCAATCCCAGTGCATGCCCATCCATTTCAGATCATTACGGATGCTTTCTTCGTAAACTGCTTCAGAACGCTCATCATCGGTATCATCAATCCGCAACATGAAACGCCCACCATTAGCGCGGGCAAAAAGATAATTCACAAGCGCTGTTCGCATATTACCAACATGCAGATGACCAGTCGGGCTTGGGGCAAACCTCACCAAAGGTGATGACATTATAACTCTCCTGTCCCGTCATAAACGGAAGTAATGGGAAAACGGCGATCCCGATAAAAGGCACGCTTAGTAATTTTAGGCCCCGGAGCCGCCTGATTGCGTTTATATTCCGATATCCGTAACAATCGCGCACATTTTAGGACAATTGCCGCATCATAGCCATCAGCAATCAGATCACGCGGCGCGCGCATATCTTCGCCCAGTTTCTGCATGATATCATCCAGAACCGATAATCCGGCAGGGAATCTGTATCTTTTTGATCTGGTCGCAATTCTGCCGATGGTGGCTTTTCAATAATGCTGGGGGGAATAATTTCGCCTTCTTGCCCCAATACCCCCACGCGGATAATGGCTATTGCGCCACCTTGCCAGATCAAAAACAGTGGTTTTCCATGCATCAATTAACGGTGCATAAGCCCCACACATATCCCCATAAAGCGTTGCATAGCCAGTCGCATATTCGGACTTATTACCAGTGGTCAGAACTAGCGCACCAGTCGTATTAGAAATAGACATCAAGGTAAGGCCGCGTAACCGCGATTGCAGATTTTCTTTGGCAAGCCCCGCATCACCACGGGCAAAACTATCCGCCAGTTCAGTTTCCATCGCAGCCATAGCAGGGCTATACTGATAGTGTCAAGCTGTATCCCAAGCCGCTTTGCCTGATCAGCGGCGTCATCAAGGCTGTTCTGGCTAGTATAGGGTGATGGCATCATCACCGCCTCCACTTTATCGGCACCAAGAGCGTCAACCGCTATTGCCGCCACAATAGCTGAATCTATCCCGCCAGAAAGACCAAGCAACACCCGATCAAAACCATTTTTCTGCACATAATCCCGAACCCCCAGCACAATGGTTCGCCAGATCGCGGATAACCCTTCATCGGGTTTTGTGACCGTGCCGGAAACAGTCCAGCCATGCTCATCCCCCGTGAGGGTGACCATGGTCAGAGATTCGGAAAAAGAAGGCAAATGACACCCTAGGCTGCCGTCAGATTAACCGCAAATGAAGCGCCATCAAAAATCTGATCATCCTGCCCACCAACCAGATTGGCATAAATGACAGGGACTATATTTTCAACAGCACGCGCCACCGCGGTCTGTATTCGCAGATCGGTTTTATCAATTTCAAAGGGTGATCCATTTGGTGACAGAATAATATCCGCCCCTTTTTGACAGATATGCCGGACAACATCGGCGTGCCATAAATCCTCAAAATCGGAAGCCCCATAGATATCCCCCCGATTACAACAGGATCAGGCATCACTCCATTGGCAAAATTGCGCGGATCATCAAAGACACCACCAATAGGCAGACGAACCTTATCACGGGTGGCGACAACAACACCACCATCAAGAACATAAACCGAATTATAGAGGCTATTTCCTTCACGGCGCGGGGCGCCAACAATCATTGCCGGTGCATTATCAACGGTTAATTTAGCCAGTTTAGCTATGGCAGCATTTATGGCATCCATAAACCCATCAACCAGCACCAGATCATCTAGCTGATATCCGGACAGATACATTTCAGGCACAAGGATAATATCAGCTTGTTGGGTCGCCGCCTGCTGATGCGCCTTGATAAGAGCATTAGTATTTTCGTCTATCGCGCCAAGTTTGAAGTTCAATTGTGCGATAGCGCAGATAAGATGCGTTTTCATATCATTTTCCTAGCAGGAAAGACGAATGCTGGCAAAGGCAAAACCATCCGGAAAGCCGTTATGGGATAAGGAACTCACGCCCTTTCTTGACGCGGCTGACATCACCATAGGCAATGATATCAGCAGTAGCATAGGTTTCTGACCATTTATTGGGAAGATAAGACCCACTGCCAATTAAATTTACCGGCGCATCTGCCAAAGCAAACACCCTACATTTTTCAGGCCCAAACCCACTGGAACAGACAATTTTGACCTGATCAAATCCATGTTTGTCCAACTGTTCGCGCATATGCCATGCTGCCGCCGCCGATACCCCTGTTCCAATCAGGTTTTTCAACTCACTATCCGTCCGGTAGGCACGGATAGATTCTGGTTTATTCCGGTCCAGCACAGCATAGGATCTCCTGAACATCCAGCCCTTCACAATAACGACCACCATGTGTATCCAGCCGCAAGGATAGCTCACCAGATGCGGCCATATCAGAAAACTCCTCTGCCACGGCCAGCCCATCGCTTATCTCACATCCGAAATAGTCAACCAGCACCGTCAATGGCTGATCCGGAAATGTTTTGCGATATAATCGTGCCGCTTCCAGTGTTGAACCAGCATATCCGATCAGCGCATGTGGCATGGTTCCGACGCGCGTGGGTGCCCCAAAAAATGAGCCGTATGATCTGTGGATGATCCGATAAAACCAATAGCATGATCATTTTTTGTGCGATTTTAGAGCCAACCGATGCCCCATACGCCATTAATTCTGCCATATCAGACCCGGCACAATGGCGCGCATCCATGGCCAGAAAAGACACATTGGGCAGACTGACACACATGGCATGAGCATTATAAGCCGCCACACAAGCCGCCCCTATCCGTTGCAAAAAAACCGTTTCCAGATCAACCAGACCAGATAATGCACCGGAAATATAACAGATTGGCTGACCAGCACCGACCCAGTTTCCTTCGGGATGGCAAAGATTGATATCTACCTTCATCTTGCGATGCGCCATCATCGCTTCCAGCCAGTCAATAGCCATAGCAGGCGCAGACAACACCGGACGGCGCATGAACACGGCATAGGTGACATCTATATCACCATGCTTTTCAACAACCGCCTTGCTTCGCAAAAAATAGCTGTCGGTCAGACTGGGATGCTGTTCAGGTAAAGGCCCCGGAAACCGTGATGATGATACCATTGACATGCTCTTTAGTTTGTATCGGCTTTAGGCCAGAGGTCAGCTTATGATGCCTTAGCCAATCCATCTCTGATACGCGCCGTTTTTGTAAAAGATCAGCAATCAAAAAGGCTAATTCCAGCGACTGGTTAGCATTAAGCCGTGGATCACAAAAGGTATGATAACGGTTGATAAATCTTCTTCGCTTACCGCCTGAACATCCCGGCCAACACATTCTGTCACGTCAGAACCTGTCATTTCAAAATGGATGCCACCCGGATGCGTGCCAACCATATCATGTGCTTTGAAAAATCCTTCAACTTCTGTAAGCACATCATTGACGCGGCGGGTTTTATAGCCAGATGATGCTTTTACGGTATTGCCATGCATCGGGTCACTACACCACACCACGTCATAACCGGATGCTTTTACCGCTTCCAGCATGGGTGGCAGTTTATCCATAATCTTATCCGCACCCATGCGACTGATCAGTGTTAAGCTTGCCGGGGGCATTATCAGGATTTAGTTTTTCGATCAAACGCAGCAAATCATCTGTTTCCATAGATGGCCCACATTTCAGGCCAATAGGATTTTTTATCCCGCGCATATATTCAACATGGGCTCCATCAATCTGACGGGTGCGATCACCAATCCAGATCATATGTGCCGAGGTTGAAAAATACCCCCTTCATCAGTCAGGGTATCTTTACGGGTGAAGGCTTCTTCATAATTAAGCAATAAGGCTTCATGGCTTGTATAGAATTCGGTTTCACGCAATGGCAAGGTTGTTTTACTAGAAACACCGCAAGCGTGCATAAAATTCAAGCAGTCATCAATCTGGTTAGCAATTTCTTCATATCGTTTTGCCTGACTGGAATCAGAAATGAAATCAAGTGTCCATCCATGGACTTTTTCAAGATCAGCAAGCCCACCAGAAGCAAATGCCCGCAACAGATTTAACGTTGATGCTGATTGATGATATCCTTCCAGCATCCGCATCGGGTCAGGTATCCGTGCCGCCGGCGTGAAGGCATTACCATTAACCATATCACCGCGATAGCTAGGTAATTCCACCCCGTCAATCACTTCAACCGGTGATGATCGCGGCTTGGCAAACTGCCCGGCAATCCGACCGACCTTAATCACAGGCATGGATGCCCCAAATGTCAGAACAACTGCCATTTGCAGAAAAAGCTTAAAGGTATCGCGAATGCGATTAGCCGAAAAATCATCAAAACTTTCCGCGCAATCACCACCCTGAAGCAGAAAGGCTTTTCCTAAAGCTACATCAGCCAGTCTTTCCCGCAATGCCATCACTTCACCAGCAAAACAAGCGGCGGCATTGATGCCAGTTTTGCTTCAACGGCTTTCAGTTTTTCCTGATCATCATATTCAGGCACCTGTAAAATCGGCAATTTACGCCAGGAAGTCGGTGTCCAGCCCATCATTAACCCCATTGCATAAGTAATATGTTATAATAGCAGTAATTTTGTTGGTTTGACAATGATTTAGCAAATTCAGTTTATCAAAATAGATTTCCAAAACCAAATGATAACCCTGATTTGGATTTTCGCTATTCCCCTAGCGGTACGCATCGTCACAAATTCCTCGGCAGCAGTAGGATGAATGCCAATTGTGGCATCAAAATCCGCCTTTGTCGCCCCGGCTTTAATGGCAATGGCTATGCCCTGAATAATTTCTGCTGCATCAGGGCCCAGCATATGAACACCAATGACTTTATCATCAGCGGATTTACAATCAGCTTCATTAGCGTTTTTTCATTCCTTCCCGAAATGGTATTTTTCATCGCCCTGAATGATGCCGCATAAACATTGATAGATAACCCCTGATCCTTTGCCTGTTCTTCTGTTAATCCAACAGTAGCAAGAGGCGGTTGAGCAAACACAGCCGATGGAACATTTTCGTAATCCATCCGGCGTTCATGCTGGCCATAAAAACGGTCAGCAAAAATATGGCCTTCGGCGATAGCCACTGGCGTCAGATTAATACGGTCAGTCACATCACCGATAGCATAAATCGACGGAACCGAGGATTGCCCCTGATCATCAACCTTTATGGCATTCTTATCGGTTAGCGTGACCCCTTGTTCTGATAAGCCTAGCCCATCAATATTCGGCATACGGCCGGTTGCCGCCATCACAACATCTGCATGGAGTTCAGTACCATTATCAAGCGTGATTGTTTTCAGACCTGCATCAGCATGAACAGAGGTGATATTTGCCCCGGCATGAAGCATGATACCGCGATCCTGCATGGCGGTCATAAGCCCTTGCCGCATATCAGCTATCAAAGCCACGCAAGGGTTGATCAGCCCGGAATACCAGATGCGTTTTCACCCCAAAACCGGCAAATATCCCAGCGAATTCCACCGCAATATAACCGCTTCCCAGAATGACAATCTCATCAGGGCGTTGCGCCAGATCAAGCGCTTCATTCGAGCTGATAGCGTGTTCCCGCAAGCCCGGTATATTCGGAATAAGCGGCCAACCGCCAACAGCAATCAGGATACGTTCTGCCGTCCATGTTTTGCCATCTACTTTGACTTCATGGGCACCAGTAACCATGCCGCGACCGTGAAGCACAGTGACGCCAGCATTATCCATCAGGCCCTTATAGATACCGGCCAGACGATCAAGTTCATTATTCTTGGCCTTAATCAGGGCAGGCCAGTCATGAACCGGTTCTGTCACATGCCAGCCAAAACCGGCAGCATCGGCAAAATCACTGGAAAACGCTGAACCATATACCAATAGCTTTTTCGGAACACATCCGCGCAAACACATGTGCCGCCTAACCTGTCCTCTTCAACAACAGCCACACGCGCCCCATGTCCTGCCGCTATCCTGCTTGCGCGAACGCCGCCAGAACCACCACCAATAGTGATCAGATCAAAATCATAGATGGGTGCCATCACATATCTCCTCATGCCTAGTGATACGCGGCTAACCTGAAAAAATCTATGATAAAATCCGTAATTTTCCGATATGATGACCTTATGCTGATATCCTGCCAAAGACGGCATTGATGATGCAGACACATCCTAATGCACCAACCCCGGCGGCAAAAGCGTATCCATATCCGGCCGTTCGGGACGGTCACCATAATCACCTGATATAGCAGTCGATAAACGGATATAGTCAATCAATTGCCGCATGCCGGAAATTAACTCAATCATCTGTTCCGGTGTCATCGCAAAAATTGATATTTTGGAATAAATGGAAAAGGTCACAGGCCCAGGGCAAATACCATAGCCATCAAGGGTTGTTCCGATCATATTTTCAAGCAGCATAGAGGTCAGAATAGGTGTGTAAATCGGCTCACCTGAGGTTTTTATAAACGTCCCGTAAATATCAGGATTTCATCTAGTAATATTAATGGGTCAATCTGTATCGGAAAATGATTGTCAACCCCTAACACCCAGCGACCATTTTCGGAATGTGAAATTTTACCCAGATCATGGTCTCCCATTTCATCAAGGGAAAGTATAAGCGCATGCACTGTCATAATTATCCTCACCATAGCCTGCAAACATGCAAATTTGGACAATTATTGATTAACTATATATTAACCTTTTTAAAGAAGATGATTATTTACATTAACAATATCTAATGCAAATGAATAGCCTTATGTGACATCATAGCATCAGCAACTTAATCAATGTAATTAAATAAAAAATATAGTATGGTAATTTTCACCATACTATAAATATAAATCATATTAAATTAATAATCGGTATTTTATTATTATATAAAGTCCATTATCAAAGATAATTTATCGCCATTCAGCGGGGTCGATATCATCCGGTAGCGTTGTTTTATAGCTTGGTACAGCGGCAGAAAATGCCATCATCCATTGCGCCAGCGATGGACAGTAATCCCGCCAGTCAATCTGTTTTCTGTAATCATAGTGATCAAGGGCACAAGCCAGAGCAATTTCTGCGGCGGTTGGCGTGGCACCATTGGTATAGGTGGGATTTTCCGCTTTAATCTGGGCAAAACTGCGTGTGATTTTTTCACGCTGATAATCCACAAAACTTTCTACCCGCATATTTTCAGGGCGAAACCGGCCTTCATAAACAATCAGAATACCTGCATCAAGCATACCTATTACCCGTGACAGCGCCGTTTTTGAACGGATGCAATCCATATCTGTTCCGGGAACAGAATACTATTCCCATGTTTTGCGCAATACCGCTGATCCAGATAATCCAGTATGACGCGGGTATCGTAAAGCACGTCATCACCCACCAGTAATGCTGGTATCTTTCCAAGAGGATTCTGCTGGCGTAAATTATCATTTGGATCATTGGTATCCGCCGCCACAACGGTCAATTCATCTGACATGCCAAGCACATCAACAGCGATTTTGACCATCCGGCCAAACGGGGAAGGCATAGAAGTTCTAAGGATCATTATCTTATCTCCCTTATTTTCATTCAGACTAGACCATGGCACTAATTCCCAAACCTGTCTAGCATTGGATTGCACCATTGGCAGGATCGCGTTAAGTTTAAATGATTCAAAAATCATTCTTCAAACAGGAGTATAAATCATGGCAAAACTTGCTTTTCTAGGATTAGGGGTTATGGGGTACCCTATGGCAGGTCACCTGAAACAGGGTGGGCATGATGTCACGGTTTATAACCGGACGAAGTCAAAGGCAGAAGCATGGGTAAAAGAACATGGTGGCCAAGATGGCTGATACGCCAGCTGCTGAAGCCGCAAGATGCCGATATCGTCTTTTGCTGTGTTGGAGCAGATAAAGACCTTTATGCGGTAACAACCGGCAAAGATGGCGCCTTTTCCAGCATGAAACCCGGCAGTATTTTTGTTGATAACACCACCGCATCAGCAGAAGCCGCGCGAACACTGGATGCCGCGGCAAGGGAAAATAATCTTCATATGATCGATGCCCCTGTTTCAGGTGGCCAGGCCGGAGCAGAAGGCGGCACCCTCACCGTTATGTGTGGTGGCGAAGACCAGATTTTTGAAAAAGTGAAACCCGTTATTTCATGCTATGCCGCAAAGGTTATTCTGATTGGTGCATCAGGCGCTGGTCAGCTCACCAAAATGGTCAACCAGATATGCATTGCGGGATTGGTGCAGGCATTATCTGAAGCCATCAATTTTGGTCAACGCGCTGATCTGGATATGGATAAGGTGCTTGACGTCATTTCTGGTGGCGCGGCGCAATCATGGCAAATGGTCAATCGCGGCTCAACCATGGCGGCGGATGAGTTTGATTTTGGCTTTGCACTGGACTGGATGATCAAGGATTTGGGCATGTGCATGGCCGAAGCAAAGAAAAATGGCTCAACTTTGCCTGTTACAGCCTTGGTGGCGCAATATTATGCACAGCTTTCTGATCGCGGATTTGGCCGCAACGATACATCTGCTTTGATCAGGTTATTGCGGTAAGTTTAGAGCGTGGCATCAAGCGCGGTGATTTTAATCGCCGCATCAGCCGCTTCAACACCTTTTTTAACAAAATGTTTTGCAAAAAACTCAATCATTTCAGGGTTTTCCTGAAAATTATGAGGAGTCAAAACAATTGATAATACAGGCACACCTGTATCAAGCATGGCCCGCATCAGCCATCTAATACCGTTCCGGCAACAAAATCATGGCGATAAATACCGCCATCCACAAAAAGGCACAACCGGCAATAGCCGCGTATTTTCCGCTTTCAGCCAGTTTTTTTGCCACCATAGGAATTTCCAGCGCACCCGGAACATCATAAACATCAATATGATCAGCCGGAATTTTCTGCTGAAATCCTGCTAATGCCTGATCAACAATATTACTATGCCAGTTGGCTTTGATAAATGCATAACGTGGAACAGATTGAGATGCGGACATGGGCTTGTTCTCCTATATTGGATCAATATCACGGCATGAGTATCTATCATTTAATAGGTAGGTAATCCGGATGAATTAAACAAGCGGTCTAGTTGCTATTTTTGTCTCATCTCGATTTAGGCGGCTGATGGGCGGTAATATTGATAGAACCACCTGTCCACGGCGTAATGGATACAAGACAGGTATGTGCCGCAGGGCCCTGTGCCATTGATGATGTTCCAATATCAGGCGTAAGGACATTCGGATTACCATGCTTACAGGATAACTCACCTTCCAGATCCGGATCATACCATGCACCCAGTACTGACCAGAATAACACCAGCCATGATATTTGCATTTAGCACCGCCCCGCATATCATAGACCCACGATCATTTGAAATATGCACCAGATCACCATCATTAATGCCCCGGATAGCCGCATCAGATGGGTTTATTACCACCGGTTCATGTCCATTTATCCGGACAGCCGCACTGACTTTGCCGTGATCAAGTTGTGAGTGCAATTTGTTATGCGGCTGATTATTTATCATATGCAGACGCATCCCCAGATCATCAACCCCAAGCCATTCGCTCGGCTCCTGCCAGTATGGGAACCCCGGAAAATCATCCAGATCAAAACCTTTTATCCGTTCGGATGAAATTTCAATCCGCCAGATGGCGTATTTAATGGATGCTTTTCCGGATCATCACGAAAATCTTTGAGCAATATCATCGGTTCCTTTTCTTCGGGCAGGACAAACCAGCCCTGCTTGCGGAAATCATCATAATCCGGCATGGTTTTACCATAGCGTGACAAGGATTGCCTCGACATATCATATAACCATCTTTGCCATTCTTCGGCGCTACGGCCTTCGGTAAAAGTTTCAACACATCCCATATGCTTGGCAATACCAGATAAAATCTGATAGTCATCACGCGCCTTCCCCACCGGCGGAATAGCCTGATCCATAGACACAACGTGATTATCACGGGGCGACATGGCAATATCCTGCCGTTCCAATGTTGTCGTACATGGCAAAACAATATCAGCAAATTTGGCATTTGCGTTCCAGCACCATTCATGAACAATGATGGTATCCGGTTTCTGCCATGCCTTTACCATGCGTTGTAAATCCTGATGGTGATGAAAAGGATTTCCTCCCGCCCAATACATCAGCTTGATATCCGGATATGTATATTCCCCGCCATTATAGCGGAAATTCTGCCCCGGATGGAGCAGCATATCACTAATACGCGCAACCGGAATAAACCGGTCAACGGCATTCTGGCCTTGTGGCAAGGCGGTAAACTCCAGATTGTTGATATTATGGCCAATCGTATTCAAGGCCGAATAACCCATGCCAAACCCGCCACCCGGTAATCCGATCTGGCCAATAAGAGCAGCAAGAACAATCCCCGCCCAATAGGGTTCTTCCCCATATTGCTGGCGGGTTAATGACCAGCTCAGGCTGATCATGCTGCGTTTTTCCACCATCTGACGGGCTAATGTGACAATACGATCCGCCGGCACATCAGTTATGGCTGATGCCCAGTCAGCCGTTTTTTCAATATCATCTGTCCGCCCCAACACATAATCGGCAAATGGCGCAAATCCGGTAGTGTAACGATCAACAAAGGCCTTATCATATAAATCTTCGGTGATCAGCGTATGACACAATGCCAGAATCAAGGCGGTATCTGTATTCGGGCGAATAGGCACCCATTCCGCATCAAGATGATCACTGATATCTTGCCGCAAGGGGGAAATATTGACAAAAGACAACGCCGTTATCCGCGGCGGCCTGCATAGCCGGGGCCTGAATATGATTGCCTAACCCACCCTGCCCGATCTGGCCATTTTTGACAGGAAGACCACCAAAGGCCACAAGAAGCTCAGTATGTTCAATGACCGAACGCCAGCTTGTCTGATGGTAAATATAATGCCGGAAATCACCAATAACATGCGGGACAATCACTTCGGCGGCGGCAAAGCTATATGTATTTACAGATTTTGTATAACCGCCAACACAATTCAGAAACCGGTGGATCTGGCTTTGCGCGTGGTGGAAACGCCCTGCGCTGGCCCAGCCATAAGACCCTGCAAAAATGGATTCATTGCCGTGATCACTGATCACCCGCTTTAATTCATCCGCAACCAGTTCTTCGGCTTTTTGCCAGCTAACGGCAACAAACGGGTCACGTCCACGGTTTTCCGGTTTATTATCATCCGAACCTGCCATGCCAGATTTAGCATCAAGCCAGCTTTTCCTGACCATTGGCGCAGTAATGCGGGTCGGGATGATCCAGCACATCGATAATACCTTCACCAATAGGTGAAGGGTCTTTATCCGTTTCAAGCGGTTCTAATCCGGTGACGCGATTATCATCTACGGAAACGGAAAAACTGCCCCAATGACTGGACGTTAATAAACGCCGCTGCGCATCATCAGCATTATTTGCATTATCATCAACCATGGTACATCATCCCGCAATTCATCTGTCTGGTAAAGCCAAAAATTAAACCTTCACTATGTGTCATTAGCCCATAATCCTACCGTATGATTATGTTCTGTTTCCACATCCAGAACAGGGTCGGCCGCCAGGCTTTTATCCCTATATATATCCATATTTTCATTCCATCCCCAGCGATAATAGCATATCCATTAACTGGTTTTTATCAGGACATAGCCGGGCGTTAAAATAACTCCATCGCCCGTGATTAATCTGACCATAAACATGGGCAGTATGAAAATCAGCAAAAGTGATTTGATCCAGTTTATCCATACATGACCGGATAAACTGAAATGGCTGTTCTGTCATCCGTGTTAACACATCTTCTGGTTTTCTGGCATTAACATTGACATGCCGATACCGATCAATATTAGACAGGGCATCCGGATCAAGGATTACCATGGATTTATTCTTACCAAAGGCAATGGTTCGTGGCGGCTCTCCCAGTGGTTGATCATTATCAAGAAACTCGAAATGTATTGTTTTATTTTCAACCTGTGACCATGAAAAACAGATCCGGGATGCCAGTAAAGGCTTCAATATTATGATACAACAAATCATCAACCGCCTTATAACGCTGGGTCGACAATCCCCTATTCCATGCCCGCTCTACTGTCTGGGATGGGGCTGTAATCACAAAAAACAGATATACCACATCGCCAAACCGCGTCAGCAGATTGCTTTGATAACTTCCTTCGGCATTAGTATCAAAGGAATCAAAACGGAAACGGTCAATCAATAAATGCGGCATAGTTGCTGCGGCTGCTTTTTCGGCCATATACTGATCCAATTTACGATCAATCATGGTGAGTTCATGCCCTGTCAACATAGCGGCATATTTGTAATCTTCCCCTAGTGAGTTATAATCAATCAGGTATTTTCGCCAGTAATCTGGTGAAATCACGGCATAGTCTTCCCATTTAGTGCCAAGTTTTACGGCAAGTTGCCTTTGTTTTGGGCGAAGAGTGCTTTTACCTGCCGCCGATGCCCCTTTCGTATTCATCACCACCGGTTTGGCTTGCGGGGGAAGGAAACGATACCCTTCGGCTCTGGCGGCCTGATCAAAATCATTTGTAATCATTGCCCTGACTTGCTGGCTACCATAATCATGGAAAACCAGCCTGCTAGCCAGATCAACCATCATATCCAAATCTGATATCAACCGCCCCTGCTGACCCATCATGGCGCTACCAAGCCTAACAAGCGCAGCATAGCATGATGACATAAGCGAGGCTTTTGGAGCATCTTTTGCTTCTTTTTTCCAGATAGCCAACAGGCTGTCATCATCCCTTCTGATATAGCTGTTCTTGCCTTTCAATAAACCCAAAAACTGTCTATTACCTGTGACTTCAACCATCAGGCTTTGATCAAGAATATTGCATAATTCTATCCGGATTTGCGTTTTAACCTGATCAAATTGGTTTCGGAACGCATCTAATTTGGGGATCATATGTCGTTGATAGATATGATCGACCATTGACCGTAAAGAAATCCCCAGATCAGCATAATTGGGCCCATCCGGTACATATAGATCAGACGTCACCCGTAACAGCAATTCATGAATAATCAGCCTTTCTACATTAAGGATAGCAAGGTCTGTTTCAGGCAAGCCACTTAATCGTGCCGCTTCCCGGGCATCATGATAATTAATCTCCCTATTTTCCGGATCAAATAATGTGATGCGCGGCTTCAGATGAGGCGGGATTGATGACGAAATTCCCGGATTCCATGCATTTTCAACAGGATTATTATCAGGGTCTTTCGTCATCATCCTTGATCAGGCATTGCGTCGCATCTTCCGCAAAATTAATTGTATCGCCGGCAGAAAGATCAAAATGATAGCACAAATGGTAATTGGCCCGGCTATTGGTCTTGTAAAGAAGATCGTGAAGGTTTCATATTGTAGCAACGTCTGACGTAAGGTTGGTTCAGCAATAGGGCCAAGAACAATCGCCAGAACAGCCGGTGCGACCGGATAATCCAATATGCGCATGAAAAACCCGCCAAAACCTACCAGCACCATCAACCAGACATCAAACATATCCAGATATGCCGCATATGTGCCAACTAGCGATAATACAAAAATGGTAGGTGCAAGAATGGTAAATGGCATCCGCAACATCCATAGAAAGACAGGAATGAATAGAATATTTACGAAAACGGCAACAAAGTTGGAAATGTAGAATGATCCAATCAACGGCCAGACAAAATCCGGCTGATCCGAAAATAATAACGGCCCCGGCTGAAGTCCCCAGATTACCATACCAGCAAGCAGAACAGCCGTAGTTGGTGACCCCGGAATACCAAGTGTCATCATCGGTAACATGGCCCCGGTAGAAGCTGAATTGTTAGCCGCTTCAGGTGCAGCAACGCCGTCAACGGCACCTTTGCCATATTTACTTGGATCTTTTGACGTCATTTTGGTAACGCCATATGCCATCAGTGAACCCGGTGTGGCTCCGGCGGCTGGCAGAATACCAACAAAGAAACCGATAAAAGAACCGATTAGCGTTCCCTTCCATGCAGTTCTAAACTGTCTGCAAGCATAGACGATGCTTGAAAAGTTCACTTCCACTTTTGACATGGATGACCCATAGCGCGAGGTGTTTATTGTCCATAACATTTCACCAATCCCGTAAATGCCAATAGCCAGAACAAGAAACCGGATTCCATGTGAAAACCCTTGGATATCGAAAAAGATCAGTCGAGGCTCACCCGATATGATATCAAACCCGACAGCTGACAGGGCTAGACCAAAACAGATGGAAAATATTGTTTTCGGAAAATCATCCCCACCCAAACCCGCAAAGGTGGCAAAAGCAAGTAGCATTAGGGCAAAAATTTCAGGATTGCCAAAATTCAAAGCCACAGATGCCAGAACAGGCGCAAATGCCGTGAATAAGACATTAGATATGGTTGCGCCAATAAATGATGCTAGCGCGGCCGCCATTAACGCGACATGTGCCTTGCCCTGCATGGCTAAAGGCCGTCCATCAAAAGTCGTCGCTACCGCCGTTGATGCCCCCGGTATCCCCAGCGTAATGGATGATATTGCCCCCCATACATAGCCCCATAATAAATAGATGCCAGAAAGATCATGGGGGACGTCGCACCACCGGTAAATCCCTGAATAACAAATGTAAATGGAAGAAGAATAGCAACACCATTAACGGATCCAAGGCCAGGCATGGCACCAACAAACAGGCCAACAACAACCCCGATAATGGCTAGCCCCAGATTAACGGGCTGCAAAGCGATCATAATGCCTTCGATTAAATGACCTATGACTTCCATTTTATGATTTCCCCCTACATTCACTTTATATGCTTAATTTTTAAAGAAAATGTCATAGAGCGGTATAAATAACGGCTCCAGATATCCTTTTGGTAAAACAATCCGCATAGCAACGTCGAAAAAGAAAAAAACTGACTACTGGCATTGCGCTGGCAATAATCAGGTTAGCAACCATGTATGCCGGCCAAGGAATTTCAGGTAATAAACCATGAAAAGGAAAATAGCACCGTAAAATCCGGCCAGATGAATCATGATCAGAAAACCGATAAGCCCCCCGCCAACGGTTAGAAACATTTTTTTCCCATAATCATCCAGAAACGGTTCTTCTGATACAGATTGCGGTGATCGTTTCAAGACCCAGTTTATGCCAATCCAGATCGTACATATCAGCATGATAAAACCGAGCCAGAAAGGCCAGAAGCCGCTTCCGGGAGTGCCGGTTTCATCAAAGCCGATATTGGCAAAGCGGGGAACACTGGGATTCCATGCTGGTGGCTCACCGCTTTTCCACATAAGGTATATAGAGAATACTCCCAAGATAAACGCAGTTATAATTTCTGCACGACGCATATGTTCCCCCCCTATATACCTTACGCTTTATTCATTTTTACTGAATGGCACCTGAAGCGCGCAAAATTGTTTCATGATTTGCACGTTGCAGTTTCCAATACGCCATCAGTTCATCACCGGACATGAGTTCACCCATTAGTGACTTTTTGCTTTTGTAGCTCTGCCAGTCATCCGAGGCATAAACCTTGGCAAACAGGTCAGTGTAATAGGCTTCGGCTTCATCAGACATGCCAGGGGCACCAACAACAGAACGTTGCATGAAGTAGCTGAAATCAACTCCCTTCTCACGCAAAGTAGGTACGTCAGGGAACATAGGCAGACGTTCATCGGTAAATGCTACCAGTGCGATCATGTCACCGGATTCATAGAAACCAAGAGCTTCTGATGGGTTATTAACGGATGAATTGATTTGTTTACCAGCAACATCCTTAGCGACAGCACCCCCCGCCCTTATACGGAATATACTTCATGGACAGGCCATAATTATCATTCAGGAAATCAGTAATGATATTATCCTCGGAATTTGATCCTGTGCCACCCATGACCCAGTTCTTGCCTTCGGATTTTGCGACCTCAAGCCATTCTTTCGAATGTTGTGATACCACTATCCTTGTGAACCCATAAAAGAAATGTATCCTCGGCCATACGGGCAACCGGCGCAAATGTCAGAACATCTACATCCAGACCTGGCTGACGCAATGGGGTTGTATAAAATGAGTTCAATGTCACCATGATTGTATGATCAGGGTCACTGGCAGATTTAGCTGCAATCAGGGCTTCAGCCCAGAACCACCAGATTTATTTGTTGGAACTAGTGGACGATTAGCAAGGTCTTCTTTTCAACAATAGCCTGCATGAGTCGCGCCATTTTATCAGCACCACCACCTTTACCGGCCATAATAATGAAATCGATAGGCTTGTTAGGTTGCCAGCCATGTCCATCTGCTTGCGCAAATCCAGACATTGCTGAAAGTGTCATGCCAGCGGCAACAAAGCCAGTGGCCATCTTTTTAAAAATGCTCATGTCTTCCTCCTTTAGAGCGGTTTCCCTTATTATTATTAACTAGACCGTTTTGGTCAGAAAACATTACCAAACGGCAAAATAAAAATGAAAATATGAAACTTGTAAATTTTTACAATTTACTTAGCTCACATCCACTAATGCACCAGAACCAATGGCCCTGATGCATGATCGACAAAATGTTGCGTTACTCCTCCTAATATTCTTCAAAATACTGATTATTACCATAAGCCCCCAGAATAACGATATCAGCTTCACATGCCAGGCTAGCCTTCATTAAAGATGCCCCGGTTGTACCGGATGGCTTTACCATAATGATATCTGCCTTAATGTCATGTTCGGTCAGGTAGCTTTGCAATTCTTCCGGCTTGATTTCAACATTACCATTTTCAACAGTCAAAATCGTCAGCTTTTTAGCTATTTTCATCAGCCATAATGTCTGTGCTACCGCCCGTGTGGATTCAATCGATCCATCCCAGCATAATGCAACCTTATCAATGATATGGCTGTTATGATCAGGCATGTGTTCATCACACATATAGACAGGTCTGCCGGTATGGAATAAGGCCGTTTTAAGGGTATTAGCCCCCAAATTCCGGTCTATTTCCGGTTTTGGCCACAACAATAATATCGGAAAGACGGCCATGCCGCCTGACAACATCTACCTGACGGCCTTCTGCTTCAATGAATTGTACAGAAACTTTATTTGCCACGGGCTGATCTGACATCATCACCCCGGCAGATGAACAAATACGCTCCACTTCGCCACGCATTGCAGTTTCAGCCATATTGAAGACAGAAGCCGATTGGGTCATAATTTGCTTTTTCATATCCCTGACATAGGGCACACCAAAAGGCAGCATGTCTTCGGGACGTAACCGGCAATGGGTGACAATAATATGGGCGTTTACCGCTTTTGCCAGAGAAATAGCATGGCGCAAAACGCGTTCCGCATTACCATCATCTCTAACAGGAACGACTACCCTGTTTATCATTGTCACCCCCTTTAAATGTTAGAATAACCCCTCAATAAGGCCATTTTCATTAATGTGAATGCTTTCTGCTGCCGGCACTCTTGGTAATCCGGGCATCGTCATAATTTCACCACAGACAACGACGACAAAACCTGCACCTGCTGATAACCGGACTTCACGGATAGGAAGACTATGGCCAGTTGGTGCGCCACGTTTATTCGGGTCTGTTGTAAAGCTATATTGCGTCTTCGCCATACATACTGGCAATTTACCATAACCCTGCTCTTCCCATGCTTTTAACTGATCGCGTAATTTCTGATCGGCAATCACTTCATCAGCGCGGTAGATTTCTTTGGCAATGGTTTCGATTTTTCGAAAAGCCCCATTTCAATAGGATAAAGCGGCTGGTAATTTGAAGGTGATGATTCAATCATATTGACCACCGCTTTCGCCAGATTCTTCTGTTCCTGCGCTACCATCAGCCCAGTGGCGACAAACGATAGCCGTGCCACCCTGATTGTGAACAAATGTTTTAAGAGCTTCAATTTCAGCATCGGTATCGCTGTAAAAATGATTGATAGCAACAATCGCCGGGACACCGAATTTCTGGATGTTTTCCATATGCCGGCCAAGATTAGGGACAGCCGCGCTTGACCGCTTCGACATTTTCAACCCCAAGATCAGCCTTGGCAATGCCTCCGTTCATCTTCATTGCCCGAACCGTGGCAACAATAACGGTGGCATCTGGCTTCAACCCTGCCTGACGACATTTGATATCAAGGAACTTTTCAGCCCCTAGATCAGCACCAAATCCGGCTTCGGTAACGACATAATCAGCCAGTTTAAGTGCGGTTTTTGTAGCATTGACCGAATTACACCCATGGGCAATATTGGCAAATGGCCCACCATGAACAAAGGCAGGGTTATTTTCCAGTGTCTGCACCAGATTAGGTTGCATGGCCTGTTGCAATAGCACCGTCATGGCACCATCAGCCTTAATATCACGACAGAATACCGGGCTACGATCACGACGATAGGCAATGATTATATCACCAAGACGACGTTCCAGATCAGCAAGATCATCTGCCAGACAGAGAATAGCCATCACTTCTGATGCAACCGTAATATCAAATCCAGCTTCCCGTGGAAAACCATTGGCAACACCCCAAGGCTACATGTAATCTGACGGAGCGCTCTGTCATTCATATCGAGAACACGGCGGAAAGCGACACGGCGGATATCGATATCCTGCTCATTTCCCCAGTAAATGTGATTATCAATCAGGGCGGCTAACAAATTATGAGCTGATGTAATCGCATGAAAATCACCAGTAAAATGGAGGTTCATTTCTTCCATGGGGACGACTTGTGAATATCCCCCACCAGCGGCACCACCCTTCATCCCAAAGCAAGGGCCGAGGGACGCCTCACGGATACAGATAGCCGCGTTTTTGCCAATCCGGTTCAACCCATCACCAAGTCCGACGGTGGTTGTTGTTTTACCTTCACCTGCAGGGGTAGGGTTAATGGCGGTGACGAGAATTAATTTGCCATTTTCACGTCCATCAAGGCTTTTGATAAAGCTTTCAGATACTTTGGCCTTATCATGACCATAGGGAAGCAAATGTTCATATGGAATACCAAGCTTTTCCCCAATATCCTTGATGGGTTTCTTTTTGGCTTCGCGGGCAATTTCAATGTCAGTTTTGTAGCTCACTGTTTTATCCTATTCGTTTTCTAGTCTAGTGTCCTAGAGTATTTCCGGTTTTAAGAGAGATTGTTGATGCCCATTCTGAAGCTGGAATCTTTCCGCTACCTTCAGGTCGGACACGTTTAATCAGAATTCGTCCACCATTAGCTTGGACTGTTACTCCTTCTTCAGAGATAGCAACAATCTCACCAGCTGTGCCATCGCCGTCCATTCTAACTGCGTCATATATTTTTATCTCAGCACCATTCAGCGTTGTCCACGCCCCCGGAGCAGGATTTGCCGCCCGGATGGTGTTGTAGGTATCGGCTACCGGCTTAGACCAGTCGAGTTTAGCGCAATCCTTGTTGAACCAGCCTTCATAAGTGCCATCTTCCAGCCGTTGATCATGCTTTGATAATGACACCAGCCTTAACCAGATCAAGACCTTCCAGCATTGCCGCAACTCCCATTGGGAACAGCTTTTTGAAATAAACATCACCAAGCGTTTCATAAGGGCCGATATCACAAGTCTTCTGCAACATCATTGGGCCTTCATCCAGACCATCATCAGGCCAGAAAATCGTCAGTCCAGTATGGGTTTTACCCATAGCAATCGGCCAGTTGATAGATGAAGGCCCCCTATGTTGCGGGCATAAAGAGGGATGGTACTGAAATGTTCCATATGTAGGCGCATCGCGCACTGCTTCCGGGACGAATAGCAATACATATGCCATCATGCATATATCAGCTTTGAAAGATTGCATTAAGGCAAGGGCTTCCGGTGTTTTCCATGATTCGCTGGCTGATGCAAGGGAAGTCCTTTTTCCTTTGCCAATAATGCCAGCGGGTCCTCGGGCTTACCTTCTTTCGTGGGGCACAACATACGGCAACCACATCTTCGCCCCTATCCAGAAGCTCTTTTAATACCGCTTCACCAAAAGCCTGTTGTCCGTGTAGAACGATCCGCATTTTATTGTCCCCCTTTTATTCTGCTGCCTTGTTTACGTCACCAACAGCACCTGATGATACGATATTTTCAATTTCACCATCATCATAATGCAGCACATCTTTTAAAATTTCCAATGTATGTTCACCAAGCAATGGCGACCGAGTGACTTCAACCGGACTTGCCGATAGTTTTACCGGACAACCCACTGAAATATATTCCCCGCGTTCAGGGTGGTCGACTTTTACCAGTGTGCCAGTATCATATAGCCCTTCATCTTCGGCAATCTCTTTCATTGATAGAATAGGACCAACCGGAATATCTAGTGGATTACAGAGATCCATGACTTCGAATTTGGTTTTTGTCATTGTCCATGATTCGATCTTTCAAAAATCTGATTAAGTTTATCGAGCCGTTCTGGTGGTGTGGCAAAGCCGGCATCGGTTTTCCAGTTCGGCTCACCAATCAGGTCACATACCTTTTCCCATACCGCCGCCTGAATAATGAAATAGGTATAGGCATTCGGGTCACTTTCCCAGCCCTTGCATTTCAGGATACGGCCGGGTTGTCCACCGCCAGAATCATTACCAGCGCGCGGAGTTGCCTCACCAAATGGGATGCCTTCGCCAAATTGCGAATATTCTTTCAGAGGGCCTGCCTCAAGGCGTTGCTGATCACGCATCTTGACCCGAGCCAGATTAAGCACCGCATCCTGCATGGCAACGCTTACCCTTTGCCCCAATCCTGTTTTTTCACGATGGAACAATGCCGTGACAATTCCCAGACATAAATGCAGACCGGTACCAGAATCGCCAATCTGCGCCCCAGTTACTAATGGCGGGCCATCCAGAAATCCGGTGGTAGATGCAGAACCACCAGCGCATTGCGCCACATTTTCATAAACCTTGCAATCTTCATATTTGCCGGGGCCAAAGCCTTTTATTGATGCCAGAATGATCCGTGGGTTGATTTCATGAACACGTTCCCAGCTGAACCCCATTCTATCTAATGCACCGGGGGCAAAGTTTTCTACCAGAACATCACATTCCTTGATCAGTCTGGTCAGAACTTCCTTACCGGTTTCATTTTTAGAGTTCAATTCAATCGACCGTTTATTATGATTCAGCATAGTAAAATAAAGACTATCAGAGCCAGGCTTATCAACAAGCTGCTTGCGTGTTGCATCACCAACACCCGGCCGTTCGACCTTAATCACATCAGCACCAAACCATCCCAGAATCTGGGTACATGTGGGTCCTGATTGAACGTGGGTAAAGTCGAGTACTTTAATCCCTTCTAACGCTTTCATCATCTTATTCACCATCCATTATCATCATCAAAGTTACTATTTTCCCAACCTGAATTGAAATCTAGGATTTTGCCTTATTCTGCATCACAATACTTTGCGGGTTTAAGTTGCCAATCCGGCCACTTTCGGTACCAGCCCCTTCATCAATGATGGCATTGACCAAAGTAGGCTTGCCAGATGCTAGTGCTTCACGGACGGCGCGGCCAAGTTCATCAGGATTGGTGACATAAACACCAACCCCGCCAAAAGCCTGCATCATCATATCGTAACGGAATCCTTAACAAAAACCGTTGGCGCAACATCATCACCGCCCGTCGGATTTTTATCTGTTCCTCGATAAATACCGTTATTATTAAAGACAACAATACAGACAGGCAGGTTATATCGGCAGATTGTCTCAATTTCCATGCCAGAGAAACCAAATGCACTATCACCTTCAATGGCTAGAACAGATTTACCGGTTTCGATTGCCGCGGCAATCGAAGCGCCCTGACCAATACCCATAATTCCCCAGGTGCCCACATCAATCCGGTGACGGGGCTTATAGATATCAATAATACTGCGGGCAAAATCCAGCGTATTTGCGCCTTCGTTAACTAAAATGACATCAGGGTTGTCCTTAACAACCTGACGCAATGATCCAAGCGCCCCATGATAATCCATCGGCACCGCATTACTCATTAATTTAGATGCCATTTTTTCCAGATTGACCGCCTTTTTTCATTAATCATTCCCAGCCAGTCATCAGATGGTTTATTCCAGTTTGAACCCATTGCTTCATCCATTAATTCAGACATGAACCAATATCCCCAACAAGTGGCGCAGCAATTTCAACATTGCTATCCATTTCACGGGGTTCAATATCAATCTGGATGAATTTTTTGGCTCCCGGTGCACCCCCAGGCTTTACCCTTACCATGGGACAATAGCCAGTTTAGTCTTGCACCAATAAGCATCACCACATCAGCCTCTTTCAGAACAAGCGACCGCGCCGCCGCCGCTGATTGGGGATGATCATCAGGCAGTAATCCTTTGGCCATACTCATGGGCAGATACGGAACACCACTTTTTTCAACAAAGCGTTTCAACAGCTCATCTTCCTGCGCATATGCAGCACCTTTACCTATGATCAATAAAGGTTTCTTTGCTTGTTTCAGCACATCAACCGCTCGCGTTATGGCCGCCGGTGATGGCAATTGGGCAGGTGCAGGATCAATCACCTTAACCAGAGAATCTTTGCCCTTTTCCGCGTCCATCACTTGTGAGAATAATTGCGCTGGCAAATCAAGATAAACACCACCCGGACGACCAGAACAGGCAGCTCTGATAGCCCTTGCTATACCAATGCCAATATCCTCCGCATGCAGGATACGGAATGCCGCCTTACAAAGTGGCTTTGCAATCGCCAACTGATCCATTTCTTCATAATCACCCTGCTGAAGATCAACAATTTCACGCTCGGATGATCCGCTGATGAGAATCATGGGAAAACAATTTGTTGTCGCATTGGCCAGTGCTGTCAGACCATTTAAGAACCCCGGCGCAGATACGGTCAATGCCACCCCGGCTTTTTTGTCAGATAACCGGCAATGGACGCGGCATATCCGGCATGTTGTTCGTGACGGAATGAAATAACACGCATGCCTTCCGCCTGAGCGATGCGCCCAAGATCAGTAATCAGGGATGCCGGGAACATTATATATCGTATTGATATCATTCAGTTTTAGCGCATCAACAACAAGATGAAATCCATCAGTAAGTTGGGCTACATCGGTATCTGTATCCTGATTATCCTGTTTTGCAACGGTCTGATCAGACATAGAAAGCTCCTCTTTTGTATCTTTATTTGTTGGTGTTATTAATTCGGGTTTGGATAACGACAAATCATCATCCGGCGTTTCAGCTTCTTGTGATAAAGGTGACACGTTTTTTGAGCTGGTCTTCATGTCAGCGATAGTGACACCATCATGGTCGCCATCATCACCATTAGAAAAAACGGTCCAGCGTGACCTGATGTGATCATGCAGGCGCATGGTGTGCTCACGGACAAGATTGGACGCAAGGTCTGCATCTCTGGCTTCGAGAGCATTAATAATCTCTAGATGATCAGATACCGATTTACTGGCACGGTCATCTTCATGGATAGCGCGTCTACGGATAGCCGCCATCTGCATGAATAGCTGATCTGTTGTGGTTTTCAATAACGCACATCCGGATAATTCCAGTATCGTCTGATGAAAGGTGATATTGGCATCAGAATATTCACTGATTGGGATGGAATTGCTTTCCCCGACAGCACCTTGAGCGAAACGCCGCAACAAAAGAAGATCATCATCACTGGCATGCTGGGTTACCAATCTGGCGGCCATACTTTCCAGCGCGGCCCATGTGATTACCATTTCCAGAATTTCCGTCATGGATTTGCGGTGGATAAATACACCTTTGCGGGGAATAATTTCAACCAGACCATCTTGTGCTAACGTGCCAGAACTTCGCGGATCGGTGTGCGAGAAACCCCGAGCTGGGTAGCTAACTGCCTTTCATCAAGGCCGCAAATCTTCGTCGGAACCATAAATATCAACGCCCAGGATATAGTCACGAAGCACATCATAAAGGTGATCCTTTATGGTAAAGTCATTTGCTATTGGCTTAAGCTTCAAGTCGCTCAACGTTAACATTCCCCCCTTAGATCAGAATTAAATCTGATGATCTTGTCAGATATATATCAAGTCATTCAGACAATTATTAATTCAACAAAAATACAATATACCAAAGAAAAACTTCGTCAAGTCAGTCTTATCAATTTATACTTTTTATTATATATTACAGTTATTTGGCCATTTTTTTCATAATTATTAAAAATAGCATGTCTGTTCCGGCTTGAAAAATCAGTCGGCTGGTATACCATAGCCATATCGTAAATATGGCAATGATTCTGGCGGTTTAATATCACTTATTAAAACATCCGTTTCTACGCAATCATATATAAGGAAAGTCGATGAATATTCATGAATATCAAGCTAAGGCGATTTTAAAAAGCTATGGTGCGCCTGTGGCGAACGGGGCGGTCATAACAGACGCCAGCCAGATTGATCAGGCGATTGCATCCATGCCGGGACCTGTCTGGGTGGTGAAAAGCCAGATACATGCTGGTGGCAGAGGTAAAGGCAAGTTCAAGGAACTACCAGCCGAGGCAAAAGGCGGTGTCAGGGTAAGTTTTTCCCCGACGAAGCCAAGGCCAATGCGCGTGAAATGTATGGCAAAACCCTTGTTACCGCGCAAACAGGGGAAAGCGGCAAGACCGTAAACAGGCTCTACATAGAAGACGGCGCCGATATTGATAAAGAACTCTATCTTTCCATCCTTGTTGATCGCGCCATTGGCAAAGTCGCCTTTGTGGTATCCACCGAAGGCGGGATGGATATTGAAACGGTTGCCCATGATACACCTGAAAAAATCCACACCCGTCGGGATCAATCACAGCACAGGTTGCACGGATCAGGATGCGGAAACACTTGCTGACGCCCTTGGTCTGGACGGCAAAGCCAGAAAGAAGGCATGGCTTTATTCAAAACCCTTTATCAGGCATTTGTCGAAAAGGATATGAGTCTGCTGGAAATCAATCCGCTAATCGTCACAAAAGCGAATGAGGTTCAGGTGCTGGATGCGAAAGTATCCTTTGATAATAATGCTTTGTTTCGGCATCCTGATATTGTCGCTTTGCGGGATATCACGGAAGAAGACCCGAAAGAACTAGAAGCTTCAAAACATGACCTTGCCTATATCGCCCTTGATGGTGATATCGGCTGTATGGTGAATGGTGCCGGACTTGCCATGGCAACGATGGATATCATCAAGCTTTATGGCGCAGAACCAGCCAATTTTCTTGATGTCGGGGGCGGAGCCACAACAGAAAAAGTAACTGCCGCTTTCAAAATCATTACCGCTGACCTAATGTTAAAGGCATCCTGGTGAATATTTTTGGCGGTATTATGCGATGCGACGTGATTGCGGAAGGTGTTGTTCAAGCCGCAAAGGATATCGCACTTCATGTGCCTTTGGTGGTACGACTGGAAGGCACAAAAGTGGCAGAAGGCAAAGCTATCCTTGAAGCAAGCGGACTTGATCTGATTGCCGCTGATGATCTGAATGACGCCGCTGAAAAAATTGTTAAAGCGGTAAAAGGGAATTAGGGGCACGATCATGGCAATTTTAATCAACAAAGACACGAAAATCATTGTTCAGGGTCTTACTGGCAAAACCGGCACCTTTCATACAGAACAGGCGTTAGCCTATCATGATACACAGATGATTGCTGGCACGCACCCGAAAAAAGCAGGTGAAGAATGGGTAAGTGAAACTGGCAAAACGCTTCCTATTTTCGGATCAGTGGCTGATGCAAAAAGCGCAACAGGCGCAAATGCCTCGGTGATATATGTTCCTCCAGCTGGTGCGGCAGATGCCATCATCGAAGCCATTGATGCCGGCATTGCGCTTATTACCTGTATTACTGAAGGTGTGCCAGTGCTTGATATGGTGCGGGTCAAAGAACGCCTAGATGCATCTTCATCACGTCTGATCGGGCCAAATTGCCCCGGTCTGCTTACCCCCGGAGAATGCAAGATTGGTATCATGCCAAGCAGTATTTTCCGCCGTGGGTCTGTCGGGGTTTTGTCACGTTCGGGCACCTTGACCTATGAAGCGGTTTATCAAACCAGTATGGCCGGACTAGGCCAATCGACAGCCGTAGGGATCGGTGGTGACCCTGTTAAGGGAACAGAGTTTATTGATGTGCTTGATATGTTCCTTGATGATGATGAAACCAAGTCCATCATCATGATCGGAGAAATTGGCGGCTCTGCCGAAGAAGAAGCTGCGGAATTCATTAAGGCAGAAGCGAAAAAAGGTCGCAAAAAGCCAATGGTAGGGTTTATTGCCGGCCGCACATCGCCACCCGGTCGGACAATGGGACATGCTGGTGCGGTCATTTCAGGAGGTAAAGGGCGGCGCAGATGCCAAGATTGAGGCACTGGAACAGGCCGGCGTCAAGGTATCCCCCTCACCTGCCAGTCTGGGTGACACGCTTGTTTCTCTGCTAAATGGTTAGGGGTTCTGCCATCACAAACAAAAAGAGCGCTCAAAAGCGCTCTTTTTTTATTCTCGTCATAAAAGCGTAAGAAAAACTTAGGCCGATTTTGCAGGCATGTTTTCGGCAGCCTCATTTTTAGCAAGACGATCATCAACAATGGCCACGATGGAATCAACCGTAGGATTGAACATATCCAGATGGCGACCGATGATTTGTATCATGCGGTCAACGCGTTCAACCTTTGTCGTACCAGCATCAATGGCGCGGGCAACCGAAGATGGTTTTAATAGCTGTTTGGCGGCGGCGGCATATTTGGCAAAAGGAACCTGATCACTTTCATCAGCACCAAGTTTCTGTGCCAGATGATCAACCCAGCGATACATCTGTTCAGCGGTATCGATATCACCATGAACAGCATCATGGATAGGCTGGATATCATCAGAACGGACACAACGATAATTACCAGTCATCAGCATTGACCATTTGGCCATTGGCACAAATAATGAATTAAACACCCGCAATTTCACTGGCACATCCTTGCCATCAATGCGGACATTATCGATATCTTCAGCCAGCATTTTCAGCATGGCATTATGTTCATCTGATGCAAAGGTGCTGGCCTTGAAATTCGTTGGCAATCCGACATGAAGAACATTGCTGCCTTCTTCGGGTGGGCGGAATGCTTGTGGGTCAGGGCTACAAAGAGAGACCAGCCCCGGTTCAAAATTAGCCCAGACACTGGCATCATCATAGCAGGATGAAAGATCAGCATCAGCAAGGGCAGGAATACGTTTCAGGAAAGCCAGTGGCGGCATATTCATGATGGATAGGCAGGGCTTTTTCGCATCAGCAATCCGTTTCATCAAACCGGCAACTGATGGTGAGGCATATTGCGGTTCCTGCATAGCCAGACCGATCAGATCATATTGTTCTGGCTCAACCTGTTCAGGTGTCTTGGCATCAAGGGTACCAGGTTTATCCTTTGAAAGAATGGATCTATGCGCATCCTCATCGGAGCTTAATTCGCACCTCTGTGCCTTGCGTATTAATCAGCTGGGCAGAAGTCGAACGGCAAACCAGAGTCACATCATGGCCAGCCATAAGCAGTTTCGTTGAAAGTAGTGATCCATAAGATGCACCGAGGATTAATATTTTCATCACAAGGCTCCTTTAATTACATAATTAGATTTAGGGGGAATGACGATAAAGGAAAGGAAAAAAGTGATAATGTGAAAATTGTAAATTATTTACAAAAACAATTTACAAAAAATGATACTGTGCTATTAAATATAGTGCACCATTTAATCTTATGAGGAAATCATGGATAAAATCCTTGCAGGCCACAAATTGCGCCGCTTTCGGCAAGCCCTTGATCTGTCACAATCAGCCATGGCAGAAACGCTTGGGATTAGTCCATCCTATCTCAATCTACTAGAACATAATCAACGCCCGCTAACCGCCGCCATCCTGCTAAAAATCGGTAGTAGCTTCAACATCAATATCATGGAGTTTGCCGAAGACGATACCCAGACGCTGGTTAACAATCTATCGGAAATCTTTACCGACCCTGTTATGTTTGAAGAACGCGTTACCCGCCGTGACTTGCAGGATATGGTAACAGCAAGCCCCAATGTATCACGGGCAATTATCAAGTTGTTTAACGCCTATCGCAGTGTCCGAGATGAATTGGAAAATAACGCAGGAGCACAGGGCACTCCGCAAGTCCTCAGCAATTCGGTTGAACATGTCCGGCATATGCTGGAAAAGCACTATAATTATTTTGCCGCATTAGAAGATCAGGCTTTTGAGCTTCGCAACGATATTCAAACGCCCATTTCCGGCATTAGCCAGAAAAGCATGCCCCAAGATATCGATTTCAATGCCCTCATCAGATATATTCAGGAAAAACAGAATATCACCGTTCGCGTGATGCCAACAGATGTCATGAATACCAATTTACGGCGATATGATCAGCATCGTCAGGAAATTCCTAATCAGTGAAGTGTTAAGGCGGCCACAACGGATTTTTCATTTGCTGGTGCAATATGCCCTGATTGAACAGAACCGGATCATCACCCCATTAATTACCGATCCTGAGAAACTCACCGAACAGACTATTTCTTTGATGCGTATCACTTTGGCAGGATATTTTGCCGCCGCTGTCATGATGCCTTACAGCCAATTCCTGCAGGCGGCCAAATCCTTCCGTTATGATATCGATCTGCTTTCCCGCCGGTTCGGCGTTACGTTTGAACAAGCCTGTCACCGGTTGAACAACATTAAATGCCCCGGATGAAAAGGGCATTCCCTTTGCTTTTGTCCGTATTGATGATGCAGGCAATATATCCAAGCGCATTTCAGCCGCCGGTATTAATTTTGCGCTCCATAGCGGCGCCTGCCCCAAATGGTCTGTTCATAGAAGCTTTCGTAATCCGGAAAAGACACTTGTTCAGGCTGCGGAATTACCAAATGGCCAGCAGGTGCTTTCTATCGCCCGCGCTGTTCCCCTTTGCTAACCATTTCTTCCTATCCAGCGCCTGAGTTTGCCATCGCTCTGGGCTGTGAATTGCATCATGCTGGTGATATTGTCTATGCTGACCAACTTGATACCGGAAAAAACAAACCGCTGGAAACAGTCGGGGTCAATTGTTCTGTCTGCGAAAGACTGGATTGCAACCAACGGTCGCATCCCCCAATAGGATATGAGCTGCGTTTTGACAGCCATATGCGGCGTGTCAGTCTATATGATCTGGACGCTAACTGAAAAACAGGGGTTATTCTGCCGCTGTTTCCATAACTTTGGTCACCTGACAGGCGGAAAACTTGAACTCCGGAATCTTGCCATATGGATCAAGTTCAGAATTGGTAAGAATATTTGCCGCCGCTTCAACATAGGCAAATGGCACGAAGACCATATCCTCAGCTACCGCACGGTCAGCCCTTGCCATGATATTAATCGCCCCGCGACGTGTCGTAATGGTTACCATATCCCCAGCCTGCACCCCTAGCCGCCTTAATGTTTTCGGATGCAAGGATGCGTTTGCTTCAGGTTCAATCACATCAAGCACTGTGGCACGGCGTGTCATCGAACCTGTATGCCAATGTTCAACTGTCGTCCTGTTGTCATAATCATTGGAAATTCCGCATCAGGCGTTTCAGCCGGTGGAATGATATTCGCCGGAGTGAAGCGGGCTCTGCCGCCTTGACGCGGGAAGCTATCCCCAAAAACAATGGCCTGCCCCGGGTCTTCTGGCGAAAGTGATGGATACGTCACGGCATTTTCATTTTCCAGACGTTCCCATGTAATATTATCCAGCGAAGCCATGGATGATTTCATTTCTGCAAACACTTCACTAGGATGCTGGAATGTCCAGTTTAACCCGACGCGCTTGGCCAGTTCAACCGTAATCCACCAGTCTTCCTTTGCATCACCCGGTGCATCAACCGCTTTACGGCCCATTTGAACCTGACGATTAGTATTTGTTACGGTGCCGGTTTTTTCAGCCCAGGCAGAAGCAGGCAAAATAACATCAGCATAATTAGCTGTTTCGGTGAGGAAAATATCCTGCACAACCAGATGATCAAGCTTAGCCAGCGCATCACGGGCATGATCGACATCAGGGTCAGACATGGCCGGATTTTCACCAGAATATACATGGCCGTGATCTTATCATCATGGACAGCGTCCATAATTTCAGTCACGGTAAGGCCTTTTTCGGCCGCGATATTATCAGATTGCCAGATGTCGTTAAATGCGCTTCTTACGCCGTCATCGGTGACGCTCTGATAATCAGGCAGGAACATGGGGATCAATCCCGCATCAGATGCCCCTGCACGTTATTCTGACCACGCAGAGGATGAAGCCCTGTTCCCGGACGCCCAACCTGACCACACATCAGCGCCAGTGAGATCAGGCAACGCGAATTATCCGTGCCGTGAATATGTTGTGAAATTCCCATCCCCAGAAAATCATGCCAGCTTTGGCCGTGGCAAAATCACGGGCAACCTGACGCAAGGTTTCCGCATCAATGCCGCAGAATTCCGACATATCTTCTGGGCTGAATGCCTTCAGATGGTCTTTCATTTCATCCCAGTTTTCGGTGAAGCCATCGATATATTGTTCATCATAAAGATTTTCTTCAACAATCACATGCATGATCGCATTCAGCATGGCAACATCTGAACCGGGGCGGAATTGCAACATATGCGTGGCATGACGTTTCATGCCCTGACCGCGTGGGTCCATCACAATCAGTTTTCCGCCACGCTTGGCAAATTGTTTGAAATATGTTGCCGCAACAGGGTGATTTTCAATCGGATTACATCCAATCAGAATGGCAACATCCGCATTTTCAATTTGATTAAATGTGGCCGTGACCGCGCCTGAACCTACATTTTCAAGCAATGCCGCCACTGATGAGGCGTGACAAAGTCTGGTACAGTGATCAACATTATTATGGCCAAAGCCTTCACGGATAAATCGCTGGAAAAGATAGGCTTCTTCATTGGAACATTTTGCTGATCCGAACCCGGCAACACGGGTGCCGGAAATCGCACGCGCCTCTGTCATTCCTCTAGCGGCGATATCCAGGGCTTCTTCCCAGCTGGCTTCACGGAAATGGCTTAACGGATAGGCCGGATCAACATTTAATCCCTTAGCCGGTGCATCATCACGCCGGATCAACGGTTTGGTCAAACGATGCGGGTGGTGAATATAATCAAAACCGAAACGGCCTTTAACGCAAAGCCGGTTTTCATTGGCGGGGCCAGTTGCGCCCTCAACATACTTGATTTTATCATCCTTGATTTTAAAGGTAAGCTGACAGCCAACCCCGCAATAAGGACAGATGGATTGCACTTCCTTATCAATATCCTTGCTATCGCCTAACTGGGCACTATCAAGCACACTGGCAGGCATCAAGGCGCCAGTTGGACAAGCCTGAACACATTCCCCACAAGCGACACATGTGGACTCACCCATAGCATCATCCATATCAAATACAATTTTCGCATGATTGCCGCGACCTGACATGCCGATCACATCATTGACCTGTACCTCACGGCATGCCCGAACACATAGATTACAATGAATGCAGGCATCAAGATTAACCCGCATAGCAACATGCGAGTCATCAAGCAACGGGATCAGATCAGGTGATTTTGAAGGAAAACGGCTTTCCGTGACCTGATTAGCCGCTATCATGGTCAGAAAATGTGACGAAGCATCATGCGATTCAGCAGGTTGATCTGCGGCAAGCAATTCCACAACAAGCGCGCGGGATTTTTCAGCACGTTCTGATGCGGTATTTACCACCATACCTTCCTGAACAGATCGAATACATGAAGCCACTAACGCCCGTTCCCCTTCTACTTCTACCATACAGGCACGGCAATTTCCGTCAGACCGGTAACCGGGTTCCGGTTTGTGGCATAAATGCGGGATAATATTACCCTGCCCTTGTGCGGCTTCCCAGATGGTTGATCCTTCGGGAACAGAAACCGTCTTGCCGTCAAGGGTGATGGAAACTGTTTTTACGTCTGTATTATTTGGGAAACTATCTGGCATGGATCAATTCCTTAACTGATTTCGCTATCGAAATGTTTCATGGTTAGAAGAATTGCATTCGGAGCCGCCTGCCCCAGACCACAAATAGAGGCATCGCTCATCACCTGACATAGATCTTCTAATAATGGTTTATCCCATTCTTCATTCTGCATCAACTGAACAGCTTTGCTACACCCTGTCCGGCAGGGTGTACATTGCCCACAACTTTCATCTTCAAAAAAACGCAACATGTTTAACGCGGCATCTCTGGCTTTATCCTGATCCGACAGAACAACAACAGCGGCAGACCCGATAAAGCTACCATGCGGTTGCAGGGTATCAAAATCCAGCGGCACATCGTTTAATGTTGCAGGCAGAATACCTGATGAAGGCCCGCCCGGTTGATACGCTTTGAACACATGACCATCAGCCATGCCGCCAGCGGCTTCTATTATATCCATGATGGTTGATCCGGCCGGCAACAGATAGACCCCCGGTTTTTCCACCCGACCGGATACTGAATAACTTCGTAATCCCTTACGACCATTTTTTCAACCGATGACAGGATTTCTGATCCTTCCCGACAGATGCGTGCAATCCAGTATAATGTTTCGATATTATGAACCAAGGTGGGACGACCAAACAGCCCGACCTGTGCCACATAAGGCGGCCGGTGTCGTGGCAGACCGCGCTTTCCTTCAATGGATTCAATCATCGCGCTTTCTTCACCGCAAATATAGGCACCTGCCCGCGGCGCAGATCAATATAATCCGGTTCAACAATACCGGCATCAACCAGACGCTGGATTTCTTCAGCAAGAATATGCAGAACAGCCGGATATTCATCCCGCATATAGATAAAGCACTGTTCGGCTTCAACGGCCCATGCGGCAATCAGCATCCCTTCCAGAAACAGATGTGGGGTGCGTTCCAGATAATAGCGATCCTTGAAAGTGCCGGGCTCGCCCTCATCTCCATTCACGGCAAGATAGCGTGTGCCTTCGGCGGCACGGACAAATCCCCATTTCTTGCCAGACGGGAAGCCAGCACCGCCCAGACCACGCAGGCCGCTTTGATGAATCTGTTCCTGCACGTCTTCCCAATTCCCGTTCTGGCGCAAATGAAGCAGTTTTTCATAACCGCCTTCCGCACAATATGCAGCAAAGTTCTGATAATCAGGAATATGCGGATGCGTGTCACCGGCTTCAATAGCGGCATTCACTTTTTCAACTGTGGCATTATCGATATGATTATGGCCGATTTCCAATGTTGGCGCGGCATCACAACGTCCCATGCAAGGCGCCCGTAACACCCGCACTTGCGATGGATCAAGCCCGTCTTGCAATGCTTTCATCAGGTTCTGCGCCCCTGCCAGTTCACATGACAGCGAATCACATACCCGAATGGTCAGGTCAGGTGGCGGGGCCTTGCCTTCATCGACAACATCAAAATGGGCATAAAATGTTGCCACTTCATAAACTTCTGTCTGGGATAGATGCAATTCATCGGCAAGGGCATGCATATGCGCAACGCTGAGATGGCCATAGTTATCCTGAAGAAGATGCAGAAACTCAATCAACAAATCGCGGCGGCGTGGACGGGCACCAAGAATGGTACGGACTTCTGCACAAGCCTGATCATCAACCTGCCGGCCTTTAGGGGTTTTGCGTCCCTTTCCTCTGGCAGATTTCCATATCCCGTCTTCATCTGTTATGGCGTCCAAGACCAATCCTCCAGCTCACTATTTTTGCGGATTTAGTACCGCGAATGCGTTTATCGTTGAATTCCATCTTATCTAGATTATTATGTATACCACAAGAAATAATCTCTTAAATATTGCAATTTTTTTTAATCTTAATTTGTCTGACAGAACATAATATTGCAAATCGGGATATAATTGCTACAAAACCGCCATTGATACATATTGTGCTGAATAAAGGACATTCCTGATGACAACCACCACAGCCCCCAATTCGAGCAACCCCACTGACATGACTGTTATTGAAATGCGGGAGCCGGGCAAGCCGGATGTGCTGATCACCGGCCAACGTGAGATACCACAACCCGCTGAAAATGAGGTGCTGATAAAGGTGGTAGCCGCTGGCGTAAATGGCCCTGATCTGGTTCAGCGGCGCGGGCATTACCCCCGCCGAAAGGGGCATCTGATCTGCTGGGGCTGGAAGTATCGGGCATCATCACGGCCATCGGCAAGGACGTGAACAAATGGCAAGTTGGCGACAGGGTGATTGCGCTAACCAATGGCGGCGGTTATGCGGAATTTGTTGCGGTCAGGGCTGATCATGTTCTGACAGTGCCGGAAGGA
Source organism: Alphaproteobacteria bacterium (assembly GCA_038144675.1). Taxonomy (GTDB): domain Bacteria; phylum Pseudomonadota; class Alphaproteobacteria; order Puniceispirillales; family UBA1172; genus UBA12202. Next base: position 1,139,784 of record JAYQOF010000005.1, on the reverse strand, counting down.
GTTGATCTGATTGATGCGGCTGGTATTCCGGAAACATTTTTTACCGTCTGGAGTAATGTGTTTCATCCTGTTCCGCGACCGGCGGGGTGCCGGTTTCTTGTCCATGGTGGGGCGGGCGGCATTGGCGGCACTGCCATTCAGCTTGGCGCCGCGATGGGATATGATGTTCTGACCACCGTGGCCAGCGCGGATGAAGCCGAATGGTGCATGGGGCTGGGGGCAAGCCGCGCCATTAATTACCATGATGAGGATTTTGTCACCATCACCCGTGATGCCGGCGGCGCTGACCTGATCCTTGATATTATTGGCGGGGACTATATTGCCAGAAATATCAAGGCGGCGCGGGCAGATGGCCGGATCATACAGCTGGCATTCAATCATGGCTCAAAGGTGGAAATCGATCTGATGCCGGTGATGCTAAAACGGCTGACCTTTACCGGCTCAACCTTGCGGTCGCGGCCGGATGACTTTAAGGCAGAAATTGCCACCGCCCTGGAGGCGCAAGTCTGGCCTCTATTTGCTGATGGCACGATCAGAACCACGACCCATAAAACCCTGCCCCTGGCCGAAGCCGCCGATGCCCACCGCATGATGGAAGCCGCCAGCCATAAAGGCAAGATTTTGCTGGTAACCGGTTTTCAGGGGTGATGATTATGCCTCTAAAATATTTCTTTTAGAACTGACAAGCCAGCCCTATCGGGTTTTGCCAACCGCCATTGCCGGCCATTTTAGTCATCTGATGATAATCGGAGGTATAGATTCATGGCGGAGAGAGGGATTCGAACCCCCGAGGGGCGTTAACCCCAACACGCTTTCCAGGCGTGCGCCTTAAACCGCTCGGCCATCTCTCCAGCATATGCATATGAACATGATCACATCATATGAAATCAGTTCAGATCATGAATGTCATAATATCTGGCGGCAACATAGCCAAATCCGCCTCCGGACGCAATTGGAAATGCCATATTGGCCTGCCTTTTGCTGTTTTATCCTGTGATGCCAGCATCATCAGATCACTTTTCGGTGATCATCTGTTTCTGGCAATTGCCAAAACTCCATGGCAAGGCATAATCCGGCTATGAAATGGATTGGTTCAATATTCCGGTTATTTTTCGGGCTTATGGTGCTGGTGGCGGTTTATACCGACCTGACCGATGGTGACGCCGGATTTACCGATGTCGGCTATCTGTGGTTTCAACTAGCACCCGATAGTTTACAGATCAGTGAAGCTATCATCAGCCGCTATATTGATCCCTGCGGATTATTCGTGAGCCTTGATTGCGAGCCGTTTTTATGGCATCCGGCCATTTCATTCTTTCTGTTGCTACCCGCCGCACCATTCTTTATCGGTGTAACCGCGTTGCTGATCCTGTTGCGCAAATACCGTGAAGGCCGGGGGCATCTTCCCATCCAGCCAAGAAAGACAAAACCCGCGACTAGTTATCACCCATCTTGAGCGCTTCAAGAAACGCCGATTGCGGGATATCCACATTGCCAAACTGACGCATCCGCTTTTTGCCTTCTTTCTGTTTTTCCAGCAATTTTTCTTACGGGTAATATCACCGCCATAACATTTTGCTGTTACATCCTTACGCAAGGCACCAACGGTTTCGCGGGCAATCACCTTACCACCAATCGCCGCCTGCAAAGCAATTTTGAACATCTGGCGCGGGATCAAATCCTTCAGGCGGGCACAAATGGCGCGGCCGCGGCTTTCTGCCTGTTCTTTATTGACAATCATGGCCAGCGCATCAACCGGATCACTATTTACCAGAATGGAAACCTTGACCAGCTCACCGGTTCTGTATCCGGTGATATGATAATCAAATGAAGCATAGCCCTTTGTGACCGATTTCAGCCGGTCATAAAAATCAAACACAACCTCATTCAACGGCAGACGATAAACTACCATAGCCCGATTTCCGGCATAGGTCAGATTAACCTGTTCCCCCCGCCGTTCAGTGCAAAGTGTCAATACCGGCCCCAGAAACTCATCAGGTGTCATGATGGTGGCTTCTATCCATGGCTCCTCGATATGGCTGATCCGGGTGACGTCTGGCATATCCGCCGGATTGTGAAGTGCAACCATTTCTCCATCGGTTTTAAAGATATGATAAACAACCGACGGTGCCGTCGCAATCAGTTCCAGATTAAACTCACGATATAGCCGCTCCCGGATAATTTCCATATGCAGAAGCCCAAGAAACCCGCACCGAAAACCAAAACCTAATGCCGCCGAAGTTTCGGCTTCAAACGAAAAGGACGCATCATTCAGGCTCAGTTTTTCAAGTGCTTCTCTTAAATCCGTAAACTCCCCTGCATCCAGCGGGAATAATCCGCAGAATACCACCGATACAGATGGTTTAAATCCGGGCAACGCTTCATCCGCGGGCTTTCTATCATCCGTTATCGTGTCCCCGATTTTAGCATCGGACACGGTTTTGATACCCGCATTGATGAATCCCATTTCACCCGGGCCTAGTTCATCCACACTGGTCGGTTTAGGCCCAAAAATCCCAACTCTTTCAATGCTATGGCTGGCATTCGTAGCCATCATGCGGATTTTCATGCCTTTTTCAGAACTCCATCAATCACCTGACCAGCGTCATCACGCCAAGATAAGGATCATACCAACTATCCACAAGCATCGCTTTTAATGGAGCATCAGGATCACCTTCAGGCGGCGGCAGACGATGAACCAATGCTTCCAGCACATCTTCAATCCCGATATTCGCCTTGGCAGAGGCTTCGATAGCATCACTGGCATCAAGACCGATCACGTCCTCTATCTGTTTACGCACCCGTTCAGGTTCAGCCGCTGGCAGATCAATCTTATTCAGAACAGGAACAATTTCATGATTGACATCAATGGCCTGATAGACATTGGCTAGGGTTTGTGCCTCAACCCCTGAGAAGCATCAACCACCAGCAATGAGCCTTCACAAGCGGCAAGCGACCGTGATACTTCATAGGCAAAATCAACATGGCCGGGGGTATCCATTAAATTGAGGATATATTCTTCACCATTCTTGGCGGTGTAGGACAGACGGACGGTTTGTGCCTTGATTGTGATCCCGCGTTCTCGTTCAAGTTCCATATTATCAAGAACCTGTTCTTTCATTTCGCGATCTGTGAGGCCGCCACAAAACTGTATCAAGCGATCAGCAAGGGTCGACTTGCCATGATCAATATGCGCAATGATAGAAAAATTCCGAATGTTGGAAATGGGCACCATGATGAACCTCAAAGCTATAAACTACACTCATACCCATTTCCATCGTTTCGTGCAATGGTCAGATTGACACGTTGAGCATCGGGCAGTAAAAGATAAATATGTGGTTATTGATCCGTACACTATTTCGACTAATCAGCCCGGCTCTTGCCTTAACAGATGGCCAGGGTCGGGATTTATGATTTTAGCAAAGCGCATGCCACCAGCAATTACGATATAAGGCATATGCTTATTAGGACACGGAATATCAGAAAAGAAGGTTTGTTATGACCACCACTACACCACAGACAACCGCAAATAAAGCGGCGTCACAACAAAGTTACAAAAAATACCGAGCTTTCCCACCAGTGGATTTGCCTGACCGTTCATGGCCAGAACAAACCATCACTAAAGCCCCTATATGGTGCAGCGTTGATTTAAGGGATGGCAATCAATCCCTGATTGAACCCATGGATAGTCCCCCGCAAAATGGCTATGTTCCGGTTACTCGTTGGAATGGGTTTCAAGGAAATCGAAGTTGGCTTTCCCGCCGCATCCGAAACAGATTTCAATTTCTGCCGCGAATTGATTGAAGGCGGCCATATCCCTGATGATGTTACTATTCAGGTGCTGACCAGGCACGGGAGCATCTGGTTGATCGCACCTTTGATGCACTGGCAGGAAGCAAGAATGCCATTCTGCATATCTATAATTCAACCTCAACCTTGCAGCGGCGGGTTGTATTCAAAGATACTCGCGAAGGTGTCAAGGATATCGCCGTCAATGGAGCAAAAATGGTGGCTGACCGGGTGGGGCGCCTGCATGATACCCGCCTTCAGCTTCAATATTCACCAGAATCCTTCACTGGCACAGAACTGGATTATGCGCTTGATGTATGTGATGCCGTGCTGGATGTATGGCAACCGACCCCGAAAATAAAGCGATTATCAATTTGCCTTCAACCGTAGAAATGGCAACCCCAATATCTATGCTGATCAGATTGAATGGATGTGTCGTCAGTTTTCCCGCCGTGACTGTATTGTTATGTCCCTTCACCCACATAATGATCGCGGCTGTGCCGTTGCGGCAACAGAATTAGGGCTGATGGCTGGTGGTGATCGTGTCGAAGGGACCTTATTCGGCAATGGTGAACGCACGGGTAATGTTGATATCGTTACCATGGGATTGAATATGCTGACCCAAGGCGTTAATCCGGAACTGGATTTTTCAGACATTAATAGCCTTATTGAAACAGCCGAGTTCTGTAACCAGTTACCTATCCATGAACGTCATCCCTATGCCGGTTCTCTTGTGCATACCGCTTTTTCCGGCAGTCATCAGGATGCTATCCGTAAGGGGATGGATGCCATTGCAGAAAGCGATTCACCGTATTGGGAAGTGCCATATCTGCCTATTGATCCATCAGATATAGGCCGGACCTATGAAGCCATTATCCGGGTTAATTCACAATCTGGTAAAGGCGGAGTTGCCTATCTACTGGATGTTGACCATCATATTAAATTGCCGCGCGGTGCCGAAATTGAATTAAGCAAAGCGGTGCAGAAAGTTGCAGATACCACTGGACCAGGAAATAACCAGCACCCGTATTTATGACATATTCATGGATGAATATATCAATCAGAATGGCCCCTTCACCCTGATCAGCTTTTCCAGCCAGAAATCTACAAATGGGAAAGATCAGGAAGATATCGCTGCAACCGTGAATTATCGTGGCGAAGAAATCAGCTTTACCGCGACCGGCAACGGCCCCATTTCCGCCTTTGTTGATGGTATCAGAAAGCAATTCGGATTAAGTTTCCGACTTAAGGATTTTGGTCAGAATACACGCAGCGCGACATCTACCGCTGAATCCGCTGCCTATGTCGAACTGGCTGTTCCTGATGATGATGGCACCCATGTCTATGGGGTTGGGCTGGATACATCTATTACCCGTGCCCCTATCCGTGCTGTCGTATCCGCGCTAAACCGGATGGTATAAGCCATAATGGAAAATAAGATTACCTAGAATGGGTAATGCGGAACGGTATCCTATCCGCGCAGGGTACCGCCGCAATTCTTTTCCACTGCGGCAATAATGGCCTTACTCACGGCTTCGATTTCTGGTTCTGTCAGGGTGGCCTTGGTTGGCTGTAATATCACCCCGAGAGCAACTGATTTTTGTCCTTCGGGGATACCCTTACCAGCATAAACATCAAATACGGATACGTCTGTCACCAATGGCTTGCCTGCTCCACGCACCGCACGCACCAGTTTTTCTGCAGTTACATCGCTATCCAGCAAGAAGGCAAAGTCACGTCCCACCTGTTGATAAGGTGACAGATTGGCAAGCGGACGTTGGGATGATTTTTGTTTTGATCCCGATTTCGGCACCGGCACCGCATCAAGCATGACTTCAAAGCCAGCCGCTGGGCCTTTGATATCATGAGCTTCCATATAGGCCGGATGCATGGCTCCAAACCGTGCCAGCGCCACTTTCCCCTGATTAAGGGTGCCACTCTGTCCCGGATGATACCATTCTGGCGCATCAGCCCGCACTTGTAATGAATCTGTCCGTACCCCAAGTGCTGCCAGTGCTGCTATTGCATCAGCTTTTCCATCAAGCCAGTCAACCGGACGCGCTGATCCTGTCCATTCCCGCGCCGCTGTCATGCCATGTCGTAATCCTGCCAGAATAGGATGCTGGCCTTCTGGCGTATCATTTGTGAAAACAGGGCCAATTTCAAATACCGCTACATCACTATCACCGCGAGCCTGATTGCGAGCAACCACATCCATCAGAACCGGCATCAAAGACGGCCGCATGACAGCCAGATCTGTGCTAATCGGGTTAACCAATTTCAGGGCATCATCACCACCGCCATAACGGATTGCTGTTTTTTCATCTAGGAATGTAAAGCTGACAGCCTCACTCAAGCCGCGCCCAGCCATAACCCGTCTAAGCATAATCGGACGTTTCTGTTCAGCGTTGACAACCGCCTGACTGACCACACGATCACGTGGCAATGGTAATTCGGGAATAGCATCATAGCCGCTAACCCGGATAATTTCTTCCACCAGATCTGCCGCACCAACGATATCCCCGCGCCATGGCGGTGGGGCAACCTGCCAGACTTTATCCATATCCGTCACCGTAAAGCCAAGCGTTTCCAGAATATGTTTCTGTTTGTCTTGAGCAATGGTAACGCCAGTCAGTTCAAGACATTGCTCAGGCCGGTAATCAATCACGCGTTGCCAATCGGCGCCCTTGCCTTCTGTTGTAACAGCCGAGGCTACCCCACCACAGATATCCAGTATCATGGCGGAAACATAATCCATGGTCGTATCGGGTGAGGTGGCATCAAGACCGCGTTCAAACCGGTATCTGGCATCGGAATGGATATTTAGCTTGCGGCCAGTCATAGCCACCGATACCTGATCAAAAATAGCAATTTCAAGCAACATGGTTGTGGTTTTATCGCTTACGCCTGTTCTTTCGCCGCCCATAATTCCAGCCAGATCATCGACGCCATCGGCATCGGCAATAACCAGCATATCTTTATCTAGTTTATAAGTCTTTTCATTAAGGGCGGTCATATCTTCCCCGTCCTTAGCCAGCCGAACTGTTAGTGTATTGCCCTTAACCTGATCTGCGTCATAAGCATGAAGCGGTCGCCCCAGATCAATCATCACATAATTGGTAATATCCACCAGAGCAGAAATGGCACGCTGGCCAACGGCTTCCAGCCGGTGTTGCATCCATTTTGGTGATGCCGCATTTGTCAGGCCAGAAAAGCTGCGGCCTGCAATATGCGGGCAGAGATAAGCCTGATCAGATGGTAAATCCAGCTTCCATGAAATCACGCTTTCCCCAACGGTTTCAACAGGTTTTGCAGGTAGTGGTTTCAATGTTCCCAAGCCAGCGGCGGCCAGATCACGCGCAATTCCGCGAACCCCCAGACAATCTGCCCGGTTCGGCGTAATAGCAATTTCAATCACAGGATCATCAAATCCTGCCCAGACAGCATATGATTCACCTACTGGTGCATCTTCAGGAAGGGCGATAATACCGTCATGTTCATCTGATATCATCATTTCACGTTCGGAACACATCATCCCGCGTGAAACAACGCCCCGAATATCGGCTTCCACCAGAGTAAGATCAATGCCCGGAACATAAGCACCAACCGGCGCAAAAACCCCGACAAGGCCAGCGGCAGCATTTGGTGCCCCGCAAACAACTTCAACCATGCCATTGCCCGTATCCACCTGACATACCCGCAAACTATCCGCATTCGGATGCTGTTCCGCCTTGGTGATGCGGGCGATGGTGAAAGGCTTTAATGCTTCGCTGCGATCAACCACGCTTTCTACCTCAAGCCCAAGCATGGGCAAGGCATCAAGAACGGCAGACATATCCGCATCTGTATCCAGATGATCTTTTAGCCATGACCAGGTGAATTTCATATCCCGCTCCCCTAGCTTAATCCAAGATGAACAGAAGGCGGGTCAAATGGCATAAATCCATAATGCCGCATCCAGCGCAGATCACTGTCATAGAATGGCCTCAGATCAGGAATGCCATATTTCAACATAGCCAGCCGTTCCAGACCCATACCAAAAGCAAAGCCCTGATGTTCATTCGGGTCAATCTGGCAATATTCCAGCACCCGCGGATTGACCATCCGCATCCCAGAATTTCAAGCCAGTCTGCCCCTGCCCCAATCGTCAAGCCGCCACCGTCACGACTGCACCCGATATCTACTTCGGCAGATGGTTCGGTGAAAGGAAAATAACTAGGACGGAACCGCACGGGTAGATCATCCACATTAAAAAAGGCGCGGCAAAACTCAATCAGACAGCCTTTCAGATGCGCCATGGTAATACCATCACCAATGACCAGCCCTTCGCATTGATGGAACATGGGCGAATGCGTGGCATCATGATCAGACCGGTAAGTCCGGCCGGGGCAATGATCCGGATAGGCGGTTTCATTTTTTCCATTGTCCGGATTTGCACCGGTGATGTATGTGTCCGCAACACCTTGCGCAGACCATCGGCATCTGGCGTCATGTAGAATGTATCATGTTCCTGTCTGGCCGGGTGATCTTCGGGCATATTTAGGGCGGTAAAATTATAATAATCGCTTTCGATATCAGGCCCTTCGGCAACGAAAAATCCCATTTCCGCGAATATGGCAAGAATGTCTTCGAGAGTGCGTGATAAGGGGTGGATAACGCCCATGGTTTCAGGCCGGTGGCTGAGGGTTACGTCAACCGTTTCGCTTTCCAGCCGACGATTGAGTTCAGCCATTGCTAGCGCAGAACGGCGGGCATCAAGGGCCTGGGTCACGGCATCTTTGACCGCATTCAACGCCTGACCCATTTCACGGCGGGCATCACCATCAAGCTGACCAAGCGATTTCATCGCCATCGTCAACTCGCCTTTTTGCCAAGGGGTTTCAATGCGTACCGTTTCAAGAGCATCAGGCGTTTCAGCCGCATCAATCGCGGCTAGAAACGTTTCCTTAAGCGCTTGCGGGTCGGCACCAGCCATGCGTCAACACTCCGCTTTATGCTGATGCTTTGCGTGCCTGATCAACCAGCGCCTTGAACGCGGCTTCATCACGCACTGCCAGATCAGCCATAACCTTACGGTCGACTTCAATGCCAGCCAGTTTGATGCCGTTCATAAATTGCGAATAGGTCATGCCGTGAATTCTGACAGCGGCATTAATCCGCTGAATCCAGAGCGCGCGCATTTCCCGCTTACGGACACGGCGGTCACGATAAGCATATTGACGGGCTTTATCAACAGCCTGCTTTGCTACACGAAAAACATTTTTGCGGCGGCCATAATACCCTTTGGCAGCGGCGATGACTTTCTTATGACGCGCTGCAGCGGTAGTACCGGAAGTTACTCTTGCCATGCTATATCTCAATATGTTAATATGCTATTTATCGTAAGGCATAAAACGCTTAACAATACGGGCATCAGCATCACTAAGGATCATGGTGCCACGCGCTTGGCGTTTCATTTTCTGTGAACGACGACGGAGATTGTGCTGAAGATATCAGAAACGCGGCACTGCCACGAACTTTGCCAGATGCGGTCAGACGAAAACGTTTTTTCGCCCCGCTTTTGGTTTTCATTTTGGGCATTTTATCCTCTTTTCGGTAGGGTTGCGGTGAAAGCAACCAGGGTTATCAACAACCGGCTGGGCATGCCCTTATACGCCCAGTCGCGGAACATGGTCGGGTTTTAGCCATAAACGCCACGCAATGCAAAAATATGAACAGAAATAGCAGAAAAACCCCGATCAGGCGGGTGCCAGCACCATCACCATCTGGCGGCCTTCCATTTTTGGCATGGCTTCCACCTTGGTGAGTTCTTCCATTTCTTCCCTGACCCGGCTTAGCACCTGTGCGCCAAGTTCCTGATGCGCCATTTCACGGCCGCGGAACCGTAAGGTGACTTTCACCTTATCACCTGCATCAATGAATTTCCGTACATTTTTCATCTTCACCTGATAATCATGTTCATCGATATTCGGGCGAAGCTTGATTTCTTTGACTTCGACGATTTTCTGCTTTTTCCGCGCCAGATTAGCGCGTTTCTGCGTTTCATATTTGAACTTGCCATAATCAAGGATTTTACAAACCGGCGGGTCAACATTTGGCTGAACTTCGACCAGGTCGAGGCCAACATCATATGCCTGACGCAAAGCATCGGCGGTATTAATAACGCCAAGCTGTTCGCCATTGTGATCAATGCAACGTACGGTGGAATTGGTAATAGCTTCATTAACGCGAGGGCTATTACTTTTCGATGTGCCTTTTTGAGGGCCTTGTGGTGGACGGGCTATTGACGTATCTCCTTATTCAAAATGGGGCCTGTCGGTTATATCAACTCTTATTTTATAGCAGAACTCAGTTATTTTTCAAATCCGGCGGTGTAATTTCTTCAATCAGCATAGAAATGGCTGTATCCAGTGCAATCGTTTCCTGATTTTTTCACCTAACCGGCGCAATGCAATCGTGCCTTCATTCTGCTCACGTTCGCCGATAGCAATTATAAAAGGTACCTTTGCCACGGAATGTTCGCGCACCTTATAGCTGATTTTTTCATTACGGCTATCCAGCTCCACTCTGGCACCAAGCGCGGCCAGACGTTCCCGGACTTCGGCGGCATAAGAGGTAACAGCATCGGTAATCGGTGCCACAACAATCTGAACCGGTGCCAGCCATGGCGGCATCCGGCCAGCATATTGTTCAATCAGAATACCGATCCAGCGTTCCATCGACCCCAGAATAGCACGGTGTAACATGACAGGCCGCTGGCGGGAGCCGTCTTCGGCCACATATTCGGCATCCAGACGTTCTGGCAGGACAAAATCCACCTGCAAAGTGCCACATTGCCAGTCACGGCCAATCGCATCCCGCAATACAAATTCCAGCTTGGGGCCATAAAATGCCCCTTCACCCGGATTAAGGGTTGTATCCAGACCGGCGGCTTTGGTGGCAGATGCAAGCGCGGCTTCGGCTTTATCCCATGTCGCATCATCACCGGCGCGGGTTTCCGGCCGATCAGAAAACTTAACCCGCACGTCATCGAACCCGAAATCCCGGTAAATATCCAGCAACAGGTCACAAAAAGGCGCGCCCTTCACTATCGATCTGATCTTCGGTGCAGAAAATATGGGCATCATCCTGGGTAAAGGCTCGCACCCGCATGATGCCATGCAATGCCCCTGATGGTTCATTCCGGTGGCAAGACCCAAATTCGGCCATACGCAATGGTAAATCACGATAAGATGTAATGCCTTGGCGATATATCTGAACATGCCCCGGGCAATTCATCGGTTTCAGTGCAAGAATGCGATCACCTTCGCTTTCTGCCGTGAACATATTTTCACGGAACTTTTCCCAATGGCCTGATTTTTCCCATAGACTGCGGTCAATCATTTGCGGCGTTTTCACTTCTTTGTACTGGGCAGCATCCAGCCGGCGGCGCATATAGCTTTCAATTTCACGATACATGGTCCAGCCTTTCGGATGCCAGAACACCGACCCCGTGGCTTCTTCCTGAATATGAAATAGCTCAAGCGATTTACCAAGCTTTTCGGTGATCCCGCTTTTCAGCTTCTTCCAGCATGGTCAGATAGGCGGCTAATTCCTTTCCTGAAAAAATGCCGTGCCATAGATACGCTGAAGCATAGGACGATTGGAATCCCCCGCCAATATGCGCCGGCCACACTCATCAATTTGAAAGCATGACCAATTTTAGCCGTTGAAGGCGCATGCGGCCCTCGACACAGATCAATAAAATCACCCTGCCGATAGAAGGTCACAGTTTCATCAGCCGGTATTGCGTCTACTAGCTCGACTTTAAACGGCTCATCATTTTTGCGATAGAAGGCAACCGCCTCATCCCGTGTCCAGACTTCACGGCTGATCACTTCATCCCGATCAACAATCTCATGCATCCGGGTTTCAATCGCCTCCAGATCTTCAGAATAAAATGGTGTTTCCCGATAGAAGTCATAATAGAAACCGTTATCGATAGACGGCCCGATTGTAACTTGCGTTTCCGGAAATAATTCCAGCACCGCTTCAGCCAGAACATGGGCGCAATCATGCCGGATCAAGGCCAGTGCATCATCGTCTTTTGCCGTCACCATGGCTAGTGTTGCATCGCCTTCGATCACACGGCTCAGATCAATCAGTTCACCATCTAGCCGCGCGGCTAATGCCGCCTTGGCAAGGCCGGGGCCGATATCCGCCGCTACATCATAGGCCGTGATAGGCTGATCATATTGACGCTTGGCGCCATCTGGTAGGGTTATGACAGGCATAATATCCTCACGTTACATCAACATAAGCTATGCTTTTATCCTGTTGTGGTAAAGGCTTCAAGGGGCAAACATGCAAATTCCTGAACCAAACCCTCATTTCATCAATTTGTGATAGATAGAAAGCGTTTTGGACTTCATCAGATCAGTTGTAAAATAATCCATCACATGTTGTCTGGCACGTTTGGAAAATTGCTGTCTGGCACGCGGTTTCAACGATAGCGCTGTATCAACGGCGGCGGCCAGTTCATCAATATCAACCGGATGGGCTAGCCACCCTGTTTCCCCCGGAATGATACTTTCGGCGGCACCGCCATGATCAAATGCTACTACCGGCCTGCCCATTGCCTGCGCTTCAATAGCAACACGGCCAAACGGCTCAGGCGTTAATGATGGCATCACCACAACGTCAGCCAGCATCATAGCCGCCGGCATATCATTGGTTTCAGGTGCTAATATCACCCGCCCCTGTAAATGATGACTGGCAATAAGTGCCATTAGCTTTGATTGAAAAGCATCATGGCCTGCCCCAGCCCCGACAAGAACCAGCACCGTATCCTTATGCGTCAGCTTTGCCATGGCAGCTAATCATAGCTTCCTGCCCTTTCCATAAAGTGGGTCTTGCCGGAAGCATAATGATTTTCTTGTTTTCTTCTACATTCAGCTTCCTGCCGCATTTATCGTGCGCTGGGCATTAACGGATTTGGATTGAACATATCGACATCGACACCACGGTGGATAATGGTAATTTTATCAGCCATTTTAGGGAATTGTTTGGAAATCAAATCAGATACATAATTGGATATGGCAATGATGCAATCTGCTTTCATCATAACGCTGTTATAATATTTTTTAAATATATTGGTGGCTTTAAAACGACCATGTATCGTTGTCACAACGGGTATCTTTAATGCCTTCGCCGCAGACATGACAATCCATGCCGGTGCCCGTGAGCGCACATGCACCAGATCAACCTTTTTTTTCAACCATCATCTGCCGCAACTTGCGGCGAATAGATGACCAGCGTAAGGGGTTTTTAGTTCCAACAGGCAAAGCAATATGTTCAACATCTATGCGTTGCAATTGCGCTACCATAGCCCCGCCACCACTGACCACAATAGCTGTTCCTCCCGCATCGGAAATAGCTTTTGCCATTTCAATCGTTCCACGTTCCACACCACCCTGTTGCAGGTTGGGAAGAATCTGGAGAATAGTATTGCCTTTAAGGCTTTTCATTGACATGGACGTAACACTGGACAGATGGGATAATCACAAGTTAGATTTGTTTTAACGCCTCAGGACTGTCTTGTATATCGCTTTATTTCGTTGATAGGATGATCATAAGGGTGAAGTTATGACTGACATGAAAAATCCCCCTGCTTCATATCTTGAACATGACGGGGAAAAGATTGCCTATCGCGCTAATCTGATCGAAGGCCAGCCAACGATTGTTTTCTTCATGGCCATGGCTCAGATATGGATGGAACAAAAGCGCTGGTCGTTGCAGAATGGGCAGAACAGCAGAAATTCGGATTTATCCGATTTGATTATTATGGTCATGGCCTGTCCAGTGGCGACATGATGAATGGCACAATTAGTCGGTGGAAAGCTGATTGTCTGGCCATTATTGATCAACTGGTGCCGGGATCATGCTATCTGGTTGGCTCATCACTTGGGGGCTGGCTGATGCTGCTGGTTGCCATGGCACGGCCAGATCGCGTGGCAGGATTGGTGGGTATTGCCGCCGCACCTGATTTTACCGAAACCCTGATATGGAATATGCTAACCCCTGAACAGCAGAAAGACATGGAAGAAACAGGACAGCTCAGCGTGCCTAATCCATATGATGATGGCACCGTGATTTATCCCTATCGTCTGATTGTTGATGGACGGGATCATTTAATCCTGAACACGCCTATTGCCATTCATTGTCCGGTGAGATTACTACAAGGGCTGAAAGACGAAGAAGTGCCATGGCAGACGGCAAATCATATTGCTGATGCCATCACTGGTGATAATGTTGATGTTCTTTTTGATGCCGAAGCTAATCATCGTTTTTCTGAACCTGATCAACTGGACACCCTGCTTGCCACCCTTGCCGAAATTACGCTAAAAGCCCATAGCCCAAGATAATAGGCTAAAAATCCAGATTGGTATAATGGCTGGGCGGGGTTATTCCGGTCACCTGATCAGCTAGCAATGCCCGAAATGAAGGACGGGATTTGATCCTTGCATACCATATTTTTAACTCGCCCCAGTCTTCCCAGTTCATATCATTCATGAAATCAAGGACAGAAAGCGATGCCGCCGCCATCAGATCAGCAATCGACATTTTTGATCCAGCCAGCCATGGACGTCGCTCCGCCAGATGATTAAAATACGCCAGATGCACCGATAGATTACTAAGCGCGGTTCGAATGACAACAGATGACGGAACACCATCACCTGTCATGCGGCGGATTAACCGCTCATTAATCAGGGGTTGCAAAACCTCACGCTCAAACCGGCAAGATAGCCAGTCAAAAAGGCGACGTATTTCCGCCCTTTCTGCCGCACTGCCAGTGATTAAGGTTGTATCGGGCATAATATCATCAAAATATTCAGCGATGGCATAACCACCACAAAGCACAGTGCCATCATCTTCGTCCAGAACTGGCACGGTTCCGGCGACATTGAGCTTGAGAAAGGCAGAATCAGATTTCCAGTATTCTTCTAATTTTGGCAGAAACTCCATCTTCTGTTCTGCCAGATATAGCCGCACAAACCGCGACCCCGATGATAACATATAGTGATGCAACACACGCATAATCAGCCCTCACCCTGATTGCTGATGAATTGCTGGTGATCGCTTCCAGCATCTACCGGAAGGAAACAATAGCCCATGGCTTAACTGGCATGATGTTCAGATTAGCCTGTGATAAAGCCAGCAGATGTAGGCGTTCAGGTTCGATCCAGTCTGGTAGAGAGATATCGTCATAGCTGACCGGCTCAAACCCGAATTTCAGATAATAATTCGGCTCACCTGAAATAAAGCACCATTCCCAGTTTCCTTTATTGGCCAGATGAAGACTTTCCCGAACAAGTGCCACTCCGATCCCCCTGCCACGCACATTCGGGTCAACCGCTAACGGCCCAAGCAGGATGGATGGACGCCCGCCAACCATAATCGGCCAGTACCGGATAGACCCCAGCAAATGATCCCCTACATCAGCAACCAGCGACAGATGTTCAACCGGTTGCCCCTGACGCAATTTCCAGATAGCCCGGCCAGCATGTGATGGGGCAAAACCAAGCCCCATCAGACGGCAGATATCCTGCTCATCATGCAAGGATTGCGGCCTTATCTGATAAGAAAGATCAACCGTAGTCATCATCTTTTGTCTTTATTGCTATTAGGCGATGGCTTCGCCTTCATCCGGCAGACTAACAGGATGTTTCAGACCCGGCAATAGTTCATGCGGTACGATTTGCCAGAAATGCTTGACCGCCATATCCCAGTTGTTCAGCATCTGGCTGGCAATAGGGGAACCCGTATGGACAAAATGGGCACGCACTAATGCCTGTAAATGATTAGACCAGTAATCGCTGGCAATATGATAAAGCCCGATTGTTTCCGGATTGATCTGGCTTTCCAGTTGTTGATCAGGATCATAGATAAAAGCCATGCCGCCTGTCATGCCTGCCCCGAAATTGGAACCGACTTTACCCAGGATGACGACTTCACCACCTGTCATATATTCACAACCATTTGTTCCGCATCCTTCAACAACAGCGGTGGCCCCCGAGTTACGCACAGCTAACCGTTCACCCGCCTGTCCAGAGGCAAAAAGCTGACCTGATGTGGCGCCATAAAGCACCGTATTGCCTATAATCGTATGCTCATGCGGAACCAGCGGTGATGCTGCCATGGGGCGGATACATATCATGCCGCCAGACAGCCCTTTCCCAACATAATCATTAGCATCACCATGAACATCAAGTTTCAATCCCTGCACGGCAAATGCACCAAGAGATTGGCCAGCAGAGCCATGCAGGCGAACCGTTATGGTTTCCTGTTTTAATCCTGTCATACCGAATTTCTGGGTAATATGGGAAGACAGCCGCGTGCCAATAGCCCGTTGCGTGTTCTTGATATTATAGGAAAGCTGTGTCCGTTGTCCCCGATCCAGCGCATGGCTGGCATCATCTAGCATCAATGCATCTAGCGTATCTGGCACTTCGTTTCTGGCCATAGACGGCGTTTTTCGTTTGGCAGTTCCATCAGCACGAACAAGGATAGGATTCAGGTCAAGATCATCAAGGGCGGCATTACCGCGGCTAACCTGACGCAGCATATCGGTTCGGCCAACAATCTCATCAAGACTGGCAACCCCTAATGAGGCCAGTATTTCACGCACTTCTTCGGCAAGATGCGTGAACAGCTGGACAACCTTTTCAGGCGTACCGGTAAACTTAGCGCGTAAATCATCACGTTGAGTGCAAACGCCAACCGGACAGGTATTTGAATGACATTGCCGCACCATAATGCATCCCATGGCAATAAGGGATGCCGTACCAATGCCATATTCATCAGCCCCCAGCATCGCGGCAATGACAATATCGCGCCCTGTTTTAAGACCGCCATCTGTTCTCAGGATAACTTTGTCGCGCAAGCCATTCATGGTAAGCACCTGATGTGCTTCGGACAAACCCATTTCCCATGGCAAACCAGCATGTTTGATGGATGATTGCGGGTTGCTCCGGTGCCGCCACCATGACCTGAAATAAGAATGGTGTCAGCCTTGGCTTTGGCTACTCCGGCGGCAATAGTACCAATACCGGTTGAAGCCACCAGCTTGACGCATACTCTGGCTTTAGGGTTGATTTGTTTCAGGTCATAAATCAGCTGTGCCAGGTCTTCGATAGAATAGATATCATGATGCGGCGGCGGCGAGATCAGCGTGACCCCCGGCGTGGAATGCCGCAATCTGGCAATAAGGCTATCGACTTTAATGCCGGGCAATTGCCCGCCTTCACCCGGCTTAGCCTGCGCGACTTTAATTTCCAGTTCTCACATGAATTGAGATATTCTGCTGTGACCCCAAACCGGCCTGATGCGACCTGTTTAATTGCTGATGATGGATTATCACCATTTTCGCGCAAGACAAATCGGGACGGGTCTTCGCCCCTTCACCTGAATCAGATTTTGCACCAATCCGGTTCATCGCAATCGATAGGGTTTCATGGGCTTCCGGACTCAGGGCGCCAAGTGATATGCCGGGGATACCAGTTTTTTACGGATTGAGGTGATGCTTTGCACCTGATCGGTATCAGTAGGATCATATTGTGGAACAAAATCCAGTAAATCCCGCAAATTCACAGGGCCAGATTTTTGATACACCATCACTATATGCTTTCCACGCATCATAACTGCCCGTTTCACAAGCCCGTTGCATAGTGTGAATGGTATTAGCATCAAAGGCATGGCTTTCACCAGATTTACGGAACCGGAAAAACCCGCCAACAGGTAATACGGCCTGCCGTTCTTGCCATGCCTGTTGATGAAGGGATTTGATCTGGCTGAATATTCCCGTCAGGCCAAGGCCGGAAATACGCGACGTCATAGGTGGAAAATATTGTGAAACCAGTGACCGCGATAGCTCCAGAGATTCAAAATTATACCCGCCACGATAGGATGCCAGTACCGAAATACCCATCTTGGACATGATCTTTAAGCAATCCGTTTTCAATGGCTGACCGGTAATTGGAAATAACCGTATCCAGTGTCATCCCCTTAAATAACCCGCGATCATGGCGATCCCGCAAGCTTTGTTTCTGCCAGCCAGGGCGTTACTGTCGTTGCCCCAACCCCGATCAGCACCGCAAAGTGATGAACATCAAGGCATTCACCACTCATCAGATTGATTGAGGTAAAGGTGCGTAATTGACGCCGTACCAGATGCGTATGCACCGCGCCTACCGCAAGAATAGAAGGAATAGCCATGCGTTCGGCTGACGTATTGCGATCATCCAGAATTAAATGTTCAGCCCCACCACGAACCGCCTCTTCGGCTTCGCGTTCAATCTGATCAATGGCTTTCTGAAAACCGTCTGCGCCCTGATCCACCGGATAGGTGATATCAATAACCGCGGCCCGATCATTCAGCCATTCCCGCAATCTGGCTTCTTCTGCCATGGTGAGGACAGGAGAATTCAGAAGAAGATGATCACATTGATCCGGACTTTCATCCAGAATATTGCCCAGATTACCTAGCCGCGTGCGGAGGGTCATGACATGACGTTCACGCAAACTATCAATAGGAGGATTGGTAACCTGAGAAAAATTCTGGCGGAAAAAGTGATGCAGTCCGCGATAGGTATTAGACAGCACCGCTAAAGGCGTATCATCACCCATTGATCCGATGGCTTCCTTGCCATCTTCACCCATGGGCTGCAATAAAAGTTCAAGGTCTTCAAGCGTCCAGCCAGCGGTAAACTGCCGGCGGCGCAAATCATCACCTGTAATGATATCCACAGGTTCATTCTGGCTTGACGCTAACAGATCATCCATGACTTGCGATTTGCCAGCCAGTTGCCCCAGTCCCGACGCTTCACCAGCATCGCTTTTAATTCAGCATCGTGATAGATGCGTCCTTCGGCCAGATTAACACCAATCATCTGTCCCGGCCCCAGACGGCTTTTTTCCTTCACCATCTGTTCATTGACCTGCACCATACCTGTTTCTGATCCGGCAATGATAAATCCATCTGTCGTTACCGTAACGCGTAATGGCCGCAATCCGTTTCTATCAACTGATGCCAGCACCCAGTCACCCGATACCATGGCAAGCGCGGCAGGGCCATCCCATGGTTCCATCACGGCATTACAATATCCATATAGATTTTTCAGGTCCTGATCAGCATCTTCACCAGTGGCTTCCGGCACCATCATGGTCTTCACCATGGGAAGATCACGATCACCATGCAACAATAATTCAAACACGGCATCAAGGGCGGCAGAATCCGATGACCCGCCCTGAATAACAGGTTTCACATGTTCTACATCATTGCCAAAAAGCGGTGACGCCATCCGGTCTTCGTGACAGGACATCCAGTTCTGATTCCCGCGGAATGTATTAATTTCACCATTATGGGCAAGCACCCGAAAAGGCTGTGCCAGTTTCCATGTCGGGAACGTATTTGTGGAATACCGTTGATGATACACCGCAAAGCGGGAAATAAACCGCTCATCCTTGAGGTCCGGATAGAAATCGGAAACCTGTTCAGCCAGAAACATGCCTTTATAGATAACTGATCTGACCGAAAAGGAACATAGGTAGAACTCCATAATCCGTTCAGCAAGAACAGCATTTTCAATCTTGCGGCGAATAATATAAAGCTGGCGTTCGATATCATCTTCCTGCCAATCGCTCGGGGTCGAAAACATGATCTGTTCAATTTCAGGGCGCGTGGCATCAGCACGATCACCAATGACGGAAATATCTACCGGCACCTGTCGCCAGCCATAAATTCTAAAACCGGCGGCAAGAATTTCATTTTCAACGATACAGCGGCAGGTTTCCTGTGCCGCCATATCTGTACGCGGCAAAAATACCATGCCAACGCCAATGCGGCCATCATCAACCACATGACCGGTATGTTCAATATGTTCGGCAAAAAAAAATCGCGCGGGATTTCCAGATGAATCCCGGCCCCATCACCGGTTTTCCCATCAGCATCAACCGCCCCGCGATGCCATATCGCCTGAAGAGCTTCAATGGCTTTATCAACCACCTGACGTGAAGCCGTGCCATCAATAGCCGCGATCATACCAACACCGCAAGCATCATGTTCTTGTTCAGGTGACCATACACCACCAGCCTGCAGCCTATCCTGCATATCTAGCCAATGTTGTAGCCAAGGAGTGGTTTTATTAATTCTGGTCATGATTTTATTCCTGCGAGTTATCTAATTATCATCAATTATGCCTGAAATAACCGGGATACCAGCCATCAGGTCGCCATATGACGCAAAGCCGGTTCTGCTTTATGTTCCGCCTGTCGGGTTAGCCATTCATCAATATGGGTAGCGGCATCACGGCCATCTCTGATCCCCAGACCACAAGAGAAGCACCACGGACGATATCCCCTGCCGCGAAAACACCATCAACGCTGGTCATCATTGTCCGCCAGTCAATGCCAATCGTCCCCCAGCGCGATACTTTAAGCCGTGGTTCATGGAACATATTTGGCATGTCTTCGGGGTCAAAGCCCAATGCCATAATCACCATATCAGCATCCAGCGTGTAATCGGAATTGGCAATAGGTTCGGGGCGCTTACGGCCGCTTGTATCTGCCGCACCCAGACGACTGCGCTGACAGATAACACCGTCAACCTGACCATTTTTACCACGGGACAAACCAATCGGTTGTGACAGCCATTCGAATGTCACGCCTTCTTCTTCGGCATTCATCACTTCCTTGCCGAGCCGGGCATATTAGCACGGTCACGGCGATAGACACATGTCACTGATTTTGCTTTCTGCCGAATAGCCGTCCGGACACAATCCATGGCAGTATCACCACCGCCGATCACAACAATATTCTTGCCTTCAACATTCAGTTTACCATTTTCATAATCAGCAACCGTATCACCTAGCCCACGACGATTTGATGCGGTAAGATAATCAAGAGCAGCAACCATCTGATCATCAGTTTCTGTCTTGTCATCCAGTTCGAGTTCTCTTGCTTTATAGACACCTGTTGCAATCAGCACGGCGTCATGTTTTTTCTTGATTTCATCAAAGCTGATATCCGTGCCAATCTGACAATTCAGTTCAAACGTAATGCCACCTTCGCGCAAGAGGGCTTCGCGACGTGATACCACTTCCTTTTCCAGTTTAAAGCCGGGAATGCCATAAATGAGTAATCCCCCAACGCGATCATAACGATCATAAACCGTAATCTGATATCCTTGGCGGCGCAGCTGTTCGGCTGCTGCCAATCCGGCCGGCCCAGCCCCGATAATACCTATGCTTTCCATCCGTTCGGACAGCGGAAGCGGCGGCTTCACCCAGCCATTTTCAAAGGCGGTTTCGGTGATATGACGTTCAACCGCACCAATAGTGACGCTTTCAAATCCCTTTTCGATCACACAATTGCCTTCACAAAGCCGGTCCTGCGGGCAGATGCGACCACATATTTCCGGGAATGTGTTGGTGGCGGCGGAAACTTCATAAGCTTCTTCCATCCGGCCTTCTGCTGTTAACATGAGCCAGTCCGGAATGTTATTTTCCAGTGGGCAATGGGTCTGGCAGAAAGGCACTCCACATTGTGAACAACGGCCAGCCTGAAGCGAAGCCTTTTCATCATTGAAATCATCATAGATTTCCTGAAAATCCTGACGACGCGCTTCTGCCCCACGCTTGATGGGCATTTCCTTTTCACGCGACACAAATTGCAACATAGCCTTTGTTGTCATGGGCTGTTCCTTTTCTTTAAATCCCACAAATAGTTATTAAATGGTTCTGTTTTGGCGATCCTATTTATAACTTATATAAAGTTCAGCACATAATAGGTCAACATATTTAACCTATTTTATAAATTTACCTGCAAATACCTGCTAAAATTTATCTGTTTTTATGGATGATCAAAATATTTATGACCGAAACGGAACTATTATATGCATATATGAAATCATTATTTTCAAATAAGCAGAATATGTTATGATGCCCTTTAAAATCAGAGGGGTTGAGTTTGGGTTATCTAGCAATTCTGGCAATTATTCAGGGTATTACCGAATTCCTGCCCGTATCATCATCTGCCCATCTGGCCATGTTTCCCGAACTGACGGGACAGGCGGATCAGGGTTTGCTGATCGATATTGCCGTTCATTTTGGAAGCCTCGGGGCGGTTATTCTCTATAATTGGCGGATGCTCATCCGGATGGGGTTATCATTGATCAGCTTTGGCCGGTTTTACGGTGACCATCTGGCCATTACCATCATGGCATTGACAGCCACTATCCCAGCCATTGTTGTCGGTTATTATATCAGCGAATATGATATTATCGATCTATATTTACGGAATTTGCTGGTCATTGGATGTGCTACTCTATTTTTCGGGGTAATATTAGGATTAGCAGACCGGCAGATGGGTCATCGCAACCTGAAAGCATCACCTTTTTTGATGCCATTGTTATCGGGCTGGCACAACCATTGGCCTTTATCCCCGGAACCAGCCGTTCCGGCATATGCATGACCATGGCACGACTATCCGGATTAAGCCGCAAGGCTTCGGTGCAGTTTGCCATGATACTATCCATACCAGTGATTATAGGGGCAAGCGTTAAATCGGGCGCTGATATTATCTGGCAAGATCAGATGGCCGTGCTTGATGCGGCTATTACAGCCGCCGGCCTTGCCTTTATCACCGCCCTGATATCTATCGCGATTATGGTATGGGTGATAGAAAAACTGGGCATGATGCCCTTTGTCATCTATCGGGATCCTTGGGATCATATTAATCGGGCTGGCATTTCAATTCCAGCAAACAGTCGCCCGTATAAAGAGCCTCATGACAAGAAACATTAACCTTCATCAGGACATAGAGAACCGGCCACCCGGTTTATAGCGTTCCAGATAGGATGGCACCACCACATCCATTGCTGTCGGCTCTATGCCCAGATCATGAAGGGTTAACGCATCACCAGCAACAATATTATCTGTTTTCAGCAGTTTCAGCTGATCATTGGTAACAGGCGGATTGGGCAGAACAGACATCGCTGTTGCCGCCATATGCATCAATGGAAAGGGAACATTTAGAAGCATCCGTTTACGCTTGATACAGGTTAGCAGATAACGCATCGCATCAGAAAACCGCATCACCTCAGGCCCGCCAAGTTCAAACACCTTTCCTGCTGTGCTATCATCTTTTAATGCATTGACCACAGCATTAGCCACATCACCAACATAAACGGGCTGGATCAGGTTTTTACCGCCGCCAATCACCGGTAAAGCAGGCGCTGTCATTGCCATACCCGCAAATCGGTTGAAAAACCCGTCCCCTGCACCGAAAACAAGCGATGGGCGCAAGATGGTAGCATGGGGGAAATGTGTCAATAATCCGGCTTCACCTTCGGCTTTGGTGCGGGCATAGCGGCTGTTTGAAGACGCATCAGCACCAATGGCGGATAACTGGATCACCCGCGGCTGTGGGGCAGAAGATGAGGATTTTTCCGATATGATCCGTCCTATGCGGGCAGGCAATTCCGCTTGCAGGTTGGCGAATTTCTGCTTACCAGATTCGGCCAGTATTCCCACAGTATTGATCACCGCATCGGCATGTTCAATCACCTGTTCAAGGATAGCATCATCGCTTGCCTGTCCGGATATAAGCGTGACCTGACCGGGACTCCCCATCGGTCGCAGAAACTTGGCACGGTCAGCGTTTCTGGTCAGCACAATCAGACGCGCCCCTTGACGGGCAAGCTTTTCAACGATCTGGCGGCCGATAAATCCACTGCCACCAATTACGGTAATCCTGCTGTTTTTTAATTTCACGATATCTACCCTTAATATCAATATGCCATGATCTGAATATGCGTTACTGCCCAGTTTATAACGGCATTTAGGCCGATTGGCGAGGATGTTTTTTAAACAGACGTGCCCTGATGCTATCGGGTTCAAATGTTATTGACAAGAAAAGCAGGATGACGTAACTGTCGCCTTTCTCAATTTAATGCCGTTTATGTGCTGCATTGATTGAAATTGCCCAGGTGGCGGAATTGGTAGACGCGCTGGCTTCAGGTGCCAGTGGCCGCAAGGTCGTGGAAGTTCGAGTCTTCTCCTGGGCACCATTAACACCAAAGTATCACTTGTTATCCCATTGTATTCCTTGAGGATTCGTTGCAGCGAGCTTGAGAGTTGGCGGTATGTACAGAGTGATCCATCCTACCTGTGGTTAAAGGGTAGGACTTACTACTACAATAGACATGTTCCTAGAGATGTTCCAGGTTTACTATAGCTGTAGAAGGCTAGTGATCTGCCTTAAGACACAAGGCATGACCTAGCTCTTGGTCTGCTAGAGGGATTTCACAAAGACTTGAGGAGTACTGGTTCCTTGCGTATGGCTAGGATGGATATTCCTGCCCTGCATTTGGTTACAGAGAGTGTTTCTTCTGGTGAGGTTCTTCTTGGTATCGCTTTCCAGAGGCTCAAATGGATATCCTCAAGGGGAAGCTAAGACCTTCCATCGAGGAGAGCTGAGAGGAACATAGAGACTGTTATAGCTATGTTCGAATACACCTCTGGATGGATATATGCTGATGCTGTTCTTTTTAGTAGATTATCTTCTTGAGAGGGTTAACCACTAACTCTGTTAAGAGAAACTTCTCAACCATCAGGTCTATTATCAACCTATTCAAGAGCATGGTCTTGATAATAAGACCCTTCTCAATCATATTTCTACCCTTGATGCTGACAAGTAAGAAACGCAAGCCCATCCCTGTAGATAGCATCAGGCAGATACAGAAAGACTGTCAAACGGATGATTGAGGCCAGATGGCTTATGGCTTTAACCTCTGATGACAGGGATGGGATCAGAAGCAGCAGGTCTTCATGTTGATGACATTATCTTTAGACCATGAGGTTCCTCAGACTCTAAGCCTCATCCATGATGGACATTAAAGACAAGAGGGTATTCAGAGGCAGATACCACTGTGGGTTTCTGATGGGCAGCTAGAGATTAAGGATCTACTACTAGTCCTACCCTCCCAAGATACACATCAGCTAAAGGAACTAACGTTTACTCAGCTGAGGAACAATCCAAATGGCTCAATGAAGAGATACCATATGTGGATATCAAGCAGTCACTCCGAGAGTAAGACTTCAAAACACCTTCAGACATGATTGAAAAGCTGGCTGCTAGTAGGATGTTCACTTGGGCAGCACAGCAAGCCGTCAATGCTCAACATCCCTTAAGGAATACAATGGGATAACAAGTGATGGGAGTGAACCACCACTATGTTTCAAACTCTGCAAGTGCAGCCCTTAACAAATGGCTCAAGCAAGTGGCAGGTAGTGACTATGTTATCCACTCATTCAGGCACTCTATGAGAGATAGGCTCAGAGCAGTAAACTGCCCATCAGACATGATTAATCAAATAGGAGGATGGTCAAAGCAATCCATAGTGAAGGTTATGGCGAGGTATCAATTAAAATTAATAAAATTTGAATATTTAGCTAAGGTTATTTTATCTGTAAATGCTAGTAATTTAAATATCTTTAAGTAGGAATAAAGCCTAAGCCATACCTGCTATCAATTGAATTTGCATTGACAATTACAGCAAACATTCTTGGCACTGAAACAAAACTGAATTCATATGATTTGTTATTTGCATTAACGATAAAATAGGATTTTTCCATCATTGTTCTTTTCTTCAATTTTCATCTGTGCTTACTACCTAGAGAAACCTTGCCCATTCAAAATCTTCTTGGAAATAATTTGGTTTGTCACCAGGCACTGCCATTAATCTTTTTGAGATAAATAGTCTTTATAAATTTGTCGAATTACATCTTCCTGCGCATTAAATTCAAAACCATTATTGATTTTCCAAATTGTTAAGGCATTCAATCGAAACATTTGATCATAAACACTGGATGCTAAAAACACCCCACAGACATTAATTTATTACATTGTAAAAGATTGGTGGCTAAGGCTGTATGAGACATGATTACAGTAATCAAATTGCTAGAAAAGCAAACATCACCACACCTCGCAGACATTGCACAATGCCTACAAATCAATGTTAGCACATGATGTGATGAGGGTTGTGGTGCCCAGGAGAAGTGAAAGTTCCTATGTAAAGCACCAATGACCCCATCTGTTGTAGGCAATATCAATAGGTTACAGGTCTGTGCATCACTGTCAACAGGCACTATATGTACATCAGTTAAGTGCTTGGCTTAATGTAAGTCACATTCAATGCGTCCCCGGGCAAGGACACCCCCGGTACCTACGTATAATATAAACAGCCTGTTACACAGATGTGCAGTTACACTGTTAACCACAAGCAACTGATAGTGGTTAACAGTGTTATGATTTAAGCGTTTATTTTGAAATTCGTCTTATACTTAGTATTGATAATATTATATCGGCAATTAGGAATACATATAAAAATACCAAATATATAATTACTGAAAAATAATCCCCACTTACAATTCCTATACCCATCAGAAATTGAAGTCCGTTATCCATAATTTCAAATCCAGAAGAAGCAATAACAGAAATACCATAAATTATTACCAGCACTGAACCTAGTATAGTAATTATCTTGGCAATTAAGTTTGCATAAAAAGTCATTATCTTAAATAAGACAGTAGTAATGGTGATGAAATCTTCAGCAACCGTACTTTCTTTAGTTACGATAAGGTTAATTAACTTTGGATTTAATAGTGGTATTGTCATAAGTATTAATATTAATGACAAAAACAATGCTCCAATAACGCCTGCAAAACTCACCAAGTATGGACTATTAATCCAAGCAATAAGAGTAAGAATTGGTAAGAAGATTGCCGCAAAAATATTAATGAATGCAGATAGTTCAAGGTAGGCATTGGTGCTAATACGTGTTTCATTACTTGAAATTATTTGGCTATTAGCATCATTGAATTTACTTGCAATATAGTCACCAAAAAATACTAAAAAAGAAAATAATAAAGCTACAATTAGAACACTGAACATTCCAGTTTTGAAAGCAAATACGATGCCAACAATCAAAATAACTAATGCAGTTATTGAACAATTACATTATAAATTACGTTGGCTAATCTAAATAGAAACGATGTAATATTGTCAGAGAGATTTTCTTTTAAAAGTGAGTAGAAATTACTAAAGTATTTTCTAGACAAGTCTATTGCAGATGAAGTTGTAATTTTTGACATAACTCTTTTCCTGAAATTAGAATTAATGACTATAAATGCATAATTTATAATTATCGCTATTTCAATTATTAAAATATTTCATCAAATTTAGGAATTATTTGGTTGAATTTAGATTGGTATATAATCTCCACACACATCTCATGACGCTGCTAGTTTTCATATTTCTTGTCATTCCTGTCAATGAAACCCTAAGAAACCTTGATCCGCAGTTTTTTATGAAACACCTAATCTGTGTCTAGCCGAAATATTACATTATGGCACCCGGCCGGGCAATAGTCCCAGCCCAAGTTATAACCAGAGCTGCATAGAGATCAAGCATTTTATGTGATCAAATATTACCTTCTGCATGTTGACATTCCTAAACTGTCCATTCAATTGATTGGGGCATCGTAGTAGCCCAGACCTTCTTTCCTATTTATGCCGCGAACATTGTAATTGAAATCATTGTTATATGTTTGATTACAACCTTGACGGAAAGCAGTTATTTGATGGCGTGATAATAAGCCTAAGGATGGCGGCTCAATTGTCCTCTGACAATAAAACAGACATGCATCTCAAATAACTACTACAACGCGGTAGTTCAAAATCTGATGATAAATTCATTCAAATCGTGAGGTTAACATTATGATCACTGTGCTACAAATGATAAGATTTAGCCACCTTCACCATTACTAACAGAGAAAAAGGTCAATCATTATCTGCAACAAGGCTGAACCAATAAAGAGGGGTTCATGCTGTATTCAAGTCTTAAGAGTAAAGCAATTTAGACCTTAAACTTTGACGATATTGAAACCCAAATATTTATTAATCCGTAAAACTTTCTTCGTTATCCAGGATAGTCTTATTAATCTTTCCATCACTGCGTTTATGTCGATTACACATTCGTAATCCTAGTCTCTGAGTTTATACCTAGCCTGGAAAGTCTAGAACGACTGTAATATCTTTATTGAGAATTATTACATTGCTAACTACTGGTTTATCTGAATATCGTTTGTAGTCCGATATTTGATGTAAGTCACATTTTCATCTTTAGCCATCTGATGCAAGCCTACTGACCAGAACCCATTTTGCCGGAGATGCATCTGGATTCATAGATACCATGTGTAAAAGACTATTCAATCACTGTTAGAAAAGGTTCTGAGTCATAATCTATATCATACCATCGTTATATAATATCATCCAGATTTCTGCACAAGATTAAATCCAGTGCAGTACTCTCAAGGCATTTCCAGCACAAGCAACTGGCACAAGCAACTGATATGTTTAACAGTGTTATTTCTATAAGACTAAAAAATTGGCAATCACCATTAGATTTTGTATGCAAATTCAACATGTTCCATTTAGTTACTTCCCTGTCTCATATCGTCATAATTAATTCTAGCAAGAAAGAGCTTGTAACCGTCACTTTGGCTTGGCTTTTGTCCATCGCATATCCTAAATAACCTGTGGCAAGTGCCCATCAGAGAGCTGAATACATGATCATCACCTAATTATAGGCGAAGGCATGAGAAGATTATTCAGATTTTGAAGCATATGCCTTTGAAAATACTAAGGCATAACATTATTGCTATACATAATTTTTTTCAAAAACACTCCAGCAAGCTACAAGTTCAATCTGTTTATTTAATTGCTGAAAGCAAAAGAAAAGCTTCAGATTAAGTGGTAGTAATTAACCTCTAGAAACGGACACTTTGTCCTATGCTACAAATGCTTAATGAATTTAAAATGATGAACAAATTTCAAATTTTATAATAATAGCCAGAACTTTTGTAAATTTTGGATGGCGCCAATTGTGATTTTTTCATTGATTTTTTATCATGGTTTTCTTTCGTATATTATATAACGGGCAATCATACACTTGAAGGTTTTATCTATTTAATAATTACCCCAATCCATTTTTATTTTTTATATTGGCTATTCATTGAATTATCTTTCCTATTTCATATTTTATTCTCTAAATTTAAAAATTTAAAAAACATAATATTTTATATTTCAATAATTCTTTTATCATTAGCCTTTGTTCTTATTCGACTTTATTCTATAGTTTTTATATAATCTGGAAAATTGATGCTCTTTTTTATTAGCATAATTAATTTTTGATGCTCTAGTGATTTTCGCAATCAACGCCATTATCTTTTCATATATTGGCATAAGCCAAATTATTGCAAAAAAAGAGGGAAGGTTAGAATTTGTAACCACTGAATATAATTATTTTTTAACTAACTATCTTTTTCCACTATGGGATTTCATTGGGATTAATGGCACAATTGTTTTATCTTTGGGAAATGGAAACAGAGATTTGAATATCTGAAATCCCTAACTCAATTATTTTCAGCAAGTTAATGGGGCTGCGATTGTTAATCAACGCATAAGTGTTAACCACTTGTCAAGAGTTGTGATGATACCCTCACGGAAATCTGATGCATCCTTTGATTTTTTAAAGGCTATGAATTGCACAAATATAGTTAAAAATAATTTCATTTTGATAATGATTGACACTTGGTCATCGGGTAATCAATCTATGAATTTGCAATATCGTTTTAATGCACAATTCATCGAACATAGAACAATACATTTCATAAACTTTAAAAGGTTTTGTTAGGGATTATGTTTATATTTGATCGAAAAGTAACGTTGTACCAGATTGATATGAATAATTCCATGATTAAGTAGATAATCAAAGCATGGTGATAAGAACAATTTAGATAGTTAGGGAATTATCGTGATAGCAAAACTGATGCATTATGATAATCAAAATATTTCAATCCATTTGAAAAATACATTTGTTATTATTTCGTTTCACGAGACAAACTATCAATTATCAATCAGCCAATTATTTTCCGGATTAATTGTGGTTTCATATCAGATAATTATAAGTTAGAGCATCTAATTTGAAGTCGGTGAGAATTTAACAATTATGGCGTAATGAACCACTAGTAAACGGGCATACAACCGATTTCAATAAAGAACTCAAACAATTTTGCATTGGCTTTTTGTAACCAACTTCTTCAAATAAAAGCACAAATACATAGGGAAAGCAAAATACCATTTCAAAGTTTTTTGTGATAAAAATAAACTTGAGAAATTGGAATTGTGAATACAACACCTTCAAACCAAAGCGCATCATTATAATTAGAGTTTGCAATCTTCTGGATACTAAAATTAGTAATAATTTCCATGCAAATCGTTAATGTTTAATCTTTGAAGTTAAACCTTCATTAGTTTCAAATTTTTTCTAATTCTGATTTAACATTTACATGCCATAAACAAAGCCCGGTAAATAAAATCACTTGGATAAAATTATTTTTTCATCATCAAATTATTTTCTTCACGCCATTTATTGCATCGGATAGTCGCATATTATAATCCTTGATTTGAACATGCAGTCCGATTACCATCAAAAATAATTATCCAAAATGGATTAAATTTCTAAAGGAGTATTAGCAGCTGACTTAGTAGATGAAAAAGAAACGTTCATTAAATTTAAAGGAATAATTAGTGCTTAATCCCAATTAAAAAGTTTAGATAAGGATTGATGAAGCCATTAATTGACCAAATAAAACCCCCATTCATGAATTGCACTTAATGAGCAAGAGGCCGAAATATTAATCAGAAAATGCTTGTTCTGAGTACAATGTTTCTATTAAGATTTATGACAACACGAACAAGAACAACAAGACATATGGTATTCAATGCATGAATAGATTTAGATTCATGATATGGCGGAAGATTATTCCTGACAATGAACAAAACAATTCAATTTTTTATTATCGTCGCCATTTGCCGGATTAATTTTGACAATCCGTTATGATCTATTCGGTGAGTTATATTGCTCACTCATGAAAAAGTACAGATAAACGCCAATATTTGATAATTGTGAAGCATTTTGCCATCAAAACACTAGAAGAAATCAAAGCCATTGCTGGTGAAAAAATGCAATTAGTGAATCCCAATATATCTATGTGGCATATGACGGCACCATTGATGCTGATGCCTGTCCGGTCAGGGATAGCATTATTTCTATTGCTATCAGACATGAAGTATCGGTTGTGATGGTGTGTAATGGCGGTATCCGCCCCCACCCGCACCCGCTGATCACGCTTAAAGTGGTACCATCGGGGCCAGATGAAGCGGATAAGTGGATTTCAGAGATGATCACCGAACATGATATTCTGATCACTAACGATATTCCTCTTGCTGCCAGAGCCGTTGAGAAAAATGCTATTGTGATCAGGCCGGATGGTTCATCCCTGACCAAGGATAATATTGGTAATACACTGGCTATGCGTGATTTGATGGCTGATATACGGGCGGCAGATCCTTTTCACCAGTCGAAGTCAAAACCATTTTCGGCATCGGATAAAGCCCAGTTCAACCAGACCCTTGATCAGGCACTGATTAGAATGGGGACTTGATCCTTGTTCAGTTAATTGTTTATAATTATTTGATAATATGATTAAGCCTTACTTGATACAGTTCCTGATACCTATAAATAATGATTCACATCTATGATACATAAAATTGGCGCTATTCCTTTTGCCGTTAAAGATGATCGCATTGCTATCCTTTTTATCACCTCACAACAACGGGGACGATGGATTTTACCTAAAGGCAATCTGAAGACGAAAGAAAGCCATAAAAAGGGCTGTAAACGTGAAGCATTTGAAGAAGCGGGCGTTAAAGGTAAAATCCTCAAACACTTTCCTCTTACTATGTTGATCAGCAAGTTGCTAGACAGGCAGATGGATAAGGTCGCGGTCACTTATTATCCGCTATTGGTAACAAAACAATATGATGACTGGCCGGAAGCCTCTAAACGCCAACGGCACTGGTCGCTTCTGGAAGATGCTACAAGGGTCACAGACCGCGAAGATTATCTGAACGTTATTCGTCAGTTTGAGGCGATTAAGCCGTGGGTGCTAGAAACATCAAAACATAAAATAGGGTAGCCGAAAGTAACGCTGATGCAGGCACCGTAATAATCCATGCCGCCGCAATAGAATAAACAAAACGTCGTCTAACCAGTTTTCGTTTCATTCTGACTGAAATATTTTCAAAAGCTTCTTCGGCCGAATGATTAAGAATATGCCCAGGCTTCATTCGCTTTTTATTCGGGTATTCCAGATATTCGCGCAAAAACCCAACCCCAAAAATAGCACCGATAGCAATATGGGTAGAACTGACTGGTAACCCTAGTGATGTTGCAATTAATACCGTAACGGCAGAAGCCAGAGCAACGCAATAAGCACGAGGCGCATTAAGCCGGGTAATTTTCTGCCCTACCGTAGTGATTAACTTCGGGCCGAACAGCAATAAACCAAGCGCAAGCCCGATAGCACCAATCAGCATCACCCAGATCGGAATATTGATTTTGGCATTGGCCGGCGCATCACTAAAAGTGGATACAATAGCCGCTAACGGCCCTACCGCATTAGCCACATCATTGGCACCATGAGCAAAACACAGTAATGCCACGCCAATAATCAGAGGCAGATTAAACAGGGTATAAATCTCTTTTTTCTTATTACCAATCTTGGCAGCTTTTCCAGCGATATAGGAAATAGAACCCATCCAGGCGAGGATAAACATGCCCGCTGAAGCAAGAATGATGGTCAGGGTATCAGGCTTCCATATTTTTTTCAGCCCCTTCATCGCCATATATGCCGTCAATGCGCCGCCCATAACACCAATGAGAATAGGCACCCATTTGCGTGCTGCCAGATTCCGGTCAGCCTGATTGAGAATGCGGGATTTAATGACCAATAGCATAATGGCAGCAATGAAGCCGCCAAACACTGGTGATATCACCCAGCTAGCTGCAATTTTAGACATCGTGGCCCAGTTGACGATATCAAATCCGGCAGCACCAATGCCGCCACCCATCACTCCCC
The DNA here is from genome assembly GCA_038144675.1 of Alphaproteobacteria bacterium. Taxonomy (GTDB): domain Bacteria; phylum Pseudomonadota; class Alphaproteobacteria; order Puniceispirillales; family UBA1172; genus UBA12202. Next base: position 1,106,915 of record JAYQOF010000005.1, on the reverse strand, counting down.
CAACAATAGAATGTGTGGTAGATACCGGAGCATTTAAATATGTTGCCAGATTTATCCATAATGCTGCTGACAATAACGCACTAAGCATCAAATAGCGAAACACATGCACATCAATGCCACTATCCGCAGAAATAATGCCCTTAGCCACAGTTTTGACAACATCACCGCCAGCAAGTAATGCGCCCGCACTTTCAAACACCGCGGCAATAAGTACCGCTGCGGTAACAGTCAACACCTTACCGCCAACAGCCGGCCCCATATTATTGGCCACATCATTTGCACCAATATTAAGCGCCATATAGCCACCAACTATGGATGCCGCAACTATCATGAAAATATGTTCTTGCGTAACGTGAAGATTGATATTCCCGAACAAGCCCGCAAGAATAAGAAACACAAGTGCTAGCGTGAAAGGAACTAACTTGCCCTGAAGCCCCAGACTTGCTCCAGAAATGAAGGAAAATCGGTTCAGATCATTTACATAACGCTGAAGCCACTCATGGCTTGCTCCCTCATATCTGACACTTGAGTAATTACGAGGCAAGATAACATTTTTTGGTAGTGAATTCAGCCCATTTTCTTAACGGTTTCTAAAAAAAAGAAAACATTCTATTTTTAAAGAATTCACATATGATGGCATTTCAACCTAAAGAGTGGTTGAACACATATATCTAAATCATCATTTGTTCGGCGTACCAATTTGCAAATCGGGCTACATTGGGTTCAAGGTCTGGTTGAAACCTTCCCGGTTTTGCATCTGGATGAGATAGGCCATTTTGCTGATTAACCAGAGCCGGTATGTCTTCATCCAATGCCGCATCCAGTCGGTGATAATACGCCTGAACCTTATCTTCAAAATCATTTTGCTTTATTGTTTCAGGAAGGAAAACATGCCGTTTGCCTAACCATACAGCGACTGGCTGTAACAGGATAAGCTTCATAGACCCACATGGCATCAACCCCAACCGCAAAGGTCAAATTAGGGAACATCCACGTATAACGTACCCCTGCCGCTTCTCTGCCAGATAGCCCCGGCATTAATGGCAATGGGTTCTGCTGTGTTGTCTGCAAAAGCCCACCCGTCCCTTTCGTGCTTCCAAACTGGGTATAACCTCTCACAACATCACCAGCATCAGGTTTGTGATAGACATCGTCAATAGAATCCGGATGCACGAATGGCAGATGGTAATATTCGTTAAACACCTCGATAAAAGTTTTCCAGTTACAATCAACCTCAAAACAACGGGTACGTTTAGATACTAATGTTTCAATAGGCCATGGTGAATGAATATCTGAAAAATCCGCCATCACTGTATGAAAATCAGGGGCATCTCTAGCCAGACACACAAAAATAAACCCATGATCCGTTTTCACATGATAGGAAAACAGGACAAAATCCGATTTACAGAAACCATCCACGGCATCCATATGCGGGGCACCAGCTAGTTTACCATCAAGTTTATATGCCCAGCTATGAAATGGGCATCGGATACCGGAAATATGGCCAGAACCGTCAAGCAGACGCGCTCCGCGATGCCGACAGGTGTTAGCAAAAGCACGAATAACCCCACCTTTATCTTTCAACAGGATGAGTGACTGGCCAGCAAAATCAAGGCAAATGTAATCCCCTGCGGTTTTCAGCTGATCAACACGCCCCAGACATAGCCATTGACGCCGGAAAATCATTTCATTTTCATATCGGGCAATGGCATCATCCGTGTAGACAACAACTGGCGGCAGAGACCAGGCCTGATCAAGGGGAAGGCGGCAATTATGAAAATCTATTTTCACCTGTTCAGACAATGTATCAGAAATAAAATGCTCTGACATTTCAGCCCCATCCTTGATTGAAAACTCATTACATAAATCACCCTATCTGAAGGTTAGGGCTACTTCAACTTAATGTTATATCCACTGGGAAGACACCATCCGGATAAGCCAGTTTTTATCATGAAGATTATTATTTTTTCGTTATTCCCTTTTCTCAACGAGGAACGCATTACCTAAACCCTATACCAATACAGGTATAATCCAGAGGAGCAGATAATGAGTAATCCCGAAGATTTCGGCTTTGGCACACAGATCAGAAAATCCCCTTATTTTGATGCAACGGTGAAATGGGGGCAACCGGATTTTCAGTTTACAATCATATGTATATTCCGCGTGACTTTGGTGATCCAGAACAGAATTTCTGGAATCTGGTAAATGATGCCATTCTCTGTGATGTGGCTGTGGAACGGCAGGTACAGATCACCGGCCCTGATGCGGCACGCTTTGCCCAGCTTCTGACCCCCGCGATTTAAGCCAGATGGCTGTTGGCCAGTGTAAATATGTACTAATCACGAATGCTGAGGGCGGGATTATCAATGACCCGATCATGCTTCGCCTTGAAGAAAATAAATTCTGGATATCTCTGGCTGACAGTGACGTGCTGCTATGGGCACAAGGCGTTGCCACACATGCAGGTATGGATGTTGATATTTGTGAGCCGGATGCATCACCCCTTCAACTTCAGGGGCCACGTTCAATGGATATCATGAAAGCACTATTTGGTGATGACGTGGCAGATATGAAATATTACTGGCTCCGTCATATGGAACTGGATGGCATGAAACTTGTGGTTTCGCGGACAGGCTGGTCAAGCGAACTGGGGTATGAGATTTATCTGCAGGATGGCACCCGCGGCAATAAGTTATGGGAAAAATTATGGCGGCTGGTCAGTCCTTTGGATTGAAACCGGGTCATACGTCATCTATCCGCCGGATCGAAGGTGGTATGCTATCCTATCATGCAGATATGGACATTAAGACAAATCCCTATGAACTGGGACTTGATCGTCTTGTTGCCTGTGACGTGCCTCATGATTTTATTGGAAAAGCCGCCTTGCGTGATATTCGTGATAAAGGCGTGACGCGAAAGCAAATTGGTATTGTCATTGATGGTGATCCTTTATCCGGACCAAACACAACATTCTGGCCTATCCATCATGATGGTGCAGTCGTTGGTAAGGTTACATCTGCTGTCTATTCTCCTCGATTGAAAAAAAATATTGCCCTTGCCATGGTTGATATAGTTGCAACAGAACTAGGTAATCATGTCACAGTGGAAACGCGAACAGAAACACGGGGCGCAGTAGTTGTTGAAAAACCATTTTACGACCCGAAAAAGAAAATCACTAGCGGGGCGATAGTGTAAACATACCAAGCGGTTTTATTTTACAAAGGGCCGTACCATACCAACAGATGCATATATTTTCTTGTCTTCAGGTGATTGTGGCGAATATTTCCCCACAATCACTTCTGTTTTTGCCATCATGAATAATTGCGAATACTTCATGTAATGGCTGATAATACTATCAATTTGCTTCTGTGCCTTTGCCGCGTCGGGGCCAAAAATATATTCATTGTTTATGCCGGCGCGAATTTGCTGACCTGTCTGCGCTTTAACGGTGGCTAAGGTCTTACCATAGCTTTTATATTTGGCTTCTACCGCACCTGCCAGTTCCAGTTTTGCATTCATGGTTAATGGCGGCAGATTGATGGTAACCAGATTTTTTGCTGGATTAACCTTAACAGTTTTAAATCCTTTTTCATTTTTGATAATAGGTATCAATCCGGCGGTGACATTATCATTAAGAGAAAGGATTTCCACTCTGTCTATAAATGTTTCCACTTCGATAAAATCCATCAATCGGCGTGGCTTTTTTTCCAACATAATCTTATCGGAATGGAACATTTTTTTATATTCATCATGTGAACCTAAATCTATTAACTCATTCACATATGTCACAAACCGGTCACGCGCCCGCGATTCAAAACTATCACTATAACTTAGTAAATCGGTTGACGTTTTATACATAAATATTTGCAGATCATTTTCATCCATATGACTAAATGTACAAAGACTTACATCCCTAATAATAAAACATATTTCAAAATTACAATTTTATAAAATTATTGCTGAAAAAATCGTCTAAATCAATCATATTTGCATATCCTTACTGAACCCAAATAAAATATTTACCAGGTAATGGATGTACCGATCATAATTTGATCTTAATGGAGGATATGTTAGGCTCTTGTCATGAAACAAACGTACTCATCCGGAAAACTATTATGACATCGCCACAAATGATTATCATCGGATCAGGAATTATGGGAGCGTGTTTTGCCTATGCCGCGGCTGAACGCGGTCTTACCCCACTGGTTATAGCCAGTGATGCGCCAGATAATGGCAAAACAGCTACCGCAACCAGTTGGGCCTGGCTTAATGCCAGTTCAGCAACTGATCCAAGATATTTTCATTCTCCGTCATAATAGCTACAACGCTGGCAAAGCTGGATGCAGAAACTAGACGGATTAGAATATTCTGCTAAGACCAGTTATTGCTGGGATTTATCGCCAGAACAAATCCATTCAACAGCTGATCAGTTACAGCAATGGGGTTATCAATGCTCTGTTCTGAATGCCGCGACATTGATCACACATCTACCCTGCCTGCTGGATATACCTATTGCGGCCCTCCATGTGCCGATGGAAGGCGCGGTTGAACCTGTTTACACTGCCAATCTATTGCTCAAAGCATCTGGTGCCAGAAACATAAACGCACATGTTCATAGCCTACTTGGTTCAAATCAGAAAATTACTGGCGTTATGACAGATAAAGGGGCTTTCATGGCTGATGAGGTTGTTCTTGCCACTGGTAATGGAACCCCGCGTATTCTGGATACTATCGATGTTTCCTATCCTATGGAATCAACCAATGGTTTGTTGGTGCGAACAAAGCCGATTCCACCAATGCTTAAGGGGTTGATTACCGCACCGAAATATCACCTTCGCCAAGAACCAGATGGAAGCTTGCTAATAGGCGGCACATTCGGGCCATATGATCCAGAAAAGGGTACTGGCCAACTAGCCAGCGATGCCGAAGCACAAATTGATCAGATTAGAGTAGCGTTCAATACCCCTGCACCTCTTGAATTAGACAGTTTCACTCTAGGTCATCGCCCCATCCCCAAAGGTGGCATGCCAAGCATTGGCCGCGTAACAACTTCTGCTGGCCATCATATTGATGGGCTTTATCTTGCCGTCATGCATTCCGGTTTCTCCAATGGTGCAGGGGTTGCCGTTAATGCCATGGAAGAATTGATAGATGAAACAACGCATCCGTTATTGTCACCATTTCGTTTCAAGATGAGTGGGTGATGAAGGTTCACCTTGTCCATGCACATCCCGAACCTCGATCTTTTTCCTCAGCATTAGCGGGAACGGCGGCAGCAACACTTACCGCAGATGGTCATAGCGTTTCCATCAGCGATCTGTATCTCATGTCCTGGCAAGCTGTGGCTTCAGCTGCAGATTTTGCTGACCGGTCTGATCCGGAATATATGAATTATGCTATAGAACAGCGTCACAATAACCAGGCCGGCACCCTGTCTTTAGATATCCAAGAAGAACTGAATAACCTATTGGCGGCCGATTTGCTGATCCTTAACTTTCCTCTCTACTGGTTTTCAACACCTGCCATTTTAAAAGGATGGATCGACCGTGTACTAATATCTGGCACCGTATATGGCGGCAAGAGGATTTATAGTAAAGGCGGATTGGCTGGTAAACGCGCCCTGATTACCTGCACACTGGGCGGGCGGGCAGATATGTTTGGGGATAAAGGCATTCATGGCCAGTTAAATGATTTATTGAAACATCTGATCCAAGGTACATTGGGATATACAGGAATGACAGTTCTGCATCCATTCTATGCGTTTCATGTGCCCTATATATCGGACAAAGAACGTAGCCAGATTTTGTCAGATTACCGCCACCGACTTGCCCATATCATGGATGAACAGGGCCTAGCCATGCCTGATCTAAGCCAGTTTGACGAAAGTTTCCGGCCAAACCGTCATTAACCGCTTTACCCTGCTTTGATATGCCACATGGTAAATCATCACTGACATTGCTATACATGTTATAAAATCATTATTGATATTCAACAATCGGGGCAAAGGGTAATGACATTATATACTGGCCAGACAATTCAGGATTATATTGATGCTGAATTACATGCGCGCCCCTATCTGAGGCTGAGTAATAATCAGCGTGTGTTTCATTTTGCTTTCCGGACTTGTGAAAAAAATGCCAGTGATGAATGGACTTTTCTGCTTGAAATGATGCGTCAAACCTATGCATGGGATCACTTGCCAGATCATGTGCTATCTGACCATAAACCTGAAACCTCCCCACGCTTTTTCATGCATGATGAAAACGATATTATCTATCGGTACGAACGTCATACAGAATTTACGAATCTGACAGTCATTTATAAAAATGCCGTTGGCATTTCCGGAAAACGTCCTGATTATTTTTCTGAAAATGCAACCTCGGTTCTGCCCGATCACTTGATCAGCAGTTTCCCCGGTGAACTTATTCTGGCTGTATGGATAGATATGTCGGCAGATAAAAGACTGTTTACGTCATCGGAATTAACCGATTTGTTCGGGCATGATAATTTTACAGGCTCACATGTTGCTGATGAAGGGGCATCGGTATTCTGTTCCATGAAAACAGACCCGCATACCGACGGTCATTTTGCCTTTACCCGTGTGCTGATTCAAAATAACAAACTCAGCGATGAACGCACTGGCCGGTTAATCCAGCGTATTCTTGAAATTGAAACCTATCGTCATTTTTCTATGCTTGCCCTGCCTCTGGTGCGCGAATTAACCCCGCAACTAGCCAAAACCGAAACAACACTGCAACGTATTACTAGAAGCATGACACATATTGGCGGTGACCACCCTACTGATATGCTTGAAAAAGAACTGGTTCAAATTACTGATGTAACTGCCCGTATTGAAAAATTATCTGCGCTTACCTCATACCGGCTAGCGGCAACTAAAGCTTATGATGCCCTTATCCAGAGCAGAATTGCTGATTTGCGTGAAATCCGCATTGATAATTTTCAGACGATTGCACAATTTCTGGAACGTCGTCTGGTGCCAGCTATCCGAACATGCTTTGCATTCCAGCGGCGGCTGGATGATCTTGCCGATAGAGCGCAACGCAACAACACATTGCTACGCACCCGGATTGAAATGCAAATTCAGATACAGAATAATTCGCTTCTGCATTCCATGGAACAACGTGCCAGAACCCAGATACGTTTACAGGAAATGGTAGAATTGCTATCCATCGCCGCCATCACCTATTATATGGTAGGTTTATTGTCTTATGTGTTGAAAGGGATAACATCAGATTTTGTTAATAAACATAATCATGCTATCCTCGCCATTGCAGTACCCATCTTTGCTGTTTTTCTTTATACCATTTTGCGGCAAGTCCGAAAATCTATGCGGAAAGAATAATTATTTAAGTCATCATTGCCAATTAAATGGGGATCCTTTTTTGCAGAACTGATACCTCTATTATTATTCTTTATCGGATTTAATCTGTCAGGGCTTTATCTAGCTGCCGGATTATCTGTTGTATCTGGCATAGTTATTTTTGGCATTATCTGGATCAATGAACACCGCGCACCGCTTTTTGTCGGCATATCTGTGCTGTTTTCTCTGATTTTTCTGGTATTGCCATGCTTGTCAATGAAACCATATTTATTAAGGTACATGGCAGCATCGCCAATGGCTTTTTTGGCATTATCCTTCTTGGTGGCCTGATTTATGATAAGCCTATGATGAAACTGTTTTTTTCATCACAATTCCAGCTTAACGAAGACACCTGGTATCAGCTGAGCCGTAAATGGGGTTATTTTTTTATTATTATGACTCTGGCAAATGAAATGGCATGGCGACTTCTGGATGATGCCGGCTGGGTATTTACCAAAGTAGCTATCTTTCCAACGCTTACCCTTTTGTTTATGGCCTGGTTATGGCCAATGACAAAGCGCGGTATCATCATGCCTGATGAGATGGAAAATCGTTCGGTTTAATCACCATCACCAATAAGCATTTATATGATCAGATCACTATCATGATCAGGCATCCTCACGGTCAAAATAGGCAACGCATTCGCTATGTGAAGTCAGATAGAACTGATCAATATGACGTGCCCAACGGCATTGATATCCTGCCTTTATCAAAACCTCTGCATCACGAACAAAACTCTTCAGATGACATGATACCATAACAATTTGTGCTATTCCACTTTCGGCCAGATGATGCATCTGTTTCTTTGCACCACTGCGAGGGGGATCAAGAATAGCGGCATCATAATGATGTAATTCACCGGCTGTCATGGGATCAATGTTAAGATTGCGCGCCTCAGCTATCAGTTGAAGCGGCAGATCAGGTGCTTGGTTTCGCATCATATCGTGGAGAGCCATAATAGCCTGATGACTAACATCATAAGCAGCCAGTTCTTTGGGCGGATTCTGTCGAAACGCTAATGGTAGGCTAAGTGACCCACTTCCCGAATACAGATCAATAATACGTTCTGCTTTTGCCAAAGCCCTGAAACAATCTTCACGCATCACCTGTTCGGCCGCTGACACCGATTGTAAAAACGCCCCTGCTGGTAGACGAAATAATAAATGTTCCCGTGTTGCGCCAGATGGTAAATTCCATGATAATTGCGGCACATCACGCTGAAACAGTAATTCGGTGCTGGATTTACCATCACTAAAGGAAAGCCTGATCATGTTGCTGGTCGCCGCCAGTTCCACCAGCTGGCTGATAGCATCCCTGGATAACGGATCAGCCATCACAAGCATCACATCCAACCCATTATCACAGGCATTTATTTCCATTTCTCCAGATGATCCGACTGCCAGTGCTGACGTTAGCATATTCTGCAAATCATCCATCGCCAACAGGATGCTATCCGATAAAATGGTGCATCCATCAAGGGCAACAATATGATGACTGGAACGGGCACGGAACCCCATTATAGTGCCATTGGCCAGCCTTCTGAAAGCAAAACGTGCCCGCCGCCGGCTATGTGGCGTTGCCCGGAATGGTGTTAGCCATTGTTGTGGATGGATGCCTGATTGCGCCAGAATATCTTTTGCTAACTGTTCTTTCCAGTCATGATAGAATGATAATTCTGCCTGTTGAAATTGACAGCCGCCACATGCAGGTGCTGCCATACAATCAGCAGGCTTGCGTGCTGCTACTGGGGATAGAATAGTTATGATATCAGCTTCAATTCCGCTTGCTATCCTGCGCGTTGGTTGAACAATCAGGCGTTCCCCGGTAAGGAATGGGGCACAAAAATCCTGTTTTCATTTTCATCATTAGCCTGAACAATCCCATCACCTTGTGCGCCAAGATGATCAATCGTCACCTCAAGCGGCGGCAGATGCTTCAAAGACTGTTCCGTCTTTCTTTTTGATGATGTTTTTTTAAACCGCCCCCGCCCATATCGGGATGATGAAGAGTTACGGCTCTGTCTTTGTGGCATCCATATCCTTATCTGTCATGGTTACAGTCATAATGACAAATCCCCCATAACATATTTCTTATCCTAACGGCCTTGATGCAAGGCTTCCATGATCAGGGCTTCCACGTCAGCCAGAGTGATGCTCTAGGATTTGTACCATATGCACTGTCTTTCATGGTTTTTTCGGCCAGACGAGATACAGCATCATCAGGGATACCCAGATCGGATAGGTTTTTAGGAATATCTAGCTGATCCAGCAGATCACAGATAGCCTGATAAAATCCATCAAAACTCTGGTCAGGTAAACCCATCATATGCGTCATATCAGGTATCTTTGCCGAAATAGCATCAGCATTAAATCGCAACACAGAAGGCAAGGTTATGGCATTGGTCAGACCGTGATGCGTATCATATTCAGCCCCCACCATATGGGAAATGGCATGAACAAGTCCTAAACCCTTTATAAAGGATATTCCGGCAAGACATGAACCAACAAGCATTGCTCCCCTTGCTTCCAGATGCTCAGGCTGCTGATAAACCAGAGAAAGGTTCGGATAGATCAGGCGCATGCCTTCAAGCGCGGCACCATCACAAAGCGGATGAAAATCAGGAATAACATAGGCTTCGATAGCATGTACAAGTGCATCAACCCCTGTCCATGCGGTCAATTTTTTGGGGAAGACCAAGTGTTAATTCCGGGTCCAGTATGACCGCCACCGGTTTTTGCAGTGGATGAACAACACACCATTTCATCATCAGTTTCGTATCTGTCACCATAGCCGTGCTTTCTGTTTCAGCACCAGTGCCAGCAGTAGTTGGAATACAGATCAATGGCGGAAACGGTTTTGCCGGATCAATTTCAGGTGGCGTCTTTTCCCATTCAAACGCCCATAAATCATGATCATTATTAACCACCAGAGAGATCGCTTTTGCCGCCATCCATGCCGCTGCCACCACCAATGGCAACGATACCGTCATGCCCACCATCAAGATAGCTCTGCCGTCCGGCCATAATTTCTTCATCACGGGGATTGGGTGAAATATCGGCATATAAAGATACATCCATACCTGCCGCATTAAGATCAGCCATTATATCAGCGATAAAGGAAGATTGGCACTGCCTTTATCAGTCACCAGAAAGGGTTTTGTCATCCCCTGGTCAAGACAGAGCCGAGATAGTTCCTTTATGCGTCCAGGGCCATATGCAATGGGTACCGGAAATGACCAATTCTGTTGTAATCTATAATCTATCATACCCAATTCTAACCTATTTTATCTGACCATAGGGCAAATTATCATCCTAGTGAAAGTAAACCAAGATAAATCCTGATTGAGGGTAAACTCTTCATAACCTTACCACAATAGACACTAATGATGAGATAATGTCATTTTATACTTGATTTTATTGCTGTGACGAGTAGCTATGAGCATGTTTTTCACTAATGGAATACATTTATTTCAGGATTCCCCCCATGACCAAAGCAACACAAGAATTACGCAACATCGCTATCATTGCCCATGTTGATCACGGCAAGACCACCATGATTGATGCCATTATGAAACAAAGCGGAATTTTCCGCGACAATCAGCATGTTGACGAAAGAGTGATGGATTCCGGCGATCTAGAAAAAGAACGCGGCATTACCATTCTGGCTAAACCGACCTCAGTCGTGTGGAAAGATACGCGTATCAATATTATTGATACCCCCGGTCATGCAGATTTTGGTGGTGAAGTAGAACGAGTGCTTGGCATGGCAGATGGGGTTATCCTGCTCACAGATGCAGCAGAAGGGCCAATGCCGCAAACCAAATTCGTACTTGGCAAAGCGCTTAAACAGGGCTTCTTAATTGTCATTATCAATAAAATTGATAGAAGCGATGCCAGACCTGATGACGTTGTTAATGAGGTGTTTGATCTGTTTGTTGCCCTTGATGCCAATGATGCCCAGCTTGATTTTCCTATTCTTTACGCGTCCGGGCGAAGCGGATGGTGCGTCACTGACCTGGCCCATGATCGCTTAAATCTTGATCCCTTGCTTGATACCATTCTGGATCATGTTCCGGCACCGCAATTTGATGGGGAAGCCCCTTTTGCCATGCTGGCGACCCTGCTTGATGCAGACCCTTATCTGGGGCGCTGTCTAGTAGGGCGCGTGATGCAAGGCATGGCCAAGGTTAATGAAACCGTTCGTGCTATTAATCTGGATGGTGACGTTGTTGAAAACGGCAGATTGACTAAACTATTGCGGTTTGAAGGACTGGAAAAAGCCCCGGTAGATATGGTGCAGGCAGGTGATATTGTCTGTATTGCCGGATTAAGCAAGGCATCGGTAGCTGATACAATTTGCGCCCCGCAAGTGACGACCCCATTGCATCAACACCGATTGATCCACCAACTATGTCCGTGACTATTACGGTCAATGATTCCCCCTTGCTGGCCGTGATGGTAAGAAAGTAACATCAACCGTTATTCGTAAGCGGCTACTTGCCGAAGCAGAATCCAATGTCGCCATCACATTTAGCGAAAGCGGGGACAAGGATTCTTTTGAAATTGGCGGCAGAGGGGAATTACAGCTTGGCGTGCTGATCGAAACGATGCGCCGCGAAGGATTTGAAATGACGGTTTCACGGCCAAGAGTGCTGTATAAGATGGATGAAAACGGTCAGCAACTTGAACCAGTCGAAGAAGTCACTATCGATGTTGATGATGAGTTTTCTGGCGTTGTAGTTGATAATCTCAACCGCCGGAAAGGGGAAATGGTAGATATGCGTGCAGCTGGTGCAGGCAAAACCAGACTCATCTATCTTGTCCCATCTCGCGGGTTGATAGGCTATCCCAGCCTGTTTTTATCACAAACCCGCGGCACTGGCGTATTAAACCGGATATTCCATTCCTATTCCTTGTTCAAAGGTCATATTGATGGCCGGCGTAATGGCTCTTTAATATCAACTGATGCAGGAGCTACGGTTGCCTATGCTCTTTTCAATCTGCAAGATAGGGAGAAATGTTTGTAGGCGCACAGGTTGAAGTCTATCAGGGTATGATTGTTGGCGAACATAACCGGGAAAATGATCTGGAAATCAATGTATTGAAAGGGAAGCAGTTAACGAATGTGAGGGCATCGGGAAGTGATGAATCTATCCGGCTTACTCCGCCACGACTGATGTCACTAGAAGACATGATGGCCTATATTAACGATGATGAATTGCTTGAGGTGACGCCTCGTCAACTACGGTTACGAAAACGGTTACTTTGCCCGCATGAACGAAAGAAGGCCTCACGCGCTTCATAGAGAAAACAGATTTATCGAAAAAGAAAATTCAATGGCGATACAATTTGCAAAATACAGTTTCTTTCTGGCTTTGGGATATTGGCTTTACCAATTCACCCAGAATAGTTTTGAAACTTTCGGGATCCAGTTCCGTTTCCTGACGCATTGGGGCATTAGTCTTGCCGTTATTGTTCATTTCATAAACTGGCGACGACGACTGGCCGGGCTGCCAGAACATTTTCACGCGTTTAATGCAGCTGCGGTTATTCTCAACATTCTGGTCGTGTTTTTATACTGGCGGCTATATTTCATTGATCCAGCACTGGTCAATGGCGATAAAATCCCCGTGTGGCATCAGGAATATTATATGCATGTTCTGGGGCCATTATTGCTGTTTATTGATGCGGTCTGGTACAATCGTGCCTTTCGCGGTTTTATCAAAGGCTGTCTGGCCACTATCATTCTATGTCTGATCTATATCATCTGGATTGAAGTATTGGTAAGGCCATTAAACAGCATCCCTATTGGCGATGTAACCACTGGCCTACCCTATCCTTTCCTTAATGATATGACTTCGAAGGACAGACAGTCCTTTTACATGACAACAACCGGTACAGGGATATTTGCTTTTATCATATGCTGGATGATCGGGTTCATATCCGACCGCCTTAAAACTGGTTCAAAAAACCGCTACTGATCGTCTTTATTCTGTAACAAATGGTGTCATTCATCATGTGGTGGGTGATCTATTCAGCGTAATTAACGCCTTCGATTTCACAAAAACGCGCTGCTGTCAGCTGTGCTTTCTGATCATCAACCATCCGAACCCATGCGTCATAGCCAAGGGTATTTGCCATGCGGCCAGATAGATGTTGAAGCGTCTGCCTGCATTCACCAGTATCGCCGGCTTCTATCCCGATATTAGGTTCCCCGCATATTGTTTCAGCTGACCGAAAGACATTCTGCCCAGCATCCATAACCAGAACTGATACTTTTTCTATGGTACGGCGACTATTATTTTTATGTTGCAACCTCAGGATATAATCCGTGGAAATCCCATCTGCATCATCACCAAAGACAACATCAACCAGACAGGTTACCTTATCCTTATCATGGGCAAATGCTGGTATAATAGTGAACCATAAAAAATGGCACATGCGCTAGCAAAGGAGGATATCGTCACATAAATCCGGCTAAACATTCGCATCCTTAAAAATGTTTTATATATGCTATCAGCATATCATTCTGCATCAAAGGCATCAGCCAGTTCAGCCATGCTATTAAATTTCAGATCAACACTGGGCAGGTCACCTGGATTCATGGTAGCACCGAAACCATCTTTATTATGCCGTCGATAAATCCAGCAATTTTTCAATCCCATCTTATTTGCCGGGGCATGATCGTGAAACATACTTTCTGCTACATGTAAAATCTCATGCTTCTGGATATCGCGGCTAGCCAGCTGATCCAGCATATAGTCAAAATTGCGTGTATCCGGCTTATAGCTACCGATATCTTCTGCCGTATAAACGCCATCAAAATCAACACCTAGCCGCGCTGATGAACCTTGAAAACTGATATTATCGGTATTTGTCAAAACAGCCAGTTTGATATGCTTCTTTAATCTGGCCAGAGCATCCCTGCTATCGTCAAAGGCTGGCCATTGCCGCACGGACAGACCATAAGCCTGACATTCTTCCCAAGATACGGCAATATTCCATTGTTCAGCCAGCCTGCGGTAAACGACAGCCAGTAATTCCGTGTATGGCTTATCCGGAGTCCAGCGCTGAGTCGTTGATTCATGAAAAGCATGAGCTTCAAGAATCTGGTCACGAGTTAATGAGCTATCCAGCTGATCAGTCAGAGGTTTTAGCGCATTTACCATACCGCTTTCCCAGTCAATCAATGTTCCATAAACATCAAAAGTCAGGATTTTAAATGAATGTAGTTTCATGTTTATTACACCTAATTATTAATGACTTTTTTGATAAAGCACAGGAAACTCATCTCCTGATAATGCTGCCCCTAGAGGAATATCAAGATCGGGAAAGGCTGGTGAACATTTTGCCGGTTCCGCTGATATACGCGCGTCATCACCAACTAGCCGGAAGGAAATAGCACGTCTGCGTGTTGTGGCATTATTACCAGCCGCACCATGTAATGTCCGGAAATCGAAAGCGATGGCATCACCCGGTTTTACATCCCAGCCGAGAATAGTAAACTGATCAGGGTTGTTGGCAATATCTGGAACCGCTTCACGCGTGTCATTTTCTATCAATGCATCGCCATTAAACCGCTCAGGGCGGTACAGTTTATCACCACTATGTGATCCCTTGACATATTGCACGCAATTTTCACGCTTCACCACATCCAGTGGAACCCAAAAACTAACCGTCTGTTTTGCTTCAACACAATAATAAGGCTGATCCTGATGCCAGGGTGTAGGAAAGCTTGAACCCGGTTCTTTAACAAGCACATGATCATGAAACATCTGAACGGTTTTTGATCCGGTTAGTTCAGATGCTAGCGCACCAAGCGGCGATTCAAGGACAAAATCTCTATATTCTGGCACCTGCGACCAGACACAATAATCCTGAAAAAATGGCGCTGATCCATCATCGGGCTTATAGGTGCGTTCACGCCAGCTAGGGTTAGCCATATTCCTCTCAACCCCTTGCCGCAAATGTTCAATCCAATCAGTAAAAACACCTTCCAGTTTTACCGCACCATCTGCTTTAAAATCAGCTACCACTTGTTCCGATAACATATCTCCCCCCTTTCAGACCTGTTGATTTTCAAAGGATAAGACGTTGGCGTGTGATAATCAATGACCATAATCTATAATTAAATAATCATTTTCCAATCACATCATGTGACAGAATGATCAAGCTTAATTATGGCATGACCAGCAGCGGTTATCTGCCTTGCTAATTCTGCAATATGCGCCGGACTAATTTCACAACATCCGCCAATGATATGTGCCCCCTGCTCAATCCAAGACATAGCATAATCAGCATATGTTTCCGGTGGCAGATCTGTTCTTGTTGTTAATTCATCAACCGTCTGACCCGGTTGCATTTCCTTGATGCTGGTAAACCCATTGGCATATCCACCAAAAACTAGTCCACTTGTTCTCAGAACTGGCATTGCCGCGGTAACAGATCTGGATAACAGCAATTAATCATCACCCCGTCTGGCATATGTCCGGATAGCTGCTCAAGCACCCATTCCAGTTTCTCACCTGATCGCAGAATATTGCTGACATCATCATTCAGCGTAAATGACACATAAGCAGGCCTGCCTACTTCCTTGGCGGCAGTAATAGCAGCTCTGGATTCTTCCCAGTTTGTCATAGTTTCAATAAAAAACACATCGACATGATCTTTCTGCAGGTCAACAATCTGGCGAAACTCATCAAGGGATTTTTCATAGTTATAGGCACGGTCATGAACATAACTAGCTACTAAAGGCGGAAGGCAACCGGCAATCGTGATATCCGACCTTGCCATGGATTCACCAGCAATAGCATCATGAGCAATTTGAACAGCCATATTCTGTGCATCTTTAAAATGGGCTTCAAATCCATGCATAGCCATACGCGTTGGAGTGGCGGCATAGGTATTCAGGGTAAGAACTTTTGCCCCAGCACGAATAAAATCACGATGAACGTCCAGCACAATTTCAGGCTGTTCAAGCATCACCTTTATAGACCATAAAGGGTGCGTTTGGCCTGTGTATCGCAAGCTGATTTCCTGCCCCAAGCCGCCATCTAGTAAAACAATATCGCCCATCACATTATTTCCAGTCAAAATTATATTATTAAAATATAATATAATGTTTCCACTTTATCACAACTGGTTAATAGATGGATGGATAGACAGAAACCATATCAGTCGGTATTGTGCCAATAATCTTTTCAGCATCAGCATAACCAGTCATGCATTCAAATCAAATCCATTCTGCCTCTGATCTACAAGATGTTCATAGTGATGGCATTGATGAATCAGTCATGACCGACCATCTGATGGATCATTTCGCCACTTGGTATTTGGTTACGGTGCTGTCTATTGATCTGACAAAGATCATCTTTCATCATTATCAGGCTTCTCATCAGCCCAGTGATCCTGTTAGCGATTAATTTTACTTGTTTCTGTTTTTGATTTCTCGCTAGGATAAATCAGCACAACAGTTCAGGCATTATTTGCACAGATATTATGACAGACACGAATTCCATCTTAAAACAGCTGATTGCGTTTCCTACTGTTAGCAGGGATTCCAATATGGCATTGATCACCTATGTGGCTGAACTGCTGGCGCAATATGGCATTACTGCTGATATCATCAGCAATAAAGATGCAACCAAGGCCAATCTATATGCCAGCACCGGCCCTGGTCGCCATGGCGGCGTTATGCTGTCCGGCCATACGGATGTTGTCCCCATAGATGGCCAGAACTGGACAGTTGAACCATTTATCATGTCCGATAAAGACGAACGGTTTTATGGGCGCGGCACCACCGATATGAAAGGTTTTGTTGCGGCAAGTATTTCTTCCATGATTGAAGCTAGTCAGATGGAACTGGCAGAACCATTGCATCTGGCCTTATCCTATGACGAAGAACTGGGCTGTCTGGGTGTGCAGTCACTATTAGAAATGATGGCCGCAACCGATATCCGTCCGGCTATGTGTATTGTTGGGGAGCCAACGGAAATGAAACTTGCCGTTGGCCATAAAGGAAAAACGGCTATCACGGCGGAATGTTGCGGACGTGAAGCCCATTCCGCGCTGGCACCAACTGCTGTTAATGCTTTGCATCTGGCTTGTGATCTGGTGAATGAGATCAGATCATTACAAGAGGAAATTGCCAAACACGGCATCAGGGATGATGATTTTAACATCCCCTATACCACGCTTCATGCCGGCATTATGTCTGGCGGTGTTCAGGTCAATATCGTCCCGAATAAGGCTACTGTTCATTTTGAAATAAGGAATATTGCTGAAGATGACCCTATGGCTATTCTGGGTGAATTAAAACACCGGTTGCAGCCTGTAATTGCGGCGGCAAGAGATATCGCTCCTGACGCAGATATTGATCTCACCGTTACTAATAGCTACCCGGGGCTAAATACGCCGAAACATGCGGATATTGTATCATTTATGAAAACTCTTACAGGTAACAATGCCACGATAAAAGTAGCATTTGGCACAGAAGGAGGTCTATTCAGCCGTGATCTTGGAATTCCAACTATTGTTTGCGGCCCCGGATCAATGGATCAAGGGCATAAACCGGATGAGTATATCAGCAAAGCCCAGCTAGCCGAATGTGACAACATGCTTGCCGCATTAAACCAAAGACTGACAGATGGGACTATCAGCAAACCTCTTTCCCGTAGGAGGATAATGATTAGTATGTCTATTTTTGCAGACGGATTTAAGGATACTCCCTACTGGTGGGAAGCCGCCCATCCCATAGCCGGCGCAGACGCATTACCATATCAAAGTGATGTTGTTATTATAGGCAGTGGCTTTGCCGGATTATCCGCTGCCATGGAATTGGGCAGAAACGGCGTTCAGGTGACCGTCATTGATGCTGGCATCATTGGGATCGGTGCTAGTTCCAGAGCCGCAGGATTTATTTCTGGCAGAGCAGTGGTGTCAGCAAACAAATTAATCTGGAAAACATGGTTGGGGCATCAAGAGCAAATGCTATTCTGGAAGAAGCCGATGAGGCCTATTTACATTTTCAACGCATTATTGCCCGTGAAGACATTGATTGTGATTTTAATGGTAATGGCCGGTTTGTTGGTGCCCATACGCCAGCATCCTATGACAACATTGCGAAAAAAGCCGAAGAATATAATCAGGATGGGAAAACCGGTTTTTCATGGTCAGCCGCGAGGAACAGAATGCTTATGTGCGAAGCGATTATTTTCATGGCGGCATGGTAACCCGTGATGCAGGCTCTCTTCATCCGGCGAAATATCATGCCGGGCTTGTGAAAACCTGCCTTGCATATGGCGTCACTTTAATAGGCAATACCCGCGCCAGAAATATAACTAAAACTGCATCAGGGTTCACCATTACCACCAATAAAGGTGATATCAGGGCGGATCAGGTTTTGCTGGCAACCGGCGGCTATACAGACAATGTTTCGCCTTGGCATAAACGCCGCATTATTCCCATGTCCAGTACAATTATTGCTACCGAGCCTATCGGCAAAGCACGGGTTGATGCCATGCTTCCCTTTGGCTGTGCTGTGATTGATACCCGACGGGTGATCAGATTTGCCCGTCCTTCCCCTGATGGCACCCGCTTACTATTTGGTGGCAGAGCCCGCTTTACTCCTGTCAAAGCAGAAAAAAGTGTCCGTATTCTCCATGGCTATATGACAGAAATGTTTCCTGATATGGCAGATGTTTCGATTACCCATAGCTGGGCGGGCTATATGGCCTTCACATTCGATTTTCTGCCTAAAGTTGGTCAGCATGATGATGTTCATTATGCGATGGCTTGTAATGGTGGGGCGGGAGTCGTGATGATGAGCTGGCTAGGCTTTCAAGCGGCACGAAATATCATGAAAACTACAAATCTGCCTAGCGCATTCGAAGGTCTGCCCTTTAAAACAATGCCATTATATTCCGGCCTGCCCTGGTTCGTGCCAGTGATTGGAACATGGTACCGGTTCCGTGACTGGATGGATATGCGGCGATCAGCTTAATCCGGGGTTGATCTTGCCGCCCGCATCTTGATATTTTCCCGGACAACAATCAACACCCCTGCCCCTGCAATAAGTACCATCCCCAGAAGAGCCTGACCGCCCGGCCAATATCCGAACAGAATACGTCCCCAGATCATGGCAAAGATGAGATAGCTGAAATCAAGTGGGGCTAGCCAGCTACTATCCGCAATCTGATAAGCGCGACTTAAAAGAATATTGCCTGATAGATTCATGATTGAGGCCAGCATACAGAACCCCACGACTATCATGCTTAAGTCCGGCCAGCCAATCAAAAGGAAAGGCAGGGATAATCGGGTCGGTTCCGATAAGGGTAATATGGTAATGATAATAGCACCGATAATCCCAACAACAAAAAACATCAAGCCCACCATAAAAGCAATGGCCAATGGTCTTTCACGGCGGCAATACCGGCGAAGAATAAGGATGTTCAGCGCATAAAAAAACCCGCAACAACTGGTAAAATCTGCATGGGATGAAAACTGGTGCTGAACGGATTAATCAGCAACAACGCACCACTCATGCCAATTGCCAGCGCACTAAACCGCCAGATACCAACCTTTTCACCCAATAAAGGCCCTGCTAGTATCGTGACAAAAAGCGGGTATGTATATAATCCCGCCGACATCTGTGAAACGGTAATATACTGTACACCGCCAAAAAGCAGATCATACAGCAGGTAAGCATTAACGCCCTCATGGCAACCGCAAATACCCGCTTGGGTCGGATCAGACTGAACCCGCCAACCGCTGATGCAATCATGATCATTAATCCCATATTGCCAAGAGAACGCACTGATTGAAATTGCCAGAATGACGTGTAATCAGCGATTTTTTTAACCATCACATCTTGGGCGGCCAACACAAAAACCCCGATTAATAATAACCATAAGGCCAGAAATGGTCTATCACCGCGGGCGCGCATAAATAGTTTTGGTGGAAGCATACAAAATATCCTTAATAAAATTTAAGCCATAAACATGCCGCGCCTGTCAAACCATCATTTGTAATCGGTTTTCGCATTGCGGCCAGCAATAAAAGAACTTAGTCTTTTTTTTTGATTATTTGTTAAAGGAAGTCCCCATGCAGGATTTAGCAAAACAGCTTCAAGATGCGTTTGCCGAAGCTTTATCAATACCGGCGCGCCATTCATCTGGTGCAAATCGTGATGATCACGATGCGATGGTCAAACAATCTATAAATGGTCTGGCGACATTGTCTGATGATGCTCGCCGTCACGTCGGATATTGGCCCTTATCCTGATGCATTGACCCAATATGGCACAGATGTGCTGAATCATATGATTGATAATAGACTTTCGCGTCTGGTGGCCGATCTATGGCCGGAACTACACTGGTATGAAATTTTTTCTGATCCGGGCATTAGCGACGCATTAAGCAAAGGTCTGATTAACGCCCCGATATCAGGTGCTCGTGGCCAGTTGGTAAGCAATGAATTGTTATCAGGCATCTTTCTGCTTGCCCCGCATATCCATTATCCTCTGCACCAGCATCCGGCGCTAGAAATCTATTATGTCTTATCTGGTCACGTCGATATCTGCCACGGCAGGGAAAAATCACCCATGCGGATAACAAGTGGTGATTTTTCACTAACGCCACCAGATCAGGTACATAGCCTGACCACAGGTGACAGCCCCTGCCTTATCATCTATACCTGGACAGGTGATCTGGCGAATGAAAACTGGTGGTGGGTAGAAGAAGATGGCATCTGGGTCAGAAAATGCTGGCAGAGAGATGCCAATGGCACATGGAAAATCACTGGGCAAGAACATCTCACAGACGATATTATCACCCTGTCAGGTGACGTTTAGAACCTTGAATAGCACTGGGTTTCTGCAAACCATGTTCGGATTTTGAACATAATCAACAAATAAAAAATATTGGAAATCATGTATAATAAAAAGAAAAACCAAAAATCATGTCGGTTTTAAAAAAATTACATAAAATGCTGTTTGGCGGTTCACAGGCTCATTTTTTATGTTATCATTTTTTTAATATAATTTACTGAATGGGAGGAAATAACATGTCATCAGGCATAAAAAACACAGATCCAGTGCTGGATCATCTATCACCTTATGAGCGTAAAACGCTTCTGGGCATGATCCGCAAAGGCATTAGCCGTCGCGATTTTATGTCATATATGATTGCGGCCGGTGCAACAACTGCTGCATCAGGAACTTTATTCACTGGTCTATCTGATGCATGGGCAAATACCCCAAGCGCGGTGGAAAGATCATCTTTGCCGGGGATCAGCATGGCCCTGCCGATACGCTTGACCCTGCGCTATACACGGCGGCGATTGATTATTTCCGTGGGCGTATGTTCTATGGTTCATTAACCTCGTCTTACCGACAGCCTTGGCTATGAGCCTGAGCTGGCAGAAGAGGTCATTCCTAACGATAATGCCACCGTATGGACCTTCAAGTTGCGTAAAGGGGTTGAGTTTCACAATGGCAAGACCATGACAGCCGATGATGTCATCTATACGATGAATCGCCATCTCGGTGCAGATTCCATTTCCAAAGCATCATCTCTTGTTTCCATGATTGATCGCTGGGAAAAGGTTAATGACTATGAAGTTCGTGCCGTTCTCAGCTCTCCAAATGCTGATTTGCCTATCGCTCTGGGAACTTTCCACTTTAAAATCATTCAGGAAGGTGTGACTGATTTTTCAACCGCAATTGGCACTGGCCCTTACAAAGTAAAAGAATTCAAGCCGGGCGTCCGCACCATCGGTGTTCGCAATGAAAACTACTGGGGCGAAGGTGGCTATCTGGATGAAATTGAGCATTACGGCATCGGCGATTCTGTCGCTCGCCTGAATGCGTTTCTTGCTGGTGATATTGATGGCATGGTTAACGTTCCTGCCAAGGCCATCCCGCAAGTACAATCTGCTGCTGGTAAGGACCTCTGGTCACTGGAATCTGGCCGTTATATTAATTTGGTTCCACGCCATGACCTGCCTGAAACAAACAATCCGCATCTATGGGCAGCAATGCAGCATCTGCAGGATCGCCAGCGTCTGGTGAAAGGCGTTCTCAAAGGCCAGGGCGGTCTTGGAAATGATCAGCCTATCGGTCCTGCTTACTTTGACCATAGCCCTGACATTCCTCAGCGTGAACTTGATCTGGATAAAGCTAGATATCACTTCCAGAAATCTGGCATTGGTTCATCACCGATTGAAGTTATTGCCGCTGAAGTTGGCCCCGGTGCTGTTGATCAGTGCCTGTTCATGCAGCGTGAAGGGAAGAAAATCGGCATGAATTTTGACGTCAAGCAGGTCACCACAGATGGTTATTGGGGTGCCGTATGGCTCAAGGCACCGATTTGTGTGGCAACATGGAATATGCGTCCAACAGCAAATATCATGCTGACTCTGGCCTTCCAGGGGATGCAGCATGGAACGAAACACGCTGGAAAAGCGAAAAGTTCGATAAGACCCTTGTTGATGTTCGCGGCGTTACTGATCCAGCCAAGCGTAAGCAGATGTATCATGATCTGCAGATGGATGTACATGAAAACTGCGGCATGAGCTTGCCAGCCCATCTGAATTATGTTGATGGTGTATCATCCAATATTAAGGGTCTGACACATGTTCCACTAAATAACTTTGGTGGAGCGGAATCACCTGTCACTATGTGGCGTGACGACGCTTAATTTCTAACTTGAAAAGAATCCGGTCATTAGTTTGGCCGGATTTTTTCTTATCATGTGATTGAATAGAATATCTTATGCTTCCACTCATTCTTAAAAGGCTAGGTATCGGATTAATAACGGTTGTTGCTGTATCATTAATCATTTTTCTAGGTACAAAAATATTACCGGGAGATGCCGCTCAAATTCGTCTGGGTCAAGAGGCAACACCAGAAAATGTAGCTGCTTTTCGGGCTCGCCTTGGCCTTGATCAGCCTTATTATATGCAATATCTGAACTGGCTTTATGGATTTATCACAGGTGATATGGGAACTTCCCTTGCTAGTGATAAGCCGATTACCGAACTGATTTATGACCGTTATGAAAATACGCTTTATGTTGCCAGCCTGACCGCTTTAATCGGGGTTCCGATTTCATTGGCGCTTTGGTATATTTGCCGCCATGTTCCCCAGCAGTCTTTACGACCGTTTTCTTACCATGATTTCCATTATCACTGGTGGCCTCACCTGAATTTTTAACAGCAACAATCCTTGTACTTATCTTTGTGTTTGGGATTGGCTGGGGTAATGCTGTGGTTGTTGGCAGCATTGAAGGAAAAGGCTTTTTTGAACTCTATCGGCATTTTGCCCTTCCTATAACAACCTTATGTTTTGTGATTGCATCCCAGTTAATCCGAATGTCACGGGCAGCAGTGCTTAATGTGATGAACTCCCCTTATATTGAAATGGCCATCCTTAAAGGCGTTCCCCGCAAGCGGATCATTTTTCGCCATGCTTTGCTAAATGCCATCGGCCCGATTGTTAATGTGGTTGCACTCAATCTTGCCTATCTGGTTACCGGTGTTATTGTGGTTGAGGTATATTTTGGTTATCCGGGGCTGGCCACGTTGATTGTACAGGGCGTTCAGACGCGGGATTTTGTGCTTATTCAGGGATTAGGCATGCTGTTCTGTCTGACCTATGTCATATTGATGCTTATTGCTGATATTGCGGCATTTGCATCCAATGCAAGATTAAGGCATCCGAAATGAGTAAAAACAAAACAAAGCATGATCATTTTGTAGCACCCTATGATGATAGTGTCAGCTTTGATGAATTGCCTGATGCACCGCCTAGAAGCAAATTCCGTTTCAGTTTTACCGGATGGGTAGGTGTGATTATTGTCACTTTCTGGGTTATTATAGCTATCACAGGGCCATTTATCGCACCTTATGGCGAAAATGATCTGCCCTTCCCCGATGCTTATAGTGAGTTTCAGGTGCCACAACCCGGCGCGTGGCTGGGAACCGACGTAACAGACCGGGATATCTTGTCACGATTAATTTACGGCGCGGGACGAACCATAGGCATTGCTTTTCTGGCGACAACACTGGCTTATATTCTAGGGGTTGTTCTGGGGATCGGGGCGGCGATCTCAAACCCCAAAATTGATATGGTTATCAGCCGGATCAATGATGCTATTCTGAGCTTACCGACCATCATGCTTGGTTTAGTTGTGGTTGCCGCTATCGGTTCATCCATTCCGGTGCTGATATGTACTGCCGGTGTCATCTATGCCTCGGTTGTGTTTCGTCTGGCAAGAGCATTGGGGCAGGAAATTATGGTAATGGATTTTGTTGAAGCCGCGCGTGTTCGCGGTGAAGGCCTATGGTGGATTATCACCAAAGAAATCTGGCCTAATGCCGCCATGCCATTAATGACCGATTTTGGCTTGCGACTGATTTATGTCATTCTGTTTGTTTCCAGCCTTAGTTTTCTTGGACTGGGTGTTCAGCCACCACAAGCCGATTGGGGATCAATGGTGCGTGAAAATCTGGGGGCATTACAGTATGGAACATCGATTATTCCCGTGATTGCCCCTGCTATTGCGATTGCCACCCTCACCGTAGGCATCAATCTTATCGTAGATGATGTGTCAGCCTTTAGTGGCGGAAAACTATCCAAAAGGCTTTGATTTATGGCAACAGATAAAAACAAGAACGAAATTATTTTTGAAGCAAAGGGCCTCAAAATCAATGCCATTCGGGATGATGGTAGTGAATTGCCCATTGTCAAAGGCGTTGATTTTAACGTAAAGCGTGGTGAAGTTGTTGCCCTGATTGGAGAATCCGGATCAGGAAAGACAACCATTTCTCTTGCCGCGCTCGGATATTGTAAGCCCGGATTAAAATTTGCTGGTGGCGAAGCCCTATTCATGGGTCAAGATGTATCCAAGATGACCACTGATGAACTGCGCCCTATCCGCGGGGAAAAAGTCGCCTATCTGGCACAAAGCGCGGCGGCCACATTCAATCCATCTATCCGCATCAATGAACAGGTAACAGAAGCCCCTATTCTGCATAAAACTAAAACAAAGGAAGAAGCTGATAAAAAAGCACTTGAGCTATATCATGCGCTTGAACTTCCCGATCCGGAAAATATTGGCAATCGTTTTCCGCACCAGGTGTCAGGAGGACAGCTTCAGCGTCTGATGGCGGCAATGGCATTATGTGGTGATCCTGATCTTCTGGTTCTGGATGAACCTACCACTGCACTGGATGTCACAACACAGATTGAAGTTTTAAAAGCGTTTAAATCCGTGATCAAACAACAGGGAGCGGCAGCGATTTATGTGACCCATGATCTGGCTGTTGTGGCACAAATTGCTGATCATATTGTTGTCTTATATAATGGGGGAAGTAAAGGAAGCTGGCCCTACCGATGTGCTGATTAACTCACCTCAACACCCCTACACAAAACGATTGATGGAAGCTATCCGACCTATGCCTGAGGCTGGTCAGGGTGAAGAAACTGATAATACCCATCAACGCGATATCCCAGCCCTAGAAGTGAAATCTATTGATGCCGGTTATGGCAAGATTATTAATGGTGTTCCTGCCAGCCTTATCCTGAAGGATGTTAATGTTTCGATTAAACGCGGAAAAACGGTTGGGATTATTGGTGAATCCGGATGCGGAAAATCTACATTAGCCCGCGTCTTTGCCGGCCTTCTTCCCCCATCTAATGGGGAAATATTTAGCTTGATGGAAATATCCTAGCGCCATCACTCAAGCAACGTTCTAGAGAAGAATTACGAAAAATTCAGTTTGTCTACCAGATGGCAGATACAGCCCTGAACCCAAGGCAACGCATTGGGGATATTCTGGGGCGTCCGTTAGAATTCTATCATAATCTGTCAGGCAAGAAAAAACAGCACGGGTGCGTGATCTTTTGGAAATGGTAGAATTACCAGCGCAATTTGCCGACCGTTACCCCCATGAATTGTCCGGTGGCCAGAAACAGCGCATTAATCTGGCACGGGCGCTGGCTTCTGACCCTGAAGTGGTGCTCTGCGATGAAGTGACATCTGCCCTTGATACGATTGTTGGTGCCAATGTTATTGAATTGCTGAAACGGCTTCGCCGCGAACTTGGGGTATCCTTTGTGTTTATCAGTCATGATCTGTCAACGGTAGCTTCTTTTGCTGATGAAATTGTTGTTCTCTATGCTGGCCGCGTGGCTGAACAGGGGCCAACGGATCAGGTATTATCACCACCCTATCACCCCTATACTCGATTGCTGATATCCTCAGTACCAGAGCCTCGCGTGGGCTGGCTTGAAGATATGAGCAAAACCAAAGAAGCTATTTCCGGCATTGCTGGCGCGGTTGATATCAATGCCAAGGGATGCGCTTTTTATAAACGTTGCCCCCATGCCATCGCCGGAACATGCGATACTACCCCTCCTCCGCGCAAGGTGGATAAGAACGATCATATCATCGAATGCCATCTTGATATCAAAGACCTGCTATAGACCGCGCTATATTATATTTACTGATTTTATCGCCTTATTGACTTCTGCTTTTGGTTTCGCATAAACTTTAATATACATTACTGTACATTACTATTATTTTGACAGCATTTGCATTCGGGGGCGTAAATGAAATCACATTACAGAGTAGTCGTTATTGGTGGCGGCGTTGTTGGATCATCAGTTCTATATCATCTGGCCAAATTCGGTTGGACAGATGTATGTATGCTGGAAAGGTCAGTTCTGACTGCCGGTTCATCATGGCATGCTGCAGGCGGTATTCATGCCAAATGCCGACCCTAATATTGCTGCCCTGCAAGCCTATACCATAGATCTGCTTTCTGAAATCGAAGAAGAAAGTGGCCATAATATCGGTCTGCATATGACAGGTGGCCTTACAATGGCTGGCACGCCTGACCGGTGGGAATGGCTGCAATCTGCGTATCGTGTGTTTCAGTCAATTGGCATCAGTGATTGCCGTCTGGTAACCCCTGAAGAAGCTGGCGAACTTAACCCGATCATGTCAACAGAAGGACTGCTTGGTGGCATGTGGGCTGACCGCGAAGGATATCTTGATACCACAGGCACTGTTCATGCCTATGCTATTGCCGCACGTAAACGCGGCGCTGAATATTATGAACATACAAAGTAGAAAGTCTTGAGCAGACAAAAGATGGTTGGCGCATCAATACCGACAAGGGCACTATTACATGCGAACATGTTGTTAATGCTGGTGGTCTATGGGCAAAACAGCTCGGCCGGATGGCTGGAATTGAACTGCCCGTATCACCATTAAAGCATCATTACCTGATATCAGATTCTATCCCGCAACTGGAACAGATCGATTTTGAAGTGCCTATGACCGTTGATCTGGAAGGCTTTACCTATCTGCGCCAAGATCAGAATGGTGTGCTATTGGGCATTTATGAAATAGATCACGAACATTGGGCGATGGATGGTGCCCCATGGGATTACGGTATGGAATTATTTCAGGAACAAACTGACCGTATCGAAAACGAACTGATCATGGGGGTTTGAACGTTATCCTGTGTTACAGGAAGTGGGTGGAAAACATGGGTAAATGGCGCGTTCACATTTTCCCCTGATGGCAATCCACTGGTCGGCCCTGTCCCCGGCAAACGCGGCTACTGGTGCGCATGTGCAGTAATGGCGGGCTTTCTGCAAGGTGGCGGCGTTGGCAAATCATTAGCCGAATGGATGATACATGGTGAACCTGAGGCAGATGTCTATGGCATGGATGGATGTCGCTCGCTATGGCGCATTTGCAGAAAATAAGCAATATATAAAGGAAACGACTGGCCAGTTTTATTCTCGCCGTTTTGTCATGACATATCCCAATGAACAGCTGCCTGCTGGCAGACCATTGAAAATGACACCGGCATCCAGCGAAATGACAGCGGCAGGATGCCGATGGGCGTTAGCTGGGATATGGAAGTCCCATTATATTTTGCCCCTGATGGATTTAGCGAAACCCCGTCTTTGAAGCGGTCAAATGCCTTTGATATAGTTGGTGATGAATGCCGCGCCGTCCGGTCATCGGTTGGCTTGCTGGACATTTCTGGCTTTTCACGTTTCGAGGTATCAGGCAGGCAAGCAGAAGCATGGCTCAATCGGATGATGGCTGGACGCCTGCCTAAACCCGGACGGGTCAGGTTATCACCTATGCTTAGCGAAGAAGGCAAGCTGAAAGGCGATTTAACAATCTTTAACTGGGGTGATGGCATATTCTGGATCATGGGATCATATTATTTGCGGGCATGGCATATGCGCTGGTTTAATGATCATATCGAAGACGGTGTTAACATTCGCGATCTGGGTGAAGAAGTAGTCGGGTTTTCACTAGCGGGCCCAAAATCACTTGAAGTGATTAGCAAACTGACAGATGGCGGCATAGAACAATTGCCATTCCTTGGTTGTGAGTTTGACATTGGACTGATACGCACCAAAATCGGCCGTTTATCGGTTGCTGGTGAATTAGGATATGAAATTAATTGCCGGATGGGTGATCACATTGCTTTGAGGCGATTACTGCTTCGCCGGAGCAGATGTGCAAATCCGTGAATATGGGTTTAACGCCATGCTTTCCCTTAGGCTGGAAAAAGCTTTGGTATCTGGTCAGCAGAGTTCACGCAAGGCTATACCCCCGGCATGACCGGCATGGATCGCTGGATTGACTGGGATAAAGGGAATTTCATTGGCCGCACCGCCGCACTAGCTGAACGTAATGGTAAAGGCCCTGAAAAGAAACTGGTAACGCTGGATATAGACACTGATGATGCTGATGCTAGCGGCTATGAACCGGTCTGGTCAGATGGAAAACTGGTTGGCTTTGTCACATCAGGGGGATATGGCCATACAGTCAGAAAATCACTGGCTATGGCACTGGTAAATGCTGATCTGGCACATGAAGGCACCAAGCTATCCGTTCATATTGTCGGGGTGGAAAGAACAGCAACCGTTATCGCACCTTCCCCTTATGATCCTGATGGGAAAGTGATGCGATGATTGAAAATAACGCCAGCAGAAACACGCAAACGGCATGGTAGAAAAAAACGCACCATAGAAAGAGTAGCCCCGCCATCAGAAGATTATTTTGGCGCCCTTGATCATCCCTTTCCTGCCTGTAATGGATATGATGAGGGTATTATTGACCAGATGCACCAATCTGCGCTGGATATTCTTGAAAAAGAGGGCATAAAGTTCTGCATCCAGAAGCACGGCGATTATTTCAATCTGCTGGTGCACGCATAGATGAAGATAGCCAGATGGTCTGGATAGGCCGTGATATCATCACATTGGCTCTAAGTTCTGCTCCCAAAGCATTACCATGAGGAGGAATAAGAAAGCGTGATATCACGCTTGCCCTTGGCAAACTTGTCTTTCAACCGGGTGCTGCCGCCCCTTATGCCACTGATCTGGAACGTGGACGGCGGATCGGATCAGCAAGAGATTTCCGTGAACTAGTCAAGCTTAGCCAGCATTTTTCCTGCTTTCATATGATGCCGCCACTGGTAGAACCGCAAGATATCGCACCCGAATTTCGGCATTATACCATGATGGATGCTATGCTGACTGAAAGCGATAAGGTGCCATGCATATTTTCAAGAGGATCAGCGCAGATTGAAGACGGGTTTGAAATGATCAGACTGTTTCGCGGCATCAATATGACAGAATTCAAATCTGAACCGTGGTGCTATACCATTATCAACACCAATTCCCCCCGCATTCTTGACGCGCCAATGGCACAGGGGCTTATTGATTTTGCCCGCGCCAGACAGCTCAGTATTGTCACTCCGTTTACGCTGATGGGAGCCATGGCACCAATCACCGTTGCCGGTGCCATGACCCTATCTCATGCCGAAGCCATGGCAGCTATTGCATTGGTACAGATCACGGAACCCGGGGCACCGGTATGTTATGGCACATTTACCAGTAATGTAGATATGAAATCTGGTGCACCTGCATTTGGCACCCCAGAAACATGTTCGCGCATCATTGGTGGCTGGACAATTGGCACGGAAAATCGGCCTGCCTGCCCTGGCGTTGTGCATCAGGTAGTGCAGCCAATATCAATGATGTTCAGGCTGCAAGTGAAACCCAATTCGGATTGTGGGGATGCTTGATGGCTGGTGCCACAATTATCATTCATTCCGCAGGCTGGCTGGAAGGCGGCTTAACTTTATCCTATGAGAAACTGATCACGGATAGCGAAGTGCTGAAAATGGTGGAACATCTCTCGAAACCTATTTCCATTACGAGGGATGATATCGGTTATGATGCCATTGCCGCCATTCCTCCCGGCGGGCATTTTTTTGGTAGTGATCATACCATGACGCGTTATCAGACAGAATTCTATCAGCATCTGGTCGCTGATCTTTCCAATTTTGGCACATGGACAGATAATGGCAGTATTGATACCAATCATCGCGCTACCCCGAATATGGAAAAGAGATTGGAACATCCAGTGGACTTCCGGATATGGAAACCCAGACAGGCCGGTTGCGGCAGTTTATTGAAAGCCGGATGAACGAAGGTGGCGCACCGCCTGTTAGTTAAAGTTATATATGTCATAGCAAAGGGATGATCACCTTTTCCATGGATAGCATATCGCAAGAAAAAATAGGCTCTCTTAACCGGAAGGGCAATATAAAGGTCACACGGGATGACTGGATCAGCGTTGCCATTGATCTGCTTATCACCAAGGGCATTGATCATGTTAGAATTCAGAATATTGGAAAGACGCTTAATGTATCGCGATCTAGTTTCTATGGATATTTTGAAGATCAGAATGATTTGCATCAGGCGCTGCTTGATGAATGGCATAACCGTAATACCGTCAATCTGATTACCGAAGCCACAGCGCCTTGTGCAACAATCACCGAAGCTGTGCTTAGGGTGTTTCGCTGTGCGGTTAATCCAGCAAGATTTGATATCCCTATGGATTTTGCCGTACGAGATTGGGCACGGAAATCTGAAATTATTGCCCAACATGTGATTACGTCTGATACCAAGCGTATTGATGCATTAACCGCCATGTTTGAGCGATATGGTTATCCATTAATGGAATCAGAAACCCGCGCCCGCGTCATCTATTTTATGCAAACGGGATATAATGATGCTGTGATTAAGGAAGATATGCTCAAGCGGTTAACTCTGGTGCCATACTATATCCAGATATTTACCGGCAAAGAAGCAAGCCCAAAAGAGCTGGATGCCTTTACTAATTATGTTGCCAATGTTTCAGGGTCAGCATGACAAGGTTGATCAGAATTATCCCGCGGTGAGATGCCATAAATAAATTGTATTGTCTTTACGATTTAAAATGATAGCATCATATATTATTCATTAGTTATATTTCTAATATATGTCTCAACAAACCAAAATCACTGATCCTTTGCTACTGCCCTTTCAAATAGGCAGAAAAACAATAAAAAATCGTATCTTCAGTACTGGTCATGCCTTAAGTCATGCCAGCCACGGCCGCGTAACTGATACAACATTGCGCTATCAGATGGAAAAAGCAAAAGGTGGTATAGGGCTTTCATTTGTAGGTGGTTCCGGCACTATTTCCATCGATACGGCTCCTGTTTTTGACCAGCTGATCATTGATGATGCCATCATGCCATTTTTCAAGCAATTATCTGATTTTTATCATAGTCATGGGGCGACATTGATGACTCAGATTACCCATCTAGGTCGCCGAACAAATAGCAAGGCAGGCGAATGGTTGCCGATTATATCAGCATCTGCCAACCGTGAAATCTTGCATCGTGGTTTCCCCCGTGAAATGGATGAGGATGATATCTTTCGATCGTTCGTGATTTTGCTAATGCCGCCAGACGCTGTAAAGAAAGTGGGCTGGATGGATTAGAAGTCATTGCATCAGGACATCTGATGGATCAGTTCTGGTCACCTGTTACCAATCAACGCATAGATAAATATGGCGGGTCACTGGAAAACAGGATCCGGTTTAGCCGCATGGTGTTCGCTGCCATGCGTGAAGCGGCAGGCGATGATTTTCTACTTGGCGTGCGAATGACCATGTCGGAGATAGATCACGACAATAACGGTTTATCCGAGGCGGATAATATTGATATAGCATCCTATCTGCGGGATGATGGCGTGATTGATTTTCTTAACCTTGTATCAGGCCGCATTGATAGCCTGCCCCGCCTAACCAATTACATGCCCGGAATGGCTGCCCCTTTCCCCTTTTCTTGAACAGGCAGGACGCTTCAAGAAAGCGATTGATTTACCAGTATTTCACGCAACCCGCATTAATGATTTATCAACAGCGCGATATGCTATATCCGAACATATCATTGACATGGTCGGGATGACCCGTGGGCATATTGCTGATCCTTACATTGTGGCAAAACTGGAACGTGGCGATGAAGACCGCATTAGAACCTGTGTTGGATCAACCTATTGCTCCAATTATGGATATTGCATCCAGAACCCGGCCACTGCCCGCGAAGCAACTTTACCTCACGTCATCAGTAAAACAGACACCCCTCCAAAGAAAGTGGTCATTATAGGCGGCGGGCCTGCCGGATGCGAGGCAGCAAGGGTAACGGCAGAACGCGGTCATCATGTTGTTCTGATAGAAGCCACTGATCGGCTGGGAGGACAAGTAAATCTGGCTGGAAAAGTGAAATGGCGCAAAGACCTTAACGGTATTATCGACTGGCTAACACGCGAATGTGAGCGGCTTGGAGTTGATATCAGATATAATCAATTCGCTGATGAAGCAATGATCCTAGCGGAAGAGCCGGATGTGGTGATTATGGCCACTGGGGGATTACCAAATACCGACTGGGTTGATGGTGATGCAAATATTCTGACCACATGGGATATTATGTCTGGCATGGCATCACCAGAAGGTCATGTCTTTATTCATGATCAGACCGGATTGAATGTGGCCATGGCGGCGGCGGATTATCTGTCTGAAAAAGGGGTTCAGGTTACGCTCAATACGCAAGATGCCACTATTGGGCAGGAAGCGATGCGGCTAGAAATGTCACCCTTTATGAAACGGTTTTATGAACGTGGCGTTATTATGCAGCCAGATCATGAACTTATTCGGGCTGATAAGCATCAAAATCAGGTCAGGTGACAATTCGCAATATGCATACCGCCACCTTAACCGAACATGATTATGATCATGTCATTGTTGAGGCAGGGACATTGCCAAATGATGAGTTATTCTATGCTATGCGTGATAAGTCATTAAATCAGGGTGTTATTGATCTTGATGTCATGGCTTCAGCGCAACCGCAACCTATATTTGATAGCCCTCATGGTGAAAGCGGCTTCCATCTCTACCGGATTGGTGATGTTGTGGGTAGCCGTGATATCCACTGTGCCATGCTAGATGCCCTTCGCATCTGCGCCAGATTATAACTCTATGGGTATAATTAGCCGTATTCCTGCCCTTTATCGCGCTATTATCATTATTCTATTCGGCATATTTGCATTTGATCTCATGGGGGTTTTTGTTCGTATTCTGGGGCAAGATTTTCCAATTTTTCAAATCAGTGTCATGCGAAATATATTTGGCACAATTCCGGCTTTACTTCTGGTTCTGGCCGCGCGGTCAATGACAGGATTACGCAAGATATGCACCCCATATCAAATCAGCTTATGTATGTTTCGGGGCATTGTCGTTAATTTTGCCCAGATTTGCTATTATACTGCGCTGAGTCATATCGCCTTTGCAACGGCAACAACGCTTGCTTTTGCCGGCCCCATGTTTATTACGGCTCTATCTGTTCCAGTGCTTGGTCACAAGGTTGGTTTCTGGCGTTGGAGTGCTGTTATACTAGGTTTTGTCGGGGTTATTATCATTATGCGCCCCGGGGCAGATGCCTTTGAATTTTATGCCATATTACCTGTTCTTGCGGCCATGGGATACGCTTTATCATCCATCACAGTCCGGCTTTTCCATGATGAAGTAGGATCAAGTGAAATACAGCTTGTGACACAACTCTTTTCACTGATTTTTTCAATTATCATCATGTATATATTTTCAAGTCCCTTGCCTATTAGCTCTGGCGAGGAATGGGGAAAATTTATCATCATAGGCTTTTGCGGTGGCATCGGAGTGTTATGCCTTGTCACTTCATATAGACTGGCTGAACCCGGCCAGGTTGCCCCTTTCGAGTATCTGGGCATCCCTATTTCATTTATTCTTGGATATATCTTTTTTTCTGAAGCCCCTTTTGGTCAGCTGATCCCCGGTGTGTTTCTGATCATCGCTGCCGGTTTAATTATTGTCTGGCGGGAAAGACAGCTTAAATCTACCTGATGGTCATGCTGATCTTGCAGCTCCAAGCCAACCTAAGCCATCTTCCATGGCTTGCCGCGGCTGATATTCGGCACCAATAAACCCTTCATAACCCTTCTCATCAAGCCAGCGATAGATAGGCTGATAGTTCACATAACCCTGATCAGGCTCACCCCTGTCTGGTACAGCAGCAATCTGGATATGCCTGATCCATGGCAGACAATATTCCAGTTCATGCCATATATTGCCATTCATGCGCCCCACATGATAGCAATCAAACATCAGCCCGGTGTTATGCGCTGAAACCGAATTTAAAATATCTATGGCCTGTCTGGTCTGATTAAGAAAATATCCAGGTACATCAATCGGATTAATGGCTTCAATCCATATTTCAATCCCATGTGGTTCTGCCTTATCCGCCGCAAACGCAACCATATCGATAAAATGGTGATGGCATGCCTGATCAGGTAAAGCTTTACCAGCCATAACATGCACGGCTTTTGCCCCGATCTCACTGGCATAGATGATGGCATCCGTCATTCCCCTTTTCGCTTCATCCTGTCTGGCCGGGATAGAACATAGCCCGAAATCTCCCTGATTGGCATCACCACGCGGCGTATTCAATGCCAGCATCGGCAATCCTGTTTGCTTAAGTGACGCCATCACCCTTTCAGGTGGATATGTATATGGCCAGTGGCATTCCACGGCATCAAACCCTGCCCTATGCGCCGCAAGAATAGCATCGGGCAGTGATAATTCTGACCACAGGAAGCCCAGATTGGCGGAAAATCGCGCCATGAATTCTCCTTTTCTCTTATATAGACAAATCATATTGCCTGTTTATTTTAAAGAGGTACAGTATAGTGAATTTCTAATATAAAGGGGTATCATCATGTCTCGCATCGTATATGTAAATGGAAATTATGTCCCTGAGAAAGACGCTACCATATCGGTTTTTGATCGCGGGTTTCTCATGGCTGATGCTATTTATGAAGTCACCGCCGTTATCGATGGGAAAATGATTGAATTTGATGGCCATATGGCACGCATGCAGCGATCATTAGATGAATTGAATATAGCCTATAAGGTCAATTATGATGAGATGCTGACCATCCATCGTGAGATGATTACACGCAATCATCTGGTTTCTGGTGGTGTATATATTCAAATTACACGTGGTAATCCCGGGGATCGTGATTTCCTTTTTGAAGAAGGCGAGGATATTTCACCAACAATTGTATTATTTACACAGGCAAAACCTGATCCGCGCAAAAACACAGATATGGTATCAGGATGGCATGTCATGACTATGGATGATTTACGCTGGCATCGCCGTGATATCAAAACCGTTCAGTTGTTATGGCCATCAATTGCAAAAACAACAGCTATCCGTTCCGGTTTTGATGATACTTGGATGGTGGAAAATGGCACCATTACCGAAGGGACATCGAATAATGCCTATATCATAAAAGATGGGGTTATTATCACGCGTCATCTGTCGAATGATATTCTCCATGGCATTACCCGTGCATCATTGCTTAGATATGCTCATGAGCGCCAGATGAAAATCGAAGAACGCCCCTTTACCGTTGATGAAGTCAAATCAGCTGATGAAGCCTTTGTTACCTCGGCCTCTTCCTATGTGACGCCTGTTACTTCTATTGACGGGGTTGATATTGCTGATGGGACGCCGGGCAAACATACCCTTTCTTTACGTCAGGTTTATATTGAAGAAAGCTTAAAAGCCGCTATATGACCAGCTTTCTTAACCGATTTTTTGGCCGTGGATCATATTATCGATAACCGGCACAGCATGGGGTTGACCTTTTCGCTGACAAAAATGGCAACCGACACAGGCGCGGCTATCATTGGAATAGCATTCTGGCAAACCTTCCTCAGCGGCATTATGCTGATGGTCTATGCCTATGCCCGCAATGGTCATATCGGGATTAAGATACGGCATCTGCCCCTGATTGCCATAGTATCATTGACTGGTGTGTTAGTGCCCGGGCTGATTTTTTATGAAGCCACGCGCCATGTTCAGCCGGGAATTCTTGCTATTGCCGATACACTGGTGCCAATGTTGACCTTTGCGCTAGCTTTGTTCATTGGCCTTGAAAAAAACTCGCTCCGGCGATTAGCAGGCTTATTCGCCGGCATTACCGGCATATTGCTGCTTGTTGTCCCTGAAAATAGCCTTCCTGATCGCGCAGCCACATTATGGGTGATTTTTTCATGTTTTGGCGCCGCCTGTTATGCCATTGAAAATCTGATCATTGACACCTTTAAGCCAGATGATTTAGGGCCTATCCGACTATCTGTTGGGATGAATTTTTGCTGCTTTTATTCTTTTTCCTCTGGCTTTGGCGACAGATAGCTTCTTTATTCCCGCATTCCCATTCGGGGTATTGGAATGGTCACTTCTATCCATCGCATTGATATCCGCTATTGGATATTCATCTTTTGTTTTTCTTATTTTGACGACTGGCCCTGTCTTTGCTTCACAAGTCGGTTTCATGGTCACAGTCACCGGTGTTCTATGGGGTATCATCATTTTTCAGGATGAATATTCGGGATCAGTCTGGTTAGCATTGGTGATTATGATGGCCGGGCTGGCCTTGGTAACCCCGCGCAAAGATAACACTCCTGTCCCTCCATTACCACCATCAGGCGTAAAGCCCTTTCCCCCACCAGCGGACTGACATTTTGCAGACAGGCTTTACATGACTTAGCCATTGACCAATATTGAATGGTTAGGCATCATGTTTTGTATGTGAAACTATATTGTTGAGTATAATGTCATTAAAATCTGATCGGAATAACGACGCTCTAGATAACCAGCCTATCACGCCTGAACAGGTAGATTTCTGGGATAAGGAACATATCATCCATCCTTGGCGTGATTTATCTGATACGCCTCCGGACATGACACAAATCCAGAAAGCCAAAGGCATTTATCTGGAAGACGGTCACGGAAATAAAATGATTGATGGCCCCGGCGGTATGTGGTGCGTCAATATCGGATATGGGCGGCGTGAAATGGCTGATGCCATTGCCAATCAGGTGATGACAATGACCTATTCCAGTCCGTGGTTTACGTCTAATCAACCCTCTGCTTTACTTGGTAAACGCATTGCTGAAAAACCCCCTGGTGATCTGAATTCCATGGTCTTTACCAATGGCGGGTCTGATGCGGTTGATACGGCATTACGGTTTGTAATGTATCGCAATAATATTCTTGGCAAGCCGGGGAAAAACATATTCTCTGCCGTGAGAAAGGTTATCACGGATCATCTTTTTCTTTCGGCCAGCGTATCTGGTACAGGTCGCGAACATGATAGACGGTATATGGACACCCATGAAACCATTGTGGAAATGCTTCCCAATGTGAACCCGTATCTGCGCCCTAGCGGCATGTCTGTTGCAGAATGGTGTGATGCTAAAGTCAAAGATATGGAAGATCGGATCATTGCTGTTGGTGCTGATAAAATAGCTGTGTTTATCGCTGAACCTATCCTGTCATCAGGTGGCGTGATTATTCCGCCTGACGGATATCATCAACGCACCCGTGAATTATGCCGCCAGCATGACATTGTCTATATTTCTGATGAAGTGGTCACCGGATTTGGCCGGTTGGGGCACTGGTTTGCATCAGAAGCTGTTTTTGGCATCATCCCGGATATCATTACTTGTGCCAAGGGGTTGACATCTGGCTATGTACCTATGGGGCGGCGATCATATCGGATGCCCTGATGAAAGATTTTGATAAGCTGGATGATGGCTCACGGCCATTCACCAATGGTTATACCTATTCTGGCCATCCCGTCGCAGCAACCGCCGCTCTGACCAATATGGACATTATCGAAAATGAAGGCATTCTTGCCCATGTGAAAGATGTTGCGCCACATTTTCAACAACGCTTGCGCGATATCGGTGATAAATACGATATCATTGGTGATGCTAGAGGTATGGGTTTGCTTGGCTGTTTAGAGGGCGTTGCCGCATCCGGTGTATCCGAAGAAAAAGAAACTACAAATCGATAGTCACTTTGGCTATATGATGGATGAAGCCTGAAAAAGGGGATTACTGGTTAGACCAATTATTAATATGTGTGTGTTTTCACCACCATTGGTCATCACGCATGACGAAATTGATTCTATGTTCGACATACTGGAAGATGCAGTGATTGAGGTTAGCGACAAAATCAAGTCCTAAACCTATCATTGTTTGTATTTGCTATTTTACATGGAATTGGCATTATAAAAATAATAAATGAATGAAGTTAATATTTAAAAGGAGGAAATGATGAATACTATCAAGACGATCATCGCTTCAGCGGCAATTACAGCTATCGCCGGCATTGGTATAACTAATGCCGAAGACTCGGAACTCATTATTTTTGACTGGGGTGGATATGAAGACCCAATTTCTTCCCCGATTATATAGAAAAACATGGCATGCCACCAACATATAGCTTTTTCACAGACGAAGAAGAAGCTTTCAGAAAATGCGCGCAGGTTTTAGAGCCGACCTTGGTCACCCCTGTTCACAGAGTGTCGTAAAATGGCGTGAAGCTGGCATGCTTGAGCCAATTGATACATCACGCCTACCACGCTGGGATGATGTCATTCCAGAGTTTAAAACCATTCAGGGTTTTAATACAGATGGTAATCAGTGGGTTGTACCAGTTGACTGGGGCCTGACCGCATTGACATATAGAACCGATCTTGTGGATGCTGCCGATACGGTATCCCTGCAATCTTTTGCTGATCCGAAATTTGCCGGCAAGGTATCATTACCTGATAACGTCGATGATGCTTATGCGCTTGGCTATCTTGCTGTTGGCGTTAAAGACTGGAACAAAGCAACAGATGATGATTTCAAAAAAGCATCTGATTTCTTGCGGAAAGTTCACCAGAACATTCGGACATACTGGGCAGATGGTGCTGAAATCAGAAGCCTGATGGCATCTGGCGAAGTCACCCTGTCATGGTCATGGAATGAAGTTGGCGTGATTCTGGAAAGCGAAGGCCATCCTGTTGCTATCAACGAAGATACCACCGAAGGCAAATCAACATGGCTTTGTGGCTATGTGATCCTGAAAGATGGTCAAGGCAATAAGGATAAGGCCTATGATTTCCTTAACGCCTGGCTAGATGAACGGTCTGGTGAATATATGGTGAATGAATGGGGATATGGACATTCTAATTCTGTCGCCATGGACAAATTTGGCCCAGATGCAGGCTTTGGGTCGCTTGAAAGCTATTCAAAAGGTACCCTTATGGCAGGCACCTGTTAATGCAGATCATAGAGAAAAGATGATTGCCGAATTTGAATTGATCAAAGCCGGTTTCTAATCTGTTCCAATAGCAAAATAAAACAGGCGGCAAATGCCGCCTGTTTTTTTTAATTCAGTACAAGCAGGAAGAACTCCGCCACCCAACCCTAACGGTTTCACCAAGACTATACACGTATCGGCCAGATGTATTCCGCATGGAAACGACAATATCGGTATCACTTTGTGGCAGAGATAACGTGTAATAGGTCATATCACCATAATAATCGACATTTTTAATTGTTGAAGAAAACTCATGCTCTGCCTTGTCCTTCTTATTATAGAGAATGGTAAACATTTCCGGACGAAAGCCGATAGATAGCTGATCAAGGGAAACATGATCCGGAATAAGATCACGGCTGAATGTGACCTGTCCCAGCGCATCAACATCAATCACCACATCTTTTTTGTTTTGAGATACGCATTTGCCTTTCAGAAAGTTCATGACCCCGATAAAGGATGCTACTCTCTTGACTGACCGGTCTATCATAAATGTCTTGTGGCGTACCAAGCTGGGCAATATTACCATCAAACATAACAGCAATACGGTCACTCATGATCAATGCTTCTTCCTGATCGTGGGTAACAAGAATAAATGTAATCCCCAATGTGCGCTGAATACGGCGCAATTCATCCTGCATATGTTCACGCAGTTTTTTATCCAGTGCTGATAATGGTTCATCCAGTAAAAGCACTTTAGGTTCAAGTATCAGGGCACGCGCTAATGCAACCCGTTGACGCTGACCGCCTGATAAAGCATAGGATGGTCTGTCATAATATCCATCCAGATCAACCATTTTGAGCATGTCATCTACGCGTTTGCGAAGCTCTGCCTTGGGAAGACGCTGTTTGATCAGGCCATAAGCAACATTTTCCCCAACATTGAGATGTGGAAAATGGCATAGGATTGAAATACCATGTTAGTAGGGCGTTTATTAGCATCAACCCCATTCATGGATTCCTGATTGATCAGGATAACGCCATCATCCGGTGTTTCCAGACCGGCGATCATTCGCAACAATGTTGTTTTGCCGCAACCTGATGGCCCTAAAAGAGAGAAAAACTCACCCTTGGCAATACTAAGGTCAATCCCTTTGACCACTTCAACATCGCCAAAGCTTTTCCTGATATGACTCAGCCCAACCATCTGGTCACTTTTCAACTGTTCTGCTGTCATAGACATCCCCTTAATATCATGACGACTGCTTACCAATCAGCTTTTCAGACTTGCGCCGGTAATATTCAAATACAGCCAGCAGAATAAGTGGAAAGCAGTAACAAGATAAAGCCTAGCGCCATGATGCTTGGTAATTTTGACGGAAAGCGCAATTGCGCCCAGATATAAACAGGTAGTGTCGGTTCAATCCCGGTCAGAAAAAAAGCAATAACAAACTCATCCAGTGAAATGGTGAAACAGATCAGAAGACTGGCTATCACCCCCGGCTTGACCAGAGGAAAGATTACCCGCCGGAATGTACCAAATCGCGTTTCTCCAAGATCAAGAGAAGCTTCTTCCATGCTTTTATCCATATTATTAAATGCTGAATAGAGGATGGACACAGAAAACGGCGTGCAGATGAGAATATGCCCAAGAATAACCGTCCATATATTCAGCGAGATGCCCAGCTGCACCAGAACAATCAGCAAAGCCACCCCGATAATAATTTCAGGCAGAATAATGGCGCCATAATAAGCCCAAAGCTTGACCGCTTTCCAATAAAATCATGCCTTGCCATGGCTCTAGCTGTAAGAATGCCGAAACATGTGCTGATCACCGCCGCTGTTATAGCAATAATCAGAGAGTTTTGAAGCGCACGGTGAAGTGTTTTTTCAGACATTAATCCGATAAACCAGTCAAAGGTAAAACCTGATAATGGAAATGCGATAATCGAGCTGTCATTGAATGAAAAAATAGGCAGTAGCATAATCGGCGCATATAGAAACAACAGATATATAATGACAAAAGGTAAATAGGAAAACAGACGGTTTTTTCATTGTGACTGTTTCCTCAGATAGCGGCGATTAAAGAACAGGAACCCTAATGAAATCATCAAGACCGTCATCAGTGAGGTTATAGCAAGGGCTGCGCCAAGCGGGGCATTATTAGCTTTGGAAAACTGCACCTGTATCATATTTGCTATCATCAACCCGTCCTTACCCCTACCAGTTTTGGTGTGACATAGTCACCAATGGTTGGAATGAAGACAATCAGCGCAGCAGAAACAATGCCCGGCATCGCCAATGGTAATGTCACCCGGAAGAAACTCCGGATAGCCGAATCCTAAATCTTTAGCCGCTTCCAGCATCGAACGGTCAATCTGTTCCAGCGCAACAAAAATAGGCAGAATGGCTATTGGTGCCCAGGCATGGGCAAGTGCAATAACAACAGCATTAGCATTATAAAGAATGAAAGATAGAGGTTCCTCAATCAGATTAAGTGACTGAAGACTAGAATTAACGACACCATTATATCCTAAAATAATTTTCCAGAGAAAAACGTAACAGATAGCTTGTCCAGAACGGAATAGTAATCAGAAATAACCATAGCGCATTATAATTACCACCATAAAAGGAAATGTAATAGGCCATGGGAAAGGCCAGCAAAACCGTGATAATGGTAACGACAAGCGAAATGCTGACTGATCTTTTTATCAGCATCACATAGACAGGATGTGAAAAAATCTCCCTATAATTATTCAGGGTCGGTGTGCGATCCAGATCTAGATAATCCTGCGTCCACATACTCAAAGCAAACTATCAGGAAAGCGGCGCTAGCAATAGAAGAAAGCCAAACAGAAAAGGCCCACCAATCAACCGCCAGCCAGCAAAATGACCGTTTCATTTTACCACCAAAAGATGAATGTGATGCCATACTTAATCCCTAAACGACGCTATTACTCTATCATAATGATCAAATAGACAAAGTCTAAATCAACATTTTATATGTTTTTAATTTTATAATTTTTTTCATTATTATTTTTGAAATAAATCTGGTTTTTCCAACGAATAATATAACTACAGGAAAGCAGTATATCTGCTGATCCTGTCACATTAAATATGTAACTCCTTAATCTGAT
Source organism: Alphaproteobacteria bacterium (assembly GCA_038144675.1). Classification (GTDB taxonomy): domain Bacteria; phylum Pseudomonadota; class Alphaproteobacteria; order Puniceispirillales; family UBA1172; genus UBA12202. The sequence goes on along the minus strand of JAYQOF010000005.1, from coordinate 1,063,836 downwards.
TGACTAAATCAGAATGGAAAGGGAAATTGATGAAACTGCATCTAAAAGAAATGCTTATTGCAACGGAAGCTACCGCAACACTGACCGGAAAGATATTCCTGCGTTGGTAAGAAATGAATTACATCCGCAATAAAGGATGATCAGTTATCGACCCGAACTTGATGGATCAGATAATCTGTCATTGGTGTGCTTTTACCATCTGCCATGCTGGTTCTTCATGACATGTCATCACCGGAAACATATCTTTAAGCCGGCGATGATATTGCCCTACGCCACTTTCCAGATCAGACAACATGATCCCATCAAAAGCACTGGATTTCATGGCTTCATATGACCATTCGATCAGATGCATATCTTCAATGCCAGTGATTTCATCAATTCGAGCGGCCAGATGTCTCGCTGCCCGCGTCACCCTATCTTCATTAGGACGAGCATAGGACGCCGACCGCTGAATGCTGGTACCAGCAGTAACCGGAATATCCTGATAAAAAATGACACTATCGGGATAAAGTCCGATAACCTGATTAGGGAATAGCAGAATATAATTCCATGCTTTGGCAATGATGCCCAGGGCTCTGGTAAATGCTGAATAAGGTTTCGATAATGCCGGACCGACCATAAATGGGATGGGGTAGAATTAAAATACCCTACCGATAATGATGTATCACCATTCAGATTATAATCATGATAATCCTTGCCATAAAGATCCTGCAAACCCGGATGCGCAATAGGCACATGATAGCCTTCATTATCCACGTCACGAATAGCTTTCCAGTTTACATCCCAAATTTCAGATAAAGCAGGTGCTGATGCCGGTGCCAGATCAGCAAGCTGATACGGTTCTATCAGGGTATCATGTGGCGCCATGATCTTTTACACTGGGCTGATGACCGGGCTTGAAACGGATAAAGATGAAACCGTGCCAAATCTCACACTCAATGGGTTTTAGCCCCCATTCCACTGGGTCTAGGTCTGGAAGCGTTCTTGGTCGTGCTGGTGACCGCAGGCTTCCATCTAGGTTGAAACTCCAGCCATGAAACGGACACACGATTGCTTGTTTACAGATACCACTTTCTTCGGTGACAACGCGCGATCCCCGATGACGGCATAAATTATGAAAAGCACGGATCACACCATCCTTACCACGAATAATCAGCGCTCTTTCTCCAACCAGATCAAAGGTAATAAACTGCCCCTTTTCAGCAAATATCATTGCTATGGCAAACCAGTTGCCAGTGGCGACGAAACAGGGTTTCTGATTCCAGTTCAAACAGCTCTTCGTTAAAATATGTCCAGCCGGGTAAGCCTAAACGATCTTCCGGATTGGGGAAAGCATCATCTGCCACAATTTTATCTCTCTAACATTTCAGTTATAAATATTACCAGAATCGCTATTAAAAGGGAAGCCAGCCTCACTTTTTCTAATGTTGTCGCATGATGTTCATCACATGGTGTATATCTGGAATCTGTTGCAACCCACCTAAAGCTTTTATCTAGTGTTCTGACCATATCATCATCAAGTCTGGATGCCGCTAGATTATTGAATTTTTGCCGTAAAATATCATCACTACAACAGTATCCTCTGGGTCACCAATGGCTTCGGTGGGGGCTGATCTAAAATATTGATCCATCCATTGTCTGAATTTTTGCTATGGCAAATCTCTGCTGGGGAAATGCCGCATTACATTGATCATCTGGCGTTATCCTGATCTGTCTGGCCATGGCCTGAATAGCCAGATCATTGAGCCCCGCAGAAGAAATATCAGCAACCCCAATCGTGCCACGTAATGCCGCTACTGCTACCGAAAAAGGCAATGAATATTGTGCCTCTTCTGTATTTGTGGCCATGGAACATAATCGCACCGCTTCGTCGAAACTGCTAATTTCGATACTGGCAATTTGATCAGATGAGATATCATGCTGTTTCATCACATCAAGAACAGCTTCTACCGCTGGCTGAGCCCATCGGCAAACAGGGTAAAGTTTTATATATTGTTCATTCATATAATGATGCGTGCCAAGATCAGCCCAGTATCCGGCTACATCCTCACCTTCGATACTAATTGCAGGGGCACCGGTAAATCCATCTGCCGCCAGATAGGCCGCGCTTACTCCTGCCATTGCTCCCCAACCTGAACCATCCTTTTGACCATGCTGGGCGTATCAATACAGCGCATCATCTGGCTTCGAGGGCCATGATATTCAGCAATCCCCATGGCGTGGCGGGTCTGTGTTTCATTACATCCCAGCAGTCGCGCACCAATCGCTGCAACGGTGACAGCAATCCATGCACCAGATGTATGATAATCGGCTGCACTAGCGTGTAAACTTACACCGGCACGGGTGCCAAACTCATAACCTAGCACAAGTGCTGTCATAATCTCCTGACTATTATCAATGGCTTCAGCCTCGGCAATGGCTAATATCCCTGGGATTAATCCGCATCCGATATGGCCTTTAGTTAATTTCTGACCATCATGCATCCAGCGCATCTATCGTCATGGCATTAGCAAGCGCAGCACCAACAGGACTTACCATGCGGCCATCCCACCACAAGCTTGATGAATTGCCACTAAACATACGTGCGGCATGCTTTCTGATAATGGATGATAATTCGGTTTGTGATGCCGCCACCGATACCCCGATAGTATCGAATATAGCCCGACACGCATTATGCCTGACCGCATCAGGAAAATCATGCCACTGGGTATCATGAAGATAACTGGCCAGCGACGTCATGATATCCTCTGCTGATCATACCAGTGTGTAAATGCTGATTTAATCCTTTCTAATGCGATATCATCAATATCCAGATGCACGACCAGTCTTGTTTCCGGATGACCGGGAGTAATGATAACCCCATGAGTTGCCATGATATCTGCCAATTGTTCAGGTGATCCGCCGGTTAGACGGACAAATACCATATTCGTGGTTGATCGTACGGATAATCCGGGGATTTCAGATAAAAATTGTGCCAGATCACTTGCTTTTGCATGATCATCAGGCAAGCGATCAATATGATGATCTAATGCGTATAATCCAGCAGCTGCAAGCACGCCAATCTGACGCATGCCCCCACCCAGATATTTACGCACCCTTAAGGCATGGCTGATGAATGATTTTGATCCACAAAGAACCGACCCTGCTGGCGCACCAAGCCCTTTTGATAGACAGACAGAAACCGTATCTGCCAGATCAGCCAGATCACGGGGGGTGATACCAAGCGCGGTAACGGCATTAAAAAAACGGGCGCCATCAAGGTGGATATTTAATCCGGCCTTTCGGCCTGCCGCCGCAGACGCCTTCATCCGGTCAATTGATATCGCTGCCCCATGCCAAGTATTTTCCAGACAGAGCAGACGTGATATCGGGCAATGCGGATCATCCGGTTTTACCGCCGCCAGAATATCACTGGCTTCCAATGCACCATCATCTGCCGGATTGAGAGGATCAAAAATAATCCCCCCACAATGGTGGCACCGCCCGCTTCATCACAATAGACATGATAGTCACGACCGGTAATGATTTCTTCCCTCGGCGGCAATGAACAAGCATGGATATCAAGTTGCTCATTGTGCCAGAACTAACGAATAATCCGGCCTCTTTGCCAAGCATATCTGCCACTCTATCCTGTAGCTGATTAACGGTGGGATCATCACCATAGACATCATCACCTACTACTGCTTCTGCCATGGCTCGCCGCATGCCATCAACAGGCATCGTCACTGTATCTGAACGTAAATCAACGAAAGTAGAATAGTTTTCCTGAATTGATCTGGCATTAGCATAATTATTCATGACATCTATCCATTATCTGATGCATTATTAGGTTGAAAATCATGTGGCTCTGGCGACATTTCCAGATGCAGCAAATCGCCTTTATATGGATTTTGCCTTGCTATATCTTCGTCTAATTCAACCCCTAATCCCGGTGCATCCGGAACAATGACATAACCATCTTCCATGCTGATAGGCGACTTAAGGATATCAGCATGGAAACCCACCCCATTGTTCAATGCTTTCAAGAATAAGAAAATTTGGTGAAGCCGCCGCTATCTGAATATTTGCGGCACCAACTAAAGGCCCACAATAGAGATGCGGGGCAATCTGGGCATAATAGGTTTCCGCCATCGAAGCGATCTTCTTTGCCTCAAGAATACCTCCAACACGACCTAGATTCATTTGCAAAATGGATGCTGCGCTATGTGCCAGCACCCTGCCAAACTCAAATCGTGTGGTCAGTCGCTCCCCGGTAGCCACTGGAATACTTGTTGCGGCAGCAACCTCTGCCATGCGTTCCGGCATATCTGGCGGAATGGGCTCTTCAAACCATAAGGGGTCATATGGTTCAATTGCTTTAGCTAGCCGCTTCGCCCCTGATACTGAAAATTGCCCATGTGTGCCAAATAAAAGGTCTGCTTTATCACCCACGGCTTCTCGCAGGCGGCGACAAAAAGCAACACTTTGTGCCAGACAGGCGCGGTCTGGTTGGCGACCATCATAAATCGTATAGGGGCCTGCCGGATCAAATTTCAATGCCGTAAACCCCGCCGCAAGATATTCAACCGCCCGGTTAGCCGCCACATCAGGATCACTATAAGCCCTGGCAGAATGATCATTTTCATCAGGATAGATATAGGTATAACTTCGCAGACGATCCCGCACCTTCCCCCCGATCAGATTATAAACAGGCTGATCCGCTGCTTTTCCTATGATATCCCAGCATGCCATTTCCAGCCCCGACCAGGCCCCCATCATGGTGATGTCCGGACGATGGGTGAAACCGGACCCATGAACCCGCCGCCCCATAACTTCAATCTGATGTGGGTTCATATCCAGCATGTGGCGATCAAAAATATCTCTAATGATATCGGCAATGACATAAGGGCTTACTGTCGCCACATAACACTCACCATAACCGGTTATGCCATCATCCGTAACCAGTTTTACAAAAATGAAATAACGTCCGCCAAAACCCGGCGAGGGATTACCAACGACAAAAACTTCACAATCACGCAATTTCACTATGCTTTGCCTCTTAAGATGTTAGTCATTCTTTCTTGCTTTGGCCTTATATACTAACAGTAACTGATATCACCGTTGCGTAAAGCCAGTGCTATCAGATTAATTTAATATCGCCAACCGTCAATAGCGATAACTTCACATTACTAAAAGCTGATCATAAAGCTTGGGAAAATCATATCAGATATCGCTTACAATAATGGCAATAGATCAAAGCCGAGCTTTCTTCCATTCCGGCTCCCATTTCAGCCTCAATTCAGGCACTCTTGCAAGCCTGTACTATCCTTCAAAAGCCCTTACCCACTGGCATCACAGAACATAAATTTCTTTCCTCGCAAGATTAAATCACAAGAAAGTTAATAAACCCTTAACAGGGAGCAGTTTTTTGAACTTTTTTTGATATTTTTTATCGTTATTTTTCAATTATTTATATATAAAGCACATGAAATCTTCTGGCTGTCTTACCAAAATAATGCCTTTATTAAGGGGCGGTTTCAGGCTGTCTTTTAGGGGATATGATGCTATGATAACCTGATACTGGTTCAGCAACCCCGAAAATGAGATTTATGATCATGCCAACATCGTCTTCATCAGCACCGCCAAGAACCTTGCCAGATATCCATGTCTATCAGGATGATTTGCCGGCAACCCTTGATCTGGGCAAAGTCGTTGCCATTGATACCGAAACCATGGGGCTGAACCCGCATCGTGACCGCCTATGTCTGGTACAGTTATCATCTGGTGACGGGGTTGCCCATCTGGTCAAAATTGCCAGAGATCAGAAACCTGCCCCCATCTGGCAGCATTGCTGGCCGACCCCACCGTTGAAAAACTGTTTCATTTTGCGCGATTTGATGTTGCCATGCTCGGTCATTATATCGGCGCGGTACATGGCGCTATCTATTGCACCAAAATTGCATCAAAACTGGCTCGCACCTATACTGACCGGCACGGCCTGGCAGAACTGGTATCTGAAATATTGCAGATATCCCTATCAAAAGCCCAGCAATCATCAGATTGGGGGAATGACAGCCTCAGCGATGAGCAGATGAAATATGCCGCCGCCGATGTGTTATATCTGCATCAGATCAAAACCCGGTTGAATCAGATGCTGGAACGCGAAGGCCGCATGGCTGAAGCGCAGGCCTGTTTTGATTTTCTGCCTGTTAGATGCGCTCTTGATCTGAACGGGTTCGGGAATCTGGATATCTTTGCCCATTAAAACCAATTAACAGAAACCACCTCATTTATTGTGACCTTTAACAATGCCATCTGATCCGTATAAACCCAGCTTTGCCCCCGCACAGCACCCCATGATGACCACAACCAGCAGTTACCCAGCTGGAATGGCCAGCGTTGGCGTTATGTGCTGATCCTGACAGGATTGATCGGGCTGGCGGGTATTGGTAGCCTCCTGATCTGGGAAGGCAATGACACCATGAATATTCAGGTTTCCTCCCCTCATTCTGATCTATCTGCCAAAAGCAAAAGCTTCCGGCTGGAAGGCGCAACATATAAAGGCAATACCGCCGACGGTGATGAATATGTGCTGTTTGCCGATGTCGCCACAGAAGATGCTGACCGACAGGGCATTATCGAAATGGTCGCCCCCGCGCCCAGCTGGAACAGCCTGATCAGCAATCTGTTACTATCCGGTCAAATGAAGGATATATGATGCCAATGACAAAGAACTCCGCCTGACAGGACGGGTTGTTATCGTGCAACCGGATACCGGATACACCCTTTATACAGATGTGGCGCGTGCCCTGCTTGATGAAGGTATTGTGGAAAGCACCAATGATGTGCATGGCTATGGCCCTGACAGCATGATTACCGCGAAAGGTATGATCATCAGCAAGCCCGATAATAACGTCATTTTCACAGGAAAAAGCGCATTAGTGATTGAAGAAGCCCCTGAGATGATCATTGGAGATGATCATTGGGGATGATCATTGGGGATTTTATTTGTTGGAAAAAAGGGGTGTGAATATGAATATCAATAACTGGATCAAAACACTGGCCATGGCATCGCTGGTAACAGGGATGGGCATCATCATAGTGGCACAGGACACCCGCCCCGTCTATGCTGATAACCATATGCAGAAAATGACGGTCGAAGCCGATATGGAACTGGAATGGCGGCGCGATGATCAGCAATATATCGCCCGTGGCAATGCCGTTATCACCACCAAGGATATTATATTTCATGCCGATACCATTACCGCCCAATATGAAAAGGATACCGATACCGGCAATAACCGCATCATGCTGATGACCGGCGATGGACAGGCAAAAGTCGTGCATCTGGATGAACAGGGACAGGAAAATATGCGAGGGATTGCTGATCGCATTACCTATGACCGCACCAGCGATATTGTCACCCTGACCCGACAAAGCCCTACCAGCATCATTCGCGTTACTCGCGGGAGTGATATCAGCGAAGCTGATAAAGCATTATCTATGATCGTAGCAAGGGTATCATCACCAGCACGGGAAATAGTGTCACCACCCTTGCCGATGGTCGTCATATGCGAGGGAATCAAGCCGTGACCACATTTAAAGATGACGGCAAAACCATCAATACCATTGTCATTAATGGCAATGTTATTATTACCCAGCCCATGCCCGAAGGCGGCACCCAGCAGGCTACCGGACAGAAAGCGGTGTATGATGCCGGACTGGATATTGTCACCGTGACCGGTGATGTGGTGCTGACCCAACAGGATAATATCATCAAGGGCGGTACCGCTATCATGAAGATTGGTGATGGGCAAAGTGTCGTGACGTCTGACGAAAATACTGGCCGTGTTAGCGGGCAATTCTTTATTGAAGATGATGGTAAGGAATAACCATCATGCCATAGCTGGCGCGGCTATCAGACAAAAGCATGATGACTGATACATATTAGGTTAACCCATTGCCATCAAACCTTCTAAAAACATTGGATTTTTCTAAACAAATCGCATATATGTATAGACTTGCTTGTCACCAATGATCAGCAACAATTAAAAAATATTAAGAAGCAGGGAATATCAACATATGGCAAATGATGCCAGATCAGGCTTAAGCCTAGCCCATGATCACATGCAGTCACCATCCGGACTTGTGGCTGATCACATTGGCAAATCCTATAAACGCAAGCGGGTTGTGCGTAGCGTATCGTTATCACTGAAGCGCGGCGAAGCAGTTGGATTGCTTGGGCCGAATGGTGCCGGAAAAACCACCTGTTTCTACATGATGTCCGGTTTGATAAAGGCTGATGAAGGTCGTATTCTGATGGATGGCATGGATATTACCCTGCTTCCCATGTTCAAGCGATCACAACAGGGAATTGGTTATCTTCCTCAGAATCCAGTATATTTCAAGGGCTTACGGTTGAGCAGAATATCATGGCCGTATTGCAGGTGGTGGAACCTGACCCTGATATCAGACTCACTATGCTGGATGAATTGCTGGATGAGTTTCATATCTCGCATTTAAGGATGGCTAGCGCAATGACTCTTTCTGGAGGGGAACGGCGACGGGTGGAAATTGCTCGCGCTCTGGCTGACCCGCCCGACTTTTCTTATGCTGGATGAACCACTGGCAGGCATTGACCCGATTGCCGTTGGTGAGATCAAAGAACTGATCGGTCGGCTTAAATCACATGGATTAGGGTTCTGATTACTGATCATAATGTCCGCGATACCCTCAGCATTGTTGATCGTGCCTATATCCTTAATGACGGAATCATTCTCAAAAGCGGCTCACCGCAAGATATTATCGAAGACCCGCATGTCCGCGATGTGTATCTAGGCCGCCAGTTTATGCGATAAAATTAATATTTTGAAATGATACTTGACTAGACACTTCTTTCGGCCTAAAAGCCTCGGACGTATACAAGACCACTCTATTTATTTATATCAAGTTTATTTATCTCATGAAAATTCGCGATATCATTACCCCAGATGACATTGTCATTCGGGATACTGCCGAAAGCAAAAGCAGATCCTGCAAGATATGGTTGAAATCATATCAAATAAGAGCATTAGCCTGAATGAACGGCTAGTGACAGAAAGTCTTCTAGAACGTGAAAGACTAGGTAGCACCGGACTTGGTGATGGTGTTGCTATTCCCCACGCACGGTGTGAGTTTCCCGAACAATCTGATCAAAGTATCGCCGGCCTGTTACTAAAACTGAAACAGCCGATTGAATTTGAAGCCAATGATAATCAACCTGTTGATATTATCTTCATGCTGCTTGCCTCACAGAATTGTGGCACCGAACATCTGACCCGGCTTGCCGCCATTTCCCGCTTCATCCGGGATAACAATGCCGCCGAACAGATCAGAAAAGCATCATCATCACATCATATCTGGCAAGTGCTTTGTAAATCTACCCTGTCCTCTGCCGCCTGATATCTCAAAATTACTGATTTGTCGCGGTGTTTGCCTGTCCTGATATGCTGAGACTTGCCATCCGGCTTATCTCTGTTCATAATTAAGTATCAGAATTCAGGAATACTCATGCCAGAACAACCATCATCGCGTATCTTCAGCGATAACATTATTGGCATCGCTTTTATGCTAATGTCAGTGCTTGCTGGCTTAATCACGGCATCAGCTGTTAAATTACTGGCCGAAGATCAGACCGTCCTTGCCGTTCTATCCATCCGGTTTTTATTCAGCATGCCGTTTCTTATCATGTTTGGCATTCTTATTCGCGGTAAAGGCATGTGGCAGATCAATCGCTGGAATCTGTTATGGGTGCGGGTGATTTTTGGCCATACGGGTATTATATGCTGGTTCATGGCTGTTAGCACAACAACGCTGGGACAGGCCACGGCGTTGTTTCGATCCTCCGCTATCTTTGTCACCATTCTGGCACCATTCCTTCTCAAGGAAAAGGTTGGGGTCTGGCGGGGTAGTGCGGTTGTTATCGGATTGATCGGTATCTGCATGATCACCAATCCCCTGTCGGATGAAATTAACATTGGTTCTGTCTGGGGGTTAATGTCTGCCCTTGCCGGCGCAGTGCTGGTGATTGCGCTTCGTAAGCTTGGAAAATCGGACGAACCCATTACGGTTGCTCTATGGCATAATGGTATTGGCGCCATCATGTATCCGGTTTTGCTAATGATCTGGCTTCCGGAAAGTGCTATTGATCTCATCCTGTCAATGGACTGGCTATTTTTTGTTATCTTTGGGGCAAGTGCCAGCCTGGTTCAGCTTGGCTTTGGTTCTGCCTACCGCTATGGAGAAGCAACGGTGCTGGTGCCCACAAGATATCTATCTGTACCTGCATCGGCTTTGATTGGCTGGCTTATCTGGCAGGAACAAACGTCACCTGTTCAAATTCTTGGCATGACCATAGTTATAGCCAGCTGTATTTTTATCTCAATCAGGGAATACCGGTTAGGTCGCGCCAGCAAAGCCACCGAACCATTTCTGCATAAAGGCTAGGCTTGCTAACGACTTGACCATTACCTTTATTGTTTTATCTCAATAATATGAAACCTTAGTTACAAAATGGGGCTATTATGATCCGCTTTTTTTACCTTTTCTTTGCCATCCTAGCTTTTCTGGGGTCTGCTATGGCTGATCCCATTACCGAAAGAAAGGAAAACTTTCGTAACAATGTCAAATCCCTCAAACTGATCCAGCCTGCGCTGGCAGCCGGTGATATGGAAGTTATTTCCGAACAGGCCAATCTGATTGCCGCCTGGGCAGCTATCATGCCCGATTATTTTCCTGAAGATAGCGACATGGGTGACACCAAGGCCAGACCGGAGATTTGGGAAAACTGGGATGATTTCATTGCTAAAGCCGAAGCAAATCATGATGCCGCGATAACATTGGCAAATCTGGCAATCGCTGGTGATGCAGATGCTCTGCCAGAGGCTATGAAAGCACTATCGGATACATGCGGCGCCTGCCATAAACTCTATAAATATTAATTCTGACTTTAAAATATGATAGCCTGCCATCATCATTCTAGGGATTAGAATGGGCGGCAGCAAAGCCGTCTGTCAGAAATAATAGCGGTCGCCAATAAACCAAAGCGACTGCGCGCAAGCAATCATAACCACCAGCAATATGACACCACCCAGCTGATGCTTACGAGAAAAAGCAAGCGGTGTCGATAGCGGTGAAGATATATCCTTGCCGCCGGTGATCATCGCCGGAACCAGATTAATCTTGAGCCATATCCGATAGATCAATAAGGCAAGGATATGGGCAATTAGTACTCCAAAAAGCACTGGTTCCAGTGCTTCATGCCAATCTGTTGCGGTATCGGAAAAATCCCCTGCCCATGCCGCAAGTGGGCCTTCAAAAAGAATGTCATTATGCGCCATTGTACCAAAGGCAGCCATGCTACCTAGCACAGCTAATAATATAATAGTCGCCCAGGCCCCTGTTGGTGCATGACCGGGGTAATGGGTTCTGTCCCCTTTCAATCGCGAGCGGATATAGGCAATGACCAGATGTGGTTTGAGAGAAAAGCTGGAAAAACCTTGCATATGGTGTTCCTATCACCCCCAGATAAGCCGGAAGCTGATCAACCCCAGAATAGTTAGTCCCATTTTTTCATGCCAGAACCAGTTTTCCATCTTGCTGGAAGCGAATCGCCCCGATAACAGCAAACATGAGTAACCAGTGAAATAACCGAAGCGGGATATCCCACACGTTACCAGAGGCAGGAATATCCGGCTGATGTTTTGATAGGGATAAATTCGTTTCTTTTGCCATTAGTATCTGTTTATCATGTAACCCTATTTTTATGCAAGATATGGTTAAAATCATCCACCATGAAAAAGGGACGTGACTTACCATGCCAGATACTAAAAACACTATGGAACTGGCCTTAATAGGTAAAAATGGGGCATTGCATAAACTGGCTGAGCGAGATAAGGATTTTGCGGCGGCCATCACACTTTACGGCCCCCGCCTGATCGCACCATGCCACAAGGTTTTACTTCACTCATTCGTATTATTATTGGTCAGCAAATCTCACGGCATGCCGCAACAGCTGTCTGGCAAAAACTGGTAACGGCAAAGCTTGATCAGGCTGAACATATTACAGTCGCTGGTGTTGCTAGCCTCAAGGCTAATGGTTTATCGCAACAAAAAGCCGAATATATTCACGGTATTGCCAGTGCGGTGATATCCGGTGCGCTTGATTTTAATAGCCTAGCTGATAAATCCGGTGATGAGGTTGCCAGCATCCTCACCAGCCTGCGCGGAGTTGGTGACTGGACAGCGGATAACTACCGGCTATTTGCCTTACTGGATATGGATGCATGGCCCTATAATGATCTGGCGTTGCAGGAAGGCGTGAAAATCCTGAAATCATTAGATAGCCGGCCAGACGCAAAAGCCATGCAGATTATGGCAATGGACTGGCAACCATATCGTGGGGCTGCTGCCTTAATGCTCTGGCATATCTATGCCCAGTATAAAAAGGATGCCTCACCAGCGGCGATTTAGGAAAAAGCCTTGTTTCAGTTCATGACCAGTTAAAATAAGGATGGTTGCGGATCATGGGCGGCGGCGTCATATGCCTCAATAAGTCCTTTATGATCTTCGGTGTTACGGCCTACTTCCGGTGGTGACGGATGCCAGGTCAGCGGCGCAGCAGGTGAAGGAGCTGTCATTTTCCGTATCTGTTCTGGCGATTGTGATGGGTCTAACCAGGCATCAAGACTATCATTACCATCAACAGATATCTGAAGCGGCGCACGATGGTGAATATCGGCAAGATCGCCATCAGCGGCGGTGGTAATAATAACGACAGAGGGTGAACCCCCGCCCCAGTATAATCCGGCGAATGCCATAGGGGCACCATCTGTCCGGCTGATATAATAAGGCTGCTTAGGGGCTTTCCATTCATACCAACCACTGGCCAGAACAACACATCGCCGGCCATGTGCGGATTCTCTGAATGTTGGTTTTTCCATCATGGTTTCTGCTCTGGCATTGATCAGCATACCCCCTGCCCTGGGCTTTTACGGGTGATGCTATCCCCCAATGCATATAATCTGCCCTGCGGGACGAATCCTTTGCTGTTATAATAGGAACAGCAACGCCGGGTGTGATATTATATGCTGGCAAGGGGACGACTATTGGAAAGCGGAACCGCTGTCTGAAACAGAGCGGTCAGCTCACTGGCTTCAAAGCGATTAGCAAAACGTCCACACATGACGGTATCATAACCATTTGCATGTTGGATATTCAAGATGGAATAGGGTTGCTCCGGACTATGCATATGTGCAAAAACTAGGCGGTATCCTATAACATGGCTTCCTTATGACCAGTATCAGATGAACCAACGACATGAAACTTGATCAAAAACAACGCCAGAGCCTTATGGTGCCAGTGGAACATCTGGCTATGGATGCAGGGCGGCGCATTCTGGAAATTCGGGGAAAGGGCGCAAGGGTTGAAACAAAGCCAGATGGCAGTCCTGTCAGTGATGCTGATCTGGCGGCAGATGAAATGATCTGCAGAGGACTGGAACGCCTAACGCCATCCATTCCCATTATCAGCGAAGAAACATGGACAGAAGAAAGCGATAATCAACCTGATTGCTACTGGTGCGTTGACCCCCTTGATGGCACGCGCGGGTTTTAAATGGTGGTAGTGATTTCACGGTCAATATTGCCCTTGTTAAGGATAAACATCCGGTATTAGGGGTTATTATGGCACCTGCCCGCCAGATGATCTGGCTTAGTGATGGTCATGTGGCGGTCAAACGGCATTGGGAAGATGCAAGTCAGCCTGACCCATCACCGCAACAGATCATCACAACCCGGAAGACATCACCCGAAAAGCCTGTTGTTATAACCACTATGTCAAAGCGCAATCAGCTATTGCAGGCATGGCTGGATCAGCTAAACCCCGGGGCATATCTGTCTGTTGGCTCATCTTTGAAATTCTGCGTTCTAGCGGAAGGTAAAGCTGACCTATACCCACGCATAGGCACCACTATGGAATGGGATACTGCCGCCGGACAAGCCATATTGGAAGCTGCTGGCGGCATCATGATTGACGATACCGGCCAGCGATTTTCCTATGGTAAGGCCGGACGCCGGAACGCACAGTTTACAGCGATGGGATCACAGCAGCAACCTGTTCCAGCCAACTGGTATCCGCCAGCAGATTTATCCTTTCCCATGAACGGATCACAAAAAAATGAAGCCGATAACCCCATTTGATAAGGATAGTATTCATGCAGCAGTGCAATACTGGCGCGCTGGTCATCTGGTGGCCTTTGGTACCGAAACCGTTTATGGATTAGGTGCAGATGCAAGCCAGCCATTGGCTGTCAGCAAGATATTTGCCACGAAAAATCGCCCGCAATTCAACCCATTGATCAGCCATATAGCTGATGCAGAGGCCGCTTTTTCACTAGGCGAGGCTACGCCATTAGCAAGAACGCTTGCAGATTCTTTCTGGCCAGGGCCAATGACACTGGTGCTAAATCAGATCAACAGACATCAGATTTGTGATCTTGTTACCGCCGGACTTGATACGGTGGCATTACGCGTGCCAGAACATGAAGGCGCACGAACCCTTCTTGCCGCCGCAAATATGCCTATCGCTGCCCCGTCGGCTAATCCGTCAGGTCGTCTGAGCCCAACCAAACCTGAACATGTGGCAACAGCTTTTGCCGATCAAGCCGAACCTAAAATGATCCTAGATATGGGCATCTGCAGAAAAGGGCTGGAATCAACGGTTATCGATGCAAGGGTGACATTCCAGTCATTTTAAGACCGGGAGCATTACCGCTGAAATGATTACAGAAATAACAGGACATGCGCCAGCAGCACCTGATAACCAGATACTTAGCCCCGGCCAGCTTGCTAGCCATTATGCACCAGAAGCAAAGATCAGATGCAATGCCCATATCCCCCAGACAGGTGAGGCATGGCTAGATTTGGGGATGATCCTGATCTATCTGATGCCGAGGGCATCATGCAATCTTAGCCCCCAGGCAGATTTAAACGAAGCGGCTGCTAATCTGTTTTCCATGTTGCGTCAGCTCGATCAATCCGGTGCTTCAACCATAGCAGTTGCCCAGATACCAGATCATGATCTAGGCGTTGCTATTAATGACCGGCTAAACCGTGCCGCCGCCCAAGAGATTAATAGCATAATATAATAACCTTTTCATTAGGACAGCTTCGGATTAAATTAAAAATCCAGAATGCTATATTGCATAAGGAACAACCATGTCTTTTGATCAGACTAAAGCCTTAACATCACTGGAATATATCGTCGGGGCGAAGCATATCCTCAGCAATCCGTCAGATATGGCAGGATACTTGACAGATTGGCGGGGGACTATCATGGCAAAGCCCTAGCTGTGGCCAAACCTGCAAGCACTGGGGAAATATCGGCAATCATGCAATTAGCTAATGAGCTGGATATGGCCATTATCCCGCAAGGGGGTAATACCAGCCTTTGCGGTGCAGCAACACCTGATAATCAGAACAACAATCTTATTCTTAGCACGGAACGTCTTAACCGTATTCGGGATATCGATATAGCAGGTCAGACTATCACCGTTGAATCTGGCTGTATTCTTGACAACATTAAATCTGCAGCGACAGAACATGATCTGTTTTTCCCACTGATCTGGGCGCTAGAGGCACCTGCCGGATTGGTGGCAATCTGTCCACCAATGCCGGCGGCTTAAATGTGATCCGCTATGGCAATATGCGTGATCTGACACTGGGGCTGGAAGTTGTCCTGATTGGTGGCAAAGTGATGAATCTGTTATCTAGTTTGAAAAAAAAAACACCGGATATGATTTGAAAAATCTCTTTATAGGCGCTGAAGGTACATTGGGGGTCATCACCGCCGCAACATGTAAACTATTCCCGCAACCAAAGGCAACAGCTACTGCCTTTGCCGGATTACGCGATATTGATGCAGGTATAGAATTGCTAAACCAGTGTCAGGCGGCTAGTGGCGGCAATATCATTGCATTTGAATTGATGCCGCGTTCCATTATTGAAAATGTGTTGCATTTTTATCCAGATTGCCAGCCGCCACTGGAAGACATTCCACCCTTTTCTGCCTTAATTGAAGTGGCATCAACCGCAGAAGCCGATCAGCATCATGATAAAGAGGGCGGCATGCCGCTGGTCAACATGTTGACCCAGACACTATCAGATGCACTGGAAAACCGGCCTGATCACCGATGCCACCATTGCCAGCAATCAGTCACAGAGGGATGCGCTTTGGGCTATCAGGGAGCTAACCCCTGATTCAGAAATCAAAGCAGGAAAAGCCTACAAATCCGATATCTCAATCCCTTTGCGACATATGGCGGACTTTTATGAAAATGCCATGAAAGCGGTGCATGCCATTGCACCGGACACACGGATTTTCGGTTTCGGTCATATTGGTGATGGTAATCTGCATTTCAATCTATGTGAGCCTACTGGTGGAAATGCTGATTTTACTCGCCATTATGCGGATTTTGATCATATCATGCTGGATTTACTCAAAACCTATGAAGGGTCAATTAGTGCTGAACACGGCATTGGTCAGAAAAAACGGGATATGCTGCAAAAGGTTAAAGACCCCGTCGCGCTTGAAACCATGCGAGCCATCAAACAGGCTCTTGACCCCAAAAAACTTAATGAATCCAGGAAAAGTGATTTAAAGTATATATCAATAAACGGAGTTGTAGATGCGCCATGAAGAATCCATCAATACCATCTTGTCATTCTGGTTTGATGAAATAGAACCAAAACAATGGTTTTTTAAAGATGATGATTTTGATAATCAGATCAAAGTCAGATTTGAACCACTGGTAAAACGCGCATTGGCCGGACAACTGGATAGCTGGTCTGAATCAGCAGAAGGTAATCTGGCATTAATTCTACTGCTGGATCAGATGACACGGAACATCTATCGCAACACGCCCATGAGTTTTGCCGGTGATGAAATGGCACTTGCATTCTCATTAAAAGGCATTGCCCGTGAGGATCACATCGCACTGAGTGATGGTGCTGATAACAATAAGCTGAAATTTCTGTTTATGCCTATGATGCATGCCGAAGATATCGCTATTCAGGATAAATCCCTTCCCTTATTTAAAACCTATTGTGATGATCAGACTTATAAATATGCTGTATTGCATCGCGATATTATTGCCCGTTTCGGTCATTTTCCGCATCGTAATGCTATTCTGGGTCGACCTTCGACTGATGAAGAAATAGCATTTCTGAAAGAACCAAACTCATCATTCTAGAAAATTTTCCCGAAAAAGTTTCATCAGGAAAGGCCAAGCGTTATTAGTTTCGCCATAACTTCTGCTACGGTTAACATCAGAAATCTGCTGGTGGCGAACCCAGCCAGCGTATCTCCCCACCGGCGCGGACATTGACGGCTCTGTATCTGATCCCATCACCATGACAGTAGGCACCTGCATACGGGCGGCAAGAAAAACTGGCCCTGTATCATTCCCGCATATGGCAGGCGGCATGTCTGAATACAGATGCTATCTGATCAAAATCCGTTTTGCCCATAATAGATATACAATCAGGATTCTGTTCCAGCACCGCAGCAATAGCCTGCTCATCATGATGCGTCCCAGCAAGAACAACAGCTATGCCCAGATCCTGCAATTCACTAGCAAGGTCAGCATAATGAGCTGCCGGCCAGCGTTTAGATGGTTTAACCGGTGAACAACCCGGCAATAAAACCGCATAGCGTTGGGGTAGATCCAATCCATGAGGCCTCTTCCCCATCCAGTCTAGATTTGCTTCTGTTTCTGTACAGCCAGCCAGCTTAGCCGAAATGAGCATACGATCACGGTTATTGACACCAGTAAAATCAGGTAAAGGATGGCTCGCCCCTTTTGCCCTGCCAATAAATTCCGTCTTACTGGCATTGATGAAGTGGCGAAAATAGCGGGACGTTCTGCTTGAACATTGAAAATCATAAATGCGTGACCACCCTGCCCTAAACAACTGCCTGAGTCTGAACCACGCTCTGATATGATAAAATGGCGCGCGATCATCAATAATCACACTGTCAAAATATGGTGAGGCTTGTAGCCATCTGGCAAACGGCCTGGTTGTCAAAATGGCCAGATGCGCGTCAGCATGGGCGGCACGCAAACTGGCAAAAGCATCCATCGCCTGAATGATATCACCAAGCGCGCCATGCTTGATCACTAGTATTTTTTCCGGTGATGAATAGACAGGGCTTTTCGTCATCTGTTTCCGCCTATGGCATAATGCCTTGCCATATCCAGTTTTTCAACCATATGGGCAATATCAAAAGGATAATCTGACCATGCCCTCTGCTGCCAGGATTTGCGCCACTGGTCATCACTGATCAGACGTTCTAATGCTTCAGCCAGTTCAGCCCCTTTTCCATCAGCAAGAATAATTGCTCGGCCATCGGCATATTCAGGGATACCGCCACGACGTGTTGTGATCAGGGCGGCACCACTTGCTAATGCTTCGATAATTACCCGGCCAGCCGGTTCCTGCCATTGCGAAGGCGCAAGGATAATGGCTGATCTGTTCTGAATATCCATAATGTCCGACCTTGGAATAAAACCGGTCATTCTGGCCTGTTGGCGAATAGGTGCAAGTGCGTGGGAAATTGAAGCTTCATAAGGTGACGCTGGTGCATCTTCAAAACGCTGGGCACCAGCAAAGAGCACGTTCCAGTCTGGATATCGGGGCAGGATGCTGGCCAGTGCTTCTGCCGCTTCAAGCATACCTTTTTCAGGAACCATACGCCCAATAATAGAAATCAGTTTCTCTTTTCGTGGGGGCGCTTAAGAATCCGGTCTGCTGAAATCGGTATTACCTTTACTTTTTCTGCCTCATCTGCAGAAGGATTAATTCCATCCAGAAAACATGACCGCAGATAATCGGATACACAGTAAATGACCGTCATTCGCTGAAGCAAAGCCCGACGCATTGAAACCGTTTTCCCACCTTTCATCTCACGCGGGTCATTATGCAGATAAAGCCCCATTTTTAATTTGGCTGTTTTCGGCCTATATATTCGGCTACTTGAAGACGGCCATGCACTTCAAGCAAATCAGGCTGGCCATGACGGGTTATGTGTTTCAGATATGCTCTGGCAAGACCAATATTCTTTCCCACAAACCACGATTGTTGCGGGGCTAGTCCTTTGTAGACTGCCCCCTGGAAGATTGGCGCGGATAACTGGCGACCAAAAACGATGGCGTCATTACTAAAACACTGTTGGTAAAGCCACCTTCCACTGTTAGCGCAACCGCGCCAGCGTTTTGTGGTGTATATGTTTCTTTATAGGGTAATAGGCAATGCAGTATGGGTGCCATGTATTCATCCCTTGAACCTGTTCATCATCATCTATCATGCGCTATGACGGCGGATCATATCCTGATAACTTGTCAATGAGTCGTGTTGTTACCGTTTCGCGTTCAAACTCATCCTGATAGGTTTTTGATCCATTTTTAATCAATCGTTTTGCCAGTGTTTTGTCAGATTGCAGACGTCTGAGATTTTCAACAAGCCCATCAAGATCATCGATATCCGACAACAGCCCATCCTTATCATGGGTTACATATTGTCTTGCGCCATCTGCACGGGTAGCAACCAGTGGCACTTTAGCATACCATGCTTCGGCAATAACTGTTCCAAATGGCTCATAACGTGAAGGAAGAACACAGATATCTGCCAGATCAAGTAATGCTGCCCTATCATTGCGCCAGCCAGCAAAACAGACCCGATCATCCAGACCAAGTGCATTTGCCTGTTTTTGGTATTTATCCAAGTTTCTGGCCCATCGCCAGCCATCAGAAATGCCAGATCAGGCAATTTTGCACCGCCGCATCAAGCAAAAGATCAACACCCTTTTTCCAGTGCATGCGCGATAATAACAGAACAACTGGTTTGCCTTCCGGTAACCCGAAATCAGCACGACTTACTGGAGTCATCTGCCGCCAGTGTTCCAAAAGTATGCCCCAGATAAGCCCGATCAGGTTGACCAGTAGCATCACCAATATGGCGGACAATATCCCGCGTGACCCCCATATAAAAATCGCTGTGACGATAATTTTTTAGATCATAATATCCGCCAAACCATCCCAGAACCGGCGGCACAACCCTGCTGGCATAAAAGAAGAAGCCCTATTCATCCAGCCATGAACCAGATCAGGGGCTTCGTTAGCGATAATGGACGATAATCGACCTTGCTGTGGCCATTTCCACCATCGCTGAAATCCCATGGGATAATGGGGGATTTTACGTTCGGCCATGGCATCTAGAATATGTTCATAAGGCCGTGATATCATCACCTGATTGACGCCACGATCATGTAATGCTTTCACCATATCTAGGCAGAATGTTTCGGCACCGCCAGTTCTGGCACCAGCAATCACATGACAGATCTTAAGGGGATGTTGGTTATTCTTTACCACAATAACTCCAAACTTAAACGGATGATGGATTGCTTATAGAGATCAATTTGATATAACATGAAATGCTTTTAATTTACCAGTTTTGTTCCATATGATCAGAAAATTTGACGTGACCATGCTTTTTCGCCCGAATGCCACAATACATTCATCAATTATTCGCATGTGTTGCCTTATCACTTATTCTATGCATATTGGCAAGCCTTTGGTCATGCTCAGGACAATAACCAACCTGTTGATTTTTCATGCAGATGCAATGGAATCCAATCAGGATACTGGCATTTTTCATAGCAACCGGCAATGTTGTTTTTGAACAAGGCAGAATGACACTGAAAGCTGATCGTGTTGAATATCATCGGGATACCGGTCAGGCGGAAGCATCGGGAAGTGTTGTTTTCACCGACCATCAGGGCAATATTCATTTTTCCGATCATATGACCATGGGCAAAAGAGTTTTCGGAAGCTTTTGCAGAACCTATTATCAGTCAAATGGTAGATCAGTCATGGATGGCGGGAGATAGAGGCGAATATTATAAAGACGATTATACCCTTTATGATAACGCAATCTATACGCCATGTGACTGTGATTTTGTGAATGGTGAAACACCTATCTGGCGGTTTGAAACCTCATCATCATGGCATGATCCTAAAACCAAAACCGTTTATCATACCAATATACAGATGAAGGTACTTGACCTGCCCGTTTTGTATTTTCCGTTTTTGTCCCATCCGGACTGGTCGGTTCGTAGGCGATCTGGTCTTTTATACCCAAGCATTTCCTATTCATCTGATCATGGCCTGAAATACATACAGTCATACTATCATGTGATCAATGACACCAGTGATATAGAAATCACCCCTATATTTTTAAGAATTCCGGCCTATTATCTGGTATCCGCTATCGCCAGTTATGGGATCAATCCGGCCTTGATATGCGCTTGACAGGTGGTCAGGTAGAATCCTTTAAACAGGATGATGAAAATGTGCTAGCGGTTGATGCGCGTTTCAACACATTGATTGGGGATAGCTGGAAGACCGAAGCGCGAATATACCGCACCAGTCAGGATACATTTATGCGACGATACGGGATTGATAATGCCACCCAGCATAAATCAACCTTCAGTGCCGAACAACTTGGCGCCAACACTTATAATCTGATTGAAATGTATGATATTCAGGGGCTGATCCCACTGAAACCAATGAAAGAGAGCCAACCGTATTGCCATCTGTCTTTCATGAACGCTATATGCCCGGATATCGGAATAATATGACAGCACGGATCAGACTATCGGCTAGTCAGACCGATAATGATGAAGAATATGATATTAATCGCTGGTCTGGTGAGCTTTATACCCGTGAAGATATTGATCACAGCGCTGGCACATTCAGCCTTGAAACAAGAACAGCCCTTCAATATCACCTCATAGAAAATGGCCCCAACAGCAATAACTATACCGGTGAACTTGGGCAGGGTAGTGTTAGTGCCGGATTAGGCTGGTCACAACCCTATTCGGCAATGATTGGTGATAGCAGTGGCTATCATCAGGCCTAAGGTTAAAACTAATTACCATTCAGTCAACAGACCGTACAGATAAAATCCCGAACCGTGATTCTGATTTCCATCTGGATGAAGCCAATCTCTTTCTGCTTCACCGGTATCAGGGCAATGACTACATAAAAACCGGGACTCATATGGCTGGCGGTGTAAGCACGGATATGACTGATACAGCTTTTAGGCGAATTATCCGGTTTTGTCGGTGCCAGTTACCGCTTTCTGGGAGATGTCAATAGCGGCCTTAATGCCACCAGTGAAACGGAAAAACTGTCCGATATTCTGGCAAGCGTTCAGGTGAAGCCATCTGACCAGCTCCGATTTTCATTTGCCGGCCGGTTTAATCATGAAAACCTAGAACTTAATGAATCACGGGCATCAGTCGCATGGTCACGCCCCGGCACATCAATATCAACATCCTATAGTCAGCGATCAGAATCCTTCTTCAGTGCCGCTAGTGTTAAAGAAGAAGAACTGATCGTCAATCTCAACCAACGTGATTGATGAAGGCATCAGGTTAAAGGCTAATCAGACCTTTGATCTGGCAAATGGAAAAAATGAGCGTGATAAATCCACCATTGGACTAGATATCACACGCGGATTGCAGGATTGTTTAACCATTACCATTCAATATACCCGTGATGAAACATCTGACCGGGATATTAAACCGGTTGATGAGATTATGTTTCTGCTGAACTTCAAATATCTGGGGGCATTTCAGAATAATGCTCTCGCAAATTAATTTTTTTTCACGGTTAATTCTATCTGTTTTTAAGGGGCAAGGGTGTTTATATTTGCCTGAATGCTCGCCTGATCCCATTCATCTAATGGCAGGGAAGCAAGGGTTTGGATACGCGCTTTCATTCCATGCATCACATCCCTGAATGCCTTTATTTTATCAGTGTCATTACCGCTGACATGTGACGGATCAGGGAACCCCAATGTGCCGTGATAGGTTTTCCAATCCAGACAGGGCAGACTTCGCCGGCCGCGTTATCACAAACTGTGATGATAACATCCATCTGAGGAGCATCAGGCAAAGCAAACTCATCCCAGCTTTTAGAGCGGAGCTTTTCGGCAGGATAGCCAAGTTCAATGGCCAGATCGCGGGCAATCGGATGCACCGGACGACCAGAAACCGCCTGTGGCGTTGATCCAGCAGAAAAGCCAATAAACCGGCCACCGGTTTGCGTTGATGCCACTGCTTCAGCCAGAATGGACCTAGCCGAGTTATGGGTACATAGAAAGAGAATGTTATATGTTTTCATGAAAACAGAATATATCGGCTATATGACAGTATCGTGACATATCATAACCGCCATGATGCAGGCATGCAATGTTGAGGTATTCTATTCCACGTGACCGACTTAGCCAGATTGCGCGGCTGGTCGACATCCGTGCCTTTATGCACCGCGGTCAGATAGGCCAGAAACTGAATAGGCAGACTAAGCACCAGTGGCGCAATCAACGCATCGCAATCGGGCACGGTAGCAACCCGTCCTTCAAGCCCGTCCATTTCATCCATGGCTTTATTAGCGGCGCTTTCGGTCGCAATGATGATGATATCCGCCCCTCTTGCTTTGGCTTCCACCACATTGCTGATAGATTTGGATAAATGATCATCATCAGCCAGCAACGCCACCACCGGCAACCCGTCTTCAATCAATGCGATGGGGCCATGCTTCATTTCCCCGATGCATAGGCTTCGGCAATGAATATAACTGAGTTCCTTTAATTTTAACGCGCCTTCCATGGCTAACGGGTAAAGCGTCCCCCGCCCCAGATAAAGACAGGATCGGGATTGCGCCAGCCTAGGGAACAATCGTTTTGATCACAGATGCAGAGGCCTTGAAAACATAGAGTTCGAACGGTGGCCTTTATTTTCTAATTCATTAATCGGGGTACACTTGCCAGCATCTGTTCAATTTCTGCCCGCCGTTTTGCCGTTAAGACACCACGCTGATGACCGGCAATAGTGGCAAGAATCAATAGCACCGCCAGCTGTGCCATATAGGATTTGGTGCTGGCAACACCGATTTCGGGGCCGGCACGGGTAAGCAGATAAGCACCAGATCCCTTTCCATTGTTGACGTTTGTAAGAATACTGTTATCAACATTGACTAACGCCGCTGTATCAACGCCTTTATCGGCCATATAGCGCAAAGCCATTAATGTATCCAGCGATTCACCTGATTGGGATATCCCCAAAGCCAGACTGATCTGGCGGCAGGATGGCTGACGATATCTGAACTCGGATGCGGATTCACTGTCACAACAGGCAGATCAGCCAGTTGTTCCATCCAGTAACGCCCAATCAAGCCAGCATGATAACTGGTGCCCGCGGCCAGATAGGCAAGACCAGTCATATGGGAAAAATCAAACCCATCCGGTAATGCAAATGCGCCATCAGCGTCTGAAAACGCGCCCAGTGTATGCATCACGGTATCAGGCTGTTCATGAATTTCTTTTGTCCATGAAATGCTGGTAGCCTTCTTTTGGTGACAAGTCCTGGGCTGGCCGCCACAATAGTAACATCACGATTGGCATGTTCCGCGCTGGCATCCTTGATGGTAATTAGTTCCCGCGTTACAGTGCCATAATCCCCATCTTTGAGAAAGATCACGCGCTGGGTCACATCACCCATGGCAATAGCATCAGAGCCGACAAATCACCGCATCATCGGATAACCCGATAGCCAGTGGTGAAGCTATGCGGCGCATGGCTAGATGATCAGGATAATCTGTTACCATCACGGCAAAGGCATACGCCCCTTCAATACGGGCAATGATGTGCTCATAGTACATGTTCTGTCGCTTCCATCAGTGACGTTGTTTGATCCAGCGCATCAGCAAAAAGATGAGCAAGTACTTCCGTATCGGTCTGGCTTTGAAACACATATCCTTTATTGGAAAGGGTCTGGCGTAATTTACGGTGATTTTCAATAATGCCGTTATGAACAACCGCCACACGGTCGCCAGACATCATCGGATGCGCGTTTGCCATTTTGACGCCGCCATGCGTAGCCCAGCGGGTATGCCCGATACCGGTTTCACCATGTAACGGGTCATGGGAAAGCACATCAGCCAATGCATTGAGCTTACCCACCGCACGACGAACCGAAAATCCCTTATCGACTGAAACCGCAATGCCAGCAGAATCATAACCACGATATTCTAGCCGCCGTAGCCCCTGAAGCAGAGCATCTGCCGCATTCGGATATCCTATTGTGCCGATAATGCCACACATGATCTGATCCTTATGATTTTGCTTAAAAACTATATTCCATTTATACTCTGTTTGTGGTTATTTTTGCAATATCGCATTCTTCTTTTCATCATCGCGAATAGATCATATAATCGGGTATGACTTTTACTGCAATTATCCTCGCCGCGGGCAAAGGCACCAGAATGCGCTCAAGCCTGCCAAAACCGTTACACCGGCTAGCCGGCAAACCCCTTATTGAATGGGTGCTGGACAGCATGGTGGCAGCCCATGCCAAAGATGCCATGATTGTTGTCGGGGCTGATGGCAGTCAGGTGCATGATCATGTCCAGCATATCAATGATCGCTATCCTTGTGCCCTTGATACCGTGATACAGGATCCCGCCCCTCGGCACCGGTCACGCGGTGGAAGCGGCGGCGGCAAAATTACCATCTCAGGATGGTATTGCGGTTATTGCCTTTGCCGATACGCCATTGATTTCTGCTGATGAATTTCATCATCTTGATCCATGCCATTTCAGAAGGTGGACATGATATCTGCTGCCTGGGATTTGAAGCTACACATCCAACCGGATATGGCCGCCTTATCCAAGATCAGAATCAATCCATTTCTGCTATTATCGAAGAAAAAGAAGCAGATGCGAAAACCCGCGCCATCACTTTATGCAATAGTGGTCTGATGGCGGTAAAGATGCCATTGCTGTTTGATCTTCTTGCCGCCACGGAATTCAATCAACAGACTGGCGAAAAATTTCTCACGGATATTATTCATCTTGCCCATCAGAAAGGTCATTCTATTGGCTGTGTTATGGCACAAGAAGACAACGTCATGGGGATCAATAATCGGGTTGATCTGGCCCGCGCCGAAGCAATCATCCAGCAACGGCTGCGCCATAAGGCCATGATGGATGGGGTGACGCTGATTGATCCGGATACCGTGTTTCTTAATGCTGATGCTATCATTGCCGAAGATGTCATTATCCACCCGCATGTTGTTATCGGTGCCGGAGTTCGCATTGCTGACGGGGCTGAAATTAAATCTTTTCAGCCATATCGAAGGGGCAGATATCGGTGCTTGTGCCATCATCGGCCCCTATGCCAGATTGCGACAGGGAACCATTCTTGAAGAAGGTGTTAAGATAGGAAACTTTGTCGAAACTAAAAACATCACCATGGGTGCCATGGCCAAGGCTAATCACCAGACCTATCTGCGAGATGCCGATATTGGACAGGATGCAAATATCGGGGCTGGCACCATTACCTGTAATTATAATGGCTTTCGCAAATCCATGACCCGCATTGGTGCCGGTGCTTTTATTGGTTCAAATTCCGCGCTTGTTGCACCGGTTGATATTGGTAAAAGGAGCCATGATAGGCGCGGGCAGCACAATCACCTCAACGGTGGAGGATAATGCCCTTGTTGTTGTTCGGGCAGATACGAAAACCACGCCAGATGGTGCCACCACATACCGGAATCGCGAAAAGGGAAAATCGTGACAGACCATACCCGCCTGAACGCCCAGCGCGCCGCCGATATATTAATCAACATGCAGAACAGCCATATCGTTGTTATTGGCGATGTCATGCTGGATACATTTGTCGATGGCGCTGTTGGTCGCATTTCACCAGAAGCCCCCATCCCTATCCTTCAGCACCAGACCACCAGTCATATGCCGGGCGGGGCATCAAATGTTGCCCGCAATCTGGCGCATCTGGGTGGACAGGTTACATTAATCGGTGTTACAGGTGATGATGGGGCAAGAGATATGCTGCTTGATTGTCTGGATGATGAACCTGCCATCACGCCACATCTCATTGCAGACCCGACCAGACCAACCACAACGAAAACCCGCTTCACCGTTAAAGGCCATCAGCTGTTGCGGGTGGATGATGAAGACATAAGCCCTATTAGCCAGGATTGCATGACAGAAATGTTAGCCATGATTTATTCGGTGCTTGATACGGCTGATATGGTTATTCTTGTCGGATTATGATAAAGGTGTTATCCAGCCTGATTTGATAAAATCCCTTATATCGCATCCGAACCGTCGTGATTTTACCATGCTGGCAGACCCCAAGCAGGCTGATATCAGGCTTTATGACGGGGTTGATATTCTTACCCCGAACTTATCGGAATTTAGTCAGTTTTGCCATTTCCATAATATATCCATGCCATCAGCCAATGATCTATCGGGACTTCATCAGATTGCTCAGAAATTCCTTGGCATCAGCGCAATAGGTACAATGATCACAACCTTGAGCGCTGACGGCATTCTGATTAGCCAGAAAGATCAGGCTTTGTTCCATTCCCAAAGCACGGCACGGACAGTGTTTGATGTATCAGGTGCTGGTGATACTGTCATCGCCCATTTTGCCGCCGCCATCAGTGCCGGTGCCGATGTCACCGAAGCAGCAATTCTAGCCAATATAGCCGCCGGTATTGTCGTTGGTAAATCTGGCACAGCCACCGTCCTGCCCGGTGAAGTTCTGGCAACTATGAACCAAGAAACACCTCATGACTTGGAAAGTCTTCAGGCATTGATGAAAGCATGGAAAGATAAAGATGAGCGCATTGTATTTACAAATGGTTGTTTTGATTGTCTTCATCCCGGTCATATATGGCTATTACAAGCGGCAAGGGAAAAAGGTGACCGGCTCATTGTCGGGCTTAATAGTGACGCATCCACCAAACGGTTAAAGGGATCACATCGTCCCTTTCAGAATGAAACAAGCAGAGTTAGTGCCATCACTGCCCTGCCTTTTGTAGATGCGGTGATATTGTTCGAGGATGATACTCCCCTGCAACTGATCACCCAGATTAATCCGGATATTCTCGTCAAAGGTGGTGATTATCAAGCCGATGATATCATTGGCGCTGATCATATGAAAAATATTGGTGGTGACGTTCAGATTATTGCATTGCGTGACGGTTATTCCACCACACGATTACAACAGCACTAGCCTCAATATATATACGGCTTTCAGGTTTTGGTGAATATTTAGGATAAGGATAGCAAATGTTTAGGTTTTTCAAGACGCGAAAATGGGCTTTATGGGCATGGCTGGGGTCATTCGTCATCCTTTCATCTTTATGGGTTCAGGTGCAGATTGATGTCATGATCAATAGCTGGTTTGGTGAGTTTTATGACATGATACAAAAAGCACTAGGCACACCAAACGCCATTACTATGCAGGAATACTGGGGAAGTTTACTTTCCTTTATTACCTTCGCCGGCATCTATATCATGGTTGCTGTTCTGGTGAGTTATTTTACATCACATTTTCTGTTTCGGTGGCGGGCATCAATGGTTGAATGGTATCATAGCGTTTATGACAGAGCCCGAAAGATAGAAGGCGCGGCACAAAGGGTGCAGGAAGATACCATTAAATTCAGCCGGATTATGGAAACCCTTGGCACCAGTTTTATCGAATCCTTAATGATATTGGTTGAGTTTTTCCCTATCCTGATCGGCCTTTCGATTGGTATTCCTATCTTCTTTTTTGGTGAATGGGAATATGGACTAGTCACAGGTGCCCTGATCTGGAGCATCGGCGGAACATTATTTCTGATTGCCATAGGGTGGTTATTGCGGCTTGTCGGTATCGAATATGATCTGCAAAAGAAAGAAGCAGCCTATCGGAAAATTCTTGTTATCGCCGAGGATGATGAAACCATTCGCCCTAAACGGATTGATGAATTGTTTCACGACGTGCGGAGCATTCATTTCACTAGCTATTTGCGATACCTGTATTTCAATATTGGCCGCATTGCCTATCTGCAAGCCAATGTGCTTAGTGCTTATGTCTTTCTGGCGCCAGCTATTGTTGCCGGCGTCATCACGCTAGGGGTCATGCAACAGATTATCCGTGCCTTTGGCCGTGTTGAGGGCAGTATGCAATATCTGCTGAAATCATGGCCAACCATCATCGAACTGGCCAGTGTCTATAAGCGTCTGCGTGAGTTTGAAAGCAAGCTCAAGGATTAATATGATATCACCATTAGCCTATACTGGTGATGATCTGTTTCTGCGCTCGGAGGCTTTGGCTATGTGAAGCTTCTGGCGTTGCTTGGCAATTGACCGGGGCGTAAGGCGGATACCATGACGGTTTTCTATGGCATCTGCTATTATGGTATCACTAAGCGGTGCTGATTTATCCTCGGTGGTGATCAGGGCAACTAGGGTTGCAGCAACAGCACGACTGGCAACATCACTTACTTCTTTGCCTGATATAGCCGGACTGAAGAAATGTGATAGCGGAATAATGCCCCGCGGCGTCAATACCAGCTTATCCTTGACCAGCCGCGTTACCGTACTGGGATGACAATTTAAATGATCTGCCACTTCAGCCATAGTAAGCGGAACAAGGCTTTCTTCGCCATCTGTCATAAATCGGGATTGCCTGATCACGACAAATCCCATTAGCGTTGTAAGCAGATTGGCGCGCGCCATCATAGCGGCTTGAAGTGCCGCAGCCTCAGCTTTCGCCTTTTTTAGAACTGGCTTGAGCGCATCATCTGTTTCCAGATCAGTGGCAACAGTAATATCCGGCAAAGTTGAAGCATTTATGGCAACGTCATATGCATTTCCCTGTTGAGTCACAATCAGATCAGGATGAAAAATATCCCCATCATCTGCCATGAACCTTGCCCCGGCTTGGGGTCTAAATGGCGCAATTGTCCAAGTTGCGATTGCACCAGATCAGCATCAAGTCCGGTTATGCGAACTAACCCGTCTATACCTTCTTTTAGTAAGATCGGCAGATGCGATAACAAAAGTTCCATATCAGCATCATAAAGACCCCGATCTTTTAGCTGTAAGGCCAAACATTCTGTCAGATTACGGGCAAACAAGCCGGCCGGCTCAATATTCTGTAATTGATCAATGAGCAGATCATATGCCGCCCCCCGGACACCATATCTGGCCGCTGTGTCTGGTGCATCAGCATCTAACCAGCCGGCAGGTGTTATATGTGCCAGTAATGCCAGTGCAACCGAACGTGATAATCCTAATGGAAACAACAGCCCGATTTCCTCCATCAGATGCGCATGAAGCGATTTATCAGGCCGATCTTGAGCCATCCCGGATGAAAACGGAAAATCAACAAGCATTTCTGATTGTCGCTGGCTTGGCAATTCCGGAAATTCACATCAAGAAATGGATTATCAGCAGCAAGATCACGCACAAAACGGGTAATCTGGTGATTACGCCATGCCATTAATTGCAATGACTGTTTCATGGCAGGTGTCAAGGCAAGGCGCAATCTGGACGTTGTAGTAAGCGTCTGGCGTCTGTTTTCTGTTAAGACCATTAATCCTTAATATCCTGATCATTGCGCATGGCACTAATCACCAGTCCAAGCCCCAGAAAAACGGTTAACATAGCCGTCCCACCATAAGATATTAATGGTAGGGGCGCGCCTACCACTGGCAGGATACCTGACACCATACCAATATTTACAGTCACATAAAAACTGATCATTGACGCCACACCAATAATGAGCAATCGGGAAAATGTCGTTTTCACTGAAAAACTATATTTCAGCAGCAGGAAAATAAGCGCGGTATATAAAGCGATGATATAAATACAGCCAAAAAATCCAAACTCTTCACCAATCATGGTAAAGATGAAATCTGTCTGGCGTTCAGGCAGAAAATCCAGATGACTCTGGCTTCCCTGCAGATATCCTTTACCAACAATACCGCCACTGCCCAAAGCAATTTTTGATTGCGTAATCTGATAGCCAGCCCCAAGAGCATCAAGATCAGGATTGAGAAACACCATAATCCGGCTTTTCTGATAGGGATAAAGCATCGACCAGCCAATAGGAACCGCAGCAAGAACAAGACCAAACACCGTCATCACCATCCAGCGCGGAATACCCAGCAACAAAAATAACCACCGAATGCTGAGAGCAATAACATTAATGATGTCCCAAGATCAGGTTGTAATAAAAACCTGAATAAACGGAATGAATACAATCAAAATCACCGGAATATAGGTTCGCATATATCGAGCATATCCGGGTAAATGTTATGAAAATAAGCGGCTAGCATAACAATAACACAGCTAGTTTTGCCGGCTCAGACGGCTGCAAATTAAACCCAGCAATAGAAAACCATCTTGCACCCCCTTTTGCCAGTGCCAATAACCTCAAGCACCGCTAACAGCATGACTGCCAAGCCCACCAGAAGATGGCATAGCGGCGAATAAAATTAATGGGGAACATGGCCACAATCAGCATCAGGACAAAACCTATCCCAATACCGAATCCCATGCATCATAGCCCCAGGGTCGCCAAGATCCATGTGCCGCAGAATAAAGCGATAACCCCAACCATGCCAATCAGACCAATCACTATCAGCATCAGCCACGGTGTTGTCCAGAACCAGTCCTGTCATCACCATTCTGGCTTTGCAGAGGCGTGGAAAAGGTTGGTTTATGCCTGGGCTGATAAGTTTTTTCATAAGCCCTGCTCAAACAAATAGGTCATGATATCGCGTGCAACTGGGGCGGCAGATGACGATCCACTTCCGCCATGTTCAACAATAACAGCAATGGCATATTTGGGATTATCAAATGGGGCATATCCTGTGAAAAAGGGCATGATCACGGAATTTCCATGGCCTTTCCATGTTATCAACAATGCCGCGTTCACGTTCAGCTTTGGTGATCCGTTTGACCTGAACCGTACCAGTTTTGCCAGCCATTTTAATGCCATCCAGATCAAGTTTGATAATTCCGGCTGTTCCATTTTTGCCATTAACACATCATCCATACCACGGCGAATAATAGCCATGGATGCTTCTGAAACGCCAATCAGGAAAAATCAGATGCTATTTCCCTTCACGCAGCACAGGGCTGATACTGAAACTTTCCCTGAGCAAGGCGAGCCATCATGACCGCTAGCTGAATGGGTGTTGTTAAACATAGCCCTGACCAATTGATGCGACCACTGTTTCACCCGGGGTCCATACCTCACCAATATGTTTTTTCTTTCCATTTTTTATCAGGGATAAGTCCGGATTTTTCCCCGGGTATCATGATATCTGTATCATCACCCAATGCCCAAATCTTTTAGCCATACTGGCGATGCGCTTAATCCCTGTTTTAAGTGCCAGTTCATAGAAAAACACATCACAAGATTGTTCTAATGCCTCAATGACATTAACATTACCATGTCCATGATTATTCCAGCAATGAAACTTAGCATTTCCTAATTCTTTATGCCCGGGCAGAAAAAACGTGTGTTTCGGTGATAATGCCTGCTTCCAATGCCGCTAGGGCAACAATCATCTTAAAGGTTGAACCCGGCGCATATTGCCCTTTAATGCAGCGATCAAGCAAAGGAATACGAGGGTGATTTACCAATATGCTCCCATTCATCGTTGCTAATCCGGCCAGACATAACATTAGGATCAAAGGTTGGGGTTGATACGATGGTCTTTAATTGCCCCTGTTTCAATATCAATGACAACAACCGAACCTGTTTCTGGCGGAACAACACGCCCAAGGCTGTCTTCGAAAACATGCCTTCAGACATTGACACCGAATCTTGCCAGTTCAGGATCTCAATCAAAGCACGCTTGACCTTAGCATCACTTCAAAGAAATCGGTTTATTACGGCCCCGTTTCAGAATACTGGTAGCATAGGATTGCAGATTTATATCAATCGTAAGATTGATATCTTTTCCCGATATTGCAGGCTGTTCCTTCAACTGATTTTTTAATTGGTCGCCCCAAGGGCATTTACCAGACCCTGTTCCGCCCCGGTTTACCGCGTAAATCCTGTTCAAACGCATATTCAATTCCAGACTTTCCATTACGCATATTGACCATATCCGGGATGTGCCCTGCCCTGAGGCGATATCTTCTTTTGGTTACACGGCCAACATAACCGGTCAGATGTCCTGTTAGCAATCCTTGCGGATAAATGCGCTTCTCAATGCGATCAAAACTTACGCCCGGCAATTCCGGGTACGCACCACAACTCGCAACCTCACGCTGGGTGAAATCATCACGAATAATAAGCGGCAGAAATGATGGCTGGCTTTCCGCTCTTTTCCATCAGCTCCTGCAATAAGATCATCATCCAGCGATACCAGTTCTGATAGCGCCCGCAGGGACTGATAAAGGTCGGTTGTTAATTTTGGAATAATATTCAACGCATAGGCTTCAGCATTTCCGGCAAGCAGACGGCCTTTCGTATCAAAAATTCGACCACGCGACGGTGGCATAACAACATAATCAAAACGGTTTTTATCTGATAAGGCTTCATATTCGCTTGATTCCATTACCTGCAGATAGAATAAACGCCCAACAAGGACAGATGTCAGTAAAACCTGTCCTCCACCAATCAGCAATGATCGCCGGGATAAAGAATGTTCAAACTGTTTGGCTTTGCGAGTAATCATTTCAACCTACGCACAATCTCAACCAGATATTGAATTCCCTTTATAAATCCATATCATGACCGGAAAAAGCAAAACCGATGAGCTATACTGAAACATCTAGTGGCCCTGATGGATGGAAACTCTGATTTATGAAAGGGTAATAGCAAATCCAGCAATAGAGCATGACACAACCATCATGATGGCAAAATCCAGCCATAAAAAGGATTGCTGGACACTTTTGAAACGACGCCGCGACCTAGAATGCCGATGATATTGATTAGCATCATCGCCCCAGATGTATAGCCAAGAGGCGCAGCCCTGAATCACTGTCAAAAATCACACCAACCAAAATCAGAGTGATAAAATGGATATCTTCCTTATTATAAATCGCTATCAATAAATACCATGGCAATCAAAAGCTTTGGGTTGTTCCATGGAAAAAGGGAAAATATCCGAGTGATGTTTCCACAAAGGCGACAATGAACATCAGGGCAAAATTATCATTGATGCTGAAATGTTGGCGGTGAGGAAGATGGAGCAATAACCATAACCTATTGATCCTCCTCTGCCGCCTCACCTACCTTGACCAAATGCATTTATACCTTCAAGGCTAAAGCTTTTCCTATTTCAGGTTGAGGCGAATAACTTTGCTCAAAAAGATCATCCTTTGGCATATCATTATTCATCTGGCCAGCTCAGAACCGTGACAAAACTCGAAGCCGCTGAAAATCAACAATAGGCTTGACACGGAATATGATCTTCTGTCACCTGAACAACACGGCCAACAGGCAATCCTGCTGGCAAAATACCACCATGACCAGATGTTTGCACCAATGCGCCGGTTTCCAGCTCTGCCTGAGCCGGAACAAACTTCAGATCAAGTGTGTAGGCATTAACACCAGCTGGCAACAGCCAGGCCATGATGTATCGGATAAAATAACAGGCATCATGGCATTCAGATCAGTAATCAGTAAAACCTGAGCATAAAAACGCCCGACTTCAACCACCATGCCAACCAAACCATCTTCGGTAGTCAACAGTAGCGCCTTTTTTATGCCATCTTGGCCCCAACATCAATCATCACAAATGGGCAAAACTATCCGCATTAATGGCAATGAATACGGGCAGAAACAGATTCATCCCTTCGGGAACCGGAAAATCGCTTAATGCCCGCAATTGCCGGTTTTCGGCAAGCAATATCGCGCTTCATTTTGCCAGCGGCGTAAGTTTTTGAACATCTTCTTTGAGCTTGAATATTTTCTTCTCGCAACTGGGCAATATTTTCAATGCCGTCAACCATGATGCCAATGGCACGGAACGGCACGCTCACCACCTCAGCAATGGGGGTGAAAAATCCGGCTATCATACTGAACAGAGTTCATCGCAGAAATATCGGCTTTGCCTGCCATCATCAAGACAATGCAGGCAAAGAAAATGATCAGATGGGTGGCAGACCACCGATCGACGGCCTTTCTTACGATCCGTCGCAATGTTTGGCAATAGCTTTTCCCCTAATAGGCTCCCACCAGAACATTCTGAAGGGTTTTCATTTCTTCAAGACAACGCCCAGTACCAAGGGCAACACATGTCAATGGATCATCCGCAATAGAAATTGGCAAACCAGTAGCCTCACGGATAACGGTATCAATTTCATTCAGCAATGCACCACCACCGGTAAGAACAATGCCCTTTTTCCACAATATCCGCTGCCAGTTCAGGTGGCGTTTGTTCAAATGCAACCTTAACGCCTTCAACGATCTGGCGAATAGAATCCGATAAAGCATCAGCAACCTGTGACTGGGTAATAATAATTTCTTTGGTACACCATTTACCAGATCACGGCCACGGACATTTTCTTTCCGGCCAGCTTGAACCTTGTGGTTTTTGAGCAACACCAATTTCTTTCTTGATCCGTTCGGCGGTAGATTCTCCAATCAGAAGATTATGAGTCCGACGCATATAGCTGATCAAGGCTTCGTCAAACTTATCACCGCCAACACGGAACAGAATGAGCATAAACGATATTCCCAAACGACAGAATAGCAACCTCGGTCGTGCCGCCGCCAATATCAACAACCATTGATCCTGATGGTTCCGTTACTGGCAAACCAGCACCAATGGCGGCCGCCATTGGTTCTTCAATCAAATATACGCGTCTGGCACCAGCAGATTCAGCGGATTCCTGAATGGCTCTGCGTTCAACCGCGGTTGAACCTGATGGCACACAAATAATGACCTGTGGGCTGGATAATGGCATTTTGCCATTCACTTTGCGGATAAAGTGCTTGATCATTTCTTCAGCTACTTCAAAATCAGCAATAACCCCATCAGCCATAGGGCGAATAGCGCGGATATTGCCGGGCGTTTTTCCAAGCATTTCTTTTGCTTCATCACCAACTGCCAGCACCTGTTGCTTGCCTTTAACCTGTGCAATGGCAACAACTGACGGTTCATTAAGAATAATGCCCTGACCCTGCACATAAACGAGCGTATTGGCTGTTCCAAGATCAATGGCCAGATCGTTGGAAAAAGACCGCGTATCATATTGAACATATGGACTAAACGGCAAAGCCGCCCCTTTGAAAAACCTTTATTGATTTTACCTTGTCATGCCCCGATTGAGTATGAAACACAAGTATCCAACTCAACCGAACTGAATACTTTGTTTTAATACAGAAATGTGGCTAAATCCAGCCACAACATCATAAATTAGTTTTTTGATTTATCAACCAGACGGTTGGCGCCAATCCAAGGCATCATACCGCGCAAGGTTTCACCAACGGCTTCAATCCGGTGGCTAGCGTGCTGACGCCGCATGGCTTTGAACGATGACTGACGGGCTTTATTTTCCAGCATCCAGTCACGGGTGAATTTACCAGATTGAATATCTGCTAGAATATCGCGCATGGCTTTGCGCGTATCATCCGTAATCACGCGCGGGCCTGATACATATTCACCATATTCGGCGGTATTGGAAATAGAGTAATTCATATTGGCAATGCCGCCTTCGTAAATCAGATCAACAATCAGCTTTACTTCATGCAGGCATTCAAAATAAGCCATCTCCGGATCATATCCGGCATCAACCAGCGTATCAAAACCGGCCTTGATCAACTCACAAAGACCGCCACAAAGAACTGCCTGTTCACCAAACAGGTCTGTTTCACATTCTTGACGGAAGGTTGTTTCAATAATGCCCGAACGCCCACCACCAATAGCAGACGCATAAGACAGGCCAACATCATGGGCATTACCGGACGCATCCTGATGAACCGCCAACAGACATGGCACACCGCCGCCTTTAACATATTCACCACGAACCGTGTGACCGGGGCCTTTAGGGGCGATCATGATAACATCAATATCTTTGCCGGAACAATCAGATCAAAATGCACATTCAAACCATGGGCAAAGCAAGCGCCGCGCCGGGGCGAATGTGATTAGCGATCTCCTGCTCATAAATATCAGCCTGTAATTCATCAGGCGTAAGCATCATGATAACATCACCCCATGCCGCGGCTTCGGCAACATTCATGACTTTAAATCCAGCCTGATTCCGCTTTTTCAGCAGATGCCGAACCTATCACGCAGATGCAACAACCACATCAGCAGCCCCACTATCCTTAAGATTGGCGGCATGGGCATGACCCTGACTGCCATATCCGACAATCACGATTTTCTTGGATTTGATCAGATTGACATCAGCGTCTCTATCATAATAAACGCGCATTAATTTATCTCCTTTTATTAGGTCAATAGCGATGGAATTTATTTCATGTTATGGCTGCGGATTGGCATATCAACATCGGCACCTCTGAAATAGCAGAAACGCCAGTTCGTGAAACTTCAACATGTTGCCCAACGACACGCATTAATTCAATAAAAGCTGATATTTTTGAACTGCTTCCTGTAATTTCAAAGACAAAAGATTCAAGCGTGCTGTCCAGCGTTCGGCGCGAAAAGTATCGGCTATCCGCAAGGCTTCGATCCGCGGCTCACCTGTATTTGAAATTTTGATCAACGCCAATTCACGTTCAATATGTAACCCTGTTCGGTCAAATCCTCACCGAATGGACCGGGAACAATCCGGTCAAGCTGGGCTTTGACCTGTTCGATCACCATTGGCGTGCCACGGGTAACAATAGATATCCGCGACAATCTGTTATTTTCATCAACACCAGCAACGGTGAGGCTTTCGATATTGTAGCCGCGACCAGAAAACAGACCGATTACACGCGCCAGAACACCCGGTTCATCATCAACGAGGATGGATAGGGTATGACGGACTTCATCTTGCATTATGGCATTTGACATTTTGTTATCATTCCCGTTTGGTCTAGACCAGAACCATGCCTTCTTCGGAAACAGGCTTTGCTGCTTTATCATTAGGCCCAAGCAACATTTGATTATGCGCCGCGCCTGATGGTATCATGGGGAAGCAATTTTCTTCTTTTGCTACCCGGACATCAACCAGAACAGGGCCCGGCGTTTCTAGCATTTCATAATCACATCATCAAGATCATCACATTTTCCGCCATCAGACCCTTCATTCCAAAACAATCTGCCAGTTTTTGAAAATCAGGAAGAGATTGCGAATAACTCTCAGAATAGCGACCACCATGGATAATTGTTGCCATTGCCGCACCATACCCATCCATTCATTATTGATAATATATATCTTCACGGGCAGATTATATTGCGCAATCGTTGACAGCTCCTGCATATTCATCATGAACGACGCTTCGCCAGCAATATCAACAACAGTTTTTTCAGTATTGGCAACCTGAACACCCATGGCGGCAGGAAGACCATAACCCATCGTGCCTGCCCACCAGACGTCATCCAGCGTTTTGGATTACTGAAACCAAAATACTGTGCCGCCCACATCTGATGCTGGCCAACCTCCGTCGTGACATAAACATCACGATCCTTTGACATTTCTGCCAAACCGGTGAATGGCGTATTGCGGTTTGATAATGTCGCCACTCTGATCATAATCAAGACATCGTACAGCACGCCATTCTTCAATCTGCTTCCACCATGCGGTAATGGCTTCTGTTTTTATTTTCGCCGATTTGCGTTTTTGATTTCATCCATCCAGCATTTTCAGTGCAATCGCCAGCATCACCAATAATGCCCAGATCAACACTGATATTTTTATTGATAGATGATTTATCATATCAATATGAATTTTCTTTGATTTGGTGAAAATCCTGATGTTAGGCCAGTGACCCTGTCATCAAATCGTGCCCCAACATTCAACATAACATCGCAATGATACATGGTCATATTTGCTTCATAGGTGCCATGCATCCCAAGCATACCCAGAAAATGCTGGTCTTCGGATGGTAACGCGCCTAATCCCATCAGAGTTAAGTGTTGTCGGGAATTTTGTTAAATCCACCAGTTCGCGCAACAATTGGGACGCCTTATCACCAGCATTGATAATTCCACCGCCACCATAAATAATTGGCTTTTTTGCTGCCACCAGCATATCAGCCGCCTGACGAATAGCATCAGCATCCGGCACCATTGACGGGCGATAGCGCATTTGCGCTTTTTCTCTGGTTGGTGCCATATATTCCATTGTGATTTCAGCCAGCTGAATGTCTTTGGGCAAATCAACAACAACCGGGCCCGGACGGCCAGAGGTTGCAACATGATGGGCTTCGTATATGGAAGGGATCAGGTCTTCTACTTTCTTGACCAGATAATTATGTTTGGTGCAGGGGCGGGTTATACCAACGGTATCTGCTTCCTGAAAGGCATCATTACCAATCAGATGTGTTGGCACCTGACCTGTCAGACATAAAACCGGAACAGAGTCCATCAATGCGTCGGTTAATCCGGTAACAGCGTTTGTTGCCCCCGGGCCAGATGTAACCAGAACAACACCGATTTTTCCAGTCGAACGGGCATAGCCTTCAGCGGCATGAACAGCCGCCTGTTCATGACCGAACAAGAATATGGCGAATAGAATTGCGCTGAAACAAAGCATCATAAATCGGCAAAACCGCCCCACCGGGATATCCGAAAATGACTTCAACACCCAAATCTTCCAGCACACGCAAGAATCGCGTCTGCGCCATTGGTTGTCATTTTATCATCATCCGCGCCTATCATCGCGGCAGATTTGTCTGTTGATGTCCATAGTCAATAAAATGCCTCAAAAAATGTCATTAATCCACCGGACTTCCACCTTTAAGAAGCCTTGATGGATTTATGATACAATGAAATAGCAGAACTGCTTAAGTTCCATAATAGTTTAGTTCCATATCCAGTGAATGAGGTCAAGTGAAAAAACTAATTTTTAAAAAGTTTTTTCAACAAACTCTTTTTGAAAGTTACTCAAAATATCATTAACGGCCTGTGCCTTTTTGTCACCTTCGGGAAAATAATCAATAACCAGATCAGCATCATATTGATGATCAAACCATGTGAATTGCCGTTTGGCATAGCGACGGCTATCCCTTTGTGCCAGCTGGATTGCTGTATCGATATCAATCAATCCATTCAGCATATCCAGACAGGGCGGCACACCAACAGCTTTCATCGCAGGTAAAGCGGTATCAAGATGGCGAGCATTCAAGGCAGATATTTCCTTAATCACCCCATGAACCATCATCTGTTCAAAACGGATATTAATGCGGGCATAAAGCCCATCCCGTGGGGGCCGCAAATAAACAGCAGGCTATGCCAGCAAGCCGGCCTCCGGCTTTACCTTTCTGCCAATGCTCATTGGTTTCTTGCTGGCAAGCCAGACCTCCATTCCGCGCAAAATCCGCTGGCTATCCCCTTGTTCAAGTTTATCCGCTAATCAGGATCAACTCCAGCAAATGGCTATGAAGGGCATGGCTTCCATATGTATTCAATAGAGCAGATTCCGCTTCTGCTTTAATGTCCGGGCTGATATCCGGCATGGGAACAATGCCTTCTGCGGCCGCTTTGAAATAAAATCCCGTCCCACCAACCAGAATTGGCAACTGTCCGCGCCGGATAGTGGCAACCACATCGGATGCATCAGCAAGCCAATCGCCTGAGAATAGCGTTGTGACATCAACATATTCCAAACAGATAATGCGGAATGCCATTTGATCAGTCTGATCCGGTGCGGCGGTAAGAATCGGGATATCCGCATAAACCTGCATGGAATCCGTGTTGATAATGGCGCCTTGATTTTTCTGGCAATTTCCATTCCCAGACTGGATTTTCCACTTGCTGTCGGGCCGGCAATAAAAAGCATATCATAATCAGGTATCATATGATGGGATCGCTATGAGTCATGGATTTAATAAGATACGCCAGATTTATGGCTTGTCCATGATCAGCACAGATATGAAAAATACCGCCGCAAGAATCCCTGGGCGGCTAGCTTATCATTGATAGAATGATAGATCAATGAATTAGGTTATTCCATTGTAATCGCCATGAAACGATCCCGGCCACCGCGATTGATCAGTAACACAATGCTTGTTTTATCCCGTTTTCCATTTCACGACGAATGGCCGCATCAGCCTTATCAAGGGTTTCAACCGATGATTTGCCAACCCGCCGAATGATATCACCAACCATAAGGCCAGCATCATCAGCCGGTGAACCGGACACAATATCCATAATCACAACACCATTCATATCATCCCCTATGGAAAAAATCTTCCCGTCTTTCGGGGGTAAGATTTCCAGCACAAAGCCCAGTTTATCATTATTAAGTTCGGTAGCCGTTCCTGTTCTGTTGGTGCAGAGCAAAGAAACCGGCTTCTTCGGCTTCTTCCAGAACACCCAGCGTCACGGAAAGCGTTGATTTTCTTTCCATCCGCATAACGACCATATCAATGGGTTTACCAATAGGCGATTCTGCAACAATCCGCGGCAAGCTTCGCATTTCTTCGATAGGCTTACCATTAAAGGCAATGACAACATCACCAGCTTTAATTCCAGCGACTTCAGCAGGGCCTTCTTTATGAACAGATGAAATAAGCGCGCCATTTTCA
Source organism: Alphaproteobacteria bacterium (assembly GCA_038144675.1). Lineage (GTDB taxonomy): Bacteria > Pseudomonadota > Alphaproteobacteria > Puniceispirillales > UBA1172 > UBA12202. The sequence continues at coordinate 1,022,239 of JAYQOF010000005.1, read as the reverse complement.
TTTTCTAGGCAAAGTTTTCAGCAATTTCAGGGGTAATTTCCTGAATAAAGACACCCAGCCAGCCGCGTCTGGTCTGACCATATTGCTTGAGCTGGTAACACAACATTTTCTGCCAGATTAGAAGCAATGGCAAACCCGATACCAACCGACCCACCAGATTGTGAGAAAATGGCCGTATTAATGCCAATGACTTCCCCATCCAAGATTAAACAGAGGGCCACCAGAATTACCGCGATTAATGGCCGCATCTGTTTGAATAAAATCATCATAAGGGCCTGTTCCGATATCACGACCGCGAGCTGATATGATACCAGCGGTTACACTTCCGCCAAGGCCAAAGGGATTGCCAATGGCAAGCACCCAGTCACCAACCCGCATCTGGTCGCTATCACCAAAGACACTGGTTGCAGAATTTCATCTTCGGGATCAATCTTTAAGTACCGCAATATCCGTTTTCGGATCACGACCAATCAGCGTGCATCAAAACTGCGATCATTATATAATGTCACGCGAATGGCATCTGCACCATCAATCACATGATTATTGGTCACTACATAAGCCCTCAGCCGATACAATAAACCCTGATCCTAATGCCTGTGCTGTTCTGGGATTATCCCTATCCTGAAACTCTTCAAAAAAATCTTCGAATGGTGATCCGGGCGGGAATTGTAATGAATAATCGCCATCACGATTTACCAGTGTTGATGTTGAGATATTCACCACAGACGGAGTCAGTTCTTCAGCAAGATCAGCAAAGCTTTGCGGCCTGTCATTAGCAAGGACAGGGGTGATCATCATGGTAAAGATTAATCCCGGCCAGCACATATGCTGCAAATGCTGCCAGTTTAGAAATGGCATTATCAGGGTTCCGGTCTTTCTTTGATGATATTGTCAAGAGTTGAGATGTCACGGTTGTCCCATTCAATCAGGTCATTTATGATCAAGGATGGTTTCCGATAATTGTGTCGATAATTCGGCACAACACCAGCAAACGTCCTTTATTCAGGCCATTTCAGCAGATGATCCAGGTCTTATTCAGCGTCCAACTTCACCGGACTTGTTGCCAAAGAAACGGAAGAAATCACTATCTGGTGAAATCACCATGGATGTTGGGTTATCAGCAAATGATGCCCGATAGGCCTGCATGGATCGATAGAAAGAATAAAACTCTTCATCCACCCCAAATGCATCGGCATATATGGCAATGGATTTACTATCACCACTACCACGAAAAATTTCGGATTCGAGATTTGCTTCCGCAAGAATAACCGCTCTCTGCTTTATCAGCAGTGGCGCGGATTTTCTGAGCTTCTTCTTCACCAGTCGCCCGGAATTCCTTAGCCTCACGTTCCCGTTCCGATTTCATCCGGTTAAAGATATTCTGTGACGTCGCATCAGGATAATCGGCTCTTCTGATCCGAACATCGACAATACGAATACCAAGTGTTTCGGCAGATGTATTTACTTCATCACGGATGGTTGTGATAATTTCATTCCGTTGTTCGGATAGGATTTCAACAAGGGACTGGTTACCCAGAACACGTCTAACAGAGGAATCTACCATGGCTTCCAGCCGTTCCTGTGCTGTCCGCACGGTGCGAACCGTCTGATAGAATTTCAACGGATCAACAATCGCATAACGGGCATAGGTATCCACTTCCAGACGTTTCTGGTCAGAAAGAATAACCTGTTCCGAGCCTTGAGATACCATGGAAAGAACCCGATTTTCATAAAAAATCACATTCTGGATAAATGGCATCTTCCAATTCAGTCCGGCTTGTTGCACGGTTCGCTTCGGTTCACCGAACTGAAGCACGATAGCCTGTTGTGTTTGCTGCACAATGAACAAGGTATTATAGGCAAGAAAGCCAATCAGACCCACAGCAATCAGAATATAAGTTTGTAGTCGCATCATTTTATCTCCGTCTTGCGTCGTCTGTTATTTCGCTTTGCCAATTTCTGAAAGCGGCAGATAAGGAATAACTCCTGATCCACCCGCGCCGTCATCAATAATGATTTTTTCAACATTACTCATGATATCTTCCAGCGTTTCCAGATAAATACGTTCTTTGGTTACGTCCTTATTGACCAGATAGGCTTCATACACCTGGGTAAAGCGTGACGCATCACCTTCGGCCTGATTAACAATCTGTTCAGCATAGGCTTCGGCTTCGGCAATAATTTTGCGGCCTCACCACGGGCGCGAGGAATAATATCGTTGCTATATGCCTCTGCCTCATTTTTGAGCCTATCTCTATCCTGACGGGCACGCTGAACTTCGTTAAAGGCATCAATCACATCCACGGGCGGATCAACGGCCAGCAACTGCACTTCCCGAATAATCACGCCAGCTTCATATTCATCAAGCAGGGCCTGCAATTGCTGTTTAGCCTGTGCCTGAATTTGCTCACTGCCATCGGTCAGCGCAAATTGAATATCAACACGGCCGACAATTTCACGCATAACGGCTTCTGCCGCGACTTTTGTGGTTTCTTCCGGATCAGTCAGATTAAACAGATATTTGCCAGCATCACCAATGCGCCAGAACACAACAAAATCGATATCGACAATGTTTTCATCACCAGTGATCATTTCACTTTCAAAAGGAAGATCACGGCGATTGCTAGGGCCACCATCACCAATGCTTCTGAAACCGATATTAATCCGGTTATCGCGGGTGACTTCCGGCGTCAAAACCGTTTCAATCGGATAAGGCCAGTGATAATGCAAACCCGGCGGGGTGGTTTCGATCCATTCACCAAAACGCAAGACAACACCTTCCTGCTGGGTATTTACCCGATAGAATCCGGATGCCAGCCAGCCAAGCAGAGCCAGCACCAGCAATACGATAATCGCGTTACCACGAAAGAAATTGGGCATGTAGCGGCCCCAAATTATCACGTCCTTTCCGAAAAAAGGCGTCAAAATCTGGTTTTTGATTACGCGGATCCTGACCTGACCCATTAGGGGAGTTACCCCATGGGCCACCTGGTTTCCTGTTGTCATTTCCCTGATTATTCCAAGGCATTATATTCTCCGATCTGGCTGAGATGTGCGTGATATTGATGGCCGTCTGGCAAGCATAAGGCAATCATCTAGATGTGGTTTCATGATATGAATTGTGACAAACATAGATACTATATTTGTTCTCTGATGTCCGGTTTTCAAGAAACCCCCTTTAATCTCTTGTCATATTTCCTAAATACATACTAAACAACAAGACATATTTTAGAAAGCGAGTTTATTATGACCGTATCAATCACTGAAGAAGATGTCCTGAAAACGTTGTCATCGCTTATTATTTCCGGGAAACCCCATGATCTTGTTGCCACGGGGCTGGTATCAGGTGTTGTTGTTAAAAACGGTCATATTGGGTTTTCACTGGAAGTTGATCCGAAAAATCCTTGAAAAAAGCGAACCGATCAAAAATGCCGCCGAAGATGCCTTGCGTGCCCTGCCCGGTGTGTTATCGGCAACGGCGATGCTGACCGCACATAAACCAGCGCCTATCAATGCCGCACCAGCACCAGCACCAGCACCTTCAGGCCAGCCTGCCGCCGAAGCGCGAGTCTATCAACCAGCAAAACATGTGATTGCGGTGGCATCAGGCAAAGGAGGCGTGGGTAAATCCACCACGGCCATCAATCTTGCCCTAGCCCTCCAGCAATTGGGGCAAAAGGTCGCTATTCTGGATGCAGATATCTATGGGCCATCCCTGCCGCGATTATTGGCACAAAAGAACGACCCACTGCCGAAAATAACAAATTGATGCCTATTAAAGCATATGGGCTTACGGCCATGTCTATCGGATTTCTGGTGGATGAAGATGCGCCAACCATCTGGCGTGGGCCTATGGTCATGTCTGCCATTGAACAGATGCTGCGGGATGTCGAATGGGGTGACCCGGATATCCTGATTATTGATATGCCACCCGGCACCGGTGATGCCCAGCTTACCCTATCACAACGCGCCAGCCTTGCCGGTGCCGTGATTGTCTCAACGCCGCAAGACCTGGCATTAATCGATGCCAGAAAAGGATTAAATATGTTCCGTAAGGTTCATGTGCCTGTATTGGGATCATTGAAAATATGAGTTATTTTGTCTGCCCTGATTGCCAGACCACTCATGATATCTTTAGCCGCGGTGGTGCGGAAAAAGAAGCAACAGACCTTGGCGTGCCGTTTTTGGGGCTATCCCGCTTGAAATGGAAATTCGTTCAGGGGCAGATGCCGGAAAACCTGTGGTAGCAACTGATCCGGAAAGTGTCCATAGCACCCCTTATCTCAACATTGCGAAAACACTGATGGCGTCCCTGCCGGAACAACCGCGCCGCGCCCCGAATATTAATATCAGCTAACCCGTTATTCTAGCCTTTTCAAGGGATCAGATGTGATGGGTGCGTTCTAACCGGATCCAGATCAAATCCGATAGATTCATCTGAAGACGGGTGATGTTCACGCGTGACTTCTGTCCAGTCGGCTTCATTCCATTCGGGAATAAAGCGGCATCATCCAGTGACAGATGGACTTCGGTCAGATCAATAACATCAAGATGCGGCATAAAAGCGGAATAAATCTCACCACCGCCAAAAATGACAATCTCACCTGTTCTATCCGTATCTGCTGCAATCCATTCCTCAGCCGCGGCAATAGCATCCATCCATGATATGACACCGTGATAGCGCCCATCACCTGACCAATTTGCCTGACGCGTTAGCACAATATTGGCCCGTCCGGGTAACGCGCGGCCAATGGATTGAAATGTCCGTCGCCCCATGATGAGCGGTCGCCCCATGGTCAGGGATTTTACCCGCGGCAAATCCCGGGAATATGCCATAGCAATTGCTGGCCATCACCAATGACTCTATTTTTGCCATGGCAACAACAGCAACAAGCGGATATTGAGATATCTGACGGGTCATACGGCTACCTTTGCTGGCGATATGTGGATGCGGATCATAACCTTCGATAGCAATATGTTCGGCGGTAAAATGCTTCCAGCTGTATCTGGTGGATCAATCAAATTCAATTGTGGTAATGGCCGTGGATCGTCTAGAAATTGTTCGTTTAGCTTTATCCAGATGATTGAGATAAAGATGCGCATCTCCCATGGTATGAACAAAATCCCCAACGCCTAATCCCGTAACATGAGCCACCATATGGGTCAGCAAGGCATAACTCGCAATATTAAATGGCACACCCAGAAAGATATCTGCACTGCGCTGATAAACTGGCAAGACAACCGGTTATCAGCCACATAGAATTGAAAAAGAGAATGGCAAGGCGGCAAGGCCATCTGACCAATATCGGCCGGATTCCATGCGGTTACCAGCATCCGCCGCGAATCCGGATTGGTTTTTATCAAATGGACAACATCGGCAAGTTGATCAACCTCACCCCCATCAGGGGTTTTCCAATGACGCCACTGGCGGCCATAAACAGGGCCCAGATCGCCTTTTTTCATCTGCCCATTCATCCCAGATGCTGACCCCATGATCATTCAGATAGGCAATATTCGTATCCCCGCTGATAAACCAGAGTAATTCATGAATAATCGATTTGAGGTGCAGTTTCTTTGTCGTGACAAGCGGAAACCCATCATCAGGCGATAGCGGCTTTGCCAGCCGAATACCGAAACCGTCCCAGTACCTGTGCGGTCATCCTTGCGGTGGCCATGCGTTAAAACATGATCCAACAAATCTAGATAGGCTTGCATATCTCTCCCACCAATCGATTATTTTATGTTAATCTTATGCGGATGTCTTGGCAATGCGGCAGAAAGTGATTATATTAGTTTTGCTGGTAACAGCTATGGCGATAAACGCGATGCGAAATAGGCAGAGCGGACCCGGGGGCAGTGCCCGGCGCCTCCACCATTTTACCGGACGTTCTTTAATAGAACATTCTTTATGGGGGCGAGTCAGGATCGACGCATGTAGTAAAGGCAAAGTTTTCGCTCGGCATGGCACCACCGATATCGGGCCAAATGAGTAGTTGCAAACGACAACTATGCTCCGGTTGCTGTTGCTGCTTAATCGCGGTTACAAAAACCACTCTTAAACTCCAACAGGTTGAGCCCTGTTGGCGGGGTTTGATTTGACCTTGCAACAGAATAATCCGGCGGCAGGGGTTTCCCCCTGCCGTTTTTTATTCCGCTTTTTCGTTCCTAAATGGATATTTGAAAATCTGAACATCGAATCAGCTTATAATAATAAATATATCCATGGGGGTTTCATGGCTAAATTGAATTATGGCAGATGAATGAACGCTGAAGTAAAAGCCACAAATAAATTATGAACTTTGGTAGAAAATGCGCTTGAAAGATGTGGTGCGGTCTGCACTCATGATCAGCTCAAGAAACCGGATTACCCGGCGAAACCATTTTTTCATCACGTTCAATACCAATCAGGATGATGTCAATATCCCCGACAGGCTTAAAGAAAGCCACCCTGATAAAATGACTATCATCATTCAGCATCAATTCTGGGATTTGGTTGTAGTTCAATCCCATTTTGAAATCACCCTGTCCTTTGGTGGCCAGAAAGAACATCTCAGCGTTCCGTTTACTGCCATCACCGAATTCAATGATCCGTCAGCAGGATTTGGTCTTCAATTCACCATGATGGAAAACAATGACAATGATGAAGATACATATCAGAACTTGATGACCATGATCAGCCGAAGATGTTCCTGCCAAGAGCGCAGACGTTGTATCACTGGATACGTTTCGCAATAAGAGTTAACGGTAATGACAACAGTTTCAATATAGCCCCATTCTGCCTAAAACACGTCCGGATTGTGAATGGGTGCATATCACCTCCGACTATGTCGAACAGGTGACATGGGGCGGCAAAAATTTTAAAGGTTCAGCCTGAAGCCCTTAGCCTTATTGCAGAAAGAGCATTTAAAGAAATATCACATTTTCTGCGGCCGTCCCATTTAGGCCAGCTTCGCGCTATTCTTGATGATGACGATGCTTCACATAATGATCATTTTGTTGCGCTGGAAATGTTGAAAAATGCCGTCATTGCCGCTGATCAGGTTCTGCCCATGTGTCAGGATACCGGAACGGCCATCATCAGCGGTGTGCGTGGTGATCAGGTGTTAGTTGATGGCGATGATGGTGAAGCGCTGGCACGCGGGGTCTGGCAAGTCTATCAGACCAGCAATCTGCGCTATTCACAAGTGGCACCGATTTCCATGTTTGATGAAGTGAATACCGCCACTAATCTGCCGGCCCAGATTGATCTCTATGCTGGCAAAGGCATGGAATATCATCTGGATTTTATTCAGAAAGGCGGGGGTTCCGCAAATAAAACCTTCCTTTTTCAGAAAACAAAAGCCGTTCTGAACCCTGAAAGCCTGTCACAATTTATTGATGAAACCCTGAGAACACTGGGAACAGCCGCCTGCCCACCTTATCATCTGGCTGTGGTTATTGGCGGCACGTCAGCAGAAGCCAATCTGAAAACCGTTAAAGCCGCATCAACCCGCGGATTGGATCATTTGCCCGATAAAGGCGATGGGCTTGGCGCCGCCTACCGTGATCGTGAATGGGAAGATATTATTCTGGGTATTACGCGTGATCTGGGTATCGGGGCACAATTTGGCGGAAAATATTTCTGCCATGATGTTCGCGTTATCCGACTGCCGCGGCATGGGGCATCCTGCCCTGTGGGGATTGGCGTATCCTGTTCGGCAGATCGGCAGGCGATGGCAAAAATCACTCCGGATGGCATTTTTCTTGAAAAACTGGAACATGATCCTGCCCGTTTTCTGCCTTCTGTTATGGATCAGGATGATGCCGTGGCGATTGATCTCAATCAGCCTATGGATCAGGTACGCGCATTGTTGAGCCAGTACCCCGTGAAAACACTGCTTAAGCTAACCGGCACCCTGATTGTTGCACGGGATAGCGCCCATGCCAAATTGCTAGAAAGGCTGGAAACCGAAGGCAAGCTTCCTGATTATTTCTGAACCACCCGATTTATTATGCTGGCCCCTGCAAAAACCCCAGATGGCATGGCATCAGGCAGTTTTGGCCCCACTACCGCCGGCCGCATGGATAGTTATGTCAAACAGTTCCAGAAAGCTGGCGGGTCACTTGTGATGCTGGCAAAAGGCAACCGGAGCCGGGACGTGCGTGAGGCATGTGCCACCTATGGAGGGTTCTATCTGGGGTCTGTTGGCGGCGCGGCGGCCAAACTGGCGATTGATGCTATCCGCAAGGTTGAGGTGCTGGAATATCCGGAACTTGGGATGGAAGCTGTCTGGAAAATCGAAATTGAGGATTTCCCCGCTTTCATCATTATTGATGATAAAGGAAATGATTTTTTCAATCTGGGTTAATGAATCCATCCTCCCAAACAGATCAAATCATAATTATAAACTAAAAAAGCCCGGCAAAACCGGGCTTAATTGGCACTTGCTAAGTGGGGATTAACCCTGACGTGCCTTCATCCGTGGGTTCTTTTGTTGATTACATAAAGACGGCCACGACGACGAACGACCTGACAGTGGCGGTCACGGATTTTCAGTGTTTTTAATGAGCTGGCAACTTTCATCGCGCTAACCTTTCTAAATATTCAGGAGTTTTGATAACGCCTAGTACCTGTTAGGTCAAGCCGTAAATGCATATTCTTGGCGGATTTTCAGACAAAACCGCAAATCCGCCTAATAGGACACGCCGCATCCGGCCAGCCCACAATATCCATTCGGATTCTTATGCAGATATTGCTGATGATAATCTTCAGCCAGATAATAGATATCACGAGCCCCAATTTCTGTCGTAATGCCGGGCAAACCCTTTTTGAGAAGCTGGCTGGCATAATGCGCTTTGGATGCCTTTGACGATTTCCATCTGTTCATCGGTTGACCAGTAAATAGCTGACCGGTACTGGGTGCCACGGTCATTACCTTGCCGCATCCCCTGAGTGGGGTTATGTTCCTGCCAGAAACAGCGCAGAATATCATCCAGCGATATCACTTCCGGATCATAGACAACTTCAACAATTTCCGTATGCCCTGTTAATCCTGAACAGACTTCTTCATAGGTCGGGTTTGGGGTTGATCCCACCAGCATATCCAACCGAGGTTGTCCATACACCATCCATTGTCCAGAATAGCCGTTCAGCCCCCCAGAAACATCCCATTCCAACCAGAATCGTTTCCATTCCATCCGGAAAAGGCGAAACAATCGGCCGGCCATGTACCGCATGAGGTTGCGGATCATAATAGCGGAAATCCGGCCGGGAAGCGCGTCTTTCGCATCCGGAATATTCATGGGTTTGGCAAATAATGATGACAACATGGCAAGGCTCCATTTACAGATCATCTATCCATATTAGTATTTAATATGGTTATAACTAATCTGACAAGATGAAGATCCTTGGAAATATCCCTAGTGGTCAAACATTGCGCCATTAATGCCGCAACAATGCCGCCACTCCCGGGCAAAGGTTCTGCCTTCCAGCCATTCCAGAAAGGCCCCGCCAGCGGTACTGACATAACTGAAATGATCCATCACTTGGGCATGATTAAGTGCCGCTATGGTATCACCGCCCCCGGCCACCGATATCAATGCCCCTTCATCGGTTCGCTTGGCGACATGCCGGGCTAATGCTGTTGTGGCCTGATCAAATGGCTGCATTTCAAACGCCCCCATCGGGCCATTCCAGATCAGGGTCTGACATTCATCTATTGCCGCCATATGGTAGCTAATCGCATCTGGGCCTGCATCAAGGATCATTTCATTTTCTGCTATGTAGCCATCGGCAAAATGCACCAGACGGTTTGGCGCATGCGCGGCAAAGGCCGTGGCAACAACACCATCTTGTGGCAAAATAAAGCTGGCATCCGATTGCCGCCGCCTTGGCTTTGCGGATAGCTGTTTTTAGCCGTATCAATCATATCCGATTCTACCAGTGATGAGCCAATATTATGATCCCATCGGCTAGAAAATGTATTAGCCATCCCGCCACCAACAATCAGCATATCAACTTTGATAATCAAATTGCAACAGATCAAGTTTTGCTGATACCTTGGCACCGCCAACGATAGCCGCAACAGGCCGGCGCGGATTGACCAAGAGCCTGATCAAGCGCTGATAATTCCGCCATCATCAAAGCCCCGGCAAGGATGGTAGAAATGCGGTAATGGCTTCGGAGAAGCATGAGCCCTGTGGCTACATGAAAACGCATCATTGACATATATATCCACGCCAGTGGCAAGTGTTCTGGCAAAATCAGGATCATTGGCTTCTTCACCTGCTTCAAACCGCAAGTTTTCAAGCATGATAATATCACCATCATTCAATTCCGCTTTTGCTTTACTGGCTTCTATGCCAATGACATCACCAACAAACTGGACAGGCCGACGCAATGCAGACATTGATAGGGCCTCTGCAACGGGAGCAAGAGACATTTCCGGAACAATCTTCCCTTTTGGGCGGCCATAATGCGATAACACAATGACCTTTGCACCATGATCTGCCAGAGCCGTGATGCTGTCAGTGATCCGTTCAATCCGTGTGGTATCAGTGACCTTTCCATCCTTCATCGGAACATTCAGATCAGCCTGAACAAGACGGTTTTGTTTCGCATTTCTGGCTTTACAGGGTTAACGGAAGCTGTGACATAATACCTCAATATAATAGCGGCCAGATTGAATAAGCTGTTGCGACATGTCTGCTTTTCCCATAGCATGCTAAACAGGTTATGTCCAAGTTCTGTTTCAGATCAGATATGATATCTGTACCCGGCATTTACCGCAACCGCTTTGATCCAGATGACAGCCGTTACATATGACTCAATCAGCAGAGATATCCGAATTTTTTATCCGCGGTCTCAAGGATGAGGCACCATTACTGGTCGGCGTGATGCCTTTTGGGCTTATTTTTGGCGTCCTCGGAACAGAATCTGGTTTGACCCCTTTTCAGGTCATGACAATGTCTGTCATCATTTTTGGTGGGGCAAGTCAGATCATTTTTCTGGAATTATTTGCATCAGGGGCAAGCCCATATCTCATTAGCTCAACTGTTGGTGTCGTCAATTTGCGCCATGCGCTTTATTCAGCAAGGATTGCTACGCTATTTCAATCACCTTGACCCTTGGCTGGAAAATGCTTCTATCCTATCTGCTGACGGATGAAGCTTTTGCCATGACCATAAGACGATATGAAACCCAGCCGCATAATCCGGTGATGCATTATCATCTGCTGGGAACTGGACTATGTATTATGGGTCTCATGGCAGATCACAACCTTTCTCGGCCTTTTGCTTGGGGCGGCCATACCGTCATCCTTAGGCCTCGGCTTTGCTATTCCACTGACTTTTATGACAATTATCGTCCCCATACCTACGCAGGTGGCCACATCTTGTTGCTATTCTGGTATCTGGCATCGCTGTTTTGTTCTATGATCTCCCGTGGAAGCTTAATCTCATCATCGCGGCTGTTGCAGGCATGTTTGCCGGATATCATGACCGAATATATAGGCAAAAACAGGGGTCATAACATGATCTGGTTTGCCATCATCATATCCGGCCTACTTACTTTTTGACCACGCTTTGCTTTTATTGGCGGGCTTTCTGGCAAACAGCTTCCATCATCACTTCAGGCTATGCTTGGCTATGTGACCACAGCGGTATTAACAGCGATTGTCGTTTCAGATGTGCTGATCATTAATGATCATTTTACCATAATGGAAAACCCACAAAATTCCAGCCTTCCTTATTGCCGGAATAATCGCCATTGCTGTTCCGCCATATTGTTCTGACTATTGCCACGGGTTTACTGGCGCTATGGGTATGCCAGCATATGATCTATTGACTTATTCCAGATGCCAAAGGATAAGCTGAAAGGGATTATCAATGCCCCCATAGCGGCGGCAGTATCCAGCATCCTGACCGAAAATCCCCATTCGTTATCATACCATGCCAGAACACGACAAAACCGCGAATTCATAACTTTTGTCTGATCCAGCGCCACCACAATTGACGATCGGCTATCATGGTTGAGATCGATAGATACCAATGGTTCATCAGTTGTGCCCAATATGCCTTTAACCTTTCCATTGGCGGCTTCGGCAAAACAGGCATTGATATCATCAACACTGGTATCACGTCCGGCCATGAATGTCAGATCAACCGCTGATACATTTGGCGTCGGAACCCGCATGGCAACACCATCAAGCTTGCCGCTTAATTCAGGCATAACAAGCCCCACCGCTTTCGCCGCGCCTGTTGTTGTTGGCACCATACTTTCGGCCGCGGCACGACCACGATACGGGTCTTTATGGTTGTTATCCAGTATCCTCTGATCACTTGTGTAACTATGAATAGTTGTCATGAACCCCTGTTCAATACCCATCGCTGAATGCAGAACCGACGGCAACAGGGGCAAGGCAGTTTGTTGTACAGGATGCGTTTGATACAACAACATGATCAGCCGTCAGCTGGTCATGGTTGACGCCATATACAACCGTAAGATCGGCCTCTTTAGCAGGTGCGGAAACAAGAACCTTTTTCGCGCCAACAGCAGTATGTTCTATGGCTTTATCACGGCTGTTGAAAGCACCGGTACATTCCAGTACAATATCCGCCCCAACCTCTGCCCAGTCTAGTTCGGCTATGTTTCTGGTGCTGGTGATGCGCATGGGGCCTTTACCAACATCCATTGTCTGATCTGTCAATCGAAACCGGATGCTGGAAACGACCATGAACACTGTCATATCGCAACAGATGAGCATTGGTTTCAATACTACCGGAGATGTTGATTGCGACGACTTCTACATCGGTGCGGTTTTCTTCGATCACCGCGCGCATAACATTGCGCCCTATCCGGCCAAATCCATTAATGCCCAAACGAATTGTCATATTCCTATCCTTTAAATGATCATATTTCTGAATTAAATGGTTAGCTCTTTTACCGTTGCGATTATATTTTCTACGGTGATACCGAAATGGTTGTAAAGGTCTGGTGCAGGAGCAGATTCGCCAAAACTTTTCATCCCGATAAACGCATCAAAGCCAGAGGTATATCTATCCCAGCCAAAACCGCTTGCGGCCTCAATACCCAGTCTGGGCGCACGCCCCAGAACCTTCCGCCGATAGGCCAGGTCCTGCTGTTCAAACAGCTCCCAGCATGGTAGGGACACGACAGCCACTTTCATACCCTGTTCAGCTAACTGTCCGGCTGCTTCAACCGCTAACGCGACTTCTGTTCCGGTTGCCAGCAACGTCATATCCCGTTTGCCATCAGGTTCATAAAACATAACCGCCCATCAGGGTTTTGTTTAATGAACTGCTTTCATGCCGCAAAGGTTGGTGTCCCCTGCCGTGACAGCGAAAGCACCGAGGGCGCATCTGTAATTGTCATTGCCGCTTCCCATGATTCTGGCCACTTCTACTGCATCAGCAGGACGAAAAACATAGAGATTAGGTGTCGCCCTTAACATGGCCAGATGTTCAACCGGTTGATGGGTTGGCCCATCTTCACCAAGCCCGATGGAATCATGCGTCATGACATAAATCACCTGTTGCCGCATTAATGCCGATAACCGCATAGCACCACGCGCATAATCGGAAAAGACAAGAAAAGTGCCGCCATATGGTACCATGCCCCCATGCAGTGCCATCCCATTCATGGCTGCTGCCATGCCATGTTCACGAACACCATAATAAACGTACCGTCCCTTGAACTGTCTGGCAGAAACGGGATTTGTATCAGCGGTTTTGGTCAGGTTTGATCCTGTCAGGTCAGCCGAGCCGCCAACGGTCAGGCTGGTGGCTGCATTTATAACATCAAGTGTCTTCTGTGATGATTGCCGGGTAGCCATCTTGGGCTGGTCTGCTTTGAATTGTTGACGCAGTGTTTTTAATTCACGCCATAATTTCTGGGGTGGCTTTTGTTAACAGCCTCATCAAAACGTTTTGCCTTGCGTGACTTGCTATATCTATCCTGCCATTCCTGATAGGCATTGAGACTTCGTTCTGCCGCTTTTTTCCAGTCCTCACGAACCTCATCCGGGATAACAAATGGGGATGAGCCCAGCCAAGAGCTTCACGCGCGCCGGCAATTTCTTCATCACCAAGTGGCGCCCCATGGGTTTTGGATGTTCCAGCCAATGTTGGCGCCCCATATCCAATGGTGGTTTTGCATGCAATGATAGATGGTCGCGCATTGACCATGGCTTTTGTTATTGCTTTATCAATGGCTTCAGCATCATGCCCATCAACCGACTGCACATGCCAGCCTGCCGCGCGAAACCGGCTTAGCTGATTAGTCGATGTTGATAATTCTGTGCCACCATCAATAGAAATGCTGTTATCATCCCACAACACCGTTAACCGGCCAAGCCGCAAATGACCAGCCAGATCAATCGCTTCATGGCTAATGCCTTCCTGCAGACAACCATCACCGGCAATCACCCATGTTCTATGATCAACCAAAGGACGCGCTAAAGCGTGCCGCCATCATACGTTCAGCCAGCGCCATGCCAACAGAGAGTTGCCAGCCCCTGCCCTAGCGGGCCGGTTGTTGTTTCAATTCCACTGGCTAGCCCATATTCCGGATGTCCGGCGGTAATTGATCCCATCTGACGGAATTGGCGTATCTGATCCATCGTCATATCCGCATAACCAAGCAGATGATTCACTGCATAATGCAACATGGAACCATGACCTGCTGAAAGCACAAAACGGTCACGATCTGGCCATGCCGGATCAGCAGGGTTAATTTTGATAAAGCGCGAAAAAAGAACCGTAGCTACATCTGCCATTCCCATGGGCATGCCCGGATGTCCGGAACGTGCGGCCTGAACCGCATCCATGGAAAGAAATCTAATCGCATTTGCCATATGGTTATGGCTCGACGGGGAAATAGGGTTATTTGGCATAATAGCTCTCTGTGTTTCGGGCAAATGATGAGTTTCTTCTAGCAACTCCTTGCCGCCGCTTCAACATCCTAATGCCCTATTTATTGAGATGAAGTGCCTGCAACCGAGTAATATCTTCTTTTGCACCAAACATAACAGGAATGCGCTGATGCAGATTTTGCGGGGTAATATCCAGTATATTATCCGTACCATTGATGGCCATACCACCGGCTTTTTCAACAAGAAAACTGATGGGATTAGCTTCATAAACAAGGCGAAGACGGCCATTTTCGTAGCCTTTTCTGTTATCTCCCGGATAGAGAAACACCCCGCCACGGCGGAAGATGCGCCACGCATCTGCAACCATTGAGCCAACCCAGCGCATCCGGTATGGCTTACCATATGCACCATCTTCACCAGCAAGAACCTGTTGCATCCATTCCTGCACCGGCAGAAACCAATGGCCGGAATAAGCAGCATTAATCGCATATTCCTTTGTTTGAGGTGGTATGCTGACCGGTGCCCCCATAGCAACAAACTGACGATGGCGTTCATCCAGAATAAAACATTGCGGGGCCTTATCGCTGGCAAAAGCAAGAATCAGGGTTGTTTGTGGCCCATAAGTAAAAAAACCAGCAGCAAGCTGATCACGGCCAGCACAGGCAACAGGGGCATCTTGACGCGGCATGATTGAAAAAATTGTCCCAACCGTAACATTAACCGCGATATTGGATGAACCATCAAGCGGATCAATGGCAACCATCAGATTACCATCCTCACCAGTGGCAATTGGCGCGTCCTGTTCTTCGGATAGAATATGTGAAGCGCTGGTGTCCTTTAGATGAGTGATTATAATTTCTTCTGCCAGCACATCCAGTGCCTTTTGTTCATCTCCATCAGTATTTTCAGCCCCGGTTTCAGCACCAAGATCATGTTCAATACCACTTAAACGGATAGTATCGGTAATAGCAATGGCAGCATCAGCTAAATGGCTAACGATCACTGCTATATCAGAAGTTATAAGGCCATCAGTGACCCGACTATTCATGTAATCCTTTAATTGCATGGAACCTCTAGATTAATCCGCCCAGACTGAAGTTTCAGGTTTATACCCGTGAGGTATTTATGTCTATATGATTTCAAGAAAAACCTGCCTGATAGCGTATGGGTTCATCCTGATCTGTTTAGTGTTTATTAGTCGGCAGGCCAACAACAACACCAGGTTTCAGATGCTTTCATCCCATGCTTTTCGGCCAAATACCTCATTCACCATGGGGGCAAAATAATCCAGCGGCTTCATGGGATAATCAGGGTCAAAAGACATCTGATCCCATCTTTCACAAAAATCAGCACAGCTTTGCCAATATGGATTATCTTTAAACTCATCCCTTTGATCCGGATTCCAGTCATAATGATGGCCATAATATTTCATTTGAAAGATACCATGTTTTTCCACTACCCAAGACACCTCTTCGCGAACAAAGGGGCGAATAATTTCCGCCGCCATGCGATCATGATTCTGTGGTGATAATCCATCACCAATATCATGAATAAGGGCGGCAACAATCCAGTCAATATCAGCACCATCATATTCTGCTCTAGTTGCTGATTGCAGTCCGTGTTCTAACCGTGAGATTTTGTATCCTGACAGGGATTCTTCGCCTTGCGATGCCATTTGCGCTAAAATACGTTTAGGGGTACCACTTAAATAATCAGCTTCCAGTTCATGAAGTAACTGATAATCCTCGTAAGTGCCTTCATCCATGCGAATAAATGAAACTTGTTCTGATTTGTTCATTTTTACCTCCACATTTTTATTTTTAAAAACGGTACAGATAAGAATTGCTTATGGCAATATCTAAACATCTTTACAAGCCCACTAATAGGTCTTTATATTGTGAATTCCTTTTTTCACTTAGAATAAGTCATCATGAGCAATATTACAGATTATTTAAATTCCATCGGGATTACTGACGTCGTTGAAATTCTTCACAATCCTGACTATGACACGCTATTTACCGAAGAAACCCGTTCAGATTTATCCGGGTATGAGCGCGGGTCGTGTCTGAATTAGGCGCCGTAAATGTTCTGACCGGTGAATATACTGGCCGGTCACCCAAAGATAAATATATCACCATGGATGACAGTACCCGTGATAGCTTCTGGTGGAATGGTGATATTAAAAATGATAATAAACCCATCTCTCCTGACGTGTGGGCAGAACTGAAACAGACCGCCACCAACCAGCTTTGCGGTAAACGGCTTTTTGTTATTGATGCGTTTTGCGGGGCCAGCGAAGATACCAGACTTAAGTGTTCGTTTTGTCATGGAAGTCGCTTGGCAGGCTCATTTTGTAAAAAATATGTTCATTCGGCCAAGCCAAGAGGAACTGGCCAGCTTCAAGCCTGATTTTGTTGTTGTTAATGCCTCTAAAACTGGATTTGCCGATTACGCTAAACATGGCCTGAATTCCGAAACCTTTATCGCTTTCAACCTGACCGAACATATGCAGATCATTGGCGGCAGCTGGTATGGCGGTGAAATGAAAAAGGGTATGTTTTCATTGATGAATTACCTCCTGCCACGGCGGGGATTGCCTCTATGCATTGTTCTGCCAATATGGGGCATGATGGGGATACCGCTTTTTCTTCGGGCTTTCTGGAACCGGAAAGACAACGCTTTCCGCAGACCCAGATCGTTTGCTGATCGGTGATGATGAACATGGCTGGGATGATAATGGTATCTTCAATTTTGAAGGTGGTTGTTATGCCAAAACCATCAATCTTGACCCTGAAAAAGAACCTGATATCTATGCGGCCGTGAAGCGCGATGCTCTGCTTGAAAATGTCATGGTAAGTGAAGATGGCAAAATCGATTTTGATGATGCGTCACTAACCAGCAATGGCCGTGTATCCTATCCAATTGAGCATATCGACAATCGGGTTAAGCCAGTATCAAAAGGCGGGCACCCCAAGCGGGTTATTTTCCTGACAGCAGATGCTTTTGGCGTTTTTCCGCCTGTTAGCATTTTAAACCATGAACAGATGCAATATCATTTTCTGTCTGGTTTCACCGCAAAAATGGCAGGCACAGAACGCGGCCTGACCGAATCAACTCCCACCTTTTCGGCCTGCTTTGGTGCCGCTTTCCTGAGCCTACATCCCACTGTTTATGCCGAAGTGTTGAATAAACGGATGATTGATGCCGGCGCTCAGGCTTATCTGATCAATACCGGCTGGAATGGCAGGTCAGAACGGATTTCCTTAAAGATACGCGCACTATCATTATCTGCTGTGCTTGAAGGCGCTCTTGATGGACAAAGCACCACGACTTTGCCAATTTTCAATCTTGCCATACCACAACATATTGCCGGTGTAGACACAGCTATCCTTGATCCACGCAACAGTTATGATGACGTCGGACAATGGCAGGAAAAAGCCAATTCACTGGCTGAACTCTTTACCAGCAATTTTGAAAAGTTCACAAATACACCGGCTGGAAAGGCGTTACTATCGAGGCAGGCCCCGACATATCCAGATAATCCCGTGAATTCTTCCGGCTATAGATAATGATTTGCCGATTATCGGGATAAATCGCCCGTGATACGGCCAGGAACAAGCTGTGCCAGTTCCTCAAAGCTTAACCCCACAACAAGATGGGTATGGCCGGCAGATGCCCAGACCCGATCAAATCGGCCTAATGCGCTATCAATAAGCACTGTGATATCTTCATCAAGGCCGATAGGGGATACCGCACCGATTGAATATCCTGTCACATCTTTGACATAATTTGCATCAGGACGTTTGGGCTTACCATCAATCGCTGCCAGATCAGATAAGGCTTCAACCGCATTGCCGATCACCGCTTACCAGTGCGGCAATAGTCCATATCTTGCCTGTTCCCGTTTCCTCAATGGTAAAGATCAGCGTCTTAACAATCGCGCCAACCGCAACTCCGATGGCAGATGCCGCCTCTTCAGCACTTCTTGAGGTATCATCAAGCTGAAGCAGGCGATCTTCTAGTCCCGCTTCAGCCAGATAATGCTGAACATGTCTGGTGGCTTTGGTATCAATATCAGACATGATTCATCATCATTAGTTCCGCTGGTCCACAGCAACGGCAAGCATACATAATATTTCAAAGATCATGGATACACCAACCCATGAGGTATTTCCGCTTTCATCAAATGGGGTGAAACCTCAACCAGATCAGCACCAATCAGATTAAGACCTTTGAGTTGCCGCACCAAAACTGAGCTTCTCTTGTGGTAAAGCCGCCAATTTCCGGTGTTCCTGTTCCGGGGGCAAAGGCAGGATCAATGCAGTCAATATCAAAACTGACATAAGTCGGCTGATCCCCAACAATGTTGCGTGCCTGTTTCATCACATCAGCGATGCTCTGCTCCGCGAACTCATCCATCGTGATGATAGTAACGCCATTAGCCCGCCCCCATTCAATATCTTCACCATCATACATAGTCCCGCGAATACCAATCTGAACAACCCGCTTGGGGTCAAGCAAACCTTCTTCTATGGCGCGGCGGAATGGGGTTCCATGGGTATATTTGAAGCCGTCAAAATAGCTATCGAATAAATCCGTATGAGCATCAAAATGAATCATGCCAACAGGCGCATCACTTGCCAGACCGCGCAAGACTGGCAAAGATACCAGATGATCACCACCTGCTGTCATCGGGGTGATGCCGCGAGATTTCAAATTGGCATAGAATGCTGTCACCCGCTTCATGGTATCTTCCAGATCAGCCGGATTGATCGGGCAATCTCCCATATCGGCGCAATTTACCATCTTGAATGGTGAAATATGTGATACCGGATGCGTTGCACGGATCATGGTAGACAGGTCACGCAACTGGCGCGGGCCATGACGGGCACCCGGACGGTTTGTTGTCCCCCCATCCCACGGCACACCGACAATACCAATATCTACATCACTGGCACGGGCATGAGTTTCATCAACTACCGGAAGCCGCATAAAACTTGGCACTCCGGCAAAACGCGGTAAAACCGCCCCTGATACAGGTTCAAAAAAGGATCGTTTTTCATCATTACTCCTACTCATCTATGGCAATATAAGTTGCTTTGACATCGCTATACCCTTCAAGGGCAAATAGCGAGGATTCACGCCCAAATCCGGACCCCTTAACCCCACCAAATGGCAGATCAGGTGGGATCAGGTTATAGGAATTGACCCAGACATTTCCCGCTTCAAGCTGGTCAGCCATGCGATGCGCCCGCGCCAGATCACGCGTTACCAGCCCGGCACCC
Organism: Alphaproteobacteria bacterium; assembly: GCA_038144675.1. Classification (GTDB taxonomy): domain Bacteria; phylum Pseudomonadota; class Alphaproteobacteria; order Puniceispirillales; family UBA1172; genus UBA12202. Next base: position 1,002,084 of record JAYQOF010000005.1, on the reverse strand, counting down.
AACCCATATGACGTTGCATTGGCACGGCTGATGACTTCATCTTCATCATCAAAAATCAGAACACTCATCACAGGGCCAAAGATTTCATCCCGAACCACCGTCATATCATCCCTGCATTCGGTCAGAATAGTCGGTTCAACAAAATAGCCATTTTCAAATCCTTGCGGGCGCACCCTTTGCCCACCAACAGCAAGATGAGCACCTTCTTCTACCCCTTTGGCTATCATGCCCATCACCTTGCCCAGATGCTGTTCGGATATCAGGGCCCCAATATCAACATCATCCGCCATGGGATCACCAACTTTAAGCTTGGCGGTTTTTTCAACCATTCTGGCAATAATGTCCTGAGCGATAGACCGGTGGATAAAGACTCTTGTCGCGTTGGAACATACCTCACCTGCGGTGTAAAAATTGGCATCCATGGCCAATTGAACGGCTTTATCTTGATCGGCATCAGCACATATAATCAAAGGGGCTTTGCCCCCAAGTTCAAGGGTCACATGTTTTAGCGTATCCGCAGATTGTTTCATGATAATACGGCCGGTATCTGCCCCGCCTGTGAGTGATACCTTGGCAATACCGGGATGGGCGCAGATAGCCTGTCCCATACGATAATCCCCATGGATGACATTCATCAATCCTTTGGGCAGACCAGCCTCTTCCATAATGGCGGCAATCCGCATGGATACAAGCGGGGTCATTTCAGATGGTTTAAGGATAAAGGCATTGCCCATGGCAAGGGCAGGTGCCGATTTCCATAACGCAATCTGCGCCGGATAATTCCATGCCCCGATACCTGCACAAACCCCAAGCGGCACACGACGTGAATAGCCGATAGCCCCCGGCCATTGATGCTGAACACCTGTATAGGTCATGATAGCAGCACCAAAAAACTCAGGCGCATCTGGCCCCGAAGGCACATCGCCACTAACCGCTTCCGCATAAACCTTGCCAACATCCTTAACTTCCAGTCGTGATAATTCATCATTAGCTTCACGCAAGGCATGTGCCGCCCTGATCATGATCTGGCCACGTTCCTGAATAGACCGGCTAGCCCATGATTTCTGTGCTTCGCTTGCTTTTGCGACCGTTTCATCAAGCAGATCATTTGATGCACATGATACTTTGGCAATCACCTCACCAGTTGCTGGATAATATTTATCAATAAAGCTACCATCACCATCGACCAGTGATCCGGCAATATGATTTTTTACAATTTCTGTCATTGGTACTTGATCCTTTAATTTCATTCACGATAGCATAAACATCATCAGAAGAAAGGCTTAAGATGACACATCTATCCATCCTCCGCCATAGTTGTTTTGCGGATCATATCGTGCCTATCGGGCATCCCGAACGACCTGACCGCATTAAGGTCATCAATGCTATGCTTGATCAGGATTTTGGCGATATCCCGCAATCAGAATGCCCACAAGCTGATATGGATCATCTGCATCTGGTTCATTCCACTTCCTATGTCGATGCCATTTTTAATCCGGCTCCTGAAAATGGAACAATAAGCCTGGATGCAGATACACATATGTCGCCCCTTTCGCTGAAAGCCGCCCTAGCAGGTGCTGGCGGTGCTGTTGAAGCCACAAACAAGTGCTAACCGGTGAAAGCGGGCGTGTGTTTGTCGCTTCACGCCCACCGGGACATCATGCGGAACCAGAACAGGCGATGGGTTTCTGTCTTTTTTCCAATGCCGCCATTGCCGCCAAATATGCCATCAGCACACATGGACTTGACCGGGTCGCCGTTGTCGATTTTGATGTTCATCATGGCAATGGCACACAAGCGGCTTTCTGGTCAGATAGCCATTGTGTCTTTGCATCAAGCCATCAGATGCCCCTATATCCGGGTACTGGTGCACGCAGTGAAACCGGTGTTGGGAATATTTTCAACGCGCCGATCGCCCCCGGCACAGATGGTGCCAGCATTACCCGGATATGGCAGGATGATCTGTTGCCAAATGTTGCTGCCATGTCACCTGAATTGATCATTATTTCCGCCGGATTCGATGCCCATTTTAAGGATCCGTTAGGGGGATTGAATATGGAAGATCAAGATTTCGCCAACATTACGACCATGATCAGGGAATTAGCTGATCAATATGCGGATGGCCGGATCGTATCTATTCTTGAAGGTGGTTATGATCTGGAAGGATTGCGAGATTCTGCCGTTGCACATCTAAATGCCTTGCGATAGAGCAACGCTATGATCAATCCGCACCATGAAGCCAGTCTTGCATGATCGCATCATTATGTTCACCGCAACGAGGTGGAGGATGGCGGTAACTGACCGGTGTATCGGACATTTTGATGGGATTACCTATTAACCTTACCTCACCATCTCCAGCCAGATCATATGGCATACGAACAATCATATCACGGGCATCTACCTGATCAGATGAAAATACTTCATCCAGTGTATGTACCGGCCCGCCTGGCACGCCCTGTTGTTCCATCACTTCCAGCAATTCGCTTTTCTTTCGCTGGCCAATGGTTTCAGACAGAATTGGGATCAGAATATCACGATGCTGAACCCGCGCCGGATTAGTGGCAAATCGGGGATCGTCAGCTAATTCTGCCAGACCAAGAATATCAACAAAACGGGCAAATTGCTGATCATTTCCAACTGAAGCAATAATATGCCCGTCCGATACGGCAAACACCTGATAGGGCACGATATTGGGGTGAGCATTTCCATATCGTTTTGGCACCTGCCCATTAAGCAGATAATTCGCACCCTGATTGACCAGCCAAGATACCTGACTATCAACTAATGCAACATCAATATATTGCCCCTTGCCGCTGGTATGGCGATGATGAAGCGCGGCAAGAATACCGGTAATGGCATGCATGCCGCACATAACGTCAACAATAGCAACGCCTACTTTATAGGGCTCACCATCTGGCGCCCCTGTCAGGGACATGATACCGGCATAGCCTTGCACCATAGCATCATATCCCGCCCGGCTAGCATTAGGCCCTGTCTGGCCAAAACCGGTAATGGAACAATAGATCAAGCGCGGATTAATCGCTTTCAGGCTGTCATAATCGAGGCCGTATTTTTTCAATCCGCCAACTTTGAAATTTTCAATGATGATATCGGCTTTGCTGGCAAGCAATCGCACCAGTTCAGCGCCTTCTTCGGTCGTAAAATCAACTGCCATGGATCGCTTATTACGGTTAGCTGACAGATAATATCCGCTTTCAGTCGTATTTGCGCCATCCTTATCCGTGACATATGGCGGCCCCCATGAACGGGTATCATCACCCCTGCCCGGGCGTTCGATTTTCACCACATCTGCCCCCAGATCACCTAACATCTGGGTACAGCTAGGGCCAGCCAGAATGCGTGTCAGATCAAGAACCTTGATGCCTGATAATGCGCCTGTTGTCATGATATCATCCTTATCCCCAAAAAACCTGTTTACTATGACAAGCCAGGACAGCAATCGCAAGTCATGTCACCGCAATAATTATAAACTTGCATCAGCTCATCATGTTCCATCTTGCCAGATAGATAAATCGATATAAGTTTAAATTATGACCAAACATATATTTAAACACGCTTCAATGCGATATCGTTTGTCGGCTCTGACGCTAGCTATTTTCATGTTCATAGCGGCCAGCCCTTTTTCCCTTTATGCCGCAACAGTTACTAGCCAGAATGATGAAACGCTTCAGCAGTTATTCACGAATCTGCAAAAAGCGGATGATAGTAAAACGGCCAATGATATAGTGCTTAAAATCTGGGATCGCTGGATGTCAACAAGTGGGGATACCGCTACGGATGAGTTGATGGAACGGGGTGTCTTTTATATGCAGACTGGCAATTTACAAGTGGCCGAGGACGTATTCACCAATATCATTGAAAAGCATCCCGAATATGCTGAAGCATGGAATAAACGTGCTACGGTTCGGTTTTTGCGGAGTAATTGGTCAGGGTCTGCTGATGATATTGCAAAAGTTCTGGCTATAGAACCAAATCATTTCGGGGCTTTATCCGGCCTTGCTATGATCCGCCTGCATCAGGGGGAATATTCCAGCGCATTATCCATCTATGAAAAAGTGTTGGAAATTCATCCATTTAGCCCTGATGCGATCACCTATATTCCAAAATTACAGGATATGCTGAAAGGCACGGCTCTATAGGGATTACAGGTTACTCTGCGCCGCCATGGCTAGCTGACCAAGATGCGGGATCATCCAGAAATGATTCAATGGTCTTGATCTGATCAGATGCCAGCATCCCCTTTTCAGCAGCTACCGCCAAAACATCGCGCCATGTGGTCAGATAATGAAGTGTGATACCAGCATCGGCGAGGATTTTCCTTGCTGCGGGAAAAATATCGTAAAAGAAAATCACAAAGCAATGTTCGACTTTGGCATCGGCGTCGCGTAACGCATCAACAAAACTGATCTTGCTGCCGCCATCTGTGGCCAGGTCTTCAACCAGCAAAACCCTGTCACCAGCATTGAGATGCCCTTCTATACGGGCATCACGACCAAAACCCTTGGGTTTTTTTCGAACATATTGCATTGGCAAACCAAGCCGTTCTGCAAACCATGCCGCAAAGGGAATCCCTGCTGTCTCTCCTCCGGCAACAGCGTCAAATGCTTCAAAACCGGCGTCACGCATTACAGTGGCGCATCCAAAATCCATCAATGCTGAACGGATACGCGGAAAGGAAATCAACTTGCGGCAATCAATATAAACCGGGCTTTTGCCCCTGAAGTAAGGGTAAAGGGTTCATCCGGCCGTAAATGTACCGCTTCAATTTCCAGTAACATGCTAGCGGCCTGTTTGGCTATAAAGTCTTTATCTGGAAAACTATTGGCAAACATGGTGATCAATCCTTATCCATTTTTTAGTATCGGCATACTGGGTCAATAAAGCTATCTATCTAGTGTCAGATGCAACAGACCAGTAGACAGGCTGCATCGGATCAAACACGGTAACCTTCTCACCACCAGCATTTATCGCAGGCAGATGAGCTAACGGTTTATCATGGCGGATTAATGTTATGGTGGATGAATGATCCGGTAATCCGTAATAAGCCGCTCCATTGAGGCTAACAAACTGTTCTAGTTTATCAAGGCTATTTTCCTGCTCGAATACCTGAGCCAGACAGCCCATGGCAACCGGTGCGGAATATATGCCAGCACATCCACAAGGACTTAATTTACCACTATCCGGATGCGGGGCACTATCTGTCCCCATGAAATAACGGGCATCTCCGGAAATAGCCGCCGCAATCAATGCATCACGATGGATGCTTCGTTTTGCGACAGGAAGACAGTAATAATGCGGCCTGATGCCCCCTGCCAGAATATGGTTTCGGGTAATCATCAGGTGATGCGGTGTAATGGTTGATCCCAGATTACGATCAGACCCGCGTATATATTCTACCGCATCAATAGTGGTAATATGTTCCATCACCACGCGCAAATCCGGCAGACGCTGGCGCAACGGGTCCAGCACCATATCAATGAACCGTTTTTCCCGGTCAAAGATATCAATTTCATCATTGGTGACTTCACCGTGAACCGCAAGGGGCAACCAATTTAGCCATGGCTTCCAGTTGGGGCATGACTTTATCCATATCACGGACACCGGATGCCGAATTGGTAGTCGCCCCTGCCGGATACAGTTTAACCGCCAGCACCGTATCATCTGCCGCCGCCGCTTCAATCATCTCAACACTGGTATCTTCGGTCAGATAAAGCGTCATGTAAGGTGTAAAATCAAAGCCTGCAGTAGCGGCCATAATGCGATCACGATAAGCCGACGCCGCTACCACATCGATCACAGGCGGCACCAGATTAGGCATAATCATTGCTCGACCAAAATGACGTGCTGTATCCGGTGCAACAGCGGCCAGCATAGCACCATCACGCAAGTGAAGATGCCAGTCATCTGGCCGCCGAATGGTCAAACGTGACATCATGCGGGCTGTTGTGGCCGCATATCCGCAGGATTAATCCCAGCAACCTCAACTGGCTTTTTCATGGCATCACGGCGGAATGGTTCACCAAGTTCCTGATTAAGCACGACTTCAATAAATGTAGTGACCTTATTATTCATCTGGTCATCAATGGCTGTTTTCAGGGCATCGGTGAGTTCATCCATTGATGGTAACACTGACCCCTTTCAGCCCACAACCTTCTGCCACTTTCGCATAGCTTAAATGCGGATCAAGTTCGGTGCCGACAAAGTTATTATCATACCATAAGCGTTGTGTTACGCTTTTCCGCGCCCCACTGATAGTTTCTGAAGACAACCATGGTAATGGCGGCCAATCATCACGGCCACATGCTGTCATCTCATTCATTGAGAAATACCAAAGGCACCATCACCAGCAAAGCCAACAACAGGGACATCAGGGCAACCAATTTTTGCCCCCAGAATGGCTGGAAATCCGTATCCGCAAGGGCCGAACAGCCCCGGTGCCAGATATTTTCTGCCTTCATCAAAGCTGGGATATGCGTTTCCAATCGCGCAATTGTTACCAATATCAGATGAAATAATGGCATCACGCGGCAAGGCCGATTGAATGGCTCGCCATGCCATCCGTGGTGACATGCGATCAGGTTCGGATTGCCTTGCATCAGCATTCCATGATGTGCCCGGATCATCATCTTCATGATCAAGGGAGCTGAGCGTTTGTAGCCATGATGATTTTGCCATGTGAATAGCAGATTTGCGTTCAGCCCTATTTGTATCACCAGCATTGGCAGAAAGGGCATCCATAATACGGGTGGTTACTTTTTCGCATCCCCACAAATCCCAACGGACACTTTCTTGGTAAGTCCAATCCGGTCAGGGTTGATATCAACCTGAATGATCTTGGCGTCTTTTGGCCAGTAGTCTATGCCATAACCCGGCAAGGTAGAAAATGGATTTAGCCTTGTGCCCAATGCCAGCACGACATCAGCTTTTGAAATGAGTTCGATTGCCGCCCGTGATCCATTATATCCAAGCGGGCCGACGCCAAGTTCATGGCTTCCGGGGAAGCTATCATTATGCTGATAACCAGAAGCCACTGGTGCATCCAGCTGTTCAGCCAGTTTGATAACTTCAGGAATTGCGCCGCCAATAACCACCCCAGCACCTGATAGAATAACAGGGAATGATGCTTCTGATAACAATTTAGCCGCCGCATCAATAGCCTCGGCTCCCCCAGACGGACGCTCAAAACGGACAATTGGCGGTAAGTCAATATCAATAACCTGTGTCCAGTAATCCCGTGGCATGTTGATCTGTGCTGGTGCGCTTGCCCGGAATGCCTGTTCAATCACACGGTTCAGCACTTCAGCCACACGGGACGGATCACGGACTTCTTCCTGATAGCAGACCATATCCTTAAACAGAGCCATTTGTTCAACTTCCTGAAAACCGCCCTGACCAATCGTTTTATTCGCTGCTTGCGGTGTTACCAGCAATAGTGGTGTGTGATTCCAGTAAGCTGTTTTAATAGCTGTAACAAAGTTTGTAATGCCGGGGCCATTCTGTGCGATACACATGGACATTTTTCCAGTCGCCCGCGTGTAACCATCAGCCATGATGCCACCATTATTTTCATGCGCAACATCCCAAAAACGGATACCGGCTTTTGGAAATAAATCGGAAATAGGCATAAAAGCAGAACCAATAATTCCAAAAGCTTCTTCAATTCCATGCATTTGCAGGACTTTTACAAATGCTTCTTCAGTGGTCATCTTCATGGCAGTTCCTCACAGTGAAACAATATCAAATGCGATATATTATCAATTTTCATTTGCATATCTTTCGTTTCCATAAAAATGGAATTCAAATAGATATGCTGCGATGGATTATTGCATATTTATGGGCTATATAAACAACAATGACAACCAAAAATCCGACACAAAATATTCATGTTTTATCACTGGCGTATCGTCAGGCATAGGCCGGGCGCTTGCTGAAATCATGCTTGAACGCGGCTATAAGGTATCAGGCATGGCCAGACGTGCCGACGCCCTTAAAACCCTAGCAGACAAATATGATCAGTTTTTTGGCATTGTCGGTGATGTGACTGATGGTGACGGGGTCACTGATGCTATTCATCAGGCAGAACAGCGATTTGGCGCCATTGATCAGGCCATATTAAATGCTGGGACTTATGTTCCACAAACGAACTTATCCATAGACCCCACCCTTTTCCGACAACAGATGGATATCAATTACATGGGGCAGGTTAATGCATTAGCTGTTTTATTACCATTAATGGAAACCCGACAGAATGGACATATTGCACTAGTATCTTCGGTGGCGGGATGGCGGGGATTACCATTGGCGGCAAGTTATGGCCCAACAAAATCTGCTATTATATCGCTTGCTGAATCCTTGTATTTTTTCTGCCGTGAAAACCATATTAAATTGCAGGTCATCTGCCCCGGATTTGTTGAAACCGAAGCCACTGCCCAGAATACATTCAAGATGCCCATGATCATGACAGCACCCGATGCCGCAAATGCTATTATTAAAGGCATGCGATCATCAAAATTCATGATCAGTTTTCCATTTATGTTTGCCCTGAGTTTGAAAATCCTTCGCATTATCCCATATCGCTGGTATTTCTGGCTAATGAAACGCGTGATTGGACAACGCTAATGACCCTTACTGATGCTGCTAATAGATATCGTCATGCCTTTGAACAGCTGACACCGGAAACGTTAGATGATCTGGTGCACTGGCCGCAGCTGATATTATTTTTTCCGACCCGTTTAATACCGTTAACGGCAAAGATGGTTTCCGTCATGTGTTTGCCCATATGTTTGCCACCTGCCAGAATCCCCAATTTGTTGTGAGCGATATGGCAATGGGCACGGATGCTGTCTATTTGCGATGGACAATGACTGGTCAGATTATTGGCTACACATCACTTACCCTTCATCTTGATGGCATGTCTGAGGTTCATTTCAATGAAGATGGGCTGGTTATAAAGCATATTGATCATTGGGATAGCGCGAGCCAGTTACTAAACCAGCTACCATATATAGGTTGGCTTATTCGGCGTATCTTGCGCCTGTTCCGACTTAAAACAGCTAAAAGATCTTAAGATATCATTTATTGGGGGTGAAAGCTGATCAATACATCCCCGACCCATATGCCCCATTTTGTCAGGCGGGCGCGATTAATCAGAACACCATCAGTTTGAAGTACCATGACATCATCAAACCTGATCGTGATATGACGCTTGCCAACTGGCAAAGCAAACTTATAGCGCCAGATCAGAGCATTGCCATCTATATATCCTCTGGCTTCACCAATGACGCCACCGGCAACACCTGTAAATTGATTGTCCCCGTCTTTGGTAACAATCCATTGCCTGGTTTCCGTTTCACCATCATCATAGATGAAATCTTCATCCAGAATAAATCCATTATCCTTTGGGGTTGCCGTAATATATGACATCAAAACGGCGACGAATGATGCCCTTGCGATCAATGAATATACCGGCAGCTTTAAAACGGCCATCAAAATAGGTACAGGGATCAAATATCATTTGTCCACTTGTCGTTCCAGTAATACATGTTTGACATCAATATAGCCTGTCCTAAACCCGCCCTCACAATACATTAGATATAACTCCCACATCCGTTTAAACCGGTCATCAAAACCCATTTCGGCGATATGATCCCATGCGTCCCAGAACCGGTTTCGCCATGCGGCAAGTGTTCTAGCATAATCAAGCCCAAACCCGTCTGCTGATATTAATGCTAAACCGGATTGATCAAAAATGGGCTGTAATGGATTCATGGCAGGTAGCATCCCGCCAGGAAAAATATATCGCTGGATAAAATCAGGGCCTGACAGGTAATAATCATAACAATCATCATTCATGGTAATCATCTGAATGACAGCCTTGCCTTGCAGTTTCAGACAATCCGATAAGGTCTGAAAATAGGATGGCCAGAACTTTTCACCGCCAGCTTCAATCATTTCGATAGAAACAATGCTATCATATGTCCCCAACATCGCGGTAATCTGTTAATTGAATATCTACCAGATGCGCCAGACCAGCCTTTTCAATGCGGGCTTTGGCAAAATCATATTGTTCCTGTGAAATCGTAATGGCGGTGACCTGCGCCCCATATTCCTTTGCGGCATGTTCAGCAAAACCACCCCATCCGCAGCCGACTTCAAGCACATGACCACCCTTGGTTACACCTGCAAGTTCTGCCACCCGTGCATATTTCCTCTGCTGGGCATCATAGAGATCATCAGTGGCATCACCATAATAGGCAGAAGAATAGGTCATGCTCTGATCAAGCCAGCTGCTATAAAATTGATTGCCCAAATCATAATGATAAGAAATATTGCGGCGAGATCCTTCGCGGTTATTATCATTCCGCCAATGCTGCCATTTTAACAGGATTTTACGCACAAAACCGAATCCTGAACCTTTTTCGATAACATCCTGCTGCAAAGAAGCCAATTCAATCACTTTCACCAGATCAGGGCTATCAAGATAACCTAGCATATAGGCTTCACAAAATCCCATCTGGGCATGTCTTAAATCATCCCGATAGCACGCTGATCATGGCAGATTAATTCAGCATGCGGGCCATTTTCCTTGCCTTAAAATGATGGATGGAACCATCAGGCAGTGTTATCTTTAATTCCCCTTTACGAATATGTTGGCATAACCGAAAAAATAACCAATTCTGTATTCTTGTCTTCATTAATTTATATCCTTGACCAAGTTTTATGTCTATCTTGGTTTGTTTTTCTGTAAATTGTTTTTGACCATTGCTGTTTCGGTGCAGCTGGTCGTTTAAAATACCGTACACGTTTACGCCAAAGTTTCAATGCCTCAACGTGAATAGAAACAAAAGGTCGCATCGGCCATTGAAAATACCCACATACATATTCAGGATATTGTGGCTAAGAGGTTTGACCGCGCCACGCAAAATCGCCAGCAAGGCAGGTTTTTCTCAATGCTATAACCCACCATCACCTGTATGATGATCATCATATGCCTGAAAGATAGCCTGTATTCCCCTTTGACCGGAAAAAATGGTGATACATAAAAAATTTTTCCGCAATATGGACAGGTCGGGCAGATTGCTGATCATAGGCAACATAGGTATGCTTTTCGCCAAATGTGTTACTGACCTCATATACTGTCATGACTAGTCTGACCAGATGGATCACTAAGCCACATAAACCGATAACGGGTTAAACGCCACTCCAAAAATACGCGGAAAGGTTAACAGGCGAACCGAAGCAATATCCTGTTCCGGAATAACGTCAGCCGCCAATGTCCGAATATATTGCCCCAATGGCATGACAAACGCCTTAGCGTGAAAGTTTGGCCCATAATCCTTTTCCTGAAAGACAGCACATTAAATCGGTCAACCGAAAACAGTCGGCTAGTGGCATTGGCCGCGTCCAGATGATCCAGATCAATCCAGATGGATAACCCTTTACGTTTGAGAAAATGTGATGGCTTCCCATAACGGGTATGCGAAATATCTGATGTTACCAGCATGACTGGTGCGGTCATTCTGCTGGAACCTCTGCCGGTTCTATGGTGGGCAGATCAGTGAACATCTGCCAGCGTTGGGCTTTGCCACGGAACATCAATTTGCATTGCTCTGGCTACTTTTTACCGCTGATGCCATGCCGTCCTCATGAAAACCGTATCCTGTCCATGCTCCGCAAAATATAACCCATTCTGTCCCTGAATGCTTGGCAAATCTTTCTGCGCGTTTATCGCTTTCTGATCAAATACCGGGTGATCATAAGAAAATGTAGCGTGACATTTATCTTCCGCGATAGCATCAATAGGATTTAGCGTTACAAATAAGGGAACATCCTGACGGATATTTTGTAATCTGTTCATCCAGTAGGTAACAGACAGATTATCAGGCTTTTCAGATCCGTTGATAATATCTGCTCCCACCTTGCCGGAAGAGGTGCGGTAATTCCATGATGCCCAAAGCCGCCGCCGTTTTGGCATCTGGCTGATATCACTATGCAAGACAGCAATATTCGGCTGAAAATCAAAGGCACCAAGGATATCACGTTCAGCATCTGATGCGTCAGATATTAACGCCATAGATTGATCAGCATGTGCGGCCATTACAACACGATCATACCATATCTCACCTTCACCAGCGATGGATAAGCATAACACCGCCGGCATGACGCCGCAAACCGGTAATATGAACACCAGTCCGCGGCGGTTTTTTCAGTTGCGAAAGAATGCTTTTGATATACTGGCGTGACCCGCCTGACACCGTGCGCCATTGCGGGCGACCAGTAAAATCAAGCAATTGGTGGTTTTCCATAAATGCCATGAAAGACCTTGCTGGAAATTGTAGCATGGTTTCCGCCGGACATGACCAGATTGCCGCCCCTAATGGCAACAGGTGATATTGCACAAAAGCATCCGAAAATCGCATACGGGTAATAAAATCGGCCAGAGATTCATTATCATCGCCTTGATATACCGCTGTCATACCGTTTCTGTAAAAGCGGGTCAGATCAATGATCATCCGCCAATAAGATGGTCGCAGGATATTTGCCGGCTGCCCTACCAACCCCATGGCTGAGCCTTCATATTCCATCCGCCCGCCATCAAGTGATAGCGCAAAAGACATGTTGCTTTCTTCGCTAGACACATTCAGATAATCCAGCATACCTATCAGATTGGGATAGCGTTTGGGGTTAAATACAATGAATCCCGTATCAACAGGAATAACCCCATGTGGCGTGTTCACATCGACGGTATTACTATGACCGCCAATGCGCGTATCTTTTTCAAAGACATCGACATCTGCCACTTTATCAAGAATTAGAGATGAAGCCAGGCCAGATACACCTGTACCGATAACAGCTATGCGCATAACTACTCTATTCAGTTAATTACCAATAACAATCTAGATCAAATCCCATAGATAAAAAGCCTTTATGATGCTTTTATTTTTTCATAAGCATCAAGAGCTTTCTGCCGTGCGGAAGCATGATCCACCAATGCATGAGGATAGGTTTTCCCTAGCTTTACCCCTGCCGATTCAACCAGTGCCGGTGGCGCAGATGACGGATCAAAGAGCATATCATCAGACAGACCATTCAATTCAGGAAGCCAGCGACGAACATATTCAGATGCTTTAAATTTAAACCTTGCGTAATCGGATTAAAAATCCGGAAATATGGTGACGCATCAGCCCCCGACCAGCCACCCATTGCCAGCCGGCACTATTCGATGCCAGATCAGCATCAACCAGTGTATCAAAAAACCAGTCTTCACCTTCCTGCCATGGAACCAACAGATGCTTGATCAGAAAAGATGCCGTGATCATACGAATGCGATTATGCATCCAGCCGGTCGCATATAATTCCCGCATACCAGCATCGATAAGCGGATAACCGGTTTCCCCTTTTTCCATGCCGCCAGCAAATGGTCATAATTATCAATCCATGGAAAGCGGGAAAAAGCTTCTTTAGCGGAGCTTGCGGCATATCTGGCCGTTGATCCAGCAATTCATATGAAAACTCACGCCAAATCACTTCTGAAATGAAATGCTCTGCCCCTCATTGTCATCAAGCGACGTCACGCTTTCAACCGCGTTGAGAATCTCAAGTGGTGATATCTCACCAAAATGCAGATGGGGCGATAAGCGGGATGTTGATTTGAGTGATGGAAAATCCCGAAGCTGTTTATAATCATCCATATGATGATCAATAAAATCAGCCAGCATCTGTTGTGCTGCTGCTTCACCCACTTGCCAATGCGGAACTAGCGTTTTATGCCAGCCAATCTGGTGATTAATCAAACCCAACCCGTCTATGCCTACATGATCAGGCCATTGTTCGGGCGCGGGAATATGCTTGGGGCGTGGAGCGATAGACCGGTAGCGACCAAGCCGATAAAGGCTTTTCTTGAATGGGGTAAACACCCGCATCCGTTCACCCACTTTTGATAAGCCAGACCCTGGCGGAAATAACAAAACACCCTCGCTATGATGAAAACCGATACCATCCGATTTCAGCCAGCTGGCCAGTCTTTCCTGCATTTTCCGCGCCCATGGTTCATGATGAGTATGGGCATAAACATCGCTTACAGCATGAGCATTGGCTAATGCCGGAACAACCACATCAGCAGAGCCTTTCATAACAATCAGCTGTGAGCCAAGCTGACGCAAATCCGCATCAAGTGCCCGTAATGACTGATCTAGCCACCATCGGCTCGCCCCGCCCGCCGCCCATTTGCCGGGTGATATATCATCATAGATATAAACAGGAATAACCGGTTTACCTTTAGCAATAGCGGCGGTAAGGGCCGGATGATCAGACAAACGCAAATCCTGATGAAACCAGCATATGACAGCAGACATAACCCTATCCTTTTATATATTATGCTTTCATTGAGAATAGGCGTAGCGATAGATACGGCAAGCGTGACAGAAAAATATTTCCATCTGATCATCATGAAATGCCTTAAGCGCGGGCGCATTAACATATAGCCCACCAGCATAAGCACCAAATGCTGGCATGATCAGACGACGTTCCATTACCATGAAACACCGTCCGGTGATGCGCCGTGCCCGTGTTGCCAATCTGATTTTCGGGTGAAAATGGCCTGAGATTTCTATTCTTTTCACAGAACCCTGCCTTGGCAGGCGATCAGCTTCATGTCGGAAGATCAATGCCCCCAGCATTAATTCCTGCCGGACAGAACCGGTAAGATAGTCAGGTAAATCAGGGTCATGATTGCCAGTAATCCAGATAACCTCACGGTCAGATAGCATAGCCTGTAAAGCATCACGGTGGCGCATGGGCAAACTGGCTGCCATCTGGCTCCGGTGGAAACTGTCACCAAGAAACAGAACACGGTCGGGATTATCCCTTGTGATGGCTGTCTGCATATCCGCTAAAGTGGTATCGGTATCCATTTCTGGCAGGGGGCGCGTGTCCAGCCATAGCCCGCCCCTTTTCCAGATGGAGATCAGAAAACACCAATAGCCGTTCATGCGGAATAAATAATGATCCATCAGGATAAGCCAGCATCGGAATACCAGCACGCGTGAAAGAACAGGATGAAGATACGGTCATAATAATAAATGCGGTTGCAACGGATCAGAATGTGATGCAGCGTCGCTATCACCTTTCATGACTTCAGACAAGAGATCTTGTTCCAGTTCGGCCAGCGCATCCTCAACAGCAGAAGACGTGATCAATTCACGCCCGACCTCCAGCATCAGGGGCAGGCCAAGTGGTGATACCCGATTAAGATGCTTGACTTTCACCTTTCCAGAGAACCGCATGAGCATATCACCAAGGCGGCGAATATCCGTCAAACCGCGCGCGGCTTCCTATCTGGTCGCCCTGATCAAGATATGATCTGGCTGGTGACGCAAAAGCACATCATAAATCAGATCAGAATTAATCGTCATCTGCCGACCTGTACGCGCCGCCCCCGGCAATCGTTTTTCCAGTAATCCGGCAATTGTTGCCACCACACGGAAAAGACCGTTTAAGCATAGTGCTTTCCAGCATCCATTCTTCCAGATCATCACCCATCATATCAGGCGATAATAACGTGTCAGGATTTTCCACCCGCCGCAATGACCAGACCGCAATAGCATAATCCGTTGCAACAAAACCGATAGGTTTAAGCCCTGATCTTTCCATCCGCCGTGTGACCAGCATACCAAGTGTCTGATGGGCATTACGCCCTTCAAATCCATAGATTACTGTATAATACCGACCCCCACGGGGGAAAGGTTTCTACCAGCAGGTTATCAGCATCAGGCAGATATGATTTCTGGCTTTGCATATATAACCATTGGCGAAGCGCAGACGGAAACTGATCCCATAAATGATTCTGTTCAATCTGATTTTGCCCCATCATATGACGAATGCGATCAGCCAGATTGCTTGTCAACGGCAATCGCCCACCCGCATAAGCCGGCACTTTAGGTTCCGTTGCGGTAGATGGCCACAACATCAATGACCCCAGGCTTACAGATCCCCTGATAACGCAAAATGCGGCCTGCAAACATAAAACTATCGCCCGGGACAAGGCCGCTAACAAAATATTCTTCGATTTCACCTAAACGACCAACACCGCGCTGATCCACTTTCATGGTCTGGGTTTCAACAATGGTACCGGCATTAAGTCGCCACTGGGTCGCAACAGCCCTGCTTGCCATTCGGTAAAGCCCGTCTTGCCCCGGTTTCAGTTTGTGAAACTTCTCATAAGCTCTTAAGTGCATATCCGCCTGTTGAAAGGAAAATCAGCGTATCATCAAAATCATCACGCGATAAATTCCGATACGGCCAAGCGGATTTGACTTCAGCATAAATATCATCTGGATCAAATGGCGCGTGAATGGCAAGACCAATCAGATGCTGTGCCAGCACATCAAGACCCACCATCATAATCAGCAGGATCATCCAGTAATCCGTCCTGAATATCATGGATGGCGGCCAGACATTCCAGCACCTCAAACCGATTGGATGGGATCAGCACCGCACGGCTAACCTGATCATAGCGATGCCCGGACCGGCCAATTCTCTGCATCAACCGTGAAGTGCCTTTGGGCGCACCAACCTGTATAACAAGATCAACTTCTGCCCAGTCAATCCCCAGATCAAGAGAAGACGTAGCAATAACCGCACGCAACTGGCCAGCGGCCATATGTATTTCTATCCGTTGCCGTTGTTCGCGTGATAATGACCCATGATGAAGCCCGATGGACAGATTGGCATCATTGATCCGCCATAACTGTTGAAACAGCATCTCTGCCTGCGCTCTTGTATTAACAAAAACTAAAGTATGTTCTGCGTCCAGAATATGCTGGTAAATATCGGCCACGGCATAACTTGCCGAATGACCTGCCCATGGAATGGTATCTGACCGATCAAGCAGGGTAATATCAGCCTTGGGGCTTGGCTGACCATGAATGATCCTAACAGCATCCGAATCTGGATGTAACCAGCCACGCAAATGTTCCGGCGTTGCAATCGTGGCCGACAGCCCGACCACCCGAAGGTCAGGATTAAACCGCCGCAAACGCGCCAGCAATAACGCCAGCATATCCCCTCGTTTACTGCCCGCTAAAGCATGTAATTCATCCAGAATAACCGTATCCAGTTTTTGAAACATCTGATCAGCATCATCCCATGCCAGCATCAGCTGAAGTGATTCCGGTGTTGTCATCAGAATATCTGGTGGCTGGTGGCGTTGACGTTGCCGGTCAGCTGCACTGGTATCACCGGTGCGGGTTTCCGCGCGAAAAGGCAAAGCCATTTCTGTAATTGGCATCATCAGATTGCGTTCGATATCTGCTGCCAATGCTTTCAATGGTGAGATATAAAGCGTATGAAGCGTTGATTTTTCTGGCTCCTGCTGCTGGGAATGTTTGGCCAGAGTTATCAGGCTGGGCAAAAACCCGGCAAGAGTTTTACCGCCACCAGTTGGCGCAACCAACAGACATGGATTCGCCATATCTGGCGGCTTCCAGCATCGCCAGCTGGTGCGAATGCAGATGCCAGCCTTTGCTTTCAAACCATGTATTAAATGGCGGCGGCAATATCTGTGCTTCATCTATCATGGAATACGAGTTCTATTTTTAGGGGTTGAATTCATCTATCGCTCATTCCAAATATCTATAATATCCCAATATCCATTTTCCATAAAACTAAGTCGAAAATGGATTTTGATAAGCTTTAATACAGAAATGGAAAACATCTATCATGATTGAACTTCACTATTGGCCAACGCCGAACGGGCACAAAGTTGCTATCGCTCTTGAAGAAATGGGTCTTGTATATAAGGTTTACCCGGTAAATATCGGAAAAGGTGACCAGTTCAAGCCTGATTTTCTGACGTTTAGCCCTAATAACCGTATTCCGGCAATCATTGATCATGATACCACTGATGGCAAACCGCAAAGCATTTTTGAATCTGGTGCCATCCTGCTTTACCTTGCTGAAAAGACAGGGCAATTCTTGCCACGTAATCAGCGTGAAAAAATAGCTGTTTATGAATGGCTAATGTGGCAGATGGGCGGGTTTGGCCCAATGCTAGGACAGGCGCATCATTTTAATTTCTATGCACCAGATAGAATCCCCTATGCCATGGATAGATATAGTAACGAAGCCAACCGGCTTTATGGCGTGCTGGATCGCCAACTGGCTGATCATGAATATGTTGCCGGCGAATACAGCATTGCCGATATGGCTATTTTCCCATGGACGCGCACCTTTAAACGGCAGAATGTTAATATTGAAGATTACAAACATGTCATGCGGTGGCGACAATTGGTGAGCGAACGACCAGCGGTTAAAAAAGCGTTTTCCGTTGGCAAAGAACTGCGCGAAGATTTGAAAAATCTAGATGATGCTGAATGGAAAAAACTGTTCGGATCAGAACATAAGGCTGGCTAGTGCCGGCGGTTCATCCATCCCGGTGGATAAGACCATTAGCATCTGGTCTGGCTGTTATCGATAAAACAGGTGAGCCATATTTTCAAATTGATGCGACAAGAGCCGCTGATACTGTCATTGTCACCCACGGCCATGCTGATCATGCACGGCCGGGGCACCACCATGTGATCGCCACACCAGAAACCCTAGCCATCATGAAAGCCCGGTATGGTGAACGTTTTGCCACCCGCATCACACCTTTAAACTGGCATGAAACCATGCGTATTGGTGATGTTAGTTTTCATCTGGTGCCGGCAGGTCATGTGCTTGGCAGCGCCCAGATTGTCCTCGATTGCCAAGGGTCACGCGTTGTCGTTTCAGGCGATTATAAACGCAAACCTGATCCCACCTGCGCCGCATTTGAACCTGTTGCATGTGATATTTTCATCACCGAAGCCACTTTTGCCCTTCCCGTATTCAGCCATCCTGATCCGTTGGAGAAATTCGAAAAATACTGGATTCACTAGAAACAGTTTCCCCATCGCGCTCATGTCATTGGTGCCTATTCCCTTGGCAAAGCCCAGCGGGTTATTGCTCTTCTCAGGCAGGCAGGATATGACAAACCCATTTTTATTCATGGTGCGTTGCAAAAACTGTGTCAGCTATATCAGGATCATGGCGTCCCATTAGGTTCGCTTGAGCCGCAACAAGCGGTGAAAAAGGCATGCCGCAACCTGCCCTTGCCGGCCAGATTGTCATAGCCCCGCCTTCTGCCATAGCGGATCGCTGGTCGCGGCGTCTGCCTGATCCTCTTGATTATCATGGCATCAGGCTGGATGCAGGTAAAACAGCGTGCCAAACAATCCGGCGTAGAACTGCCGCTTATTCTGTCTGATCATGCCGACTGGAATGATTTACTGGCAACAATTGAAGACATAAAACCAAAAGAGGTTTGGATAACACATGGCCGCGAAGATGCCCTGATGCGGGCTTTGTCTTTGAAAGGCATAACAGCAAAAGCGCTACATCTGATTGGTTATGAGGATGATGCCGAATGATCCGTTTTGCCCGATTACTGGAACAATTATTATTCACCCCGCAACGCAACACAAAAATCCATCACCTGTCCGAATGGTTTAAGAATACACCTATGCCTGATCGTGGCTGGGGACTGGCGTCACTGGTTTGTGAGTTCCAGACCAAGAAAGCCAAGCCATCATTAATCCGTGACATGGTTAGCACAAAAATTGATCCGGAATTATTTGCCATTTCCTATGATTTTGTTGGTGATCTGGCAGAAACCGTCGCCCTTATCTGGCCAGAACATATCACCCGCCCCAATAGCACGCCGCCAGCATTATCCGATATGGTGAATGCATTGGATAAAGCAAATGCAGAGGACGCAAAAACATTGATCTGCCAATGGCTTGATATCAGTGATGCGACAACCCGCTGGGGATATTAAAACTGATCACAGGTGGTTTAAGCGTATGGGGCATCAGGGCGAATGGTCAGGCTTGCGCTTGCCCATGCTTATGACAAACCTGTCGAGGATATCGAAGAAATCTGGCCATTGTTACAGCCGCCCTATGATCAGCTATTTGACTGGCTGGAAGATAAATCGCCACGCCCCAATGCCGATGGAAAAGCCGTTTTCCGTCCATTGATGCTGGCCCATCCGTTAGATGATCAGGATATATCCTCATTACACCAGAACAATGGATGGTGGAATGGAAATGGGATGGTGCCAGAGTCCAGCTGGCATCAGGGCATGATGGCGTCCGGTTATTTTCGCGCTCAGGTGATGATATCTCATCAGGATTTCCCGAATTGGTGAAACCGCTAGACTGGCATGGCACATTAGATGGGGAATTACTGGCTGGGGAACCCGATAATATTGCCCCTTTTCAACATTTACAGCAACGGCTAAATCGGAAAAAACCGTCAGCCAAATTAATGCAGGAAACACCTGTATTCCTGCGTGCATATGATACGCTAATCGATGGTCAGGATGATCTGCGCCAAATGCCTATAGAACACCGCCATCTGACATTAAAAAAAATCATTGAACAGCTTGATCATCCGCTGATTGACCTGTCTATGCCCCTGCCATTTACCTGACCAGCATCAGCTGGATCAATGGCGGCAACAATGCCGTGATGGCGGTCTGATCGAAGGATTAATGATTAAAGCCCGCCAAAGTATCTATCATCAGGGTCGCGTCAAAGGCCAGTGGTTCAAATGGAAACGTGACCCTCTTAACTGCTGATGTCGTCCTGCTTTATGCCCAGCGCGGCCATGGTAAACGGTCATCTTTCTTTTCAGATTATACCTTTGGGGCGTGGGCGAATGACGTTGATAATCCGGATCATGCCGCTGTGCTTGTCCCTGTTGGCAAGGCCTATTCCGGGTTTTCTGATGCGGAGTTGAAAAAAACTGGATGCCTTTGTCCGTGCCAATACCACACAACGTTATGGGCCAGTTCGGGAATTGAAAAAGACACTTGTGGTTGAAGTAGCTTTCGATGCAATTGGCCGTTCATCACGACATAAATCTGGCGTCGCCATGCGGTTTCCGCGTTTTCAGCGTATTCGCTGGGATAAACCATCCGACGAAGCTGATCATCTGGACACATTGATGACATGGATTGATAGCTAGCTATTGCTATCAGAAACAATGTCCTATCTAGATCAGTATGAGTGACCTGAAAACACCTTATGCCGATTTATCCAGTTTCACCGAAAACATGCGCGTTGCTGTTTTCGGCACTGGCGGCGGTATTGGTTCTGCCATCTATGAACATGCTGGCATCCCATCCAAATATTGAACAGATATTCGGGTTTTCCCGGCGGCATCATGATCCAAAATTCCAAATCGATTTTACACAGCCCGATAGTATCGACCGCGCCTGCCATATGCTATCTGATCTTGCGCCTGTTCATCTGGTGATTGTTGCAACAGGCATGCTGCATGATGAACAAAGGGGACTTAACCCCGAAAAATCATGGCGGCATCTGAATGCCAATACTATGGCAGCCAATTTTCAGATCAACAGCATTGGCCCTGCATTAATTGCAAGCAAGGTTACTGCCTTTACTAGCCAAAGATAGCAAATCTGTCTTTGCCGCCATATCAGCAAGGGTGGGCAGTATCAGCGACAACCGGCTTGGTGGCTGGCATAGCTATCGCGCATCTAAATCAGCATTGAATATGCTGTTAAAAACCTTTGCCCTTGAACTGCATCACCGTAATCCGGCCGGTATTGTCATCGGGCTTCATCCGGGAACGACAGATACCGATTTGTCAAAACCCTTTCAGTCCGGATTAAAACATGATTTGTTTACCCAGACCGAAGCCGCCTATTATCTGACTTGATGTCATAAATCAGGCTAGCACCCAAAATAGTGGTCAGGTTCTAGCATGGGACGGCCAGATCATTCCTGCCTGATCAGGATTTATACAATGCATTGAGAGCATTAGAATAGCGTTTCATGACCATATGACGCCGCACTTTCAGGGTTGGTGTCATTTCACCATTTTCAATGGTAAATGGTTCATCAGCAATAACGAAGCGGCGAACTTTTTCCAATTGCGACAGGTTGGCATTAATCCCATCACATGCCGCTTTCAATCGCTTTTGCTGATCTGCCTTGGGTAATGCGCTGATATCTGCCGAAGGCACAATGACAGCGGCAAGCCATGGCCGCTTATCACCTGTTATCATAGCCTGTTCAATATCAGGATGCATCGAGCAAAGCTTCAACCTAGCCGGTGCGATATTATCCCCTCCGGAATTGACGATGATCTCTTTCTTGCGTCCGGTAATCATGAGATAACTATCATCATCAATCTGGCCAATATCGCCAGTGTGTAGCCAGCCATCCTGAATGGTCTCTCTGGTTTCTTCCTGTTTATTCCAATAGCCTTGCATGACCATGTCACCACGGACAAGGATTTGCCCATCATCATCAAGGATAAGCTCGACACCGGGAACAGGGACACCAACCGTGGAAATGCGAATATCCTCTGGCGGGTTCAATGAAATCACCGGTGATGCCTCTGTCTGGCCATAGCCTTGTAGAATGCCAACACCAATCGCTAGAAAAAACCGGCCAATATCAGGGTTAAGTGGTGCGCCACCAGAACAGAAATACCGCAACCGGCCACCCAGTCTTTGTCTGACTTTGGCGCGAACCAGTTTTTCCAGCAACCGATCCATCACTTTTTCCGTAAGGGACAAACGCTCACCATCCAGTTTTTTCAACCCTAAAGCGACTGCCTTGCGGAACAGTTTTTCACTTAAGCCCCCTTTTGCTTTCAGGCCACGTTCTATCCGGTCATAAAGCACTTCATAAAGCCGTGGCACTGCAATCATCAATGTTGGTCTGGCTTCCTGTAAATTGCTGGATACCTGATCAACGCTTTCGCAATACCAGATTTCAGCACCCATGGTGATAGGCAGATGCAATCCACCGGTATGTTCATATGAATGCGATAAAGGCAGTAGGGATAGGAACCGCTGATCTTTAATCAGATTGGCGCGTTCCAGCATTTGCCGGACGCCTTCAACATTGGCGGCAATTGACCGGTGCGTCAGCATCACGCCTTTAGGTAAACCACCTGTTCCTGATGTATAGATGAAACAGCTTAGATCATCAGGATTGATTTTTCCCGAATGTTTTCCAGCAAAGACAATTCAACCTGAGCTAATTCTTTATTCCAGTTTTTGACAGTTGGTTTTTTCTTTTGAAGCCTAACTCTTGATCGCCAAAACATATCAGCGTCTGACAGGCTTTTGCCTTATCTGCCGCTTGAGCCATTTTTCCGCCAGATCACCAGATGAAGTAATGGCCAGCACAGCACCAGAATCATTGATGACATGCAGATGGTCTTCCATCGTATTAGTGCTATAAGATGGAACAACCAGCGCCCCCAGAGTCATAATAGCTAAATCCGCGATAGCCCAGTTCACGCAATTTTCTGAACCAATAACAACTCTATCGCCTTTTTTAACGCCAAGGTTTTTCAGGCACGCGGCAGCTCGTAGCACACGATTAGCCACTTCCCCATATGTGCTGCCCTGCCAGACACCATCTTTCTTTTCATAAAGAAAGGGTTTTTTGGAATGGCTTGCGGCCATATCAAAAAACTGATCGCTTAAACTTTCTGTACTCATATCAAAATCCAACGGCTAACAATACCTTTCAACAGCGTTCCACTGGCTTTCAGCATAGCGGTCACCATGACACCACCCTGCTGGAAGAATATGGTCAATTCTTGCCAAATCCTCAGCAGATAACTGCACTTCAGCGGCGGCAATCAATTCTGCAAAATGATCAACAGATCGTGTGCCCGGAATGGGGATAACATGATCATCCCGGCTTAGCACCCATGCCGTGGCCAAAGTCGAGGCGGCCATCCCCATATCCTTTGCTAATTGCCGGAATGGTTCTGTTGCTGCGATATTCCGTGTCAGGTTGTCACCGATAAAACGTGGATTGATAGCCAGAAAGGGCATATGAGCAACACGGTCAGCATCATGGGGATATCTGTTAAAGGCTTCGCCCGACGGGTGAAAACGCGACCATAGCCGCCCCCGATATCGCGTGTTGCTGATATCAGCCCCAGTTCCGGCCCGCGCGTCTGAAGCGAGTATTCCGATTGCACCGCCGCCACAGGGTGAATAGCATGTGCGCGCCTAAGAGATGTAGGTGCAATTTCTGAAAATCCGATGCTGGCTGTCAGCCCTTCTTTTACCAAATCCGCTAATGCGCCGGCCACATCTTCAATAGGAATATCGCTTTGGCGTCGGTGAACATAAAACAGATCAACCTGATCCACGCCAAGCCGTTCCAGCGATGCAATTAATGATGCCCTAAGATAGGCTGGATCATTATTATAATCGCTTCCATCCCCCGTTTTCTTTCGGTCAATTCCTGCTTTTGTTGCAATCCGGAAAAATCGGCGTGCCGATGCCCCTGTTTGAGCCAAAAATGCACCAATGACTTCTTCGGATTGTCCCATGCCATAAATATCTGCGGTATCCAGATGATTAACGCCTTTATCCATGGCCATATGGAGAAGCGCGAATGACGCATCTTTATTTGTTTCACCATAAAAATTGGTAAAAGACATTGCCCCAATGCCAATAGGAAAAATCTCTGGCCCTTTATGGCCTAATCGCCGCATTTTTATTGACAATCTCTTATCCCTTTTAAATTCAATAATTAAAATTTAACCAATTTAATTATAATTGTCATGATTTCTTCACATGATGCGATATATTAGATCATTAAGTAAACAGTATATATCAGGATTGGGAATATTCTCATGTTGTTACCACCTTTTGATCAGGATACTCCCTTATTTCGCGGCAATCTGCATGGCCATACAAGCCAGTCAGATGGCTTGAAGCCAATTGATGCCGTTATCAGCAGTTATCGCGACCTCGGATATGATTTCATCGCACTTTCTGATCATCTATGGCATGACACGTCTTTTGCCGCAGATTGTGTGACAGACGGTTCCGCATTTGATCAGCCTGATTTTATTACCCTGCCTTCGGCTGAATTGCATTGTCTGGGCAAGCGCTATGATCAGGATGGGTTATGGCATATTGTTGCCAATGGCCTGCCGCTGGATTTTGAAGTGGCGCATCATGATGAAGATGTTACCAGCATGGTTGCCCGCGCGAAAGAGGCTGGTGCCTATGTATCCATCGCCCATCCGGAATGGCATAGCATGACAACGGACGAATCCATGCTGGTTAGCGCCGCCCATGCGGTAGAAGTTTTTAATTATTCCTGCACCATCAAAAGCAATCGTGGCTCTGGTATTGCAACCGCTGATATCCTGCTTCAGGAAGGGCATAGGATCAGTTTTACCGCCACCGATGATTCCCATTTCAATGGTGCTGATTATGGTGGTGGATGGGTTATGGTTGGTGCCAGTGCATTATCATCTGATGCCATCCTGTCCGCCCTTAAACACGGCCGGCATTATTCCTCAACAGGCGTTGAGATACATGCTATTATTCTGGATGATGATGCGCTTCATGTGTCGTGTTCACCTGCCAGACATATCATGTTGTCCGGTCAGGGCTATTCTGCCAAGTCGGTACATGGTGACAATATCAGCTATGCCGTCTTTGATCTGTCGGATTTTGATTCCCCTTTCTTCCGGATCACCATTATGCAGAATGATGGCCGCAAGGCATGGTCAAATCCATATTGGTTTGACAATCTACGCTAGATTTATTGAGGAGTTAGTTAGTCAATGCAAATGGTTTATGGCCACTGGTGTTCCTATCCCAGCGTTCCGGACTGATTGTTGACCCACAGGCTAGCAAGCCAACACGTTTCCCCATGAGGCGATCACGCAATGGCCCACATGCCCCGGCCAGAGATGCCGCACAGGCAGGTTCCACCATCAGCGATAAACTTTCCCGCATACGCAGCATCATGGCTGCCAGTTCGGCATCTGAAACAGTAATCACTTCATCCACCTGTTGTCGGACGATATTAAGACTGAAATCCAGGGTTTCCGGTGCCCCAAGGCTATCAGCAATCGTATTCACCTGATCCATGACAATGGCTTTTCCGGCGGCAAGACCACGGGTCATGTTATCACATCCTTCGGGTTCAACCCCGATGACTATTGTTTGTGGACGATCCAGTTTAATGGCCGTTGCCATTCCAGCAATAAGCCCCCCACCACCAATGGGTAGCACAACAATATCAAGTGGCGGCATCTGGCTGGCCATTTCAGCGCCGCAAGTGGCTGAACCCAGTACCATGGTCGGATCATTAAATGGATGCAGATAGGTTCGGTTTTCTTCAGCGCAGATTGTTTTGACCAGATCGGAACAGGTGATCATATCCTTGGCCAGCACCAGCTCGGCACCCATATGGCGACATCCTTCTATGCGCATGGGATCAGCGGTTTCCATCATGACCACTTTGACCGGAACACCCCTTTCCCGTGCCGCCCAAGATAAAGCCAGCGCATGATTACCGCCGCTAAAGGTGACAACACCATTCGCCATAGCGTCTTCGGATAGGGAACTTACCCCCAGAAACGCGCCCTCTAGCCTTGAAACTGCCGGTATGCTGAAACAATTCCAGCTTGATATACATATCCGCATCCGGGGGCAGATAAGGTGCAATTTTACTGCTTTGCAAGGGCAGAACGGGGGTTTCGATTAATACATCCTTGATCGCCTGACGGGCGTTATTTATCGTATGTTGAGTCCAGTCAATAGACATGTTTAAAACCATAAAGATATGAATACTGATTAATAGATTAAATGCTCTTGCCGGAAAAGCAATGATGATCATAATATCTATATAGTAGATACAAAGCGAGGAAAGATATGTCCATTGCACGCGCCCCATTTAGCCAGAAAGAATATGATCGCCGATTAGGGAAAACCCGCAAGGTCATGGAAAAGGATGGCCTAGATGTCATTATTGTTACTGATCCGTCAAATATGGCATGGCTGACCGGATATGATGGCTGGTCTTTTTATGTGCATCAGGCCGTCATAGTCACCCATGACACCCCGCCGCATTGGTGGGGACGGCGCATGGATGCCAATGGTGCGCTCCGGACTGTCTGGATGCCAGATGATCATATCCATTCCTATTCAGATGACTATGTTATGTCCACCACCCTTCATGCCATGGATACACTGGCTGAACTGGTAAAATCGCTTGGTCATGGCAGGCGCGCGCATCGGGGTTGAGATGGAAAACTATTATTATTCCGCCCGCGCCCATCAGGTGCTAACAGCAGCTTTGGGGCAAGCCACCATTTGTGATGCTACCGGAATTGTAAACTGGCAGCGTGGCGTCAAATCGGATGAAGAAATTGTCTTTATGAAAAACGCCGCGCGGATTTCGAAAAAGATTGTTTCTACGGCAATTGAAAAAGCCGAGCCCGGATTGCCGAAAAATGAACTGGTAAGCGATATTTACAAAACTATGATCAGCGGCGTTGATGATATCTGGGGTGATTATCCTGCCATCGTACCCATGCTTCCATCAGGAAAGGATGCCAGTGCAGCGCATCTGACATGGAATGGTGATCCCATGAAAACAGGTGAAGTCACCTTTTTTGAACTGGCCGGATGTTATCGGCGATATAATGTTCCCCTATGCCGAACGGTGCATTTAGGCCCTGCCCCCAGCATATTCTTGATGCGTCAAAAGCATTGACAGAAGGACTGGAAAAAGGCCTGGAACAAGCTGTTGCCGGAAACCGTGCCTGTGATATTGCTAATGCCCTGACAGAAACGCTGGCAAAAGCAGGTATTGATCGGCATGGCCGTTGCGGATATCCAATTGGTATATCCTATCCACCTGACTGGGGTGAACGGACAATATCCTTACGTTCCAATGACGAAACTATTCTGGAACCCGGCATGACATTCCATTTCATGCCCGGCTTATGGATGGATGACTGGGGGATCGAAACCACCGAAACCATTCTGATCACGGATAAAACAACGCCTTATATGTTTACGAATCTTCCACGCGAAATGACGGTGAAACCATGACCCATCCTGATTTGGAAAAAACATCAAGCATCCTGTCTGATCTGATCAGTTTTGAAACAATATCCAGCGACAGCAATAAGGCTATGATATCCTATCTAGCCGAACGACTAGAAGATCATGATGCTGATATCATCATAGATGAAAGCCCTTGCGGGAATAAATCCAACCTGTTTGCTACATTAGGGGATAATACCAAATCCGGAATTATGCTATCCGGCCATACAGACGTTGTTACGGTGGCTGATCAGGACTGGAACAGAGACCCGTTTACCATGACCGAACAGGATGGGCTGATTTATGGCCGTGGCAGCTGTGATATGAAAGGCTTTATCGCCGCTTGTATGGGGCAACTTGACCAGTTTTCTGCAGCTTCCAAGCATCAGCCTATTCATTTTGCCTTTACCTATGATGAAGAAACAGGATGCCTTGGGGCTACGCATCTGGCAGAAACCCTGAAAAAGCATAATATTGCGCCCCGGCTAGCCATTATTGGTGAGCCAACGGAAATGCGCGTCATTGAAGGCCATAAGGGTTGCTATGAATATTCTACTTTCATTCAGGGGCTGGCAGGGCATGGATCAGCACCGGAATTAGGCGTTAATGCGGCTGAATATGCGGTTCGATTCGTTTCACGTTTACTGGAATGGCGTGAAAAATTGAAATCATGCCCACCAGAAGATAGCCCCTATGAACCGCCACATACCACTATCAATATTGGTCGCATAGAAAGCGGCATTGCCCATAATGTTATCGCCCAGAAAGCCCGTGTAGACTGGGAAATGCGTCCAGTACAAGCATCTGATGCGGAACTGGTCAAATCTGATCTTGATGATTTTTGCCAAAATAACCTGTTACCCATAATGCGGAAAACCTATCCTGATTCACAAATCTGGAGCGAAGTCATTGCCGAAGTTGCAGGTTTTGATATCATGCCAGATAATGAGGCTAGAAAACTTGTTCAGGAACTGACGGGATCGAATGCCAGTGATGTTGTTGCCTTCTGTACCGAAGCAGGCGTGTTTCAGTCCCTTGGTACCGATTGTGTGATTTGTGGGCCCGGATCAATCGAACAGGCGCATAAGGCTGACGAATATGTGGCCGTTGATCAGATGGATCAATGTCTGGTGATGTTGAGCAAACTAACCGATACCATCATCAGAACCTAATCTGCCTCTATATTAACAGACGCTATGATCTGGTCGTTTAGTATATGATCAGAGTGATAAGTAGATGGTGGGTTTTTAGGTGGATCATAGTGAAATGGATACCGAGGCATTAATTGATCGCATCAGGTCATTGCGTGATCGGGTTGATGCGCCTGCCTCACCTACAAAGCCACCCATCTTTCAGCCTGAGGCGACACCGGATCAAGGAACCTTCACCGAATGATGCTGAAGATATCATTGATACAGCGCCCCCGATAAAACAGATCAGCACCCCCATGACCGGACAGCTAGCATTGCCAATAATCTGTCTGATGCCATGGCTTCTCTGAATGAAGATGTCTATGACGTTTATGCTAATAAATCTGATGTGACTGCACTGGACACGCGGATGCAGTTGATTGAACAGAAGCTGCATAAAACGCAAGATATGATTGTCACATTAAACAGAGCAGTTGGCCGGCTTATTGATTATGAAGAAAATCAAAATAAAGCCCTGCCTGTCCCAGAACCAGAACATAACCCCGAAGATGCAAAAGAACCCGAACCAGTGGCAGCACCTGTCATGGTGTTGGATAGGGTGGCATCCAGACCGCATGATTGCTTACCCATCCCCCCCCCTGATCACGGGACTAACCAACACGACACGCCCCGACGAAAATCTGATCAGCGTAAATCCTATCAAAGCCTGTGGTATGGGGCCGCTGCGATGATGCTGGTATTGATCTATTTTATGTTTGCGCCAAGCACAACAACCTCCCAGCCAACTTCATCTTTGCCCGAAAGCGACACCTTTCTGAATGAAAATGAAATGGCGGTTTATGCCTATATCGAAATGGGAATGGCACGACCATTGGGCATAACCTCGCTTGATCAGTTTTCTGCCCGCATGTGGGAAAAAGGGATTGATTTACCGCAATATTATGAATGTCTTGTCAGCATTCTGGATGCCAGCACCAGACCTATGAATCAGATGATGTTGATAGAATTGCTTGATAATCCCCTTAGATCGGATTACAATCCCGCCATTATCGACCGACAGAGAGCAATGTTCGAAGGTCGCTATGGATCAGCTGATCACTATGGCGGATATAGCCGCGCTCGAACCAATATCGAAACCTGCCGCAAGTGGTAATCAGATAAGCTTGACATAACCCCTTTTGTTAGCTTTAAGTGATTAATATTATATATTATTGTAAGAGATTAATGATGACTATGCATAAGCGCATTCGCCCCTTCAATACAAAGCAAACCTATCCTGAACAAAACCTAGATAATGACCTATCTCAGGGCTGTTGTTGCCAAAGGCACAATGGTTTTTCTGCGAGGTCAGGTATCACAAGATCTGGATAGCAGAGAAAGCCTGCATCCCAATGATGCTGGCAAGCAAACAGAAAAAACGATGCAGAACATAAAGATGCTTCTGGAAGAAGCCGGCACAACAATGGAAAGCATTTGCCGGATTGTTGTTTATGTAACCGATATCCGCTATCGGGAAGCAGTTTATCAGGAAATGGGAAAATGGCTGAAAGGTGTTTTCCCATGTTCAACAGGTCTGGTTGTTCCTGCATTAGCTCGGCCTGAATGGGTGGTTGAAATTGAAGTTACCGCCGTCATTCCTGATTAAAAGGCTTGCATTAGAGGATTGATCATGTTAGCAGATATCCTTAACACGCTCTGAAAAATGTTGCCGCCGCCCCATTGGCGCAAGCTACAACCATGCCCAAGGATATTTATACCAGTCCGGTTGTACTTGATCACGAAATCAACCAGATTTTTAGCAAGGAATGGATTTGCGTTGGGCGGGCGGATAGCTTACCCGAAATGGGTGACTATATGACGGTTGAAATTGCAAATCAGCCGCTTATCGTCACCAGAGGAAAAGATAATCAGTTGACCGCGATATCAAATATCTGTCTGCATCGCGGAATGGTTTTAGCTGAAGGCCGCGGCAATGCCAAAAAATTCACCTGTCCCTATCACGCCTGGACATATCATCCGGATGGTCGTCTGGCGGCAGCGGCATATATGGATAAATCCGAATGTTTTGACAAATCGGCCTTACGCCTGCCGCAAGCCCGTTGTGAAGAGTATCTGGGCTGGATTTATATCAATCTTGATCCCGATGCTGTGCCAGTCAAGCAATGCCTGTCTGAATTGACCACATTGCTTGAACCCTATCATATGGAAAATTATATCAGCATCTTTGAAGAAGAACATTACTGGAATACAAACTGGAAATGCCTGACTGAAAATTTCATGGAAGGCTATCATCTGCCTGTTGCGCATCAGGGAACTGTCGGGGCGCATTTTAATCTGATGGATACGGAATTTGATGACCGAGGACAGTATGATCATTTTACCTATCAATTTTTCACGAAAAAAGAATCCGCACCGGTCGGTACTGCCCATCCATCAAACACATGGCTAGAGGGCAAATGGCGTTCGACTTCAATCATGCCAACGATATTTCCATCACATATGTATGTTCTAGCACCAGACCATTTGTGGTATCTCGCGTTATTACCCGATGGAACAGATCATGTCCGGATCAGATATGGTGCTGCAATGGCGCCTGAGGTGTTACATGATGCAGATGATCCAGAACAATTGATTGCTGATGCAAAAGCGTTTCTGGATGATGTTCAGGAAGAAGACAGAACAGTGGTCGAAGGTATCTTCAAAGGGGCAAAAGCTCCATTGACCAAAGCCGGCCCTCTGAGCTGGCTTGAACGTGAAAATCACGAATTTACAAACTATCTGGCGCGGAAATTATGCCCATAATGAGGATGATATTATGACAATAGCGATTGTTGGACGTTGTGCAAAAACGAATATGAGTGGCGTGGCCATTACAACATCAAGCATTGCCGTTGGTAGCCGATGCCCCTATGCCATGGCAGGTGCCGGAGCGGTCACAACACAGAATGTCACTGATCCAACGATTGGCCCCGAGGTGCTTGGGCTAATGGCAAAAGGTCATAATGCAGATACCGCGATTAAAACCGTGATGGCTAATCGTCCGCATGCCGATTACCGGCAAGTGGCTGCTGTTGATTTACATGGCGGCACCGGGGTATTTACTGGAAGAGAAATTCTTGGAAATAATGCTGTTAATCAAGGCAAGGATTGTGTCGGTGCAGGTAATCTGTTGTCCCGGGTTGAGGTAATACCAGCCATGACCGGTGCATTTGAACAGGGGCACGATCTGCATCTGGCAGAACGCCCTGACCCGTGCCTTGATCGCCGCGCTGGATGCCGGTGGCGAAGAAGGCCCCACCCATTCTGCCGCACTTATTGTGGCACATGAACGGCCCTGGCCACTGGTAGATTTGCGTATTGACTGGACTGATGATTGCCCTGGCCAGTCGCTTCTCAATCTGTGGAAAAATTATGAACCACAGATGAATGATTATCTGACCAGAGCCATCGACCCATCTGCAGCCCCAAGCTATGGCGTGCCGGGGGATGAATAATTATACCCTGAATAGTTCATATTTGATCCAGCCTTGATCAGCAGGACATTTCATAAAGGTTCCAGTCTGTTTTGGTTGCGTATTTATCATACACACCACGGGCACGATAATTGTTGTCGCGGGTAATCCAGCGAATAACGGCCCATCCCTGTTCTTCTGCCATTGTCTTTAATCCAGTCATCAGAACATCCACCACGCCATGCCCACGTTGACCGTGGTCAACAAACAGATCATCAAGAAAGCCAATATATTGCCCCCGTAAAGGGCTTGGCATTGGCCGGATATGCGCTAATCCAACCAAGTTATCATCTCGAATGGCAACAAGACCATGAACAGGATGCGAGGCATCCATCAACCAGCCCCATGTTGTGTCAATTATGCTATCAGTAAGAGTAACCTTATAGTGATCAGCATAGCCATGATACAGCTGAGTCCATTGTTCAAAATCAGTGTCTTGTAATGCTCTTAAGGTTATATCAGTCATTGCACTTCTCTTTCGTTCTTCTCTTTACAACAGCTTAAGCAATGGCTACATCATTAGCAACATGATTTGGGTAGATGGAGAATGACCAATGCAAGGTAAAATGAAATTGGGAAGCCTGAATGATGAGGCTGTCCGCCCTTTACCAGGATATCTAGGTAAACGTTATGCAGGATGGTATAATGGCCATTATCAGGACAATAAAAGCTGGTACCAGAACCTCGCCACTTTTGGTCAGCATCCACGCGCCATGATTATTTCATGCTGTGATAGCCGGGTAAATGCCATGTCGCTTTTTGGCGGAGAAGATGGTGATTTTTTCATCCACCGGAATATTGCCAATCTGATCCCTCCCTTTAATCCTAATGGTGATCATCATGGCACGTCAGCCGCGATTGAATTTGCGGTTACAGTATTAAAAGTATCACATCTGATCATCCTCGGGCATTCTGGCTGCGGGGGCATCATGACGGGATATCATGCCTGTAACGGCACCATTGATGAGGCATTCAAGAAATCAACCTTTATTGCCAAATGGCTGGAAATCCTGACACCTG
The DNA here is from genome assembly GCA_038144675.1 of Alphaproteobacteria bacterium. Taxonomy (GTDB): domain Bacteria; phylum Pseudomonadota; class Alphaproteobacteria; order Puniceispirillales; family UBA1172; genus UBA12202. The sequence continues at coordinate 968,440 of JAYQOF010000005.1, read as the reverse complement.
CCTATATGGACGGCGCCAAATTAAAAACAGATGCTGAACGTATTCATGATCTGGAACAGCGTAGTATTGTTCATTCTCTGGGTAATCTGATCGGTTTTCCTTTTGTCAAATCAGCCATTGATGATGGCCGTTTATCCATCCATGGATTATGGCATGATATTGGTGCCGGTCAGCTTCATGCCTATGATTCTTCTTTCACACCTGCCACATGATTCTGAACAAAATATTGATTCAGTTCTTTGATAGTTTGATTGATTTTGTATGTGCATAAAAACACAACGCACCTACATGGCAAACACAACATAGGCAAAGGACTTTCACCACCAGATGCCACTTGAAATTAGACCGTGATGATTTTGCGACCCTTTCAAGCGGAGCATTTTTATTGACACGCGAATTTAATAATGGCTGATGCAAGGCATGTTTTAAAACACGGGTTTGTTTATGATCAATCGGAAGAAGCAACGCAACCTAATCTCTGGAAATATAAAATAGAGGGCAATTTTCAGGGTCGCAGTTACAAACTGAATATAACTGATGAAAGATAATGTTAGATGCGGCCATGACTATTAATGAATATCTTCACGGAATGCGGGCTAGATGATGTGTTTATCCTTGCGAAAAGGATGATAACAAGATGCTTCATAAAGCCATTAGTGAAGGTGTCATTAATGCCAATGGAAAAGAAATCCGTTTTCTCCGATCTGAAATGGGCATGATGATTGGATGAGGGGTCACTATTGATGTTGTTTTGCGACAGCTTGTTGCAAAAACCTATGCTTTCTTAGAGCAAAGCTATCTGTTATACGCGATCCATCAGGGCAATGGGGTTATAACTGCCCCAGATGCGGCATAGCTTCGCTTACAAGACGAAGACAATGTGCCATGGCATGATTGGATGAGGTCACAGCAGGTTATGCTTTCTTCAATCTGACGAACAACAGAAGTGCAGGATACAAAAACCATATCAATGCTTTCACCGTCACGGCTAGCTTTATCCTTAATGGTATTGATAGCGGCAATCAGACTATCAGCATCAATACTGGCCACAACCGGGTCTTTTTCTTCATTGAATGAACCAAAGACAGGCACATCGAAACCATGTTTTGTAATATATTCATAGACAATGGCATTAACGTCCCGCCGATATGGTGTCAGAACAGCAATCCGCTTTGCTTTCATGGTGCCGAATGCGGCAAAGGCAGCCGTAATCGGAGTGGTAGGGACAGCCATAGGCTTAGCCGCTTTCAGAAAGCTATGCACGGCTTCTTCACCCAACACCGTTGATGCAGAGGTGCAACCATAAGCCAGAACATCCAGACGATCATCTGGTAGGATCAGTGATGCTGTATCAGTAATACGCGGCCCCATATCAGCCAGTGTTTTAGGGGTTACAGATACTTCATTGGCAATCCGTGCGGCAAAAACATCAACCCCCGGCTGCGTAATAATATGACGGAATTCATGTTCTACCGTATAATCGGTGGCCAGCACAACTAGCCCGATACGCGCCTTTTCACCAATGACCATATGAGAATGAAATGGCAAATGTTCAATGAGATAGGATTGATCGTTTACAATTGTTTCATCCATTTTCTGCCTCTACCCTGCGCCGGGTTGTCGAATATTATCAGGAAGCCATGTTGCTAATTCCGGGAACATGATGAGCACAAATACCATCAGCACCATGATAAAGAACATGGGCAAACCAGCACGGGCAATAAAGCTCATTTCATGGCCTGTCATACCTTGTAATACAAACAGGTTAAATCCGATTGGCGGTGTAATTTGTGCCATTTCTACGACGACAACAATGAAAATCCCGAACCAGATCATATCAATACCGGCATCACGGATCATGGGTTCAACTACCGCCATAGTCAGCACAACCGACGATATGCCATCAAGGAACATCCCAAGAATAATATAGAAAATCAGCAAAACCATGAGCAATTCAAAACGGCTTAAATTCCAGTCCGCAATCAGGTTAGCCAGTCCACGCGGCAAACCGGTAAAGCCCATTGATAATGATAAGAAAGCGGCACCAGCTAGAATAAGAGCAATCATGGCAGAGGTTCTGGTCGCCCCCATCAAACTGGAAGAAAAGCTTTTCCAGGTTAACGTGCCCTGAGTCGCTGCTAGTATGAGCGCACCAATAACGCCAAAGGCCGCGGCTTCAGTTGCAGTGGCAAATCCAAAAAACATCGATCCGATAACAACAAGAATTAAACAGATCACTGGTATCAGAAACCGGGAATTACGGATTTTTTCCATGAAACTCATCCGTTCATCAAGTATTGGGTTCCAGTTTCGTGAAATTTTGGAATAAATACCAACATATGCCATGAACATGGCCGCCAGTACCAGCCCCGGAAAGACGCCGGCAAAGAATAGCTTTTTTATAGATTCGTTAATCGTCACCCCATAGACAATCAGCGTCAAGGATGGCGGTATCATCAGACCTAATGTCGCCGCCCCGGCCAGTGTTCCGATAACCATATGTTCAGGATAATCGCGCCGCCTTAATTCCGGAATTGACATCTTGCCCACCGTTGTCAGTGTTGCTGCTGATGACCCGGATACGGCCGCAAAAACCGTACAACCAACAATGTTGGTATGGACAAGCCCACCCGGAAAGCGTGACATCCACGGTGCCAGCCCACGGAACATATCTTCGGATAGACGCGTCCGATATAGTATTTCACCCATCCAGATAAATAATGGTAATGCGGTCAGTGTCCATGAAGATGAAGCCGACCATATCGTTGTCATCATGACATCACCAACCGGCCGAGTGGTAAATAATTCCATCCCAACCCAGGCTACCCCAACCAGTGATAAACCCACCCAGACCCCTGTCCCCAGCAAGGTGAACATGACAAATAGAAACAGGATAATGACAGATATATTTTCCATGATATGGACTATCCTTTTTTATTCGATTGATGTGCTTTGAACCCGATCATGGCCAGTAAATAGTAATGAGATCAGATTATCGGTAAGAGCAATAGCAAGGATAACGGCCCCTACTACCATGGTGGATTGCGGTATCCATAATAACGTTGCATCCTGACCCTGAGATATGTCGTTAAATTTCCACGACCAGTAGGTAAAACGCCATGCATAATAAGACACATACCAGCCAACCATGGCGCCAATAGTAAAACACCACACATTCAACAACCAGCTGACCCGTGCCGGCACTGCATTAAGAAGGATAGAAACGCGGATGTGTGAACCATGATTAAGAGCACTGGCAAAGGCAAGGAAGCTAGCCGCGGCCATGGAATAACCAGCATATTCAGGCGCACCAGGAAAAATTTCACCCGTCCAACGCGCTACCATCTGAACCACAATCAGAATCAGGATTGTGATTAAGAAACATGCCGCAAGGATACCTGATATCAGATAAAGAGCATCTAGGCCTTTTCTCAACGTCTTAAGCATCTTCCCCCCATCAATGCCAGATTATTTTTTTCATATCATTTCAGATAGTATTGTGGACATGGCTATATAAAGATGACAGAGAGTCATCTCTGTCATCTAAAAGATTTAGGCCTGCAAAAATCGAAAACAGCAAACCCGGTCATACCGCTTATTGCATCGCTTTGAATTCATCAACAATGGCCTGACCTTCTGCACCAGCGGCTTTCAGCCAGTCTGATGTCATAGTCGCACCAATGTCTTTCAATTCATTCTGCAGGGCATCACCAGCAGGTTCAACGGTCATACCACCAGCACGAAGTCCGGCAAGGGTGAAACCTGTATATTCTTTTGAACGCCATGTACCGGCATATTCAGCCAGCTCGGCACATCCACGGATCACATTCTGATTGGCGGCACTTGTGCTATCCCAGACAGATGAATTAACCATGACATAGTTACGCGGAAGCCAGGCATCAACTTCATAGAAATGCGTTAAGGATTCCCATATTTTACGATCATATCCTGTGGCCCCTGAAGACACCATGGATTCCACTACCCCAGTAGCAAAAGCCTGTGAGATTTCCGCCGCTTCAATCACAACGGGAAGCATCCCTGTCAATTCTGCCAAGCGTGTTGTGGTGTTGTTATATGAACGGAACTTAATCCCTTCCATATCCGCAACAGAATTGATTTCCTTTTTGAAATACAGGCCTTGTGGTGGCCATGGCACTGCATATAGCAATGTCAAATTCTGATCTGAAAGGGTTTTTTCAATGCTCGGCTTTGCCGCCTTCCAGAGGTTATCAGCATCATCAAATGACGTGGCTAGAAACGGCACTGAATCAAAGCCGAAAATAGCATTTTCATTCTGGTGACCTGATAACAGTCTTTCACCAATGGGAACCTGGCCTGTTTGAACAGCGCGCTTGATATCCGCACCCTTAATCAAAGACCCGGATGGATGCGTGACAATTTCAATCTCGCCTCCAGTGCCCGTTGTGACACATTTTCCAAACTCAGCGGCAGTCACCGAATGAAAGTTTGATCCGCTATATGCCAGTGGCATATCCCAGACTTCAGCCTTTGCGAATGTTGACATAGTCATACATAAACCTGCGGCAAGCACGGTAGATGCAATCTTTTTGTTGATAATAGTCATATTAATCTCCCTAAAGTCATATTTTTTAATTTTCAGGTAAACATTCAACCGCATTTTTACATATCCGGCAAGCAGTTTCCGGATGTATTAGATACCATTATTTAACACTTTAATTATATAAGTATGGGTTACTTTAAAAAGCGACGCATATCATAAGCGGATAAATCCATATTCGGATGAATATCAGATGCCAGCATAGCCAGTATATGACCTGTTTTAGCACCGCCCGTCAAACCGACATGATGATGCCCGAACCCCATAAATACACCTTTTACTTTTGGCACTTCACCAATGACCGGAATAGAATCCGTTGGTGCCGGTCTGTGCCCCATCCAGCGTGTTTCTTCCACCCATGTCAGATCAGGCATATATTGCCTGACATTGTGCATCAAAAGCCGGAACGGGGCTTCTGATGCAGCAGCTTTCAGGCCGCCGAACTCAACAATTCCGGCCAGTCTGATCCGGTCTTTCATCGGGCTTACAACAAACTTTCCGGCAACAACCATCAATGGTGTTTTGGGTTTAGCATTTGGGTGCCATAATTCGATATGATAGCCACGCTCGGCTTCCAGCGGGATAGATATACCAAGCTGTTTGGCCAACGCACCCGACCATGCCCCCATAGCCAGAATAACCCGATCTGCCAATAGAGATTCACCACCTGCCCTGATGCCCGTAACATGGCCATTTTCATGACTGATAGCATCAACATCAGCGGTGATCATGCTGCCGCCTCTTTCTTCAAAAACCTTTACCAGATCAGCGATATAATCACCGGGACTGAGAATCATGCCGTGATTTTGCATGGCTATGGCAAAACGGTGGCTGTCTGCCATGAATGGATCATAAGCGGTAAAGACTTCGTTTTCGTATTCTATCCATTCATGACCAAGTGCCTTGCGCATATCCCACATCGCCTTATCAGCCTCAAACCCTGATCTGTCTTTGAATATATAAGTGTAGTCGCAAGGTCTGATCCAGCGTTCCGCTTTAGTACCAGCCGCTAATGCCTGATGATCTTGCAAAGATTGTCCTATAATCGGATTAAGTGCTTCAGCAATCCGTTGGGTGTCTGCCATATTTGCATGCCGCAAATAAGGAATAAGCCATGGCAATAATTTTGGCAGATACCGCCACCGCATGAATAATGGCTGAAGCGGGTCAAATAGCATTTTTGGGGCTTTTCGTATAATGCCAGGTGTTGTGACCGGTATCACAGATGATGAAGCCAGAATACCTGCATTACCAAAACTGGTTCCGCCTGCAGGCCCTACCCGATCAATTAATGTGACGTGATGACCATATTCCTGCATTCGCATGGCGGCGGCAACACCTACCATACCGGCACCAACGACTATCACGGAATAGGCCCCAGACCCATTTTTTCTATTCTTATTTCTGGTTGATACCCTATCATTAGTCATGATTTATGTTCCATATGCCACGATTGAATGGTGTAATGATTTACCTTTTCCAGATCAGGATCAATGCCTAGACCATCACCGTCAGGCAAAATAACATGACCGTCAATAATCGGAAATGGGGCGGCTAGAATGTCTTCATTCAGATAATATTTGGCTTGATAAAACTCACATCCCAAGGTGATATTCGGGGTAGCGGCAATCATATGCGTGCCTGCCAGATGGGCAATGCCAGCTTCAAACATATCTCCGCCATAAGCGGCTATGCCTTTCGCTTCGGCTAATGCGGCAATGTGCTGGGCTTTTGTCAGCCCGCCTGATTTCATGATCTTTATGGAAACCCCATCGCATATGTCTTCTGCAATGGCGCGGTGCATATCAGCCAGACTGAAAACCGATTCATCAGCCAGCAAAGGGACAGATAGGGACTGGCGCAATCGCCGCATGGCATCAAAATGTCTAGCCGGAACAGGTTGTTCAATAAAATCAGGAGAAAACTCAGCCACGTCGCGCAATTTTTCCTCCGCGCCATAAGGTGATAACCCCTGATTATAATCCACCCTTATATTGAGATGCGGATAATGCTTCCGCAAGGTTTCCAGTCGCATGATATCAAACTGATGATCAGAAAACCCTGTCTTGAGTTTAACAATATTGACATGATCCGCTTGCAAGCGTTCAACAAGCGCCAGATCAGCATCAAAATCTGGATTGGCAAGTGAACATGATAAAGGGATCTGTCGTCGCACCGCGCCGCCTAGCATGTCAGCCACCTGAACACCCAGTGCTTTGCCAGAAGCATCAAGAAGCGCTGTTTCTAACGCTGCTTTTGCTTCTGTTGCATGGGCAACCGCATGTTCAGCTTGATGGCAGATCGCTTGCCTGTCGCTGAGGGGGCCGACCTAACACCAGAGGCGGGAAATATCGCGTCAAGGCGGCAAGGCTTGCTTCAACTGATCCCGTAAAGACTACCCATGGCGATGCTTCGCCATAGCCTTTTATACCGCCTGATGTTTCACATTCCAGCAGACCGATATCAATAACCTGATCAACGCGCCCAATGCCATGATCACGCGCCGATAATACCGGCAGTTGCAGATGCCAGACACGCATGCCTGTAATGCGTTCTTCATCCAGCCGCGACATGATCTAAGCAACCCATTCTGATACTGGTGCAGCTGCTTCATGCAGAGGCTGGCTAATAACATCAATCAGGGTCGGGCCATCATGAGCCAGAGCTTCACGCATGACTGATGGCAGATCAGCCGGATTTTCTACACGCCAGCTTTTTATGCCGTAGGCACTGGCCACCGCCGCGTGATCGGTTCGGTCAAAATCAACATTATGATACCGCGCCCCGAAACCGGATTTCTGGCCAGCCTTAATCCACCCATAGACAGCGTTTGAAAACACAATCGACGTGATCGGCATCTTATAGCGCATCATGGTTTCAAACTCACCAACACAGAAACCAAATGACCCATCACCCATCAAGGCCACGGTCTTTACCGATGGATTGCCAATATGTGCCCCCATTGCCGCCGCCATACCAAAACCTAGCGCACCATGTGCCCGATTGCTGATAAAGACGCGGCCTTCCCGCCGCCAGCGATAATGCGCCGATACATAAGGACATGGTGTCCCCGGATCAGCCACAACGATTGTATCATCATCACATTCTGATGCCAGATGGTGAATAACTGCTTCCGGTGTAATTGGCATCTGGCTTGACATGGCAAGCGGTTCAAACGCCGCCCATTTTGCCGCCCATGCCGCCGCCGCCCGCGCCTTTCCATCAAAATCAGGCCGTTCATCATGGCCTTCTATGACCCGAATTAATCCACCAAGAGCCATTTTAGCATCTGCTATGATGCTGGCATCTGTTTGATAATTTGCCCCCGGTACCATCGGATCACTATCTATATGCAAAATGGTTTTATCATGTGATGGACTGCGCCAGCGTTCCGTTGTAACAGAACCGGCACGACAGCCAATAAATAGTACCAGATCAGCCGCATCAACCAGTTCTCGCGTAGATGCAACCCCACCATTAGAACCTACAACACCAACCGCGCAAGGATGCGTTTCAGCAATAACCCCCTGCCCTGATACGGTGGTGGCCACTGGCATATTCAGCATCTCCGCCAATCGTGCCACTTCCGGCATAGCGCCAGATAGCAAAGGCCCACCGCCACAAATCATGACGGGCTGTTTAGCCGCCAGCAATTTATTCGCCATGATTTCTAGCTCGTTGAGCTGTGCCGACGCACGTGCTGCCGGAAATGTGGTATGCTGCTTATCTGCCCAGATCAAATCGGGATCAATCGGGGCTTTCTGGGTATCAAAGGGAAGCGCCAGATGTGCAGAACCAGGGCGACCCGTTGTCATGGCACGAAACGCCATCCGTATTTGCGCTGGCAATTGATTAACCTGATCAAGTGAACCATTCCATTTTGTCACCGGTGCAAATAATGCCGGTTGATCCAGTTCGGTCAGCGGATACTTGCCTCGTGATGTCGTTGCCACATCGGTGGTAATAGCCAAAATAGGGATTGAGCTTTCCCCCGCTTCAACAAGCGCCGGCAGAATATAAGTCGCCCCACCACCAGATGGCCCTTCACATATGCCGGGTTTGCCGGTTACTCTGGCATAACCATCAGCCATATATCCGGCATGACGTTCATCACGGGTTAAAATATGGGTCATACCATGGTCAAGACGCGCCATCGCATCATAAAATGGCAATGTCGTATCCCCGCAAAGACCAAAAATATGCTTCACCTCATAGGCTTCAAGCATCTTTACCATGGCTTCAGCGCCATTCATCTGATTCTTCATTTTTGCTCCCCTTACTAACTTTATCTTTACCTAATAGTATTTTTTGCTCAAGCCATTTTCTCAATTGATATCGGACTTGCCGGATGAGTGGAATTAGCGCATCATAAATATATGAACACCTCAAAGCACCAAGATGATCAGAACATTACTAATCCCGCCATAGCCAGAGGGGGTAAAGCGGTTTATGGTGCTTCTGTTGGTATACTGATGCTGGAAGCGCAATTTCCGCGTATTCCGGGGGATATGGGAAACGCCCTCAGCTGGCCTTTTCCTGTTCACTATCACATCGTGCGCGGGGCATCACCTGATCTGGTGGTTCGTCGCCGGGCAGAAAATATGCTGACCCCGTTTATCAATGCCGCGCGTGAGTTAGTCGCTGACGGGGTTGACGGTATTACAACAAACTGCGGTTTTCTGTCATTATTTCAGGCAGAACTGGCGGCGGCTGTATCTGTTCCGGTCATGACGTCATCTTTAATGCAGTGGGATATGGTATCTCGTCTTATGCCACATGGAAAACGCCCCGGCATTCTCACGATTAATGCATCCAGTTTGAGCCCTGATCATCTCAAATCTGCTGGTGTTCCACTGGACGCACCTATTGTCACCACAGAAGGCCGGCGTGAGTTTACCCGCGCCATTCTGGATAATGAGCCGGAAATGAATATTGATCTGGCCCGTCAGGATAATATTGATGCCGCTGTTGAACTGGCAAGAGATGATAGTATTGGTGGCATTATTCTGGAATGTACAAATATGATCCCCTATGCTGCGGATATTCGCGCGGCAACCCATTTACCCGTCTATTCCATTTATAATATGGTGATGTGGTTTCAGGCCAGTTTGCAGCCACCAAATTTCCCACCACATGATAGATAGGTGATCATTGATGTTACGTTTGCTTGAATGGCTAGGCCGTCATGCCATGCTTGTTCTGCCGGCCGGCATTGTGGTGGCAATGATGCTTCCTGAAACCGATGCCCCCATTACACTGATCGTTCCACCGCTGATAGCCATCATTTATACGGTAACATTTATCCGGATGGATTTACCGGCCTTATTGCGTGATATGCTGACCCCGATGGAAATATTACGGCAATTGCTTATCGCCGGATTTATTCTCATCATCATGCCATTATTATTAACTGGGGGCTGTGTTCTGGCTGGTGTTGATATGGCACTATTACCATCCGCGACATGGTATGCCGTTGCCCCACCTATTGCATCAACCGCATGGATATGTGGGATTATGGGATTAAGCCTTCCTACGGCTATGCGTGTGATCGTGATGACAAGCCTGCTGGCACCTTTACAGGGCCTTTTATGGCCGGCATGATATTGCCCCATGCTGTCAGCATATCTTCATTAACCATGTTTTTTAATCTGGCGGCAATGATCTTTGCCGGTGTTATACTGGCTTTGATTGGTCAGATGATATTGGGTAAGGCACAGATTGAAAGACATTCTCGCCGATTTGACGGGCTAGCCGCCATCACCATGCTGGTTTTCCTCATCCCTGTTTTTAATGGCATTCCTCGGCAAATGTTTAATCTGCCTGTTCTGGCGGGGAAACTGCTATTTCTGGCTATGATATTGAACTTTTCCACCCAGTTGATTTTGATGCTGGTGGCGCGATTATCACCTATCCGGCATGGCCGTGATCTGTCATCAGTGCTTGCCGTACTCAGTGGTAATCGCAATGTCGGGCTTTATTATGGTGCTTTGCCAGTGGATCCCATATTTGGAATGTTCACCGCTTTATATCAGGTTCCTCTTTATCTTACGCCGCTTTTGATGAGCCGTGTGCGCCGCCTGATGGGACTTGTTTAGCCTTCCACCAATCAGACCTTATGAACAATCATGCCCGGTAAATCGCCTTGAGTGGCGCGATTAGCAACGTGATCAATAAAACTGGTCACAAGGCGCGGTGGCTTTTCCATAAACTTATGAACAATGCCCAATTTCATCGGTTGATGATCGCCTTCAAGAGGAAGAAAAACCAGTGGCTTGCCATCTGGAGCAACCGCCGTATAAGTGCGAATATTAATCAACCCATATCCAAAACCATTGGCAACAAGGCTTCGCATTACTGGCAGTTCTTTTGTCCTATCGGCAATATTCAGGGTTAATCCCTGACGGTGGAACATCGACAGGAAATAATCACCGCTCAAGGGTAAATCCAACAAAACCATCGGTAAATGCACCAGATCAGCAAGAGAAATGGATGACCGCTTTGCCATGGGATGATCTGCCGATAATATCACATAGGGAGGTAAGGTTGCGACGCTGGAAAAGATGGTATCTGCCCCAACCCCCAGATGATAGGTCAATGCTACATCTATTTCCGCCCGGTCAAGCATAGTCAGTAAATCAGCCTGATGCGCTTCATAAAGGATAATCTGGGTTTCCGGATAAGCCTGTTCAAAACTGCGCCGGATATCGGCGCTAAGGATAGGTGCTATGGTGATCAGGCAACCTATTTTTAATATTCCACGCACATGATCCTGCATATCTTCGGCGATAGTTCCCAGATTCTGAACCCAGTTCAATATCCCTTTTGCTTCTTCGACAAGGCGTTTTCCACTTGCGGTCAGGGTTAGTCCACGGGCATGGCGGCGGACAAACATCTGTATCTTCAGATCATCTTCCAACTGAGATATGGCAGCAGAAATCGATGGTGAAGATACATTGAGCTGGGCAGATGCCGCAGTAATGCTACCAAGTTCGCCAACCGCTACCAAATATTCCAACTGTCGCAGGGTAATGCGTTGATTGATACTACGGTTTGATCTTGGGCATAGCCTTGTTCAATATTTAATCCATGTGGTTTTTAATGCCGTGTATTTATCAAGCGCATGCAGGGATAAATCGCGCCCGTATCCTGACTGTTTGAAACCGCCAAAAGGTGTCATCGGGCTTAGTGCGTCAACCGTATTGACGGAAACAGTTCCTGCCTGAAGCCGTCGGGAGACCCTGTGGGCGCGGGACAGACTGCCAGTCCAGACTGATGCCGCCAGACCATAGATACTATCATTGGCCATAGCAACAGCTTCATCTTCGCTATCAAATGGAATAACCGATAATACAGGGCCAAAAATTTCCTCTCTTGCTATCTGGCTTTCCGGTGGCACATCATCGAAAATCGTCGGCTGGACAAAATAGCCTTTACCATTGACCTGCATAGCATCACCACCAATGACACAATCCGCATAGCTTTTGGCTTCTGTAATCATTGCCATAATACGATCATGTTGTTCCTTGCTGACAATGGCACCCATTTTGGCTGAAGGATCAAGAGGATCACCCGGTTGATGCGCTTTGGCATGGCTGACCATGCGATCCAGAAACTCTTTATGAATGGAACGTTCAACCAGCAAACGGGAATTCGCCGAACACACTTCACCCTGATTGAAAAAGATACCGAAAGCCGCCATGGATGCGGCTGCATCCAGATCATCGGTATCAGCAAAAATCAGATTGGGGCTTTTACCGCCGGTTTCCAGCCAAACCTGTTTCATATTCGACTGGCCAGCATATTGCTGAAACATTTTTCCAACCGGTGTCGATCCGGTAAAAGCCAGACAATCCACATCACCATGAAGCCCCAAAGCCTTGCCAGCGGTTTCACCATATCCGGTGACAACGTTAAACACGCCTTCGGGCAAACCTGCTTCCATGGCTAATTCAGCCAGACGTAAAGCCGAAAGCGGTGATTGTTCGGCTGGCTTCAGCACAACCGAATTTCCTGCAGCCAATGCCGCCGCGCCTTTCCATGTTGCCATATCAAGGGGAAATTCCATGGCACCACTGCCCCGACAACCCCTAACGGTTCTTTCGTAATCAGCGCCAGATTACCAACCCCTGTTGGTGCAATTTCATCATAAATTTTATCAATTGCTTCCGCATACCATTGAAAAAATGCTGCAGAACCGGGCACATCCACTGCCGCTGCATCTTCAACCAGCTTGCCCATATCCATGCTGTCAAGAAGTGCCAATTCTTCCAAGTTAGCTCTGATTAGGTCGGCCAGTTTAAGCAAAACGGCTTTACGATTTTGCGGGGTTTCTTCTGACCAGACGCCTTTATTGAATGCAGCACGGGCAGCAGTCACGGCCCGGTCGATATCAGTGGCATCGCCTTCTGCGACTTCGGCAAGCACCGCATCGGTGGCCGGATTGATGGAAGAAAAACACTTACCAGAAGCGGCATCTTCGAAACGGCCATTAATAAAAAGCTGCTGGCGCGGCTTGAGCTTGCCAGCCAGTGTTTGCCATTCCTCATAACTATGTAAAGACATGAACTCCCCCTTACTTATCACTTACAGGGAATGTTCAGGCAATTTCCTGAAAACGCCCATAACTGCGCCTTGAATAGACAAGGGCATCACCTTCTTCAGGATGATGAATGCCCACAACACCACCAATTAAAATGAAATGGGTTCCCACGCGTTCTACCTGATAGAGATGGCAATCAAAAGATACCAGTGCATAAGTCAGAATAGGAACACCAGTTTTCAGTTTATGCCAGTCAACATGTCTGAATTTATTATCACCATTACCACCACGACCGGCAAAAATATCAGAAATGCGTGACTGATCCGACCGAAGCATATTCACGGCAAAAGCCTTATTTTTCATGATCGCATCGGCAGCAGGGCTCAGATGATGGATACAGACAAGAAGCGTCGGATCTTCCATATCTGCTGAAACAGAAGACATGGCTGATACTGTTACTCCATGCAATCCCGCCTCACCATCAGTGGTTACTACATATACAGTGGTACCGGCTCCAGACATAGCTGTGAGAAATTGGTCACGCATATTGTCCATATCAGATATCCTATTCAGCAGCTAAATCCTTAGTTATCATCAAACCACTGTCTGACCGCTCTGTCACCTTTTTTCTTGTTTGTATCATCAAGCACACGGTCAGATAGATCAGCGCCTTCTTTAACGAAATTCAATGCTCCATCCCATTCAAAGTTACGATAAACAGCACCAAGATGAGCGGTTGGCGGACTCTGTGCAAATAACTGGAATGTTAACCGGTGACCGGCATAATCCGAATTGAGCAAATCACGGGCATAGGCCAGAAGCTTGCGTCGGTCTTCGGCGAGCCATGTATCATTAATGGTATAGAATTTTTCCATCCATGGCCGCGTTGCTTCCGATTCAAATGATGCCACATTAGGCGTCACGCAAATCTGCCCACCACATAATTCACGCGTCAGATGCATCATATTGGCCAGATTTGACATGGCATGATAACGGCCTGTCATCAGTAGGGACTGATTAGGCATAAGCAGGCCGGCAGGTGATGTTTCACCAAGTGCTATCGCCGATGTCAGATGGGCGTTAATCCCCTCACGCCATACAGCAAGATGGGAAAGTTTTTCCTGAACTGCCGGAATTTTTTCCAGCCCTGTCTGGCGGATATTGAATAACGCCGTGCCAATCATCTGGTCGGCCTGTTTCAATGTCCGTTGAACAAAGGCAAATGCCGAATAACGGTGCAAGGTTGCACGGATGAATGATGCCGCTTTTGTGTGACGGTAGAACAGAACATTTTCCCATGGTATCAATACGTTATCAAAAATAACAAGCGTATCGACTTCATCAAATTTATTGGAAAGGGGATAGTCGCGGTGATCTGACCGTGGGCAACCACCACGCGCACCGGCAAAACCTGTCCGGCAGATGAATTTCAGATTAGGAGAGTTTAAGTCACAGATAAACCCAAGCGCATAATCCGATAATTTGCTATCACCCCAATTGGCAATAGTCGGCTTGGTGAAAGCCTGATTGGCATAGGCGGCGGCTGTTTCGTATTTTGCACCTCTGACAATAATGCCTTCATCTGTTTCTTTGACAACATGCAACAGCATATCCGGGTCTTGATCTTGCGGTGCAAGTGACCGGTCACCTTTGGGGTCTGTATTTGCCGACACATGAAAAGGGTCTTCTTTGAGAACCTTATAAATGTGATGCTCAATATTTTTGGAAAATTGCGGATCAACCTCATTCAGAACATCCTGACCATCATAGAGTGACCACATTTCACCAACGGTTTCATCACCAACACGAGTTACCACCCCGCCCACATCTTCTAATACGGCATCAGTAGCCCGGCGTTTCGCCCACCAGTCATCCTGTGAGAAAGGTAGCGCATTACCAACGGCATTAGTTTCATCCCCATCCTGAACCGTCATAATATCTTTCGTTGCCGGTTCATGCGCCATATCATATATGCGGGCGCGAATATCAATAAGGGGTTTGAACATGGGGTGCGCGGTCACATCCTTGACGCGCTGACCATCCATATAAACCTCACGGTTGTCGCGGATCGAATCTTTATATTCTTCACCTGTTCTGATCATAGGTTACTCCCCTTTTTTAAACCAATATTTCATTTGATAAATTTGCAATGGTTAAGACAAGCATCATTATTCAATTCATTGATTAGGATAAACCTAATTTACTTTCCATGAAAGTCGTTTTGAATGAAATTACTGGAAAAAGATATCAGGCTTGCCTTTGATGTTTTATTTATGCACCATGCCATTTGATTTTCTGAACCGCACAATGCAATAGCAATCGGCAAGGTAAAGGATGAATTAATTCATGAACGCCAAAAATCCAATCATAAAACCAGCCATTGATATTGTTTCTGTTACTAAAGTCTATCCGCATCGCACAGACCCCGTGACAGCATTGAATGATATCAGTTTTGCCATTGAGGATAATGAGTTTTTTACATTATTAGGGCCATCTGGGTGTGGGAAAACAACCCTATTGCGCATGATTGGTGGCTTTGAAAGTATAACGAAAGGTCAGATACAGCTCTATGGTGAAGATATCAGCACGCTTCAACCAAATCAGCGGCCTATCAATACGGTTTTTCAGCAATACGCACTTTTTCCCCATTTCACTGTTTTTGAAAATGTTGCTTTTGGGTTAAAGCGGCTAGGGCGTGACCGTGCATTCATCAAAAAACAGACCGAAGCCATGCTTGAATTGATCCGCATGTCCGAATTTGCCCATCGCAAACCCAATCAGCTTTCTGGTGGCCAGCAACAACGCGTTGCCCTGGCTCGTGCCCTTGCTCCGGAACCGAAAGTATTGCTTCTTGATGAACCACTATCCGCACTTGATCTTAAATTACGGCAAGCCATGCGCGAAGAACTAAAGGATATTCAGAAAAAGACTGGCATTACATTTATCTTTGTCACCCATGATCAGGAAGAAGCCCTGACTATGTCCGACCGGATTGCAGTGATGAGTAATGGTGAAGTCCAGCAAATCGGAACAGCAACAGATATATATGATCACCCAGTAAATCATTTTGTGGCCAATTTCATCGGTGAAGCCAATATCCTCAAAGCAAGCGTGACCAAAACCACTAAAACCAATATTTCGGCTAATTTAGCGGCTGGTGGAAATGCGGTTACTATCACTACTGATCTGACAGTAAAAAAAGGGCAGGATATTTCTGTCATGATCAGGCCTGAACGTGTCATCATTAACAAAACTAGTCGGGCTAAATCTGCTCTTAACGGGGTGGTACAAGCCATATCCTATATGGGAACAGATACCCAGCTTCATGTTATGCTTGATGATGGGGAAATGATAATAGCCAGACAGCAAAATAGTAGTGAGGCTGGCTCAACACTCAACAAAGGCGATAAGGTTAGCGTGACTATTCCGGAACATGCCTTGCGCATTTTGGCAGATTAATGGCAGGCATGATCAGGAAAACCAGCAAGGTCACAGACGGCACCCAGACGTCCATTGTTGATGGCAGACAGCATCTGTTACTACTTCCGGCATGGCTGATTATTGGTGTCCTGCTGGTCGTTCCTGTTCTGCTGATGCTTATCTATTCTTTCCTGACACAGGATTTCCGCGGCGGTGTGATATGGGAGTTTTCTCTTGAAGCCTATGATCAGTTTTCCTTGATCGCGGACTATTCGGAGATGAGGCGCCAAGCATTGAATGGACGTATATCGGTATTTTCTGGCGATCTTTCGTTCAAGCCCTTTTTGCCATGATATTCTGCTTTCTGATTGGCTTTCCAACTGCCTATTTCATTGCTACCCGCCCCCAACGGTCACGATCATTCTGGTTATTCCTTGTTACTATTCCTTACTGGGTTAATTTGCTGATCCGCACGGTTTCAATGAAGTTTCTTATTCGTGATAACGGCCCAATCAATACATGGCTGTTATCAGGTGGCATCATTGATGAACCTATCAGCATGATTAACACCAGCTTTGCTATTCAGCTGGGGCTATTCTATTCATATCTGCCCTTTATGGTTCTGCCTATCTATGCATCCATTGAACGTTATAATTTTGCCCTGTCCGAAGCAGCGGCTGATCTTTATTCCAGTCGCTGGATGACCATGTTCAAGATTGTCATTCCATCGGTGCGCCCCGGCATTATTGCCGGATGCATTCTGGTTTTCATTCCCAGTTTGGGGGCTTTTCTTGCGCCAGACCTGCTTGGGGGAGCAAAGAATTTCATGATCGGGTCGCTGGTAGAAGAACAGTTCAAAGGTCAGGCTGGTGACTGGCCATTCGGGGCGGCGGTATCCATGATTCTTTTATCTATCATCATGGTGATCTTGCTATTCTATGCCAGAGCCCAGAGCCGTCAAAGCGATGGAGGTCACTGATATGGCAAATGCATCAGAACGCATACGCTGGTATCCGGGCTTCAGAGAGGTGGCATTATTATGTCTTGTTATTCTCTATGCTCCACTGATCATTGTCATGATCTATTCGTTTAACGACTCGCCATCAATTACCATCTGGAAAGGGTTCAGTTTCGTCTGGTATGAAGAAGTATTTTTCGGCCCTGAAGCAGAAAAGTTCAAACAGGCGACAATCAATTCCCTTATCATAGCTGTGTTGGCGGCCATTGCTTCAACCGTAATCGCCACCGCATCCGCATTGGCGATGATTCGCGGCCGCCATTTCCGCGGACAGGCCATGACATTTGGGCTTATTAATCTGCCCTTGATGGTACCGGAAATTGTCACTGCTGTTGCCACCCTGATCTTTTTTGCCTCAATCGGGTTTGATCGCGGGATATTAAGTATTCTGCTCGCCCATATCGTGTTCTGTATTCCTTTTGCCTATCTGCCTATTGCGGCGCGGCTTCAGGGTATTGCCAATGTCTATGAACAGGTCGCACGTGATTTATACGCCACCCCGGACAGACATTCAGACTAGTGCTATTCCCTATGATGCTACCAGGTATTCTATCCGGATTTTTACTGGCCTTTATCATTTCACTTGATGATTTCATTATTACCAATTTTGTCAAAGGCGCCGGTGTAGAAACATTGCCTACTGCCATTTTCGGGGCTGTTAAACAGGGCATCAAGCCAAATATTATGGCTATTTCAACACTTATGCTGGTCGCATCATTCTTGCTGGTAACGATATCATATTTCATCAGCCGTATCGGTAATACGGATAAATAGTTAATTCCTAATCAATGATTAAGTAAATTCTCTTTTTTCTAAAGCAACAATCCGATACTGTATTATTGACGAGGTGATGAAATATGCATCTGAATTAATAATATATGGAGGAATATCATGCGTAAATTATCAACACTACTGGGGGCCGCCGCAATGACTATGTCATTTGCTCAGGCCGCTTCTGCTGAAAAATTAACCATCTATCACTGGTTTGAATATATTCCGCAAGAATTGCTGAATGAGTTTACAGCCGAAACAGGCATCGAAGTTGTCATGGACACCTATGATTCCAACGAAGCGCTTCTGGCTAACCTCAAAGCCACCGGCATGGGCAGTTACGATATCGCGTTTCCTAGTGATTATATGGTTAACATTATGCGCGACGAAGGGATGCTCGATACTTTTGCATCATCAGAGTTGAAGAATTTTGACAACATTCAGGAACAATGGCTGAATGTGAGCTTTGATATGGGTCGCCAAAGTTCGGTTCCCTATCAGTGGGGTTCTACCAGTTTCATGGTGGATCGCAATGTCTATTCCGGTGATATCAGAACATCTGACATTATCTTTAATCCGCCAGCAGAGTTAAAAGGCAAAATTAATGTTCTTGATACCGCTGGGGAAACCCTTGCCTTTGCCTCACTCTATATGGGTATCCCACAATGTACGAATGACAGAAGCCAGTTGAAAAAGCTTAGTGCCATGCTGGAAACAGCAAAAGGTAATTGGGCATCTTTCAATTCAGATGGCGCCAAGGACGTGTTAGCTTCAGGTGATGCAGCAGCTGGCATGATCTGGAACGGATTTGGTGCAAAGGCCAGAGCAGAAAGAGCATCGCTTGAATATTCATATCCGAAAGAAGGCTATCTGGTATGGGCCGATAGTGCAGTTCTGTTAAAGGATGCCCCAAATCGTGATGCAGCATTGAAGTTTATGGACTTTCTGCTTGAACCCGAAGTGGCGGCGGCAATCACCAATTATGCACGCTATACCGCTGGCGTAAAAGGTGTTGAGGAATTTCTGGATGAAGAACTGGTAACGTCACCTGAAAACAACCCGCCAGCAGATGCACCAGCCGGAACATTTGTTGAGGTATGTGCCCCGGAAACCCAAGCGTTATATGACGCCATCTGGACACAGCTGAAAAAGTAATGTGATCATGGCCACATTCGTAACCACGGATGTGGCCATATGCCTATTTCAGAAATTTATCCTTTAGAATGTTAAAGCCTTTTCCATTATATACAGGCATTGAAATCAGAAACGGTATCGCCGACGGAACACTTGATCCATCTGTAATGATGCAAGCATGTCTGGCGCGATGTGATGCTGTACAGAGGCGTCTTAACCCCTTCACCGCAATCTATCATGATGAAGCCATGGCCGCCGCCAACATGATAGCAGAAAGAAAAACAAACGGATTACCAATACGGCCGATGGAAGGTATTCCTGTTGCTATCAAAGAGTTCACCCCGATTAAAGGCAAACGCACAACACGGGGGTCAGCCGCGCTAGAACACCATATTGCCGATATTCAACCGGTTCTGGTGCAACGTTTGCTAGATGCTGGCGCCATCATTGTAGCAAGAACAACAACCCCGGAATTTGCCCATTCCAGTTTTACCAGATCACCATTATTTGGTCATACACTGAACCCGTTTGATCCCACTCGCAGTTCAGGCGGATCATCAGGTGGTGCTGGTGTGGCGGTAGCTACTGGTTGTGTTCCGTTAGCAGAAGGCACCGATATGGGCGGGTCTGTTCGTATCCCTGCCGCTTTATGTGGCGTGCTTGGGCTGAAACCAAGCCATGGCCGCATTCCCATGGATATTCTATCAACGGTATTCGATACCATTTCACATTTCGGCCCTCTGGCCAGAACAGTTGCGGATATGGAATTGTTCATGGAATGTGTTGAGGGTGCTGATGACGCGGATATCCTAAGCCAGATAGCCCCAATCCCTTTTGATGAAGAGCATGATATAAAAGGATTGCGTATTGCGGCAAGTGTTGATCTGGGCTGTTTTCATGTCGATACAGAAGTAGCCGCCAATTTCCATCATACGCTGGATACATTATCCCATGCTGGCGCAATCATCACTGAGGTAGATATTGCTTTTACCCCTGATATGGTTGACGCATGGTATGATTACTGGTGTGTCTACCTGGCTGCCGCCGTCGAAGACCTATTGCCTGATTATCGGGACGTCATGGATTCCTGATTTCCTTGAACTGGTTGATAGAGGATTAGAATTATCCGCAGTGGAATTTCGCCGCATTGATGAAACACGGACACGCCAATGGCATGCCTTTACCACGGCTATCGCTAATCATGATGCACTGGCCTGCCCGACCATGGCTTTACCAGCACCGCCATATGACGATAAGGAACTAAACTATACCGCCAAGGATGCCAATGGCCGGCTTCATGCGCTGGATATGACCTGCCTGTTTAATTCCATTGGTCAGTGCCCTGCATTGAGCGTCCCAAATGGGTTCACTTCTTCTGGCCTGCCAACCGCTATTCAGCTGATTGGTCGCCGCTTTGATGATGCAACACCCATGCGGATAGCCCATATGCTGGAAATCCATCAGCCCTGGATAGATACACTGCATCATCTGAACATGAATGCAGATCATGAGGAGAATGTATAATGCCACTTGATCCATCTTCTGGCCAGAAAAGCCGTTATGATATCCTGTTTGAACCACTAGCTATCGGGCCAGTGACAGCAAAAAACCGGTTTTATCAGGTTCCTCATTGTAATGGTGGTGGTTATCGTGATCCGTCAGCTGTCGCTGAAATGCGGCGGGTAAAAGCCGAAGGCGGCTGGGGTGGTTTTCACCGAACAGGTCGAAATTCACCAGACGAGTGAGATATCACCATTTATCGAATTACGGCTATGGGATGATAAAGATATGCCTATGTTGGCAAAAATGGCCGATGCCATCCATAGTCATGATGCACTGGCAGGGATCGAACTTACCTATTCCGGCATCAACGGGCCTAATTTATATTCCAAGGAAGTCCCCCTAGCTCCAACTGCTGGCCCTATCCTTACTTTTACCTCTGATCCGGTTAACGCGCGAGGAATGGACAAAGATGATATCCGTGATGTGCGGCGATGGTATGTGAATGCCGCCAAACGATCAAAGGCATGCGGCTATGATCTGATATGTCTTTACGGCGCACATGGATTTGGCATTATCCAGCATTTCCTGTCACGCACCACCAATAAACGGACAGATGAATATGGCGGCAGTCTGGAAAACCGGAGCCGCTTTATGAAAGAACTGGTTGAGGATATTCGCGATGCTGTCGGTGACACCATGGGCATCACAATCAGATTATCCCTTGATGAAGCCTTTGATGAACTCAGTTTTTCAAATAGCGAAGTGCGCGAATGTATCGATATGCATAGTGATCTGCCTGATCTGTGGGATATGGCACATGGGACATGGGAAGACTGTTCCGGAACCTCACGCTTTAAGGATGAAGCGGCGCAAGAAGCCCTGATCAGCGGGATTAAGGAACTGACCTCACGGCCAGTGGTCGGGGTTGGTCGTTTCACGTCACCTGATACCATGGTAAGACAGATCAAATCTGGCATTATCGATTTCATTGGTGCGGCCAGACCGTCCATTGCTGATCCCTTCCTGCCCAGAAAGGTAGCGGAAAACCGGTTTGAAGATATTCGTGAATGTATTGGCTGCAATATATGTGTGACTGGCGATATGACCATGTCCATATCACGTTGCACCCAGAACCCCAGCTTTATGGAAGAATGGCGCAAAGGCTGGCACCCTGAACACAAACCGGCAAAGGGTGATAGCCAGTCTGTCCTGATTATCGGGTCGGGCCCTGCCGGATTGGAAGCTGCCCGCATGTTAGGTGGTCGGGGCTATGATGTGGCGCTGGCAGAAGCACAATCCGAACTTGGCGGGCGTGTCGCCAAGGAAAGATTACTTCCTAATCTGTCCGCATGGGGACGGGTCATGGATTACCGGCTTGGCCAGATAGAACCGCTTTCCAATGTTTCCATTTACCGCGAAAGTGATCTCACTGCCGATGATGTGCTGGCCTTCGGCTTTGAACATGTCTGCATTGCCACCGGATCACATTGGCGGCGTGACGGTACTGGTCGCCATATTCTGATACCGGTTGCCATAGATGCCAAGATGCCTGTCTTTACGCCAGATGATATCATGGCTGGCAACATTCCGTCTGGCCATGTGGTGATTTATGATGATGATCACTATTACATGGGTGGGGTCATGGCAGAAAAACTTTGCGAGCTGGGCTGTTCCGTTACCCTGGTTACACCAGCAACAATGGTATCGGAATGGACAACAAACACCCTTGAGCAGGGCATCATCCAGAAAACGCTTCTGGAAATGGGAGTGGACATCATTACCACCCAAAAACTGGCCTCTGTCGAGGATGGGCATATCAATATGTCATGCATCTATACCGGCCGGGAAACATCAAGAGCGGCTGACGCCGTGCTTATGGTAACCGCCAGAGATGGTAATGACAGGCTTTGGCAAGCATTGAAAACCAGACAGGCGGAATGGCAGGAAGCCGGCATTTCATCAATAAAGATTATTGGCGATGCAGCAGCACCTGCCCCTATTGCATGGGCAACCTATGCCGGACATTCCTACGCCATGGATCTGGATGAAAAACCGGCAGGTGATGATCCGGTATTCCGCCGGGAAGTGGCAGGGTTAGACCCGACACCTATTGCTAAAATCAGAAGGGCGTAACGTTATGGATATTATTTACACGGAAAAGCACCGGCTTCGTGCCTCCAAGACAGAACTATATGGAGGAGAATTAGTGCCACCTTTCGAATGCCCGGAACGGATGGATTTTATCCTTGAGGCGTTAAAAGAAAGACCCATAGGCGCATTAAAAGAACCAAAAGATTACGGGAATGCTATCATAAACCAAATCCATGATGCCGATTATCTGTCTTTTCTGGATACCGCATGGGAGGAATGGCAAGCCACTGGCATGAAAGGCGAACCTATTCCCACTGTCTGGCCATCACGATCAATGCCATCACCCCATATACCAGATTTTATTGATGGAAAAATTGGCTATTATGCGCTGGCTGGTGAAACATCTATTTCCGAAAAGGCACAATAGAAGCCGCGCATGCATCGGCACAAGTCGCACTAACAGGGGCAGATGCCATTGCATCTGGTCAGGCCCGGCATATCTTTTCGCTATGCCGTCCCCCGGCCATCACGCATCACGGGATCAATATGGCGGATATTGCTTTATCAATAACGCGGCCATAGCGGCACAATATATGCGGGAAAATGGCGCCGCTAAAGTCGCTATCCTTGATGTTGATTTCCATCACGGCAATGGCACTCAGGCTATATTCTATGACCGTGATGATGTTCTGTTTTTATCGCTTCATGGTGACCCGAAACACGCATTCCCCCATTTCCTTGGTTATGCGGATGAGGTGGGGCATGGCAAGGGTGATGGCTATAATATCAATTACCCCATGGCACCACAGACACCCTATGACACATGGGTGGGAGCACTAGATCATGCCATCGCATCTATTCGTAGCTATGCCCCAGATAGCCTGATTGTGTCTTTCGGGGCAGATACGTTCGAACATGATCCGATTAGTTTTTTCAAATTAAAGAGCGATGATTATTTTGATATGGGGGCACGAATTAATGCGCTTGGCCTGCCCACACTCACCGTCATGGAAGGTGGATATGCGGTAAAAGATATTGGCATTAATACGGTCAATTTCCTGATCGGGTTGGAGCGTTGATATGACAAGACTTGCGATTACCCAGATGGCTTGTAGCTGGAACATCGAAGATAATCTCAATCAGGCGGAATCGCTTGTTCGTGAAGCAGCAAGTAAAGGCGCAAACATCATTTTATTGCAGGAACTCTTTGCGACTGTCTATTTCTGCCCTGAACAGAATAAAGAACACTTTGCCCATGCCCATGAAGCAGGTGATCATCCCTTTCTGCCGCGATTTTGCGCGTTAGCCAAAGAATTAGGGGTTGTGCTTCCTATCAGTTTCTTTGAGAAAAACAACAATGCCTATTTCAATTCCATGATGATGGTTGATGCAGATGGCAAGGAAATGGGGCTTTATCGTAAAACCCACCTACCGCAAGGCCCCGGATATGAAGAAAAGTTTTATTTCAATCCCGGCAATCTGGGCTTTCGTGTCTGGGACACTGCTTTCGGCCGGATAGGGGTAGCAATCTGCTGGGATCAGTGGTTTCCGGAAGCCGCGCGGATCATGGCGCTAAAAGGAGCAGATATCTTACTTTACCCAACGGCAATCGGGTCTGAACCCGGTGATCCATCGATAGATTCTAGTGGCCATTGGCAACGCACCATGCAAGGTCATGCTGCCGCAAATATGGTAACGCTGGCGGCAAGCAATCGTATTGGCAAGGAAACAGTGGGGTCTATTGATATGACATTTTACGGGCAATCCTTTATTGCCGATCATACCGGTGCATTAGTGGCAGAATGCCAGAATGGTATCAATCAGATTGCAACAGCTGATATTGACATGGATGCCATGCGCGCCGAACGTGCGAGTTGGGGGCTATTCAGGGATAGACGCCCCGAACATTATCAGGATATTCTGTCACTATACTAGAAGAAACCATAAGGCTGTATCATGAGAAATATCATTGTCATCATTTCTGATGAACATCGACGTGATGCCATGGGTTGCATGGGGCATGATATTGTTAAGACACCGCATCTGGATCAGTTGGCCAAGGATGGCACCCTATTCAGACGTTCCTATACAGCCTCGCCTATGTGCGTGCCGACACGAGCAGCGCTTGCCACCGGCACATATGTTCATCAGAACGGATATTGGGATAGCGCAACCCCATATGATGGTAGCCAGAAAAGCTGGATGCATTTCATGTGTGACCACGGCTATGAAACTACGTCTATCGGCAAGTTACATTTCTTGGCAGGTGTTGATCATGGGTTTAATGAAGAAATCTTGCCAATGCATGTTTATGGAAAAGGTTGGTTGGTTGGACTGATACGCGATGAATTACCAGACTACAAAGGTGCTGCGGAACTGGCTGAAGAAGTGGGAAGTGGTGAGAGCAGTTATACCAATTATGATTTGAGTATTACTAAAGCCGCTGAAACATGGATAGCTGAGCCTAGCCGCCATGATAAACCCTTTGCTGCTTTCATATCTCTGGTCAGCCCACATTATCCGCTGATTGCCCCTGAAGAATATTACCATATGTATGACCCTGAACAAATGCCTGTACCGCAGAGCTTTGCCCATGACCACGCTGAAATCAAAAATATGGCTGGATTTTTTAATTATCATGACCACTTTGATTCTAAACGAGCACAGCAGGCCATTGCTTCATATTATGGATTAACAAGTTTCATGGATGATTGCGTCGGACGTATTGTCAAGGCAGTTGATAAGGCAGGATTACGAGAAGACACTATTATTATCTATACATCAGATCATGGTGAGTTGCTTGGTGATCACGGTCTATGGACTAAACAGTTTATGTTTGAGGCATCAGCCAGCATTCCCATGATTATTTCCGGCACCAACATCCCAAAGGGTAAAGTCAGCGATAGCGGCGTACATTTGCTTGATATTCCTGTAACTATTCTTGAGATTGCTGGAATTCCTAAACCTTCTGATTGGCCAGGCTTGAATTTGATTAGCACGGCACAGGCACCCGAAGATGATATATCACGTCCGTGTTTCAGCGAATATCATGATGGTGGATCAACAACAGGATCATTTATGATTGCATGGGATCAATGGAAACTGATCTGGTATGCAGGAATGGAACCATTGCTTTTTAATCTCCGTGATGACCCGGAAGAGAAACATAATTTGGCAACTGATATAGCCTTTCAGGATATTCTTGAACATGGCAAAGCACAACTTTGGGAAATATGCGACCCCGAGATAGTATCTGAAACAGCTATGGCCAACCAGAAACAGAAAATTGAAAAATCTTGGAGGTAAGGAGGCCTGTATAAACAGCTATCAGTTCAATGCAACACCAACACCAGAGCTATAATCAGAATATTTGATTATACTCTGCCAACAATATTCCTTTTCGCGCCTGCTTTTTCCGCCATGACACAAAGCCAGTCATGAGCAATATTTGCCGCTGCCATTGCTGTGATATCTGCATGATCATAGGCTGGGATACCTCAACCAGATCCATGCCAATCATATTAAGCGGAGTCAGGCCGCGGATTAATTCCAGCGCCTGCCATGTTGCAAGACCGCCCGGAACAGGTGTCCCCGTCCCCGGCGCAAAAGCCGGATCAAGGCAGTCGATATCAAAACTGATATAAGCCGGATGATCCCCTACCCTTTCCATAATAGCATCCAGTGTTGCTGTAATCCCGTTACGATGTACCCATGGGCTTGTCAGAATATCAAAACCGTGATCGGAATCATTCCATGTCCGTAACCCCACCTGAATGGAACGAGATGGATCAATAACGCCTTCCTGATATCCATGCAGAAACATAGACCCATGATTAAGCGTCGAGCCACCATCATCCCATGTATCGCAATGGGCATCAAATTGCACTAACGCCACTGGGCCATGTTTTTCGGCATGGGCACGGATAAGCGGCAGGGCAACAAAATGGTCCCCGCCAAAGGTAAGCATCTTTGACCCGGACGCCAGAATACCGCGGGCATGATTGGTGATACTATCAGGGATGCTTTGCGGATGATGGGGGTCAAGCGCACAATCACCATAATCAACAACAGCAAGTGTATCAAACGGGTCAAACCCAAAGGGAAATGCTGTCAGAATGGCTAGATCTGTTGAAGCTGCCCGAATAGCGCGGGCGCCAAATCGTGTTCCCGGCCGGTTAGTCACCGCCCCATCAAATGGAATACCGCTGATAGTAATATCCACCCCATCCAGATCACGGCTATATTTCCGGCGCAGAAAGCTTAACGCTCCGGCATAAGTCATTTCATGTTTGGTACCCTTAACTTGTTCTTTCAGAAACGCCTGATCAGAATCTACATAATCCATGATTTTCCCCTAAAGATAAGGCTTTTAAGATAGTTTTAATGTATCCATCGCGGCATCTAGCGCCTGCCGCAATATACCTATCGTTTTATCAATATCAGCGCGTTCATAGGTAAGTGGTGGTGATAGTATCATACCATCGCGCACCGCCCTGATCATCATGCCCATGCTAATCGCATGATCACGGACAACCACCGCAGCATGACCCTGATGGTCAAAATGCTTGGGGCCTTCTTTATGTTCAACTAGTTCGACCGCACCAAGCAGACCAAAGCTTCGCACCTCACCAACCATGGGATGGTCGGCAAGTGTCTGGATCGCTTCGGCTAGATAAGGCCCGGTATCGTTACGGACTTTTTCAATCAGTCCTTCATCTTCAATCAGTTTAAGATTGGCCAGAGCAACCGCCGCAGCCACCGGATGACCAGAATAGGTAAAGCCGTGATAGAACTCACCCCCATCGGCAATCAGTTTTTCCGCCACCCGCTCACCAACCAGAACCGCTGACATAGGCTGATACCCAGATGTAAGCCCCTTCGCTGTAGCCATCAGATCAGGTTTCAGATTCATGGTCTGACTCGCAAACCATTCACCAGTACGGCCATAGCCGGTGATGACTTCATCAGCGACAAAAAGAATATCATGACGGCGGCAGATATCCTGAATACGTTCGAAATACCCTTTCGGCGGAATAATCACACCGCCTGCCCCCTGAATGGGTTCGGCGATAAAGGCGGCCACATGATCAGCTCCCTAACTCCTGTATCTTTTCTTCCAGCCAGCTGGCCGATACATCAGCAAAGGTATCTTCATCCATATTACCCTGATAAAGAAACCCATATGGTGGCTTGATATGTTCGAAATCCGGCAGACGGCAGGCCTGATCATGCATCCCGCTCATCCCGCCCATACTGGCTGCAACCATGGTACTGCCATGATAACCATATTCACGACTGATGATTTTCTGTTTTTCTGGCTTGCCTTCCAGTGCCCAGTAATGCCTGATCATCCGCACGATGGTATCATTGGCCTCTGATCCTGAATTGGCAAAAAAGACATGGCTAATCCCTTCCGGCGCAATATCAATCAGTCGCTTTGACAATTCTGCCGCTGGCGTATTACTGGTTTTGAAAAAGGTGTTGTAATAAGGAAGTTTATTCAGCTGTTCGGTTGCCGCATCAATCAATTCTTGCCGACCATAGCCAACATTGACGCACCATAATCCAGCCATGGCATCCAGAATCTGATTGCCATTACTATCATAGATATAATGCCCTTTAGCATGTGTAATCATCCGCGTACCTTCTTCGCGCATTTGTGCGTAATCCGTAAACGGATGGAGGTGATGCGCTACATCGGCGGCAACTAATGGATCATTGAACGGATCAAAATGCTGAGTTTCCATCTTTTTTCCCATATGCTATTGGTTATAAAAATATGTAGTAAGATTACAAAACCATCTGATATGGCGTGACCATATAGATGGGTGCAACCGAAAGTATATTAATCATGGCACAATTGCTGGAAACACTCACTAAAAATTTTCCAAATATGGAAACAATTACCGCTATGTTTGCTGATTCAAATGGCATCATGCGGGGTAAGCTATTACCGGCAGATACACTACCAAAACTGATAAAAGAAGGCATTCTGCTACCAGCTAGTGTATTCGGCACCGATGCCACCGGTGAATCGGTGGCTGAAACAGGATTAGTATGGGATACAGGCGACCGTGATTTTCCCTTTATGCCAGTGGCAGACAGCTTTCATGCGCTAGATGATGAGGGCCAAAATATCGCCTGTCTGATCCAGATGATGGATACGGATGGAACCCCGCATCAACTTGATCCTCGTGGTATTCTTGGCGAGGTAATAAAGCGTATTAATGCTATGGGTTTTTTCCTGTTATCGCCCCAGAGCTGGAATTCTATCTGATTGACCGCAAACTGGATCATGGAATGGGGCAATATGCACCAATCCCCGACACTGGTGAAAGCCAGCCAACTAACCAGATTTATGGCATTGAAGCTTATGACGAGTTTTCGGATGTCGTGAATGATATTCACCGCACCTGCCTGACAGCTGGTATCAAGGCTGATACAGCTATCACCGAATATGGCCGCGGCCAGTATGAAATTAATATCCTTCATCAGGCGGATGCTTTACGCGCGGCCGATGAAGCAGCCTTACTGCGCTATCACACCCGCCGCGTGGCCAGGCGGCATGGCATTGATTCCACCTTTATGGGCAAGCCATTTGCAGATGATACCGGAAGCGGTTTTCATCTGCATGTGAGCCTGTGGGATGATAAGGGCAATAATCTCATGGCTGAAGATGATGGCGGAGAGCCGGTATCCAATCCGGTATTACAACATGCCGTTGGCGGGCTGGCCCAACATCTGGGGGATAGTTTTGCTATCTTTTCCCCTAATGCCAATGCCTGGCGGCGGATTGCACCCGGTCATTATGCCCCTGTTGATAAAAGCTGGGGGGTGAATAACCGTACGGTGAACTTTCGTATTCCAGAAGGTAACAGATCAGCCAGACGCATAGAACATCGCGCCGCCAGTGCTGATATTAATCCTTATCTAACAACTGCGCTAATTCTGGCAGCGATGGTTGATGGGATAACTAACCAGATTACCCCACCCGATATGACGACTAAAAATGCCTATGATGCTCCAAATCGTGATGGCCTACCTGCGACTTGGGCAGAGCTAATCAAATGTTCAGTCAGAGCGCATTTATTAAAACATGGCTGGGTGAGGCATATACCCATGTCTATACTGCAACCAAAGAATATGAACGCCTGACCTTTAATCAGACGATTACTCCACTGGAATGGCAATGGTATCGCTAATCCTAATCTATTGCCCTTAAATCATTTAGCCTGTACGATTTTTACAAGCAGATGGTGAGATAGCATGGAGATAACGATGACATATGATGTAGCAATTATCGGTGCCGGTCATAATGGTCTGACAGCGGCAGGCTATCTTGCAGCAAAAGGGTTGAAAGTTGTTATGCTGGAACGCCGCGATGTGATTGGCGGTGCTGCTGTCACTACCGAATTTAGCCCCGGCTTCCGCAATTCCGAGTTTTCCTATGTGGTCAGCTTGCTTGACCAGCATGAGATCCGTGATCTTGAGCTATCCCAGTTTGGGCTTGATGTTATTACCCGTGAAGGATCATCTATCACCGTTGATGGCGATACCGCACTCTGGATGCCTAGTAATGTGGATGAAGCGGTGGATGAGATTTCCAAATTTTCCAGAAAGGATGCAGAACAATATCGGCGTCTGGATGACATTCTGGATGCTATTGCCGAAGATGTCCGTAACCTGATGCGGTCAACCCCATATAATCTTAACCAGTCCTTGTTCAGTCAGATTACCGATATGTGGAATTCCGGCCGCATTCTGTCCAAGATGCCACTGGAATTAAGAGCGCATCTAGCTGAATTGATGACAAAATCTGTTGGCGATTATCTTAATGGCTGGTTTGAAACCGATATCCTGAAAGGTACCATGGCTTACAGCGGAAGCGTTGGTAATTTTGCATCACCATTTCATCCTAGCACCGCTTATGTACTGCTTCACCACCATTTCGGACAGGCTAATGGTAAAAATGGCGCATGGGGACATGCCAGAGGCGGCATGGGAGCCATTACCCAAGCCATGGCAAAATCAGCCCGCGCCCGCGGTGTTGATATCCGCACTAGTGCTGAAGTGGCCAGTGCCATTATCGATGGTGATCGTATACGCGGCGTTACATTAAGCAATGGCGAAACCGTCAAAGCCAAAGCCGTACTAGCAAATTGCCATCCACAGATTCTTTTTGGACGGATTATCAAACACGATCAGCTAGCCGAAGATTTCAGCCGCCGGATTAAAGGTTACCGGTCGGAATCCGGCAGCTTTAGAATGAATGTCGCCCTTAAAGCATTACCGCAATTTACCGCACTGAAAAACAGCAAAACGCCGCCTGAACTGATGCTGAATGGCTCGGTCAATATCATGCCTTCCATTGCTTATGTTGAACAGGCATGGCGTGATGCGATGGATAGTGGCTGGGCGCGTGAACCGGTCATTGAAATGTGTATCCCGACCCTACTTGATGATAGTCTTGCCCCGTCCGGCCAGCATGTGATGAGCCTTTTCTGTCAACATTTCCGGCGTGAGTTACCTGATGGCAAAAGCTGGGATGACGCCCGCGAAGATGCCGCCGATACCGTTCTCAATACAGTTGAAAAACATGCCCCCGGATTCCGTGCCAGCATTATTGATAAGCAGATCAATTCCCCTCTGGATATTGAACGCAAGCTTAACATGATTGGCGGCGATATCTTCCATGGCTCACTTCATGCTGACCAGCTATATGCCATGCGCCCTGTTGCTGGCGCGGCAAATTACCGGATGCCGTTTAAAGGATTATATCTGGGTGGTTCCGGCTCACATCCCGGCGGCGGTGTATCAGGTCTGCCGGGCCGTAATGCAGCGCTGGCCATGATCAAAGATCGCCGGAAATGGGCATCTTAACGTTAATGGATATATTCTATTATCCGGGCTGATCTGCTGTCATCAGGGTTTCCACCATTGCGGTGATCGCATGACCAAGCGCAATATGGCTTTCCTGAATATGCATGGTATTTGTGCTGGGAACAGCAATAAGGATATCGGCCTGATCAGCCAGTGTGCCGCCACCTTCACCCGTCATGGCAATCGTGGTGATCTGATTGGCGCGGGCATAGCTCATGGCTTTGACAACATTGGCCGAATGACCACTTGTCGAAATACCAATCAGAACATCACCTGAATGCCCTAATGCCTGTATCTGGCGTTCGAAAATCCCGTCAAATCCGAAATCATTAGAATAGGCCGTGATAAAGGATGTATCCGTCGTCAAAGCCAGTGCCGCAAGCCCTGGCCGTGGATTCCGGTGATTGAGTGTGGCCACAAACTCTGCTGCCAGATGCTGTGCATCACCTGCTGACCCGCCATTACCACATAGCATCAGCTTACCATTCTGTTTAAGACTTTTGGCAATGGCATCTGCTGCTTTTTCCGCTGCATCCGAACAGGCATCAGCCACCGCAAGTTTTACCTGCGCTGATATTTCCATATGGGTTCTAATGGCATTACTCATGATTGGATATCACTTCCCTTAATATTCATCCGGCCAATATTAAACAGTTTCAACTGATGGCTAGCCATAGCTACCGGATCATAAATATTCCGTAAATCCACAATGATATCCCCTGCCATGGTTGCGGCCATCCGGTCAGGGAGAATTGCCCTGAATTCATTCCATTCGGTCAAAATAACGGTAATATCCGCACCCTTCGATAGCACCCATGGCATCATGGCAATAAGTAACGGTTTCTGGCAATAATGGTCTGGCCTGATCCATGGCGGCTGGATCATAAGTCGTGATATTTGCCCCATGATCAATCAGAATGGGGATAATATCAAGCGACGGGCTTTCACGCATATCATCGGTTTCTGGTTTAAAGGCCAATCCAAGAACAGCAATCTGCTTGCCTTTGATATCACCGCCGGCCGCCGCAATAATACGGTCAGCCATGGCAGCTTTGCGTGATTTGTTATAGCGCACCACGTCTTCAACGATAGTGACGTTGCTATTCGCCTGCTCTGCTGTCCGCACCAGTGCTTGCGTATCTTTGGGAAAGCATGATCCACCATAGCCGGGGCCCGGATGAAGGAACTTACCACCGATCCGCTTATCCAAGCCCCATGCCTTTAGCAACGTCATGAACATCTGCCCCTAGCTGTTCACATAAATCAGCCATCTGATTGATATAGGAAATTTTCACCGCCAGAAACGCATTCGCCGCATATTTAATCAACTCGGACGTTTCCAGATTGGTAAAGAGAATGGGTGTTTCCAGCAAAAACAAAGGCCTGTATAATCTTTGCATCAATGCTTTAGCGCGATCTGTTTCTGCCCCGACAACAACCCTATCAGGTCGCATAAAATCTGTTATCGCCGATCCTTCGCGCAGAAACTCAGGATTGGAAGCCACATCAGCATCGGCATCCGGGTTTGTTTCTTTCAGGATACGTTCAACTTCACGCCCTGTACCAACAGGGACAGTGGATTTTGTCACAACAACGGTATAGCCTTTAAGGCACGGGGCAATTTCTGCCGCCGCGGCATAAACATAACTAAGATCAGCATGACCATCTCCGCGGCGTTCCGGCGTGCCAACAGCAATAAATACGGCATCGGCTTCGGCTACGGATTGTGCCAATGATGTAGAAAAGGTGAGCCGCCCAGCAGACATATTACGGCTAACCAGATCATCCAATCCCGGCTCGTAAATCGGAATTTCGCCACGGTTTAGACGAGAAATTTTATCTTCATCCTTATCGATACAGATGACATGAAAACCAAACTCGGAAAAACATGTGCCTGATACAAGCCCGACATATCCCGTGCCAATTACCGTTATATTCATTTATCTTGCCTAAATGCTATGCAACCTTATCATTGTCTTATAGCATATATCAGAAGCAGGTGATGAGTATTTTTATTCACCAGCATTTAATGGTGGATTTCATATGAAAAACCCTTGGCTTATCGTGCTTTTATCAGCCTCATTTCTGGTGACAATCGGATTAGGTATCCGGCAATCCATGGGGCTTTTCCTGACCCCGATCAGTCTGGAGATGGGGACAGGTAGAGAATTATTTTCCTTTGCCATTGCTATTCAGAATATTCTCTGGGGATTTCATCGCCATTCTTTGGGGCATTAAGCGATCGCATCGGATGCTGGAAAGTGGCTGCACTAGGTGGAGCGTTCTACCTTACCGGTTTGCTTATGATGACTGGTATTGTGACCCCTAGCGGAATCATATTTGGCAATATTCTGTTCGGATTAGGCCTTGGTAGTGCAGGCATGGCAGTAACCTTGGGCGCGGTTAGTAAAGTTGTGCCTGATGCTAAACGCACCCTTGCTATCGGGCTGGTTACGTCATTAGGATCATTCGGGCAATTTGCTCTTGTTCCTATTACCCAGTTGATGATCCTTGGCTATGGTTGGCAAATCGCCATGCTCAGCCTTTCCATGATTGGCGGCACCATCATTGCTGTCAGCTATGGTCTGAAAGCGGCTGATGACAGCACATCCGCCATGGTAGCCGAAAGCACACTTGGCAAAACGGTTCTGCATGCATTTCAGTCCCGCGATTATATATTGCTGGTGGCTGGTTTTTTTGTTTGCGGCTTGCATCTGGTTTTCATTACCACCCATCTGCCTGTCTTTCTTCAGGATAATGATATTCCACCATCCATTGCATCATGGTCGTTATCCATGATCGGATTATTTAATATTGCCGGAGCGATATTTTTTGGCTGGATTGGTGGAAAAATGCCAAAAAAATTCCTCTTGCGCTGATCTATCTGGCGCGAACAATTATAATTTTCTGCTTTATCACCCTGCCTATAACCCCGACTAGTGCTATTCTGTTTGGTATGGCCATGGGCTTTATCTGGCTGGGGACAATCCCATTGACTAGCGGTCTGGTCGTAACATTTTTTGGCCCACGCTATATGGCGACGCTTTATGGTGTTGTTTTTCTATCGCATCAGATGGGATCATTTTTAGGCGCATGGCTGGGTGGAAAAATTTATGATCTTACCGGAAGTTATGATTTAATGTTGTATATTAATCTGGTGGCAGTGCTAGTGACTTTTCTAATCCATTTGATTATTCGTGAAAAACCTATTCCTATGCCCACCCCTAAATCAGCCTGAACGAAAGGCACCATGACATGATTGCCATCATTTTTGAAGTGTATCCAAAGGCAGGGAAACTGGATGAATATCTGGATATTGCTGCCATCATTCGGCCGATTGCCGAGGCAACAGAAGGGTTTATCAGTGTTGAGCGATTTCAAAGCCTTACCAATCCTGATAAATACCTGTCCATTTCCTATTTTGAGGACGAAGCGGCAGTTGATCGCTGGCGCAATGTCACCAAACATAGAGAAGCCCAGAGCCGTGGC
Organism: Alphaproteobacteria bacterium; assembly: GCA_038144675.1. Taxonomy (GTDB): domain Bacteria; phylum Pseudomonadota; class Alphaproteobacteria; order Puniceispirillales; family UBA1172; genus UBA12202. Next base: position 933,016 of record JAYQOF010000005.1, on the reverse strand, counting down.
CGAAAAGATATCTTTGATGATTACCGTATTCGGGTGGTCAGTGTTTTGCGTGATTATACCATGACCGACCGATCAGCGGTGCCAGATGACAGCCTTGATATCCATCAGGGCTAAAACTGGGGTGATATTATTATCTGTTGCCACCACCGCTGGCAATAAAGCCGGGGTTTCGCCATTCGGGTTTTCCATAGCAGAAATCACGACCATCAATATGCCTTACCATACCGCCAGCTGCCCTCAAGACAGCATCACCAGCAGCGGTATCCCATTCCATTGTTGGGCCAAAACGCGGATAGATATCTGCCTGTGCTGATGCCAGCAAGCCGAATTTCAGTGATGAGCCGATTGATACCGTATCCGTGATACCATGATCTGATAGCCATTGATCCGTTTCTGCATCACGGTGGGATGCGCTTGCCACCGCCACCATACCAGTTGATGGAATATCCCTCACCGATATTGATCTTGTTCCAGATGCTGTCCGCAGAATGGCACCACTTCCCACTACCCCTGAATAAAACTGATCCCTTGCAGGGGCCAGCACTAGCCCCATGACAGGCACACCCTGATAGATCAATCCAATATTAACCGTAAATGCACCCTGATCATCCGCCTTGATAAACTCTTTTTTGTGCCATCAAGCGGGTCAACCAGAAAATAGGCTTCCTCCGGCTTAAGGTGATGGCTTGATGCATTTTCTTCAGAAATAACAGGAACATCAGGCGCAAATTTTGCCAGTGCTGGCAAGATAATTGCCTCTGCACTAGCATCGGCCATGGTAACCGGACTTCCATCCGATTTTTTATCAGCCATGATTCCACCACCCATTTGTGCGGTTTTGATGTCCATAATTGCCGCACCGGCGGCATCCATCACCGGCGTTAGGCGTTCCGCCAATTCACGCAAAGCTTGCGGCGACTGGCAATCTGTCAGGGAAAATAGATATGTCATGTTAATTATTCTATGCTGGGCGTTACTGAAAAAAGCAATCATCCTAATCAAGCGCGCTAATTTTATATTGCGATTTTGCCAGCCATACAGGGTTTATTTCAACCCCCAGCCCGGCGCATCAGTAATTGTGACCTTTCCATCCTTAACCGTAAAAGGATCATGAGTAAATAAACCATATTGCCATGGATAATAATCTGCATCTTCGATAGACAGTTCCAGATATTTTCCGGGGACAGGTAGGGCGCGCATCAGATGCATGGTAAATAATGTTACCAGTGATAGATTGGCACAATGCGGCGTGACCGGAATACCGGAAGGCTTAGCCATATCAACAACCTGCATCGTTCGGCACATTCCGCCCAGATATAAAATATCCGGCTGGATAATATCAACTGCTGGCATGGCAATAATCCGTTTCCACTGGTTCAGATCATAATCCTGTTCTCCACCAGTCACATTGATATTCAGTTGTTGTGTGACTTCTGCTGTCTGTTCCAGTTCCCAGTAGGGGCAAGGTTCTTCAAAATGCTCAAACCCGGCATCAATCATCATTTGTCCGATTATGATTGCCCGTTCGGGGGAAAATCCTGAATTGGCATCTGCCAGTAATGCGATATCATCACCCATGGCAGCACGCATATGTGGGATGATAGCTTCGCTTCGTCCCGGCCATTCATCAACATCTCTGCCACATTCCGCCGCAACCCTGATCTTACAGGCATCAAATCCATATTGATCACATAATGCTTTCAAGCGGTTGGCTTCCTCTTCGGGGGTAATATCGCGGCGCATAGATGATGCATAAGCCCGCAACTCTCCTGCGCTTCCCCCAAGCAAAGCTGTCACCGGCTGACCGGCCATCTTACCGCGCAAATCCCAGATCGCCGTATCAAGTCCTGCCATCGCGCGGCATAGATAAGTTCCCGGATATTTATGTTCGCGCAATGGGATCAGGTCTATCACCGCTTCAAGCGCATCAATACCCCGTCCCAGCATCCATGGAGCTACCTGCCTGTGCAAGATTTCACAAGACAGATCACTATTATAGGTGGATACCTGCCCCCATCCAGTCTGACCATTTTCGGCTGTTACCCGTACAAAGCCAATTAATGGGGTGGTAAAGGTTTCAATACTGGTAACCCGGATATCCTGATCATCGGCGCCGTGATCAAAATAATCAACCATGGCACCAGATGCTGAATATAATTTTGTCATGACCAGTCCTCCAAGATAAAACTTGCTGCCCGCCATGCCAGCATCATGGTCGGGGCATTTGTATTGGCTGACGTAATATTAGGAAAAACAGATGCATCAACGACCCTTAATCCATCAACACCAAAGACACGCAAGGCATTATCCACAACCGCGTTTGCATTCGCACCCATGCGGCATGTACCGATAGGATGAAACACGGTTCCACATCTGTTGCGGAAATCATCCAGCATTTCATCCTCTGTCATTTGGGAAATATCTTCTTTGAACGGAGTTTTGATCAGTTGCTTTATGCTGTCTGTATTGGCAAAAGCCCGACATAGTCTGGCCCCATCAATCACCATCTGGCAATCCTGATCTGTAGCAAGGGAATTCGGCATAATACGTGGCTTGATTGCGGGGTCTTTATCAGTTATTTGTATCTGCCCCCTGCTGGTTGGCCGTGTTGGTGAAAACCCGATGATAAATCCGGGGAACGGGTCTGTATTAATGATGGTTCTTGTGCCGGTTGGTGTGGTCGTATAAGTCACCGGATTAAAATATAACTGCTGATCAGGACGGATCAGATCAGGTTACTCCGAAAATACCCGCCACACTGATTAACCGAAAGTGCCATCACCCCCTTACGGGTTAGGGCATATTGCAAGGCAATTTTAATACGCCCAGGCCATGAGTATAACACATTATTAAGAGTTGGCTGATTAGCCTTGAAATAGTAATTAATGCCCAGATGATCCTGCATATGGGCGCCAACATTCGGGTTATCCACCATTGTCGTGATCCCATGCTGATTAAGCATTTGCCCATCACCTATGCCTGATCTTTGCAGGATCAGCGGACTGACAATCGCCCCTGCTGACAGGAATAATTTCATGTTTTGCCCTGACCTTATGTTCTTTGCCGCGCCATAGATAAGACACGGCAACCGCACGATTATTTTCAAAATGGATACGGTCTACTAACGCCCTGACCCGCATCACCAGATTTGACCGGCGCAAGGCTGGTTTCAGAAACGCGCGGGATGATGCATTGCGGCGACCATTTTTGGTATTGATCCGATAATGTATCGCGCCTTTATATGGCGGCTTATTATAGTCATTCTGGTCTGGATAATTTAACTCTTTTGCTGCATCAAAAAAATGGCGGTTAATGGGGTGTATCTGATCAGACACATCCTGAACTGTCATGGGGCCGTTACCGGTTTCGGTTCCATCTGATGCGATTAGCGTTTCCATTTCATCATAGGCTGCGGTCACGGTTTCCGCATTCCAGCCAGTTGCGCCAGCATCCTGCCAGTCATTAAAATCATGTGGCAGTCCTCGCGCATATACCATGGCATTAATCGCCCCTGAACCACCAACAACCTTACCCCGTGGCCAATAGCCTGACCGTCCATTCAATGCTGGTTCTGGTTCCGTATGGTATTGCCAGTTAAGATCAGGATGGAAAAAGGTTTTGCCATAGCCAATCGGGATATGCACCCATGGTGAGGTATCTTTGCCGCCAGCTTCAAGTAGTAGAATACGGTGGGATTTATTTTGCTTAACTGGCCTGCTAGAACGCATCCTGCTGATCCAGCACCTATGATAATCGTATCAAACTCTTCCATCGCACTGGCCACCAGAATATAAGGTCAAACAAAAGGCTAGTGTAATCTTATTTTCGTTTTTCAAAACAAAAAAATAATGTGATCAGGCGTTTTTTGGAATAATCATTTTGGGATTTATCCGAACAGGACGTTTACGCATTTATTATTGCTTATCAGCCATCGCTTCCATCTGCGCTGGGGTCATCCAGCATGACAGATAAAATGTGCCATTCGCAATATTCCGACCTAGTTGGGATTTATTTATCGGCTGGTCATTTGCTGGCAAGGCAGGAATGGCATTGCTGTCCAGCAATCCTGCCAGTACATTTGCCTTGATACCAAAATTAGTATTTTCAGGAATATCACCAAAATGTTCCATCAGATATTCTACATCTAGTTTAGCAACAGCAACCCCGACCAGATTGCCATAATCATCAAGAATGGGGCCGCCGCTATTCCCGCTTTGAAGAGGCAGCATCAATTTGAATATTGGAATAGTCATTACCAATACCGGTAAGGGAACTGATAATGCCTTTCGTTACTTTGACCGAAGAGCTGATTTCATACCCAAAGGGATAGCCCGCCACATAGATATCCTGTAATAATTCGGGACGTTTATTGCTAAGTGCAAAACTGCGGCAGGTCTGAAATCCGCTTTCAGCAAAGCAAGATCATTTTTCGGGTCAAAGGTAATAAGATCAAGCAGATATTGTTTGCCTTCGCTATGCAGGATGACTTCTTCGCATCCCTCTATGACGTGGAAATTGGTTACCAGATGCCCCTCTGGTGGATACGGCAAAACCACTCCCCGATGCGGCAAATTGTAAATCATCACCAGCATCCGGCAATGGGGATTGCACCGAATTTTCATCACTTTCCGATAAATCTGGGGAAGATGACCCCCCAGCCGTTAAAGCTAGCGGTATCCTGCCATTCATCATCTTCCCATTGACCGATTCTACCGTGGCATCCGGATAGGTGGCAATCGCATAGCCATTGAGGCGATTATCATCAAACATACCAATATCAATGCGACCATCATTCCAGATATAGGTTCCCAGACCTTTAAAGATGCTATTGCTATGATGACCGACATAGATATCACCAGCAGAATTACCCATTTTCACTGTAAAAATAAACGCCAAACCCATCACGCTTTCCATCACGGAAATCGCCGACATATCTGTCACCGCCTTCATATATTGTCATCCCGAAACAATCATCGGCATAGCGCTTCGGGTCACGTAAACAGACTGGTAAACGATCACCATTATTCAGGCCATAAATGGACGTGCCGGCTGAAACAAGCACATCATCCTTCCACATACCTTGCTGGGTTGTGCCATCTGTTGAAACGGCGATAGCATCACCATTCAGAACATTGTCCCTGAACTCACCCATATCTATGCGGCCTTCTTTCCAGATATAGGCACCAATGCCAGACCGGATATCATCCTCAAAATCACCAATATATAAATCACCATTGGTGAACAGATAGACGCCAAATCCTTCAAACTTGCCCTTGCGGAAACGGCCAATAAACAGATCATCATTAGAAAATTGATAAACGCCATGGCCATCACGCTTTCCATCACGATGGGCGCCAACATAACGATGGCTACTCCATTCCGATTTCGGGCCATAGATATAGGTGCCATGACCATGCCAGCGATTATTCAATACCTCACCAATATATCGATCTGTTTCGTAATCTGACCCTTTTTCAAAGGTAAAGGTAAGGAAGCATTTATCGTATGGCGGGCCTGATTCAAGGTTGCAGTCAGGTAAAGAGGACGCTGATGCAGTGGATGTGATAAACCACGCCATTATTGTGAAAAAGAATGATAACCTATACATAACCATAATTTATGCTAGCATTGCTTTTCCATAATGTGAATAGGTTGTGGACATTTGCAAATAGAGAAATATTAAGATCAGGTTTTTCATGTTCCGGAAATGTTTTGCAGAATGGTTAGGCACATTTTTCCTGCTGGCAACCGTCATCGGGTCAGGCATCATGGCCGAACAATTGGCCGGCGGCAATATTGCCATTGCCCTGCTTGGTAATACGATCCCGACCGGCGCCATATTATTTGTGCTGATCACAATGCTGGGCCCCATATCCGGGCATTTCAACCCTGCGGTCACTTTAACCTTTCTGATCAGGGGTGACATAAAACCTGTTCTGGCCGGTTGGTTTGTCATCATGCAGGTTCTTGGCGGTCTGGCGGGTATGATAGCCGCCCATCTGATGTTTGATCTGCCCATCTGGCAGATATCAGAAAAAGCAAGACATGGCATTGGCCAGTGGTCAGGTGAGCTGATTGCCACATTCGGGCTGGTAGCAACGATCCTTGCCACCATCCGCTATCGGGTAGAAGCCGTGCCAGCGGCTGTCGGGCTATATATCACGGCGGCGTACTGGTTTACGTCTTCCACTTCATTCGCTAATCCGGCGGTGACCGTGGCCAGATCATTCACCAATACCTTTTCAGGATACAGCCCGCCGATATGCCGGGATTTATCCTCTGTCAGCTGATTGCCGCGACTATTGCCACCCTTATCATGGGCTGGCTTCTTGATAGCGATGACCGGGAATAGGGGCTATAATCCCCACGCTAATTATTACTTTGCAATTATATATCAATATCCCCTACCATAAGGGGATGATCATATCGCGGGCTAGTACATGTTTAAGCGTCTAATCCAGACAGGCCCTGTTACCGCCGCCTTATGTGCGATGGCCGCGGTGACGTTTTTCACCCTCAATGATGTATCGATCAAACTGTTATCCGGCGGCTATGCCCTGCATCAGATTATGCTGATCCGGTCGATCATTGGCATTCTGGTTCTGCTTTGCATATTTATGCCCATGCAGGGCGGCTTTGCGATCCTGAAAACGAAACAGCTGGGTTTTCATCTGATGCGCGGCATGGCGGTGGTATTTGCTAATCTGACCTTTTTCTGGGACTGGCAGAATTGCAGGTGGCCGAAGCAACTGCTATCTTTTTTGTCAGCCCGCTTTTGATCACGTTATTTTCCATCATCTTCCTGAAGGAACAGGTGGGTATTCACCGCTGGTCAGCTCTGGTTGTGGGGATGATTGGTATTCTGGTGATCTTGCGGCCGGGAACAGATGCTTTTAAACTGGTTTCCCTCCTTCCAATCGCCGCCGCCATAGGCTATGCCGCACTTAATGTCATGACACGATATAGCGGCAAAACCGAAAGCGCCCTGACCATGTCATTCTTATATCCAGATGACACTGATCATGATCAGTCTGGGGTTCTGGATATGTGTCGGTGATGGCCGATATGCCAATCCTGATCACACTTCCCTTTATTTTCTGTTGCGGGAATGGACCGTGTTTAATCCGGGGGATTGGTATCTGTTTCTGATCATTGGCTTTGGTAGTGCCACTGGCGGATTTCTCATTGCTCAGGCCTATCGGCAGGCAGAAGCCGCTTATGTTGCCCCATTTGAATATATTGCCATGCCATTATCGATTTTCTGGGGCTTTATGATTTTTCAGACCATCCCTGATGGCCAGTCGCTGATTGGCATGACGCTGGTGGTAGCATCAGGGCTATATTGTGTCTGGCGCGAGTCAATCAAGCATAAAGATATCCATGATGAGCCGCGGGGTTCCCCCCGCTATCGGCGATAGTATCGACCTATTCTGCTAGAGAGATAGGGTTTTACATTCCGTCAGATAAGGCAGGCGTGCCTGCGCCGCTTTTACGGCATCGCGGCTGATGCTGGCCTGGATAGCCATTGCATCACTGCTGCTATCTGCCCGCGCCAGATCAACACCAGTGGGTGAGATAATGCAGCTTTTGCCCAGAAACCCCAAGCCTTTATCCATACCGCAATGATTGGCATAAGCCACATGGATACCATTTTCAAATCCGCGCGATGGAATGACCCGTTCAGCCACCACACCCCATTGATCTGATAACGCCGTGGGCACAAGCACCAGTTCAGCCCCAGCCATAGCCATAGCCCGCATATATTCAGGAAACTCAGCGTCGTAACAAATCAGCATCCCAATTCAATACCTTTAAACCGAAACTGCGTCATATGCTGGCCGGTATCAAATAATGCTCTTTCAAGTCCCGGTGGAATAGTCAGTTTCCGGTGATTGGCAAGAGAGTTTCCCATCGCATCAATGATCTGTGCCGCGTTATATATCTGTTCATTCACCCGTTCGGCATAACCATAGGCTATTGCCAGTTGATGCTTCTGGCCAGCCCTGCCATGGATTGAAAAACATACCATCCGGGACGCTTCAGCCAGATCAGGGATAATATCTGCCGCGTTATATCCTGTCTGAAATAGCTCTGGCAGAAGGATCAGATCAATATCAGCCAGATCCGCCTGATCAAGCCATGCTTTCAGCCATGCCAGCCGATCAGATGGCATCCCCAGATCAGCGGTGTTTGCAAGATCATCAGCTCAAGCGTGGCTGTCATGGATCAGGCTTTGCTCAACAAAATCTCACGCGGGTATTGGGTGAGATATTCAAACCCGTCTTCGGTCACAACAATGGAATCCCCTATGCGTCCAGCCGTTTTGCCATCAATAGAAATACCACCATCAACCGCAAAGGTCATACCGGCGGCCAGAATTGTTTTATCACCTTCTTTCAATTCCGGTGCTTCCAGATAGGCCATACCAATAGAACGGCCGGTGGGTATCCCGTGGCATAGCCACGTTCGCGATAAACCGCATTAGCGGCAAAGGCTACCTCCTCTGCGGTGATACCGGGCTTTATGCTATGGATAGCGGCTTGCTGTGCATCAATCGCCGCCTGCTGAACATGGCGATCAGGGTCACGCACATCTCCGATATGAAAAATGCGGTCAAAGCCAAGCTTATATTGTTTGAACTGCGCCATATTGCAGAAACAGAAATAGACCGGGTCAAACCTGTCATAAGTTTTGACACTGGCAGGGCGATGCACCATTGACGCATCCGTGCCGCTTTGCAGGATCTGCAGATTATGTATCATGGGTGAAATAAATCGCTCCCAACCCCAGCTGTTAGAAACTCTGCCGCTTTGCGCGAACCGGCGTTAATAACGGCCAGTGCTGATTCATATTCCGGCAACCCTTCGCCAAGGCTATCATGGCGGCCGCCATCATAGCACCTGCAATGGCACCTCGCTTCTTTCATGACGCGAATTTCAAGGTCAGATTTAATCATCCGTAAAGCGCCAAGGATTGGGGCAATATCCTTCAGCGGAACATCGGGATATTTTTCATCCAGATCATTTCTAATAAGGGCAGGAATGGAATGTCTTTCTATCCATAGGGGTGATGGCTTATCGCCAATAGCTGTTGATAGTGCTTTGTTCCATGAATTTGATCCAAAATCTTCCCATGTCCTGACGTCCTTGACCCAAGTCATTGCCGCCACCATTTCGATCCCATTAATGGCGTAATCACCACCGGGTCTTTATCAGCATAAACAATCAGCATGGTTGGACGACCAAATTCAACCCCAGATATCCCCAGAATCCGGCTAGATAGGCAATTGAACTTTCATCTGTGAAAATGGCATATGGAATATTCCGTTCCGCCATCTGGTTTTGCAGGGCTTGGAGGCGCAATTTTGTTTCTTCCAGCATGAGCATCTATCCTTTAGTGAAAAACAGTCAGGGTATGTAATTTATTTCACGCGAAAGGCGTTATGACAAGAAGAACAGCTATCCGACGTTTCTTTTATCGCGGCTATGATCGCGGATTTATCCTTGGCGAAAGCGGCGGCATTTATGGCGCGCACGGAACGAACATAATTGTCTATGGCGGCGTTGAACCCCTCGGCATCTGACCAGATGGTGTCAGCTGCTTCCGATGGGGGCTGTTGACTTCCTTCAGGGAAATAGTCGGGCATAGCAAGTCCCCATTCTTCCAGTGCTATGGATAACGTTAGAGCCGTATCATAGTCATTATTATGTGCCGCCTTGATGATGGGATTTAAAATCTTGTTGGCTTTGCTTAAAATCCATCCATTCGAGTTTTCACTACACCGGTTGCTTCTTGATGCGCGAAAACCAATCCAGCACCAAACAGAACGGATGCGACCATTAATCCAAAGGCTTGTTTTTGTTATGATGCTATCCCTTTCCTGTGCGGTGAAATCACGCTGGCAACATTTCAGGGTTTTGTAAATTGGATAAGTCGTCCTGATGCACCATCTTCCAATACCCATATAGCGCCATCAGGGCTTTGTTCCACTTCACGCACGCGGGCAGACCAGCGAAACCGTTCTGCTTCAACCGGTTGATCATCCGCGAATGTTACTCTGATCAATGCCTGGCTTCTCAGCCCGCCAATAAAGCATCCCCCCTGCCATTCCGGAAACATATTGCCATCATAGAAAATCCAATCCTGATGGCGCGATGGTTGGAATCCAGAATGCCGCCGGTGCTGTTAATATCTGGACGGGTAGCATGTGATGGAATAGCGGTGCCATTATAATGTTCCCCTTCGGATACGATGGGCCAGCCATAATTAGCACCTTTATGAATGATATTAAGCTCATCTCCGTCACGCGGCCCCATTTCATGAGCCCATAACTGGCCATCAGCATCAAACGCAAGTCCAAGCGCGTTGCGGTGACCGATTGACCAGAATGATCTGGCCAAATCGCCATCTGTCTGAAAGGGATTATCAGCAGGCACACTGCCATCATCATTAAGGCGGATAATTTTGCCCAGTCCCTGATCCATCCGCTGTGCCGGTGATTGCAGTTGCCTGTCACCAGAGGTTATAAAAAGCTGTCCGGCATAGGGCGATTGTTTTGGCGCGAAAGCAAGCCGGTGGGAAAAATGACCGCTGCCAGATGTAGCAGGAACCTGCTTCCAGATCATCTGATGATCGGTTAAATACGGGGTTGGGGTTAAGGATTAATCTGGCACTTATCACCGCCGCATAACGGGTGACGCCACCATCATCAGAATCAATATAGGACAGGTAAATCCGCTGATTATATGGAAAATCCGGATGGGGGATAACGTCACCTAACCCGCCCTGACCGCCTGCAAAAACCGTTGGCACACCATCAATGGCTATCTGCCCCCGCAACCGGTCAAACAGCCATAATTGTCCTGGTTTCGTTGTCACCAGTATCGTGTTTTCATCAAGAAAACTCATCGCCCATGGATGATGCAAAGAGGCAATTACCGTTGCCGATAGCGTATTACCTGCTGATCCTGTGACCAGATTTTCTGCCCTGACCGGCATGACAGAAAGCATCAGCATCATTGCCAGCATCTTTGATTTGAAAAGCCATTAATGCTATCTGGTATAGTTTAAACATGTATTCAGGCTATCAATGCGGTGGCCAGGCGTCAATAAAATGAAGGATATTGTCCGGCTTATCCCCTTTTGGATGATGACCCGGATTTCCGTTTTATCGGAGCGTTTCCACCTGACTTAAATCGCTGTCCAGATTTATGACGGGATTTGGCGTCAAGTTTTCCACCCACCTTGCTTCCCTTTTTTCCATGTGGTCGCATGGCGGATTTCTGCCGCTTTGGTTTCCTTGAAACGGTTTCGCATCTGTCAATGCCCCATCCCTATGCGGCGGTTTCCCGGAAGGCCGAGCCGGTGAAGCTGATGCTGGTTTTTTCTTACGGCGGGGCGGCAAATCCTTTGCCGGTTTATCAGTCTGCCAGGTGGATGACTTATGAGCAGATTTTCTGGCTGGCTTTTCACCAGGTTTTCCGACCCTTTACGATCTGATCTACCTTTGCCCTTAGCGGCATGTTTGCCCGTGATGACGTGACGACCTATGATCACCTGAACGTGGCTTTTTCCCTGCTGGTTTATGAGGATATGGCCTGATCAGAAACCGGATTACCATCAGCATCACAAAGATCAATATCATCCCCATGGGCAGACAGAATCTGACGCAATTTGAGAGCATCGGAATCATTACAGAATGATATTGCCAACGCCCGTTTTACCAGCGCGACCTGTTCGTCCGATCCGGTGCGTATAAGCATCCTGATTTTCGGGCATATCATAATTGATAACATGACTGATTGCCGGAATATCAATGCCCGCGCCGCCACATCGGTGGCAATGAGAATATTAATCTGGCCGGAACGGAACTTATCAAGCACTTTACGGCGCAGGAATTGGCGCATATCACCGTGGAGAGCATCCGCCTTCAAGCCTATTTCAGACAGATTGGCCGCAAGCATATCCGCACGGCGTTTGGTACGAACAAAATGACGCAAGATTCAACCGCTTTCTGATTAAGCATATCAATGAGCAGACTTCGTTTCTGTTTTTCAGAAACAAGCCGCACATGCTGGGTAATATGATGTGCTTTTGCCAGTTGCAGCGGGGCTTCCACATGCACCGGATCAGTAAGAAAATGATCACTTAATTTTCTTATCTCAGGCGGCATGGTAGCGGAAAACAACATCGTCTGGCGTTCTTTGGGGATTTGCGCCGAAATCCGCATCATGGCTGGATGAAACCCCAGATCAAGCATATGATCCGCTTCATCAAGAATGAAATAACGGATGGCTTCAAGACTGACCGCCCCTCGCTTTGATCAGGTCTTCTAGTCTGACCCGGAGTGGCAACAACAATTTCAGCGCCGCGACGAAGGCCGTTGATCTGGCCATCATAACGTGCGCCGCCATATACGGCAACGGAACGGATATTCATATTCGCTGTAAAAAGACGGATATTTTCCAGCACCTGCAAGGCCAGCTCACGCGTTGGCGCAAGGATCAAGGCCAGAGGCGGCTGATTTTTAAATACGCGCGGTTCATCAGACAGATGCGTTAATAATGGCAATAAAAATGCAGCTGTTTTGCCTGTTCCCGTCTGGGCAAGGCCAATCATATCCTTGCGATCAAGCAAGGCTGGTATGGCTAATTTCTGAATAGGCGTCGGAGTGACCAGTTCCATTTCAGCAAGAGTGTCAAGAAGAATGGAAGGAAGAGAAAAAATCAGCAAAATGCTGAATCGCATCGTGATCTGATGCGGAATGTTGAGGAGAGTTCATGTTGAAGTTTTCTGGCCTGTTGCCCTAATCATCGTCAGCATGTCTTGTTTACAGGCTGAGTTAACATAAGGTTAATGCGCGTTTCGGGGCAATTTGTCAAATATTTAAGCACATGGAGCAGATATGATTTTTATTGATCTGTCATATCAGCATGTCATTTAAATCATTTTATCCTGATCATTTTAAAATTGTTGTCACAATACAAAGTCCCAGCTGACCAAAACACTATTGGCATCTCGCTTTATAAATGATCTGTTGGATTGTTTTTAAACACAAAACCAGACGTCATTTCTCTATTAGCATTTCTGGGTTTTGTTATTGGTCTTTCTATATTTAGGCGAGTTCAAAATCGCATCTCTTAGAATGGTTAAGTTGACATTTGCTTTACAGAGAGGATTAACATTTTTCTTTCATCAGAGTGATTTGATCTCTATCGAATTCTTATTCTGGCAGTGCATTTCAGTATTTTTTGAATATAATATAGAGGGAAATTAATTATAATTTTGTTGACCTAAACTAAGGATTTGTTCATCAATTGAACAGATAACGGTTTGGGATGATCTTGCCAGTCGTGCGGTAGCTAAAAAATATAATTAATAATGATTTAAACATCTTATTATGAGTGATACTCTAGAAATAAATTGATCCGTGAGCTTGAAAAAGAGCCGCAACTCTCGCAACGTCAATTGCCTATGAGATGTGAGGTCAGCCTCGGCTCTATTCATTACTGCCTTAGTGCGTTAATTGAAAAGGGTTCATCAAAGCAAAAAGTTTTAGAAATTCCAAAAATAAATTGGCCTATTCTTTTATATTTCCAACTCCATCAGGACTGGCACATAAACAGAAAATCACCATGGAATTTCTGAAAAGAAAATAGATGGATTTTGAGTTAATGAAAGACGAAATCGCCAAGCTGGAGGTGAGTAAATCAAATGAGTCAAAAGATAAGACTTTTATACACGACAATAAGATTTGGGCAGCGGTATTGACTTAAGCCTAATCAGACACATAAAGCTGAGGCAAATTCCTAAAAAGGCAAGAAATTGATTTTCTTGCGCCAAAGATAAAAGTCACCAAACGCCAGCAGAACAGATTTATTAATAAGATTAATTTGCTCTTTCCTGGTATATTTTTGTTCACATTGACCTTGTCACTGACGATCAGCGAAAAGTTCAGTCAATCCTACGGCGTTTCCTCAAATTCTCAAGGTCGGAGGAAAAATTGGAAAATTGTCGCAGAACTTTATAGAAGCACTTAAAACCGCAAAACTAGATGCACCCCAAACTTATGCAGGGGAATTAAAACCCGATGATAATATTGAAATTATAAATAGTCCTTTTGCAGGACTAATTGCTAAAATTATTGAGCTAGACTCTCAAACCGAGTGAAGTGCCTTTTCAATATACTATAAGGCAGGATAAATATGTCTGTTGATGCTAAAGATGTTGTTGTGGTGACATGAGATAAAGAACTGGCAAACCGGTTATGAAGTCAATTTAGCAGAGTGATTAGGGATATAAAATTAATGGCTTTTGTTAAAAGTTTACTATTCAAAAACACTTATATTGATAAATTTTGATTTATTATTTTGTGATTTAGCTTAAATTTAATTTTTAAACATGTCTGATAATTTAAGGTTATGGATAACTCGATTTTAAAAATTGTTGATGATCTATGCATCAGTGTGCTTGATGAATTTGGTTTATTTGATAACGCTAGCAACATTAGCGATAGAAATCGATACTATCATGGAGCTGAAGCTTGAAAAAGATATCAATAATTGGGTTAGGCTATGTAGGCTTACCCTTAGCCGTTGAATTTGGAAAATACCGTGAAGTAGTAGGATTTGATATTAATAAGCAGCGTGTTGAGTAATTGATATCCGGCCGAGATATTACAAACGAGTGTAGTATTGAACAGCTGAAGGCAGCAAAGCTTCTAAAATACAGTTCGTCACTCGATACCATAAAAGATGCGCAAAATATACATTGTAACTGTTCCAACTCCAATAGATACCGTAAATCGGCCAGATTTGCGCCCACTTCAAGCAGCTTCAAAAACTGTTGGTAGCGTTTTGAAACAGGGTGACATCGTAATTTTTGAATCGGACGGTGTTTTTGGGAGCAACTGAAGAAATCTGCGTTCCTATTTTAGAACAAGAAAGTGGCTTGCAGTTTAACAAAGACTTTTCGTGTGGTTACAGCCCTGAGCGGATAAATCCAGGGAGATAAAATCAACACACTGACAAAGATCAAAAAAATTACGAGTGGCAGCAATTCACAGGCTGCCGATGAAATTGACGATCTTTATCGCTCAATTATCACTGCAGGAACCTGGAAAGCCTCATCACTAAAAGTCGCGGAGGCGGCAAAAATCATTGAAAATTCTCAGCGTGATCTTAACATTGCCTTTGTCAACGAATTGTCTGTCATTTTTGACCGTTTAGGGCATCGATACCTTGGAGTTGCTTGAAGCAGCAGGTTCGAAGTGGAATTTTATTCCATTCCGTCCAGGTATGGTTGGCGGTCACTGTATTGGTGTCGACCCATACTACCTAACTCATAAAGCCGAAGAAGTCGGATATAATCCGCAAGTTATCCTAGCTGGTCGGAGTATTAATGACAACATGGCGCGTTACGCCGCTCAATCTATTGTAAAACGAATGCTACAAAATGGATTGATGTTTCCCACTCAAAGTCGGGGTTATGGGTATAACATTCAAAGAAAATTGCCCTGATATTCGAAACAGCAAAGTCGTTGAGCTAATTCGAGAGTTACAAAGTTGGAACGTGACTGTTAGTGTTTCAGATCCTTGGGCAAACCCAGATGAAGTTATGCATGAATATGGTATTAAAGGTTGATGCGTCGTACATGCAGGAACTTTGAGCAATTATCGTTGCTGTTGGGCATAATGAATTTCGAGAAATGGATGTGGGTGAATTTCGATGTTTTGTCCTGGAACGCAACCTGTATTTGCAGATTTAAAATCAATATATGATCGCCAAGTTTGAGTGACGCTGGCTTTGATGTTTTAGATTGTGAGGAATGATGAGACTAATTAACTTTCCCATTATTAAAGACCGGCCTCAAGAATTGGGGTTGTAGGTTGTGGCCGCATTTCAAAAATCATTTTGGCTCAATTCTGCAACATCCTGAAGAATTGAGCTTGTGGCCGTATGTGATATTGATGAGGACGCTTTAACACGCAGCTTTGGAGTATAATGTCCCAGAGTACTAAAACAATTCAAAGATATGCTCAGTATGAAGCGGAGACTTAGTAGTCTTATGCACGCCGATCTGGGTTGCATCCCCGCAAGCTATTCTTGCCGCTGAGCATGGCGTACACGTTATATCTGAAAAACCAATGGCTACTCGTTATGAAGAAGGTTTGAGAATGGTTAAGGCATGCGATGAAGCTGGCGTGAGACTTTTCGTTGTTAAACAGAATAGACGCAACGCGACGCTACAACTGCTTAACAGCGCAATCGATGAGAAGCGCTTCGGTGCAATTAAGATGGTTAATTTGAATGTCTTCTTGGACGCGTCCCAAGATTATTACGATCAAGGTCGAGGGTGGCGTGGAACCTGGGAGTTTGATGGCGGTGCATTCATGAACCAGGCGAGCCACTACGTGGATTTGGTTGAGTGGCTCATTGGACCCGTAGAACGAGTGCAGGCTATGATGAGCACTACCCGTGATATCGAAGCAGAAGACACTGGCGTAGTAAACATTTGAAATGGAGAAATGGCGCACTTGGTTCAATGGCCGTAACTATGCTCACCTATCCTAAAAACTTAGAAGGCAGTATTACCATTTTGGGTGATACTGGGTCGGCAAAAATCGGTGGCGTCGCCGTAAATGAAATTCAAACCCGGAAGATTGCTGAGCCGAGACTATGACGCTGAAATAAAATCAGCTAGCGGTGAAACTAGTCATCGGTTTATGGTTTTGGTCACCCACTCTACTATAGAAACGTAATTAACGTTATGCGTGGACCGCTGAACCAGAAACTGATGGGCAGAGAAGGCCTGAAATCGTTGGAGTTCTTGCAGGCTTATCTTTAGCAGCTAGAGATGGAAGACTATTGGGCTTACCACTGGATTTTTAATCGGATAAATGAAGATTACACAGTTCACGACACCGCAATTGTTGACAAGGGTGCAAAGCATTGGTGAAGAAAACTAAAATTTGGCAGCCAGTATGTATCAGTGCTGCTCAAATTGGGAAAAAATTTCACTTGGGACAAAATGTATTTATTGGTAATGATGTAATTATTGGCAATAATGTTAAAATTCAAAAACAATGTCAGCGGTATATGATAAATGTTGTATTGAAGATGATGCATTTTGTGGCCCTAGTATGGTATTCACAAATGTTTACAATCCGCGCTCATTGATTGAACGAAAACTGCACTGAGATACACGGGTGGGTAAAGGTGCAACTTTAGGAGCAAATTGTGAGTAGTATGTGGCGTAGATATTGGAGCCTATGCCTTTATTGGCGCAGGCGCTGTAATAACTAAAGATGTGAAATCTTATGCCCTAATGGTAGGTGTCCCTACAAAATAAATTGGCTGGATGAGTGAATTTGGCGAGCAATTGGAATTACCAATAGAAGGCAAAGTGCGCGTTGTGTTTGCGAGCAGAAAATACTGTGACATATAGTCTTTGACTGATGGATCTGTTATTAAGGCAACCCATGATACCTTTTTTATTAACGTCCAACCTGTTGATATGGATGCGAGAATAGTAGTTGCACTAATTAAAATTTATAATTGATGTTGATCAAATGATAATTTATTTAAAATAATTATTATCAAATATAGCATGCGTCCAATCCAATATTGTTCTCAAATGAAAATAAAATATGTTTTCAAAAAATTAAATAGTCTGTTATTTATTAAATCCATGAAAATATGTTATTTAGCCTCTTCTGCTTCAACTATATTGCAAGTGGATTAATTATTTTTATCAAATGGAAAGAGAAATTTTGATACTTCAGAGGAAGTCAATTAAAATTCCTGAAAAAAATATCTTACCAGATGAGTTTAATAAATCATATTTTTTTTCACTTTAAAAATTAGGTCTATAATTTCAAGATTTGATCCAGATATCTTACATATTCATTATCTCGGGGCATTTAGCGCTAATTGGTCTTTATCAAAGGTGAAACCATAGTGGTTACACCAGCGTTCTGATATAATTGAAGGGAAAAATCATTTTTAAAAAAATCATTATTTCTAGAATTTTACGTAATCAGCACAATGATGTGATTGCCTTACTATGATCGAAGAAATTAAAAATCTTAATGTTTCAGAAAAAAAAGTAAATATTATTAAATTTGGGATTGATACAGATAAATTTTCATATAAAGCTCAAAAAAATCAATTAAAAGATTATTGTAGCGATAACGCTTAAAAGTTATTTCTTTGAGAGATTTCGAACCCGTTTATGACATTGAAAACTTAATTAATGCAATACCTCACGTTCTTTCTAAAATCCTGAGGTACATTTTATTTATTAGCAGAGGTAATATTAAGGAGAAAAACTAAATTATTGTAACAATTTTTAGGTTTAATATCGCTTGTATCTTTCATTGATTATGTTGATAATGACGATATGCCTTATATTCTTTCTAGGTAGTGATATTCTAGTATCAACAGCCCTGTCTGACGCTGGAATTGCAGGTAGTAATTGCAGAAGCTATGTCTTGCAAGTTGCCAGTAGTATTAACAAATTCCGGTGAAAATGAACTCTGGATTAATCATGGTGAAAATGGATTTTTAGTTCCGTTTCAGATCCTCTGGAAATTAGGCTGAATTCATAATTACACTTCTTGAAGACAAAGATTTGCGGATTAGGATGGTGAGAATGTAAGAAAAACAATTTTAGAACATAATGATTTTTTTGTAGAAATGGAAAATGTCACCAATTTATATCAAAATTGCCTATAGAATAATGAAAATAATAAAAGGTAAATTTTGATATTTCACATGTTAAACCCATGATGGCATCTGGTCATACAAGTGACCATGAACATAGGCATGATTATGATGGTTCAGTTGATGAATTTTATAGCATTCTTGACTGCAATTAAAGATATCTACATATACAAATTGATACTCTATTTGTTGACGATCAATTAAAAAACGGCCATACAAGATGGACTCAAAAGAAATATATACCTATTATTGTTTTGCATAGCATCCCAATTCACATAGCCTACCAAGTAACAGACGTAGATAGCCAAGACTTGGGGTTTGTTACATCAATTATAGAGATTCTTAAAACAAAAAATCAGACAAGAACATTCTAAGAAATTTGAATTCTATTAAGTCAGAGGAGGTTACGTATCTTGGAGTCAAAAAGTTTAGTCTTCATCAATCGGAAGAAGAGGTTCTAAATCTAAAGCAACTTTCTCACTATTATCTTTAAGAAATACAGCACCTGACTTTTTCTGAGCTCGGTGCATATATTGAAATTACATGCTTCTGGAATATAGGACAGAATCCAGGATTAGTATTATTTGGTCTTTTCCAGCGCATCCAGTTTTATACCCTAACAAGCAGAAATTTAGTGCAGATTTTCCTATGGGTAGTAGATGTTGCAGAAGAATTTAAAGATGAGTCCTTGACTATTATATATTTTCCTTACTGCGTTGACATAAGACCATTAATAAAGTCACAACCTAGAACAAAAACATTTATAGATTTTATAGTAGGACAATCATTCACTGTATGTGACGATATACATTATGAGAAGTATTGTAGATCACTTAAATCTGAATTAATTAATGGCAAGTAAACTTAGACACCAAAAGATTGATCTACCATTAAAAATAATTGATTATCAAAAATAACATTTGTTTGAATAAGATTGGCCTCAATAATAATGCTAATAATTTTTTAAGAATTAAAGTATTAAAATTTAATAGCATTAGATTTATATTTTTAATCAGAACCTGTCTTACGCCTACCATGATTTTTTCTCTAAAGACATTACCGTAAACAGATATTCAAGTGGTGTGTTTGGGTATGTATCTACAAATTAAATATATAGAAGGCGGTTGCGAAGTAAGTGGTTTTATGCCATTTTGGAACAAGTGGAAATTTTTGTCAAGGATATAAAAAAAGTAATTAAAAATGAATGTACTACTATCTAATCCTAATTACAAACATACATGGATCCTAGCATTGTCTTCTAAGCAAGGCACAGTGTTTATTGGTTTGTCAAAATCTAAATTATGTTTACTTATTGCATCAAAATTCGTTGAAAAGATTATAGTTGTTAAAGAACTTACGAAAGACAAACTCGAGTCAATATGCATTGATTACTCCATTGACATAATTGTTCCAGTTGGTTTTGAGCAGAATTTTTATTTTCTTGCTCTTCGTTAACAGTACTTTTTCTTATAAAATTACTGTTACAAATCACAAAAAAATATCTTCGTATCAAAATAAAAATAAAATCTCAAAAATATATCGATGATCTTGGTATTAGCAGTTTAAAGTTTATGATATGAAAATAGCGACTTAATGATGAAAAAACTTTTTTCTAATAAAAAGTTTTTTTTAAAACCGCTAAAAGAAGGATTAATAAAAAATACTTTGAAATTGAAAATTCTATAGAACTTAATGAATTCACTTAGATATTTCCATAAGATTGGCTACTCAGATAGCGATTTAATTTTACAAGAATTTATTACTGGAGAGGGAGTTGGTTATTTTGCTATTTGTAAAGATGGAGAGCCTATAGTTGAATATTCACACCAAAGAATAAGGGAATGGCCAAAAAAAAGGGGGTATAGTACCATCTGTAAAATTTGAAAATAAAGAATTAACTTCTATATCAAGAAAAATTATTAGATTCTTAAATTGGCGTGGCCCTATTATGATTGAATATAAAAAATAAAACATGATGGAAAATTTTACTTTATAGAAATAAACCCTAAGTTCTGGGGATCTCTTGAACTTGGAATTTTAAGTAATGTTAATATTATAGAATTTTTGATATATATTAGTATCACAACATCAAAATGAAAAATTTAATCAAGGTAAAATTAAAAATATTTATCGCTTGGCCCTTAGACGGAGATGCATTTCATTATCTTATATATCACCTACTCTTGTATTTTACGCGGTTTAAAAAAATTTCATCATTTCAACTGGAATATTAAGAGACCCATTTTATGGAATATTAAAATTTCTATACTTCCTATAAAGTTATTTAAAGAATTCAGAAAATGGAAAGTTATAATTTATTGCCATTCAAAATTCTTATGACAGTGCTGTACAAATAGACGATATTTTGACCATATGCTTAGAACATGATGTCAGGCTTTTAACTTATCAGACCACGATACAGTCAAGTGGTTCACTAGAAGCTGGTAGTAAAATTAAATCTAGAAATCTCAATATTATTTGTCCTCCAGCAGCTGAATATAAGACTGAATCTGGAGACGTAATTCTTGTTGGTCTAAATATTGACCTCAAGAAACATAAATTTCATGATTTAGTTAGAGCTGCCAGTGATAATTGTAAGTTACTTCCACATCCTTATCATGATCATTCAAACATTGAATAACATTTAGCTCGTAACGTTGATTATATAGAAGTCTTTAATTCAAGAAATAGTCTTCAAGATAATAATAAGCATTGAGCGAAGAGAAAAACAAAGAAAAAAACATTCGCATCACCAGATGTGACATCTGTTTTCTGAATATGAAAAAATTGCATTATTAATTTTGTGGATCTGAGCAGAAAAGTTAATATCAGTTATATTAGAATTCAGACTGGAATTTTGATACAAAAAGTTCAAACAAGTAAAATTAACATCCATAAATCAGCTTTGATAAAGTCTTTCAAGAATAAATCATTTATTAATCTTTTTAAGTCTCTATTAAGAATTTGCTTATGCTATATCTTTTAAAGATAATAGTAATAAAATCTAATTTAGTTAAAAGGAGAAGTATGTGAACACACTCCAAACGCATTACATATGACTCATCTATGCTGATCTTCTCTTGTAACAAGATTTCTTTAACTTTAATATTGGTTCTTTGGTAGTCGACTAATTAGGCATATATTCTTGGGCAGTGACTGTTTTCGGCATAACAACTCTGCTAGTTAATTTTGGTTTAGATTATTTCTTAATTGAATAATTCCTCAGTTGATTCAATCCAATAACAATTTTGTTGGAACCGTAATAAACCACACTAAGAAGCAAGTAAATATAAATGCAACAATCATTATACTGATGTTGATCTATTTTCTATATAGGTACTTTTTTTATTTTGATAACTTAAAGCTATATATTATTTGGAAATAAGTATAATTATTTTTTCATTACCGCTTTGCAGGGTATTTACCTGATATATTCTACCTCTTTAAAAGCTTTTTGAGTTCCCACTTTCTGGACAATTCCTGAGTCAATATTGCAATCTAGTCTTCTGCTGATAATGATTGGAATTTCGTTTGC
Source organism: Alphaproteobacteria bacterium (assembly GCA_038144675.1). GTDB lineage: Bacteria > Pseudomonadota > Alphaproteobacteria > Puniceispirillales > UBA1172 > UBA12202. The sequence goes on along the minus strand of JAYQOF010000005.1, from coordinate 910,758 downwards.
TTTTTCTGAATACTTAATATCAAACCAAAATAAAACATTGCCTAATTATTATTTTATTCATTTTCTCCTGGGTTTTAAGTTGTTTTATTGCAAGTAAGTATATACAAGAAGAATATTAAGATTACTGAAACGTCTATAATTAGTAAGAGAGAAATAAAGATATGGAAAAGACTCAACGCACATTACGATAAGCGATTTTATGGGATTTTTATGTAAAAGTGATATTTTTTATTGGCTTTTTTTTAGTTTCTCCAGATCAGAAGTAGGTGCTTATTTCCTAATCTTCGTCTTTCTGAAATGCCAATGTTTTCTCAACAATTTCTTATTATGTTTGAGTGGTGAAATCTCTAACCTTTTTCAAAGCAGAAAAAAATAAAGAGTTCAGAGTATTCTTAATAAAATATCATCTATATGTTTTTTAACTTCGTTAATTATTTTTATAGCTTGGTATTTATCAGAAGTTATAATTAATTTTATAAACCCCGAATATTTGAAATTTGCATATCTCTTTTTAAGCTAACTATATTGATTTTCTTCAAGGTGTTTTTGGAATTTTTGTCACAAATTTTATATTTATTTGGAAGCAAAATTCTTAGCTAAATTAAATTGGTTACTTGGCCTAACTTTCTTTATTCTTATATTAATAATGGTTCCAGTTTTTGGTTTGAAGGATGTTTATTTTCTTTCGCTTTCTGTCATATTTCATACTTAATAATTTTAAATTAGACTTATCAGAAAGTTTCAATATTATTTCTATTCCTTTGCGGTTTAGAATTTGGTGGTTTAGAATTAATATTTAAAAAACTGACTTAAGTAAGTTATTTTAATAATTACATCAGTTATGGAAGATTTGATATGAAAAAAATAATTCGCAAAAATCCTTCTTGATATTTTAAGAAGAACTACCACCAGATTATTTTATGGCGCATCTATTGATATACAGTTAAAGATTGATGATATAAAAGTTATTAGAAAATGTGTTAGTTTAATTTCAAGTAATAATTGTTACGTCGAAATCGGAAATCCATGATTCAGGTTCAGCTTTGATAGCTTTAAGACAGCTGTTAAGCAAGATATTGAGATATTTACCATTGATCCAGTGGACACCAGATATAAGTTTAACGATAAGGTAAGAGCTGACAAACTTGATAAAGAACTAGGCATCCATTTTATAAATAAAACCTCCTCAGAGGCTGTTAAGACATGGCAAAAACCAATTGGTGTATTATTTATTGATGGTGATCACACAAGCTGGTGAAGACTTTTAGCATGGGAGAAGTTTGTAGTTCCCGGAGGGATAATTTTATTTCACGACTATATTGATGACCCCATTGAAAAATGTAGTGTGATAGAGGACTGTAAAAATTACGTATTACCTAATAAAAACTATGACATTATTCATGTTCCCGATCTTGATAAGGATAAAAGGTTAAGAGGATTGAGTGAAGACACAAGTATTTTACAACTTAGAAAAAAAATTGTCTAATTTTAGTTTAAAAGAGCAATTATGTTTATAAAAAAAATAATTCGTAGTACACAGGGCTTTATTGAAAGGTTTATTTTAGGTGGTTTAGTTCAGGATATTATATGGAAATATAAGCATTTATATCAAAAAATTGGGCTAAAACATCAATTAATAGTATTGATTTAAATCATAGATTTAAACTTATTTCCAAAGATCTCAACTGAAGTTCATGCACCAAGAATACTTGAATTGTTTGCTGCTGGACCCAATCTTCGTTTATTGAGAAAGAAAATACCCCAATGCATTCCATACAGGAATTGACATTAATAGATCTGCAATAAATGAAGCCAAAATTTACTTTGCATCTATTAATGATGATCAAACTGCCTTTTATGTTCAAAAGGCTCATATGTTAGATAATATTAAAACTAAAGTTTTGATGTTGTATTTAGTCAGGGCCGTTTTATTATACACCCCCCCCCCTCTCTCGTATCAGACAAGTTGTCAAAAATATGATACGAATTAGCAACAATTTAATTATTTTTCATGAATATCACATGGATGGCGCTAATGACGGTGTTTTTAAAGCTGGTAGATGGTGTTATGATTATAAGTATATAATCAAATTATACTTTCCAACCGCCTCAATACAAATTCATAGAGGTGGTTTTAAAGGAGGTGACTGGGAAAAATTTGGAAGATTTATTATAGTTAAATTATAAAGAAAAAACACCATCTTTATGTATATTTATATAAAAATTCACATTAATTTAATTTTTAAAATTATACTAAGTGCATTATTATGAGTGAACTTGATAAAAAATTAGAAAAAGGTTACCTACTTTTTTATGGTTTTTCCTACAAACACATTCCAGACCAAGTTAAAAATAATTATTTATCTAGAATGAATTTCTTTTTCAAGCCCTCGGGACAGAGAAATCAGTTAGTAGATGATGTTTCAGATACACCATTATAGTGGTTATCAGGATACTGCTTGGGATGCCAGCGATGTAGTTTTTTTGGATCCAAAGTGCAGTAAAAAAGTCTTTTAATTGGATATCCGTCTCAGTCTAAGTATGTGTTAGTTAATCTGTTAAATTTTAGGAACTTTCATTGGATAGCACTTGGCCTTCTAAGGCGATTAATAATTCGCCAAGTCCGGTTTTTCGGATTTAAATGGCTTACTCACAAACGAAAACTCATTTTGATTGTATTATCTAGAGTAAATTTGTTAAATAATAACAACTTTATCTTTCTAAGAGAATTGGGTGTAGAAGGATTTTTTAAAATATTTGCATCATGCTGATATAAATTATGTAGTACCACGTTTTTTTGAGTCCCTACCAAATCTTCACCGTGGGGCGATTTAGATATAGTTAGCGACGAAGATGAAAAATCGGTAAAAAATTTTTTGGGAGAAAATGAAGGTGATATAAGGATAGATGTTTGGACTGTTAGCAAGCCAAATTACCATGGAATCACTTACATGCCTCCACATATAACTCAAACAGTTATTGACAATTCTATAGTTGGAAAAGTATTAGCAAAAGTCCCAAATAAACATAATACTCTTAATTGTATGATATATCATGTGCTTTATCATAAAGGATTCCAAAGTGGAATTCCTTCAAAGTATATTAGTTTAAATAAAATACAGTCAAAAAATGATTATCTTAGTTTCATAGAAAAATATGCAAATGAATTAGATTTAATTCTTGATTACACCATGGAAAGTTTAGATGAGTATATGCTCAAAATTGGGTGGCGTCCCGCCCTTGGATACATTAACTAAAATTTCACAATGGAATGAATGGGTTCGCATTCATCACATAGGAAAACTTCCAGTAACTGCAGCAACTTTATTTGCAATTATCGTAAAATCAGAGGCAGTTGAAATGGGTTTAAGTAAAGAAATAATTAATACATGTAGAATTTTTTAACTTTGAAATCATTGCAAATTGTATTTTAGAAAGGTGAAGTAAAGAGAGAGGCTATAAGAAAAGATAAGAGGTGGAGTTTGGAATGATGGACTCAATAATAATCTTGAGATCGAAAAATATTATCCGTCGCAAATAATAATACTGATGGATAATTTGAATAGAGGTGAAACGGATTCGACAATTGAAAGAGTATTTACGTTTGAGAATTGATAATTCTAAAACCAGTTATATTCATTCGACAGATAATGATATAGAGACATGGACTATAAAATTTGTTTACCTAACCATGAGGCAGAGTTAAGGGTAAAGTGAGTTTACTGAAAAAAATAATAAAACTAAAAACTATAAATTTAATAAGCAACATATTAAATTTAATTTTTAGTTTAAAAAGAAAAATGTAAATCTATGTTATTAAGACTTATATCTCATTAATGAGATTTGATTTCTTTTAGAATTAAGTTAAAAAAATGAAAAAAAATATATGGGTGGAATGGATAGGGTTATGGGGAAGTGGAAAAACCACTTTATTGAAAATCTTACAGAATTATTTTCATCATCGAACCATAAAATTTATTCTTCTAAACAATACTTTGACGAAAATAAAACAAAGGAGGTACGAGATTCTAAGAAATGTCTTATCTGTTTTAACATTTCGGAATTTGTTTTTATTGTTTAAGTTCTTTTATCTTTATTTCCCCATTTTAATTAATGCTAAATATAAAAATGATATTATTATTTTAAATGAGCTTAGAAGTTTTCTTCGTTGTTTCTTGGAAATTTTATTTTAATTCCAAACAATCATTTAGCATTTATATGTGGGAAGGAGAATACCTGTTGCCAATATTAAAATTGGATGAAAATTCACTCAAAAATTCATATTACTTCTACAGGATATTAATAGAAATCAAACAAATATTTATATTGTGCAAAATATTAATATCAAAACTATAAAGAAACGATTAATAAACGATCACAAAACTAACAAAAACCATAGATTTTCCGATACTGATATTTTATCTTATATTAATTACCTAGAACAATTTGAATTAAGCCAAAAATCTCTAGTAAATTATTAAAAGAAACAGGAAACATTGTTTATCAAAGAAAACAATCAGATAATAATAATTTTTATAAATTTTTACTGAAAATTTGTGATGAAAAAATCAATCCTTCTCCTGAAAAAAGACACTAAATAACCACTTTATATGTGTGGGCGCTCAAAGATCGGGCACTACTTCGTTTTTATAATATTATGGAAACAACACCCCGATATCAACATGTCAATGGAAAAGGAAGTTCATTTCTTCGATATTGATAGTAATTACCAAAAAGGGTTGGATTGGTACTACAATTTTTTTGATACATCCAAAAAATAACGGTGAGTGCACTCCAGACTATTTAATTTATTCTTATGTGCCCTGTAAAATTAAAAGGCTTTTTCTGAAAATGTAAAGTTAATATTTATTTTAAGAAATCCTATTCTTAGAGCATATTCCCAGTTCAATTTTCACAAATGAAAGGTAAAGAAAAAGATCTGATTTCATAAAGGCAATGCAATCTGGAATTATTGATAAAAGAAAACTCAATATATAATGAATGGTATCATCACCTTATTATTTATCTCGAAGTCTTTATTTCAACCAGATAGAGCGTTATTATCGGATATTCGATAAAGATAATTTACATTTGTATTTATTTGAGGATTTGTTTGGGCCTCAAAACAATTCTACTTTGATCAAATATTAGATTTTTTAGATTTAAAAAAAATTAATTTAAGTGAAATTATTATTGAAGAAGAGAAGAAAATGTATATATCAATAATGGGATAATTTCATATTATTTATTGTTAATTATTAATAATAGATTCCTACGTTATATAAAGTAATTCCAATACACATAAAGGAGGTTATTAAAAACTTATTTATGATAATTTAAAAAAAACCATCGGATCTAAAAAGATGAAATAATAGAACTAAATAATTTATATTTTAGGAGACGATATATTGAAATTAGAACGGCTAATAAATAGAGATCTCTCTTCATGGTTAAAATAAATAAATTTTTCTGATAGTTTTCTTTTTTAGCATATTTCTTTTCATTCTTATTTATCAAGTAGTGTTAAAGCTTTTGGATACCCCATAGTCAACTATATTAATTGGTGTTTCTTATTACTTATGTCAATAATTAATAGAAAAGTACTTAATATTAAGTTTTGATTTTGTTTTATTATTTTTTATTTATCTTATTCTTCAAGTTTTCAGAGGCATTATTATACTTGATGATTTAAGAGTAATATATTTTATATTTTTCTTTTCTGTTGTTTATTTATCCTATCAATACATCAACTATAATTACTTAAATTCTAATATTGATTCACAATTTATTGAAAAGACATATAACTTTTTTAAGCTTTATATATTTTGTTATATATGGGTTACTGGGAGCGCTAGTAGATGATCCCAATAATTTTCAACAAGAATATTGGTTGGATCAAGCAGTGCTTTTTATTATTAATCCCTTTATTGTCGTCTCATTTTCTAATAATCAGTAAAAACAACTTTTTCTTATCTAAATTTAAATTACCAAGTTTGATGGTTTGTATGGTTGCTGCAACTGTTCATTACTCTAGGATGGGTGTTTATTTGATATTTTTATATATTATTTTGTTACTTATTTGAGTTTGTTTTTAAATTACAAGAAAATACTTACTATAATATGTGTCCTATTTATTACTTTATTAACATGGGACTTAAGCCGAAAGTTTTTTTACATAAATCAAGATATGACTGGCGTATCTCAATATAATAATATTATGATAGTTTCTAACATTTTTTTAAATTCTGAAAAATTGCCTCCCCCAAACAATGAGGTAAAAATAATCAGGCAAATAATGAAAATTGGACTTTAAAAGACTTACCTGACTTAGACCGGGTTGTAATGATGATCTCAACTTATGATAAACTTATATCCAGTCCAACTGAATTCCTGATTGGATCAGGTTGGTATACTTCAACGTGAAAAACTCAAACCATTTGAATTAGCAAATAGAATGGAATACGATTTGAATGTAAAAAACATTGTTCAATCAAGGGATAAACCATTGCAAAAATTTCCACATTTGTTGTAATATTCTCAGACTTAGGGCTAGTGGGTTCTTTATTTTTTTTATATTTCTTCTTTAATCTGCCTATCAAATTATGAAACGAAAATTACCCAAGATTTTATTATGATATGCCTTATTATTATCAAATGGTTTATTTTATCTGGTTGGATATTCTGTGACTAGACTGTGATTGCTTTTCTTCTATTTCTTATGAAGGTTTTATAATAACTTTATTACGTGTTTACTCTCCTTAATTCATTCTAATCCTTCTGGTAACAGATTATGAGTGAAAACTTGTACATCATATTTTTGCAATGAAAATTTCAGTTGTTGTTCCAACTTACAATAGAGAGCAGCATTTGCATAATTGTCTTCTTTCTATTCTTGATCAAACAAAATTACCTTTTAGAGGTAATTATAGACAATGCTATTCACAATAAGGCTGAATTGATTATTGATAAATTAATGTTTGAATTTAATTCAAAAAAGCATTTCGTTGATCTATTTAAGAAATATTGAGAATAGCGGGGCAACTGCTCGAAATCTTGGTGCAAATACTGCAAAAGGTGATCTAATAGATTTTTATGACGACGTTATACTTGATAATTCTTATTATGAAGAAATCGAAAATGTTTTTCTAACTAACCCTCAAGCCTTAGGTGTGCAGGGATATGATAGGGAATTATATAAATTCAATGATAAGATGAGGAGAGTTTTTTTTTAATAGATTTATATATTCCTTTGAAAAGATATTTCCAATTTCAAATTATTTTGATACTAAGCCAATTGTGACACCATCCCCCTTATGTGTTACAAATCCATTCCTAATTTTGAATCCGTTGTTCAGACTGAATGGATTTCAACATGTGCAGGAGTATATTCCAGAGATATATTTAATAATTTTAAATTTGATCCAAATTTTAAAAAATACTCTTGGAATGAATATTTAGATTTTTCTTATCAGTTTTTTCTTGAAAATCAAAATCTTTATTCGTTTCTCCAAATGCTACGTATATAGATGTTCAAACTAATCAAGGTAGACTAAAACCCAAAGAATTATTTTATATGTCTGAAGTTTATGATGTATATATTCTTAAGAGTATTTGATTTAAATATTAAAAATATTTTATTTATTTTTGGAGTAAAATGGGCCGTTTAATTTATAACATTACTAGAATAATTGTCAGACAACCAAAAATTTTACTCTTAATATTTCACTGCCTTTATGCTCCTATATATACATTGCTAAATTTATCTAAAATAAAAAAGGTGACTTGAGTTTTTTCAATAATACACTTTCATAGTTGGAAAAATATTGCATTTCACTAGATTTTTTTTAAAAATGTTTATTTTTTAAGTGATTTCTTTCATTTAAGTCCAGTATATGTTTCAACATTAATATAAACGTGTTAGGTTTAAATTTTGCAGTTAAATCAGTATATGAATATTTGGATTTTCAAACAGGTGAACCCTTACATTCGATCCTGAAACCTAGACCAATGCGCGCAATGAATCTTGCTAATAGTTTGGTCGAAAAGGGTCATAATGTCATTCTATGGAGTTCATCTTTTTATCATCAAGAGAAGAGACATAGGGAAACTATACATAAGAGGATTTCAGTTAATGCGAAGCTGAAATTCGATTGATCAATAGTCCTAAAATAAAAAACATCAGTTTTTCCAGATTATATGATCATTTTATACTTGCTTTAAACCTGAAGAAGGAATTGGAAGCCCAAGTTGATATACCTGATGTTGCTTTTATAGGTTATCCGCCAATTGAATGTTCGTATGTTTTAGCAATGTGGCTTCGTAAAAAAATATTCCATATATTATTGATGTTAAAGATCAGTGGCCTACTATCTTAGTGCATAGACTTCCAAAATTTATGAGATTTTTTGACTATTGGTCTATACCTATATTATTGGATGGCGAAAAAAACTATGTTCATTCAGCTGGGATTTGCTCCATGTCGAGAAGTTTTGTTGATTGGGCATTAAATTTTTCATATCGTTCTAAATGCGACTTAGATTTTATAGCACCCTCTTACATCCCCAATTGAAATTTTGACACGATTTGAGGAAGAACAGTATGTCTTGGTGGCACAAAAATGGTGTTTATAATAGCAATTGCTTTCGTATTATTTTTTTTGGAAGTTTTCAGAGCCTTTGATTTTAATACAATCAATGCTGCCAATATCCTTTTTACAAAAAAATAAACTGTGAATTTATTTTATATGGAGATGGTGAGTTAAGTTATGAAATTGAAATAAGGCAAATAAATGTAAAAACGTAAAAATTATTGAGTGGGTTGATCAAGCAAAATTACTACACTATCATCTATTTCGTCAGCATATATAGTGCCTTATAAAAATAGCAGTGATTTTCTTATGAGCATACCAAATAAAGTTATTGATGCTCTGAGACTGGGTTTGCCTTTGCTGAGTTCTTTAGAGGTGAGGTTGGGGATATGATAGAAAGGGATAAGTTGGTCTTAATTATTTCGATGAGCACTCATTAAGTAATTGCATCGAGTCTTTGATTAAAGATAATGAACTAGAAAAAAAGTTATCAATGAACGCGTCACATGTTTATAAATCTAGATTTGAATACTCTAGTATTTACAAATCATTGGTCAATCATTTAGAACATTTGGCTTTTAAACTTAACTAGTTAAATCACTATATATACTCATATTTTGGAAGAATTAAGGTTTTTGTAATAACAAAAGAGTTTATTAAAAATATCTACTTTTTCTTAAATTGTAGTAGTGCTATATTATTTATTAATCAAACATATATTAGTGATAAAACAATGAAAAACGAACTTGGCGATTTATCTAGCTCAGAAAAAATTTCGTGACCCAATTTTGATCAATATGATCAAGATATTAAATCATTAAAAGACATGTTAGCTGCAATGCTAATCATCAGAAAAACAGAACAAAATTAGCTGAAGGTCGCAGAAGGGATTGATTGGTGGCCCAGTTCATTTGGGTGTTGGTCAGGAAGCTATTGCTGTGGGCGTATCACAAAACTTGGAGAGCAACTGATAGAGTATTTGGCAATCATCGTTCCCACTCACTTACTTGTTGGCGCTCAATCCAAATTTTATAAATTATTCGCTGAAATTCTTGGTAAAAAAACGGTTACTCAAAAGGTATGGGTGGTTCTATGCATCTTTATGATAAAAATCATGGATTTTATGGATCAGTTCCTATAGTTGCCGGAACAGTTGCCCTCGCTGTTGGTTAGCTGCTATGCAATCGCTTAAAAAAGTACTTTGATATTAGTGTGTCTTATTTTGGGAGATGGAGCAATTGAAGAGGGAGTTGTTTCATGAATGTTTTAATTTGGCTAAAATACTTAAATTACCCATTTTATTTGTTATTGAAAATAATTTATTTGCAAGTCATATGTGATATATCAAATCGTCAACCCAATGAATTTACATTCTCGATTTGCAACAGCTAATCATATTCCACAGTAAAGTAGTTAGATGGTAATAATGTTATTGATGTAAAAGAAACTTGCAAAAAATTATATTTAAATGCAAGATGGTAACGGACCAGCTCTTTTAGAAGCTATTACTTTTCGTTGGTATGGTCATGTTGATTGGCGAGAAGATATTGATGTTGGGGTAAAAAGATCTCAAAAAGATATTGAAAATTGGAAAAAAAGAGATCCAATTAAGACTTATCACAATCTATGATTAATTCTAAAATTTGGTCCCAAGAAAAGAAAAAGCTTTGAATGATAAAATTGATTTAGAGATTAAAATTGCTTGGATAAAGCTATGAAGGATGATTATCCATCAACTGATCAATTCATAAATATGTGTATTCAAGTGAACAATTAGGTAATTAAAAATAATAAATATAATTATGGTACAGCAATTTTTCAGCTTTTGAATATTTACTTGAAAAATATCCAGAAATTTGTCATTGGTCGGGGCTTATGGAGCCCTTGGTATGTCAGTAAATTCAATGACAGATTTAGATAAAAAATTTGGTGTTGAACGTGAATTATTGATACACCAGTCTCTGAATCAGCAGTAAACAGGAGCAGCTGTAGGAGCATCACTTGCTGGCATGAAACCAATTTTAGTTCATCCCCGAATGGATTTTATGTTTTATGCAATGGATGCAATTGTTAATCAGGCTGCTAAATGGTCTCATATGTTTGGAGGTCAGGCGCATCCTGGGTAACAATTAGAGGTATTATTAATAGAGGAGGAGAACAAGGTGCTCAGCACTCCCAAGCTCTTACATGCTTGGTTTGCTCATGTTCCGGGTTACGTGTTGTCATGCCATCTACAGTTAAAGATGCACGGGACCTTCTTATAGCATCTGTATTATCACCTGATCCTGTTTTATATATAGATGACAGATGGTTGTATGAACAAGAGGATGAATTGGGTTCAGTGAGCGAGTTGGACCTCTCTAAGTTGGGGCCGGAGGTAGAGTATCTCAGGCGATGACATTGCAATAGTTGGTTCTGGCCACTCCTCATTACTTGGCGAAACAAGCAGCAGAGTTTCTTCTTCATAAGAGGATAAAAGCAGAAGTTATTGATGTTGTCGTGTATTGAATCCCTTCGATGCTACAATGATAATTGAATCAGTTAAAAAAACTGGACGACTTTTGGTGGTCGATTCTGGCTGGGAATCGTCAGGATTTTCTGCTGAAATAATGGCATCGGTTGTTGAAAAGCTTCCGGTTAATGCGTTGAAGCACCTCCAGTGAGAGTTGCTCTGCCTAATGCTCCACACCTACTTCTAGCATCCTCGAGAAAGAATATTACTTTACTGCTGAAACAGTGGTTAATGCCGCAATAAAAATTATCTAAATAAACTTTGTTTCATTAAGGAGTACGAGATGAACACAAATAAAGTTCCCTTTTGATTACCCAAGACTGGCTAGATGATAGAGATAAGATGCTTGAGATAATTGATCAAGTTTCTTCTACTGGTGGCTTTATTATGCAAAGTGCACTTAGTGATTTTGAAAAAATTAGCAAGTTATTGTGAAACTAATTATTCAGTTGGTGTTGCCAATGCAACAGATGCAATGGAGATATTTTTAGAGGCTATCGGGATAGGGTCTGGGGATGAAATTATTATTTTTCTCATACAATGCTTACCTTTCGCCTCTGCAATCAAGGTTGCTGGTGGTGTGCCTATACCTGTAGATATTGGCGATGACAATTTAATAGACCCAAAAGCTATTGAAAATGCGATTTCCTCAAGAACTGTTGAATGCCCACTCAGCTTAATGGTCGTACTTGTGATATGGAATCTTATCTAGAGATTGCGAATAAACATGGATTGTTTGTTGTGAAGACGCAGCTCAAGCTTTAGGTTCTAAATATAAAGGTAAAGCCGGCACTTTCGGACTGGCTTCCGACATCTTGGTTTTCCGGCAAAAGTATTAGGTTGTTATGGTGATGCTGGAGCTGTCTTAGTTAATGATCGTGAATTATACGAGAAAATCTATCAGATTCATGACCATGGCCGAGATGTGAACGACGGCGAGGGTTAAAAGATGGGCAGAAACTTCTATAGGCTTGATAATATTCAGGCAGCAATCCTTAGCCATAGCTGAAAAAGTTATTCAGAAGTGATAAATCGCCGTCGTGAAATAGCCTCTATTTATCAAGAGCGTTTAGGTGATTTAGAAGAATTACGCCTACCTGCAGCACCAAAATAGTCAACCAGATCATTTTGATGTCTTTTCAAAATTATGAAATGGCTGCTCAACAAAGAGATAGTCTGAAGGTTTTCTTGCTACTTACAATATTGGCACGCTAGTGCAGTGGGGGGCATCGCAAATTCATCAATTCAAGAACCTTGGTTTTAATCAAGATTGCCCCAGAACTGATAAATTCTTTAACGAATGTATCATGCTGCCGATGAACATATTTATAACTGATGATAATGTCCATTATGTAGCTGATAAGGTAGTTGAGTTTTTATAGATCATAAAATGAAAAGAGCTTTTTGATATTCTTGCTTCACTTTTTGGGCTGATTTTCTTTGCGCCAATCCTTTTTATATTTATGTTTTTAATTTGGATCCAAGATTTTCATTTCTCCCTTTTATATAGCTAATAGAGTGGGAATTAATGGTCGCGAGTTCAAAATGGTTAAGCTACGTTCAATGGTCAAGAACGCAGATAAGATCGGTAGATTCCACAAGTTCCAATGATATTCGCATTACTAAAATAGGGCATTTAATTCGAAGGTTGAAACTTGATGAACTGATGCAACTTTGGAATGTATTCATAGGTGATATGTCCCTTGTGGGTCCAAGGCCAAACGTGAAGCGCGAGACAGATCTCTATACGGATTTGGAGAAAAAATTACTGTCCGTTAGAAAGTAAGACATAACAGATATATCTTCAATTGTTTTTTCTGACGAGGGAGATATTCTCTCTGGTAAAGCCGATCCCGATATTAGCTATCATCAATTAATACGAATCTGGAAAAATCTAAGCTTGCTTTGTTTTATATCTCTCATCGGGCTTGTTTTTGACGTTTATTTGGTTTTCTTAACAATGTTAGCGATAATCTCAAAGCCTAAAGCTTTAAATTTATTAACCTCAAAAATGCAAAAATTGAGATGCAAGTGATGAGTTAATAAATATAGCCTCCCGTGCTCAAGATTTGGTTCCATCTCCGCCGTAAGGTGCTAGCAATATCGTAACAAGCCGTGATGGTGCTGTTCAGTAGTTTTGATATGTGTCTCTAACTGAAATCAAATTCATATTGTCCCAACTATAAATCTTGCAAGACTGTAATTTCATAATGCCATCTTCCGCATAGCATGACTCTCTGACTTGAAAGGAAAATCTAATAGATTTACTGCAGCATTCATGCGAAATGGGTGATCCGATTACTTACCAATATTGAACAGTTACCACCCTCCGCTCAAGAAACTTAAGTATCTTATTCAAAAGCTGCGCAATCTAAACTCTCTTTGAGCACACGGATTCGAATTCATGATGATCAACAAACGGGATCAGCAGACATTAATTTGCATTCTTTCACTAAAGGAAATCATTGGCAGCATAGTTATTCAGTGGATGAGGCGATTAACTAGGTTGAGTCAATGTCTCAAAAATCTGCAGCTCAGCTATCAAAAATACTAAAATTGCAGAAATATCAAAAAATGAGCCCATTTGCATTTGTTCTTTTGTCCTAATGGTAGCTAAATTTTTGATTCTTAAAAAGAATAGGCTTCTATGCTTTTCAAAATCTGTTTGGCTATGTCCTCTGCGCTTGTTTTATGAAAAAAACCACAAGTTCGGGAGAGCTGGGGTGGACTCATAAGGACTATCAATACCCGTAAAGTTTTGCAAAACCCCAGCCCTTGCTATCTTTTACAGGCCCTTAGATCTCGTGATAAAGGTCGTGCACCGCGAAAAATTACAAATAGTGTTTTAAATTACTAAGCCAATATTGATACGTGGGGAGAGATGCAGTTAAAGCCAGTAATCAAGCGCTACCAAACTCATTATATGATATAAAATTATAATGTTAACCTTTTGATAAATCTAGTTATATCAAAGTATTATGAGTTGTTTAAGTTCAACATAGCTAGAGAGCTCAACTGGGATTATAATTACAAAATTTTACTAAGATTTCTTTATAGCGTCAATATTATTAGCTTCAATATTTCTCCTCAAGCATTGATATCATCTCCTTCATTTTGACTAGTGGCATCGCATCTTCATTAACTACCATGATCCTTTGAGTGACATGTGCAAATCAGATTTTTGTCATAAGAGAGCTCTTCAAACATTTTCTCAATTATAAGCGCAATCCTGTTAAGCGGATTTCGATATCCCCTTTATTATTTGTTCATGATTTTCAATATAGTGCGGTAAGCCCTGTGAGATGAACCATTTTAAATGCCATATCAATAATTTTAACATGACCTCCCATATCCAGAACAAATACATCTCCATTTGACAAAGCACCTGCTTGGATAACTAGCTGAACAGCCTCACTAATAGTAAAATATCGCGTGACATCTTTATGGGTTACAGTTATTATCCGCCAGCCTCAATCTGCTTTTAAATAAGGGAATAACTGATCCTGATGAGCCGAGCACATTACCAAATCGAACTATAGAGAACTGTGTAACTTTTGTTTAGAGTTAAGTGCTTGACAAACTCTCTCAGCCATACGCTTTGATGCCCCCATTATGTTTGTTGGATTAACTGCTTTATCTGTAGATATGAGGGTAAAATAGATACTCCAGCACGAATTGCTTCTTTTGGCAATAACAAATGTTCCTAATGAATTATTTTTTATTGCTTGTTTAATGTTTAGTTCCATCAATGGAACATGTTTATATGCCGCAGCATGATAAATAGTATGAATTTTATTTTTATTTAGTATTGATGAAACAAATGATTGATCACAAACTGATCCCACCAGTGGACAATTTAACCCAAATTTGAACGCGAGCTCTTCAACTTCATTATAAATATTATAAATTGCAAATTCTGATACATCCATCAATAGAAGATGGATCTGGTTTTAACTTAATTATCTGCCTAGTTAATTCACTTCCAATTGATCCACCTGCACCCGTTACAAGAACAATTTTACCAGTAATATTTTTTGAGAGGAGATTGGGGTCAGGTTTTACCATTTCGCGCCCTAACAAATCTTCAACATCAACATCCTCTGAATTCATTAATTCTAGTCAAACCGTCGATGAAACTGAAATCCCTTCGAATGTCTTTACCTCAACTGAGTGCTCGTTTAACCTTGAGATTATTTTTTTCTGTCTGAAAATCGGGCACTTGGCATTGCTAGTAAAACAATATTAATTCCATACATTAAAATTTTTGGTTGCTTCAGAAAAACTCATGACTTTAGCCAAAAATCTCTTTCCTTGCAGATTATCCACATCATCGATTACAATGCAGACCTGATAATTTGGGTTTGATTTAAGTGATTGGATTGTTTGTACTCCTGCCGCACCAGCACCATATATAGCAATTTGTTTTTGATTTTGATTAGATTTTTGCGAAAAGCTGATCGAAAATAAACCTGATCCATTAATTCCAATGAAAACCAATACTGCATATATAATTGGTACTGTCCATGGAATGAAAGGAGACAAAAGTAATTTTGTTTAATTATCAATAAGGCAGAAGAGAGTGAAGCGCCTATTGCAACTAGAATTACCACCTGGAGGAAATGTGTCGGACTAAAGATTGGTACAGTCCCTAATTTTGCGAAGATAAATATTGTCGGGACTACTAGAACGACAAAACTCGGTAAAAAGGAAGGCATTTCCAAAAACGAAAAAGTTTCGAGGTAGTGCCATCGCGCCTAATAAGCGAAAATACGATAATGGATGTATCAAAAATTATTTGAATAGCGCGTTTAATAGAATGATTAAGATTAATTCCAAAACAGAACAATATTTGAGAGTTTTATAATATTAAAAGTCCAATCAATAATTTCATCAACTATATGTTTTTTAATATATTATTTCTTGAAAAAAAAATCTAAAAATTCAATTCATTTTTTGCAGAAATTGCCAAAGCCACCGCGCTCCCACATGAAAATATTGTTCCACTGCCCAAAGAAGTCTGCCGTTGTGGCAATGGGCCAGAAGATGCCAAATGGGATTACCCATGCTGTCGCTACAAAAAACATTTTCCCTATTTTTGAGGCTTTCTTAAACAAACCCAAATAATTGACCATAGGAAAATCACCCCCAACATAAACCCAATCAGCCCCGTCTCAAGCAGCATCTGGACGTAGTAGTTGTGGGGTGTGCACATCTGGCCTGGACATTCTCATAATTATCAAGAATACCCTCATATGAAACGAGCCGATAATTTCCTGTCCCAATCCCAAACATAAGGTTGTCCTGCGCCACCTGCCAGCCGCCATTGATGGTCTTCAGCCAGGCGCTTTCCTGTGGGTTTGTTGCACCCTGAATAAATTGATCCGTATACCTAGATGCTGTCCCCGGTAGCGCGAGAATATGACCACCACAGCCAGATTTCTATAGCCACTAGTCCTAAATACCTTCCCCATTTTGGCTTCCAAACAAGCCCCGCCAGCATGCCGCCGCAGGCTGGATGAGGAAGTTAATCCGCTCCCCGGTCATGACGGATATCACCATGGTAATTAGAGCAATAATGCCTGATAACGCCGCAACCCGGCCGTTAATCGGAAACCGCCAAAGCCACCATAATTGTGAAGGCCGGAAGCCCAACTTTAGCCACATAATTCCCCGGCATAGATCACCATACGGCCAAGATAGCCGACCTTGCTGGCCAACAATCATAATCTCAGCCGTCAGAATTCCGCACATCACCACAAGCCCAAGAGCGGTTGAAACAAGCATCATAAAGTAACCGCCTGTCCGTGCGAGCCAGAAAACAGTCGCCATAATGAAATAATGGAAAACGTATCCAGACAATAGCCTCACCCACAGGTATGCCCGGAAAATTAGACACTGCGCCTGCAATAATGCACCATATCCGAATGCAAAACCTGCCCTCACCCAAAACGGTTTAAGCCACGCCCCATCACCTTTGACAACAGACCGGATGACAAAAGTCAGGGCCAGAGGCGTATCCAGAAATCAGCAGGTGACCGTTCTATCAGAAGGATAAAGGCCGAGAAGCCAGAATATATGAAACCCACGTTCCCATTTTGGCAGCTCAGCAAAGCGCCTCTTTGGTATCCTGTATCATTGCCCTTAACGATGACCATATCCCTATATTTTCTATATTGTTCTGAAGATAAGTATCGAAATGAGTCATATATTGAGCTTACTTTTAGTTAATAGGAGTAAATGATAAATGTTTGGTTAGATATAAGCAATAAAAAGCTATGATAAAAGTCATTAATAATTCTAATCTGAATGATTATTAACTGACTAAAATGGGGTTACTATTCTTACCCATCATACATGCTTGGAGAAATATAGAACAAATTTGAAATTGGCGCATTATTAAAGTTAATTAATCAAGATTGAGATTAAATAACTTAAAATATAGGAACTGTGGAAGTGTCCACTCAAATATCTTTTATTAAAACTTGCCTTCCCCAGCTCCCCATCTATCTTTAGTGTATGAAGAAAACACCCTCATTTAACTCCCCAACCTTAATGACTTATGTTACCCATAGTCCTCTAGATACAGACGCAGCAGGATTTACTCTGTCTTAATATCGAGTGTATTGAGTATATTTGGGGTCTGGTTTGTACTCAGATAAAGTCATATGCTTTTAAATAGATTATGAGTCTCTCTCAGCCCTTTAAGATTATGTAAATTATTTGTAAATAATTTAGCCTAAACAGCTATACCGCGCTTAGTTGAGTAAACTTTGTCATTGTAATATTATTATATTCTCACGCTAGGGTAGGAATATTGGAATATTTTGAAAGAACCAAAAGCTTATTACTTAATTAACCCCATTTCTTTTATTTGATTGGCTGAAAACCGAATGGCATCCTCAAGCCTGTCATCTCCCCAAAATATCTCATTGCCTACAGAAAATGATGGTGCACCAAATACACCTAGTTGCTTGGCTTCCTCAGTATTCTCTTCGTACATCTGCTGGATGGCTTCATCTTCAGCTTGATGCATGATGTCATCATAATTCAACTGCATGGAGTTAAAGACTTGCCTCAGATTTTCCTCTGAGCCAGCTTCAATGCCTGACACAAACCAAATACGGTAAGTCTCTTCAAAGTACTCCAGATATTTGCCTTTTTGGTTTAAGACGATGTAACCTTGTTTGCTTTGTCGAATTCTTGCAGTGGATAGGGCGCTGGTAGGTTAGGTTTAGGTAAACCATACCACTCTGCTCGACGTTCAATATCTCGCCACATGTAATCCACTTTCGTCTTCTTTGATGGCGGAAATGGAATGTTGTCCATTGACTTCTGATGGCACGTATGCTGATAGGCTTAACCAACAGGTTTAGACCCTTTTTCCTGCTTAATGGTATTGATGCGAAGTGCTGTCCAGGTAGCTGTAAGTGCTACCAATTGATAACCAAACTGTAATCTGTTCAGGCATCTTATTTATCCTAGCCAATCTTTTTAATTCCTCAGTCAATCTTTACTGAGAGGTGTAGAAACCTGTTTCTGTTCTCCACAAAAGCCCATCTTTCTTCATGTGAACCATCATGACAGCATCAGATGTATCGTTAGGGAAATGACTAATCGAGTGCATCACTAAAATGTCATCATTCTCATAAATGCATCTGCGTTCAGACTGACGAATATTCTCCATCATCTTCTTTCTATCATCTGGAGTGATGTCACCTTTTTTCATTACTTTGCCGGAGGAATGAAACTTAAATTGCCAATCATCATGAAATAAAGCTAATTCAGCTTCAGCATCCTTATTATCCCACGCATCGACAAACTTTTGGTTACAACATAATTTAAACCACCTTAGAACAACCTCATAACACTTTCAGGTTATTTTCATTCATTGTGTTCTATATTTTTCAAATAGCCATAATTAAGCTTATCAATGTTTACGATAAGCCAAATATTTTAAGACTAGCGATGAGCTCTAACCACTCCAACCACAGCATTTTGCAGAGTCTCCCAAATTTATTTGCAGCCATTTCTCTTATTGCACCAATTTTTGGAAGAGCTGATTGTCCAGTATCAGAATTTGGAAACTGAACGACAACCATCATACTGTCCTCACCAGTTTGGACCATATAAGCGTGTTCAGCGCCTGTATCTAAAATCATTGGCATGAATTCTGCCTCAGCCTCTGCAATCATTTCGTCAGTAACTTGGTCTATCGACCAATGTGAAACAGTAATAAACATATTATCCTCCATAATTATATTTTTAGTAAGTTTGGACTTTCTGGCCCCTGCTGCAATCAGAGTTTTTGAATGACCCGACCACCCATTGTCACAAGTGGAGAATACTTCTCAAACAATTCAAAGAATTCCCCTATTCTGGACCAGCTCTGACCTAATTCAACATGTTTGCCAAAGTGTTCATCATCAATATGAACCTCAACAACATTATAAATTATATTTCCTGTTGTCCCCTTTGACGGGTCCATCATGTCGTTCATTTCTGGCGCTTTTGAAATAAAGTATTCGAGTGTGTGTAGTTTTCCGTCTTCCTGCTCCAAAGAATGAGTTTCAGACATCCAATTTGCGTGTGATGAAAATAATTCATCTACTTTCATTTCATCACTTTCCGGCACTCTCATGGTGAATCCAAATGTCGTATTTCCAACCTTAAAACTCATTATCATCCTCCCTAAAAATAGACTGCTAATTTACTAATTAATTCACATAGATTTCAGATATGGTGGTTTCTAGGATATGCCCCGATGCTTGAATAGCAGCGCTATTTTCCTCCATAAATTTTTGCATATGCTCTTCACTTAAAACATTCATGACAACACAAACCTTTTGCTCATTGTTTGGTTCAAGCCCATTTCCTATTAGCATCCATTCTTCATCTGTCTGTCCGGACAACAAGAAACCTTCTATTTGTTTAAAAAGCATTTCATAATCATAACCCTGATGAACTATCGTTTTCATATAATTACTTGTTAACCGATGTGCCAGTTCTGTTTGCCTTTCAGTCAACCCCTTACTTGATTTATTGTTTGCGTTATTAAGGGTTAAATCTAAGGGTTCAGTTAAGGGTTTCTGTAACTCTATGCTACATGGTGAAGTCACTGTGCGACACGGCAGTTTCTATCTCTGCCACAACGTTGTCTGCCTTGCGGCTCTCTGCTACACGGTGGAGTTGGTACGTATTACTTGAAAAATGCCCAGAGGAAGCTTATTTTTCGACCAAGTTAATAGCCCTTTTTCTTTTAGAGCTTTACAGGCACGACTTATAGTAGCTCTGCTGTAGGATGTGTCTACAGATAGAGTATCTTGAGAAGGCCATGCATTTCCGTTCTTATCGTTATAGTAATCGGCTATACACACCAGTACTGCTTTTTCAGGTGGACTAAGATTTTACTGAGTCTTAGCCCATCTATACCAATCAAAAGACATGACTAATCTCCACTGGAGAAAATTTGGGCAAGTTGTTCTGAGTGATTAACTAACTCATCTTTTTTTCAGAAGCGCCTTGAGCCATATTTAATGCCACTTGGGAGCATTCCTTGTTTAATACAACGATAGATAGTGTTTCTATCAACATTGAAAATTTTAGCTAAAGATTTAGCCGTGAAATATGGGGCAATATTATTCATAATTTTACCATATGTTGTGAAAATATTCTTTATTATACATATTGATACAAATTAGATTTTGAAGTAGCCCTTAAAGTTTGTGATTACCGTGGATACTAGGGATAACAGTCTTTCTTTATTAAATGGTAGCGGAGGAGGGATTTGAACCCCCGACACGCGGATTATGATTCCGCTGCTCTAACCAACTGAGCTACTCCGCCACAATACACGGCCATTATATAACCGACCATGAATAATTCTAGTCTTACTAAGGGAAACCATAGCCCCCGTCAAGATATCTGTTTACAAATATATCAAGAAATTGATCACGCTTTCAATGATCCGAATATCCGGCATAAAGCCATATGGCTATCCATCACGAGTCAGCCGGGGTTTGATGCGCGGCGGTCGGCGCCGCACTGATCCAGCCGCCACCAAGAAGCCAGTCCGCATCCTGCCCGTCATAGATCGCCGCCGCCTGTCCCGCCGCAATTCCGTGTTGCGGCACATTAAGCCTGAGCCGTGCCGTGCCTGCCGCCGCATCCCAGCCGATAATTTCCGCTGGTTCTGCCGGTGCCGTGTTCCGCAATCGTGCCAGCACCATCCGCCCCATCGGCGATACATCATCGGCCAGCCAGTTGGTATCGCGCAATTCCACTTCATGACAGGCCAGGTCTGATTTCTGGCCGACCACCACCTGCCGTGCTTCCGGCCTGATCGCCACCACATAAAGCCGGCCTTCGCTTTCATCCGCATCTTTGCGGCCACCAATACCTAATCCCCGCCGCTGGCCAATGGTGAAATCAATCACGCCATCATGCTGACCCAGCACATTGCCGTCCAGATCAACAATATCCCCCGGTTCAATGGCCCCCGGACGAAGCCGCCGGACAATATCACCATAACGCCCGTTAGGCACAAAACAGATATCCTGACTATCCGGCTTATCAGCCAGCGATAGCCCCATCCGCCGCGCATGATCACGGGTATCTTCTTTAGTCATGCCGCCCAGCGGAAACCGCAGATAATCCAGCTGATCCGGTGTGGTAGCAAACAGGAAATAGGATTGATCCTTGCTGGCATCAATGCCGCGTTGCAACATCGCCCTGCCATCATCATCACATACCCGCCGGACATAATGGCCAGTGGCCAGACAGGCCGCGCCCAGTTCTTTCGCTGTTGCCAGAAGATCATGAAACTTTACCGTCTGGTTACAGGTAATACAGGGAACAGGAGTTTCGCCTTTGATGTAACTATCAGCGAAATCATCCATGACAGATGCCTTCAACCGGCTTTCATAATCCAGCACATAATGCTTTATGCCAAGGGTGGCGGCGGCACGTCGCGCATCCAGAATATCCGCACCCGCACAACAGGCGCCTTTATTGCGGATCACCTCACCATGATCATAAAGCTGAAGCGTAATCCCGACCACATCATAGCCGTCTTCTTTCAAAGCCCCGCCACAACCGAGCTATCGACCCCGCCAGACATCGCCACCACCACCCGCGTTTCCGCTGGCAGGGTAGGAAGTCCCAGGCTATTGACATAGCCATGATCGGTGGTGTCAACAGACAGATCAGTCGTCATCCGCAATCCTGATTTTCAGCCCATCAAGGCTATCATCCACGGTGATCTGACAACCAAGGCGCGAGTTCGCTTCAACATTAAAAGCCAGATCAAGCATATCTTCTTCATCAAGGCTGGCCGCCCCTGTTTTTTCCACCCAGGCATCATCGACAATCACATGACAGGTGGCACAAGATAAACTGCCGCCGCATGTTCCTTCGATACCCAGATTATTGTCACGTCCGATTTCCATAACAGAAAGCCCTGCTGTGGCATCAACGGTGACTTCACTACCGTCACGTTTAATAAAAGTTACTGATGGCATAGATAAACCCTTTCCTTAATGTTATGATATGATGCTGACATATCACAATTTCAACGCGTGTTATACTTTGTTTTGATAGACCTGCAACCAAATCTCAACAAAACGTTCAAAATCTGCCTGCTTACTATCCCAGCCTGATGATACGCGGATCGTCTGATGGGCAAGATCACCTGCTTTCATGGCTTCCAGCACATGGGAATTGGCCACTTTTCCGGATGAACAGGCCGCGCCTGCACTCACGGCTATTCCAGCCAGATCAAGTTGCATCACCTGAGTTTCCGCACGTCGACCGGGCATGGCAATCGCACTGGTATTGGCCAGCCGTTCAACCCCTGACCAAAAATAACCGCATCAGGCGCATGGGCACATATCTGTTGTTCTAGCCAGTGATGCCATTCAGCCAGCTGATCTATCCATTCAAACCCGCTATCCATAATGGCCTGAGCCGCCGCCCCAAAACCGGCAATACCGATCAGATTTTCCGTGCCGCCGCGTCGCCGTGATTCCTGCCCGCCACCAGCAATCAATGGCGGCATCACAAGCCCTTCCCGCACCAGCAAAGCCCCGACACCAGTCGCCCCACCCAGTTTATGGGCAGAAATAGTCATCATATCTATCCCGCTTGACCGCAAGCCAGAAGACCCATTGCTAACCCCCTTACCAAAGCTTTGCACCGCATCAGAATGCACCAGAGCGCCATATTCACGGGATAGCGTCACCACCTGATCAAGCGGCTGAATGACACCAGTTTCATTATTTGCCGTCATGACCGAAACCATGGCCATGTCCTTATAGGTTTTCAGCAAATGTTCCAGATGATTGAGATCAATTACTCCATTTTCATCAACATCAATCAGCAAGGCATCAGGCACCGCCGAAAGAACCGCCATATGTTCCACTGGTGTTGTAATAATCATGCGATCAGGAAATCCGTGTAATGCCTGCCAGTTGGCTTCGGTGCCGCCACTGGTAAAGATAACACCAGGCAGGATCAGCATCGGCCAGCTGAGCCACCTGCTCACGCGCGGTTTCAACAATTGCTCTTGCCGCCTGTCCCTGATGATGAACCGATGATGGATTGCCGGGCGGACCCATGATACGCAACATGGCATCCTTTGCTTCGGGGCGCAAAGGAGCAGTCGCATTATAATCCAGATAAATCTGATCCGAGGTCATTGGGACGAATACTTAGTTTCTGTCGGATGATGAGTAAGGCTTCTGTTCAAAGTCCGTTTTTTCCGGGTCGAATACAGCATCATTTTTTCTGCTTCGCCTTGCGCTTCTTCCAGCAGTTTTAATTTATTATGCAGAATATTCACTTCTTGCAACAGCCCTTTTATCGCCTTATCGCGGGCATCAGATGATAAATCCGCTGGCGTCCCATAGGGTTGAAAAGTGGTATCATCACTCAGCCGCCTTGCGCTAACTGGCCGGGCAGGAATGCCTGTGACGGTTACTCCGCGCGGAACATCTTTCACCACAACAGAATTAGCACCAACACGGGCGCATTCATTAATGGTGATTGCCCCCAGAATTTGCGCCCCTGCCCCAATAATAACATTATTGCCAATAGTCGGATGGCGGTTTTTCTGACGTTGACCCGCGCTATCCACACTTGGCAATAAACCACCAAGCGTCACCCCATGATAAAACGTCACGTCATCACCGATCACCGCTGTTTCACCAATCACAACCCCCATCCCATGATCAATAAAAAACCGTCTGCCAATTTTTGCTGCCGGATGGATTTCGATGCCAGTAAACCAGCGTGCCAGTTGCATGGTAAAACGGGCAAGAAAACGCATACGCCACCGCCATAGGCGATGCCCCAGACGATAGGCCAACATAACATGAACACTAGGCGTCAGAAAAAATAGGCCAATAAGCCCACCTGCGGCCGGGTCTCTGTTTCTAATGCTGCGAAGCTCATCAATAAACCCGCGCATATTTGCCCCCTATCGGTTGTATCATTTTATTTAATAGCTGTGCAAATGTTAAAATCTCTTAACATTTAGATGCTAATAAGACAAATTTCAACCTGACGCCGAATAATTGCCAACCCTTTTGTTTGTTTTTTATTAGTCTTTCCAATGAATTGTTTTTGATTTCACGTCATATTTCCGCTATAAGCCCGTCATATCATTTCGTTGAGAGATATTATGCCAGAAGTTATCATCAATGGCCCCGAAGGCCGACTAGAAGCCCGATATATGCCAGCCATCGACCCGACGGCACCGATTGCACTTATCCTGCACCCGGAACCGAATTACGGTGGCAATATGAATAACCGTGTTTCTTTCGCCATGTATAAACTGTTTCAGGCACGCGGATTTTCCGTTATGCGATTTAATTTTCGCGGCGTTGGCCGGTCACAAGGCAATTATTCCGGCGGTGAAGGGGAATTATCCGATGCCGCCACCGCCCTTGACTGGATACAGTCACAATGTTCAGGGGCAAGATCATGCTGGATTGCCGGATTTTCTTTTGGGGCATTAATCGGCATGCAGCTGATGATGCGGCGACCGGAAGTGGTTGGCTTTGTATCCGTCACCCTGCCTGTTCATGAACATGACTTTACCTTTCTTGCACCATGCCCATCATCAGGGCTAGTTGTCCATGGTGGGGCAGATCAGGTCGTATCATCAGAACAGGTTACCAGTACTATTGAAAAAATCCCTACCCAGAAAGGGATCAATATTGATTTCCGTGAAATTGAAGATGCCAATCATTTCTTTACACATCACCTTGATGATCTGACGGATACCATTGGTGATTATCTCAGCACGGTTGAACCTGACATGGTCGAACAGACAGACGACTGATTTCAACATTTTCCTTTCAGCAGGCCATTATGCAATATGAGTTACCAATCTGATTTTATCAATATGATTACCGAACGCGGCTATATGCATCAGGCCACTAATATTGAAGAACTAGACCAGCTGGTAAGCAAACGGTTTATTCCGGCCTATATCGGTTTTGATTGCACCGCCAATAGTCTTCATGTTGGTTCGTTGATACAGATCATGATGCTTCGCATCCTGCAAAAAACTGGTCATAAGCCGATTGTCCTGATGGGTGGCGGCACAACAAAAATCGGCGACCCTTCTGGCAAGGATAGCCAGCGGCCATTACTTTCTGATCAGGATATCGAAAAGAATAAACAAGGCATAAAACGTATTTTTGAAAACTATCTCCATTTCGGTGATGGGGCAAATGATGCTGTCATGGTTGATAATGCCGAATGGCTGGATGAACTTGGCTATATTTCCTTTTTGCGCAATTTCGGTATGCATTTTTCAGTCAACCGCATGTTGAGTATGGATAGCGTTAAGCTTCGTCTGGATCGTGAACAGCCGACTCAGCTTTCTTGAGTTTAACTATGCCATCCTGCAAGCTTATGATTTTATGGAATTGCGCCGTCGCTATGGCTGTCTGTTGCAGATGGGCGGTTCTGATCAATGGGGCAATATCGTCACCGGGATTGATCTGACCAGACGCGTGGATGAACAATCGGTTTATGGGCTGACCTCCCCTCTAATCACAACAGCATCAGGCGCAAAAATGGGGAAAAGTGCGCAAGGTGCCATCTGGCTGAATGAAGATCACCTGTCTGTCTGGGATTTCTGGCAATTCTGGCGCAACACCGAAGATAATGATGTTGGCCGGTTTCTGCGGCTTTTCACCGAACTGCCACTAGATGAAATTGCCCGGCTGGAAGCATTAGAAGGCCAGGATATCAATGAAGCCAAGATCATTCTGGCAAATGAAGTGACCGCGCTTTGCCATTCACCAGAACAGGCAAAACAAGCCGAAGCAACCGCAAAACAGGCCTTTAATGAAGGTAAACTGGCAGCTGGCCTGCCGCAACATAAAGCCAGTTTGCCGCTTGGGCTGATTGATGCGCTCAAGATATGTGGGTTTGCCGCCAGTAATGGTGAGGCAAGACGGCTAATTCGTGGTGGCGGTGCGCGGATTAATGATATATCCATCAGTGATGAAGATCACCAGATCACGCCTGAAGCCACTAATCCAGATGGTGAGATCAAGATTTCAGCTGGCAAAAAACGCCATGCCATCCTGCAAACAGCTTCCTGATGATATGCTTTAAATTTTGGTGGAATTAATTTTCTTCTATCAGCCTTGACCGTTCATTATTGATCCAGTCCGGGGCAAAAATATCACGCAGTAATCCCGGCGCAATGCTGGATAACCGGACTTCCGTGTCAGGGTCATCAATCGTGCCTTTCATCCGAAAGCGGGTATTGAACACGCCTTCCTTATTTATCCCTGTTATGATTTCCCCAACAAGCGGCACCTGCCCCAGCAATTCCGTGAATAAATAAATAGGCACAATAACGCCACTGATATTTAGACTTTCATCATCACGATTAATCTGACCGGTTAGCTCAATCGCCAGCGCATCACCGCGTGCTTTTACTGTTTCCAGTTTCTGATAATCAGGGGTTACAATAATTCGCGCCTGCCCCTCAGTAAAGGCGGTACCATCACCTTCAACCAGTGAGTACAGTCCAGCCAGACTTAACACCGAAAGCATACGGATCGCACGCGGGGCTTCTATCACGCGAAAATCTGTTAATGCGAAATCAGCAACATAATGTTCAGCATCATCCGGTTCATAAAGAACATCCATGGTCATCTGGCCGCCACGGATAGCATCTGTCACCTCTAACGCTTTCAACACCTGCCCTGCATTTTGCGTGGTCAGGATAAGTTTATCACCATCAGCTAAACCAGATTGCAAATTCAGTGATGCCTCAACCCCGCCAATCAGTCCTGATGCTTCCATCGCATCACCGTTACCGCCAAATCGCGCCTGCATAGTTGCTTCGGTCATAAAGGGCTGATCTTTTAAAAACATACTACCTAGAAAATTCGCTTCACCTGATCCATCTTTCCGAATAGCCATCATCGCACTGCCAGCAACCGAAAGCCGATGATCAAGGATGAGCCGCTTGGCTGATAGATCAAGCGTCAGATCTATCCCCTCACCGGGGCTATCCTTTAGGCGAAATGGTCGTAAATCTATGACCTCTGCCTCTGCCGTGAGTTCAAACCGATTATCCATATCCCGCCGGAAAATCACATCACTTAGCACATTCCCCGGCCATTCCATGATATTCAGATCAGCCATTTTGAAGATACCATCATTGGAAAATTGGATATCCCCTTCCATCCGCAGAACATCTGCATCAACAACAATATTCGTAATCTCTCGCGGCATACCATCAATGATATTTATATTTGCTGCAATGGTTGCTCTTTCGCCTTCCAGTTTGGTGAGTTCCAGTCGCGGGATATAAAAATGGGCTTCCCCAAGATCAAGATTAACATTGATATCCAACTCATCTATTTCAGGCCGGTTGGCAATATAGACCTGTCCGCCTATGGCACCACCAAGCGCTAGAGGAAAAGAAGCATTGATCATGGTTGTTAGCGCATCGCTTTTCATAAAGGTCAGATCAACAACATTATTTTGCTGGCGGTCTTTGTGAAAATAGAATTGTGCCGGCGCCTCATTAAGCCGCCCACGCCCATTAATCCGGATATCACGATTATTATATTGTAAATTGATTAATCCTTCGGTAAGCGCGATCCCGCCCGGCAAGCCAGACATAGCGGCATCTTCCATACTGGCGGATATCTTGACATCAAAATCTTCCGGTTTCAGATCACGCCTTTGAATTGGCAATTGCCACCTGACAGTCCCCACAATATCAGCCACGCCAGCCATATGTTGCGGCGATAGTCCATTAGCCGATAAAGCCATGAAACCAGGTTCTTCAAGAATATCCGCTATCGTGGCAATATCCCCACGGGTCAGGATATTAAGGGCGGCATCTGCAACGCCATTCTGTCGATTGATGGTAAGTTTGCTACCTTCCAGATCAAGCCCGTTAAGTGACCCTTCGTTAAATATCAATTCGAACGTTGTTCCAGCCAGATTTGTGCCTTCAAATCTAAGCCCGAATTCAGCATCAGTAACCGGATCATGACTGGACATGTAATGAAAACGGGATGCTGTGGCCACACCCTGACCTTCAACAAATAGAGGCTTGATCCGTTCTGCTTTCAGATCGAGTCCGATATTTAGAAAAAAGGTGCTAACCTGCCCGCCTTCAACATGTTTCCTGAGCCATGACTGGGTACGGGGGAATAAGGCATCAGGCCATAAATTTAGTACCATCAGATTGTCCAGTGCTTCTGCCTGGAGCTGGGCTTCCAGCACCGAAGGATATAATTGATTATCCATGGTTAGTTTGCCACGCATAGCCAGCTGACCATATGATAACGCATCCATTGCCAGACGTTCGATTTCCAACGAATACCCATCCAGCTTGGCAATAAACTCAATCCCGTCAAGAGGGGATAATCATGCCGCCTTTTGTTGGCAAAATACTGCTTTCCCTTAATAGGAGATGGGTATCGGCGCGCTGGATTTTCCCATCTGCACCAAGGATAAAATTAAAATCCCCGTCAAGAATACCAGAAAGACGGTCAACTGGCCCTGCACCATATATAAACTTAATATTCCTCACCTTGGATCTTAGCGCAAAGGTTTTGAAAAATATTCTGTCATCGCCGCGGTTAATGGTGGCAATGGTATCCAGCTGAACATGATCAATCTTACCGCCCTGGATTATCTGGCCATGTTCCTTATGTTCAAGCCAGGAATCATCCGGCATAAGATCAAGCACCGGTTGCAGGGGAATATTGTTTCCATCAAGCGATGCTTTAAGGACAGGGGTTAATGTTGACGCTTCCCTTAACTCTCCACTAAGCGATATCTGTCCTGATATGGCGCTAGTTTCTGAAGCATTAATTTTCAGTGAATTGAGCAGTAACCGGTCAACAGATTTATCATAGTGAAACTCTGACGCGGCATCTGTAAAATCAAGAATGCCAACCGCTGGCATAATAATCTTACCATCAACGGCTACTATATCACCTGAAAGAACCCTCACTGACTGATCAGTTATATTGACCCTGACCTTCCTGTAATCAGCCCCAGATCATATAAATCAGGAATATTTACGCCAAGATAGGGATAAAATAACCCACGATCAAATTGGTTGAGGGTGGCGGAGATATCCCAGTCAGCGCAAATCCGGACTGATGCGACCTTTCAGTCTGGCCTGCCTAAATCGGGGTGGTCAACCGTGATATCGGCGTTGATATCTGCCCCCATGTGTTCAACATCAATCATGATACCGTCAATATGCAGGCTTTCGTTGGAATCATCAGCTTCCGTTGATGGATAGAGGACGGTTATCCTACCATTATTGATGGTCAGTCTTTCTATCGGGAAATTGTTATCAGCGGTGAGATTATCTGCTCTATCCGCAACATTAACAGGGCGGAAAACATTCATTAAGGCCGCAAAGGATTCGCCTGTATGCCAGCCATCAGTATCATATTCCACAGCAAAGGCCAGACCATCCAATGTAATGCTATTCGGGATAGGCTGTTCAGAAAACAGATCAAAAACGCCAAAAGTAAAATGAGCATGGGGTAAGGTAATCATCTGTTCGGGAACAGTGATATGCACCTCACTGGTGCTGACAGAAATCGGATGGGCTGAAAGCGACAAAGATATACTGGCATCAGCAACACGCACCACAACCTGATTATCAGCATTACTCAGATTTGCTTCAATCCAGCGTTCCAGATGACCACTTGTATTGATATACCACACCCCGCCGCCAATGGCAGAACTGACGAGTCCGACAAAAACAAGCAGACCGATCAGAATACGCCTTATGCGGAGTGTTTTGTTTATGGCCAATGCCTCATCCCCATCGGGTTGGGAAAAATTACACATAATCAGTTGAATTAACCTTGGTCAATTCATCATGCCACACTATATAACAATTACTGCTAACAGTCACACCCTGATCATCATTTTGTTGCATCATCAAGACAGATCAGGGGGCAAGGATAAGAAAGGATAAACCATGTCAAACCCCATGCTAGCCGAAGGTGATAACGCGCCTGATTTTACCATTAAAACCGACGAAGGACAGTTTAGCCTGAAAGACCAGACCGGGATGACAGTTGTCTTTTTCTTTCCTAAAGCGGATACATCCGGTTGCACGAAAGAAGCAATAGCCTTTTCCAGCCTGAAATCCGAGTTTGATGCCCTTAATGTAGCTGTCATCGGCATTTCCAAAGACAAAGCTGAAAAACAGGGCAAATTCAGAGCCAAGCATGAGCTGACCTGTGCCCTTGGGGCTGATGATGATAGCGATATTTGTGAGCAATTCGGCGTATGGGTAGAAAAATCCATGTATGGCCGAAAATATATGGGGATTGCCCGTGCCACATTTATTATTGATGCTAATGGCATCATTCAGAAAGCATGGCCAAAGGTGAAAGTGCCGGGACATGCCGAAGACGTATTAGCCGCGGTCAAGGCATTACATTAATCCGGCGTCGCTTTGATACCGATATGTAATGATCTTCCGGGTTAGCTGTCTGTGTTACTGCCTAAACGCTGGGCAAGGCCGGCTTCCAGAAAATCATCTATATCACCATCAAGCACACCCTGCGCATTGCCTTTTTCTACCTGTGTCCGCAAATCCTTTACCATCTGGTAAGGGTGAAGCACATATGATCTGATCTGATTGCCCCATCCGATATCGGTTTTCGCGGCACTGGTGGAATTGGCTTCGGCTTCACGCCGTTGCAATTCTGCTTCATAAAGGCGGGCTTTTAACATGTTATAGGCTGTTGCCCGGTTGCGGTGTTGCGAACGATCATTCTGACATTGTACTACAATCCCGGTAGGAAGATGGGTGATCCGGATAGCAGAATCCGTTTTATTGACATGCTGACCACCAGCACCTGACGCGCGATAGGTATCAATGCGCAAATCCTTTTCTTCGAATTCCACCTCTATCGTGTCATCAACAACCGGATAAACCCACACCGAAGCAAAGCTGGTATGACGGCGGGCAGAACTATCATAAGGGGAGATACGAACCAGACGATGCACCCCTGATTCCGTCTTCATCCAGCCATAGGCACGCTCACCGCTGAACCGCATGGTCACTGATTTAACACCTGCTTCTTCGCCGGGGCTTTCTTCGATATAGTCGATTTTGTAGCCATGCTGTTCTGCCCAGCGATAATACATTCGCACCAGCATTTCAGCCCAGTCCTGTGCTTCTGTCCCGCCAGCACCGGCGTTAATTTCAATAAAGCAGTCATTACCATCTGCTTCACCCGACAGCAGACTTTCCAGCTGTTTGCGACCAGCCATTTGTTCTAGCTCGGTTAATTGCTGCATGGTTTCGGCGATCAGTTCATCATCACCTTCCTCTTCGGCCATGGCGATCATTTCAAGCGCATCTTCCAGCTGGCGGGTGATAGCATTGACATCATTGATCATGACTTCAAGGCTGTTTTTCCCGCATGACCGCTTGCGCTTTTTGCTGATCATTCCATAGATTCTGATCTTCAGCCTGTTTTTGCAATTCTGCCAGCCTGGCCTGGCTTTTATCCCAGTCCAGATGCTGACGCAGTAAGGATAGGCTTGCTCTGATTGCTTCGGCTTTATGTTCTGTTTCTGCATTCATGGTTGCTGGTTAGCGCAGTTTACCCTGTTATGGCAAGGCCGTACTGCATTTCCTTTTAAAGATTAGTGATGATGAAATGTGATAAGATCATGTGGATTAAGTCTAAAAGGTAAACATAATAAATGTCATCATTAATATAGGCTGGGGATATCGACTTCTCTCTGGCCGGATGCCCCACCATCTGCTCCAATGACATCATCCTGACTAATGGCGTATAATGGTTCCTGCCCCGTTTAAAGGCTTCAATCATGCTATCTTCTTCATCAGACGTTGATCGAACACCTGTTTTAGCATTAATCGTGTAAAGGTTAATATTATCTGGCCGGCGAAATGGAATTTGCGGACGATCTTTCATAGCATTAGTGATAAAGGTTTCAAATATCGGAACCGCAACAGTGGAACCTGTTTCCTGTTTGCCAAGCGGTTTTAGTTGGTCAAACCCGACATAAACACCAACCACCAGATCAGGGGTAAATCCAACAAACCAGCCATTCGTATTGTCATTTGTCGTGCCCGTTTTTCCTGCAATGGCAAAATCAATATCACGCATGCGTCTGGCAGTACCACGTTTGACCACACCTTCAAGCATGGATACCATCTGATAGGCAGAACCTTCATCGGTAACAGTAATGCGATTATCCTCTAATTCCGGCGGGGTATGCAGATCATCCGCTTTGATATCCATCAGCTGACATCGGTCACATTGGCGTTTGTCATGCCGGTAAATCGTCTGCCCGTATCTGTCCTGTACCCGGTCAATAATACTAGGTTCAATATAATGCCCGCCATTAACAATCATTCCATATGCTGCTGTTATTGAGATTAAGGTGGTTTCACCTGCACCAAGGGACATGGAAAGATATGGCGGCAATTCTGCATCAATGGCAAACCGTCTGGCATAATCCTGAATAGTGGGCATTCCCATTTGCATGGCTAATCGCGCTGTCATCAAGTTGCGCGATTGTTCAATACCTAACCGCATAATGCTAGGGCCATAAAATCGTTTTGTGTAATTGGCAGGCTTCCATTTTGGCAAACCCGGCCCCTGATCGACAAC
Organism: Alphaproteobacteria bacterium; assembly: GCA_038144675.1. Classification (GTDB taxonomy): domain Bacteria; phylum Pseudomonadota; class Alphaproteobacteria; order Puniceispirillales; family UBA1172; genus UBA12202. Next base: position 877,487 of record JAYQOF010000005.1, on the reverse strand, counting down.
CAATGGCGCATCCAGTATCTTGGTCACCGGGGAATATCCTTCATCAAGGGCGGCAAGATAAACAAATGGCTTAAAGGCAGAACCAGGCTGGCGATAGGCCTGGGTAGCGCGATTAAACTCACTCTGGACAGAATTAAATCCACCTGTCATTGCCAGCACGCGGCCAGTATGCGGGTCCATGGCAATAATAGCGCCTTCTACCAATGGCACCTGCCCCAACGCCCATGCGGCATCAGTTACCAGCAGATCAGGATGCCTTTGCAATCGATCTAATGCTGTTTCCGGTCTTTGTACGACCACCACATCACCAATGGATAAAGCATCATCAAGCTGCGTAATCGGGTCACCCTATTACCATCATCATCACGTGGTGGATACGCCCAGTCTGCCAGTGCAAAGGGTATCTCCCCCCCTATCAGCATATCACCATGATCATCTGCCATCAGCACAAATACCTGTGCAGCACTCGCATTCACCGCTGTCACCACAGCCGGATAGCGGTTGGCAATCAATGTTTTCCGATAAGGTGATAATGCTTCAACCAGCGCGGCTTGCGGCATATCATCCAGATTAATCTGACCTAAAGCCCCGCGAAAGCCCTGACGTTTATCAAGGGCTTCAAGACCGCTGATCAGTGCTGCATCGGCCAGTTCCTGCAATTCCGGATCAACAGATGTTCGCACCGAAAGCCCACTTTGATAAAGCGCATCATCACCAAATGTCTTGGCAATTTCGCGCCGCACTTCTTCGACAAAAAACGGGGCATCCGCGCCATCGCTTCCGCTTCTAGCCCTGATCACTAATGGCTCATCTTTTGCGGCGGCTTCTTCGGCTTCCGTGATATAGCCATTTTCACGCATCTGGCTCAAAACCCAGTTGCGGCGCATCACGGCGGCCGCGTATTTTCTGGTCGGATGATAATTATTCGGCGCCTTCGGTAACGCCGCTAGATATGCCGCTTCTGCCAGCGTCAATTGATCAAGTGGTTTGTCAAAATAATTCAAAGATGCCGCGGCTACCCCATAACTGCCAAAACCCAGATAGATTTCATTAAGATATAGTTCGAGGATACGATCTTTATCAAATGCCCGTTCGATGCGTAAAGCCAGAATAGCTTCTTTGATTTTGCGTTTATAGGATAACTCATTCGTCAGCAGAAAGTTCTTGGCCACCTGCTGGGTAATCGTCGACGCCCCTATGGGTCGCCGATTGCTTGCCATATTAGCCACATTAGTTGCCATGGCTCTGGCTACCGCCCATAAATCAACACCGAAATGTTGATAAAACCCTTTATCTTCGGCTGACAGAAAGGCATAGATCACCGGTTTGGGTATCGAATTGATCGGGATAAAAACACGTTTCTCTGTTGCAAATTCTGCCAATAACGCACCATTACCAGCATGGACGCGGGTTAATACTGGCGGTTCATATTTGGCAAGCTGATGATGGTCAGGCAGATCACGGCCAAAATGCCAGAATACCATCACCATTACGATGATACCCAGCACAGCCATAAACAGACCAAGGCTGATTAATCGTATCAACCATTTGACCATCATATTTACCCCAATCCCTACTGGCTCAATCGCTATTCATACCGGCGTGATGCAAAAGCATGCAAATGTCATACATTATCTTTTCATCATACTTATCATAACTCATTCATCATTAGCCAGTTATAACAAGTCTACGCATATATCCTAAACATGACGATTTTGTGGTATTGATAAGAGGTTTATTGATCAAGTTGAATATTTACACCAGAATAATCCTGATTATTTTCAAGGAATGTCAGAACCGCTTTAGTGACTTTCTGCATAATTTCTTTTCGGTAAGCCACATTGATTAAATTCTTTTCATCCTGCGCATTCGTCAAAAATCCCATTTCTATGAGGACAGATGGGATATCAGGTGATTTCAGAACAGCAAATCCGGCAAACCGGTGGCCACGTTTCAGGGTTGGCAAGCTGTCAAATTCCGCCATCAGATGATTGGCCAGTTCACTTGACTGATTCATCGCTTCGCGCTGAAAAATACCCAACAAAGCCGGTGTTATTTCAGGGTCGGTCACCCCCAGATCAGGCCCCCGATAAGATCAGCCTTATTTTCTCTGGATGCAAGCAAAGCGGCTTCTTTATCAGATGCCTGATCCGATAAGGTAAACACTGACACGCCTCTGGCTTTTTTTGATGGCGCGGCATCGGCATGGATGGATATAAAGATATCAGCCTGATGCAGCCGTGCTAATTCTATGCGTTTTCGCAGATGCAGAAACTTATCGCTATTTCTGGACATGATTGCTCTGATCTGGCCGGTAGCTTCCAGTTGTTCTGCCAATTCACGAGCCGCTTTAAGCACAATATCTTTTTCTTTATGACCATTAAGACTGATAGCACCCGGGTCTTTACCGCCATGGCCGGGATCAATAAAGACAATCCATTTCCGTTCGGTTTTCAGGGTTCAACCGGACGACTAGCCGGAATTTCAACCTGACCGGAATAGGTGGTGGCGGTCGTTGCCAGAATGGGCGGGGGTGGCCGTTTAACAGGAACTGGTACTGCCGAGCGACTAACAGACTGGGTGTCTGACGTTGTTTCTGATGATGATGGCAATGACATATTCTGATTGTCCAGTAATGCACGCGCCACTAGCCGGAATGATGTTTCCCCCGGTCGGCCAGATCAATAACAAGCCTATGCTTGCCTTCACGGGGAGGAAGCCAGAAAATCTGTTCAGGTACTGCTGGCCCATCCAGATCAAATACTAGCCGCGAGATATTGGGGGCAGGCACGCCATAACGGTAACGCTTGATTAATGGGGCTGATAAGGCACCGGATATCCCCCCTGCTTTCAACCCGCCAGCGGCTTTCCGGAAAATCAATAACCAGCCGATGTGGATCAACCAGCAACAGCATCCGGACAGGCACCGGATCAGATGTTTCAATAACAAGCCGTGAAGCGTTTTCCAGCTGACCGCTTCGCAAATCCGAAATATGTAACGGCTCTGCCAGGGCGTTATGCCATGACATAACCGAAAAAATAAACAGAATATGTATCAACCAGTGGGTTACCCGCCGACATATTGCGTTCATATCCAATTTGGGTTTCCTTTTCCTTAAGGCTCAATCGAAAGCAGGGTCAAAATACCAACTCCGGCAGCATCGTTCCAGCATTTAGTTATTTTCATTGTATATCATCTTGTTAAAGGATATATATAGAAATAGATGGAATTCTTCGCAGATAGCGAATCTGGCCGCAGATAAAACAGCGACCATGATGAAAATAACTATCTGGCTGAGATAAAGCGCTCAAGGTGAAAATACCAGAAAGCGGCTTGTCCAACCCCCTTTCCACCCGGCATGATGCCGGAGCGAAAACGGGATATGTTGATCAACGGCCATATCATTGCCATGATATTGCCAATGGTTTTATTTAAACAACGGAGAAACAGGGTTTCTCCACCATCAGGGCGCGATAACATGCTTTTAGGCACACTCAACAGACCTCATGCGACGCGGGCGAAGTATCGCCAGCCGCTTTCTGTTGCCTGTCACCCACACATGATAAGACGCCATCTGATCCATTCTTCATCCATGCGCGGCGGGGAACCCAAAATCGCATGCGATGTTACAGAAAGTTATTCTTATGTCCAAAAAACTCTTGATAGACGCTCGTCAGGCAGACGAAACGCGTGTTGTTCTGCTGAATGAAAATGTTATTGAGGATGTTGATTACGAAATTAGCCATCGCAAACAACTAAAAGGTAATATCTATCTGGCCAAAGTCACCAGAGTAGAACCATCGCTGCAGGCGGCGTTTGTGGAATATGGCGGTAACCGGCAAGGCTTCCTTGCTTTTAGCGAAATCCACCCTGATTATTATCGGATACCGGTTGAAGACCGTGAAAAACTGCTCGCCGAACCTGCCGAAATGGCTGAAGCGACAGAAACTGATCATGATAGCACTATCACAGAAGATGATAGCGATAGCGACGCTGATGCCGAAACCAGTTCAGCATCAGATGAAAACACCGCTGACCCGGATGCTGATCATAGCGATACTGATAACAGTTCCGACTTTGACGTTGATGATGAAAGAGAACGCAAGCGCCGTTTTGACAAGTTTCGCAAGCATTACAGCATTCAGGAAGTCATTTCCCGCCGGCAAATCCTTCTGGTGCAGGTGGTCAAGGAAGAACGTGGCAATAAGGGCGCGGCGCTGACAACCTATATGTCTTTGGCCGGCCGCTATTGTGTTCTGATGCCGAATACCTACCACAATGGTGGCGTTAGCCGTAAAATTAGTGACCCGGCTGATCGTAAAAAACTGAAAACCATTGTTAATGGATTGAATGTCCCAACAGGTATGGCGGTGATTGTCCGAACGGCTGGCGCCAAGCGCACAAAAGCCGAAATTACTCGTGACTATAATTATCTGTTACGACAATGGAACGATATCAGAGAAAAAACGCTTGAATCCAATGCCCCTTCCATCATCCACGAAGAAGGCAATCTGATCAAACGGGCTGTCCGGGACTATTACACATCAGACATTGAGGAAATCATTGTTGAAGGCGAGGACGGATATAAAACCGCCCGCGCCCACATGAAAAACCTGATGCCGACACATGTGAAAAAATCACCCAGTACAAAGATGAAGTGAATCATCTGTTTCAGGCGCATCAGGTCGAACATATGCTGACGGCTATTCATAACCCCGAAGTCACGCTCAAATCCGGCGGTTATATTGTGATGAACCAGACAGAAGCACTTGTTGCCATTGACGTCAATTCTGGCAAGGCCACGCGAGAACGCAACATCGAAGAAACCGCGCTCAAGACAAATATCGAAGCGGCGGTTGAAATTGCCCGTCAGCTAAAACTGCGTGATTTATCCGGACTTGTGGTCATTGATTTTATCGATATGGAAGTCAATCGCAATCGCAATACGGTTGAACGTAAACTCAAAGAAGCCCTGAAATCTGATAGGGCGCGGGTACAGATTGGCAGTATCAGTCAGTGTGGCCTGCTGGAAATGTCACGCCAACGGCTCCGACCCAGCCTTAATGAAGCGGTATCTGATCTTTGCCCACATTGTCATGGCACAGGCCGCATCAGATCTGTTGAAAGCGCGGCACTCGCCATCATCCATCAGATTGAAGCTGAAGCAGCCAGAAAGCCACGCAAACATCTAACCGTTGCTATGGCGGCAGAAGTGGCGCTTTATATTCTCAACCATAAACGTAACCTGATCATTGATCTGGAAACCCGCTATGATCTGCATATTCTGCTAGAACATGATACTAGCCTGTTTCCACCAGATATCCGTTTTGATGGCATATCGGAAAAACCGGAACAGCAGGATCGCAAAAAACCTAAAGCCGACACAAAAAGTGAACCCGCTAGCCACCCATCAAACCCCACGGCTAACCATCCTGCCGATAGTGATGATGACGAAGAAGCAAAGCCAAAACGTCGACGTCGCCGCGGGAAAAGGGGCGGGCGCAGACGTAATCGCCGTGATGAGGATATGACAGAAACATCAATGGCCGAAAACAGTGAGGGCATGGCTGGTGACGCCAGCGATAATGGCGCGGATACCGCTACTGAAACCCCAACCGACGCTGGCACTGATCCGTCAGAACACGCTGATGCCACTGATGAACATAAAGCCAAACCGGCAAAACCCCGGCGGTCACGCGGGCGCAAACCTGCCGCCGCTAAATCAGATGCTGATCAGTCATCAGACACCGATGCCAGCCCTGATACAGGCACATCAGATGCATCAGAATCAGATCATAAAGATGATGGGAAACCGGCAAAGAAATCAACATCCCGCCGCAAGTCATCACCACGAACCAAAGCCGCTGATACAGCCGCTGATACTGTTGCAGATAGCGGGTCGGAAACGCCTGATGCGGAAAAAGAAGCAAAGCCAGCCCCGAAAAGAGGTCGCCGCAAAAAAGCTGATACAGCAAAAGATGATCATCCTGACAAAAACACTGAGGAAACAGCGAAACCAAAACGTGCGCCACGTAAAAAGAAAGCTGCCGCTGATAGCAATACCGCCGAGGCAACAGCATCCAAAACCTCTTCGGGTGAAGGACGTGAGCAAATGAGTTCAGCTGATATTCAGGTTGTCGATGTGAATACCGTATCCGGTGAAAGCAAAAAGAAGGGCTGGTGGTCGCGCTAGAATGTGAATAGCCGCCACCATATCCTTTTTAGAAATATCTAGCGACGAGATTGCATCCAGGTATTCAGCCTTGACGCGGCTTCAGCCATATCTTCGGTAGAACCGGCAAAGGAAAAGCGCAGTGCCAGATGCCCGGATGTGTCATCAAAATCCAGTCCGGGGTGGTGGCTATATATAACTCATTCAGAAATATATCGGTTAATTCCTGACTGTTATTTGTTAATGCGCTGGTGTCTGCATAGATATAAAACCCGCCTTCGGGATAAGGGAAATTCCCAAGTAATTCTTTTGGCAGACGATCAATTAACAGATCACGGTTGATCCGGTATCGTGCTACATGGGAATCCATTTCCCGATATGTTGCCGGATCATCCAGCGCCGCCGTTGCCGCAATCTGTGACAATGTATTAGCAGAAATAAAACAGTTCTGGGCTAGTCTTTCCAGTGGGTCAACCAGATCATCAGGCGCGATAATCCAGCCAATGCGATGCCCGGTCATAGCAAAATATTTTGAAAATGAGTTCATCACCAAAGCAGAAGACGAATATTGTAAGGCGCAATGATCTGTTTTATCGAAACTGATTCCATGATAGATTTCATCAGAAATCAACCGCACGCCATTGGCTTCACACCATTTTGATATGGCCGCAAGCTCATCACCTGTCATGACAACGCCAGTGGGATTAGACGGGCTGGCAATAATCAGACCATCCGGAATCTCATCAAGCTGTTCAAGGGTTTCAACTGTCAGGCGCCAATTATTTTTGCTGTTTATATCAATCAGCATCGGTTCCAGCGAAGCGGAAAGCATCAAATTGCGATAGGCGGAATATCCGGGTGAAGTCATAGCAATCTTATCCCCGGCTTCAAAGCATGTTAGGAAAGCCATCATGAAACCAAGCGATGAGCCAACCGTGACCAGCACCTGTTCTGGTTTGATATCCAGATCATACCAACGCTTATAATGTCTTGCGATAGCCTCGGTCAGTTCAATCGTGCCACGCGAAAGGGTATAGCCATGAGCAGACACATCATGAACATGATGAATGATAGCATCCAGTGCCGCCTTTGGTGGGGGTGAAGATGGCTGTCCCATTTCAAGTCGCAATAAAGGCTTTGGCAGATCTATCATGCGTTCTGCCTTTTCCAGTACATCCATGACCATAAATGATGGTAACTCTGATCGGGACGATATACGCAATGCCATAATTTCACCTTTCTTTTGAAACAAAATACGACAATCAGGGTATGGTATAACACCCGAAAGACAGAATATCTATCGCCTGAACGAAGAACATCAGGTAAAAAAAGACATGCGTGAAAAATTAACCATCATATCAGTATTTCCCCCTCCCTTTTCTGGACTAATTTCGGGGCTAATTTCAGGGCTCGTTAAGTGGCGTCAGCTATGCCTTGGCTTATTGATGAATATTGCTCTGATCATTCCGGCCAACGCAAATATGATCCGTGATACTGAAATTGAACATTTTCTTTTATCGCTGGCAAGACCAATGGCACAATCTGCCGGACTGGAAGCATCACAATTAAAAATCCGTGTGATTATTGATCCGCGATTCAATGCTTTTGTCACTGGTGAACATACGATCTTTGTGCATAGTGGCATGATTATTGATGCTGAAAATGTCTATGAAGTGGCTGGTGTTCTCGCCCATGAAATCGGCCATCTGGCATCAGGTCATGTCCCCAGTCGCGGTGAAGTCATAGATCAGGCAAAGATGACGGCCATGTTCGGGGCAGTTGCTGCTATCGCGCTAAGCGCATCTGGTCATGGTGATGCGGCCATTGGGACAGTTATAGGAAGCAATGATCAAGCGACCCGAAAAATTCTGAAACAGTCCAGACAAGACGAATCCGAAGCTGACCAATGGGCGATTAAGCTCATGGATGAACATGGCTACCCTATTCTGCCGATGGCTAATCTCATGGCAAAGATGGCAAAACAACGGCTGCTTCCTACCAGCAGGCAATCGGATTACTATCAGACCCATCCGGGTGCGGCTGAACGTAGTTCGGTTTTCCTTGATCATGCAAAGGCGAAATCGGATACCCATTCGGATCAAGATCACTCCCTATCCCATACATCGCCAGATGCACTCATCCAGCAATTTGAACAGGTTCGGGCAAAAATGCGTGGCTGGACAGATGCCCCCAGCCAGAGCTTGTTGCAGGCAAAAGATCATGATCCGGATAGTCAATATCTGCGGGCCATTGCACTTTATCGGCTTAGTGATCTGGAAGGGGCTTTATCCTTAATGGACACCCTCATCGCCCATGATCCTGACAACCCCTTTTATTATGAGTTCAGGGGTGAGATTTTGGTATCATCCGGACGACCTGATCAGGCCATTGCCGCGTTTGAAACAGGACTTGATCGGCTAGATAGCCATATCAACAAAGGACAGATTCTCTTATCACTTGGCCGGTCGTTAATGCATACCGGTGATCCTGATAACCTCGATAAAGCTATCCCTTTACTCGAAGAAGCAAACAGACTTGAACCGGACTGGGCATTTGTTAAACACCAACTAGGGATAACCTATGGCCGTGCCGGCCGTGTCACCGATGCTGACCTGATCCTGTCCGAAAGAGCATTGATGCTTGGCAATCATAGCCTTGCCAAACAACTAGCCCTAAGGGCGAAGAATAATCCCGATGCGACCGATATACAGAAACGATTGGCACTGGATATTATTGCACTCACCGATCAATAACCGTTACAATGGCAACGCCTGCCACAAATAGAAATCCAGATAGGACAGAACATTATGGATAAACCATCTATCAAACAGACATCTTCAAAAAACAGCATCATCGGGCTGGCCTTGATTGTCGGCATCATCATAGGGTTTATTGTGGATCAACTGCTCCCAGCATCAGGTAGCCAGCAAAATGATGCCAATATGAATGCCCAAATCGAAAGCTATATTGCCAATCATCCTGAAGTGATTGAAACAGCACTTATTGCGCTTAATGATCAACGCAAGCGTGAGGAAGAATTACAGGCGCTGAACCTGCTTTCTGCCGTTGAGGATATGACCGTGATGGGCAATCCGGATGGTGATGTTACCATTTACGAATTTAGCGATTACAATTGCGGATATTGTAAACGTGTCTTTGCTGATCTGATTGAGGTACTGAATGAAGATGGAAATATCCGGCTGGTAGTAAAAGAATTTCCTATTCTGGCAGAAAGCTCTGTTGATGCCGCAAGGCTGGCACTTCACGCCGCCGAACAGGGCAAATATGATGCCATTCATAGCGCATTAATGACATGGCGCGGTGCTATCACCACATCCATGTTGCAAGACCTTGCCACCAGCCATAATATCACCAGTTTTGATATCAATAACCGTGACAGTGACCCGATGATTGATATTCTTCGCCGGAATTATGATCTGGGCAAGCGGTTTAACATTGATGGCACACCGGGATTTATCATTGGCGGCAAGATTTATCCGGGGGCAATCAGCAAAAACGATATGATGATGGCAGTAGCAGCAGAACGGGCAAAACAAATCCTGACCAGCTAAATAGGTCGTAATATCAGGCAATGGATGACAGGCAGATATGATCCTGTTATATCAGGGTAGAATGAAGTTTTTCATTAGGTAAGTAGAGTTGATATGACAAAACACAATGTTCTTATCATCAATGGCCCCAATCTAAATCAATTGGGCAGTCGTGAGCCAGAAATCTATGGCCATATGAGCTTATCTGACATTGAAGCCATGTGCCATGAAACAGCCGAAAAGCAGAATGTGAATATTCATTTTTATGCAGTCTAATGCCGAAGATGGTATCATAGCAGCTATCCATTCTGCCCGTGAAAATGGAACAAAGGCTATTATTATTAATGCTGCTGCATTCACGCATACATCAGTTGCCATCCGTGATGCTCTTAATATGTTTTCGGGTATCCGGATCGAAATCCATCTTTCCAACGTCTTTGCCAGAGAAGCATTCCGCCACCATTCCTATCTATCCGATATCGTAAATGGTGTGATCTGTGGATTTGGTGCCGATTCATACCGTCTTGCTATCGAAGCCGTTAGCAAGATATTGCATGAAAAATCTGAATAAGGAGCAAAAGGTTACCATGAGCAAAACCTCCAAAAAATCACCTGATGCCATTGAAGAAAAAATCAGCCTTGTTCGCGAACTGGCGCAAATCATGGAAGATAAAGGGCTGGTAGAAATTGAACTGGAAGATGATAGCGTGTCTGTGCATCTGTCCAAGACTGGTTCTATGGCATCAATGTCGGCACCTATGATGGCTCCTGCTGTTTCTGCCCCAGTTCCACCTGCCCCAATAGCGCCAGCAGTTGATCAGGCAAGGGCATCATCTGCTGATAAAGCCGCCCCTGATAACGCGATCACCTCACCAATGGTTGGAACGGTCTATCTGGCACCAGAACCGGGTGCGGCTGTATTCGTCAAAGTCGGTGATACCGTAAAGGCCGGTCAGACCTTATTGATTATTGAAGCCATGAAAGTCATGAACCCCATCACCGCCTCGTCGGCAGGAACCGTGGTGCCAGATACTGGTAGATGACACACAACCCGTTGAGTTTGGCGAGCCTCTCATCGTGATTGAATAATCCGGCATGTGCTGATGGCAGGAGAAGGAATATGTTCAAAAAAGTACTGATTGCTAATCGCGGGGATGTGGCTTTGCGCGTCTTACGCGCCTGTCAGGATTTAGGAATAGCAACAGTTGCTGTTCATTCCACCGCCGATACTGATGCGATGCATGTGCGGCTGGCAGATGAATCCGTCTGCATTGGTGAAGCAACATAAGCAAAATACTATCTCAATATTCCGGCCCTGATCACCGCTGCCACCATTACCGGCGCAGATGCTATTCATCCCGGTGTAGGGTTTCTATCGGAAAATGCGGATTTTGCCAGCGTTGTTGACGCCCATGGGCTTACCTTTATCGGCCCGCATATCAAACATATTCTTTCAATGGGTGATAAGGTTGAAGCCAAACGCACCGCCGCCGCCGCGGGTTTTGCCGCTTGTTCCCGGCTCAGATGGTGCGATTTCCAGCATTGATGAAGCAAAAGCCGTTGCCAAGGATACCGGTTATCCGGTGCTGATCAAAGCGGCATCCGGCGGCGGTGGGCGCGGCATGAAAGTAGCAGAAACACCAGATGATCTATCCGAAGCCTATTCATCCGCCCGAAGCGAGGCAAAGGCCGCTTTCGGAGATGACACCGTCTATCTGGAACGATATCTGGGCAATCCCCGCCATATCGAGATTCAGATCGTTGCCGATAGTCATGGCAATGTTGTCCATCTTGGGGAAAGAGAATGTTCCGTTCAACGGCGGCATCAGAAACTACTGGAAGAAGCCCCCTCACCTGTGCTGACAGAAAAAGAACGCCACCATATCGGCACGATTGCCGCTAATGCCGCCCGTGCGATGGGATATCTGGGACTTGGCACTATGGAGTTTCTCTATGAAAATGGAGAGTTCTTTTTCATTGAAATGAATACCAGATTACAGGTAGAACACCCCATCACAGAAGCCATCACCGGCATTGATCTGGTAGTGGAACAGATCAACATTGCCGCTGGATCGCCATTATCCTTTACACAGGAAGATGTGGTGTTTAAAGGCCATGCTATCGAATGCCGGATTAATGCCGAACACCCGACCAGCTTTATGCCTACCCCCGGAACCGTTGAAAACTTTCACGCACCGGGTGGCCCCGGGGTTCGGGTAGATAGTTTTCTTTATTCTGGCTATCGCATCCCACCACATTATGACAGCCTGATCACCAAGCTGATTGTTCATGGCGATACCAGAGATCATTGTCTGGCTCGGTTGCGACGCGCTCTGGATGAGACGATTATTGCACCGATGCCAACCTCACTTGATTTGCACCGGTTACTTGTTAATGATCCGGATATCAAATCTGGTGCCTATTCCATTCGCTGGCTGGAAGAACAATTTCTGCCCAGTCTACCAAAAGAATAATCCTATCCGGATGGTATCATGACAGCAAAGCATCTTGCCCTGTTTAAACAGAACAGGCAAAATAAGCCATGCATCATTATTCACCGGAAACATTAATCAAATCATATTCCCTAGGGGTATTCCCTATGGCGGAAAGCCATGATGATGATCGCATCTTTTTTATTGACCCTGATCAACGTGGCGTGATCACGCTTGATCCGCCAATGGTGAACCGGTCGATGCGAAAGCTGATCCGGAAATCACCATATAAGGTGACCATCAATAAAGCCTTTGCCGAGTGTTATTGATGGTTGCCGCGAAATAACCGATACCCGCACCGAGAAGCTGGATCAATCATCCTATCAGACAAGTTATATTGCGCGCTGCACCGGTTGGTTTTGCCCATTCTCTTGAAGTTGGGACAAAGACCATCATTCTGCCGATCATTCGCCGAAACTGGTCGGCGGGTTATATGGTGTTGCATGCGCCGGAGCATTCTTTGGCGAATCCATGTTCAGCCGTGTCAGCAATGCATCAAAACTGGCTTTACTGCATCTGATCGCACGGCTTCGGCATGGTGGCTTTGTTCTGCTGGACACGCAATTCATCAACCCGCATCTGATCCAGTTTGGCTGTCATGAAGTAAGCCGCGCTATTTTCGGAAACAATTGCAATATGCCCTTACTGTTAAAGCGCAGCTGCCAATGGATGATGACCCCACGCCTATGATTAATCAGCTATTACATGATAGCACGGTAATGTCATAAACCGGATGTTCCAACCCGCTGATAGCTGGTGATGATGCAAACATCCAGCCGGAAAATATCGGCATTTCCATGACCCGCCCATCATAATCAACGGAACGGATTTCAATCAAAGCGGCGTGATCAGGGGGATGGTCAGGAGGCGGTAATTACAGGAATGCACATATAATTCCAGCGTTCCGAAACGGGTGGTTAACCCTATTGGAACATCAAGGGTTGATATGCGGGCGGTGATTTTATCTAGTGTTTGCAGTCTGGCACGTTCGCCATTGAGCCAGTTATCATCGGCATGGCTAAAATTCATGCAGGAAAGCTGCAACATTAGCACTGCCCAAAAAACGGAACATAGTCGCCGCATCAGTTACTGTCCGGATTGCCCATCTGAAAATATCGCCTTGCCAATCATATCAGTCAGATTGACCGGATCAAGCGTGTTATAGAACACATGGTTTTCAGCAATGACATCCATGGAAATTCCAGGCACGATATCAATATGACTTCCGCCAAGAAGCGACGTAGAGGAAACACGCACAACACTATCATCCGGAATAGCATATGCCGGATCAATCGTTCATCACGACTCTGGCTTCAAAAATATCAGGGTCCAGTCGGGTATCAGCAACACTGCCGATAGCAATGCCAGAAATACGGACATCATCACCAACATTCAGATCACCAATTTTACCAAATACCGCTTCGACCGTGATGGTTTCACCATGCTGAAAACTGGTGATCGACAAGGCTAGCCATAAAAAGGCACCGGCAATGATAAACCACTGCACCCATGACCATTTCTATGGTATTGCGCATAAATCCTACTCCGGTTTCCAGGGTTGATAATCGCCAGTTGCCTTACGTCTTTTGCCCAGCCGTAACAGATGACCAGCCGGACGATAAGCATGTATCGTTCCAGTCAGATTAGGCTGATGCGGCAATTGCCATGAATGTTTGGCATATCCTTCGGCCGGTGGCGGGTTGTTTTCTGTGTGATGCAGCCAGCCATGCCAGTCAGCAGGAACTTTGCTTGCTTCAGCCTTACCATTGAAAATCACATAGCGACTAGTCCGCCCATGACTGCGCGGGGTTTTTAGCTTTCGTAATAACGATTACCAAATTCATCCGCACCAATCGGTTTTGCTGTCAGGCGAATAGTCAATCGGGTGAGCCAAATGTCGTTACCATACCTTCAAAGAAATCATAATTGATCTATTCATAACGGATATTGTTGTGTTTAGCAATAATTCAATCCATTCATGATGAATGAATAGCTATTTTTACATTCAGGTAACATCCCTGACCATGACGGGGTCATTTACTACCAGATAGCACCATTCTATCTTTGCTAATGGCCTGATTTTGCTCCGGATAACCATCAAAATTTAAGCATTATCATTATAATCAGGGAAAAAATCCTTTTCCATATCCGCAACCTGTGATTCGCATCATCACAACGCGAGCAAAATTTGAATCAGTCAACCCCTTTTTTTTAATTATGGCCAAATTTTGATATTGCGTTCTGCCACCAACATCATGTAGTTTATTTCTTATTAAATACTAACATATAGATAAATACTGCCGTATATGGAGCCGGATTAGGGATTCATATTCCTTTTTCTTTTATAAACGTTTTGTAAACAAGGATATAACAAATGCAACTCACACGCCACTTTACCAAAGCTGATCAGTCACCATACCAGACACTGGAATGGACATATGTGACAAGCGAGATCAAGAATCCTGATGGCACTATTGTCTTCCGCGCTGAGAATGTTGAAGTGCCAACAGCTTTTTCGCAGGTGGCTAGTGATATCATGGCGCAGAAATATTTTCGTAAGGCCGGCGTTCCTGCAAAATTGAAAAAAGTTGAAGAAAACAATGTGCCTTCATGGTTGTGGCGGTCAGTAGCTGATGAAGCAGCGCTTAAAGACCTGCCCGAAGAAGACCGCTATACAGGTGAAGCTATCAGCCAAGCAGGTTTATGACCGTTTGCCGGCACATGGACATACTGGGGCTGGAAGGGCGGATATTTTTCATCTGAAGAGGATGCCAAAACATATTTTGATGAAATGCGTTATATGCTGGCGATCAGATGGCAGCACCAAATAACCACAGTGGTTTAATACAGGCCTGCATTGGGCATATGGTATCGACGGCGCCGGACAAGGTCATTTCTATGTTGATTTTGAAACAGGCAAACTGACCCGTTCCAAATCCGCTTATGAGCATCCCCAGCCACATGCCTGCTTTATCCAGTCCATCAAAGATGATCTGGTCAATGAAGGCGGCATCATGGATCTATGGGTTCGTGAAGCCAGATTGTTTAAATATGGTTCCGGCACAGGCACTAACTTTTCTTCCTTGCGTGGGGCAACCGAACCTCTGGCAGGTGGCGGTAAATCATCTGGCCTGATGAGTTTCCTTCGCATCGGTGATAGAGCGGCGGGTGCTATTAAATCTGGCGGCACCACACGCCGCGCCGCAAAAATGGTTACTGTTGATGTCGATCATCCGGACATTGTTGATTATGTTGACTGGAAAGTGGTTGAAGAACAAAAGTGGCGGCACTAGTTACCGGATCAAAACTGGCCAGCCTTCATATGAATGCTGTCATGACAGCCTGCACCACGCCAGTTGGTGAAGGCGCAAGCGATGAAGACCGCTTTGACCCGAAAGCCAATCTGCCTTGAAAAAAGCCATCATTGATGCGCGGAAAGTGTTGATCCCTGAAAACTATATCCAGCGTGTTATCCAGTTCGCCAAACAGGGCTACACAGAAATCAGCTTCAAAACCTATGACACAGACTGGGATTCCGAAGCCTATCTGACGGTTGCTGGACAAAACTCAAACAACTCTGTTCGCGTCACCAATGACTTTCTGCAAAAAGTGCTGGATAATGGTGAATGGGAATTGATCCGCCGCACCGATGGTGAAGTCAGCGACCGCATCAACGCCAAAGAATTATGGGAAAAAATTGCTTATGCCGCATGGGCCTGTGCTGATCCGGGTCTGCAATATGACACCACCATCAATGAATGGCATACCTGCCCTGAAGGTGGCCGGATTAACGCATCAAACCCGTGTTCTGAATATATGTTCCTTGATGATACCGCCTGTAATCTGGCCTCACTCAACCTGATGCAATTCAGACATGCTGATAAAAGTCTTTGATATCGAAGCCTATGAATATGCGGTTCAGGTTCTGGACAATCACTCTGGAAATCTCAGTTCTGATGGCGCAATTCCCATCAAAGGAAATTGCCCAGCTATCCTATGAATACAGAACCCTTGGCCTTGGTTATGCCAATATTGGCGGCATGCTAATGGCCGCTGGTCATTCCTATGACAGTGATGAAGGACGTGCCATTTGCGCCGCGCTGTCAGCGATCATGACCGGTGTATCCTATGCCACATCAGCCGAAATGGCCAAAGAACAAGGCGCTTTCCCACGCTATGAAGAAAATGCTGACCATATGTTGCGTGTGATCCGTAATCATCGCCGGGCCGCTTACGGTGAAGTGAACGGATATGAAGACCTTTCTGTACTGCCTGTGCCAATCAAGCGTGATGATTGTCCAAATCAAGCCTTGATCGAAGCCGCAACAAAAGCATGGGATCAAGCCCTCAAACTTGGCGAAGCCCATGGTTATCCGTAATGCCCAGACAACCGTTATCGCACCAACAGGCACGATTGGTCTGGTCATGGATTGTGACACCACCGGCATTGAACCTGACTTTGCTATCGTCAAGTTCAAGAAACTGGCTGGCGGCGGCTATTTCAAGATCATCAACCGTGTTGTCCCTGAAGCCCTGACCAATCTCGGTTATGATGATAGCCAGATTGATGACATTATTCGTTACGCTGTTGGTCATGGCTCTTTGAAAAATGCCAGTCCATCAGCATATCTGCGCTCAAAGATAAAGGGTTTACCGATGATATCATTGCTGACCCTTAATAATGGACTGAAGATCAGCATTTGATATCAAATTTGCCTTTAACCGGTTCAGCCTTGGCGATGATTTCTGCAAGTCAACGACTTGGGTTGACCGATGATCAGATGAATGATTTCAATTTTGATATGCTGGCACATCTTGGCTTTAGCAAGGATGAAATTGAACATGCCAACACCCATGTCTGCGGGTCTATGACCCTTGAAGGCGCGCCGCATCTGAAAGATGAGCATCTGCCTGTTTTCGATTGTGCCAATCCATGGGACGTATTGGTAAACGTTTCTTAGCGTTGATAGCCACATCACCATGATGGCGGCTGCACAGCCCTTTATCTCAGGTGCTATTTCCAAAACCATCAATATGCCAAATAACAGCCACAGTCGAAGATTGTGGGGCGGCATATATGCTTTCATGGAAACTTGGGCTTAAGGCTAACGCGCTTTATCGTGATGGCTCAAAACTTAGCCAGCCGCTTATCTGCCAGCCTCATTGATGATGAGGACGCAGAAAGCATGGAAGACACTCCAGCTGTTGCGGCACAGACAACAATCGTCGTGGAAAAGATTATCGAACGCTATGTTGCCACACGCCAGCGTCTGCCACATCGCCGTAAAGGTTACACCCAGAAAGCCATTGTTGGCGGTCATAAGGTTTACCTGCGAACGGGGGAATATGAAGATGGCAAACTTGGTGAGCTATTCATTGATATGCACAAGGAAGGCGCGGCGTTCCGGTCATTGATGAATAACTTTGCCATTGCTGTATCTATTGGTCTGCAATATGGCGTTCCACTGGAAGAGTTTGTAGAAGCCTTCACCTTTACCCGGTTTGAACCACAAGGCATGGTGCAGGGTAATGACATGATCAAGATGTCATCTTCTATTCTGGATTATATCTTCCGTGAACTGGCGATTTCCTATCTGGATCGTGCCGATTTAGGGCATGTGAATTCTGATGATCTGGCGATGGATGCCATGGGTGCGGGAGAAGAGCAATCTGATCTGGCGCGCGCCACCATCAGCACCGGCTTTGTTCGTAACCGGAATATTGTTCTGCTTGCATGGCAAAGGCAATGCACAGATGGTGAACCCACCATGTCCGCCAGCACCATGGCGGTTACTGAACAGGATACCGGTGCTGTCACCACTCAGCACTGGGGCAAGCACAGCGAATAGTTCTATTGCTAATCAGGTTCAGCAAGCACGGATGCAGGGTTATGAAGGTGAAAATTGCAACGAATGCGGAAACTTCACCCTTGTCCGCAATGGCACATTGCCTCAAATGCAATACATGCGGTTCTACCACCGGATGTAGCTAAACAATAACAAAGAACCAAACCAAGCACTCAAGAAAGAAGAGGATAAATCATGTCTGGTCATATTGATAAACGTCTAGCCGAATTAGGCATCACGCTTCCTGATGCACCGGCACCAGCGGCAAATTATATTCCCTATGTCATCAGTGGCAATCTGGTTTTATATCTGGTCAAATCCGCTGGTCGATGGCAAGATTGAAAAAACCGGCGCAGTTGGTGATGGCACCATGACGCAGGAAGATGCCGAAGGTGAAGCCAGAAAATGTGCTATCAATTTGCTAGCACAATTGAAAGCCGCAACAGGCGGTGATCTGGATCGCGTTACCCGTGTGGTTAAACTTGGTGGATTTGTATCCTGTACATCTGATTTTTCTGCACAGCCACTGGTCATCAATATTGCATCCAACCTGATGGTCGATGTGTTTGGTGAAATAGGCCGCCATGCCCGTTTTGCCGTTGGAACGAACGCATTACCGTTGGGTTGTCTTGTAGAAATAGAAGGTATTTTTGAAATCGCCTAAACAATAACCTTCAGGCTATTGTTTCCATCACATTCTGCCCCAATATGGTAGA
Source organism: Alphaproteobacteria bacterium (assembly GCA_038144675.1). Classification (GTDB taxonomy): domain Bacteria; phylum Pseudomonadota; class Alphaproteobacteria; order Puniceispirillales; family UBA1172; genus UBA12202. The sequence continues at coordinate 858,709 of JAYQOF010000005.1, read as the reverse complement.
TATGGATGATGATTACCAACAAAAGACCGCATTGCCGATTCAACTGGCTGGATAGCAGAAATGGTTGAATCGGCAAATGCTATTCCAGCTGAAATCTGGAATCGATGTGCTGGTGATGAAAATCCGCTATTGAGTCATGCCTTTTTTCTGCCCTTGAAACGAGCCAGTCAGCCAGCACCGAAACCGGCTGGATAGCACGGCATCTGGTACTAAAAGACCATAACGGCCAGATTTGCGGTATTCTTGCCTCTATATTTGAAAACCCATTCCTATGGCGAATATGTTTTTGATCATTCTTGGGCAGATGCATGGCATCGTGCCGGCGGCCAATACTATCCAAAAGCACAAAGCGGTATTCCCTTTACGCCTGTCCCCGGACGGCGATTACTGATTGACCCCAAGCTTGATGAAACAGAGCCAATCATGCGACAAGGATGCCTTGCGGAGGCCTGTCTTGGCTGTGTTGAACAGACTGGGCTGTCATCGGCACATATCACGTTTTTAAGCGGGACGAACATGATGCCCTCACCCTTTCGCCTGCTCATGATGATACTAGGCGCTGGATTAGCCGCAAAGGAATGCAATTTCACTGGCATAATAAAAACTACCACCATTTTGATGATTTTCTTGAACGCCTTGCTTCACGCAAGCGCAAAAGCATTCGCCGTGAGCGACGTGATATTGCTAATGCTGGTGTCCAGCTGGTGCAAAAACAGGGTGATGATTTAACCACGGCAGACTGGGATCAGTTCTATCAATTCTATCTGGCGACCATTGATCGTAAATGGGGCGGGGCATATCTGACCCGTGATTTTTTTGATCAGATTCATCATACCATGCGGAGCATATCCTTCTGGTAATGGCATCACATGATGGAGATCAGATAGCTGGTGCGATTAATTTTATTGGGCAAGGATACGCTTTATGGCCGCAACTGGGGTAGTGTTGTTGATATTCCGTTTCTTCATTTTGAAACCTGCTATTATCAGGCCATTGATTTTGCCATTGCCCATAAACTTGACCGTGTCGAAGCAGGGGCACAAGGGCTTCATAAAGTGCAACGCGGATATCAACCTGTTCTAACATATTCCGTCCATCACATGAATAATGACAAATTTCAGGATGCCGTAAGAGATTTCACCGAAAGAGAAGCCAAGCAGGTCGAACGCGAACGTCAGGAACTCTTAACCTGGCTTCCCTATAAGCATGAAGAATAAAAAAAGGTTAGCGCGTTTCCGCGTCAATGGTTTCTTTTTTCTTAGATGCTGATGTTTTGGCCGCAGATGGCTTTGCAGATGATTTCTTTTTGGTTTTAGCAGATTTTGCTGAACCTGTTGTAATATCAGCTTTGTCATCTCCGATCACTGTCACCGTCAGATGTGTTACATCCCCATCTTTATCGGCTTTGGCGGTATCAACCTCAACAGCTCCACCATCGACAAGCCGTCCGAATAGCAGTTCTTCGGATAGTGGTTTTTTGACATGCTCTTGCACGACTCTGGATAAGGGCCGCGCACCATATGCCGGCTCATAGCCCCGTTCTGCCAGCCAGTCGCGTGCCTTATCCGTCAAGGTGATTGTTACCCCGCGATCAGCAAGCTGGGCTTCAAGCTGAATGATGAACTTATCCACCACCTTGCGGACAGTTTCAGGTGCCAGTGCCGCAAAATTGATAATAGCATCAAGACGATTCCGGAATTCAGGCGTGAAGGTTCTTTCTATAGCTTCATTACCTGCTTCTTCACGCCGGCCACGACCAAAGCCGATGGATTGTTTGGCCATTTCGCTAGCACCGGCATTTGTCGTCATGATGATAATCACATTGCGGAAGTCAATGGTCTTTCCATTGTGATCTGTTAGAGCGTCCATTATCCATCACCTGCAACAGCAGATTAAAGATATCAGGATGGGCTTTTTCAATTTCATCCAGCAACAGAACGGCATGGGGATTCTGATCAACAGCATCGGTAAGCAAACCACCCTGATCAAATCCAACATAACCGGGAGGCGCACCAATCAGACGTGAAACAGAATGCCTTTCCATATATTCGGACATATCAAACCGGATCAATTTAATGCCCAGCGATTCTGATAATTGCCGCGCGGCTTCCGTTTTACCAACCCCGGTAGGGCCACTAAAGAGATAATTGCCAACTGGTTTTTCCATATCCCGCAAGCCAGCCCGTGACAGCTTGATAGCAGAGGCAAGAGCGACGATCGCTTCATCCTGACCATACACCATTCGGTGCAGGTCAGATTCAAGGCTGGCAAGGGCGGCACGATCATCACGGTTAACGGTTTTAGCCGGTATCCGTGCCATGCTGGAAATGGTTGTTTCAATTTCCTTTTCCCCAATGACCTTGCGCCGGCGTGATGGTGGCAACAGCATTTGCGCCGCTGCCGCTTCATCAATCACATCAATCGCCTTATCTGGCAATTTGCGGTCAGTGATATAGCGTGATGATAATTCCACCGCTGATTTTAATGCCGCCAAGGTAAAGCGGACATCGTGATGGTCTTCATATTGTTTTTTCAGTCCACCAAGTATTTTTTATCGTATCAGCTACACTAGGCTCATTAACGTCAATTTTCTGGAAAACGGCGGGACAACGCCCTATCTTTTTCAAACCAGCCGCGAAACTCTTTATAGGTTGTTGATCCAATACAGCGCAACGTGCCTTCTTGCAAGGCAGGTTTAAGCAGGTTCGATGCATCCATAGCACCGCCACTTGTTGCACCGGCACCAATAATGGTATGAATTTCATCTATAAAAAGAATAGCATGATCATTTTTGGCGACTTCCTTCATGACGCCTTTCAGCCGTTCTTCAAAATCACCACGATAGCGTGTACCAGCCAGAAGTGCGCCCATATCAAGGGAATAGATAATGGCGTCTTCCAGCACCGCTGGCACATCCTTTTCAATGATCTTTCGTGCTAATCCTTCCGCAATGGCTGTTTTGCCAACACCGCTATCCCCTACCAGCAACGGATTATTCTTGGTGCGGCGGCAAAGCACCTGAATGGTGCGATCAACTTCTTTATTGCGGCCAATCAGCGGATCAATTTTACCAAGCCGTGCCTTTTCATTTAAATCCACCGCATAGGCAGCCAGAGGATTGTCTTTCTGGTTAACCTCTTCATCCTTGACCATGCTTCCATCAGCGCCGTTACCATCTGCGTCAAAAGCCGGATTCTTAGCGATACCATGGCTGATATAGCTGACAACATCAATGCGGTTAATATCCTGCTGGTTTAACAGCCAGACAGCATGACTATCACGTTCGGCAAACATGGCAACAATCACATTTGCACCAGTTGCCCGCTCGCGATTTGATGACTGGGTATGAATAACCGCACGCTGAAGCACACGTTGAAAGCTATTGGTCGGGCGGGTTTCTGCCAGATCATCCCCAAGCGATTCAAATGTCTGTTCAATATGCAAGATAAGCTTCTGCTGAAGATCATTGATATCCGCATTACATGCACTGAGCACTTCTATGGCATCGCTGTCTTCGGTAAGAGCCAGAAGCAAATGTTCTAATGTTGCAAATTCATGACCCTTTTTAGCGGCCATAGTCATAGCGCGTTTCAGGGTTTCTTCGAGTTCTTGTGACAGCATAAGACTATTCCTTTTCCAACTGAAGCTGTAAGGGGTGCTGATTCTTTCGGGCAAGATCCATCACTTGAGATGCTTTTGTTTCCGCCACTTCATAGGTATATATTCCACAAACCCCTACCCCGCGTTGATGGACGTGAAGCATAATCTGGGTCGCTTCCTCTTCGGATTTGCGGAAATAGCTTTTGAGAACATGCACAACAAATTCCATCGGTGTAAAGTCATCATTCAGCATAATGACCTTATATAACGGTGGCCGTTTAACTTTTGGCCGCTCCGCCGTGATGGTGATATTAATCGATTTTTTTCCATCATTTTTATCGTCATCATCCGAAGACATGACGACCTCTGCCCGACATGGGTCATGGCATAACAGTTGCATATATTCTCTAAAGCATTCCATATTATTTAATATGATCATAATTTGCAGATTTGAAAGGGCTTGATATGAAAAATCTCACAATCAGGGTACAGATTTTTCTTCTCGTCACAACTATTACCCGTATTTTTTCCCAAATTTCTTTATATCGATTTATTCTGCATATTTTATCGTTACTTAATTTGACTGTTCTAGCCATCGTGCTAATATCAGAAGTGATGAAATTGACCCTTCAGGGCATGATCTTTCAACATAGGTTTACCAGATGAAACGCCTGATTGTTCTGCTTGTTTCAATCGTTACACTAGCAACCGGTTTCAGCACCGTTGCACAGGCGAAATATGCTTCAATCGTGGTGAATGAAACAACTGGCGAAGTCATGTATTCGCGCAATGCTGATAAGCAGCTTTATCCGGCTTCACTAACTAAAATCATGACTCTCTACATGGTGTTTGAAGCTCTTGATAACGGCAAGATTCATATGGATACCAAGATGCGTGTCAGCAAGCTGGCCGCTAGCCGGTCACCATCAAAACTGGGATTGCGGCCAGGTAGTCATATTACCGTAAAAAATGCCATTTACGCGCTGATCACAAAATCAGCCAACGACGTTGCTACTGTCATCAGCGAACATCTGGGCGAAAGTGAACGCGACTTCGCCAAAAAGATGACGCGTAAGGCACGGGCACTCGGAATGAAACGTACCACTTTCCGCAATGCCTCTGGTTTGCCGCATTCCAAACAGAAATCCACTGCCCGCGATATGGCTAAACTGGCTGTCGCTATCCGCAAGGATTTCCCCCACTATTTTCAAATGTTTAAAACTAAATCCTTTGAATATAAAGGCCGCCGCTATAAAAATCACAACACCTTGCTGAGCAGTTATGAAGGAACGGATGGCATTAAAACCGGCTATATCCGTGCGTCCGGATTTAATCTTGTCGCAACAGTAGAACGCCGCGGCATCCGTCTGGTCGGGGTTGTATTTGGTGGCCGTACCGGCCGGTCACGCGATCAGCATATGATGCATCTGTTAAACAAACAATTCGCCCGTATCCCGCAATATGCCGAAACAACATTAGTTCCCGAAAAGAAACCACTAACACCAACACCTGTAGCACCACCGCCACCAAAACCCAATATTCTGACGGTAAGCCGTGATACGGATTCCGGAGCATTATCGGTTGCGGTTTCCGTGCCACCACCCCGGCCTGATCTGATTGATCCCGATCCTGTTGAACAAAGCCAGATTATTGGCTGGGGGATTCAGGTTGGCAGTTTTGAAAAACGTGCCAGTGCCCATCGCGCCGCTAGAAATGCCCGTGTTGCTGCCAACGATATTCTATCACATCAACCTGCCCAATTGCGGCAAATCCAGTATGGGAACCTGACTTTATGGCAAGTTCATTTTAGCGGCTTTGATGAAACCATGGCCCGGCAAGTATGCCTCCAGCTTTTCCAGAATGGTATATCTTGTGTTGCGATCCCACAGATCAGCCAGTCAAGCTAATCACATACTTGACTTTTGAATAAAGTACAGTATTCTAATATATACGATATGCGTATATGTTTTTTCTTTATTTTTAAGTGTGATATGCCATGACAACACATTCTTCCTCACCTAGATCGTTCAGCAACACCGATTCCAAAGATGCTAAATCCACTCCCGCACATGGCAAAACCCGTGGTCGCGGTGGCGCCCGCCCGGGGCAGGTCGCCCAGCCGGACAAGGCCAGTACGGGGAACCAACAAAACCTGTCCGCCTGCCAGTCAGCATGATTGATGAAGTGATGGACTATGTAGCCACCGGTGGCCGGCAGTCATTACCCTTATTCAGCTGTGCTGTTGCCGCTGGTTTCCCTTCACCAGCAGATGATCACCTTGAAGGCAGTCTTGATCTGAATGATTATCTGGTCAAGCATCCTGCCGCCACATTCTTTGTTCGGGTTAGTGGCGATTCCATGATCAAAGCCGGTATTCACGAAAATGATATTCTGGTAGTTGACCGTAGCCTTGAGCCCCGCCATGGCAAAGTCATTATTGCCGCGCTGGATGGTCAGCTAACCGTCAAACGGTTACATCACAAATCCGGCAAAACCATGCTTATGCCGGAAAATGACCGTTATGAGCCTATTATTATCACTGATGAAGCTAGCATGGTGATCTGGGGCGTTGTCACCAATGTGATCCATAGTGTGTGACCATGCTATTCGCGCTAGTTGACTGTAATAATTTCTATGCATCCTGTGAACGTGTCTTTGATCCGTCATTAGCCACCCAGCCAGTAGTGGTGCTATCCAATAATGATGGCTGTATCATTGCCCGCTCGGATGAAGCAAAAGCATTAGGCATTCCCATGGGTGCAGCAGTACATGAATATGCCGCTGCGCTAAAACGGCATAAGGTGCGTGTCTTTTCATCAAATTATCCTCTTTATGGGGATATGTCCGGCCGCGTTATGGAATCCTTAAGCCAGTTCACGCCTGATGTGGAAGTCTATTCCATTGATGAAGCCTTTCTGGGGCTAGATGGTTTTGATGAAACAGCATTGCCCCAGCACATGCGGAATATGCGGCAGGCGATCCGGCAATGGACAGGTATTCCAACCTCTGTCGGGGTAGCGGCTACAAAAACCCTTGCAAAACTGGCTAATCGCATTGCCAAAAAATATACCAGCGACGGCGTATATATGATGACAGACCCTGTGCTGATGACGCGTATTCTGGGCGATATCGCGGTCGAGGATATCTGGGGTATCTCACGGCGCTGGGGTGAGCGTCTGCGCGCAATGGGAATCAAAACAGCGTTGCAGCTGCGGCAGGCAGACCCGCAACAGATAAGAAAAGCCCTATCCGTTGTAGGCGAACGCATAGTCCATGAGCTAAATGGCATATCCTGCCTTGAACTGGAAGCGGTGCAGGCCAAGCAGAATATTATGTCATCACGCAGCTTTGGCCGACTGATCAGTGATCGTGAAAGCATTGCCGAAGCAGCCGCCAGCTATACTGCGCGCGGCCGCGGAAAAATTACGCAAGCAGAACAGTCTGGCCAGTGGTATTTATGTGTTTATCCGTACCAACCGTTTTCGCACCCAAGACCCGCAATATAGCAATGCGGCATTGATCCGGTTTGATGAACCCACCGCTAATACCAGCACGCTTATCGCCGCCGCTACCCGTGCGATCCATGAGCTTTATCGCCCCGGCTTCCGCTATCATAAGGCTGGTGTCATGCTGACTGATCTGGTGGCTGATGGGTGTGAACAAAAAGCCTATGGCGATGTGATGCCCCCATAGCGACGACCGCCGCCAGCAGACGGCGCATGGCCATGCTTGATCAGGTTAATGCCATGATGGGACGTGGCACTTTGTTTCATGCCAGCGAAGGGATCACCCGGTTAAACAGGCATAAACATGCTGACACCAGCAAACCGGACTGGCATATGCGACAGCAATTCCGCTCCCCATCTTATACCACGCGCTGGTCTGATCTGATCATTGTCCGTTAGGGAATTATCCAGACAGCAGGCAGATCATTCCGCCAATCCCAGTTCACGTTCAACCAGTGATACCCAGTAGCTGGCCCCCAGCGGCAACAGATCATCATTAAAATCAAAACGGGCATTATGAAGCATGGCACCATCACCCGGATGGCCAGCGCCAAGCCAGATATATGCCCCCGGACGTTCTTGCAGCATATAGGCAAAATCTTCCGCCCCCATAGATGGCGGAGCATCCATAACTATCGACCCTGACCCCAGTACATCTGCCGCCGCCAGCGCCGCCCGGTCTGCCGCCGCCGCATCATTAATTGTTGGTGGATAACCATCTATCCATTCAAATCGGGCAGAACAGCCATGTGCCGCGGCGATCTGTTCCGTGATATGCGCCATGCGATCCTTGATAATCGCCCCAATGTCAGGGCGGAAATATCGTGCCGTGCCCTCGATAAAAGTATCATCAGGGATCACATTATGCGTAAAACCGCCATGACATTGCGTCACCGACACAACCGCCTGATCAAGCGGATCAAGATGGCGTGACACCACCGACTGCAAGCGATTGAATCAAGGTAGCCGCCGCATAAATGGGATCAGCGGTCAAATGCGGCATAGCGGCATGACCACCACGTCCTTTCAGTGTAATCGTAAATCCGTCAGCGGCAGCCATAGACGGCCCACGCTGAATAGCGGCCTTGCCAACATCAAGCCCCGGCCAGTTATGCATACCCCAGACGGTTTCCATGGGAAATTGTTTGAACAGACCTTCATCACACATGACTTTGCCACCGCCGCCATTTTCTTCAGCAGGCTGAAAAATGACAACAACATCACCGTCAAAATGACGATTTTCTGCCAGATACTTGGCGGCCCCAAGCAACATGGTTGTATGACCATCATGCCCGCATGCATGCATCACCCCTTCCGTACCTGATTTATGGGCAAAGCTGTTATCCTCATGAATAGGCAAAGCATCGATATCTGCCCGCAATCCGATGCTGCGATTACCACCTGATTTACCGCGGATAACCCCGATAACTCCGGTTTTTGCCATCCCGCGATGCACTTCTATACCAAACTCGGTCAGTTTGCCGGCTATGAAATCTGCTGTATGATGTTCTTCAAAAGCCAGTTCCGGATGGGCATGCAAATAATGGCGCCATTGGCGCATCTGACCGGAATAATCTGCTATCATATTGTTTATTGGCATGGCAGTCCCCTTTTCTTAAAAACTCTATCATAAACTCTATTTTTACAATAACCCCTAAACAGATAAACCGTGACATAAAAAGGCTTGATTAAAGTGTCGGCGATGCAGTATCACCTGTCGTCAGTAAGACAGGCAAATATAAACAAATCGACATAATCCTGATTATCACGTTTATAATGTAGAAAGGGGCAGAAAATGGCTGAAGGTCCTGATCGGGGTGCGCGGAGACTTCCTGGCGGCAAACCGAAATATTCTGTATTTTCATTGATGCGTAATGCACTCCGTTACCATCAGGACTGGCAACAGGCATGGCGCGCACCAGAACCAAAAAAATCTTATGATGCCATCATCATTGGTGGTGGTGGCCATGGATTGGCAACAGCCTATTATCTAGCCGCTGTTCACCAGATTACAAATATTGCCGTGATAGAAAAAGGCTGGCTTGGTGGCGGTAATACAGGCCGTAACACAACCATTATCCGGTCAAATTATATGTGGGATGAAAGCGCGGCGATTTATGATCATGCGCTCAAATTATGGGAAGGCCTGACTCAGGATTTGAACTTCAACCTGATGTTCAGCCAGCGCGGCGTTCTCACTATTGCCCATAGCTGGCATGAATTGCGGGAAATGTCCCGACGGGTTCATGCAATCCGGCTCAACGGCATAGATAGTGATATCCTGTCCCCTGATGAAATCAAAAAGCTTGTACCCATCATTAACATCGATCAATCGATTCGATATCCGGTCATGGGTGGCTTTCTGCAACGCCGTGGCGGTACCGCACGACCATGACGCGGTAGCGTGGGGATATGCTCGTGCCGCCGATGATCTGGGGTTGATATTATCCAGAATTGTGAAGTGACCGGTTTACGCCGGAAAGGCAACCGGATTGAAGGGGTTGAAACCACCAAAGGCTTTATCAAATCACCAAAAGTTGGCTGTGTGGTCGCCGGGCATTGTTCGGTGCTGGGGGCAATGGCTGATATACGCCTGCCTATCGCTAGCCGCCCCCTGCAAGCGCTGGTATCGGAACCGATTAAACCTGAACTGGATACTGTCATCATGTCCAATGCTGTTCACATGTATATCAGCCAGTCTGATAAGGGCGAAATGGTGCTAGGGGCAGGCGTTGATAAATATAACTCCTATGCACAACGCGGATCATTCCCCGTCCCGGAACATATGATAGCGGCGGCAGTAGAACTTTTCCCTATCCTATCCCGTCTGCGGATGCTGCGGCATTGGGGCGGAATTGTTGATACATGCCCGGATGCTTCCCCGATTATATCGAAAACCGATGTTAAAGGGCTGTATTTTAATTGTGGATGGGGCACTGGCGGCTTCAAGGCAACACCCGGTTCAGGCCATGTATTTGCTGATCTGATTGCCAATGACCGTCCTAATGCCATTGCCGCGCCCTACGCGCTTGACCGTTTCCAGACCGGACTGCTTATTGATGAGCATGGTGCGGCTGGGGTGGCTCACTAATTCCTAGCAGAAAGGGATAGATTGCTATGTTGCTAATTGATTGCCCACATTGTGGTCTTCGTGATGAAACGGAGTTTGCTTGTGGTGGTGAAGCCCATATCGCCCGCCCATTGGCTGAAAATGCGATTTCTGATGCAGAGTTTGCCGAATATCTGTTTTGGCGCGATAATCCGAAAGGCGTTTTTCTGGAACGCTGGTGCCATACCGCCGGTTGCCGCCGCTGGTTTAATGCCGCACGGGATACTGTCACGCATGAGTTTATTGAAATCTATGCCATGGGAAGCCTGCCTAAATCAAAGCAGGAAAAACAGCCTATGCTGATGCTTGGCGTCGTCATACCGCATCAGAGGCTGCAGCTAAACCATCTGGAAAACCCTCATCTGGCAAAGGGGCAAATCATGAGCAACAAAACCCCAAACCTAAACAAAATGAAACAGGGCAATATGCGTCTGGACAAAGGTGGGCGTATTGACCGCAAGAAACCGGTAACTTTTCGCTTTGATGGTAAAGCTTTTGCCGGTTTTGAAGGGGATACTCTTGCTTCTGCCTTATTGGCCAACGGGGTGCATCTGGTTGGTCGGTCATTCAAATATCACAGGCCACGGGGTATCCTGACCGCCGGTTATGATGAACCAAATGCGCTGGTCGAAATTGGTAGCGGCAATCAGCAAGCCCCTAATATTCGTGCCACTGAAGCTATACTACATGATGGTCTGACAGCAAGAAGCCAGAATCGCTGGCCATCACTTAGCTTTGATATCGGTGCTGTAAATTCTTTGCTTGGCCGGTTTTTCCTGCTGGATTTTACTATAAAACCTTTATGTTTCCAGCTGCATTCTGGAAACGGGTTTATGAGCCAATTATCCGTCAGCGCAGCTGGCCTAGGACGGGCGGCTAAAGATCATAATGATCCTGACCGCTATGAAAAAACCCATCGCCATACCGATGTGCTTATTGTTGGCGGCGGTGTATCTGGATTAATGGCAGCCCTCAGCGCAGGACAGTCTGGTGCCCGTGTGATGCTTGTTGATGATGCCAGAGAACTGGGCGGCTGGATGCTATCTGAAAACAATACCCACCTTGATGGCAAACCCGCTATTGACTGGATCAAATCAACTACGGTCACCCTTGAAGCTATGGCTAATGTAACTATCCTGACCCGAACACAATGCTTTGGTTATATGGATCATAACTTTCTGACATTGGCGGAAAAAGTCACTGATCATCTTGCTGAACGACCTGATCACCTACCGCGCCAGCGGATGTGGAAAATCAGAGCCAAGCATGTGATACTGGCACAGGGTAATCATGAACGGCCATTGATCTTTGGCGGCAACGATAAGCCCGGTGTGATGATGGCTGGTGCTGTTAGAAGCTATATCAACCGTTATGCGGTTATCCCCGGCCGCCGTGCTGTCGTTTATACCAATAATGATGATGCTTATAAATCGGCTCTCAGCCTTGAAGATGCTGGCGTTAAGGTAGCCGCAATCATTGATCAGCGACCTGCCCCATCATCAGTGCTGGTTAGTCAGGCGATGGCAAGAGGCATCACCGTTCATGCTGGTCATGCGGTTCTTGATGCGAAAGGAACCCGTCATGTGGGTACGGTCAAAATTGCCGCCATTAACCCAAAATCTGGCGATGTAACAGGCCAGCCCTTTTATCTGGATGCTGATCTGGTGGCTATGTCTGGTGGATTTACACCGGTGGTTAACCTGCATTCGCAAGCCAGAGGAAAGATTACATGGGATGAAGATCAACTCTGTTTCCGGCCATCAGAATATCATGAAGCCTGCCTCAGCGTTGGAGCATGCAATGGCATCTTTGGTCAGCTAAAAGATGCCATGGCCGATGCCGCTAAAGCCGGATCAGTCGCTGCTACCGCTGCCGGTTTCAAGGTATCCGCACCTGAAACACCAGATGTTTCGGAACCTGATATGGTTATGCGCCCGCATCTGTTATGGAAAATGCCAAGTGATGCCGTCAAAGGGCAGGAACCAAAGGCTTTCGTTGATTTCCAGAATGATGTAACAGCCAGTGATATCAAACTGGCTGTGCGTGAAGGCTATCATTCCGTGGAACATGTCAAGCGTTACACCACCAATGGCATGGCCACGGATCAGGGGGAAGATGTCAAATATCAATGCTCTTGGTATTCTGTCCGATCAATTGGGCAAACCCATTCCGGATGTCGGCACAACGACCTTCCGCTATCCTTATACCCCGACCACATTCGGCGCTATTGCCGGACGTGATATCAAGGGTCTTTTTGATACGGAACGGCTTACCCGCATGGATGCATGGCATCGTGAAAATGGGGCGGAATATGAACATGTCGGGCAATGGATGCGGGCATGGTATTACCCCGAAGGCTGGCGAATCCATGGAAGATGCTGTGAACCGTGAAGTTAAAAAGCCGCGACTCATGCTGGTATCCTTGATGCCTCCACTCTGGGCAAAGATTGATATTCGCGGCAAAGATGCAGCCGAATTCCTTGACCGCCTATACACCAATATGTTTTCAACATTAAAAATTGGCCGTTGCCGGTATGGGCTGATGCTTAAAGATGACGGCATGGTCATGGATGATGGCGTAACCACAAGGCTGGGGGAAAACCATTTCCACATGACAACAACAACTGGCGGTGCTGCCAATGTGCTTAGCTGGATGGAAGAATGGCTTCAAACCGAATGGCCTGAACTGGACGTATATCTGACTAGTGTTACCGAAGAATGGTCTGTCACCACCGTATCTGGCCCTAATGCCCGCAAAGTACTGGAAGCGGCAGGATGTTCGGTTTCGCTTGCTGATGACGCGTTCCCTTTCATGTCCTATCAGGATGCCAATCTGGCCGGATTGCCAGTGCGTATATTCCGCATTTCCTTTACCGGTGAGCTTAGCTTTGAGATTAATATCAAGGCACGGCACGGTATGGCGCTATGGCAGCATCTGATGAAAGCTGGTGAGCCATTTGGACTTACCCCCTATGGAACAGAAGCCATGCATGTGTTGCGGGCTGAAAAAGGGTTTATCATTGTGGGGCAGGAAACAGATGGTTCGGTTAACCCGCATGATCTGGGAATGAGCTGGATTGTATCCAAGAAAAAGACTGACTTCATTGGCAAGCGTGCCCTTGAACGTAAAAGCATGGCACTAGATAATCGGAAACAACTGGTCGGAATAAAAACCGAAGACCCCAAAGGCCGTTATCCCAGAAGGTGCCCATGCTGTCCTTGACCCTAATCAGTCCTATCCGATGGAAATGCTTGGACAGGTGACATCATCATATTACTCACCAAATCTAGGCCATTCGGTTGCAATGGCATTACTTAAAGGCGGTCATGCCATGAAAGGCCAGACGGTTTGGTTCCCCATGATAAATGGTAAAAAGCCAATCAAGGCCGTTATCACTGATACTGTTTTTTATGACCCGAAAGGAGACCGGATCAATGGTTAGTTCTGCTGTATTGCCAGGGCGTTCCGCCCTTGCTGATGTTAAGGCTATTCATCATCCTGTGCCAAAAGGTTCAGCAGGGAAAATTATGATCAGGGAAGCAGCTGTCCATGATTTGATTAATTTGCGATGCCAGCCTGACAATAATAAAGCAAATACCCTTGTTAAAAAATTGACTAGCCATTCCCTACCTGATGCTAATCAATCCACTCAGGCCGGTGACCGGATGGTGATCTGGCTAGGCCCTGACGAATGGCTTATTTTGGCGGAAGCCGGTGCAGCAAATAGCATTATGACTGATCTGGAAACCGCCAAACTAGGGCATATAGCAACAACCGAAGTCAGCAATGCTTATGGAATGATTACCATAGATGGCAAATCAAGCCGTGATATGATGGCTAAACATTGCGCTATTGATCTTGATGCCAGTGTCTTTACCAAAGGCACAGCTATCCAGACGATTATGGGTCATGCTGGGATCATCCTGATTTGTACAGGCGAACACAGCTTTACCCTTATCGGCCGCAGCAGCTTTATGCCATATCTTGTGGCATTACTGGCAGATGCTAGTGTTGAATATGGGATGCGAATACCGTCCCGCTAAATAGCAGGACGGTTATTTTTACATGATTTATAATCATATATTGTGGTGATGTTGGGCTAAAACTCGCTATCGGGCAGTTCTTCCATCCGCTTTGTTTTAAACGCAACCAACGCTTCGTCAATAGCCGGGTCAATGTCCGGCGCTTCATAAGAATTCAGCATTGTTCTGGCGCGATTCTCTGCTCTTTTTGCGCTTTCAATCGACCCTTCTGAACTCCACTGCTCAAAAGTCGTGTAATCCGCCAGTTCTGACCGCCAGAACGCATCTTCAAAATTGGCTTGTGTATGGCTAGAACCAAGGAAATGCTGACCGGGGCCAGTTTCCCTGATAGCATCAAGGGCCTGTCCATTTTCCGATAGATCAATACCCCCCACGATGCGTTGCATCATGGACAGCTGATCCGGATCAAGCAGCAGTTTTCGGAAATCCGAAACGAGTCCACCTTCCATCCAACCAGCCGAGTGAAGCACAAAATTAACGCCGCTGAGAACTGATGGCAGGATAGTATGAGTTGATTCATACGCCGCCTGAGCATCAACAGTTTTAGCCGCGGTCAGTGAGCCACCTGAACGGAAAGGCACACCAAGACGACGTGCCAGTTTAGCACATCCATTCAGCACCAAAGCCGGTTCAGGGGTACCAAAAGTTGGCGCCCCTGTCTGCATGGACATGGAACTGGCGAATGAGCCAAAAATAACAGGCGCACCGGACGGATCATCTGGGCAAAGGCAATTCCACTCATGGCTTCGGCCAGCGTTTGTGCCAATGTTCCCGCCACGGAAACAGGCGACATGGCCCCTGCAAGAATAAATGGAGAGATAATAACCGCCTGACCATGCCGTGAATAAACCTTGAGCGCACCAAGCATGGTGTCATCCCATGTCATCGGCGAATTGGCATTAATCAGGCTGACCAACACATTGTTTTCATCCAGAAAATCCATCACCAAACAGGATTTTAGCCATATCAACCGTATCTTGCGCCCGGCTGGCAGCGGTGACAGAACCCATGAATGGCTTATCTGAATATTTCATATGCGTGTAAAGCATTTCCAGATGCCGCTTGGGTACAGGCAAATCAACCGGTTCACACACTGTGCCACCAGAATGATGCAATCCGGGAAGCATATAAATCAGTTTTACCAGATTACGAAAATCTTCAATGGTTGCATAACGTCTTTCATTTTCCAGATCACGGATAAATGGAGGGCCATAGACAGGAGCAAAAACGGTTTTGTTGCCACCAATTTCAACACTAGATCGCCGGATTACGCGCATACTGGGTAAACTCTGACGGGGCATGCTGACAATATTGACGGCATAAACCGCGTGGAAAATGAACCCGCTGGCCTTTCACATCCGCGCCATGTTCACGCAGGATATCCAATGCTTCCGGATCATCCTTGAACTCAATACCAATTTCTTCAAAATGGTTTCAGCATTGTTTTCAATAATTTCCGCACCTTCATCAGATAATACTTCATATAAAGGGACATGACGGATCAAGATAAGGCGAAGGATAATTTACTTCCCCCACCACTACCCCGAGCCGTGCGACGAGCATCACTACCACCACCACGGCGACTACGTTTTTCTGCTGTTTCTGACATAATATCCTATTCCTCTTAAAGAATCGATGCTGTTTCGTTAAGCTCTTAGTTTTTCATTGTCTGGATCAAATGGGCTTTCTTCAATAATCTGGGCATCAAAACGTTTGCCAAGAATATCAATGACAAACTTGGTTCCAATAGCGGCCAATGCTGGTGGCACCATAGCCAGTGCCAGCGATTGCCCAACACGGAAGCCATAATTGCCAGAGGTTGCACGGCCAACCATTTCACCATTATAGAATAACGGATTTCCACCAATCACATCAGCATCTTCAACATTATCAATGCGAAGGTCACCAGTTCATTAGCAAAGCCTTTTTCCTGCCATTTTACAAGGCATCACGGCCAATGAAATCCCCTTTGTTCAGATGAACAAAACGATCTAGCTTTGATTCAAGGGCCGCATATTCAATCGATAATTCCGTGCCCATCATGCGATAGCTTTTTTCCATTCGCATCGTATCCATCGCCCTAATGCCAAATGGCTTAATGCCAAGATGCGCCCCTGCCTCCATCAGACGATCAAAGATATGGTTCTGATATTCAATCGGATGATGCAATTCCCAGCCAAGTTCACCAACATAATTCACCCTTGCGGCTAATGCTGGCGCATGACCAACATCAATCCAGCGTGATGACAACCAAGGGAATGCCGCATTTAGAAAAATCAAAGTTCTTGCTAACCCGTTCCATCAATGTCCGTGAGTTTTAGGTCCTGCTACCACAAGCACACCCATAGCATTCGTCACATTTGTGAACTGGACACTGCCATCTTCAGGCATATGCTTCCGATCCAGTCATGGTCAACAGATTGCAATGCCCCTGCTGATACAACATAGAAACTGGTATCTGATTCTTTGATAATGGTATATTCGGAATGAACACCGCCGCCATAGCTCAGGGCATGACAGAGATTAACGCGGCCAGCTTTTTTCGGGATACGATTTGCAATCAGCCGGTCAAGAAACGCAGCTGCCCCGGGGCCGGTGATTTTTGCCTTGGCAAAAGCCGACATATCCAGAAGCCCAACATTTTCAGTGGTATTTTTGACTTCATTACCAATATGTTCGAACCATGCTGACCGCCGGAATGACCAGTCATCCGTTTGTGGGACGCCTTCCGGCGCGAACCAGTTTGGTCTTTCCCAGCCAAAACTAGCCCCGAATACAGCGCCCAAATTCTTCATGCGGTCATAGCATGGTGCTGTTCTTAATGGTCTTGCTGCTTCACGTTCTTCATCCGGATAATGCGTGGTGAACACATTGGCATATGCTTCTTCGTTTTTTTCGATCAGATAGCTTTCGGTGGCATAATTGCCATAACGGCGAGGATCAACGCCAGACATATCAATTGTTGGTTCACCTTCGACCATCCATTCTGCCAACTGCCAGCCAGCCCCACCTGCCGCGCGGTGATCCCAAAGGAATGCCCTTCGCTAAGCCAGAAATTCTTCAATCCCGGTGCCGGGCCAATAATTGGGTTACCATCAGGGGTATAGGCAATAGCGCCATTATAGACTTTCTTGACGCCAACCTCACCAAAGGCAGGAACACGGAACATGGCACTTTCAATATGCTGTTCAATCCGTTCAAGGTCTTCTTGGAAAAGTTCATATTCGCTATCATCGCTTGGGCCATCAACATAGCAGGCTGGTGCGCCATATTCATAAGGCCCAGGATCAATCCGCCTGCTTCTTCGCGCATATACCAGCCATTGTCACTGTCCCTCAGCACACCCATTTCTGGCAGTCCTTCAGCATGGCGGGCTTTAATGTCTGGATGAGCTTCTGTGACGATATATTGATGCTCAACCGGAATAACAGGCACATTCAATCCAACCATGGCACCGGTTTTACGGGCAAAGTTCCCTGAACAGGATACAATATGTTCACAAGTGATAGTGCCTTTATCGGTAACGACTTCCCATTCACCAGATGCGGTTTTATTAATCGCCTGAACGGTTGTATTGCGGTGGATAGTTGCCCCCATATCACGCGCGCCCTTTGCCATGGCCTGAGTCAGATCAGCTGGCTGGATATAACCATCCTGAGGATGCTGAATCGCACCAATCAAGCCTTCGGTGTTAGACATTGGCCAAGCTTCCTTGACCTCAGATCAGGGGTCAGGCGTTTGACTTCAACACCAATGGTGTCGGCAACACCAGCATATTGCATATATTCATCCCAGCGATCAGGGTTGCTGGCAAGACGGATATTAGACACTTTCGGAACCCGACATTCATGCCGGTTTCTTCTTCTAATTCCTGATAGAACTTGACTGAATACTTATGAACCTGCCCAACAGAATAAGACATATTGAATAATGGCAATAATCCTGCAGCGTGCCATGTTGAGCCAGATGTTAATTCTTCCGCTCAATCAAAACAGCGTCTGTCCAGCCTTTTTGGCCAGATGATAAAGCATGGAAACACCAACAACACCGCCACCAATAACAACTACGCGAGCATGATTGTTCATGATCTCTTCCTCCGAGCATCTCGACTATAAGAATATTTATTTCGTAATATTATAAAATTAATCTGGCATAGCATCCGACAAACGACATAATCCTGTCAAATCCAGCCTCTGACGCGGACAATATCTTCTTTATATCATGCTTAAAGGATAACAATCATGGATAAAGCCGCTGAACTTGCCATGTTTCTGATGTAAGGGTTGCTGGATCACCGATTTTTTAACAGCTTTGTAAAACGGAACCGGTCATGCAGGCGTGATGCACCATCCTGCCAGAATTCCATTTCATGCGGGAATAAGACGATACCCACCCCAGAATGGCGGTCTGGGTGGATTTTCAGGATATTGCGCTTCCATATCCCGAACTCTGCTGGATAAAATATCCCGACTAGCCAGTGGCTGTGATTGCTGGGATGCCCACGCCCCTATCCGGCTTCCATAAGGGCGGCTTTCGTAATAAGCATCAGAAATATCACCAGAAAGCCTTTCAATTCGGCCCACCAAACGCAATTGACGACGCAAGGATTTCCAGTGAAAGCTCATCGCCGCACGGCTGGTTCCATCGATTTCAGCTGCTTTTCTGCTAGTATAATTGGTATAGAAATGAACGGATATATCATCCCGTCCTTCATCAGAACCACCCGAACAGATGGCCAGCCCATCATCAGAAACCGTCGCCAGTGCAACCGCATTTGGATCATTAATTTCTGTTTTTTCTGCTTCAGCCATCCAAGCATCCAGCAGATGGAAGGGATTTTGTCCAGTTGGATCAAAAGCGGAAGTATCAGCCATTATCAAATCTCTTTCTTTTGTATCATTGATTTTAAATCAATATTATGCTGTGGGACAAATTATATATAGGAATTATGCCCTATTTATTCCAGATGATCGTGTCTTTCTTTTGCCATAAATATGTGGCAAATTGTAACGATTGAGAAGTGTCGCGCATTTTTTGTTCAAACTTTTGCAATTAATACTTATCAGACAGGCAACATAGTAATCAATATGAATACCAGCTCTTTGTCAGATAAACCGGAGGCAAAAATGAAAATCTTTCAGAACGTGTATTTTAGCCCTTGCCATGGCAACCCCCTCAGCAATGGCAGCATCAACAACCAGCGTTGATTCGATTGTGGACGGGTGAATTATGTGGATACGCTTACCTCATCATTTGTTCAGCAAAATCCGGTGACGGAGCGGGTATGCCGGGTTCAGGATGTACCCATCTATGCGCAAGGTAGTCAGCAAACCGATGAATTGGGAAGCATGATTATAGGCGGCCTTATCGGAAGCGCTGTTGGCAATGGTTTGACCAGCAAAGATGGCGCTGGTACAGCAGGTGCTGTTGCCGGGGCATTAATTGGCCGTAATGCTGCCAAACAGCAAAATAACGCAAATCAGCAAATCGTTGGTTACCGGCAGGAAAAATGTGTGTGAAAATATCACAACTGTTCGGGAAGAACGTATTGAAACCATTACCGGATACCGGTTGAATATTACCGTTGATGGCAAAAGAATTACCGTTGATAGCAATACTCCCTATAATAGCGGTGATACCATTGTTTTGACGCGGAAAACCACATATAGCCTGCGTTAATTATAAATTTTATGCTTTATCGCAATCAGGCACTTGTCTTACCAAGCTCCTGATTGCTAGTATATTGTTTTATAGTAATGGCTGAACATATGACAAAACATAACGATTTACTTAAAGGAAAACGCGGCCTGATCATGGGTGTTGCGAATGATCGCTCCATTGCATGGGGCATTGCCGCTAAAGCCCATGAAGCAGGCGCCGAGCTTGCTTTCACCTTTCAGGGCGAAGCATTGGAAAAACGCGTTCGCCCACTGGCCGCAAGCATCAATTCGGATTTTGTTCTGTCATGTGATGTAACCAATGATGATGATATTGATCGGCTGTTTTCAGAAATTGAACAGAAATGGGGCAAGCTTGATTTTATCGTTCATGCTATTGCCTATTCTGATAAAGCCGAACTTAAAGGTGATTATTTTAATACGACCCGCGATAATTTTAGCCGAACCATGGATATATCTGTTTATTCCCTTACCGCCATTGCCCAGCGGGCGCAATCTGTGCTGAATGACGGCGGGTCTATCCTGACCCTAACCTATTATGGTGCCGAACGGGTGATGCCACATTATAATGTGATGGGAGTTGCCAAGGCCGCATTAGAAGCATCAGTGCGATATTTAGCAGCTGATCTGGGTGGCCGGAATATCCGGGTGAACAGCCTTTCAGCAGGGCCGGTCAAAACACTTGCCGCATCCGGCATTGGTGATTTCCGATATATTCTCAAATGGAATGCTTATAATTCACCACTTAAGCGTAATGTTTCCCTTGATGATATTGGTGGCGCAGGCGTCTATCTATTGTCTGATCTATCCAGTGGCGTTACAGGTGAAACGCATCATGTTGATTGCGGTTATCATGTGGTTGGCATGAAAGCGGTTGATGCGCCGGATATATCCGTGGAAACATCTGATGGCTGATAACAGTTTCGGAACCTTGTTCCGCTTTACCACATTCGGTGAAAGCCATGGGCCTGCCATTGGCTGTGTTGTTGATGGGGTGCCGCCGCGCCTGCCACTTGATGAAAGTGATATTCAACCCTTTCTTGATCGCCGCAAACCCGGCACATCGCGTTTTGTCACCCAACGGCGCGAAGATGATAGCGTCCGGATACTTTCTGGCGTCTTTGAAGGTAAAACAACGGGTACGCCCATCGCTCTGCTGATTGAAAATACAGACCAGCGATCAAAAGATTATTCCAATATTGCCCAGCAATATCGCCCCGGACATGCTGATTATACCTATGATGCCAAATATGGGATCAGGGATTATCGGGGGTGGCAGGTCATCTGCCCGCGAAACAGCCAGCCGTGTAGCGGCAGGTGCCATTGCTCACCGTATTCTGTCAAGCATCTTCCTGATCTGGTGATACGCGGCGCGGTGGTTCAGATTGGTGATCATGCGGTTAATCGGGATAACTGGAATTGGATACAACACAGAATAACCCGTTTTTTTGTCCGGATGCTGATATTGTTCCTGTCTGGGAGAGTTTTCTGGATGAAACGCGAAAACAGGGCTCTTCGGCAGGTGCGATTATTGAAATTGTCGCCGATGGTGTGCCTGCTCGGCCTTGGTGGCCCTATCTATAACAAACTGGATGCCCAGCTTGCCGCCGCCATGATGAGCATTAATGCCGTAAAAGGCGTTGAGATTGGTGACGGATTTGCCGCCGCCTCTATCCCCGGTGATGAGGCTGGTGATAGCATGCGCGTTGATGCCCATGGCAACCCATCTTTACCAGCAATCACGCTGGCGGTGTATTAGGCGGGATTTCTTCTGGTCAGCCATTGGTTGTCCGCTTTGTGGTTAAACCAACCAGTTCTATCCTGACACCACGACCAAGCATTGATAGTGACGGCAATGAAGTTGAAGTTATCACCAAAGGTCGTCATGACCCTTGTGTTGGTATTCGCGCTGTCCCCATTGGTGAGGCCATGATGGCTGTTGTTCTTGCTGATATGCTGATGCAACATACGGCACAATGCGGCCTGACGGGGTCAGAATTGAAGAAACCTGCATAATTGCCTTATCAGCTTATGGTTTTCTGGCCACTATAATAAACTCCCGATTGCCTTCAGGGCCTTTAATACTGCTTTCCGTTATACCAATAACATGCCAGCCCATATCATCTGTTAGCCATGCAGCAATATCATTCTGAACCGCCTGATGCAGATCAGGATCGCGAACAACACCGCCTTTACCAACCTGCCCCTTACCCACTTCGAATTGGGGCTTGATTAATGCGGCTAGCATACCGCCAGATTTCACCAAGCCAGACTGGCTGGCATTACCTTGGTCAGTGATATGAAAGAAGCATCACAGACCACCAAATCAATAGGATCAGGAATATGATCTTTGTTCATATGTCGGGCATTGGTTCTTTCCAGTACCACCACGCGTTCATCATTCCGTAACGACCAGTCAATTGGCCATGACCAACATCGACGGCATAGACCTTTTGAGCCCCCCGGCGAAGCAAAACATCCGTAAATCCGCCAGTACTTGCGCCAACGTCAATGGCCACGACCCCTGTTGCATCAAGTTCAGAAAAATGATCAAACGCACCAGCCAGTTTTACCCCCACGGGATACATAAGGGTGATCTTTCCCCTTTACGATCAGGTCGATAGCCGCATCAATCCGGTGTCCGGATTTGGTGAGTTTCTGATCTTTGGCATATACCAGCCCTGCCATGATAAGAGCTTGTGCTTTTTCTCTGCTTTCTGCCAGCCCCTGTTCCACTAACAGAATATCTACCCTCTGCTTTTCCAGCTTAGCCATTCTGCTTGATGGTCGCGGCAAGAGGCATTATCCAGAAACGGCAGAATAGTCGGCTAAAATGCCATCAGCATCAAGGCCAGCTTCAGCCAGTTGTGCAGGCTTGTGCAGTTATGATCAATCATTCGGTCAGGCAATGTCATCATCCGGCATTTTAATCCATGATCAAGATACCCGTGATTGGCAAGAAACGTGAAAACCTGCGTGCCAAAGCCACCAATACAACCTTCTTCGACCGTGATAAGGACTTCATGATCTTTGGCCAGTCTGGCAATCAGTTCATGATCAAGCGGCTTGACATAACGGGCATCAGCCACCGTAATTGGCGTGCCCTGCGCGGTGAGTATGTCTGACACCTTTAAACAATCTGCCAGCCTTGTACCAATGGATAACAACGCAATCCGGTTACCTTCGCGCATGATGCGGCCTTTACCAATGGCAAGCGGTTTCAAATCTTCGGGAATGGGGAACTCCTGTGCCCCTCACCCCGCGGGTATCGGAAAGAAATTGGGCCTTCATCATAGGCGGCGGCAGTGGCCACCATGCTGGCCAGTTCTGCTTCATCAGCCGGTGCCATAACTGTCATATTCGGCAATGATGCCATAAATGCCATATCATAGGCACCAACATGGGTAGCACCATCAGCACCAACCAGCCCTGCTCTATCAACCGCAAATCGCACGGGAAGATTCTGCAAAGCGACGTCATGGACAAGCTGATCATAGCCACGTTGTAAAAAGGTGGAATAAATAGCGGTAAATGGCTTCATTCCTTCTGTTGCTAGCCCAGCCGCAAAGGTAACCGCGTGCTGTTCGGCAATACCAACATCAAAACTTCGGCGTGGAAACGGCGGGCAAAATGGTCAATCCCTGTTCCTGATGGCATAGCCGCAGTAATCGCCATAATATCATTATCTTTTTCAGCCTGTTTGATCAGCTGTTCCGCAAACACAGAAGTATAGTTAGGAGGGGTATTACGTTTGGCTTGGCTATTTTCTTCACCAACAACATCAAATCGGGCAACCGCGTGATATTTTTCACCACTTTCCTTACCAAAAAGGATGCCCACGTCCTTTTTCTGTCCGCACATGCAACAGAACAGGGCCATCATAAACCCCTTCGCGCAGATTGCTTAAAATCGGCAATAATTGATCCAGATCATGCCCATCAACAGGGCCAAGATAATAAAACCCCAATTGAGAAAATAGCGTGCTTGTACCAACCAGACCGCGTGCCATTTCTTCGGCTCGTTTGGCGGTGCTTTGCATTTCTTCAGGGAACCGCTTGCTACCTTTTAGCCAGATGGCGGATAGACATAAATCGCCGCGAGGATATCAACTGGCTTAGATAAGAACTCATCGCTCCGACGGCAGGCGCAATTGACATATCATTATCATTAAGAATGACTAGCATCCGTGATTTGAGATCACCAGCGTTATTCATGGCTTCATAAGCCATGCCCGCACTCATAGCACCATCACCAATAACGGAAATAACATGATTTTGACCACCTTTATGGTCGCGCGCTACGGCCATACCCAATCCGGCGGAAATAGAGGTTGAAGAATGCGCCGCCCCAAAAGGATCATAAACAGATTCGTCACGCTTGGTAAAACCGGATAAGCCCCCCGGCTGGCGTAATGTGCGAATACGATCACGGCGTCCGGTTAATATCTTATGAGGATAAGCCTGATGCCCAACATCCCAGATCAGGCGATCATCCGGGGTATCAAAAATGTAATGCAAAGCCACAGTGAGTTCAACAACGCCAAGTCCTGCCCCCAAATGCCCACCTGTACGCGACACAGCTGAAATGGTTTCATGCCGCAGCTCATCAGCGAGTTGTCGCAATTCTCCACGCGAAAGGGATTTCATGTCAGCCGGAACATGGATTTTATCTAGTAATGGTGTTTCCATATCTTATTGTCTTCTCATCCTCAGCCAGATAAATCTTATACATATAATTTGTGGGTCAAAACAAACAGAAATCAAGCGTTGCGCGTGATTATATATTGCGCCATATCATCCAGATAAACTTGCCATAAGGGATTATTGGCCTTTATACGCGCTAGAGATTGCCGCGCGATGTCAATCTGATTGCGCGCTTCTTGTCTTGCCCCATCTAGCCCCAGATATGCGACAAATGTAGCTTTACCGCGCCAGTCATCCTGACCAAGCGGCTTTACCGACCAGTTGTTCATCCCCATCAGCATCCAGTAAATCATCTGCAATCTGAAAAGCCTGCCCAATGGCTTTCCCATAATTAGCCAATTCTGACAGAATATCTGCGTTGCTCCGGCATATCGCCCACCTGCCAGAACAGATGAGGTAATCAATGCCCCCGTTTTCAAGGCCTGCATTCTGGCTGTTTCGGCATAATCAAGGGTCTGAGTTTCAGCTTCAAGATCAAGCATCTGCCCGCCAGCCATGCCAGCATCCCCTGCTGCACTTGCCAGATTTTGCACTAATTCCGCGCGGATAAATGGATCCGGATGGATAGCGGGTGCAGATAACAGTTGAAAGGCCAGACTTTGTAACGCATCCCCTGCCAGAATGGCCGTCGCCTGATCAAAGGCCAAATGACAGGATGGTTTGCCCCGCCTTGTGGCGGCATCATCCATCGCTGGCAAATCATCATGGATAAGCGAATAGGCATGAAGACATTCAAATGCGGCGGCAACATGTAAAATACCTTGTGGAATATCAGGTTTAGCCTGATCACCCTGCATGAGCATAACAGCGGTTGAAGCTATAAACAGAAACGCCCGCACCCTTTTACCACCATTTAACGTTGAATAAGCCATAGCATCAACCAGACGCGTTGGTGCCCCATTCTTTTTTTCCATATCAAAGATGTAATTCATCGGACAGCATCGGTTTGCTGGGCTATATTCTGCATCTGGGCAGACAGGGATACCTTATCCGGGCTCATCATCATATGCCCTTTCATGCTATGTGAAATGTTAATGATTATTCCTGAATCAAAGGGGGTAGTCATTTCAGCATCAGCGCTTGCTTTCTGGGCACGAATGGCTTCAACACGCATTTTTGCTTCATCAAGCCGTTTCTGGCAATGCCGTTTGAGTTCTGTTCCACGTTCATAGGCGGCAACAGCATCATCTAACGAAACATCGCCACGTTCCAGCTTTTCAACGATTGTTTCCAGCTCTTTTAATGCAGCTTCAAAGCTCATTTCATCTGCGGCATGTGCCATGTTCTTTCCTTTCCTGCTATGGGCGCTTATGGTGATACCGTCTGGGCAATAATTTTGACAATTTCTGTAATACGCTTTCTGACCTGTGGGTCTTCAACAGAATAATAATAACGCACCAGTTCCAGCGTTTCGCGCCTTTTGCCAATGGGTCTTTCATCTGGGCATCTATGTTCATTTTCTTCAGAAAAGGCAATTTGCCGTGGTGAGTTTGATTTTGTTGCACTCGACATATCATCAAAAAAATAACCAATATCAACCTCCAGTAGCTGGCTGATATCCCAAAGCCTTGATGCGCTTAACCCGATTTGATCCACGTTCATATTTCTGCACTTGCTGAAAGGTAACGCTCAACCCCTGAGCCAATTGTTCCTGACTGAAACCCAGCAATGTCCGCCGCGACCGAATTCGTTGTCCAACATGCACATCAATAGCGTTATTATTGGTAATGCCAAAATTCGTATCAACTGCTTTTTTGTCTTTTATTATCCCTGCCATATCAAATCTGCTAGTTGTTACTTATTGATCAGCCATTATTGCTTGGGCATAAATAAAACTCAAGCCTTATAGCAAAATTGCTTTCCTTCAAAACTCAACCCTGATTTTCCCATCTGTTTAGCTAGGAGAGAAGGCCTGACTAACAATGAAGGCGAGATATCATCAAGAGCATGCAGCAACGCGCTTAAAATCCCCGGCTCAAAAGCGGAATGACCAGCATCATCAATCATAGTAATTTGTGCTGATTGCCATTTTGCCAAGAGAACTGGCAGAAAATGAGCGGGGGGCAAATCACATCATGCCTTCCCTGAATAATATAGGCAGCCTTGCCTTCCAGCCGGTCAATATGGGAAAGTATATAATCCGGCGGCAGAAAACAGTTATTGTCAAAATAATGCGCTTCAATCGCGCCAGACTTAACGCCATGCGACCACCACCATTCCGCATTTCTGCCTTAAGTGTCGCGCAGGAGTTTTCATAAGCAGACCAGTGTTCGGCCGCCATCATGGCTATGGCCTGATCAGGGTCAAATAATCGCCGCAGATAGGCAGAATATCATCGCGTTCATCTTCAGGAAGAAAATGGCTAAATCTTTGCCAAGCTTCGGGATAAAAGCGGCGCATATCATATAAAAAACCAGTCAATTTCCTGCCTTGTGCCCAGAAACACGCCTCGCAAGACAAAACCCAGACAATGTTCAGGGTGGCGAATACCATAAACAAGAGATAAGGGTTGCCCCCATGAACCACCAAAAACAATCCAGCTATCAATGCCCAGTCTTACCCTGATGCGTTCAATATCCGCCACCAGATGATCTGTTGTATTATGTTCTATTGATGCAAATGGTCGGGATTGGCCGCATCCACGCTGATCAAATAAAATCGCCCGATACCTGTCAGGGTTAAACATCCGCCGATGCATGGCAGAAACCCTGACCCGGGGCCACCATGAAGAAAAATAACAGGAATACCGTCTGGATTGCCGCATTCCTCGACATAGAGGCTATGGCCATCATCTGTGTCTACCCGATGTCTGGCAAAAGGCGTTAACAGGGGGTGTAGGCGATCAAAATGATCTGATGAACGCATAAGCGGTTTTCTATTATGCCAGGAAAGGCAAATCACTGATTTCAGGTACACGCTCTTTCAAGATTGATGCGGATTTTTTAAAAGCTCTGGCTTCAAGCTGGCGGACTCCGTTCCTTACTTACCCCAAAATCAATTCCTAATTCTTCTAATGTTGATCCTTCGTCATTAAGCCTTCGACGCTGGATGATCATTTTTTCCCTATCAGGCAAATCATTAAGCGCATCTTTGAGCCAATCTGACAATGTACCGCATCAGAGGATGTCATCACTGATTGTTTCAGGATTTGGTCGCTCATCAACCAGAAAATCTTGGATGGAATTATCGCCATTTTCACCAATCACAGCGTTCAGTGAAGAATCCGAACCAGACATACGCATTTCCATATGCTGAACGTCATTCATGGATACACCAATGCTACGCGATTTGCTCGCGGCCATCATCAGTTAAGAGCCCCGCCATCAACTTCACCAATACGGGCGCGCAGACGCCGCAATTTGAAAAAAGGATTTATGGGCTGATGTTGTTCCCGTCCGAACGATAGACCAATTCCGCAAGACATAATCCTGAATTGATGCCCTAATCCACCAGACAGAATAGGTTGAAAACCGCACTTCACGTTCAGGATCAAAACGGTTTGCGGCTTGCATGATGCCGATATTGCCTTCCTGGATCAAATCACCCAGAGGCAGGCCATAATGCCGAAATTTAGATGCAATGCTGATAACGAGGCGAGAATAGGCCATCACCAGCTTGTGCATGGATAATTCACACTGATCATCACGCCATTTTGTTGCCAGAACTAACTCTTCTTCACGTTCAAGCAAATCTTCGCGCATCACACGGCGAATATACTCATTATCGTGATTTACCGCATCACGGTTACTTTCCTCGCCCATTTTCAACCCTAACTTAATTTTATTATATTACCGTTAACTTATCATTAAGAGATAAGTCTAGTTTATAAAAATTATCTTACCCTTTTATCTTAGGTCAAGAGCATTTTATAATTATTTTTATGCTGCATCCATTAATAATGTTCCAGCTTGTCAGCCGCGGCGGTTTGATCAATCTGCTCAATCGCAGCAAATTCACGCGCAAGCCGTTCTAATGCCGCCTGATACATTTGTCTTTCACTATAAGACTGTTCTGTCTGATTTTGACGCCGACGCAAATCCCGCACAACCTCGGCAATAGATACAGGATCACCGGATCTGATCTTATCATCATAGACTTTAGCACGCTTTGACCACATATCCCGGCGTGATTTTGCCTTACCTTTCAATGTTGTGATTGCTTCTTCCATTTGTTTTTTTGATGATAATGTCCGTAAACCAAGGCTT
Organism: Alphaproteobacteria bacterium; assembly: GCA_038144675.1. Classification (GTDB taxonomy): domain Bacteria; phylum Pseudomonadota; class Alphaproteobacteria; order Puniceispirillales; family UBA1172; genus UBA12202. The sequence continues at coordinate 829,864 of JAYQOF010000005.1, read as the reverse complement.
CTTGCTTTTTCTAATGGTACCCGCAAAGTCATGCGATCCTGTTCAAATCTGACAATCAGAACATCCATATTCATCCCAGCAATGGTTTGCTGTTCTGTTCCAAGGATGCGACCGACACCATGCGTAGGATAAACGACAAAATCATTTGTGTTAAACTCGATATCAGTTTTTTTAGTCTTGTTAGCCATTGATCTTCCTGCTCTTTCCAAAAATACCATCATGCTGAAATGTTTCAGCATTTCACTATTCAAACAATATTCTGTTACATTGTTTTATGCGGAACATTGTTTCAAATCAGCATTCAACATATTAGCCATGTCCTTATCACCAATGGCGATAAACCAAGCAATCTTACCTGAAATATTACAATTTTGTTTGGTTTGAGGCTTTAGCCTAAAGCCTGTTTGGAAGTCCATTATCCTTTTAAAACAGAAGATATGATTAAGCATCACCAGTACCGGGACGATCAATGAAATAGCTTTCAAACTTCCCTTCCATCTCACGGTAATCATCAGCATCTGCAGGCGGGTCTTTCCGACGGGTAATATTCGGCCAAGCTTCCGATTTTTCGGTATTGAAGGCAATCCAGGCATCAGCCCCTGATCCGTATCAGGCAAAAATCGCTTCAGGTGGACATTCCGGCTCACAAACACCGCAATCAATGCACTCATCCGGATGAATCACAAGCATATTTTCCCCTTCATAGAAACAATCTACCGGGCATACCTCGACACAATCCGTATATTTACAACGAATACATTTATCATTCACGATATATGTCATGTTGAAACATCCTTATTTATTTTCGTTTCTTTTTTTAACGAAACCCGCACAGCGTGGCAACAGACAATTTATTGCATCAGCCGGTCAATAGCACGCCTGTCTTTTTTGTTGGTCTTCCACTTCCCGGATCACGGCTGACCCCTGCCGGAACCTTATCTGCTATTGTTTCAGATGCTGGTTTAGGGGGTGCCAGATCATCATAAAGTAGGACTGCTTCAACTGCTGGTCGGCGATATTGCGCTAAGGCTTTGATACGGATAATCCTGATTACATTGCCTTGCGGAAAGGTGAGCACCATACCAGGTCGTGCCTGCCGGTGTGGCTTTGACATGATATCGCCATCAATACGCAAACGGCCACCGGAAATCAGCTTTCCAGCCATCGCTCTGGTTTTGAAAAATCGCGCCGCCCACAGCCATTTATCCAGCCGTAATGCAATGATATCATCTGCTGGCATTATTTTGCTTTAAGTTTTGCCAAAATAGCAAAAGGTGAGTTCGGATCCATTGGCTTATCAGCGAGTGATTTATGAGCAGATTTATTAGGTCGGCCTGTTGCACCACCACTTGCACCAGCCTTGGCTCCACCTCTACCTGACCCTCTGGTATGGTTTTTAGGATTATTTTTCCGGTCATTGGATGTTGTAGCTGGCGAAGAAGCCTTGGCAGGACTTCTCTTTGCTTTTGCCGGGCGTTCAAACAATGCAATCGCGGGCTTTTCAGGGTCTTCACTGGCTTCTTCACCAGATTTAATAAATCCTAGGTCTTCGATCATGATCTGCATCTGATCACGGGTGGCTCCAGCAAGCGAAAGCATCTCTTCGGTGATACGGAATACGCCTTTACGCGATTCTGATCTGATCACGGCGGCTAGACGTTCTGCCATATCAACCCGCATGACACGACCACCAATCCGGCGATACCCTGTTGCTTGCCAATAGCTATCACTAACCCCTTCAACATGATCAATAGCCACGCGGCCTGCCGGTGGTGGCTGATTCGGGGAACTCCCATGATAAAGGCTGAATAATAAAGCTGTGATTTCAATCTGCGCCGGTTTCAGCAAATCCGGCATAAACAGCATATCTACACCAATCCGGACACCAGCCTTGGCAAGTTGACGCTTGCCATCTTCGTCTAGTTTCTGCACCAGATCAGCAACCTGTCGGCGCGGTAGAACACCCAAAGCTTCAAAAACTTGAAAGGCAATACCACGTGCCATTCCTGTCAGGTTTTCATCAAGCAATCCATATAGTTTTTCCAGCTTTTGTTTAGGCATTTCAGCGGCAAATCGATTAAGCCTGTCAGTGACTATCTTTAGCTGATCACCTTCCAGCATCTGGCTTGGTTTTGCTTCTGCTTTTGGCTGATCTATCCTATGCCCTTTACCCAGAAACCCGATGACGGATTCACGCCAGATAATATGACCCTGATGATTGAGATGAAAAGCTGCATCAGCACTTGCGGCTACCGCCTGTACCCGGCGACGGATTTCATCGGTTAGCCCCTTTCTGGCGGCGGCAATAATCGGTTTTTCGATATCACCTTCGGAAAAAGAAGGGGTGAAAGTGAAGCCGTCAAGTTTTCCTACTTCTTCGCCTTCTACGAGAACGGTACCATCTGCTCTAATTGCACAAACCAACTGGTCATTATCCTTTAATCTACGCGACAAAATTGCCGCTCTTCTATCAACAAAACGTTGGGTCAGATTAGCATGTAAGCAATCAGAAAGCTTATCTTCGATATGTTTCGCTTCTTCCTGCCATGATTGCTTCCATCAACCCATGCGTCGACAGAAGACCCAATCCAAGCCGAACGATGAGTAATATATGTCCAAGTGCGAATATGGGCAAGTCGCGTCATGATGGTATCGATATCACCATCTGTCCGGTCAAGCCGGCTAATCTGGGCAGCAACCCAGTCATTAGGCAATGTTTCACCCTGCGCACCAGATGACCATACATTCTTGCCAGCATGGTCAAATGACTATCGGTATAGGTTTTCTGAAAATCCGGAACCTGAGCAATTTCATAGAGAAGTTCAACATTTTTCTGGCCATGTGCCATGACCCGAACATCTTCACTTTCCAGCAAACTGAGCAGGGTAAGATGATCTTCGGCATCACCCTTCCGGGTCAGCATAGCATGATCAGGCGGGGCATCCAGACTTCTCAGCAGATGATCAGGTGACCGGAAATCCAGATTGAATTGCGCCAGTATACCCCATTGAGAAAGGGGAAACGGTGATCTTCAATGGCTGCAATAACCTCATCTTCGAATAATGGGCAGGTATCGGTTACGCCAAAAGTGCCGTCTTTGGTATGACGCCCTGCACGGCCGGCGATCTGTGCCAGCTCGGCGGCTGATAAAGCGCGGTGCGGCGGCCATCAAATTTGGCACTACCGGCAAGGGCAACATGATCAATATCCATATTCAGCCCCATGCCAATCGCATCTGTTGCCACCATATAATCGACTTCACCAGACTGAAACATCTCAACCTGAGCATTTCGGGTGCGCGGGCTTAACGCTCCCATGACAATCGCGGTACCGCCACGCTGGCGACGGATCAGTTCAGCCAGTTGATAGACCTCGGCAATGCTGAAGACAACCACAGGCTGACCGGCGCGGCAGACGGGTGACTTTTTTCTGGCCTGACCAGTTTAGTCGCGACATGCGTTTGCGGATGATAATCTCAATCCCCGGATAGAGCGATTCCAGCACACGGCGGATTGTTTCCGCCCCTAATAGCAAGGTTTCCTGATAGCCTCTGGCATTCAGAATACGGTCAGTGAACACATGACCACGTTCGGGGTCTGCTGCTAATTGGACTTCATCTATTGCCATAAAGGCGACACGGCGATCTAGCGGCATGGCCTCAACCGTGCAGAGAAAATAGCTGGCCTTTTCCGGGATGATTTTTTCCTCGCCGGTGATAAGCGCGACTTTTTCAACGCCAAGCCTTGCCACCGCCCGATCATAATTTTCCCGCGCTAACAGCCGCAACGGAAACCCTATCATCCCCGACGCATGGCCATACATCCGTTCCATGGCATAATGTGTCTTGCCGGTGTTGGTTGGCCCCAGCACAGCAATAGGTGTTGGATGGATGGATGACATAGTGAAAAACTCAAAAGCAGAATAATCACCGAATTATGCCTGATTCCGCCACAAGTGGAAAGACTTAACGCAAGGCAAAAAAATATCACCTGTCAGGATACAAGTGAGGGATCATCATTTAAATTTTATATATGGTCGGCTATTTTGCCATCACGCCGCCAGGCTACGCAACACATAGGGCAGAATACCGCCATTCCGGTAATATTCCGCTTCGCCTTCGGTATCAATCCGGCAAAGAAGCGGCACCTCTTCTGTTGTTCCATCTGCCCGATGAATGATCAAAGTCACCGTCATTTTGGCTGTCACACCATCATCCAGCCCGATCAGATCAAACACTTCATCACCCGTAATGCCCAGCGTTTCCCGTGTTGTCCCATCCATAAATTGCAGGGGCAGAACCCCCATCCCGATCAGGTTAGACCGGTGGATACGTTCAAAGCTTTCCACAATAACCGCTTCAATCCCCAACAGAGCCGTGCCCTTGGCTGCCCAGTCACGGCTTGACCCTGTGCCATATTCCTTACCGCCCATCACAATCAACGGAACATTTTCCGCATCATAGCGTTGCGCCGCATCATAAATCGGTATGTCCTGACCATCCGGCATCCGAGTCATTCCGCCAGTTGTGCCGGGGGCAAGTTCATTACGCAGACGGATATTGGCAAAGGTGCCACGCATCATCACTTCATGATTACCGCGCCTTGAACCATAGGAATTGAAATCCACCGGCCGCACCTGATAATCACTAAGATAATCACCAGCAGGACTATCGCGGCGAATACTTCCAGCAGGAGAGATATGATCCGTGGTTATGGAATCCCCCAGTTTTGCCAAGCAGTCTGGCGCCAGTGATATTTTTAACCCGGCTGAGGATCAACCGCCATGGTCATACCATCAAAATACGGCGGATTACGCACATAGGTTGACCCATCATCCCAGTCAAAGGTCTGGCTGGTCGGGCTTCAATAGCGCGCCATTCTTCGGTTCCGGCAAAAACATTGCTATAACGGCTAGCAAACATTTCAGGCGTAACCACGCTTTCCATGACCGATTTAACCGTTGCATTGTCTGGCCATATATCTTTTAGATAGACAGGATGACCATCCTGATCCATGCCAAGCGGGTCTTTGGTGATATCCAGCCGCATATGCCCGGCCAAAGCATAAGCAACAACCAGTGGCGGGCTGGCCAGATAATTCGCAATAACATCCGGACTGACCCGTCCTTCGAAATTCCGGTTGCCAGATAATACCGATGCCACCACCATATTATTTTCGTTAATTGCCGTCGAAATATCTGTCGGCAAAGGCCCGGAATTACCAATGCAGGTGGTACATCCATACCCCACCAGATTAAATCCGAGCGCATCCAGATCATCCTGCAAGCCGGCTGCATTAAGATAATCCGTTACCACCTGACTGCCGGGGGCGAGTGATGTTTTCACCCATGGCTTAACCGTCAATCCCCGCTCACGAGCGGCGCGTGCCACTAATCCTGCGGCTACCAGCACCGAAGGGTTGGACGTATTGGTGCATGACGTAATCGCCGCAATTGTTACATCACCTTCGGTCAGTTCAAAATCCTGATTAGGAACAGGAACCGTTTTAGGGGTGCTATGGCCAGCATCGGCAATGGCCTTTGCAATTGAACTGGCGGCATCAGTAAGGGGGACCCGATCCTGCGGACGTTTTGGCCCTGCTAGTGATGGCACGATACTATCCAGATCAAGTTCCAGCATATCCGTGAAGTGTGGATCAGCCATCCCGGGTTCACGCCACATGCCCTGCGCCTTTGCATAGGCTTCAACCAGTGCGATATTATCAGCATCACGCGCTGTTAAGGTCAGGTAATTGATTGTTTCCCGCATCAATGGGGAAAAACCCGCATGTCGCCCCATATTCTGGTGCCATATTGGAAATCGTCGCACGATCAGCCAGCGATAGTTCGTCCAGCCCATTGCCGAAAAATTCGACAAACTTGCCGACAACACCTTTCTGGCGCAACATTTCTGTTATCCGCAAAACCAAATCTGTTGCTGTCACACCTTCTTTCAGCTTTCCTGTCAACCGCATGCCAATAACATCTGGAACCAGCATGGATATCGGCTGACCCAGCATGGCTGCTTCTGCTTCAATACCGCCAACACCCCAGCCAAGCACAGCCATGCCGCCGACCATCGTGGTATGGCTATCCGTGCCAACACATGTATCCGGATAAGCAATCCTTTTCCCATCTTGTTCATTCGTCCAGACGACTTTAGCCAGATATTCCACATTCACCTGATGACAGATACCAGTGCCCGGCGGGACAACCCGAAAATTTTCAAATGCCTGACTTCCCCAGCGTAAAAATGTATAGCGTTCTTTGTTACGCTCCATTTCAAGGCTGACATTGCGGCCAAAGGCATCTGCGTCACCAAAATGATCTACCATGACCGAATGATCAATCACCAGATCAACCGGCGACAACGGATTAATGCGTTTCGGGTCACCCCCAAGCGCAACCATTGCATCCCGCATGGCTGCCAAATCTACCACCGCTGGCACGCCGGTGAAATCCTGCATCAGGACACGGGTCGGGCGATAGGCTATTTCCTGTTCTGTTTTTTGACCATCACCCATGGATGCCAGGGTTTCAACAGCTTTCTGCTGTAACGCTATCGCCATCTTCGTGACGAAGAAGGTTTTCCAGCAAAACTTTGCGCGAAAATGGCATAGTGGAAATAGATGGAAAGCGATCTTCCAGTGCGGTTAGCGAAAAAATAGTCATAGGTTTTGCCATTAACATTCAACTGACGTCGTGATTGATCACGATAAACACTGTTATATGTGATTGTGAATTAGACATGAATATCCCCAGTTGGTTAAAGCTCTTATGCTGTCATTTTTATGCAATTCCACCATGTTTCCTAGCCATAAGGGAAAGGTGCTGATATACCCCAATCAACGATCAGGCAGTTAAGCATATCAAATCGGCTAGCCGGGGGTGCCTCGATACTCACCTCAAAGATGAGAACCAGTCATTTCACAATTATAACAAACAATTTCCCCTTGAGAAGCCCCTCGGCACATCATGCCACATCTATCAGCAGAGAAATCTGTTTTGACCCCTGATTGCCATGTTGGCACGGTGATGATAAACCATTACAGCATCCATTTAAGTTCACCCGCCGGTTTGAGCCCATAAGCCTATGACCCCTTGCCCGATCATCACCAATCCTATCATCGCCTTATGATTGATGATATGGCCATCAACCGGGGCAGCGTAAATCTGATTGAAGGCCTTCATCTTGAGCTTGATGCTGGCCAGATTATGTTTCTGCGTGGGGCAAATGGAAGTGGCAAGACAACCTTTCTGCGGGGACTGGCACGTCTTATTCCGCTTACCCATGGCCAGTTCGCCATTAATGGCATTACCAATACCGTCTGATCATACCGCATTTATGCGGCAATTGATCCTGATCGGGCATCGCAATGCCGGACTGGAACATCTGAACGTTATAGACTTCCTTCGGCTGATGGCTAGCCTGATGGATATGGAACCAAGCCAGCAGAGATTCTGGCGGCGCTTGATCATATGGGGATCACAAAGATAGCTCATCGCCAGATCAGTCATCTATCAGCCGGACAGCAACGTCGGCTGGCCCTTTCCCGACTGGCTTTAGCTGCTGAAACTCCGCATCGGCTATGGTTAATTGATGAGCCATTTAATGCACTGGATGATGAGATGCGACAAAACAGCTTTGTGACCTGATCACAGCATATTGCAGCTGGTGGCGGCAGTGCCGTGATCAGCGGGCATGGGAATATGCCGCTTTCGCCAGATATCACCCTGACTCTCTGGGCACAAAACCAGAAGGTGAGCTGTCATGAATGCGATGATCAGGCCATGCCTTGCTGTTATGATAGCTGATATGCGATCAGCTTTGCGCTATCCGGCGGATATGCTGTCAGGATTAAGTTTCTTTATCATGATCACCACCCTTGTGCCACTTGGTCTGGGTTCTGATCAGGAAGAACTGGCGCGCATTGCCCCTGCCATCATCTGGATTTCGGTTATGCTGGCAAGCCTGCCCCAAATGGACAGGCTATTTTCCCGTCATGCCAAGGACGGTGTGCTTGAACAAATGCTGGTAAGTCCGGCACCGATGACCATGCTGATGCTTGCAAAAATCATTGCCGCATGGATCATCATTATCTTGCCCTGATAATTGCCGCCCCATTATTGGGATTGATGTTTGGATTACCAGCTAATCTATTGGCTGCCATGCTTGGCTTTCTTGCCATGGGAGGGTTATGTCTGGTGCTGATTGGCAGTATGGCCGCCGCATTAGTTCTGGGGATCACGGCAAAGCGGTATTTTTACCGCTATTATTGTTCTGCCGCTTTCCATGCCTGTGCTTATTTTTGGTGTTGCCGGTATTTCCCGCCATGCAAACAGGTGGTGATATGACTGGTCATATGATGCTACTGGCAGCATTAACGCTGGTTTTACTTGTGCTGTCACCACCTGTTACAGCGGCGGCTATCCGCTTTTCCGAAGAATAAAACATTTCATTCGTGGCTCCAGAAAAGGCTTGTGGCATGACATCGCATATGGCTTTTCCCCCAGCATTTAATCCATTAAAGTAATCATATGTTTGATTATTTTGCTAATCCGACGCGTTTACGAAGAATCACTGCCGCATTATTCCCGTGGCAGTGATGGTATCAGCTATTGCATTCAGCATCGGGTTATATCTGGCCTTTTTTGGTTCACCAGCTGATTATCAACAAGGCGAAACTGTCCGCATTATGTATATCCATGTGCCGTCCGCATGGATGGCTATGCTATGCTATCTATTGATGGCATTATCAGCCGTTTTCTATCTGGTATGGCGGCATCCTCTTGCAGATATCGCCGCACGCGCCATGGCTTTACCGGGGCAGGTTTTGCCCTGATCACCTTATTGACCGGATCGTTCTGGGGTCGACCAATGTGGGGGACATGGTGGGTATGGGATGCACGACTGACTTCTATGCTAATCCTGTTTTTTCTCTATCTGGGGTATATGGCACTGGCAGATGGATTTGAACGCGCCGAACGCGGGAGCAAACCGGCCAGCCTATTACTGCTGGTCGGGGTGATCAATCTGCCGATTATCAAGTTTTCCGTTGATTGGTGGAATACCCTACATCAGGGAACCAGTGTGCTGCGACTGGATGGGCCTAGCATTGACCCCACTATGCTTAAACCGCTTCTCATCATGGCACTGCCATGCTTGGCTGGTTTATTACCTTCACTATCTTGCGCATGAACAGTCAGATCATGCGTCGCCGTATCACCAATCTGGAAGCAAGAAAGGCATGGTCATGACCGATTTCTTTGCCATGGGGGGATATGCCTTTTATGTATGGTCTTCTTGGGCTATTGGCATGGTAGTACTGATTGGGATTACCTGGCATAGTCTTAGCAGCGTAAAAATCGCTCGCAAGGAACTGGATATTCTGGAACAGCCCGACCCCGAATATCAAGGGGAACATGATGCATGATTTAAGCCCTAAAGCAAAACGTGGTATTGGGATTTTGTTGGTACTTTCCGCCCTTGGTCTTGCCACCATGTTAGTGACAACCGCGCTTGATGATCATATTATGTTTTTCTATGGCCCTTCAGAAATTCTGGAAAAAGCCAGGGAAATGGGCAAATTGTCCGGTTGGGCGGGTTAGTGGCCGAAAACAGCATTACGTCATTACCTGACGGCACCAAGTTCATCATTACCGATGGCAATAATGCCATTACTGTTGTGTATTCCGGCATTCTTCCTGATCTGTTCAGAGAAGGACAGGGTGTCGTTACAGAAGGCGTATTGGAAGCTGATGTTTTCCGCGCTACTACCGTTTTAGCCAAACATGATGAAACCTATATGCCAGCCGAAGTGGCCGACATGTTGAAAGAACAAGGCGTCTGGAAAGGGGCAGGAATAGTGTTGCACCTCACCGAAATCGGACACTTTGCCCTTGCGCTAGCCTTCGCGCTTGCCATCATTCAGAGCATAACACTCTTTCAGGGTGGCAGAACTGGAGATCAGACATCCATAAAACTGGGCTGGCTATCGGCACATCTCACATTTGTCATGGTGGCTAGTAGTTTTGTCATACTGACTCTGGCCTTTATCCGGTCTGATTTTTCCGTTGCGTTAGTTGCCTCACATTCACATTCACTAAAACCCCTTCTTTACAAGATATCTGGCGTCTGGGGTAATCATGAAGGGTCATTGTTGTTATGGGTGCTGATCCTGACTTTATTCGGAAGCCTGATGGCATCGCGATTAAAACGGCTTACAGATGGGCAATCAACCATGAGCTATGCGTTAGCACTACAGGGAATGATAGTGATTGCTTTTATCGGGCTAATTCTTTTTACCTCCAACCCGTTTCTTCGCCTGACCATTCTGCCTGATGATGGAAATGGATTAAACCCAATCCTGCAAGATCCCGGTCTGGCCTTCATCCACCCATGCTTTATCTGGGATATGTTGGACTATCGGTTGGATTTGCCTTTGCTGTTGCCGCACTGATTGAAGGCCGCGCTGATGCAAACTGGGCAAAACTAGCCCGCCGATGGGTGCTTATTGCGTGGTCGGCATTAACAGCAGGCATTGCACTGGGTGCTTGGTGGGCATATTACGAACTTGGCTGGGGCGGCTGGTGGTTCTGGGATCCGGTGGAAAATGCCTCTCTCATGCCCTGGCTGGTTGCAACTGCGCTGATCCATTCCCTGAATGTTGTTGAAAAACGGAATCTCTTTCATAGCTGGACGGTGCTAATGGCTATTATGGCTTTCGGGCTTAGCCTGATTGGTACTTTTATTGTTAGATCAGGATTGCTGACATCTGTTCATGCTTTCACTAATGATCCGACGCGCGGGCTGGTTATTCTGGTGATTATTCTGATTGCGGTGGGGATACCACTATTATTATTCGGCTGGCGAGCTGGCATGTTAGCCCGTAATCAGGCTTTTGAATCCCCTTCCCTGATCAGCCGCGAAACTGCGCTTCAGGCTAATAATCTGTTACTGGTGGTTACATCGGCAACAGTTCTGGTTGGTACGATCTACCCTTGATTATTGAAGCTGTGAATGGTGCCCGTATTTCTGTTGGCCCACCTTTTTTGAAGCATCGGTAGGCCCTTTGCTTGGCCTGATGCTAATCTTTATGCCTGTGGCACCATTACTGGCATGGCGACATGCCCGCGGAAAAACCATCACCCCTTATCTGTTACCAATGCTTTTGATGACTATTGCAACAGGCGGGCTGATCATGATGCTTATTCAGGATATCAGCATTTTTGCTCTGGCAACATTGGGGCTTGGTATCTGGGTGATTAGCGGTGTTCTTGCTGATATCTGGGGCATTATGGGTGGTCGCAATATATCTATCCGTAATGGTTTCAGGCGATTGGCAGGGCATCCCTACCCGCATAGGCATGAATGTAGCACATCTAGGGGTTGCTATTTTCACTATTGGCGTTGCCGGCGCAAGTTTTTTGATAGTGAAACCATTACCCGTATGCAGATTGGTGACAGCCTGACCAATGGCAATAATACCTTTACGCTGGCAAAGGTAGAACCCATAGAAGGCCCTAATTATAGCGCAACGGCCGCTACTGTCATCATGACGGATAAAGGAGAGCGGCAAACCACACTGACAAGTGAAATCAGAAGGTATCCCGTAGCACGAAGCCAGACAACGGAAGCGGCCATCACATCCGGCCTGCTTGGTGATATCTATGTTGTCTATGGTGGCGGCTCGGCAGATGATGGATTTGTCATTCGCATTTATGAAAAGCCATTGATTACATGGATATGGGGTGGTGCAGGATTGATGATGCTTGGTGGTTTATTAGCGATGGGGACACGGCGGGCAAAATTATCATCACCAACGGCATATACATCACAGGATAGCATCGCATGAAATCTAGGCTAACCTTTTTTGTTCCGATCATCCTTTTTCTGCTTTTTGTGGTGGTATCGTTCTGGGGGCTATATGCCATCACAACTGGCCAGCGAAGCACCAGCGATATCGGCTTTTCCATGGAAGGACAGTCTATCCCTACCATTTCTCTCCTTTCTCTGAATAATCAGACAACGGGCGAGGCTCCACTTGATCTGGCCGACTGGCAGGGTAAGGCCTATGCCATTAATGTCTGGGCATCATGGTGCCCCCCATGCCGTGCCGAAGCACCAGCTATTCATCAATTATCAAAATCCTTACCTGTATTAGGGATCAATCAGCGGGACAAATATGATGATGCCATGACCTTTCTTGATCAATTCGGTAATCCCTATCAGCAGATAGGTGTTGATCCTGATGGTAAGGCCAGTATTTCCATTGGTGTGCAGGCACTACCCGAAACATTGATCATTGCCCCTGATGGGCGCATTATCTCTGCATCATAGAGGCCCTGTCTTTGCCAATGAATTAAAAGGCCCTATCCGTGATGCACTGATAACATTAGGGATTAATCAATGATGATCAGCATATCAGGATTAAAGAGGTCTGATCACAATCATCATGATAACAGCAGGCATGATGATGCTGGCATCATATTCCCCCCAGCCAGTGCAAGCCATTATGCCCGAAGAACAGATGGCAAATCCTGTTGATGAGGCACGCGCCCGTCAGCTAGCCGCCGAATTGCGCTGTCTGGTTTGCCAGAATCAGACCGTTGATGATAGTAATGCTGATTTTGCCATTACCATAAGAAGCATTATCCGCGATCAGATTACTACCGGGAAAAGTGATGATGATATTCTGGAATTCCTGCGACAGCGATATGGTGACTATATTCTTTTTAACCCGCCACTTAATCGCATGACTGTCCTTTTATGGTTAGCACCTATTATTCTGCTTATTATGGGCGTTATCCTGATCATGCTGACACGCCCCAAAAACAGACAGCCATCAATAAAGGAAACCAATCATGGCAGATAGCGGCATAAGCATCTGGATAACTGTTATCCTGATGGCCACCATGATGATGGGGATCATAGCCTATCTTATGCGGGCAGCAGCCGGACAAGAACCCAATGGTGGGATAAATGGCGGCAAAACCTGGATTATTCTTATCGCTTTATTGGCTGGCACCACTATTTATGGCATGCTTGGAAAGCCTGATATGGCTGATGCACCGCTCTATCTGCGAGCAGATGCGCTCCAGAAAAAAGCGACGATAGAAGCAATGCAACAAGACCTCGCCAATAGCAATCTAGCCGAAGCAAGAAAGCAACTGGATGAAAATCCTGATGATATTGTTGCCATGCTCATGCTGGCAGAAGCAGCGGCGGCGGCAGGACAATATGATACTGAAATTGCAGCACTGGAACAGGCTCTGGATATCACTGGCCATCCGACCATTCGTTCGATGCTAGCAGAAGCATTGACCCGGCAAGCTGATGGTATTGTCACGGAACGGGCAGCGGATTTATTATTGGAATCATTAGCAGAACATCTGGATGACTGGCGGGCCGCTTATCTGTACGGTCTTTATCTCAGTCAGAATGGGAAAGAACAGGAAGCCATCATAGTCTGGCAGGATCTGGGCAGACGTGCCAGTCGTGAAGAAAATGGTGCTAGAATGGTGGAATTAGTCAATGCCCAACTGCGAGATATGGCTGTAAGAACAGGCCAGCCCGAAGATGCTTTAATCATCATTCCTGATGCCAATGAGTAACTAACTAGGAATTAGCGTGACCGACCACGGCGCCGCCCTGAGCGACCTCCAGATGCAGCATTGTCATTGACTCCCATGCTTCTTTCCGGGAGTTGCACCGCCGCTGATAATTTCTCATAAGGGTCGGTTTTATGCGGGATAGCCATGGCTTTGACAAAATGTTCCTGAAATGATGGTTCAACAGCTGTTTCAATCTTTTCGATATTGCGGACAATCTGTTCAACCTGACGCCGCTGACCTTTATTCAAAAGACATATGCGCGCACCTGTTCCAGCCGAGTTTCCTGCCGAACGCACATGATCCAGCCCGCAATCAGGTATCATCCCAAGCACCATGGCATATTTTGGTTCAATATGGGTGCCAAATGCCCCTGCCAGCACCACATCATCAACATGATCAATATCCAGTTTATCCATCAGTAAACGGAATCCGGCATATAATGCGGCTTTGGCTAACTGAATGGCACGAATATCATTCTGGGTAATGATGACGGTATCAGAAACCTGATAACTAAATGTGCGGCCATCTTCAATAATCCGCGGTGATATATCGGCTTTGGTGCCATCAATAACACCATCTTCGGTGATAATCCCTGCCAGATACATTTCAGATAATATTTCAATAATCCCTGATCCACAGATACCTGTAATCCCCGTTTGTGCTATGGCAGCATCGAAACCCATCTTCATCTGACCATAAATCCACCCCAATAACGCGAAACCGCGGCTCTAGCGTTTCCGGATTTATACGGATACGTTCAATAGCACCGGGGGCGGCACGCTGACCACTGCTGATCTGGGCGCCTTCAAAGGCAGGTCCTGTAGGTGATGATGCCGCAAGCAGGCGATCTTTGTTTCCACAAATAATTTCAGCATTTGTTCCAACATCCACTACAAGGGTCATACCATCGCCCTGATCAGGACGTTCTGCCAGCGCAACTGCCGCCGCATCTGCACCAACATGGCCTGCAATACATGGCAGAATATATACCCGCGCGCCCGGATGAAGATTCAGATCAAGCTCACTTGCCAGCATTTCTGAAGATTCATCCATAGCATAGCGCAAATGGCGCACCGCCAAGCTCAATCGGGTCTATGCCAAGAACCAAATGATGCATCACCGGATTACCAACCAGCACTACTTCAATAATATCTTCAACTGCTATATCCGCCTGTTCAGCTGCACCGGACAAAAGCTGTTGTAGGCCTTCACGCACAGATGCTGTCATTTCTTCAGCACCGCCTTCATTCATGAATCCATAGGACACCCGACTCATTAAATCTTCGCCAAACCGAATTTGTGGATTCATCGCACCAGATGATGCCAGCACTTCACCACTATTCATATCACAGAGATGAGCTGACATAGTGGTTGAGCCAATATCAATCGCCGCCCCAACAATCCGGTCTTTAAGCCCTGGCCATATGCCAATAATCCGGTGACCATCGCGTAAAGCTACCGTGACTTCCCATTTGCCTTTTCGCAAAACCAGGTTGCAGCATCTGCAAGAATATGCAAATCTGCGGAGATATCTCCCGTGACACGATCCGGCCATTGTTCCTGTAACGCTTCGGCAATGCGGCGCAAATCACCTGAAGGTTCATGCATATCAGGTTCACGAACAGTGATAAAGCAAAGCCGCGTTATGGCATCCACTTCAATGGCGCGTGTATCTGCTTCTTTTCTGACAACCTGAGCATGGACTTGTGAACTTGCCGGAACATCAATGACAGCATCTTTGGAGCAATATAGACTGACAGGATAACCGCCGACCATCAAGCAAGACCGCGTTTTTCAGCGTATCTATCTTCAACTTTTGAACGCTCTGATACGGATTCTTTTGATGAATGAATGCCATGTTTGGCAAAATCACCCTCACCCACAATTACCTGACAACGCCCGCACATGGCGCGGCCACCACAAACCGAATCAATATCAACGCCAAGGCTTCTGGCCGCCTGCAAAACGGTTGTTCCTGCTGGCACCTGGCCCCTGACGACCAGAAGGCGTGAATACGATCTTTACCGATTTATCAACATGATCTGGCATGCGGCCATTTCATAGCTCCCTGAAGGGATAAACAAAATATTTTCTAAATTATGCGTCTTTATGCGACGACGACGTTCACGATCACCGCGAGCGCCACGCCCTTCACCTTCTGCCGCAGGTTCACGATATTTTTTGATCCAGCGACGACATTCCGGGTCGGTACCCATCATCACATCAGCACCCATGATACCTGACATTTCTTCAGTATGAAGCGGGTTCAATAATAGCTGAGGTCATCCCGGCACCAACAGCCATGGCCAGAAACGCGGCATTCATGCCATGACGATTTGGCAAGACCAAAAGAAATATTCGATGCCCCACAAGTTGTGTTGAACCTTAAGTTCTTCGCGCAACCGGCGGATCAAATCAAGCGCTGAACGGCCAGCCAGATTAATCGCCCCAACGGGCATAATCAACGGATCAACAACAACATCTTCGCTTGGGATGCCAAAATCTTCAGCGCGCTCAACAATTTTCTTGGCGACCTCATATCGACATTCGGGTCTTCGGAAATGCCGGTTTCATCATTTGAAATGGCAACAACCGCGGCATTATATTTTTTAACCAGTGGCAAAACCACCTCAAGACGTTCTTCTTCCCCAGTGACGGAATTGACCAGTGCCTTACCCTGATAAACAGACAGACCTGCTTCAAGCGCCTCAACAATTGAGCTATCAATAGCTAGAGGAAGATCAACATTGTCCTGAATCAACTGGATACATTCTGCCAGAATTTTGGCTCATCCGCCATCGGGATACCTGCATTGACATCAAGCATGGTTGCCCCTGCCTCAACCTGAGCTAGGGCATCAGATAACACGCGAATAATCCCCTTCTGCCATTTCAGCGGCAAGCAATTTACGGCCAGTTGGATTGATCCGCTCACCAATGATACAGAATGGCTTTTCAAACCCGATTTCGATTTCTTTTTTAATGTGAAGATACGCGAGTAATGGTCATAATGGGACTCCTAGTTGGTCTGAGTTCGCTAATTTTCTGTTAACATGATATTTAGCCTGGCAGAATTTTCAAGTCTCTGCCTTAATCCTTTTTCCCCATGATGCTTTACTATTTGGGTGTTCCAGCACCTGAAAACCTCCCTTAGGAAGAAGCTTTACCTGACCTGATGCTACCTGTGACGCCCAAACGGCTGTTTTAGCCAACGCCGCCAAACGGATAATAGTGAAAATGCTGAAGCTTTGTTTCCGGATCACTGGCCATGGCTTCGGCAAGACCGGCAATCAACAGATGCGGCGATTGAACCGTTAACAGCTTTGGTACATTACGGGCCTGTTTGGCAATAAACCGCATTGATGGGCCAATGCCTGAAATTTGGGCAAAACGGAACAGGGTTTTAATGGTTGCCGGCCCCGGAATACCAATCCGGATAGGAAGCACGTTACCATCAGCACGAATACGTTTTCCCATGCCACTACCGCATCAGCATCGAAACAGAACTGGGTTTCGATATAGAGATCCAACCCTTCCTTGCGGGCATATTCATTTTTCCACGCCAATGCTTCAGCCAATTGGTTATCATTAATATCCGGACTTCCTTCGGGGTGACCGGATACACCAATTTTACGGATGCCTGCTTCTTGAAGATGCCCTGTTTCAAGCATTTCCATTGATGATGCAAATCACCAACCGGATGGGTAACCCCACCACCAATAATCAACACTTCATCAACTTTGGCGCGTGATGTCATATCAGCTACCAATTCTGCCAGTTGTTCTTTTGATTTTAATGACCGTGCGGCAATATGAGGTACCGGAACAAGCCCTCATCACGTAACCGTTTGGCAACATCAATTGTGTCTACAGGATTAGTACCTGGCAGAAATGTCACATTAACGGTTGTTCCTTTTCAGCCAGAATAGCAGAAAAATCTTCAATTTTTGCAGCACCCGGAGGGGTTACTTCAATTGACCAATTTGCACCAGCTTTTGCAATCGCATCTGTTGTGGCAGTCATGGGGGCGTCTCCTCAAAAAATATATATCATTTTGAAGGTTTAATGACTTTCACCCATAACATTGGCCAGATGACGGCAATCAGTCTTTTTATATGCGACAAGATCATAATGGCGGCCAACAGTCTTTATTTACGACAATCTTAATGCTGGCGCATACCCAATTATGAATTAAGTCCACCAGCGGTCTACCAGTTTAGCCACTTTTTTGAGGATATTCTGCTTCCAGATGCGCGGCCATAGCACTAGCTTCTGCTTCCAGATCATCACCACATGGAACAGGGTCAGATTTCCGCCATTCTGCCAGATAATCATCTGTACTATCAGCCCCATCACGCATCGCGGCAGCGTCAATAGCAATGGCAAAACGTTGTGGCAACTCGACTTTCGCCTGTTGCCGTTTACGTCCGCGTCCTTCCTCGGCCACAACCTGTGCAGGGATATCGCGCCAATAAATGACTAAGATTGTGCCACGGAAATAGGCGGCCGGCTTTATCGGCAACCATTGCTTTTGCCGTTTCAACAGCAACAGCGGCATCCCGACAATAGGCATCAGCCCCGATTGATGTTGCAAAAGCTTCATTCAATGGCGCACCACCAACAAGAACGATGAAATCATCACGCATGCCTTTTTCGACCAAGCGCATCAATAACAACCTTCATATAAGGCATAGTCGTGGTCAAAAGGCCGACATCCCAAGGATATCCGGCTTATGCTTTTCAAGGCTTCGATATAGTTTTCAACAGGGTTATTGATCCCGATATCAATCACTTCAAATCCTGCCCCTTCCATCATCATGGAAACAAGATTTTTGCCGATATCGTGAATATCGCCTTTGACAGTTCCGATGACCATTTTACCCTGTTGCGGAGCGCCAGTTTCAGCCAGCAATGGGCGCAGAATCACCATGCCAGCTTTCATTGCGTTAGCCGCCATCAACACTTCTGGGACAAAGAAGATACCATCACGGAAATCAATACCTACAATCGTCATGCCTTCGACTAAGGCATCTGTCAGAACGCGGTATGGAGTCCATTCACGGCTCGAAAGAAAATGTTAACGGCCTCAACCACTTCATCCTGAAGACCATCATAAAGATCATCATGGATTTGCTGAACCAGCTCTTCATCATCTAAGTTCTTCAGAATATGATATCATCTTCATCAGACATAATAGATCCCCATTAAAGGGTTAACTCAATGACATTAGCTTTAAATTTTTAAAAAACGATTAAAATAATTCCGACCTTTACTTATCTGCAATCGGCATCCTTATCATTTCCGCGTTTATCTTATCATTTTTCTGTGGTCTCATCAATATCCATATCTTTGTGATAACGATGAAGAATAATCATAACAACAACCCCAAATAACAGCGATATTCCCCGTTAACCCGAACACCTTAAACGTAACCCATTGCTTCAGTGGTCAGATTGCGCCATGCTATTTCATTTGCAACAGCCAGTATTACCATTATCCCAACAAAACTATAGGTTAGTTCACGCCAGACTCCTGAATCAGGTGGCATATTCAATTGTTCCATCATGGTTCTAATCGGATTATACGCCCAATCGTAACCAATAATGATCGCACCGGCAATGGTTAAACTTGCCACCGTTGGTTTGATTTTTATATAGAACTCATCTTCCATTAAAATGGTCAAACCACCAAAAACACCACCAGAATACAGCCAAAGCCGCCATTTTCGGGATACGCCGTTCCAGATGCCATGACATGAAAAGTGCCAAATCGTTGCAATGACCAATGTTGCTGTACCAGCATAAATACCAAAAAAATAATTCACCCCGAAAAATAGAAGCAAAGGGCCAAATTCTAGTGCAGAACGCCATTTATTTTGTGTTGGCTTCACCATATCTGCTTGATTTGCGTTATGTGCTGTCATGCTGCTTTCATACGTTCACGATCAAGAATATCCCATGCCAGGCGGATCAAATCACCACGACTAGCCGGGTCCCGCGCATCCTCTGATAACGTCCGCCGCCATCGTTTTGCACCTTTACTGCCATTGGCAAAGCCTAGCATATGTCGGGTAATTGATATTAATTTTGTCCCTTTGGCTATTTCCACATCTGCATAATCTGCCATCTGTGCCATCACGGCATCCGCATCTGCAGGTTTATGATCAAATACACGTGCCGCCCAGTCTGCCAGTTTTGCCGGTTGCTGATATGCCGCCCTTCCTATCATCACTCCATCAACATAATCTAGTCCTGACTGAATCTGATCCCAGTCAGTGATCCCGCCATTGATAGAAATAGGTACATGATCTGCTGTATCTGCCAAACGCTTTTTCAATGCGTAAACCCGCTGATAATCAAGAGGAGGAATATCCCTGTTTTCTTTAGGGCTAAGGCCATTCAGCCATGCTTTACGGGCATGAATGATAATATGGTCAACCCCGCCACGGATAATGGCATCAACAAATCTGTCAGGGTTTCTTCGATGTCCATATCATCAATGCCCAGCCGGCATTTTACACTAACCGGACGCTTTGTCGCCGCACGCATGGCCGCAACCAGTTCACCCACCAGAACAGGGTCTGCCATCAATGCCGCCCCAAACCGGCCGGATTGCACGCGGTCAGACGGACAACCCACGTTAAGATTATATTCGGCATAAGCATATGATTCCGCCATGGTAATCGCTTCTGCCAGAGCATCTGGATTAGCCCCACCCAGTTGAAGGATAACAGCGTTATCAGGTGATTTATCATGATCCAGATGATGCCCGTCAAGCAAGCGGTCGCGATCACCATGACGGATAGCATCAGCAGTGACCATTTCGGTATAAAGGGCGGCTTTAGGTGCTAGCAACCGATGAAAATAGCGGCAATGCCTATCTGTCCAATCCATCATAGGTGCTACCGAAAGCCGGTGCCCTTTGGCAAATGGCAATCCTTTTCCTAGCAGATGGTGATAAAATAATATGCTGTGTCATCTCTATAACATTCTAATAAACTTTATCATGGTGGGCAAAGGGATTGATACCATGTGGTGATTCTACGGCCACAACCCAGCAATCCGCGTCATATGATATCTGTTTTTCAATAAGATTGGCTGCCTGGCTGGCCGTGACCCAATGGTCATGATGAACCGCCGACCATACTGCCCCCTGTTCAGGATCATGATGGCGGGCTTCTACCCGCATCTTCCCATCATCTGTTTCAAGCCGGACAAGAATTGCACCACGTTCATTATCGCCGCGCTTTTCCAGCACCATGGTAACCCGCTCCTGATTAGCTTCAGCCATCACACCAGCAACTAGCATGGCGGTGGTAAGACGTGCCATGGCGTTCATCCTTTCTAAAAATCAGAACAACGACCGTTTTTTTCCCAATCCCCGAAACGGGTGGGTTCAAGCCCCTTGGGGCCACCATGTTCAATCATATCAGAATTGGTCTGTTCCGATTTTTCTTCAGGGTTGATCCTCTATCAATGATGCTGTGTCAGCATCTTTTTGATAGGGCTTCATCTTTCATCTGTTTTTTGTCTGTCATGTTCATATCATTCTATATGGTGATATTTTTGGCCGAGGACAAGAGTATTTTATCTGGTAAACTGGACAAATCCTGTCTTCTGCCTATGATCGCGCCATGAAATCAAAACACTGAAAGCCCGAACCAGCCAGACAAATTGCTCTATCAGGGCTGAAAGCTATCATGTCATCCGGTCACGCACTGGATGAGTGGCTTGATAAAAATGAACCTTATCATCAGCTAGAACCCAGAGATCGCCGTTTCTGCCGACGGCTTCAGCATCAAGTTTACGCCATCATGGTCAGGCCAGACAGGCATTGCGTCATTATATTCCCCGCCCGCCAAAGGGTCGCCAGCAGATGGCAACATATGTGCTATTATTGGCTTTAACAGAACTGATCTGGCTGGATGGAAAACCACATGCTGTGGTCGATCAATCTGTTCTCCTGATCCGGGCGGCGGGACCTGAACACCTCCATGGACTTGTCAATGCCAGCCTTCGCCGCTGTGTTAAGGATATCGATGCACATGCTGAATGGATCACAATGTGGCGTCATGATCATGCGGCTAATTTTCCTGACTGGATAAAAACACGGCTAATAGCCGACTGGGGCAAGGAAAAAGCCCATGATATCATGGCATCTTCCCTCATGCCGCCGCCACTTGATCTGACCATGGCTGAATATGGAACAGCTGATATCTGGGCAGAAAAACTGGGTGGATATGTGCTTCCCCAAAATAGTGTCCGGCTCAATGAAGGTGCCCCGCATCGACTTGAAGGTTATGCTGATGGCAAATGGTGGGTACAGGATGCTGCCGCAACACTTCCTGTCCTGATAATGGGTGATATTGACGGCAAGTATATTATTGATGCCTGTGCCGCACCCGGCGGGAAATGCGCACAATTAATTGCTGGTGGTGCAGATGTAACCGCGATTGATCAATCTGCATCACGCCTTGAACGACTGAAAGAAAATCTAACCCGATTGCATATGGATGCAACGGTAATCAATACGGATATCCTATCATGGTCACCAGATGAACCGGTTGATGCTGTCCTGATCGATGCCCCTGCTCGGCCACCGGTACCATTCGCCGAAATCCGGATAAACTGGTGCATCAGAAAATACCTGACATTACCAAACTGGCCGAATTACAAATGGCCATGATCACTCATGCCGCAACATGGCTTAAACCCGGCGGTGTGCTGGTTTTTGCCACCTGTTCGCTTTTCCGAGCTGAAGGCGAAGATATTGCGGTAAAAATAGCGACAGAAACAGATTTATTGCCTGATGCCATTGACCCACATATTTATGATGGATTTATACCATTTACGGGTAATGATGCGCATATGTTACGGCTTTTTTCCTGATGCACTGACATATCCGGAAAAAAACGGTAATCATATCGAAGGCGAAAATGCCATGATACATGGTAATGACGGGTTTTTTATGGCACGATTTTATCGCCGATAATTACAATTCGGCATATCATATCAAACGGATAATATGATGAACAGACAGGACAGGCCCCCCCATGCATTCCCATCATAATAATTGGTCTGTTTCCTGTTCACGCAAATCTTGCGGCGCAGCCATTTTTTAACAGGCATTATAAAAAAAAGCGGCCAGGGCAGGCAAACAGTTTAGCCAGTATATCGCCGCCGCCAATATGCCATTAACAGATTTATGGAAAGGCGATGCTAATAAAGGCCAGCCTCTGGCTACCGGCATCACACCCCTGACCATGCTTGAACAGGAATGGCATGATTTTGGATGGCTTCGCGATATGCGGAATATGGCGGCCAGAACGCGCGTACATACGCAAGAAAATATATACTGGACTGGATTATGTATTACGGGTCTTTGGGATAAAACCCTATGGCATCCCGTGCAACTAGCCCGTCGAATCCGGTCACTGATCCTGACATGGAACTGGTATGGACAATCAGCCCCTGAAAGCCAGCAGATGCAGATATTAACCAGCCTGATTGTTCAGTCCAGCTTTTACAAAAAGACCTATCCCGCCTTACTGATGGCGATGACCAGTTAAATGCCATATCCGCATTATTGATAGATACAGCTTTCAGGCAATCTCATCAGAATGTATATGATCTGATTGATAAAATCTTTACAGTACTTGACCAGATCATATTGAAAGATGGCTGTCACGCCACACGTCGGCTTGATAAACATATAACCTGCCTCAGCCATTTACATGAAATCCGTTATGCCCTTACTATTATTCAGAAATCACAGCCTGATAGTAACATTACAGATGATATTACCCGCATTGATATCTTGATCGGGCAGATGGGTGCCGTGGGCAGAATGTGGCGACTTGGCGATAACGCATTGCTAGCAATGTGCCATGGGCAGGATGCGCCAGCTATATTGACAGAAACGGTGCTGGACAGAAGTGGCCCTAAAGGAAAAATCTGCCAGCATGCCCAAGAAGGCGGATTTATCCGGTTAGCAAGCGGGCGAAGTGCCGTAGTCATGAATACGGCCCCTGATAGTTCTGCTGTGACCGATATGATGGATACCGATGCAGCGGCAAATGCTGTCGAGTTTTCATTCCAGAAACAGCGCATTCTGATCAGTGGCGGCCATCATCACGCTTTATCCAGAACGCATCCTAATCTGGCTGAATTAATGAAAGGAACATCTGCCCATTCCACTCTTAGCATTGATATGATCAACGCCAGCCAGCTAACCGATCAAATAGCGGATAAGTCTTCTGTCCAGAACAGAAACCGGTCACCATCAGGGAAAAGACAGGCCGTTTCCACCATGGCTGAATGTGGACCTGCAACAAGTGGAATGCTGGCAGTTGCCACACATAATGGGTATAAAAGCTTATTTGGTGCCCTGCATGAAAGAAAACTTTTCTTGCCACGGGCGGACATATCTTAAAAGGACAGGATATCATTCATTATACAGGTGACCCAGGAAATATCCCGTCTGAGGCATTGATCCGCTTTCATCTGCACCCAAAGATACATGCCAGCCAGACAAATAACCGGACTATCCTGCTGAAACTGCCGGCCAGTATGCCATCATGGAAATTCATTTGTTCAGAAGGTCGCATATCATTAGAAGACAGCATCACAGCCATTAATGGCACCCCCCAACGATGCCAGCAGATTGTCATTTCTGTTGCGCTATCAGACTTTAGAGAACATATGAAGGTGGAAACGTCCTGGGGATTGATGAAACTGGCACGAAAGACTAATAGATAATCATAGATAATATTTGCCTTAATACCCGAATATAACAAGACACTAATGGATCACAATCATGACAGTCTTACCCCATTCACCAGCCGCTATCAAAACAGCTTTGTTATCTGTTTCAGATAAAACCGGAATTGTTGATTTTGCAAAAGCTCTTGCCGATAAAAATATCCGGATATTATCCACGGGTGGAACAGCCAGATTGCTTTCAGATCAGGGGATTCCTGGTCACACAGGTGGCTGAAATAACCGGCATGGCAGAAATGATGGATGGCCGGGTCAAGACATTACATCCGGCTATTCATGGCGGTATTCTTGCGCGCCGCGACAATGACCAGCATATCACTGATATGGCCGAACATCATATATCGGCTATTGATCTGGTAGTAGTTAATCTCTACCCCCTTTGCCGAAACCTTAAAACGGCAGGATGCTAGCCGTGATGATCTGGTTGAACATATTGATATCGGCGGGCCGGCCATGATCCGTGCCGCCGCCAAAAATCATGATTTTGTAACGATATGCACCAATGCAGATGATTATGCACGCATAACAGGATGATATCGATACCCATCATGGGATTACCGAACAAACACGCCGAGAATTGGCGGCACGGGCATTTGCCCATACTGCCGCTTATGACAGTATGATCAGCGCATGGATGACAGAAGACCTTAACCAATCGCCACTTACCCAGCAACTAAGCCTTGCAGGAACCGCTGATATGGTAATGCGATATGGGGAAAACCCACATCAGAACGCCGTGCTTTACCGGACAGCACAGCCCACCCTGCGTCCAGGGGTAATGACAGCCCGACTGATACAGGGGAAAGCCCTGAGCTATAATAACATTAACGATACTGATGCCGCTTTTGAATTAGTAGCCGAATATGATCGACCAGCGATTGCCATTATCAAGCATGCTAACCCATGTGGTGTTGCTATGGCTGATGATCTGATGACAGCATGGAAAGCCGCACTTAGCATCAGACCTTGTTAGCGCATTTGGCGGTATCATTGCACTTAACCGGCCACTGACAGCGGATGTAGCTAATGCCATTACCAGTATTTTTACTGAAGTGATCATAGCCCCTGATGCAGATGATGATGCCAAATCCGTTTTATCAGAAAAACCATCTTTGCGGTTGATGCTGACCGGCAGTATGCCAACAGGCGCCCCCAATCATGTTATGATCAAGACACTGGCCGGGGTTTTCTGGCACAGAATGCTGATGCTGGACAGATTACCATGCCTGATCTGAAAGTTGTGACCAGACGCCAACCGGATGCCCGTGAATGGGCAGATATGATCTTTGCGTGGAAAGTGGCAAAACATGTAAAATCCAATGCGATTGTCTATGCTAAAGATGAAGCGACAAAAGGCATTGGGGCCGGACAGATGAGCCGACTTGATTCTGCCCGTATAGCAATAGCCAAAGCTGAAGACATGGCCAGAACAGCTGGCATAAAAGGTAACCCATTAGCACAGTCAGCCGTCGCATCTGATGCTTTCTTTCCATTTGCCGATGGATTGATCGCTGCCGCTGATGCTGGTGTTTCTGCCGTTATCCAACCGGGCGGGTCAATTCGTGATGAAGATGTTATTGCCGCCGCTGATGAACGGCAACTGACCATGGTATTTACTGGCATGCGGCATTTCCGGCACTAAGCCATCTTACCCCAGTCTTAGCTGATCATTATCTTCAAGACTTCTGATGACTTTCCGCATGACACTTGGTAACGCCTCCCGCCAGATCAGATAAGGGTCGCCAGATCACCTGATCAACAATGTTTTCATCATTATGACAGGGTTCATGTCGCCGCACCCCTGCCATTACTGTAATAGAAAGTTGCAGTTCGAAATGACTAAAAACATGTTCAACACATGCATTGATCCGTTTCGGGGTTATCTGATGTTGATAGAGCAATTTTAGTTGACCAATCACGCTATCCGGTTCAACCGGATAATCAATATGCCGACGTGATCCATCTGGCCAGCTGGTGGTCGGAAACAGCATCATACCGCCAAGGAGTCCTTTATCCGGACGTTTTATCAAGGCAATGTGATCATCATCGGATATCAGGATAAGCACTTCACCACGACGTCTGGCACGATCAGGCTTGGCTGGTTTTCTAGGCCAAGTAGATGGATCAGCATGCCGCCCCTGACATCCTGACGCTAGTGGACAGATCAGACATTGGGGCTGGGATAACTGGCCTGCCTTTTCGCGGGCGGCGTACATATCCGGTTGCCTATATCCATCAATGCCTGTGCAAAATCACCTGATCTGTTTGCCGGAGTCAATTTTTCCAATGCCGCGCGTATGGCAGGCTTTGCCGCTGGCAGGGGGTAGAAATGGCCGCAAAACGTGCCATGATGCGTTCTATATTGGCATCAATTACCACCGCATGACGGCCAAATGCTATCGCTGCAATTGCCGCTGCCGTATAGCTGCCAATACCAGGGAGTTTTATCAATTCATTTTCTGTATCCGGAAACCGGCCATGATAGTCTGACATGATGGTTTGTGCCGCTTTGTGAAGATTGCGGGCACGGGAATAATATCCTAATCCTGCCCATAGTTTCATCACATCATCCTGTGACGCCGCCGCCAGATCAGATAGCTGTGGCCAGCGTGCCATAAACCGAAGAAAATAGGGTTTCACTGCCTCGACCGTGGTCTGCTGAAGCATAATTTCTGATAACATCCCCTGATATGGGTCTGCTAACTGGCCGGGGGGCATGCGCCATGGCAAATCCCGACGGTGATGATCATACCAATGCAGCACCTGTTCTGTCACAGCCCCTTGACCAGAAGAAGGCAGAGAATCGGATTTTGATATTTTTCTTTTGGATTGCGATGACATGACGTTTATATAAATACCTTATGAACACAAACAAGGACAAACGCATAAAACGGGCAACGCGATTAAATCTGATCGCCGATCATATTCTTGCGCCTGTTCTTCGCAAACAGGGAAAACTATTCCAGATCATTATCAAAAACTGGAGCCAGATTGCCGGCACCGCATCATCATGGGCATTACCACTTGCTGTTCATTTTCCAGATGGAAAGGCCGGCACCGCAAGTAACAGCGATGATCAGGGCGTGTTAAGCATTGGTGTTACATCTGCCCGCGCACCAGAATTGCAAATGTTATCAGGCGATATCATAGAACGCGCTAATGCCCATTTTGGTTATTTAGCATTACGGCATATTCGTATTAATCAGCACTTGCATGGCCATCATGCATCCAGAATATACGATGATCTGGATAAAACAGCGGATTTACCACCCCAAACTGATACACGGCAGGCATGGCATATGGATGAAGCCCAACGATGCGAGCTGGAAAATATGATTAATACCATAAAGGATGCCAGTCTTCGACAGCAACTTATGGCCATGTTATCGACACGTTTATCTGACACAAAAACACCATAGACGGAAACAAGAGCATACCTTATGATGGGGTTTGTTATTTTATACACACCGCATCTTGCGAAAGGATTAAGTCAATCATGACGAAAAAACATATAAATAGACGTCATTTTCTTGCGGCAGGGATGGCTAGCGGAATAGCCGGCATGACAACAACATGGCTGGTAAAGCCCGGTTTTGCTGATGAATTAAATATTGAAACAGCACTTTCACCGCGCGTTATCGGTGATCCCGATGCCCCCTACTGATTGCTGAATATTTTTCCATGACATGCGGATATTGCGCCAATTTTCATATAAGCACCTATCCTCTGGTAAAAAAGAACTGGATTGATACTGGTAAGGCACGATCTGAATATCGTGACTTTCCCCTATCAGAATTAGCAATTTATGCTCATGCTCTGGCGCGGGCAGTACCAGAGGCGGCGTATGAAAGCATGCTTGATATTCTGCTTACCCAACAATCCAAATGGGCGGCTTCCCAATATCCGTTGTTAGAATTACAGGATATGGCGCGGATCGCTGGTATCAATGAGGATGAGTTTTCTGCCTTGATGAATAACCGACCATATCTGGAAGGCATTGTAAAAATTGCCCAGGATGGTTATGACCGTTTTGCCATTGATTCGACCCCGACTTTTGTCATTAATGATAAGGATATAATTGCAGGATATAAACCTTATGATGAATTCGAAGCAGAATTAAGCCGCTTCATGACCTGACCATAATTAACCTTCTTCTTGATACTAATACAAGAAAGCACTTACCCCCTTGGCCTTTACGCATCTCAAAATAACTGGCTTCAAATCCTTTGCCGAACCCGAAGAAGTCACCATTGACGAAGGCCTGACCGGTATTGTCGGGCCTAATGGTTGCGGCAAATCCAATATTGTAGAAGCCATGCGCTGGTTGATGGGGGAAACCTCGGCAAAATCTATGCGCGGGGGCGAGTTGGATGACGTTATCTTTGCCGGAACATCGCAAAGACCGGCGCGTAATTTTGCTGAAGTAACCCTGTATATTGATAATAGTGATGCCAGTATCGCCGCTTATGCTAATGAAGACCGGCTGGAAGTATCGCGCCGATTGGATCGTGGTAAAGGAAGCACCTATCGCATCAATGGCAAGCCGGTGCGCGGCAGAGATGTGCAATTACTATTTGCTGATCTGGCCACAGGCGCAAGAAGCCACGGTATTGTTAGTCAGGGTCGTGTCGGGGCACTGATTAATGCAAAACCAACAGAACGCCGCGGATTACTCGAAGAAGCAGCAAATACCAAAGGCTTACAGCATCGCCGTCATGAAGCAACATTGCGACTGAATACAGCTGAACGCAACCTGACCCGTGTTGATGATGTGCTCACCCAGATGGATGAACAGAAAGCATCCCTGTCAAAGCAGGCACGACAAGCGGCACGGTACCGGTCAATTGCTGATCGTATTCGCTTGGCCGAAGCCCAATTACTGGAAAGTCGCTATCGGCTTGAAAAATCACATTTAGATACAGCCCAGACGAGTGATAGAGAATGCAAACGTGTCGTAGCAGAAGCCACCGCCAAAGTTAGTAAAGCCGAACGTATCCTTCAAGATACAAGCGATGCCCTGCCGCCTTTGCGCCAGCGCAATGCTGAAGTTATGGCCGAAAAACAACGGCTTGATATGGCCATGACCGATATCAGTAAGGAAGAAGACCGCATAGAAACGCAAACTCGCGATGCCCAGACACGCCTTAATCAGATCATATCTGATATTGATCGCGAAACCCAGCTTCAGATTGATGCTACC
This sequence comes from Alphaproteobacteria bacterium, assembly GCA_038144675.1. Taxonomy (GTDB): domain Bacteria; phylum Pseudomonadota; class Alphaproteobacteria; order Puniceispirillales; family UBA1172; genus UBA12202. Next base: position 800,277 of record JAYQOF010000005.1, on the reverse strand, counting down.
ACTGCCCTTGAACAGTTACGTCATGAAGAAACGGAATTAAAGGCATCAGAAGCAGACGAACAACCGGATCTGGCGGCGGCACAGGAAGAACGCGGGAAAGCGCGTGATCTAGCCAATACTGCCGAAACGGAACTAGCAGATATTACCGCGCGCTTCCATGCCGCTGATCGTGACCAGACAACCCTTGAACGCCAGCGCGAAGACATGCAACGGCGGCTTGATGATTTTACGGCTAGAAGTGCTGCGCTTGATTTATCAAGCCTGACTCAGAATAGAGATGCCGCAAGCAACGCTCTTAATCAGGCAGAAAAGGCCGCCAATGATGCGATCAGCCAGCGTGAAAAAGCCGTGACCGTACTGGAATCTCTCAAGGAAACCGCCCAGAATAGTCGTGATGCTGCCAATGATGCTGACGCTATGGAACGCCGTATGACTGGCGAAATTGATGCATTGGCATCATTGCTGGTTGATCAGGATGCTGACCAGAATGGCCCGGCGGTATCCTCAATGATTACCATAAGGGATGGAATGGAACAGGCACTAGCAGCGGTTTTGTCCGAAAGCCTTTCATCACCAGTTGGTAAAGGTAGCGATGGTTACTGGCGGCATGATCTGGATCCGGCACACTCGGCACCGGTTCCGTCAGATACAACACCATTAATGCAATATCTGGATGTGCCGGATGTGCTGATTTCTGCACTGTCTGGCGTTGGTGTAGTAGCAGATGCAGATACAGCTCTCGCGCTTCAGCCCAAGCTCAAGCCGGGGCAGATGATCACAACAGCAACTGGCGGCTGCTGGCGCTGGGATGGATATATCAAATTACCCGGTTCTGCGGCTAGCACTGCGGAACGGTTACGCCATGAAGCCCGCCACAAAGACCTGTTAGAACAGATTGATGCCATCAGAGAAGAAGCCGCTAATGCCCGTGATAAGGCAGAAGTTGCAAGTCTGGCCACGCGTGAGGCTGAGGCAGAAATTGCCAGCTTACGTGATCAGGAAAGGCAGTCGCAACATCAGGTACTGCTTACCACCCGTCAATTTGAACAGGCACAAGCCGCCCTTAATGCGGCCGAAACCCAGATAGAGAATCTGAAAACCGCCGCAACTGAGTTGACCGACAGTCTTTCACAGGTCAAAGCTGACCTTGCCAATCTGCCGTCGCGTGATGAATTAGCAAGCCAGTTACAAACAAAACGCGTAGAAACCGATCAGGCCAGAACATTGCTAGCTGAGGCGATGAGTGCTGAAAATACTATCATGCGATCTCGCGAACAACGGCAACAGAAATTGCGCGATATCACGCGCAATCTGGATAGCTGGACACTGCGATATGATGGCACATTCAGCCGTCTGGCAGAATTGAAACAGCGGCAGGATCACATCACCGAAGAATTACAAAAGCTCAAAGAACAACCTGATCTGCTTTTGGAAAAACGTGATGCCCTGGTCGAAGCCATATCATCTTCTACCGAAAAAGTACGGCAGGCCGGTGATCAGCTGGCTAGCGCAGAAACGGCACAAACAGCGGCCAGTGCCGAACATCGCAAGCGCGAAGCAGAATTGGCACAAGCGCGAGAAACAATGATCCGAAAAGAAGGTGAACTAGCTGTAATTGAAAGAACGTTTGAGGAAACCATTAACCGTATAAAGGAAAAACTGGATACAACACCAGATCAGCTTGCTGATATTACGGGTAATACTGATCCGGATACGATTCCTGACCAGAGCCAGTTGAACATGCTGGATGGTCGTCTGGAGCGGCTATTGCGTGAAAGAGATAATATCGGCCCCGTCAATCTGCGCGCTGATCTGGAAATGGCAGAAGTCGAAGAACGTATCACGGAGCTTACCACCGAACGGGATGATCTGGTCAAAGCGATTGCAACCTTGCGCGATGCTATCAATCAGCTCAACCGCGAGGGCAGAGAGCGCCTGCTCAAAAGCTTTGCTGATGTGAACAGACATTTTGGTGACCTCTTCAAGCGATTGTTTAATGGCGGCACCGCTGAACTGGTGCTGACGGAAGGCGATGACCCGCTGGAAGCCGGATTAGATATCATGGCTAGCCCGCCCGGCAAAAAACTACAATCCTTGTCTTTATTATCTGGTGGGGAACAGGCATTGACTGCGCTTGCGTTGATTTTTGCTGTATTCCTGACCAATCCGGCACCTGTCTGCATTCTGGATGAGGTAGATGCCCCACTTGATGATCGTAATGTGAGTCGATTCTGTGCCATGATAAACGAAATATCGGCAGAAACCGATACTCGTTTTATTGTTGTGACCCATCATCGCCTTACCATGGCGCAAATGGATCGGTTATTTGGCGTTACCATGCAGCAAAAAGGCATAAGTCAGGTGGTTTCTGTTGATCTGCAAACGGCTGAAAAATACAAACAATCTGCCTGATTTTGCCCTGCTGGGACTATTTGCCTCATCATATGCCTGATAATGGTGAAAATCTCCTTTTATGATCACTTGACATAACGGTGCTGTAATCATACTTTGCAAACGCAATTATTACTTATCTGCTTATTGTGTATGCGAATAAACAGATGCTGATATTTGTATAGTTAAAATGGAACTGAATACTCGAAAGGATAGCTATCATCACCAACAAGCCCAAGCATGGGTCAGCGGCTGATGATGATAAAATAAAGATAGTTTGGACAAACGTATCGGCTAAGCTGAACATCATCTCGCCAATCCCCATAAAGCTCACCATTCGCGAGCAAGATTACCTGCCGATGCCATGGCATTAGTAGGCCGCATAGCAACAGAACTGGTTGCAGGCATTGCAGTAGGAACATTTATCGGATGGATGCTGGATAACTGGCTTGGTACATTGCCACTTTTCATGATTATATTATTTTTCTTGGGCGCAATGGCTGGTATGATAAATATCTGGAGAATGGCAACAGGCCAGGGATTAAAATTAGGGTATTTTGATCAGCACAGGTCAGATCACAACAATAATGATCCGAACTGAATGATCAAAATAGATGATAAGACAAGATTATGAGGAATGAACATGCACTCACCAGTTGAGCAATTTACCATCAAATCCCTAATGCAACTCCAGCTGTTCGGGTATGATATTTCATTTTCCAATTCCGCGCTTTTCATGATGCTAGCTGTCATCATCAGTACCATATTCCTTACTTTTGCCATGCGTGGCCGAAATATGGTTCCCGGCCGCATGCAGGGTGCTGCAGAAATGATGTATGAATTTATTTCAGACATGGTAAGCGGCACTGTCGGCAGCGAAGGCAGACCATATTTCCATTTGTGTTTACCCTGTTTGTATTCCTTTTATTTGGTAATATGCTGGGGCTTATCCCCTATTCATACACTTTTACCAGCCAGATTATCGTGACATTTGTTCTGGCTCTTTCATTTTCATTGGGGTGACACTGATTGCCATTTTCAAGCATGGCACCCATTTTCTGACGTTCTTTGTGCCACCAGGTGCGCCAAAAGTTCTGATCCCGTTCCTTATTATTATTGAAGTGGTGTCCTATTTTGTGCGTCCGGTAAGCTTATCTGTCCGACTTTTTGCCAATATGCTTGCTGGCCATACCATGCTGAAGGTGTTTGCTGGCCTTGCTGTCATGATCACCGGTGCTGGTGGTGTGTATGCTCCCGGCGCGATTCTCCCATTTCTTGCATTAGTTGGCCTGACCGGACTGGAAGTTCTGGTCGCCGCACTGCAAGCCTATGTGTTTACTATTCTAACCTGCATGTATCTAAATGATGCTATTCATCTCCACTAGATCATGTGTTCATCGTATTCCGTTGAAAGGCGGATTATTAACCTTAACTCAAAATCAGTAACGGAAGGAAAAATCCATGGAAGCTGAAGCAGCAAAACTCATCGGTGCCGGTATTGCCGTACTCCCTCTTTTGGGCGTTGGTATCGGTATTGGTAACATCTTCTCATCACTGGTCAACTCGATTGCCCGTAACCCATCCGCACGTAATGACGTGTTTGGTATCGGCATTCTGGGCTTTGCCCTAACCGAAGCGATTGCATTGTTTGCTCTCGTTGTTGCCCTGTTGCTTCTATTCGTATTCTAATTCGAAAAGAAGTAATAGTAAGATAGACACTAAAAGCCATAGATCAGGGATTCGCGTCATGAAACCATCAGGTCAGACGGAGCCGCGTCAATTAAAACCCTACCTTTTCGGTCTTATGACCGGAAGCATTGTCATATCAATGTCACATGCTGCTTTTGCAGCGGCAGAAAAAAGTGAGGAAAGCGGCGGTCTACCACAGCTGGATTTTACCACATGGCCGACCCAGATCTTCTGGCTTGTCGTGAGCTTTATGCTTGCCTATCTGCTGATGTGGCGAATTGTTGTTCCTCGTATTGGATCAGTGCTGGAAGAACGCCATAACCGCATAGAAGATGATTTGCGGCGGGCCAGACAGGCGTCTGATGATGCAGAACAAGCACGACTGGCTTTCGAAGATATGCTGGCATCTGCCCGAAATGATGCAAGTGAAACCACCCGTAAAGCAACGGAAAGCATCAACAAGAAAATGGACCGTAAAATGGAAACAGCCAATGCTAATCTGGCTAAAAAATGGCAGGTGCTGAAGCAGATATTGCCAGTGCTAAACAGACTGCATTGAAAGAGGTATCCGATATTGCGGCATCATCAGCTATTGATGTTGTTAGCCAGTTGACCGGCTTGAAGGTAAATAAAACCGATGCCAAAAAGCAGGTCAAACAAGCAGAAAAAGCACTGGCTTAAAGTATTATTAACTGGAGGACGCTGATATGGCGGCAGGACCTGGCGGACCAATGATTGATGAAAGCCTTTGGGTAGCGATATCTTTCGTGGTATTTGTTGCCCTTGTCTGGAAAAAGGCTGGATCAGCTATTTCAACAGCACTGGATAAGCGAACAGAAGATATTCGCAATAATCTTGATGAAGCGAAAGCTCTTCGTGAAGAAGCACAGGCGGAATTACAAAAATATCAACGGCTTCAGCGTGAAGCATCAGACAAAGCCGCTGAAATCATAGCTAATGCTGAAAAGGCCGCTCTTCAGATCGAAGAAGATGCAAAGGCAAAAGCCGAAGCCAGTATCAAACGCCGCAAAGATCAGGCCGAATCAAAGATCAAGGCTTTAGAAGCTGAAGCCATGACTGAAATACGGACACGCGCCGCTGAACTAGCCACAGCAGCCGCAGCTAATATTATTTCAGAGAATATGGATAAAGCCTCATCAAGATTGCTCAAGGCTGATATCGCCTCAATCAAATCCATAAACTAAGTTTATTTTTGATCCTCCCATTCAAGGAGATTTCCCCGAAAGCACATGATTAATATCAACTTTCGGGGCATTTTTTATCTGGGCTAATGGCTTTCAGGAGTTTTTGTTTTCGATATCTAATCTATTCAGCCGCACGTCCCAATGCTAACACGACCCTATGCCCGTCAGGTATATCCAGACGTTTTATTATATCTGGCTGTGAAGTATCCATGGAATCACGGAAATTTGCCTCTTCCTAAAGGTTTCACGGCTCACAACAGTTTCAGTTTCATCAATAATAGCCGCCGTGATATAGAACTCGGCCTGTTCGATATTACTTCCGGTTGTTAAATCGCGCCGCATCAATATGTTGATATAAAGGCGGGCATCGGTATAGCCATCGCGTTCAACACATTGCCCGGAAATACCATTAAAGCGAATCTTGATAATTTGCCCCAGTTTAGAGCCTATCAAATAGCTTTCTTCTGCTCCTTTAGCTCCATATATAGGCGGGCATTCCCCGTATTCAGGTTCAAATGCACTACACCCTATTATCCCTGCCATGATACCAGCAGCAAGCAATGGTCTAGCGATTTGGTTAAATGCGCGTTTTATCTGACTGTTTGATTGCATTATAATTGCCCTTTATTCATCTGTTCTATGCACTATACGCGTTTATTGCTGTCTTTCAAGTTGACCAAAATCAAAACTTCAAGCAGAACAGTATCATGACAGTCGAACTAATGAATAATATAACAAAAACCATTATCCTTGCCGAGCCCAGAGGGTTTTGTGCAGGGGTTGATCGCGCTGTTCGCATTGTTGAAGAATCATTGAACAAATTTGGTGCCCCCATCTATGTCAGGCATGAAATCGTTCATAATAAGCATGTGGTTAACCGTCTTGCCGCAATGGGTGCCATTTTCGTGGATGAACTGGATGAAATCCCTGACGGGGAACATGTGGTCTTTTCTGCCCATGGCGTTGCAAAAGCCGTCGTTGATGAAGCCGCCAGACGGAATATGATTGCTGTTGATGCCACCTGTCCCCTTGTGGCTAAAGTCCATGTTGAAGCCGCCCGTCACCATCAGGATGGTGCCCATATTCTGCTGATCGGGTCATGCTGGTCACCCAGAAGTAGAAGGCACAATGGGGCAGGTAAAACCAGACGCTATGACGCTGATAGAAACCGTTGCTGATGCAAAATCTGTTATGCCAGCAGATACCAGCAAGCTGGCCTATGCTACCCAGACCACATTATCCGTAGATGATACAGCAGATATTATTGCTGTCTTGCGTGAACGTTTTCCCGATATTAAGGGGCCTCGCGGTGAAGATATCTGCTATGCCACGACCAATCGGCAACAGGCCGTCAAGGATATTGCCGGAAAATCTGATCTTGGTATTGGTTATCGGTGCTGAAAATTCATCAAATTCAAAGCGACTAGTTGAGGTAGCGGAACGATTTGGCGCACAAGAAGCCTTACTCATTGCAAATGCAGATGTGATTACATGGCCACTTGTTGATAATGCCGAAACTATTGGTATAACGGCAGGGGCATCAGCACCAGAAGAACTGGTCGAAGACGTCATAGCTGCGATTGCCAAACGCTATCAGATCACGATAGATAGGCATATTTCCACGACCGAATCTGTCACTTTCAATATCCCATCTATATTGAGATCATAATCTAATGGCCGTATATACCGTTATTACTGATGCGATGATTGACCGCCTGCTCATGCAGTATGATATTGGCCAGCGGCAATCTCACGACCGGCATTACCCAAGGTGTGGAAAATACAAACTATAAACTGGAAACCGATCAGGGCATTACATCCTGACTATTTATGAAAAGCGTGTTGATCCAGCGGATTTACCTTTCTTTATCAGCTTGAAAAGTCATCTGGCTAGTAAAGGCTATCCCTGCCCAACCCCGATTATGGCAAATAATGGTCATGTCCTGCAACAGTTTCAGGGCAAATCCATGGCTATTGTCAGCTTCCTTAATGGAAGCTCAACTTCTGCACCTGAATGGGAACATTGTCAGGCGGCCGGTACCATACTGGCGCAAATGCATCTCAATGGAGCAGATTTTGATATGCATCGGAAAAATGCGCTGGGGCAGAAGGCATGGCGTCCATTAATGGATCAGATTAAAGTGGATATCAGAGAAACCGATCATGCGGATCAGTTACCACAGATAGAAAACTGGCTCACTAGCATTGAACAGAACTGGCCGAATCACTTGCCCCAGGGCATTATTCATGGCGACCTTTTTCCAGATAATGTGTTATTTGACAACACAATCATCACTGGCGTTATTGATTTCTATTTTGCCTGTCAGGATATGCTGGCCTATGATCTGGCAGTGATGATCAATGCATGGTGTTTTGATCAACCTCATCTATTCAATCTGGATAAAGCTAGAGCATTGATAGCCGGATATACCGGATGCCGACCATTACAGGATAATGAACGTCAGGCCATGCTCATTCTGGCCAGAGGCGCGGCCATGCGATTTTATCTTACCCGTCTTTATGACTGGATTCACACGCCGAAACATGCTCAGGTTAAGCCTCCATAATCCTGATGACTACTGGCAACGGCTACTCTTTCTGCACAGTATAGATACACCATCAGAGCTAGGTGTTTCACATGGATGATCAGATCAGTAATAAAATATTGAATATCTATACGGATGGAGCCTGTCTGGGAATCCGGGGCCTGGCGGCTGGGGTGCTATTCTTGTCTGGCAGGAACAGGAAAAAGAATTATCCGGTGGTGAGGCAGACACAACCAATAACCGCATGGAGCTAATGGCTGCTATTCGTGCGCTGGAAGCGGTGAATCGTCAAGTCCCTATCCGGCTTGTATCAGATAGTATCTATTTGCGCGATGGTATCACCAAATGGATACATGGCTGGCGTAAGAATGGCTGGAAAAATGCAAATAAAAAACCAGTGGCAAATCAGGATCTATGGCAGGAGCTTGATGCCCTAAGTCAAAAATATGATATCACATGGGAATGGGTAAAAGGTCATTCCGGCCATCCCATGAATGAACGATGCGATCAGTTAGCCAGAACAGAAGCAGAACATATCCGTCAGTAATTCAGCCAGAATAAGGATACCGCTATAATCTTTCCAGTACATATTCGGCTGATGAAATTTCAAAAACTGTGCTGGTTCTTCTTTATAGATTTGCGTCACGATACCTGATGTTGCCACCAATGCCAGCCTTGCGGCACGGTTGCTACCCAGAACAGGAGTGCTAACAACATCTATCCCCATGGCTTGTGCGGCAAGTCCATTCGCGTCAGCAATCATATCAACCTTGCCATCAGCCCCGCTATGTTTGCCCCATGCTGCCATCACATGAACATCATTCACCGAAAGACAGCCAATAGCATCAATCCCTTTTGCTTTCAGTTTGTCTGCATGTGCGATATATCCGGGCAAATGTTTTTCCGAACAGGTTGGGGTAAAGGCACCCGGAACAGTAATGAGAATAACCGATTTATCTTTTGCCCATTCAGCGAGACTGGTTTCAACAACTTTACCATCATGTTTGATATGGATAGTGTTATCTGGCAATGATTGGCCAATGGCGATGGTCATTATTATGCTCCTTATAATTATTTTTCTGACTTAGAGTTTAATTTTGCTGTTTCAATGGCTTCAAAAACGCTTTTGGTGGTTAGCAATTCTGGCAGAATAATGCCATCATTTGCATCTGGGCCATAAACGACATTAAACGGAATGCCATAACGACCAAAACTGGACAGATAGTTTAAAATATCATTATCTGGGTGTGTCCAGTCTGCTTTTAAAAATATCACGTCCCTATCATCCAGAAATTCCTGAACGTCTTTTAAATCTAGAACAAGAAATTTATTTGTCTTACATGTCAGACACCAGTCTGCTGTTACATCCACCAGAACAATTTCACCATTACGCGCATATTCTTCGGCCAGTCCCGGTTCCCATTTCTGCCAGTTTCCGGAATATGTGGAAGGTGCATCATATAGCACCGTCGATAACACAAATCCTAACCATGCCGCTGTTACCAGCAAGCCTAACGCAAGAACCTGCCGCACATAAACCAACCACATACCCGGTCGTGGCAGGTATCCGGCTAACTGCGGAAATACCGCAACACATAACCAAGGCGCGGCAAGACCAGTTCCCATTGCCAGAAAGATCATGAGCATAGCAAATGATGGAGCCGTAAACGCAAACGCAATAGCCGTCCCCACAAATGGCGCTGAACATGGCGTTGCCAGAAGTGTCGCCAATGCCCCTGACGCCATATCATGCCACCCTTTGTGCACCAGTGGTTAGGCGACCTGACCAGCGGCGCGCAAAATCCGGTACAGGAATCATGATTTTATCTATCATCATGAGGGAAAACCCGACCATCAGGACTATCATAAGGCTTAAAAAATATGGATTCTGAAACTGTATCCCCAGCCAATAGCCAGCCCCATTTCACGCATGGCCAGTAAGCCGCCAGCTAAACCCATAAAGGAAAGGATAATGCCCGCGGCCGACATCAGAAAAGATCGTCTGATTTGGGACTGACTGGCATTACCCTGCCTGAGGATACTGGTTAGCTTCAGCGATAATACGGGTAGCACACATGGCATAATATTCAGGATAAGCCCCCTAAAAAAGCCAGTAACAGAATGGAACCCTGATATCGGCAAGGATAGAACTGGCCTCTCCTCTTTCTATTGTTATCTGTTCTTCTATCAGAAAATCAGGATGAATGACCGTGATGATAGCCTTGCTTCCAATTAATGGTGTGGCGGCTAATCCCATGACAGATATCTGGCTTATCCCTTCACGGAATACTGGTGCCGCAAAGCCATAGCCTTCCGCATCGCTTTCAATCAGGATATCACCACGGCGCATGGTATATACCGCACCTTCCGGATCACCAATCACAACGTCAAGCCTGTCATCAATAATGCTTGCCGCTTTAATATGATAGCCATTACCAGTTGCCACTGATGGCACATTTGACCGGGCTTGCGCGATATTAAAAGCCTGATCAGATGGACTGGCCTGACCTGCTGGCAGTGCCAGTGTCAGGGTTTCTTCAATCGGGATACATATATCGGCACAAACCAGACCGTTAAAACTTGCCACAAGAATAAGATCATTATTTTTTTTCACCGCATCAGAATTAATATCAATGATCAACGGGAAGATCACATGTTCCCCATAACCAAAAGTATCAAGCCCGAACAGATTAAACCGTTCAGGGGCAGGAAATAGTATCTGATGCCGGGATACCGCCGGACTAGCCGTAAAATCAAGCTCAGGGGTAATCCGGCATCACCGGGACTGCGCCAGTAAATCTTCCATCCTTTAGCCAGTTTTGCTTCAAGCGCAACATTAAGCTGATGACCATCGCTGGCCAGATTATGATGGGTGCTGGCTGATATCAGCCTTAACTGTAATTCCTGACCACCTTGCCATGGGCCAGCAGCGGCATGGGCAACCATACTGAATCCAGCATAGCAAAAGGAATATCATCCAGAACGTAAAAACATTGTTAAAGGACGCGTGTCATTTGGGTTTCCAGAACCGTTATTCTTTATTTATAGAAATGACTGACATAAATCATCTGGTCAAGTGACTGATTTGTCGCTAGCATTTATCTATTATGATGAAATATGCTCTTACAGGACAGTTATTAATTGCCTCTCCTCAAATGGATGACTCCCAGTTTTTCAAATAGTGTTATCCTTATTTGTGAGCATGATAGCAACTCGGCCATGGGTTTGGTTATTAATCAGAAAACTGATGATCTTGACCTAGATAAACTTGCCACGCAACTGGATTTGGGGACACCACGCTGCAATGGTGATGTGCCTATTCATTATGGCGGGCCTGTGGAAAAATCGCGGGGGATTGTTTTCATTCAACCGATCATATGATTCCGGAAACGGTTTCTATCGGTCAGGTCGCCGCTATGACAGCAAATATCCGCATCATATCTGAAATTGCGGAAGGCAAGGGCCCTAGTGAGTTTATTATAGCCCTCGGCCATGCTGGATGGTCAGCCGGACAACTGGAAAAAGAAATTAAGGATAATTGCTGGATCACCATGCCATATGCACATGATCTGGTATTTAGCTGTTTAAGCCGAAACCAGTGGCAGGATTGTTATTCCAGACTTGGGATTGCCACCGAACATATGTCGGGAAGCATAGGCCACGCCTGATCACCATATCATCGGCAATATATAAAGCGATCATCAGCATTGATTGACTAGCGCGTTAAACCATCCATCTGTTCTGGCGACATTAATGTGTTTGGCGCGGCTATCACCTATCGCCGCCAGCACCGGATATTCAGCCAGAATGACCTGACTCAATTGTTCGATATGATGATGGTCAATCGCATTGATAGCATTTAGCTGACTTTCAGCCTCTTTCAGTTCACCATAACGAAGCCATTCACGCGGCATAGATTCACAAATATTCATGACGCTTTCACGCCCCATCAGAACCGCTGAACGCATCTGTGCCTTTGCCCGTTCCAGTTCATCAAGGGTTGTCTGTTGCGCTAGACTAGATAGCTGATCCATGGCAACCGTGATAAGTTCATTGCCGTCTTTAGCATCAGTGCCTGCATACACCCCGAAAACACCAGCATCTGACATCATCTGGCCAAAAGAAAATACACTATAACACAATCCACGCTTTTCCCGGACTTCCTGAAATAACCGTGAAGACATACCGCCACCATATAAAATGGAAAGCGCACGCAATACCCACCGATCATGATCATTAGTGGGGCAACGGGCCAGCCAAACACCAGATGAGTCTGTTCCAGTTCTCTGATCATGATATCCTGCCGCTTACCATGCTGATCTGGCCATTGTGGAGCGCGGCGTTCTGGCAGAACCACCGTTCTGACCAGTTTATCTTCAATAGCATCAACATGTTTCAACAGATTATCATGATCAACCTGTCCGGCTGCTGACAGAATCATATTTCCAGCCCCATAATAGCGATTCATGAAACCTGATAAATCCTGCCGACCAAACCCGCCAACACTATTTGTCGTCCCAAGAATGGGACGACCAACCGGATGTTCCGGAAAACACAAAGACTGAAACAGATCAAAAACGATATCATCCGGTGTATCATTGGCCTGACCAATTTCCTGAATGATTACGCCTTTTTCTCTGTCTATTTCGATATCAGGCAGGGTTGATTGGGTCAGAATATCAACCAGCATATCAAGGGCAAAATCCAGATGCTCGGGCAACAGACGGATATAATAGGCCGTTTCTTCACGGCTGGTATGGGCATTAATGAAGCCGCCTATATCTTCCACCTGACGGGCGATTGTTTCTGCATCACGCCGTTCTGTACCTTTGAAGGCCATATGTTCCAGCATATGTGCTATGCCGTGTTCGGCTTCATTTTCATCCCGACTTCCAACAGAAAGCCAGATACCTATCGCCAGACTATTAGCATGTGGCATATTGGTGCTAGCGACGACAAGACCACTATCACGCGGCGTGATGCGCGATTGCATTTGCTGGATTGGCGGTAACGATACAGTCATCTGGATTTTTACGGCTTATCGTTTGTTGCGGGTGATGAGATCAGCCACAGCATCCGGCATGGCGGCAACCGTCATCCCCTGATGTGGCCGTTCCATCAGATCAGCCAGATGTGGCGGCAATTCTGGCCGGATGCCAGTAGCTTTTTCAACAGCATCAGGAAACTTTGCCGGATGAGCACAGGCCAGTGCCACAATCGGATCATCATCGGTTTGTGCCGCCGCTCTCAGCCGCCGCAAGGCCAATGGCGCTATGCGGATCAATCATGATTCCATCATGACGCCATGTCCGTCCTATTTCATCCAGAGTAGCGGCGTCATCACAACGAAATCCGCTGAACAGGTCAATATCAGAACCCATCATTTCCCGCGTCAGGGTAAATTGTCCCGTTTCCTGAAACCGTGCCATGATATCACGCGTCTGATCACCATTCCGGTCGAGCAATTCAAACATTAACCGTTCAAAATTACTAGATACCTGAATATCCATGGAGGGGCTAAGGCTAGGTTCCACGACCCGCCGTTCCATGATACCTGTATCAAAAAACCGCGTGAGAATATCATTGCGGTTTGATGCACAGATAAACCGCTTTACCGGAAGTCCCATTTTCATGGCAGCATAGCCAGCAAAGATATTGCCGAAATTACCTGTTGGTACTGCAAAGGAAAGGGGACGATCAAGACCACCCAATGCCAGAGCAGAGGTCACATAATATACAATCTGCGGCATCAAACGCGCCCAGTTAATCGAATTAATCGCCGATAATCCTACCTGATCACGAAAAGCCAGATCACCAAAAAGCGATTTTACAATAGCCTGACAATCATCGAAATCACCGTCAACAGCAACCGCATATGCGCCCTCGGATATGACGCTGGTCATCTGCTGTTCCTGTACGGGGGAAACCCGCCCATCCGGATACAGAATAAAGATATCAACCATCTTACGGTCGCGGAATGCTTCTAATGCTGCTGATCCGGTATCGCCACTGGTTGCACCAAGAATCACTGCTTTTGACTCCCTCTTGTTCAGTTCATGATCAAATAGCCGTGACAGCACCTGCATGGCGACATCTTTGAATGCTATGGTCGGGCCGTGATAAAGTTCACATAAATGAATCTGGTCATTGACGCGGGTAAGCGGAGTCACGTCTTCGGCTGAAAAGGTAGCATAGGCATCACGGGTAATAGCAAGCAGTTCATCAAATGATAAATCATCACCTGTAAATTTAGCCATGATGCGGGCAGATACCTCTGCATAGGGCATACTGGCCATAGCTTCCAGTTCACCTTCGGCAAATTGTGGCCACGCCGTTGGCAGATAAAGCCCCCATCACGCGCCAATCCAGCCAATAAAGCATCGGCAAAACTGATCGCTGTATCCTGTCCACGGGTGCTGATATACTGAATGCTAGATGTCATGATTTATATTTTTACCCGTCCAATACGGCCTGCTGACCTATGCCATGCGATATAGACCCCAATCAGCCCAAGCGCAAGCCCATACCATGTGATTGCATATTGCAGGTGGTTATTAGGAAGTTCAATATCAACCGCCGCACCAATGGGTATTTCTTGCGTGTCTTTATTGCGCAGGGCATCAACCGTAAAACTGGAAATAAGCGTATTATCCAGTGACCGATAACGGGCAATATCGCTGAATAGATAACGTAAACCAGTCATTTTGTTCCAGATTGTTTTCAGGAACAAAATAGCCTTTCTGGGCAGGCAGACGAATAATCCCTTCAAAAGCCACCTGATCACTAGCCAGGGTGAATGGCCGGCTTTCTGGTAAGCGATAGCTTTGTGATACCCAGCCACGATTGATCAAAACCATACGTCCATCTTTAAGGATCATTGGCGTAATAACATGATATCCTGCTGTTCCTTCAAATGTGCGGCCAATTAACTGAACTTCATGCTGGTGCAGCCATGTGCCTTCAACCTTTACCCGCTGATATCTTATCGGATCATCAACATCGATTTCGGTGACATCTATCGGGGTAGCATGGGCACGGGCTTCAAACTCGGCAATAAGCCCGGCTTTCCACTGCATTCTGTAAAGCTGCCAACTACCTAGAGCAACTAATAAAGCCAGAGCGATAACAGAACAAACCGTCATCCACAAGGCTGGACGAAATCCCATCCTGTTTACGCCTTTCTAAAAAAACTTTTATCCGGATCATGTATCCGGAATTGCCAACCAATCATCAGGGCTTTTAATGGCCGCAGGCTTTTCACTGTCGCCAGCAGCATGATCACGCCCCATAAAACAGCTTGAACCCATAACGGCGGGGAGGCCAATACTTCCAAAAGAAAAGCCAGCGGAACAATAATAGCCCCATAGATTAGCACAAGAAAAGATGCTGGCCCATCGCCAGCATCAAGTTCGCTTAAATCAAACTGACAGAACGAACATGAGGGAACCATTTTTAGCCATGAGGTAAACAGTTCCCCTTCACCACAATTTGGGCAGGTATTACGCAAGGCACGCCTCACTGGCCCGGATGAGTGTTCTCCACTCATCCTGATCAACCACCCCAAATATAAACAGCAACAAACAGGAATAACCAGACCACATCAACGAAATGCCAGTACCATGCCGCCGCTTCAAATCCGAAATGCTGTTTTGCTGTGAAATGCCCTAACGCCCCACGATACAGGCAAACCAGCAGGAATAATGTTCCAATAATCACATGAAAACCATGAAAGCCGGTAGCCATATAGAAAATTGATGGATAGATACCATCCGTGAACGCGAAATGGGCGTGATGATATTCATATGCCTGAAGAGCTGTAAACAACGCACCAAGGCCAACTGTGATAGCAAGCCCTAACATGAAATCCCGGCGGTTATCATGTAACAGCGCATGATGCGCCCATGTTACCGTACAGCCAGACAATAGCAGAATCATGGTATTGATCAGCGGTAAATCAAGCGGATTAAAGGTGTGGATACCTTCAGGTGGCCAGACACCACCAACCGGAAATAATGCCCGATCAAAAAATGCCCAGAAAAAGGCGACAAAGAACATCACTTCGGATGAGATGAACAGCATCATGCCATAACGCATTCCTATCTGAACAATAGGCGTATGATGACCCTGATATTCTGCTTCACGCACAACATCGCGCCACCAGTAAAACATCGTTGCCAGAACCAGTGCCAGCCCAATCATCATCAGATAGATGCCGTAATCATGTTCATGCATGAATAAAACGCCGCCAATAGCCATTGTTAATGCGGCCATTGAACCTAATGCTGGCCATGGGCTTGGCTCTACCAAATGATATGGATGCTTTTGCTCTGCACTCATGTTTTCCCCCTTCGGTGTTCTTTGATCAATTATATGATCAACTATCAATTTTCTACAGCAAAAAACGTGTAGGACAAGGTAATTTCAGGCACTTCCGTTGTGTTAACATCTTTATCGATATCCGGATCAAGATAAAACACAACTGGCATTTTTAACCGTTTCACCAGGCTGTAAGGTTTGTTCTTCAAAACAGAAACAGTCAATTTTCATAAAATATGATCCCAGCCTTAAACGGAGTCACATTAAATGTTGAGGTGCCTGTGCTTGGCACATCAGCCATAAATTGGTAGCGGTGTAATAGATCAGCACTTCTTCGCCAGGTGCAACGGAAACCGGCTTATCCGGGCCTTTAAAATGCCATTTGAGATCAGGTTGAGTGGTCGCATTAAACCGCACATCACGAATAATCGCCTGCGCAGAAGCCCCCGGTGCTTCAAGTGATTGCTGCGTCGTGCCACCATATCCAGTCACCTGACAAAATAACTGGTACAATGGAACCGATGCATAAGCCAGACCAACCATTCCCTATGACAAGCCCCATGATGGCAATCATCATGCGTTTGTTCCGGTTCTGTGTAATGGATATATCACTATGCATCAGGCTATGCTCATCTTAACAATGGTGATAACAAAGAATAAAACCGCCAAGCCAAGCACCACCCCCAGCATCACCAGATTACGACGCCGCATGACAGAAGCCTGTTCGGCGGCCGTTGGCATATCTTGTTCCTTCCCAGCCGTCATTTAAAATCCTACCCAGGATGGAGCTATCGCCGCATCAAGGCCAAGCCCCAGAAAGATAAGAAACAAATAGAGAATAGAAAACCGGAATAATGCCATAGGAGATTGCATATCATCATCGGCAGACCGTAATACATTCCATGATAACATCACAAAACGTAACCCCAGCACCCCTGATAACGCTAGGAAAGCATAGCTGGCCATACCGATAAAAGTCGGGATCATTCCGGCAACCGCAACAATCAGCGCATAGATGAATATCTGATTTTTTGTTGCCTTAAAGCCATGAACTACCGGCAACATAGGCACACCAACCCGCGTGTAATCATCATTACGCACTAATGCCAGCGCCCAGAAATGCGGTGGTGTCCATGCAAAAATGATAAGAAAAAAATCACGGGGGCAAGACCAAAATCACCACCAGCCGCAAGCCAGCCAATCACCGGAGGAAACGCACCCGCGGCACCGCCAATAACAATATTCTGCGTTGTGCTTCGCTTTAACCAGACCGTATAGACATATCCATAGAAAAAGATGGTAAAAGCAAGCATAGCCGCCGCACTCACCCCGCCGGTAAAATATAGCACCAGAACCGACATACCCGAAATGATCAACCCAAGGCTTAATGCTTCATCAGGATGCACCAGTCCACGCGGCAATGGCCGATTTGCCGTCCGTTCCATCTTGGCGTCAATATCACGATCATACCATTGATTAATCGCACCAGATGCGCCAGCCCCTGCCGCAATAGCCAATAGCGAGATCAGCATCAGAACCGGATGTCCATCCATAGGCGATACCAGCATCCCGATAAGTGCGGTGAAGATCACCAGACTCATCACACGGGGCTTCATCAGGGCAAATACATCCCCCGCTGAAGCCATATGTTGTTGTGTTGATATTGCCTGAGCCATAATAAATCCTGATCTATATCTGATGGCCTGCCGAAAGTCTGATTAGACTTTCGGCAATTCATCAAATGTGTGGTAAGGCGGTGGTGAAGCCACTTTCCATTCAAGCGTTGTTGCCCCTTCACCCCAAGGATTAGCAGCAGCTCTGCGGCGTGAAATAAATGCTTCTGCCACAAGGAAAAGGAATACCAGCACACCAAACGCACTAATATATGATCCGATAGAAGCCACCATATTCCAGCCAGCAAAAGCATCTGGATAATCAATATAACGCCGTGGCATACCTGCTAGACCAAGGAAGTGCATCGGGAAGAATGTCAGGTTAACACCGATAAATGTAATCCAGAAATGCAACTGGGCCAGACGCTTACTGTATTCAAATCCGGTCATTTTGGAGAACCAGTAATAAAAACCGGCAAACAGACCAAACACAGCACCAAGTGACAGCACGTAATGGAAATGGGCAATCACATAATAGGTATTATGCAAGAACCTGATCAATGCCCCGCATTGGACAGAACAACCCCCGTCACACCACCAACGGTGAACAGGAAGATAAATCCAACCGCCCAAAGCATCGGAACCTCAAAGCGGATAGACCCGCCCCACATCGTTGCAATCCATGAGAAAATCTTAATCCCTGTCGGAACAGCAATGACCATCGTCGCGGCGGTGAAATAGGCTTGAGTATCAACACTCATCCCGACTGTGTACATATGGTGCGCCCAAACGATAAAGCCGACAGCACCGATACCGACCATGGCATATACCATGCCCAGATAACCAAAGACAGGCTTGCGGCTAAAGGTTGAAATAATATGACTGACAATACCAAAAGCGGGAAGAATCATAATATACACTTCCGGATGCCCAAAGAACCAGAACAGATGCAAGAACAGGATAGGATCACCACCTTCAGCCGGAATAAAGAAAGCTGTTCCAAATTCCGGTCAGTGAGAAGCATGGTAATCGCACCTGCCAGAACAGGAACCGCCAAAAGAAGAAACGCCGTGACCAGCATTGCCCATGCAAAAGAGGCATGCGATGCAGGCTCATCCCCGGCGTCCGCATATTAAAGATAGTGGTAATAAAATTGGCAGCACCAAGAATGGAAGAAACCCCAGCAAGGTGAAGCGACAGAATGGCAAAATCCATCGACATGCCCGGCGTGCCATCACTGCCAGAAAGAGGCGGATAAATCGTCCAACCAACACCAGCGCCACCATCAGCAACCGCTGACATCAGAAGCAGGATAAAGGCCGGTGGCAATAACCAGAAGCTGATATTATTCATCCGCGGAAATGCCATATCCGGCGCCCCGATCATAATCGGAACAAACCAGTTACCAAAGCCGCCTATCAATCCCGGCATTACCACAAAGAACACCATGATCAATCCATGCGCCGTGGTAAATACGTTCCAGACATGACCACTTTCCATATACTGAACGCCTGGATTCCATCAGTTCCATACGCATAGACAGAAATCCCACCACCAATCAATGCCGCAAGAATGGCAAAGATCAGATACATGGTTCCAATATCTTTATGGTTGGTGGAATAAAGCCAACGCCGAACAAAGCCCTTTGGCGCGCCGTGATGCCCGTGATTATCTGCTGTTGCTGTTGCCATAATATTGCTCCTCAGACGTTCTAATTTCTATTCAACTGAAGCCAGTTCTACCGCAGATGGTGCAATTGGGCCTGTTGCAAATTCTTCTCTCGCGCCTTCCAGCCAGATTTTATAATCTTCTGCTGAAACTGCCTTGATAACGATAGGCATGTAAGAATGGTTCGTGCCACAAATCTGATTACACTGACCATAATATGTTTTCACACCCATTGGCACATCAATCCATGTTTCATTGGTACGCCCGACTACTGTGTATTTCTGAACGGCAAGTGACGGCACAAAGAAAGAATGCATCACATCAACACCTTCAATCAGCAGTTTCACCCGTGTGCCTTCTGGCACAACCAAGGGATTATCAACCTCAAGCATGCGCTGCTGGCCTTCAACCAAGTCTTCGTCATCAATCATGTAGCTATCAAAAGCAATCTGTTCATCAGGTATTCATAGCTCCAATACCATTGGGCACCAGTCACCTTGACAACCATGTCCGCAAGGTCGGTGCGATCCTGATAGTATAATAGCCGGAATGATGGTACCGCAATCACCACCAGAATAATAACAGGGATAACTGTCCATAATACTTCTATCAGGGGATTATGTGTTGTTTTGGATGCAACTTTGTTTTTTGGATTCGCGAAACCGCAAACAGGTATAAATCAGTAATGCCAGCACAAACACGGAAATAGCCGTGATGATAACTAACAACAGATTATGCAGATCATTAGCTTTTTCAGCAATTGATCCTGCTGGCTCCTGAAGCCCAATCTGCCATGGCTCAGGTATTGCCGCCATTGCATTAACTGATGCTGTTATCATGGCCACAAAACCCAATAGACCAACATAAAGGCCAAAAGGTTTGAGAAGATTGCTATTCCGCATGGATATTCCCCAATCTTGAATCCGGAAACCGGAAATTCCGAATCCGAACATAAACGGATATTAATAGAATTGCCATGTTCTAAACAAGTTCATCTTACCTATTTCTTGCGACAGGTAGTCGCATGAGAAGGATCAAATGCCGATTTTACGGTCAATGTTCCTTTTATTCCTTCATCATCGCATCATATCATCATATAACAGTATACTATCAATGTAAAACCATCAGAGAATGATCTGATAATGATCCGGGGAATATATTTATGGATACGATTAGTAAAACCAATGAGCTGTTTTTCAATAAAACGGAACTGGATGAAGCACAGATCATGCCCATAATCAGTGATGCGCTGAGTGCCAGCGATGATGGGGAGCTGTTCCTTGAAGAAAGTCATTCAGAATCACTGGTGTTTGATGATGGCCGCATGAAAGCCAGCAATTATGACCGTTCCATCGGATTTGGATTACGCGGCATTTCAGGTGAAGCCCATGGATATGCCCATTCTGATGAAATGACAATAGATGCGATTAAAACGCGCCGCAAACAATCAGAACAGTTAGCGACGGCTATGATGGGCATTTTGCCATCCCGCCAAAAGGTGGCCATAATACCCCGCTTTACACTGATAAAAACCCGCTTGAGGCGACGGATTTCAACACCAAAGTCAGGTTGCTGCAGGATATAGACGCTTATGCTCGTGCTAAAGACCCGTTGGTCAAACAGGTCAGTGTTTCGGTATCTACAACATGGCGGGCTGTTCGCATCATCCGCCCAGACGGGTTTCAGGCAGCAGATATCCGGCCGCTGGTTCGGCTTAATGTTTCGGTTGTTCTGGAAAAAAATGGCAGGATGGAAAGCGGCGGCAGTGGTGCAGGTGGCCGCGTGATGCTAGATCAGTGGCTTGATCCTTCAGCCTGGCAAGGGCAGGTTGATGAAGCTATCCACATTGCCCATGTTAATCTCGAATCAATTGCTGCCCCTGCTGGTGAACTTGAAGTCGTGCTTGGCCCAGGATGGCCGGGTGTCATGCTACATGAAGCCGTTGGCCACGGGCTCGAAGGTGATTTCAACCGTAAGGGCACGTCATTATTTAGTGGTAAAATCGGTCAGCAAGTGGCCGCAAAAGGTGTGACAGTTATCGATGATGGAACAATGATGGATCGGCGCGGGTCTATCACTATCGATGATGAAGGCACAGCATCACGCCGCAATGTTTTCATCGAAGATGGCATCCTTGTTGGTTATATGCAGGATCGTCAGAATGCCCGTCTGATGGGCGTTGAACCCACAGGCAATGGCCGGCGGCAATCTTTTGCCCATTCTCCCATGCCGCGGATGACTAATACCTTTATGACCAATGGCGAACACAGCAATGCCGAAATCCTATCATCAGTTAAAAATGGCCTCTATGCTGTTAATTTTGGTGGCGGGCAGGTCGATATCACAAGCGGCAAGTTCGTATTTGCTGCATCAGAAGCCTATTTGATCGAAAATGGCCAGATCACCGCACCAGTTAAAGGGGCGACCTTGATCGGAAATGGCCCAGATGCCATGGGAAAGATTACCATGATCGGCAATGATCTGGAATTAGATCATGGTGTTGGCACATGTGGTAAAGCTGGTCAGGGTGT
This sequence comes from Alphaproteobacteria bacterium, assembly GCA_038144675.1. GTDB lineage: Bacteria > Pseudomonadota > Alphaproteobacteria > Puniceispirillales > UBA1172 > UBA12202. The sequence continues at coordinate 778,318 of JAYQOF010000005.1, read as the reverse complement.
TCCGGTTGGTGTTGGCCAGCCGACATTGAAAATGGGCGGCATTACGATTGGCGGCACTAATATCGGCTAATCATAACCATCGTTTTATTGTTCCAAGATTAGTTGTTTTTCTGCCATTTGCGCCATTCTTTGGTCGCATGAAATGACCTGACCACATACCGCGCTTTGCCTTGCTAGCATCGTATTCATCTTGTCTATATTGCATCCCATATTCCGAAACCGCCAATCCAGCACGGATAAGCATTTTTTGAACATCAACACCTGTCTGGATTGACCGGATATAACAGCTTCCAAGATCACGTTTATATCTATCCTTGCCGTCCAGCCGACAGACCAGTGCCCCTGCTTTTGGCTTTCCAGCAGAGCTTCAGCATATCTCTTAGCCATCATTCCACAAGGCCAGTCATCACCCTTCGGGTCTGGCAAAATTGTTTGAGCTCCGGGGCATCAATGCCTAGAAGCCTGATTTTATAATTATCCATATGAATGGTATCGCCATCAACCACACGCCATGATTGGCCAGTTGCTATGATGCTTTCGACCATACGGGTGATACCGTTAAGCATGATGATAATTAAAGATGATCTAATACAACCATCAGAATAGCGGCAACAAGAAAACGCAACATAACAACAACTAAATAATAAACTCACAGATAATTTATCCTTTTCGTAGGCATTCTGGCAAGGACTAATGGATCAAAGACCTAGACTTAAGGAGTGATAATAATATCCTTATGCCCGCGCCAGCCGTCGTCGCCGCGGCCTGAATATCATCATGGCAATGACAATAAACAGCATCAAACTAATCACTGCCCCGAAACCAAAGGTCAACACTCCCCCGCCAAGTTCATAAAAAGGCCCGGACATAACCAATCCAAGCACCTGTCCCAGTGAACCCAGCCCTTGAATCACTCCCATCACACCGCCAACTTCATTCTTCCGAATGACCTGACTGGCTGCCGCCGTAATCGTAGGATTGGCTGTGCAAATCCAGTGCATACAACGTTGTGCAAATGATCATCGGCCAGAATGATGGTTCAAAAACATCCAGATAATATCCAACCATCAACACGGTAAGCACTCTGTCCTAAAACAAGAGAAATGCCCCTGCATGCCGAAGCGCCGATTGTTGTCAGAAACCTTTTGATTGGGCCGATAAAGATTCCTTGAACAAGAATGATAATTACCCCGACCCAAGTAAAGACATAGCCTGTCTGGCGACTGGAATATTCCATGACATCCTTAAGCACCAGAGTAAAAGACGCCTCAATCTGTGCAAAGGCAAGATTAAGCAGAAAGACGGCAAGCCCGAACATGGCCAGTCCACTCATCCGGATCAGAACAATACGGCGGATCAAGGATAATTGACTTGGTCGGGTATCCCCTTTACTTTCCGGAACAAAGAATATGGCAATGACAAACCCCAGCAATGCTAATCCTGATGCAAACATGAATGGCGCCGTATGAACAGCACCACCATAGCCGGATAATAACCCGCCAATAGCCGGCCCGGATACAAAGCCGAAACCGACAAAAGCACCAAGTAACCCCATGGCCTTTGCCCTGTCTTCTGGCATCGGTTGTATCGGTAATAATAGCCTGAATAACGCCGATACTACCTGATGCGAAACCTGCTAATATCCGCGCTGCAAACATCATGCTGATATCGGTTGTCATCGCGAACCAGAAATGCCCAACCACACTGAAAAAATTGACCATATCAGAACGCGGCGGCGACCAAAATAATCAGATAATCGCCCCAGAATGGGGGAGCCAATCATCATTGCCAGTGCAAATGACGCCAGCAACAATGTCATGACCGTTTCACTTGATCCCGCTTCATCAATTACCGCATAGGGCAACACAGGGATAAGAGCCCCTACCCCTACGAAATTAACGAAAACAACAATTAATAAACCCCTCATCATGGGAAAAATATCTCACTAATTCTATTTTCTAAGACGATATTCATCATAAAGATGATCAATATTCTGTTCCCATTTTTGATGGTAACGCATTAGTAAATGTTCTGCCTGGGTTTCATTCCTATCAACAATTCCTTTAACCACATTCAGGAAACCGCCTCACTATCGCCAACATCATTGATGAAGTGACGGCGTTTTAGCCCTTGATCGGCAATAGCCACCATACGTTTAGCCAGCGTTGACAATTCCTGACCAGCCATTTGCCCTCTCAGCCCGTCTTTTGCAGCGCTGATCCGTCCGGCCAGAACATCAGCCGCCGTAATATGACCATCTGGCTAAATCTGCTTCTTCCAGTGCCTCTTCATCATATAATAATCCGACCCATAATGCCGGCAAGGCACAAATCATGCTCCAGTCACCACCATCAGCCCCGCGCATTTCCAGAAATTGCTTTAGCCGTACTTCTGGAAATGCTGTTGTCGTATGATCTTCCCAGTCATGAATATCGGGATATTGGCCTTCATATCCGGGCAGGCTTCCAGCCATGAAATCGCGAAAAGACAATCCGGCTGCGTCTTTGTATTCATCTCCCTGATGGATAAAATACATGGGGACATCTAGCAGATAATCAACCCATTGCTCATAGCCAAAACCCTTGTTAAAAACACATTCTGCAGGACGCCGGAACGATCAGGGTCTGTGTCAACCCATGCCGCCGCACGGCTGGACAGATAGCCAGATGGCTTGCCTTCAATAAAGGGAGAGTTTGCAAAAATTCGCTGTCGCGATAGGTTGCAGAGCCAGCGAAGTACGGAATTTTTTAGACATATCAGCTTCACTGGAAAAATCCAGATTAACCTGTATGGTACAGGTACGAAGCATCATATCTAGACCTTTTGTGCCGACTTTAGGCATATAGTCGCGCATGATCTTATAACGGCCTTTTGGCATCCAGGGGATATCCTGACGCCGCCATTTCGGATCAAACCCTATACCAAGCATCCAGATGCAATCTGCCGACATAATTTCAGTCATCAGATCAAGATGGGCATTGGTTTCTGCACAGGTTTGATGAAGGGTTTTTAGCACCGCGCCAGATAGCTCAAGCTGGCCACCAGGTTCCAGTGTGATGGATGAACCATCATCGTGTTTCGTTGCTATGATATGGCCTTTTTCCATGACGGCTTTCCAGCCATCACGTTCGGCAATGCTTTCAAGAATATGCTGGATGCCATGTTCACCTTCATAACTTGGGCGAGCTTGGGTTTTACAATCAAAGAGAATTTTCTCATGCTCTGTTCCAATACCCCATCGGTCAGCAGGTTTTTCGCCAGCTGCAAACCATGCAAGCATGCTGTCACGATCCAGTAATTGATGTGGATGATCTATCATGATGTGTATTCCATTCTTTATTTCAAACTAGCCTGCCAAAGGCCAAGGGCAAGGATTGCGGCCGTATCTGAACGCAAAATATGTTTACCTAAAGATACCCCATGAATATCAAGTTGATCCAGTAAGAAACGCGTTTCTTCATCAGAAAATCCACCTTCAGGGCCTATCAGGATAATAGAAGGCCTATTTGTTTTCCGGTATTCTAAGAATGATAGCATATGAGCGTCCGTATCATCGGCCTGAGATTCATTGCAGAAAATCATCTCCTGAGTGTTGCATACCTATTGCAAAAATCATGAAGCTTTGTGGTTCAACTAGATCAGGCACTGACATGCGTTCAGCATTGTTCAGCTGCTTCGGTCATGATGAGTTTCAATCGTGATTGATTGATCTGGGGTGATTGCGTAAATGCCGTCAGGATGGGGGCTAGGTTGTTACGCCTAATTCGGTTGCTTTTTCTATCATGGCTTCCATACGCTGGCGGCGGATAGGGGCAAATGCCAACGTTACATCATCCGGGATGTTCTGAGTCAGCCATTGGTGATCTGATCTATCATCAATGTAAGCGTGATCTTTTTCCGGCTAATGATGTGAATAGCTTTGCCAGAAATTCACCATCTTTTTCGTTGAACACTTTACTTCTGCCCCGTCTTTCAGTCGAAGGACAGATGTGAGATAATGCGTCTGGTTATCATCAGGGTCAAGGCTACCACCAGAATAGAGAGGCCCAGAATGAATAGGTATATATAACCGTTGGGTTTTCGTGAAGTCATATTGACTGATTACCCATCACCATGATCTGACGCAACCTAAATATCATCCTTGTAATCATCTTATCAAAATCCTTTTATGCTTCTGCCTGATCATGAGCATGTTTTATATTCATATATATCAGCATGACTGATTTCCATTCTATCCCGAAGGGCTTGTCACCTGCCACGGCATGTCAAAAACCAGAACATGCCACCACCTGACTTTAAATCAGCGATATCACCTCCTTTTGAACACGGGCTCTGGCGATTATTGCCATCATGGGCGCGTGACATGCTTATCCTGATGCGTATTGACCGCCCTATTGGCTGGTGGCTGTTACTTCTGCCCGGCTGGATCATTATGCCTGTCGCTGCCCGACTTTATGATATTCCTCCGGCCAGACTGTTCTGGCTGATGGGATTATTCCTCATCGGGGCGGTAGTGATGCGCGGGGCTGGCTGTATCATCAATGATATCTGGGATCGTAATATTGACCCCAAAGTCGCCAGAACAAGCACCCGTCCCATTGCTGATGGCCGTATTACGGTATTTGCCGCCCTGATGATGCTGGCTGTGCTTGGCGTTGCCGGATTAGCCGTATTAATTCAACTGCCAGCCAAAGCCATCATCACCGGATGTATCGCCGCTTGCCCCTTATTGTTATCTACCCCATAGCTAAGCGGTTTACCGGATTTCCACAAATCGTTCTGGGATTAACCTTTGCCTGGGGGGTGTTGCTGGGCTGGACAGCATTTGATATCTGGCCGGATATGCGCGTTATTTGGCTTTATTCAGCAATGGTATTATGGACATTTGGCTATGATACGATATATGCAACGCAGGATATGGCAGATGATATAAAGATAGGCATCGGTTCATCCGCACTTAGTTTGCGAACGCGTATCAAGGCTTCTGTCGGATGTGTTTATGCGCTTGTCGTTATTGATCTGATCTGTTTTGCCATGGCCGTTAATGCAGGCCCATTTTGGCAGCTTTGCCATCAGCGCGTTACATTTTATCTGGCAAATCTGGTGCTTTGAAGAAACCAATCCGATTATGGCAGGGCGATTTATTCCGCCGCAACCGTGATGTGGGCTTATTCTACCGCTAGGGGCGTTAATCGATTATGCCACAGGCATATGGCATCATATAACTGGCCACACGCAATCAGATAAGCCTTAAACCAACCCCATGTTTCATCAAGGCCAAGGGCAATATTCAAATTCTGAACCGCCGCCCCGGATGCCCTTTGCCCAGATTATCCAGCCGCGCCACCATAAGAGCGGTCGTATCTGGCCGCTGTTCCGGATAAAAAATATGGATATCCATCCGGTTTGACCCAACCATATCATGCATTCCCAGAAAACCACGATCATTCATGGCTGCCTGATCATTAGGGTCATGAATGGTTATAAATGGTTCATCCCGATAATGCTGGCCAAGCGCTGTATAAATATCTGTTATGCTGATCTGCTTACCCATCTGATCAAGATGAAGCGGTAACATGACCATCATTCCGGCATAGAAATCCCCAACCATTGGGGTGAATACCGGTGGTTTCTTCAGCCCCCCATGCATCATGACTTCTGGTAAATGCTTGTGATTCAGATTAAGAGCATAGGCAAAATGATGCGGTGTATCCACCATTATCCATGAATATCCATATAGGATATCAAAGCCTTGCCGCCGCCACTATATCCACTTACCGCCGATATTTATAAAGATGCATCTGATGATAATAGTTTTTGTTCCGTTAGGGGTCTGATCATAGCAATCATAGCCGAAGCATAGCATCCCACATTGGCAATATGCCGCCCTGCCGCAATACGATCACGTTGACCTGCAGTCAGTTCTGGAAATCCATAAACCCAGCCATCAGCCGTACGATGCGCTGTTGAGGCATCAATAATGCGGGCAATTCAGCCCAGATGCCATTTCCACCGCTTCAACCGCGCTATCATCAGGAAGGCAGAGAATGGTAGCATCTGCCGCCGCCATAGCATCATGGCGCATGGCCAGGTTTTTGCGATCAGCCTCACCTAGCTGGATTAATTCCGTTTCAGGATGCTGCAGGAGCCTGTCGCGCACCTGTAATCCGGTTGTTCCAGCTTCACCATCTATGAAAATTTTATAACTCATGGGTTTTTCATACTGCCAGAACAGTTGCGGAGCAAGTCATTATCGGTTAATCACATGATCATGAGTATTGATCTAATATAGAAACCATTATGGCCATGCTTTCTGGATAAAGCCAGAATACATGGCGCTGATACCGCTGATGCGATTGTTGCTGGCGGCGTATCCGAAGATGTGTCTGTCCGTTTGGGCAAACTGGAATCTATCGAACGATCCGAAGACCGGAATATTGGCTTGCGGGTTTTTGTTGATGGCCGAAATGCCATTATTTCCACTGCCAAGTGTTGATGCAGAAAGCATTGATGAGCTGGCCAGCCGTGCTGTTGCTATGGCACGCCTTGCCCCGCAAGACCCTTTTGCTGGATGTGGCAGATGCCCATTTACTGGCAACAGATATTCCCGATTTGATCTGATGGATAGGACGGTACCATCTAGCGAACACTCAAAGACCTTTGCCTTTACGGTTGAGGATGCGGCGCAATCTGTCAAAGGGATTACCAATTCCAGAAGGTGGCAACGCAACTTATGGCACTTCCGCCGTGATGCTAGCCACCACTAATGGGTTTTCTGCCAGTTATGAACGAAGCGGCTATGGCATTTCAACCGTTGCCCTTGCCGAACGTGATGGTAAAATGGAACGCGATTATGATTATAGTTCGGCTGTCCATTTTGAAGACCTGAAATCACCCGAAGACATAGGTCAGAGTGCTGCTCACCGTACTTTATCCCGCTTGATGCCCGTAAAGTTAAAACCGGTGATTTTCCCTGTTATTTATGATCAGCGCGTATCATCATAGATAAGTGGTCATCTTTCCAGTGCCATTAATGGGGCATCTATTGCCCGTGGCACCAGTTTCCTGAAAGATCGTATGGGTGAACAGGTTACTAATGCCGCTATCACAATTACAGATGATCCCCTACGTCCCCGTGGTGCCGGATCATCCGCTTTTGACGGCGAAGGATTAGCCAGAAGACAACGTATCATGATAGAAAATGGCATCTTGAAGGGCTGGTTTCTTGATCTGGCTAGCGCAAGACAATTAGGACTAGAGCCTACTGGCAATGCTAGCCGTGGAACCTGTTCTCCCCCATCACCATCAACTAGCAACTGGATCATGACAGCAGGCGATGTCAGCCGTGATGAATTGATTGCCGGTATTCATGAAGGCTTTCTGGTGACAGAATTAATAGGATCATCGGTCAGCCTTATCACTGGTGATTATAGCCGTGGCGCTTCTGGTTTCTGGATTGAAAACGGGAAGATAGCTTATCCGGTGACTGAAGGCACTATTGCCGGCAATCTCAAGGATATGCTGATGACTATCACACCGGCAGATGATCTGGATTTCACGCGGTCAAATATCACCCCTAGCTTGCGCATTGATGGAATGACCGTCGCCGGTGGTTAAACCTATGCCTGTATCTGAAAGAAAACAGGATATCTAACTGGACAGAGTCTGATGCTGAAGGATCATGGAATCTTGCGGTTATGCTGGCATAATCTGTATCAAATTTCACATGAAGCGTGGCGGAGCAATCAACAACACCCGGGCGTGTTGCCACCGCCGCCAGAAACGGCATCAAAACAATAATCAATTTGCGCGGGCCGCGTGATGATGGGGCTGGCGGCTAGAACATGAAGCCTGTCAGCAACACGGCCTGACGCTAGTGGATTTTACCATCCGGTCACGGGCAGTACCAGATGCCAAGAATATTCACGAGGCCAGAGAATTATTTGAAAGCGTGGAATATCCTATCCTGATGCATTGCAAATCCGGAGCCGACCGGGCTGGTATCATGGCCGCGCTATATCTTCTTCTTCGGCAATCAGCGCCTCTGGATGAAGCTGCCAAACAACTGTCATTTAAATATCTGCATGTCCGGCAAGCCAAAACCGGCCTGCTGGATGCGTTTCTGGAAACATACCGCCCATTTGAAGCTCAGGGTGTATCTTTTATAGATTGGGTAGATCATCATCTTGATCCGGCAGAAATTACCAGCAAGTTTCAATCAAAACGCTGGGCAAACCGGCTCATTGATTCCATTTTACGCCGGGAATAATACCCGTTTAAAGGGATATGTTTTCTTTTAATAAAAATGCTGGCTCTGATAGAGGTTTGCATAACCACCGCCCTTAGCAAGCAGATGGTCATGATTGCCCTGCTCAACAATCTTGCCCCCATCAATGACGAGGATATGATCCGCGTGACGAACTGTTGCCAGACGGTGGGCGACAATAACCGTTGTTCGTCCTTTGGCCAGTATCTGCATGGCGTTCTGAATCTGTTCTTCGGTCACTGAATCCAGTGCGCTTGTTGGTTCATCCAGCAACAGAATGGGGGCATTGCGTAACATGGCTCTGGCAATGGCAATACGTTGCCGTTGACCACCAGATAACGGCTGCCTTCTTCACCAACCATCGTATCATAGCCATCTGGCAATGCTGTAATAAATGTATCTGCCGCCGCCGCTTTTGCGGCTTTCTGAATATCTTCCTGATTAGCGTCTAACCGGCCAAAGGCAATATTATTTGCTACCGTGTCATTGAATAAAAGACTATCCTGACTAACCAGTGCCATTGATGCCCGCAAGTCGGATAGTTCAAGATGCCGCAAATCATGTCCATCCAGCCTGATGATGCCTTGTGTCGGGTCATATAGACGTGGGATCAGATTGATAATGGTGCTTTTTCCGCCACCACTAGGGCCAACCAGTGCCAGCGTTTGTCCCGGTTCGACCGAAAAAGTAATATCAGATAGCGTGATGTCATCGGCATATTGGAAACTGACCGATTCGAAACTGATCCGGCCTTTTATCTGGTCAAGCACCTCTGGTTGTTCTGGTGATGAAACATGACTTGGTGTATCCAGCAGGATGTAAAGTCGTGCCAGAGCGGCGCCTGCTTCTTGCAGAATAGTGTTTAACGTACCAATAGCCCGAACTGGCTGTGCCAGCATTAGAAGCGCGGTAATAAAGCCGGCAACATGTCCAACATCAAGATTTCCACTTAATACGCGCCAACCAGCAAATCCGACAATTCCGGCTATGGCAATGCCGCCCAGCACTTCAAGAATGGGATCAATCTTTGCCCGACCAAATGCCAGAATACGCTGGCTCTGAAATAGCAGATCAAACATGCGGCCTGTTCGTGATTTTTCGTAGTCTTCAAGCCCATAGGCGCGGATCATACGTCCACCTTTCATGGTTTCATTCAATGTTGATGTCGTCTGCCCAAGATGTTCCTGCCATTCGCGTGAACCATGACGCTGACGGCGACCAATCCTTGATGATGGGTTGCATCGCCAGCGGATAGATGCCCAACACAATCAGGGTTAGCATCCAGTCAAATGAAATCAGCACCCCGATTAAAACAATGATAGTCAAACTATCCTTAATCAGATTATTGATCAGCCGCACCAATGCTTCACGAATGATATTCACGTCATTTGTCATCCGGCTTACAAAAGTGCCTGATGGCTGCGACATGATATCGCCTAAATCTGCCATGATCACATGACTTGCAATCTGTTTTTGAATATGGCGTGTGACCAAGAGGGACAGAACGGCCAGTTGCTTTGCCAGACCAAACATAGCCGCTGAACGAATGGCCGCAATGCCTATAATCAGGGCCGGTATCTGCCAGATCAGATTTTGACTAGCCTCATTTAATCCGTTGAATACATATCCAATCAATACCGGATACGCACCGGAAAGCGCCGATATCATCATCATTAAACCGAATATCAACATCAACCGGCCAATATGCTGACGCACCCAATCACGCCACAAGCGCCTAAATAATGACCAAGTGGTATGCTGTTCAGATTGATTTTCTGTTTCAGTCATAACACCTTGATAGGCTATCTGGTGGCATAGAACAACATGAAAGCAGATGATATTATCCTGAATATTCCAAATATCATCCCTATCTGACCCTGATCTGGTGCGAAAATAACTGGATTATCATAGACGGAATGTGGCAAATATGAACAACAAGGCATTCGAAAATTATATATGACAGACCTTGTCATGTGAACAGGATCATCACTTATGATCAAATCGGTTTTAAAAAGCCATTTTATGATAACCACTCTGGGAATAATCTCCGGCATCTATTTTACTTTGCTGGCCCGGACAATGCGCTGGCAAAAACTGGAAGGCAACGGATTATCCGGACAGATTGATCCGGCAGGTGGTATCATTGCCTTATGGCATTGCCGCCTTATTGGTTTTCCCTATATTCATGGCTGGCGATTACGTCCCTATGGGCTGGTATCTAAAAGCCGTGATGGGCGTATGATTGCCATATATTGCATGTTAAATGGGGTTCGCATCATTCATGGCTCATCAAATAAAGGTGGTTTTCATGCCTATATGCAAATGCGGCGACTGTTAAAATCAGATGCATTTATCGCGATTACCCCAGACGGCCCAAGAGGCCCTGCCCGACAGGCAACAGCATCCACCATTCATCTTGCCGCTTCTAGTGGCAAGCCCATCATCCCATTTAGCTATTCTGCGGCGCCGGTAAAGCGTAGCAACAGCTGGGATCGGTTAATGATACCTAAATGGTTCGGGCGTGGCGTCTATGCGTTTGGTGATCCTATTTATATCACATCAAACCCTAGTGAAGCTGAAGTAGAAAGCGCAAGACTAGCCCTGGAAGATGCCATCAATACCGTTACCGCCAGAGTAGATGCAGCTTTTAATTACCAACCTGATCATATCCCCCATCGTTATGGAAAAGCAAAATAATGATAATGATCCGACTATATGCGGGGTTATGGATCATAATCTTGCCATTTATTCGGCTCTGGCTTGGCTGGCGCATCAGCAAGGGTAAGGAACGCCGCGACCGCCTATCGGAACGATATGGCAAAGCAAGTATCAGACGGCCAGATGGAAAGCTGGTCTGGTTTCATGCTGCCAGTGTGGGGGAAGCTGTATCGGCGTTATCATTAGCCAGAACGTTATTTGACAAACAACCGGATATCCATGTGCTGATTACATCTGGCACGATAACATCCGCGGCAAATGATTGCAGATGCTAAAGCGAATACGCCACATGCCGATAATCGCTGTTTCATCAGATGCAACCACTGGATGCCCCGCATATCATCCGGCGCTTTCTCAATCATTGGCGACCAGATATCCTTAATTTCTATGGAAAGCGATTTATGGCCAATGATGATTTATCAAAACCATCAGCGTGGTATTCCGGTCATGATGGCATCTGCACAAATATCACATGCTTCCATGCGCCGCTGGCAACGATTCAGCCGAACAACCCGAAAGATCATATTTTCCGCTTCACGCGCATTGAAGCCATTGATAACGAACAGGCAGACCGGTTCCGGCAAATCATTGAACCAGAATGGACGGAAATTAGTGTTAGCGGATCACTCAAAAGCCACCGCACCACCACTCGCGATTGATCATGAGATGGTATATTGCTGGCGAGAATGGCAAAATGACCGGACTGTTATTCTGCTGGCTTCCAGTCATCCGGGCGAAGATGAAATTGTCATTGAGGCTGTTGAAGCTATTCAGCAAAGCGAAGCTATCCTGCTTATCCTGACACCACGGCATATCGAACGGGGAAAAGCCATTCAAGCCATGTTATCAGGGCACGATATACCTGCCTTTCTTTTAAGCCAGAACACATGGCCGGATAGCATGGCTGATAAAAGAATATGCATGTCTGTGTTGCTGATATCATGGGGCAAATGGGCAGTTTTTATTCCATGTCGCCGATATTATCATTATGGGTGGTGGTTTTATGCCGCTAGGTGGTCATAATCCCATGGAACCAGCGGCCTTGGGGAAAGGCGTGATCAGTGGCAGTCATGTCGATAAAAATATATCTATCTTTAAACGGCTAGATCATTTTGGCGGTGGTCTTATGGGCTGATAACACTAATGATTTAACTCAGGCCATGCTTACGCTGATGACCGCACCAACCCGACTACAGCATCTGAATTCTGGCGCATTATCAGCCTATCAATCTTTACCAAACAAAGCCATGCCGTCGCCGATCATGTGCTAAGATTGATAGCATCCCCAAAGGAGCCAGCATGATAAGCAACGCCATCTTTCTGGTATCACCGCAGCATCACCGGATATATCATCATGATGCTATTATGGCCATTGAGCATCTTATGGCGATTAGTCAGTTATTATCGCCGCCTTTGGACAAGACCGGTTCAGCTTCTTTACCTGTGATCTGTATTGGCAATCTGACTGCTGGCGGTACGGGAAAGACGCCATTAGTCCGGCAGTTCGCGTTGACAGCAACTGCATCCGGATTAAACCCTGTCATATTAAGCAAAGGCTATGGCGGCAAAGAAAAAGGCCCCATGATAGTAAGCCCTGAAAGCCCGTCTGATATGGTGGGGGACGAACCACTGGAGCTGAGTGGTATATGCCCTGTTGTCATTGCCAAAAGCCGCAAAGCAGGAGCCAGATGGATAACCCAACATATGACCGCTGATGTGATCATCATGGATGATGGCTTTCAGAATCCGGCTATCCGACCCGATTATGGCATTCTGGTTTTTGATGGCAAACGCGGCATTGGTAATGGCCAGATCATCCCCATCGGGCCCATGCGTGAAAGATTGCGTTATGGACTCCATCGCGCCAGCCATGTGGTTATCATTGGTGATGATACCCAGGGGTTAACCGGGGTCATAAAAACAATAAAACCGGACATGCCTGTTATTTCAGCACATAAACGATTTGATCAAACAGCATGGGAGGCAATGCCAAAAACCCATCTGGTTGCCTTTGCCGGTATTGGTCATCCAGATGCGTTTTTTTCCATGATCACACAACAAGGCGGCAAAATGGTTCAGCACATGGCATTTCCGGATCATCATCAATATACTGATAGGGATTGGGAACATATTGTTGCAACAGCATCACATAACAAGGCTAGGCTGGTCACCACAATGAAAGATTATATGCGGCTTGATCCCAAACAGCGTCAGCATGTTACGCCCCTGCCGCTGATGCTTGATATCAACAAGACATGGATCAACACGATTTTTAACGAGTGTCGCCATGATTAGATGGATCAAAACAGGAATTCAGCGATTGCTGATCTGGCCAGTTGGTGCCGTTTTTGTCTATATAGTGATGGGGTTACGGCTGATTATTCCGGTAAGCTGGGCTAGTCTTTTCATGGGTGCCGTCATTAGATTAATTGCGCCCATGACAACATGGCAAAGGCGGGCAAGAAAGAATATCCAGCTGGTCATGCCTGAACTCGGCAAACCGAACAAAACCGTATCCTCAAAAAAATGTGGTGGAATCTAGGGCGGACAATGGGTGAATTTCCCTATCTTGATCAACTATCCCGCCGGGAACATGTCATGGAACATGATCATGTTTGCATTGATCACATGTTATCCTCTGGTGGGTTCATGGTTGGTGGGCATATTGGTAATTGGGAATTATCTGCCATGCCATTCATATCGCGGGATATCCCATTTTCAATTATTTACCGGCCTTTAAATAATCCGCTGGCCAAACATGCCTTAAATAAACGGCTAACCCTTGCCAGAAAAACCTATATCAAAGGGATGGAATCCGCCCGCGGCATCATTGAAACAGCACGGAAAAAAGATATCATGATCCTGCTAGCAGATCAGAAACTGCGCGAAGGCATGATCGTTCCCTTTTTTGGTAAAGGGGCAACAACACCAGTTTCCTATATCCGCGCAGCATTAAAACATGATGTCCCCATCATCATGGTCAGAGTGAAACGCCGGAAAGGATGTCAGTTTTTCTCTATCTCGAACCTGTTGATACGGCATCAATCCTTGCCACAGATCCGGATAAAGACCCCGTGCTGGCTATCGCAACTGCCATTAATTTCCGTCTGGAACAATGGATCAGAGAAACCCCGGAGCAGTGGTTCTGGCCGCATCGTCGGTGGCCTGAAAGTAAAAATGAAACCCCTCATGATATAACAGGTCATGCCGCTAGCTAGAGCAGTTTGCCTTGCTTGCTGTTATCTTTGTTTTGATCTTTTGCATGTGATTTGACGGCTTGTGTTGTAGGGGTTCTGTTTGCCGCCATCACTGCCTAATTGTGCCGTGATTTTACCATCTGCAAAAGTTAGATTTACATCTCTTACCATTCTGGCTTCTTCGGCGGTTTTCAGAATATGGCCATCACCCGCATCACTAACTAAAGCAAAACCACGCCCCAGCACTTTCTGATAAGATGATGCATCAAGCAAACGGCCTAATTGATCAAGACATGATGTTACCCGTTCAAATATCTGCTCTTGCCGGCCTTTCATGCGGTTATCAATCATATCAATCTGATGTTGTTTCTGTGACAGAACCGCTTGCGGGTCTGTCAATCTGTCACCAATTCGGCGCATGGATTCTGCCAGACGCGTGGTCATATGATCATGCAGCACGATCCAGCCTTAACATAATCTGCCCTGCCCGGTGTTGAACATCGGCAATTTGCGCGGCTGGTGTGGGCAGACGATCTGCCAATGCCGCGATATCCGGGTGAAAAGCGTGCTCAGATATGCCATAATAACACGCATCTGCCGATCTTCGGCAGCATCAAGCCGTTGCTGGCGAAAGCTTATCATCTGTTCCGGATCACCTAAAGCCCGCCCAAGGCCCCGCAACCCATCATCCTGATTCTGAAAGATCTGATCCGTTTTTCGATCCATCCGCAAAGCCAGTTCCTGACATTGCCGCAAGAGATCATTGCGAACAGGAGTCGCCATTTCAGCCGCCGCGGTTGGTGTTGGCGCTCGCAAATCAGCAGCCAGATCACATAAGGTATGGTCTGTTTCATGACCAACAGCTGAAATCACGGGAATATCCGATGCGGCCACGGCACGAACCACGTCTTCTTCATTAAATGGCATCAAATCTTCCAGACTGCCGCCGCCACGCCCGACAATCAGCAGATCAGGTCTGGGAATATCACCATCAGATGCCAGCCGGTTAAATCCGGTCACGGCCTGTGCAATTTCAACAGCCGCCTCTTTCCCCTGCA
Organism: Alphaproteobacteria bacterium; assembly: GCA_038144675.1. Classification (GTDB taxonomy): domain Bacteria; phylum Pseudomonadota; class Alphaproteobacteria; order Puniceispirillales; family UBA1172; genus UBA12202. The sequence goes on along the minus strand of JAYQOF010000005.1, from coordinate 763,079 downwards.
CCAATACTGGCCAGACAAGAACATGAAGCGGAAAACGGTCATTCAGCCGATGCAGGATATCTCTGATGACAGCCCCTTTCGGGCTGGTCACAACACCAATCACCCGCGGCAGGGCAGGCAGTGGTTTTTTGCGATCCGGATCAAACAGGCCTTCTGCCAGAAGCCGTTTCCGGCGTTCTTCCAGTTGTTTGAGGAATGCGCCCTCACCTGCCATTTCCAGCGACTGGACAACAATCTGATATCGTGACTGCCGGCTAAATGTCGTCAATTTTCCTGTTACCACAACATCAAGCCCGTCTTCGGGTTTCATGGTGATACGCGGCACCATATTTTTCCAGATCACCGCTTCCAGAATATTATTGTCATCTTTCAGCTTAAAATAAATATGCCCTGATGACCATTGCCGGCATTCGGCAATTTCGGCACGAACTTTGATCATATCAAAGCTTTCAATCGACCGTTTTATCGCTTGTGACAACTCAGAAAGCGAAAATACTGGTTGATTATCGGTTTGCAGATGGCTTTGATCTTTGGTTTCCATACCATGTTATGGCATATTGATTGGCATAAGGCCAACCCCGAACAAAATAGAATAGGATCAATTAAAGATGAATGTGCTTATCATCGGTGGCGGCGGCAGAGAACATGCCCTTGCCTACGCCATTGGCAAATCGCCATTGCTTGACAAGTTATTTGTAAGCCCCGGCAATCCGGGGATTGCCCAAATAGCAACATGTGTTCCCTACACTGATGAAGCCGCACTATTTGATCTAATCAATCATGCAGCGATTGATCTGGTGGTTATTGGCCCCGAAGCCCCATTGGTGGATGGACTGGCTGATCGGCTCCGCCAGCAGGGTATCAGTGTCTTTGGCCCTAGCCAGCAAGCCGCCATGCTTGAAGGATCAAAAGCTTTTGCCCGGGATTTCTGTGACCGGCATGATATCCCGCAACCAGCATGGCAGCGTTTTGAAAATAGTACCGATGCTATTGCATTTATTAACGCCCATCCGGCCGATGGTCATGTCATTAAAGCGGATGGGCTGGCCGCTGGTAAAGGTTGTTGTTGCTGATACAAAAGATGAAGCTATCGCCGCCATTACCAGCATGCTGGATGATCAGCAGTTTGGCCATGCCGGTGCATCTATCGTGATCGAAGAACGCATAACAGGTGTTGAAGCATCACTATTTGCCATGTCAGACGGGGAACATGCCATTATGATTGGCACGGCGCAGGATTATAAACGGGCTGGCGACGGGGATACCGGCCCCAATACAGGTGGCATGGGTGCGGTTTCACCTGCCCCTGCTCTTGACCAGACACTTCTGGAAACCGCATGGCATGATATCGTTGAAAAGGTCATTAGCGGCATGAAAGATGATAATATGCCTTATCAGGGCTTTCTTTATGCTGGTCTGATGATCACCACAGATGGCCCCAAGGTGATCGAGTTTAATTGCCGGTTTGGTGATCCTGAAGCCGAAGTCATTCTGCCGCGACTGAAATCTGATTTGCTTACAGCACTGATCGCAGCAACCGAATCCGGTCTTGGCCATATGGATTTGCGGTTTCATGATGGGGCCGCCGTCACCGTTATCATGGCAAATGGTGGTTATCCAGGGCCGATAGAAGCAGGCGGCGTCATCACTGGTATGGACGCCGTATCAACTGATCATGATGAGCATATGTCTTATGTCTTTCATGCTGGAACCAGCCAGAAAGGTGATGATATTATTGCCACAGGTGGCCGCGTGTTAGCCGTAACAGCACTTGGCAAAAATCAGGAAGAAGCGCGGAAGAATGCCTATCAGCACGTTGATAGGATAAGCTGGCCGAAGGTATATTATCGGACAGATATAGCAACTTAACATAGCCTAGCGACGGCCGGCAAAAAATTGTTTCAGCATATCGGCAGAAGCATCCGCCATAAGCCCATCATAGATATCTGGCCGGTGATGGCATTGTTTATGATCAAATACCTTTGCGCCATGAAAAACCCCGCCAGATTTATCATCCAGCGCGCCAATGTAAAGCCGCCTGATGCGTGCCTGAGCACTCGCACCAGCGCACATGGCACAGGGTTCTAGCGTCACCCATAAATCACATCCATGAAGCCGGATGATTCCGTTTTCGGGTGGCTTCTCTAATTGCCAGTATCTCTGCATGAGCAGTAGGATCATGATCTCTTTCCACACGATTGCCAGCCACCGCCAGCACCTCTCCTTCAGGGGAAATAACCACAGCACCAACAGGAACATCTCCTGCTTCGGCTGCCTGTCTTTGCGGCAGCAAGTGCATCAGGCATAAACCCGTTATATCCAGCGGTCATCTTCATGCAAAAGATCATCGCATAAATTGATAAATTAGGCTATGGTTTCGCCATGAGTGCTTCTTCACAAAAAACAGATCTGGCCGCCCTCTTTGATGACAAAGCCAGTGCACCTGAACGACTGGCAAAACGCATGGCCGGTGCCGGGGTATGTTCCCGCCGGGAAGCAGAAACATGGATTACCGCTGGCCGGGTCAAGATTGATGGCCAGCTTCAGCTTACCCCTGCCATTACGGTAACTGGTGATCAGCGGGATTGAAGTAGATGGCAAACCCCCTGCCGGTGATTGATACCCCGCGGCTTTGGCGATATTACAAACCACGCGGGCTGGTGGTCAGTCATAAGGACGAAAAAGATCGCAATAATATTTTTGATACTTTAAAAACCGAACATGGCGATAAACTTCCCCGATTAATTAGCGTTGGCAGGCTTGATCTTGATTCCGAAGGGCTGATTTTATTGACAAATAACGGCTTGTTAGCGCGATATCTGGAATTACCAGCCACAGGCTGGACACGAAAATATCGTGTTCGGGTGCATGGTCAGGTCAAAGCTGAGCATCTGAATGAAATGGGAAAAGGGATCACCGTTGACGGGATCAGATATCGGCCAGTGATTGCCAGCCTTGACCGCCAGACAAATAGCAATGCGTGGATTAATATTGCGCTGAAAGAAGGCAAAAACCGTGAAATTCGTCGATTAATGCAACATTTTGGCTATCAAGTTAGCCGATTGATCCGCATTTCATTCGGGCCTTTCACGCTGAATAAACTAGAAGAAGGTGATATAGCCGAAGTCAAATCAGCCATCTTGCGTGATCAGCTCGGGCTTAAATCAACCGGTTCTTCTGATCAAAATACCACTTCCTCCCAGCCAGCCAGAAAAAGGCAGAAACCTCATGCGAGTCATCAGCGGCAAAAGACGCGGCGCCACGCTAACCGCACCTGACGGCCAGAAAACCAGACCCACCGCTGACCGGACACGGGAAATGATTTTCAATATCCTTGATGGCGGCCGTCATGGTAATCCACTGGAAGTGGATCTGATTATTGACGGATTTGCCGGTTGCGGTGCCATGGGACTGGAAGCATGGTCAAGAGGGGCTAAGCGTGTCATTCTGATAGATCAAGATGCTTCTGCGCTTCAAGCGATCAAAACCAATATCAGCAAACTTGGTGCCGGTGAAGAATGTGGCGCGGTTTCACGCAATCTGCTATCAGCATTAAACTGGCCGTTTGGGGCAAGCCGGATTGATTTTCTTGATCCGCCCTGGCGAAATCCGCTAATGACCCATTTATGCTAGCAAATCGCCCTTGATCATTTAAGAATGGCAGGCGGCATTTTGCAGATAATGCCCTTATAGTGATTGAACATGATCATCGCTTCCCGCCGCAATCACATTTCGCATTTGATATCGTGGATCAACGCAAAGCTGGTAAAGCAGGAGTTTGTTTTCTTCGCTACTGGTCTGATCGGGTTAAGCCTGATGCCGGTTGTTAACGGCGGCCAAACAGCTTTTCCACATCAGCAAGGCTCAGGGTGACAAAGGTCGGGCGACCATGATTACATTGCCCTGACCGGGGCGTATCTTCCATTTCACGCAACAATGCGTTCATTTCAGCAGCATTAAGTGACCGGCCGGCACGCACAGACCCATAACATGACATTGTTGCCAGCACATGATCTATGCGTGTCTTCCATGACTGACTACTATCCTGTTCTAGCAATTCCTCGGCAATATCACTGATCAGTTGCTGAATATTTGTCTGACCCAGAATAGCCGGCATTTCTCGAACCAGAATGGCACCATCACCAAATGTTTCAATAACCAGCCCAAGTTCAGCCAGCATATCCGCATGATCAAGCAGAACCATGACCGCCGCCGCACCCGGTTCAACCACCTCTGGGATAAGCAATGCCTGTTTTTCAATTGCCCCTGCCAGCCTCACGCTGTGCTTTCATCGTTCCAGCACCAGTCTTTCATGTGCGGCATGCTGATCAATGATGACCACACCATCTGTAGATTCAGCCACAATATAAGTTTTATGAAGTTGAGCTTTGCCCGCCCCAAGCGGATAATCCATCGTTATATCCCCCCGTCTGAATGACCCGTTTCACCTGCCGATGGCATATCCTGATGATGATCGGCCAGCCTAGCTTGTGGGGGCATATCCGGCATGGGTAAAGGCCTTGCCATAAAGAGCCGGGTTTTGCCAATCTCCTGTTCCGAATGATGGGACGTGCTGCCAGCTGAATAGGGTGATCTGCCACCACGATATGATGCACCAGAACCTGAATAGCAGAATAGCTACTGCGCCCCTGATCACCTATCATACCAAGTGCCGCCTGACCCAGTTGGCTGATGTGCGAAGTTCACTATCTATGGCGGCACGCAAAGCATTAATAACAAGGGAACGTATAACGCCAGCATCTTTAAACCGCACCTCAGCCTTGGCCGGGTGAACATTAACATCAACATCTTCAGATGGCAGATCAAGAAACAATACCACAACAGGATAACGACCACGCGGCAACGTATCTGCATAAGCGGCGCGGACTGTCCCTATCAGGGTTTTATCCCGATAGCACGACCATTAACATAGATATGAATAGCGGTAGCGGTCGGTTTATGGAATGTCGGCAGACCAGCAAGGCCAGATAACGTCATCTCATCACGTTTGGCATCCAGTGATAAGGCTTCATCAGCAAACTCTGCGCCCATCAGCATCACGAATACGCGCTCTTTTATCATCTTTTTGCTTGGCAACCAGCACCATAGCCTGACGGCCATTATCTGTAACCGTAAAGGCAATATCAGGATGCGCCATGCTGATGCGACGCGTCATATCAATGATTTGTGCGGTTTCTGTGCGATCTGTTTTCAGAAATTTCAATCGTGCCGGCAGATTAGCAAACAGATGTTTGACAACAACCCTTGTGCCTTTTTGCCGCGATGATGGTTCAACATTACCCACCTGCCCGTAATCAATTTCTAGCGTCCAGCCATTTTCATCTGACGGATCACGGCTTGATATTGTCATGTTACTAACAGACCCGATGGATGGCAGTGCCTCACCCCGAAACCCCAAGATGATGAATAGCCATGATATCATCGGTATTCAATTTAGACGTCGCATGACGTTCGACTGATAGCCGCAAATGGTCAGCATCCATTCCGGTGCCATTATCATCAACCGCAATCAGTGTTCGCCCACCATCAGCGATAGATATATCAATTTGATTAGCACCGGCATCAACCGCATTTTCCACCAGTTCTTTGACAGCACTGGCCGGGCGTTCTACTGACTTCACCGGCAGCAATTTGATTGATGATGCGATCCGGAAGAAGGCGTATCATATCTGTTATTCTATGGTCCAGAGGAATCCTTTTCCAGCGGATCATTCCGAAAGTTGGGGTATCGGTTAGCGGCTTACCATCTTTAATCGCCTGCCTGATACGATACGCTTCTGCCGCGGCATCAAGGTCTGGTCCAACCTCTGGCTGGCCACCAAAGATTTGTTCAAGTGGCACCCGTTTATCTAACTTGAATGCCTAAGGTTTCTTCATCAACAATGGCACGAATATTTTCGGAATGGCCTGATCAGTACCAAACAATTCATCAAAATGAAGATGCATCCGCGCTATCGGTTCCTATCAGCGCCTGGACTTTGTGAATGCAGAAATATTGGCCTGGCATTAGCCAGGTCTGTCCTGCCGTATCAATGGCCTCATCATCATCACCCCCGACGCAAGGAAAAATTAGGTGGTAATGTTAATGGTGGTCGGATCACGACTTCAAACTCATCAGGGGAATTTTTACCACCAAGCAAACTATCATTACCAGAACAGGCCGATAACATCAGCATCAATGCAATGATTACCTAATACCATCCCATTCCTGGTTTAATAATTGCTGTTTTGCCATTTTTGCCATTCTCATCATGATCAACACTATGTTCTGTCATCTTATATCTTTTTTCCGATATCTGATCATATCCTGTTCATCATCTGACGATGGTTGTCGTCATAATCTTTTCCTTGTCGCCAACTGCTAAAAGCATAAAGCCAACCCCGATCACAATAACACTATCCGCGATATTAAACGCTGGCCAGTGCCAACCTGCCACATGAACATCAATAAAATCTACAACCTTTCCCCATTGCAGACGGTCTATCGCATTACCTAATAGCCCCACCAGCCATCATGATGGCACCCCATCGCTGAGTGGCAACCAATTCCGTGAAATATATGGTAGCAACACCCCAACGGCAACGGCAAGTCCGGTCAGACACGCCAATCCCCATGGCGCCACTATCCCCAAACATCCCAAAACTGATCCCTGTATTATATACCGGGCTGAAATTAAGAAATGGTAAAATTGTTATCATCCGCGGCGGCGAAAAATCATATCAAGCATGATCAGTTTGGTGATTGATCAATTCCGACCAATCATCACCCAAAGATAGCCGCGCCAAAGCATCTAGCCGGAAATGACATCATGACATCGACCACAAAGCTGATGATCACCTTCGCCTTTGCAAGTTCAGGCAAGATTTTCCAGCAACGATCACATTTATCACCATCTGCCAGCGCAATCGTCACACCCATATCCAGATTCATCATCATCCATATGGGCATCAGCTGGTGGTATTTCTGCAATCAAGATGCCCCTGAGGTAATAAATACATCTGCTGCATCAAATCCATTAAAGGCATCAATGACAGCTTCTGGGGCATATAAGCGTAGGATGAGCCTGTAACGAAGATTTCATCACCCAGCGTTGCGCGCCTTTTCAATCGCCCCGGTCACCAGCCAATCTGGCCGCCGAATCTTTGACCATCGATGACCAAGTTCATCATCTAGCCAGTGATCAGGCAAATCAGGGAAGGTTTGAAAATGAACCGAATAATTTGGATCAGGATAGCGTGTCTGCCACGCTTCTTCGGCTGTAAATGCCAAAATTGGGGCCAACCAGACCACAAGCGTATCAAACAACATATCCATCACAGTCCGGCAAGCGCGGCGTTCCATTGATTCACATCACCGCAATAAAGCAAATCTTTGCGATATCAAAATAGAATGCCGATAGATCATTGTTGCAGAAATGGTGGATCATGGTGAAAATCTGATGATAATCATGTTCACTGGCGGCTCTGATCTGGATATCCAGTTCTTTCAGCCGCATCAACACCCAGCGTTCCAGTCCCGGCATTTCTGATGGATCAACTTTTTCAGTGGCGGAAAATCCTTCAAGACTACCAAGCAGGTAACGTAAGGTGTTGCGCAACGGCGATAATGATCCACTTGACGCTGAATGATTTCTTTGCCAATCCGCAGATCATCATAATAATCCGAATTAGCCAACCCAAAGCCGCAGAATATCAGCACCATTTTGGTCAATGATATCTTGCGGGGTAACCGTGTTACCAAGAGATTTTGACATTTTCCGGCCTTGTTCATCCTGAACAAAACCATGCGTCAAAACAGATTATATGGGGCTCTGCCACGGGTTCCACATGCCTCTAATAAAGACGAATGAAACCAGCCACGATGCTGATCCGAGCCTTCCAGATACATATCCGCAGGCCAGCTCATTTCAGGATTATTTTCCAGCAGAAACGCATGGGTCGACCCGGAATCAAACCAGACATCAACAATATCCATAACCTGTTCATAATCATCGGTACTGTAATCATCGCCCAGAAAAAACTTGGTGGCTTTTCAAACCAGGCATCTGACCCTTCGGCTTCAAAGGCGGCGGCGATACGGTCAACAACAGCCTGATCACGCAATGGTTCACCTGTCGCTTTGTTGAAAAAGACGGGAATAGGCACACCCCATGCCCGCTGGCGACTGATACACCAGTCCGGCCGGTTGGCAATCATACTGGTCAACGCGTCTGGCCTGATGGTGGATAGAACTGTTTTTCTGAAAGCGATTTCAACGCCGTGTCACGCAAATCATTTGTTTCCATAGAAATAAACCATTGCGGGGTATTCCGGAAAATCAGTGGCGCATGGCTTCGCCATGAATGCGGATAGGAATGGGTAACATCGCCACGACCAATTAAAGCTCCATATTCAGCCAGAATATCAGCTATCTTTTCATTATCTTTCAAGGCGCTCATACCGGCAAAGATTGGCAGATGTGCCATCACTCTTCCATCGGCACCAATGGTTTCCGGCACCGGCACACCATGCGCAAGCCCCAGCACATAATCTTCGGCACCATGCCCCGGTGCGATATGGACAATGCCCGTCCCCTGATCTGTTGTGACATAATCGGCCGGAACATCGGCACATCATGATCATAACCATGTTCAGCCATAGGATGCGCCAAGAATCGTATCTTTGAAACATCATTGATGGGATATCCGCCAATCCGGTCAAAGCCCGGTCAGCCCACAAGCTTCGGCCACTGATGCGGCCAGATCATCAGCCAGCACAATCTTTTCGCCCCTTTTAGCCAAGCGCATCCTCTGCTGTGGCAGTGATCTGATATAGCCCGTATGAAATATCCTCACCATAGGCAGTGGCACGGTTACCCGGCATTGTCCATGGGGTTGTTGTCCAGATAATAATGACCGCATCACGAAGCAGATCATGATCCGTCTGGCGAACTGGAAAACGGGCAGAGATTGTTGTTGAACGGCGATCAAAATATTCAATCTCGGCTTCAGCAAGGGCAGTTTTTTCAACCGCCGACCACATGACAGGCTTTGAGCCGCGATAAAGCCCACCATTCATCAGAAACTTGCCGATTTCTGCGGCAATGATGGATTCAGCCTTATATGCCATGGTCAGATACGGGTCAGCCCAGTTGCCCATTACCCCCAATCGCTGAAATTCCTCGGACTGGATACCACCCAATGCGCTGCAAAATCTCGGCATTCCCGGCGAAACTCAACAATAGGAACCTGATCTTTATCTTTGCCTTTTTTGCGATAGGTTTCTTCGATTTTCCATTCAATCGGCAATCCATGACAATCCCAGCCCGGCACATAATTCGCATCTTTGCCAAGACCGGATTGAAAGCGATTGATCATGTCCTTCAAAATCTTATTGAGCGCATGACCAATATGCAGATTACCATTCGCATAAGGCGGCCCATCATGGAGGATGAATTTTTCCCTACCCTTTCGGTGCGACGCGAAACTTTCAAAAACCCCATCTTATTCCACATCTCAATAATTTCGGTTCATTCTTGGGCAGTCCTGCCCGCATGGGAAAATCCGTTTTTGGAAGAAATACTGTGGATTTAAGATCATCTGTCATTTGCTGGCACTCAATTCTGGTTAGCGTGGAAAGCGCGGGCGCTTTCCACGTCTTGCGCTATGTGATGACGCAACTGGTCAAGATTGTCAAATCTCTGTTCTGGTCTGATAAAATCAAGAAAACACACATTAATCCTGCGATCATAAAGGTCAAGGTCTACATCAAACAGATTTAACCTCTAACCTAGGCGTCTGACCATTTACCGTTGGCCGCATACCGATATTTGCTACACCATAGATTTTAGGGTTCTGGATGTATCCGGCAACCATGCAGATATGGCATAGACACCAAATGGCGGCAAGACATAATCACCAAGCATGATATTAGCCGTTGGAAAGCCAATGCTTCGTCCGCGTTTTTCCCCATGGGATACAACACCACTTATCAGATAAGGACGGCCCAGACCTTTTAGCCGCCTCTGTCATGTCGGCACGGGCAATCGCGGCTCTGATCCGGCTGGACGAAATCACATCATCATCCATTGTTTCCAGTTCTACTGTTGGGGCATCAATACCATATTGACGACCTTCTTCGCGCATCATATCCATGCTGCCACTTCGCTGTTTTCCAAAGCCGAAATCCTCACCAGCATAAATCGCCCGCACCCCAAGAGCTGGCAATAATCCGCTGACAAAATCATGTGCTGTGGTCTGCCGCATGGCATCATCAAAGGCCAACCGGATAATCCGATTTTGCCCCGGTTTCGGATAGCAAGGCCAGTTTATCCTATCATCTGCTAAGCGCAAAACCAGGTAAGTCCGGTTGAAAATATCGCCGCGGATGCGGGTGAAAAAACGTGATGACCGATGGGATTAATCCTTCACCATGGGCACAGGCTTTGGCAATAAGCTTTCGGTGCCCCAGATGAACTCCATCAAAATTACCAATAGCCGCAACCAATGGCGCGTGATCACTATTAGGCTGTTCGGATTGCGATAACTGGTTTAATGACCAGTCTATCACCTGACAATCCGGGGCTATCTGTAATGGGCGGATCAAATCTGGCATCATGATCTAGGCCGGCTTTCATAGCAAATGTAATTATGAATATTATGCACGGGAATATACTTGGGATTTGCTGGTAAATCAACGTCTGATGCTAGCCAGAACAAAAAATTAACGATAGAATACAGTTATGAATATATCTGATGTATCCTCATTTAATGATCTCATGGCGCTTCCTATCATTCAGCAAATGATCGGCTATGCAGGAAATCTATTATCTGGCTTTGTCATTATTATCCTTGGTTTCTGGATAAGTGGCCGCATATCCAGAATGATAAGAACCGTTTATCAAAGATGAAATCGGTTGATGCTACGCTGACGCCAGTCATTGCAAGCATTATCCGCTACACTATTTTGCTGATCACCTTTGTTGCAGGATTGGGCAGTTTCGGCATTGAAACCACATCCATTATTGCTGTTATCGGTGCAGCTGGTCTGGCGGTAGGGCTGGCGCTTCAGGGCACGTTATCAAATGTTGCGGCTGGTGTTATGTTGTTATTCCTGCGTCCGTTCAAGGTCGGGGACTGGATGGAAACCGGTTCAGTGTCTGGGACAGTAGATGAAATTGGACTGTTTTCGACCGTCATCAACACATTTGATAATATTTATATATCTGTTCCCAATTCATCCATCTGGGGCAGTATCATCATCAATCATTCGAAATATAATACCCGCCGCATGGATCTGGATATTGGCATTGCCTATGAAACGATCTGGATTACGCTGAAAAAACGCTCATGGCATTAGTAACCGATGATCGCGTTCTTACTGAACCAGCCCCACAATTTCTAGTCGTTGCCTATGCCGATAGTGCCATTACTGTTCGCTTACGGTTATATGCCAATGTTGATACCTATTTTCCCCTCTACTGGGATATGATGCGACGGATTAAACCAGCACTGGATCAGGCCAATATTGGTATCCCATACCCACAACGTGATATCCGGCTTATTGAAACATCATCAGCAACAGAAAACGAAAAATAGCAGTTTATCCCTATGTCATCTTCCGGATATTCATTAGAAAAAAACAATTCATCACCCGTGATACGCTGACCAATAACGTTGTGCAGCAACTGGTTCGTGAACGAGGTGATGATCGCACCCTGCTTGTCAGATGATGAATTGCTGGCTTCGCGGCGGCAATTGATCCCTGATGATTATGAAGGGGATATCTGGGTATTTGCCTATGGGTCATTGCTATGGAACCCTGTTATTGAGATTGATTTCCAGAAAATGGGGCGGATTTACGGATATCATCGCCAATTCTGCCTCAAGACAGAGGTTGGGCGTGGCTCACCAGGTGATCCGGGGCTGGTGTTAGGGCTTGATAATGGCGGTTCCTGTACCGGAATGGCATTGAAAATTGGCTCGGATAATCCGGTGCATGAACTGGATCTGTTATGGCGACGGGAAATGCTGAACTCATCCTATAAACCACGTATGGTGCAATTTTCAGTGATCAGGATAGTCAATCAGAAAGAAAATAGAAAAATTTTCAGTGATTAGCTTTGTCATGAACCATCAACATCCCAGCTATATCAAAACTAATATGACATCGATACCAAGGCGCGCATGATCGCAACCGCAACCGGTTTGCCGGGCCATGCCGGGATTATCTGATTGAAACCCATAAGGCACTGGCGGCATTAAATATTACTGATCATTATATTAACGAAATCTATAAGGCGATGCTAAAATATTCTTAGCCGGCATATTCTTGACGAAAACCGTTTTACAGAATAAAAGCATGGTGATGCGAGTGTGGCGGAACTGGTAGACGCAGTGGACTCAAAATCCACCGGTGGCAACACCTTGAGAGTTCGAGTCTCTCCACTCGCACCAAATGGATAACCGTCTGGGATATTAATCTTGTCATCCGGCATAGAAACATCGCCAGCACCATGTTCAGGATAGGGACTCCCATGACGGTCAAACCGACATTATTCTCTCGCCTATCCAGACAGATGCTAGCATGGAACAGATGGATGCTTGATTGGCACGGCGCAAAACCGCCCCGGCATGGCTTGGCGTTTTTTCTTTCATCGAATCCATTTTCTTTCCCATACCTGTTGACCCTATGCTTGCCGTGATGGTAGCCGCCCGACCTAACACGCTTTGTTTATCTGGCTTTTGTGACAACTGTCTTTTCCACGCTAGGCGGGGTGGCTGGCTGGTATCTGGGGCATGAAATGGGGTTGAGCCATCATTGAATGGCTTGGCAAAACCCATGAGTTTGAGGTGGTTCGTGCTGCTTTTGCCAAACATGGCTGGATGCTGATCATGATGGGGGCATTTACCCCATTGCCTTATAAAGTTACAGTTATTTCCGGCGGCTTTCTGGGGGTCGGATTATGGCCACTTATTCTGGCATCACTACTAGGACGGGGTAGCCGGTTTTTTCTGGTGGCAGCCATTATCCGGACACGCGCCAATCGCCCATTAGCAACCACATTGGTAGGCGTATTGCTGATCCTTGGTGGGTTTTTCTGGTGGAAGATATCCACATGATCAGGTCGCTTTTATCATTTTTATTCAATCCCTATCAGGCTATCGGCATGATCACACTTGGTTGCATTGCTATGCTTGTTGGAGCTTACAGTTTTCAATTTCTGGGAGGGCTTCAGCCTTGCACCATGTGCTATTGGCAACGCATTCCCCATGCGGTGGTGATTGGCTTTGGTATTTTTTCTGGCCACTTCTTCACCGGCATGCGTATGCCCGTTTCTATCTTGCGATCATTATGCGGATTGGTCATGGCGGTTAGTGCCGGATTGGGTTCTGGCATGCCGGGGTCGAATGGGGAATTTTAACAGGCCCACAAGGATGTTCCGGCAACATTGATTTTAGCGGCAATGTCAGTGCCGTCCTTGATACCCTTCTATCCACAAAAACCATCAGGTGCGACGAGGTGCCATGGTCTTTTCTGGGGCTTTCCATGGCAGGATGGAATTTCATCATCAGTTTCTTTTTTCTGCATATGCCTTTCTTACAGCTTATGTTGAAAATAGAAATGCCCATTAATCCCATCAACGAGATAAGGACAGCATCATGAAACGTAAATATGACGATCAACACGATGTTAGCCGCTATTTGCGTGTTGATCATGCTGGTGAATTAGGGGCCAGACGTATTTATGAAGGCCAGCTTGCGGTTCTAGGCAATCATCCGGTTGCCGAAGAAATTCGCCATATGCGGGATCAGGAACAGGAGCATCTGGATACATTCGAAGAATTTGCTCAATGAATATCAGGTGCGCCCAACGCTATTATCACCATTATGGAACGGGGCTGGTTTCATGCTGGGTGCTGTTACTGCCGCCATGGGGCCGAAAGCAGCAATGGCATGTACCATTGCCGTTGAAGAAGTCATCGGTACACATTATGACAAACAGGCCAAATCCCTGAAGGATGAAGATGCGTTAGTTGAAACACTGGAACGGTTTCGTGATGAAGAACTGGAACATCGCGATATTGCTAAAGATCATGATGGTGAACAAGCTATCGGATATCCGGTTATGCGCCGCATCATTCAGGCCGGATGTCGGGCCGCCATCAAATTAGCCGAACGGGTTTAACGCTTAAACGCTTTTTCCATCTGTTCATCGGTTAACCGGAATTCACTTGGCCAATCCTGATTATGATAAGGTTGATTCTTATCCTTGCCCAGCATGTGCTTCTGTTCCTGATCTGACAAAAGTTCACTATCCCAATACAGATAATCCATCCAGCTATGATGAAGATAATTCGGAGGAAACCGGCGACCATTTTCCTGCAAGACCCATGTGGTAGGCTGTTTTGGTGCCACCTTGGGGATCATGCCACAAGCTTGAGGTAATTTATTGGCTTTCAGCAAATTGCACCGCCCGCATGCCGCTACCACATTATCCCATTTTGTCCGGCCACCCCGTGAACGCGGTATCACATGATCAAACGTCAATTCCTGCGCTGGAAACGGTTTCTGGCAATATTGACAGGTAAACCGGTCACGCAGAAACACGTTAAATCGGGTAAATGCCGGAAACCGGCTTTGCTGAACATAATCTTTGAGCGCAATAACACTGGGCAGGCGCATTTTCATGCTTGGTGAACGGATCAAGGTGTCATATTCGGAAATAATCGTAACCCGTTTTAAAAACACGGCCTTGATCGTATCCTGCCATGACCATAAAGAAAGCGGAAAATAACTAAGCGGGCGAAAATCGGCATTCAAGGCCAGTGCCGGAGCTAATCCCCGATCAGGGCCATGATGGATATGACAATCTAACATGATAATTGCGACCTGTGCATATCATTATGACATCATATCGCTATCATAAATTCAACCAAAAATTATGTAAACAACACAAGATATAGTAGGTCACAAGGATAAATTATGCTTCTTTTTACGTTATTCAGAACTGATTTCCAGATGATCCGCGATAAATGTGATCAGCGCGATTTAGCCCTCATCAGATATGCCATGACCAACACCTTCACAAGCAAGGGTTTCAACTGTGAATCCCATTTGTTTCCAGCACCATCTTTGCCATATCCATCGCTTGAAATGGCACTACCTGATCATCTTCCCCATGAACCAGCAGAACAGGCGGCTTTGCCGTTAACGCCTGCGCCATCTGATTAGGGGCAAGCAAAGCACCGGCAATGCTGATAATAGCACCAAAAGCTTCTGTCATCCGAACCCCGCCATATAGCGCCATCATTCCGCCTTGCGAAAATCCGGCAACAGCAAGCTGGCTAGCGGAAATGTGAAATTGTTCCATCAATGCTTGCAACAGTTTCTGAAGCCCCGGATAGGCTCTTGAGGGGCCTTCATCGATTTGTGTGGCATCAACACCCAGATCAAACCACTGTCTGCCCATAGGGTTGGCGGTACATGGTTCTGGCCCATCAGGGGCACAGATCACAGCATGCGGGAAGCGGGCGGCCAGATGCGGAGCAAGATCAATCAGATCACTTCCATCAGCACCCCAGCCATGCAACAGAACAATCAGTTGTTGAGGCGAAGATGCATCGCTATTCTGATGAATAAGAACACTATGATCAGCAATAGATTGGCGAATAATAGTCGACATGATAACCTTTCCTTTCTTCCACTATACGCCAACAGAGTGAGAAGAACGAAATCTTTTCTTGATCACGGCAAATTGCCGCAGATAACATAAGTAAGGATAACATCAATAAAGAACATGTTGAACGCAGAATGAACATTGCTATTGCCCCAGAAGTGATCAATCAGGTCAAAACCGGGTGACATGACCCGCTTTGCTCCATCACCTTCCGGCTATCTGCATCTTGGTCATTGCTATTCGGCGATGTTCACCCATCAAATAGCAACCGCAAGCGGCAATAAGATGTTGCTGCGCATTGATGATATCGACAGCACCAGATGCAAACCGCATTTTGTCGATGCCATTTTTTCAGATCTGGATTTTCTAGATATCCCCTATGCCCAGCCTGTGCGTTATCAAAGCCAGCATCTGGATAGTAGCCGAGATGCCCTTCACTATTTGCATGAACAGGATTTGATCTATCCCTGCTATCTCAGCCGGCGGGAAATTAATGATCTGTTATCCGCCCCTCATGAAGCCACAAATACCGATCAGTTGATAGACCCGCAACAAAGAGAAGAACGGGAAAATAGTGCTATGGAACCGGCATGGCGATTGAGAATGGATAATATTCGCCGTCACCTGCCATCACTTGCCGCTTATGATCTGATCCATGGTCAGATTGATATTGATCTTAACATCATTGCTGATGAAGTCATAGCCCGACGAGATATTGGTAGTTCATATTTCTTAGCACAGTGCTGGATGATCACGAAACCGGCATCACTCTCATCACCCGCGGCGATGATCTGCTTCATGTTGTTCCTGTTCAGCGTATTTTGCAGGAATTACTTGGGTTTAACGCCCCGCGATATGCCCATCACAAGCTTATCCTGAATGGTGATGGAGACCGATTTGCCAAGCGAAATAATGCCCTTGGCATACATCATTTGCGGCAAAAGGGCATGACCAGAGATGAAATTATCTAACGCCATGACAAAATGTCGCGATAATTTATAAAAAAATTTAGGTCATGAATGTTGACTTTTTATCGACTTGGGTCACATATCACTTGCATGACGTCTTCAAGACGTTCATTTCCTCCCTAACTCGGTCGCGGGCATTTCCCGCGACTTTTTTTTGAGCGTTTATTCGGCTTACCTTTAAAAGGCATAAAACCAGCCTATCGCTTTTCCTAGATTTAGCTTTCCTTATAGGTCGGCGCAGGCCGCATCATGGCAACAAGAATGCTAATCGATATCATCATGACAAGCGCTATCGATAACATGATCATGGCTTGCCAGCCATAAAGATAATGCATGGTTGCTGCCGCCAGTGAAGATAGAGCCATCATGAATGTAATCATCAGGTCTGCTAATCCCTGTACCCGTGGCCTTTGTTCAGGTGAACAGGATTCCGCAACAATGCTTGAGCCACCAACAAAGAGCATGTTCCAGCCCAGTCCGAGCAAAATCAGGGTAACCAGATAATGCCAGAAACTGTTCCCTGACAAGGTCACCATCATCATGGCCAGATAAAAAATCACACCAGCCCATAAAATGGATATCACCCCAAATCGGCGGATCAAATGGCCAGTGATCAGTGATGGCAACAGCATAGCCACCACATGCCACTGAATGATGATGGCATTGCTATCATTACTAAATTGTTCGGTATTGACGATCTGTAATGGTGTTGCTGTCATAACAAATGTCATGACGCCATAACCAATCGAAGCCGAAATCAGGCCTGCTATAAATAATGGTTGCTGGAATATCGCTCCTATGGGAACGGATTTTTGACTTTCATTTGTCAAAGCAGAAGGCTTTATCCGCAGAAATGGCAAGGTTAAAAGAGCGCAGGCCTGTATCGCGGCGGCAGTGAAAAAACATCCTGCATAAATATGGTCAGGTATAGCCAGATATGTCAGGCGGGTCAGATTGGGCCCTAGAAATGCTGCTAGGATACCACCAGCAAGCACCAGTGATAATGCCCGTGCTTTATTGCCTTTATCAGCGTTATCAGCAGCGGCATAGCGATAGAATTGTGCCACGCCATGAGTAACCCCAAGCATGACGGATGCCGCCGTGAATAAAGGAAATGATTTGATGATTGTTGCTTGCCCAAGCAACAGACATGCCGCCACCCCAATAACTGCGGCAATGATAAATATGATCTTGCGACTAAATCGACCCATAATCAGCGAAGCCGGAAGCGTCGTGAGCATAGACGCAATAAACAACATGGATAAAGGAAGCGTAGCCAGCCATGGCCGGGGCGCAATATTCACACCCACAAGGCTGGTGACAATGATATTCATATTCACCGTTGTCATGAAAACAGCTTGCGATATGGAAAGCAGGGCGATATTTCGCCCATTTGCCGACACTACCAGTCTCCGGTATTTGGCATTGATGCCCATGGGTCGGCAACAGGTTTTGGATCACCAATCTGAAGCAATTCCACAGAAATATTATCAGGAGAGCGAACAAAAGCCATTCGCCCGTCACGCGGCGGTCGGTTAATGGTTACCCCATATCCTGCAGATGCTGACAAAGCGCATAGATATCATCAACAGCATAGGCCAGATGGCCAAAATTGCGGCCACCATCATATATTTCATCACTATCCCAATTATAGGTCAGTTCAAGCGCAGGGGCGCGGGCTTTGGCGAAACTGGCCTGATCATCCGGTGCCGCAAGAAAAATCAGCGTAAACTTAGCGTCCGGGTATTCCTTGCGGCTAACTTCTGTCAGACCAAGCCCATCACACCAGAAACGAAGCGACGTATCGATATCGGTGACCCGAACCATTGTATGAAGATAATGCATTAGCGTTATTTACCTATTCGACTTTACATAAAATGCTATCTCAAATAACGTGACATTATTCAAACTAAAAAGATAGCCAAATCCGTATTTACCATGTCGTCCTTATTATCCAAATCTATTCGTGCAGGCGTTGATATTGGCGGAACATTTACTGACATTGTTCTGGAAATTCCATCTGGTCAGATATCAACCAAGGTACTAACCACCTATGCCAGACCTGAAGACGCTATTATAGAAGGCCTGCTGGCAGTCTGTCATAAAGCTGATATCTCCCCATCTGATATCGGCATGGTCATTCACGGCACAACCCTTGCCACCAATGCCCTGATTGAACGCCGCGGTGCCAAGACCGCACTTATAACAACACAAGGGTTTCGTGATGTGATCGAAATGCGGACAGAAAGCCGGTTCGAACAATATGATCTGAATCTGATGTTACCAGAACCGTTAATTCCGCGTGAATACCGCTATACGGTGAAAGAACGGCTATTGGCTGATGGAAGCATAGACACCCCGCTTGATATTGATGATGTCATAGCACTTACTGACGAATTAAAGGCGCAATCTATCCAGAGCATAGCCGTCGGGCTTCTGCATTCTTATGCTAATCCCGTGCATGAACAACAGATTGGCACCATTCTGGCTGAATATGTGCCGGACATGCTGGTATCTTTATCGTCAGATGTATCACCGCAAATGCGCGAATATGAACGCTTTAACACCGTTGCCGCCAATGCCTATGTGAAACCGATTATGGCATCCTATCTGGAACGGTTAAAATCGCGACTGAAGGATAATGATATTGCTGCACCTGTCTTTCTGATGCATTCCGGCGGCGGCATTATGGATTTGGAAAGCGCGGCCGCCTTTCCGGTCAGGTTAGTAGAATCAGGGCCGGCAGGAGGAGCCATTTTTGCCGCAGATATCGCATCACGTTTTGGCTTAAATCGTGTTGTGTCTTTTGATATGGGGGGAACAACAGCAAAAATATGCCTGATCAAAGACCAGAAGCCGAAAACCTCACGCAGTTTTGAAGTCGCCCGAAGTTATCGGTTTAAAAAAGGGTCTGGCATGCCGATTTCCATTCCGGTGATTGATATGGTGGAAATTGGCGCCGGTGGCGGGTCTATCGCGTCACTGGATGCGATGCAACAAATACGGATTGGCCCTGAATCTGCTGGTTCTGAGCCGGGGCCCGCCAGCTATCAGCGCGGCGGCACGCGGCCAACAGTAACCGATGCGGATCTATTGATGGGGAAACTTGACCCTGACCATTTTGCGGGCGGGTCTATCCAGTTATCGGTGACACAAGCGGAAAGCACCGTGACCGAACACATTGCCACTCCGCTTGATCTCACCCGTGCTCGCGCCGCTTTTGGCATAGCGGAAGTGGTAGATGAAAATATGGCAAATGCAGCCCGTGTTCATGCGGTTGAAAGCGGAGAAGATTTAGCCGGCTTTGCCATGATTGGTTTTGGCGGGGCTGGTCCTCTGCATGCCATCCGCCTGGCACAGAAGCTTCATATTAATCGTGTCCTTATTCCCGCATCAGCCGGTGTCGGTTCAGCAGTTGGTTTTCTTAAAGCACCATTCAGTTTTGAAGCCAGTCAGTCGCTCTATATCCGGCTATCAGACTGGCGGCAGGACGATATTTTGAGCATGCTCAAGGCACTCACCATTCAGGCCAGACAATTTGTTGAAACATCGGTGCCAGATGCTGATATCCTTATCACTGCAAAGGCCTATATGCGTTATGTCGGACAAGGCTGGGAAATCCCGGTCGAGCTGGATTCAGATTGGTGCGAAAGCCCGGATAAAGATATGATCATGCGTATGTTTGAAGACCGTTACAGTCTGTTATTCAGCCGCATTGTTGATGGCCTTGATATTGAAATTACCAGCTGGACGGTTCTGGCTTCCACCCCTCTTGATCCTGCCAGACAGGCAAAATCTGCTGATAAATATCACCATGAAAACAGCACGGCTACGCGTGTGATGGCTGATCTGGTCGATGGAGAACCTCTGGATGCGGCGGTGTTTGAACGTCATACCCTTAATCATGGTAGTGTTGTCAAAGGTCCTGCTGTCATTACCGAAGCAGAAACAACTATCCTGATTCCACGTGGCGGCATTGGCTATCCAGCATGAAGACGGCACCATTGATATACGGTTAGACGGGCAACTGGATGATGATACAGAAGGGAGACGCTAAACATGCTTGATGCTGTTGCACTTCAGATTATGTGGAACCGCCTTATCGCTGTCGTTGAAGAACAGGCGCAGGCCTTGATCCGAACTGCTTTTTCGACCTCTGTCAGGGAAGCTGGTGATTTATCAGCCGGTGTCTATGATGAAAAAGGGCAACATGCTGGCTCAGGCGGTGACAGGAACACCCGGTCATGTCAATGCCATGGCAGAATCAGTTGGCTATTTTATGAGGGAAATTGGTATTGCGCATATGGCAGATGGCGATGTTTATATTACCAATGACCCATGGATGGGCACAGGGCATTTACATGATATCACAGTAGTAACACCGGTATTCCGTCACCAGAAACTTATCGGATTTTTAGCATCTACTGCTCATGTGGTTGATGTAGGTGGCCGTGGATTTGGTGCTGATGGCAATTCGCTTTACGAAGAAGGTATTCAGATACCGATTATGCGATTTATCAATAAAGGCGATGTCAATCATGATCTGATCACGATTATCCGCCAGAATGTCCGTGAATCAGATCAGGTTGTTGGTGATATTTACGCCCTGGCCACGTCTAATGATGTTGGGGCAAAACAGCTAATGGCTATGCTGGACGAATATGATGCTGCTGATCTTAATCAGATTTCCGATTTTATTCTGACCCGTTCCCATGCAGCCACCATTGAACGTATTGCCGGACTTACCGAAGGTTCAGCCAGCGCAAAAATGGATATTGACGGCTTTGATCAAATCATCACCATAGCTATAACTGTTACCATAGAAAAAGACCGCATATGTGCCGATTTCACTGGCACATCCGGCGTTGACAAGAAAGGCATAAATGTACCTCTTGTCTATACCAGAGCCTATACATGCTATGGGCTGAAAGTTGCTATTGCCCCTGATATTCCCAATAATACGGCCTCACTTGCGCCTTTTGTTATCGATGCGCCTGCTGGCAGTATCGTCAATGCAGAACGTCCCGCACCAGTAGCTTTGCGCCATGTGGTAGGTCAGATGTTGCCAGATGTTGCCTTTGGGGCATTACACCAGTTGCTGGCAGGCGGCATACAAGCCGAAGGCGCAAGCGCCTTATGTAACTTTCAGATGAGTTTGTCACCGGCAAAAGGTGGTAATGCGCCAGCTAACGCCAAATCAGCAGAGGTATTATCCTTTAATTCTGGCGGCACAGGCGCGCGTGCTGGCCTTGACGGATTAAATGCTACCGCCTTTCCCAGTGGCGTGATGACCATGCCGGTGGAAGCTACCGAAAATGTTGGGCCTCTGATCATCCGGCGCAAAGAATTGCGTCTGGATAGCGGCGGTGCTGGCAAATATCGCGGCGGGCTGGGTCAGGTGATGGATGTTGCGGCGCGTGATGGTTATGACATGATATTTTCGGCTATGCTTGATCGGGTTGATCACCCTGCAAGAGGGCGCGAAGGTGGTAAATCCGGCGGTGCAACAACGCTTAAAACCAGCGATGGTCATAGTCTGCGTGGTAAAGGCCGGCAGTCTGTCCCTACCGGAAGCACCGTTCATCTGGCCTTTGCCGGTGGTGGCGGTTTTGGTAACCCACTGGAAAGAGATCGGGCATCGGTCAGGCGTGATTTGCGCCGCGGCTATATCACGGCGAAGGCGGCCATGACTGATTATGGTATTTCTGCTGATGAAATCAAATCATGGAACAATTCGAATGACTGATTTTGTAAAAGCAGACCGTCTGGCTAAGGTCAAGGTATCTGAAATTGTCGTGATGAGTGAAGCGGCCAGAAAGCGTCGGGCAGAAGGGCATGACGTGATCAATCTGGGTATTGGTGAACCGGATTTTGATACCCCTGATCATGCCAATGATGCCGCTATTGCCGCTATTAATCATCATGATACCCATTACCCCCCTATCGCCGGAAAGCCCGAATTACGCGAAGCCATTGCCGCCCTTTATGATGGACGTGGTGGAACCATACGCCGACCCAGAACATGTTCTGGTATCCAGCGGGTCAAAATACACCCTTCTCAATGCCATGCTTGCCAGCGTCAATCCGGGGGATGAAGTGATTATGCTTGCTCCGTTCTGGACATCCTATGCTGATATCGTCCGGCTATGTGGCGGCATTCCCGTTATTATCCCAAATGATGCGATGCGGCAGTTTAGACCTGATCTGGATCAGGTAGTCGCAGCCATGACACCACGCACCCGATGGATCATGATTAATTCTCCAAACAATCCATCTGGTGCGGTGCTATCAGCTGATGACTTGCGCGGGATTGGTGATCTGATTAAAGCTCATCCACAAGCCATGCTTCTGAGTGATGAGATTTATGAACATATCGTCTATTCTGAAAAATTTATTTCTGTGGCAGATGCCCTGCCAGATATCGCTGATCGCATATTGATTGTCAGCGGTGTTTCAAAATCATATGCCATGACCGGATGGCGACTAGGCTATGGCATTGGTTCAAAAGAATTGATTGCCGCCATGACAGCGGTTCAGGCACAGGGCACATCCGGCACTACAACAATATCACAGGCCGCCGCACTTGCTGCCATAACGGGTGATCAGTCTATTCTTACAACGAACAGAGATATCTTCCGGCAACGGCGTGATCTGGTTTGTCAGCATATCAAAGCCATGAACGGTTTAACTGCTGATATTCCTGAAGGGGCATTTTATGTGTTTGCCTCATGGCAGAACTGTCAGGGCTGGAAAGATGTTCATGGTAATATCCTGCAAAGTGATATGGATTTTTGCCAGTTTATCCTGAATGAAGCCAATGTTGTCGTTATCCCGGGTTCATCTTTTTCCATGAATGGCTATTTCCGCATATCCTATGCGTCTTCAACGAAAGAACTCGAACAAGCCATGAAACGGATAGCGAATGCCATGACCAGCCTCAAGCCTGCATAATCCATCATATTGCCGTTATGTCGACAGGGCGGCAATCACATCTGCAAGCGTTTCATAATATGGCGGTGGTGGCGGTGCTGGTCGTGCTAGCATAAACACGGGAAGCTCTAATTCTCGCGCCGCCAGAAGCTTTGCGAATGACGCAGACCCCCCCGCATTTTTTACCACCAGATGAGTAATGCCTAGTTGTTGAAACAGATGCTTTTCATCTGCCATATCCGCTTGCGGCAAGGCCGCAATAAAATTGATCTGGCCTTGTGGTATCAGGGGCCTTTAATGCGCGTGCTGTCACCCTGAACCGATGCCCGGATGGAAGCGCGGCTATGCCTTCTTGTCCTGCCGCCAGAAACAGATGTGCATCATCCGGTACAGCCGCATAGAGATCAGCCAGCATCTTGAATTCTATCCAATGATCATCACCCCTGCCTGCCATGCTGGTCGCCACAGGGTAAGCCGTTCGACCCCGGTTAGTTCTGCCGCTTTAACCGCATGTGCCGTCATGCGGGCAGCAAAGGGATGAGTGGCATCAACCAGATGCGTTATATGATGTTCAGCCAGATATGCGGCCAGACCTTCGGCGCCGCCAAAGCCCCCATAACGCACCGCCAGATCAACAGCAATCGGGGTTGGCGTTACCCCTGCCAGTGATAGCATGGCATGCCAGCCATGAGCAGCAGCATGATTAGCCAGTTGCCGCGCCTCACGCGTGCCGCCAAGGATAAGAATATTCGGTGTCACGATTCGCTAACTTCTGACAAGATATTACCTTCACGATCAACAATCATCAGCCCCAGCATGGTCGGCGCCTTGCCAATCATATCACGGCATGTCGCCATGGCTGAATTGGCTATTACCGTTGCCAGTTTAGCCCGATCACCAGCATCAAGCATTGTGGCAACTTCAAGGGCTGAATTGGCATTAGCAATACCATCTGATGCTATCCCCTGCTGATATGCGATTTTGGCCAGATTATCAAAATCAATCTGGCTTCGGGCCGAATGAAGGTCGGTTGCCCCTTGCGCCAGCTTGATCATTTTGCCAAAGCCGCCCGCAATGGTAAGCCGTTTTACCGGATGACGACGAAGATATTTGAGCATGCCACCAACAAAATCCCCCATATCAATCAGGGCAATGACAGGCAGATGATATTTCTGTTGAACCGCTTTTTCTGATGTTGCACCTGTTGATCCGGCAATATGATCTAGCGCATTTGCACCCGCCACATCAATACCGCGGTGAATAGATGCTATCCATGCCGAACAGGAAAACGGCCGGACAACACCAGTTGTTCCTAAAATAGAAATGCCGTTAATAATACCTAGTCTGGGATTCCATGTTTTTTCTGCTATTTCCCTGCCATTCGGGACTGATATCGTCACTTCAATATCTGGTGATCCCCCAATATTTTCAGCCAGACTGTTGATAATATCGCTGATCATCTTTCGCGGGACAGGATTAATGGCCGGCTCGCCCACTTCAACGGGAAGCCCCGGACGCGTCACCATGCCAACCCCTTCCCCTGCATGGAATATCACCCCTGCCCCACTAGCTGCCCTAGTCACCGTGGCACGGATTTCTGCACCATGTGTAACATCCGGATCATCACCAGCATCCTTGATCACGCCTGCAGAAAACTATTTCCATCTGCGGCGGTATAGGAGATATCAAGGGTTGCCGCTTTGCCGGATGGAGTATCAATGGTGACGGTTTCAGGAAATGTTCCTGTTACCATTGCCGTATAAGCGGCATATACAGACGCTGTTGCACATGTTCCTGTTGTCCAGCCGAAGCGAAGTGTTGTTTTCAATGTCTGTTGCATTATAATATGGCACTATTCATGATACATTACACATCGTATCATGCCTCATAATGGAAAAGGAATCTATGTTGTCATGACATCATCACAACAGCCATTATCCAGAACACCTCTGCCCACCATCCCCGGTGAGGATTGGCCTGAGTTTTTATCAGGCTGGGTATGGCTGGCCGGAGCTGGCCCCGGTGATCCTGGTTTAGTGACCTTGCATGTTCTTAACGCATTACAGCAGGCTGATATTGTTGTCTATGACGCGCTTATCGATCGCGAATACTGGATTGGGTTCGCCCCGGAGCAATCATCGAATATGCAGGTAAGCGCGGCGGAAAACCATCACCAAAACAGCGTGATATTTCTATCCGGCTGATTGAACTGGCTCAACAGGGTATGCGTGTTTTACGGTTAAAAGGCGGTGATCCTTTTGTTTTTGGTCGCGGAGGTGAGGAAGCGCAAACACTGGTGCAGGCCAATATTCCTTTGCGGATACTGCCCGGTATTTCTGCTGGTATCGGCGGGCTTGCCTATGCCGGCATTCCTGTCACGCATCGTGATGTTAATCAGGCGGTGACCTTTCTTACTGGGCATGACCGGACTGGCCTTGCCCCATCAGCGGTCAACTGGCAGGGCATTGCTGATGGCAGTCAGGTTATCGTCATGTATATGGCGATAAAGCATTTACCTGAAATTTGTGAGAATCTCATCAACGCAGGCCGCCAATCATCTGAACCGGTGGCCATTGTCAGCAACGCCAGTCTGCCACATATGAAAGTGCTGGAAACCACCCTTGGTAATGCGCCGCAAGATGTGCTTGATCATGACATTACCCCACCTGCCATTATCGCCGTTGGTGAGGTGGTGCGCATGCGCCAGTGCCTTGACTGGATTAGCCAGATGAATGGCCACCCCCGCGTAATACTGACCCGCTTGGCACCCGCCAGCATGAGGATAGTGCCTGATGGCAAAAACCGGATTTGCGCTGACAGCGACAGCATCTGGTAGCGGCAAGACCCTGATAACACTTGGGCTTCTCAGGGCACTTCGTGAAAATGATTATGCGATCTGTTCGGCCAAATCTGGCCCTGATTACATTGATCCCGCTTTTCATGATGCCGCCACGGGCCAGCACGGGTTTAATCTGGATAGCTATGCCATGCGACCAGAACTGATAAAGCATCTTGCGGCAAGGGCTGATGGTGATCTGTTGGTGGTTGAAGGCGCGATGGGGGTAGCGGATGGCGGGGTAGCCAGCACCGCTAATCTGGCCGCTATTCTAAATCTTCCGCTCATCCTCATCATGGATGTAAGGGCACAGGCGGAAACCGCCGCCATGATTGCAGGCGGGATACGTCATATGCTTAGTCAGGCAGATCAACCAGCGCATCTGGCTGGCGTTATTCTCAATCGGTGCCGGAGCATCCGCCATCAGGACATGATTGAACAGGCCATGACAGATGCCAAGATACCGGTTTTAGGTGCATTGCCTGATCATGACCGCCTTACCCTACCATCCCGTCATCTGGGGCTTGTTCAGGCGGCAGAATTATCCGCCGACGGCAGGCTTGAAGACGTTATGACACAGATGTCAAAAACGATAAGCGATCATATAGACCTGCATCAGCTTGTCACTTTAGCCCGCCCATTATCATCTGCATCTGGTCAAATGATGGAACCAATGGCACCACCAGCCCAGCGCATTGCTATCGCCATGGATAAGGGTTTTGCCTTTTCCTATCGCCACCTGATAGAAAGCTGGCAAAGACAGGGGCTGAGATTATTCCCTTTTCACCCCTGGCAGATGAAGCGGCTGATACCAACGCTGATCTGATCTATCTGCCCGGCGGCTATCCGGAATTATCACTTGATGTATTGGCAAATGCCACGCGCCTGAAAACCAGCCTGATCAAGGCAGCACAAAAACAGGTGCATATCTATGGAGAATGTGGCGGCTATATGATCCTGGGGAAAGCTATTATTGATGAAAAGGGGAAAACCTTTCCTATGACAGGTCTGCTTGACCTGACGACCAGCTTTGCGAAAAGATCACTTCATCTTGGCTATCGTAAACTGACACGGCTAGCGGATATGCCGATACCGGCACTGGCCTATGGGCTTGAGTTTCATTATACCACGGCGATTCGTGAAAACGGCCAGCCCCTGTTTCAGGCACAGGATCGTCAGGATAAAGATTGTGGCAAGATGGGACTAGTCAAGGATACGGTGTTTGGATCATACGCACATCTGATTGCGGCAGCCATAATGGTTATTCGCCGCGTTCATCCTTATTACCACGTTTGACCCGCAAAACATGAACATGATCCTTATCATAAAGGGCGGAATCGCGAAACGCATTATCATGATTCAAACCGCGCCCAACAAATATCAACGCCGTTCGGGTGATTTTGGCTTCCATGACTTTTTTCCTGATATCAGACAAGTGCCATAGAGAAATTGCTGATCTGGCCAGCCTACCCGATAGGCAATCACCACAGGGCATTCTTTCCCATAAACTGGAGCCAGCACCGCTTCAATTTCCCGCAAATTCCTTACCGAAAGATGGATAGCCAGCGTTGCTTTGGTTCGCGCCAGATTTTCCAGCTCTTCCCCTTCAGGCATAGGCGATGATTTCATTGCTGTTCTTGTAAGAATAATGCTCTGGGTGACTTCCGGGATCGTTAACTCAATCCCCATTTCTGCCGCCGCCGCCGCATAAGCCGGCACTCCCGGCACAATTTTATAATCTATATCATGTGTTTTTAATCGCCTTATCTGTTCTGCTATCGCCCCATATAGAGAAGGATCACCAGAATGGACTCTGGCCACATCATGACCATTGGCATGGGCATCAATGATGATTGACATAATATCATCCAGAGTCATGGAAGCCGTATCCATAATGGTTTCAGCCTGACTTTCGGCAACCACGGCTTCTGGCACCAATGATCCGGCATAAAGACAAGTTTGACACCGCCTGATCAGATCACGTCCCTTGACAGTGATAAGGTCTGGATCACCAGGCCCTGCACCAATAAAAAATACGGTCATTGTGATGTCCTCTGATTATCCTGCTTGTTTTCGTCAATGCGCTTTGCATAGCCACGCGGCGTATAAACCGCTTTGCCTGTTCCGCGCTTAAAGCAACGCGATGCAGATGAACCAATCATGACGACGGTTAGCATATCAACTTCATCCACTTCCAGTGTGGCCAGTGTCCGATAATGCACCTGTTCTTCGGGTCGCCCCAGATTGGATGCTAACACAACAGGCGTATCAGCTGGTCTGTGGGCCATCAGGATATCCTTTGCTTTAGCCAGTCCAACCCGGCGACGACGTGACACCGGATTATAAAACGCAATGACAAAATCCCCTTCGGCAGCAGCGATAATCCGTTTTTCAATATGTTCCCACGGGGTCAGCAGATCAGAAAGGGAAATGGTACAAAAATCATGGCCAAACAAAGCGCCTGATCGGGCGGCAGCAGCCTGAAGAGCCGACACACCAGGGGCAGAGGAAACCGCAACCCGTCTGGCCGCATCTGACACACCGCCATCGGATTGATCCCTATCCAGCAATTCAAATACCAGCGCACCCATGGCATATATCCCCGCATCACCAGAACATATGATCGCAATATTCCGGCCTTTTCCGGCTTCTTCAAGTGCATAACGGCATCTGTCTTCTTCCTGTCCAAGCGCATAATCAGCACGCGGTTTATCAGTAGCAATATGACCAAGCAGATCAATATAGAGATGATATCCTACCAGTTCATCGGCCATGTGGATCATCTTGGTGGCTTCCGGTGTTCGCCATGCTGATTGTCCGGGGCCAATCCCGACCAGCATGACCTGCCCGCGATGTCGGCTATACTGACCCTAGATGATCACCATCTGGGCTTATGGCAATTGCGGCGGTAGCATGTGCTGTTTTGCGTTTGCCAGCAAGCATGGAACCGCCCTTACCCGCGGCGGCAAGGGCAGATGCTTCTGCAACACTATGGGTCCCGATTTCATCAAAGACAACCTGCGATGGCTGAGCTACGCGTGGGGTTTCCTTATCTAGATGATCAGCGGGATAAAATCGCAATGGCACTGCCAATTGTCGCTAAAGCCAGCATAGCCGGCTCATCTGCTTTCAGATCAACGCTCCAGATACCGGCAATGATATGTGGTGATAATTCATGATCGCTAAGCAGACCCGATACCAGTTCAGCCATTTCATCAGATGGACAATCACGGGAAGCACCTACCCCAAGGCATGCCAGACGCGGATGATATACCAGATGATCAGGGGAATATGGTTGCGGCCTTAGCGACAATATGATGGAAATATCGGCCTTTTCTGCCGATTGTTTTTCCATCGGGGCAAGCCATTTCTGCCATGATGCCACAATGTCAGACAGATGATCTGGCATATCCGAAACAAGCCGGAATGTCGCCCCATCATTAAGCCGTGCCATTACAGATACAGCATCTGCCGGATGCGCCAAAACAAAAGGCATGGGCGGCTGATCCAGACTGACCCCCAGCTGTATATCACCAGCGGTCGAAATAGCGGCATTGCCGCCAGTGGCGTTTGCCAGCATGCGCGATAGCATATTGCCCCCATGATGACCGCCTAATAACGGATTAACACTTGATCCATCATCAGCGATAGATATCACCAGGCGGTTCAGTCCATTTATCGGTCAGCTGTCCTGCTAGGGCGCGGATAAGAATCCCTGCCGAGCAAATGCCGATAATGGGGAATCCGGCGGCAAAACTATCCTGAATATGAAGAACGGTTTTATCAAAAACATGATCAGGCATGATATGATCTTCATCAAAACTTCCTGATTTGGCATGCCAAGACAGATCACATGTCGTGGTGAGTTGACGTGCCAGTTTCGCACCATGTCTAGTCATGCTGATTAAAACCGGAACAGGCATATTTGGGCTGGTTATGATATCCATGGGTCAGTTCCTTTATAGATCAGGATCATGGAAAAATACGGTGCATCTGTCGGGGCATCATGCAATGGCATAACCTGTTGGTGGGGTAGGCTGGCATGACTGATATAGATGGCCTGATCCATCAGGCCCAGATCGATATCAGTTGCCGCAATCTGTCCAGATGACGACCAAGTTTTATGATCACTAATGATTCAGATGTATCATAGCATTGCGCAAACGATCATTATCTAGTGGGGCTGCAAGCACCGTCAATATATCCAGCCTTGCCGCCAGAGGGCGAAGCGCGGCTGAAGCAGAGGCAACAAGCGAAGAAACACCGGCAATTATTTCTACCTCTACCTCATCCCGAAGTCGTGCCAGCAAATACATGAATGAGCCATAGAATAGCGGGTCACCTTCACATAATACAACAACGTCATGACCATCATGTAAATGCTCCAGCAGCGTTTCTGCCGCCGCATCATAAATGGCCTGTGCCGGTGCCCGACCAGAAACCATGGGAATAACAATAGGTATTTCAATAGCATCAGGATGGATAGCATCTGCCATAATTTGCCGCGAAAAACTATCGCCACTATCTGGCGCCGGATAGGCAATGACTCTGGCCTCACTGACAATGCGCCATGCTTTTCGGGTGACTAATTCCGGATCACCGGGGCCTGTTCCAATTCCAAATAACCGGCCTTTTTTTGTTTTCATTTTTCTGTTCCTTTTTCCCATACCCATTGGCTAACAGGCATGGCACTGCGCCAGCCATGATATGGCCCCACCGGTTCGGCATGACTAATGGCAATACGCACCAGTTGACCACCAAAATCCTGACGCAACATCAGCAAAATTGCCTCGCTTTCCAGTGTCTCTGCATTTACCACCAAGCGGCCACCAGATTTGAGCCGTTTCATGACAATTTCAGCAAGATCACGACTTAATCCACCACCGATGAACACCGCATCAGGCGGCTCCAGTTCTGCCAGCAAGAGTTATATTTTCACCCCGCACCCCGCCCCATTTTGGCACACCCAGCCTGATAGCATTGCTTTCCGCTACGGCCAGCCGGTCAGCGCGTTGTTCAACCCCGATAGCACGCGCATGTGGGGCGGCACGCATCCATTCAATACCAACCGAACCAGACCCACATCCCAGATCCCAGAGCAGATGGCCAGATGCAGGTTTTAATCGCGCCAGAGTGATTGCTCTTACATCAGATTTTGTCAGCTTGCCGTCGCTTTCATAGGCACTATCCGCAAGCCCAGGAACAGAAGGGTAGAACGCTTCCATATAATCAGGGCAGGCAATAGCCAGAACATGAAAATCTGCAACAGAAGGCGGTTGATCTGCCCAGTCATCAGCTTCACCATCATATCTGGCTTCATCCTTGCCGCCCATATGGGCAAGAGCTGTCATTTTGGCTGTCCCTGCCCCGATTGCCACCAGCTGTTGAGCCACCTGTTGCAGGGTAGCGGCACTATCGGCCAGTAACAGAGATCTGTGCGGAAGGCATAACAGCCGCCCTGATATGTTCTACCGGACGGCCATGCAGCGTCATGGTATGAAGATTTGCCATAGGCCACCCCATGCGGCTTGCCGCTAGCTGAAAGCCTGATGGAGCCGGTTCACATCGCATTTCTTCTATGGGGACACGGGTAATGATACTGCTTCCCGCCCCATACCAGAAAGGATCACCTGTTGCCAATATCACTGTTGGCGTTCCGCGCCATTCTGCCAAAATATCATAAATCTGGGAAAACGGGCTTGGCCAGGTGATAACCTCTGCGGTTATAACATGTTCATTTATGGCTGTGATCAGTCTTTCAGGTGCAATAATATGCCGCGCTGATTTCAATCGTTTCATCTGATCACATGTAAGATCAGCAAGCCCATTTTCACTTACTCCAATAATATCAAGCCAGATCATATTTGCTCACCACCAGATGAGGCGCTTGCCATAATCGCCAATGCATTAACCGCCGCCGCCGCCATAGCTGACCCGCCACGCCTGCCTTTAATCGTGATAAATGGGGTTTTGCCGGCATCTGCTATCAAGGCATCTTTTGATTCTGTTGCGCCTACAAATCCCACTGGAAAACCCAATATGGCGGCTGGTTTTGGCCAGCCTGAAGCCAGACGTTCCAGCAAATGAAATAATGCCGTTGGCGCATTGCCAAAGGCAACAATCGCGCCTTCGATATCATCATGCCAGTGATCAACCGCCGCCGCCGACCTAGTGGTTCCCAGCATCTTTTGCTTCTGCTGCAACATCCTCATGATTAAGGGTAACAATAACCGGATTTTTTGCTGGCAGAAACTTGGCCGTGATACCTGATGCCAGCATCTGGCAATCACATATTATGGGTTGACCCTGACGGAGGCTTCCAATCGCACAATCAACAATATCATCTGACCAGATCAGATCATCTATCACATCCGGCATAGCTGAAGCATGGATAATCCGTTCAACCAGAGGTGCAACTGATTTAGGCAGGTCGGCTAATGCTGGCACCGCCGCCCGAACCCGTTCAAAGGATTGCGCATAAATCGCATCCGGGTCTTTGATATAATCATAAACAGCAGACATCAGCTTTTGTCTTT
This sequence comes from Alphaproteobacteria bacterium, assembly GCA_038144675.1. Lineage (GTDB taxonomy): Bacteria > Pseudomonadota > Alphaproteobacteria > Puniceispirillales > UBA1172 > UBA12202. The sequence continues at coordinate 730,131 of JAYQOF010000005.1, read as the reverse complement.
GGGCCTATTCAATACTGATTTAGGGCCAAGCGGATGATCTGCTTGCGGATAGGGATGATGATGATGCCCATGATCATGATCATGTGAATGGCCATGTTCATGATCATGTGAATGGTCATGATGATGGTGGTGATCCATATTCAGGCGGCATTCCCCGGTGCAGAATGTGGTGCAAAGATCACATTCTTCAACATTGCTTCCCGGTGCAGAAACACCCTTGCCTTCGACATGATGATGGTGGCTTTCTTGCGGCAAGCCTACTTCATCTTCAAAACCCAGAACAGCCGAACGATATTTGCACATCGAACAATTCATATGATTTGATCCGCTTAGAATTTCATGTACGCGTTCGACAAATGTTTCAATCACCTGATCATGATCATTCAGATATCCTGCCTTGACGAATGAGATATCAGGATGACGTTCTGCCACCGCATCGGTAAACCCGTAAATACGGTCAATCAGAATCCCGGAAAACAGAAAATAAGGGAATACCACAATCCGCTTAAAACCAAGTTTGGTGACATTTTCAAGACATGGCTCAACCAGAGGAAAGGTAACACCGGAAAACCCTGTTTCACACCAGCCAAGCCCAAGGCTCTCAACCAGCATCCGGGCAACCTTGGCCACATTGGAATTCGCATCAGGATCAGATGATCCCCGACCGATAACCACCAGACAGGTATCGTGACGATCAACAACACCTTCTGCTTTATCAGCCATATCCAGAGCTTTGGTTACGCGATCACCTGCCGCTTTAAGCATTTTCAGGTCTATGGCAAGTTCGCGCCCATACTGGATGGTGATATTATTCTCAATCGCATAGGTATTGAGAACCGACGGAATATCATTTTTGGCGTGACCGGCGGCAAACAGCATCCCCGGCACAGCCAGCACATGATTAACGCCCTGCTCGCGCAATTTATCCAGTCCGGTTTTGATCACAGGCGTGGCAAATTCCAGATATCCATATTCCACCGGCCAGTCCGGAAAATATGCTGGTAGCTTTTCTGATAGCACCGCAAATTCAGTCACCGCTGATTTTGATCTGCTGCCATGACCACATATCATGACCCCATATTTAGGCTGGCTCGTTTTAGACTGGTCTGATTGTGTCATGATAATCCTCTATAAAATGTGTATATTAAGATGCTTCAGGGGCGGCTTCAGCACCGTCATCGGTGACATGATCAGCATCTTTATCTGCGCCAGCGGTATTAATTTCTCCCTCGGCTTCATCATCAGCTTCCGCTTTACCGCCGCGCAAGATGCCTAGCAAGACAGCACCAGCACCAGCGGCGGCTAATCCTGCCAGACCGATTAAATGACCATGCCCAGCAAGATCACCAACATGCCCCAGATGGGCAAAAGCCAGTTTAGGCAAGATGATTGCTGACGCTATGCCAAGTGCAAAAGCATTTTTGAATATGTCATGATGTTGTCCTTTCACTTCGTTTAGGTCAATGCAAGTGAAAGGTGGATATGCTGAACCCTGCTTTCATGCGCCATGCTATCACACAGCAAGCATTCCATCGGCTGGATATAAGCACCGGGCCCTGACTCTAGCTCCCACGGTTTTGTGAGTCCGCCGCATCAAGATCAATTCCACCTTGTCAAACAAGGAACCCATAAACTTTCATATAATATGGATTGGACTTATCAGCAATCAAATTATAAAGATAAAGATATGACTACTCTGACCATGATCATGATCTATGCCATACCACTTACCATCGCTGTAAGGGCAATCATTCTGGCGATTGCCTTGGCGATTGATGCCATCATTGGTGAACCTGACGTGATATGGCGGCATCTGCCCCATCCGGTTGTATTATTTGGCAGTTTGATCCGTTTTTGGAGTAACTCTTTGCATTCTAACAAAACCACTGGCTATGGACGTCGGATGCGCGGTGTTTTTGCCATTTTTTCCTTGTTCTGATCGCTACCATGACTGGATTCGCGCTTACCGCTCTGGCCGGAATAGCTGGTGATCTGACCAGTTTGGGATTATGGCCTGTTATCATTATGGAAACCGTAATAGTCACCATATTGGTTGCTGGCCGCAGTCTTGATCAACATGTCCGCCAAGTAGCAAAGGCGCTGACAGATGACGGCATTACCGCCGCCCGCCACGCGGTTTCCATGATTGTTGGCCGCAACCCTGATCAGCTGGATGAACCGGCAATCTGCCGCGCCAGCATTGAAACCACTGCCGAAAATCTGTCTGATGGTGTTGTCGCACCCGGTTTTAATTATGTGGTGTTCGGCTTGCCGGGGATAATGGCATATAAAATGATCAATACAGCCGATAGTATGATTGGTTACAAATCTGCACGCTGGCTGGCTTTTGGCTGGGGCGCGGCTCGGCTTGATGATCTGGCTAACTTTATTCCTGCCCGGTTAACCGGATGGATGATTGTTCTGGCTACGCTTTTTCCTTACCCCTATCAGGCTATGCGTGCCATGCGGATCATGTGGCGAGATGCCAGATTTCACCGTTCACCAAATGCGGGATGGCCAGAAGCCGCCATGGCAGGGGCACTGAATATCACGCTGGCTGGTGCCAGAAAATACGGTGCAAGAATGTCAACAGATGCGCCACTTAATCCTCAAGGCAGCATCGCAGAAAATAAGGATATTTTTTTAGCCCTTGGCTATTTATGGCGCGTCACCGGCCTGATGATAATCGGTTTACTGATATATGGATTATGGGCATATGGATTATAGCAAATCATGGGTTAGCTATCTATGACAGGCCGGCAATTTTTGCTATCGCATCCAGATCAGCATGGCTGGCCAGATGATCTGCTAATTGATCCAGCGTGGTATCAATCTGGGTTTCAAAAATCATCTCACTAGCTGGCCGTCCATGGTTATTCAGCCATGCTGACCGAAAAGTATCACTGGCAAAAAGCCCATGCATATAGCATCCGGCAACCTGTCCATCCGGACTGACGGCCCCGTCTTCTGTTATGCCGTCCCGACCTTCAATATGATGAAGCATTGGCTTTGCGGTATCTGGCCCCGTGGTCTGGCCTAGGTGGATTTCATAACCGGAAACCGCCGCCCCTGTCTGGGATTCTATGCCCGTCGTCTGGGTGAGTGTTTTCTGTTCGGTCAATGTTGTTTCGATATCCAGCAAGCCCAGCCCATCAACACGTCCTGCTATGCCCTCAATGCCATGAGGGTCGTGGATATATTTACCAGCATCTGATAGCCGCCACATAATCCAATGACTGCCTTGCCATGACGCCGCAAGGTCATAAGGTCTTGATCCCACCCCTGTTCACGAAGGAATTGCAGATCAGCAATGGTTGATTTTGACCCGGGCAATAACACCAGATCAGCATCTAGCGGTAATGGCTCCCCGGCTTTACCAGCGTCACCCGAAAACTTGGATCCTGACTTAATGGATCAAGATCATCAAAATTGGCAATACGACGGATTACCGGAACAGCAACATGACAGCTATTATCCATGCTGGACTGGCTGGCTTTATTTTCCAGATCAAGGATATCTTCGGCTGGTAGCCGCGCTGCCGCCCCAAACCATGGAAGAATACCTAGACCCTGCCAGCCTGTCCGTTCAGATATCATATCCATTCCATCAGCAAAAAGTTGCGTATCACCACGGAACTTGTTTATCAGAAACCCTTTGATCCTCTGTTTTTCAGATGGCTCCAACACAGCATGGGTTCCAACCAATGATGCGATGACGCCGCCACGATCAATATCACCAACCAGAATCACCGGCACATCCGCTTCTTCGGCGAAACCCATATTGGCAATGTCGCCTTTTCGTAAATTGACTTCGGCAGGACTCCCTGCCCCTTCAATGATCACCAGATCAGCCATGGCTTTCAGGCGGGTATAGCTTTCCATGACTCGTGGCATCAGACTGGCTTTATGCTTGCCATATTCGGCGGCACGCATAGTGCCAAAGCGGGTTCCCTGAACAATGATCTGGGCACCCGTATCCGTTTCGGGTTTCAGCAAGACAGGGTTCATATCTGATATGGCGGCTGTTCTGGCGGCACGCGCCTGTAACGCCTGTGCCCTGCCAATTTCGCCATTATCGGTGGTAACAGCCGCATTATTAGACATATTTTGCGGCTTAAACGGCATCACTTTCAATCCCTGACTGGCAAAATACCGGCATAATCCTGCCACAAGCACGGATTTACCAACATTTGAACCAGCGCCCTGAACCATGATGCTGGCCGTCATGACTAGAATTCCACCCCTATCTGTGCCTTGATGCCAGAACGGAAGGGATGCTTGATCAGTGTCATTTCTGTCACCAGATCAGCTATTTCTATCAGATCATCACTAGCGTTCCTGCCGGTAAGAATCACATGTGTCATCTCCGGCTTTTCGGTTTTGAGAAAGGCAATGACTTCATTTGTGTCAATATAACCATAGCGCATGGCAATATTAATTTCGTCCAGAAGCACCAGATGATGCTTGCTATCTCGGATCAACTCTTTTGCTTTTTCCCATGCTGCGGTGGCGGCAGCGATATCACGTTCCTTATCCTGTGTTTCCCATGTAAAGCCTTCACCCATTGTGTGAAAAGCGCATATATCGGAAAACTTGGCCATGATCAGGTCACGTTCACCAGTGGATAATCCGCCTTTGATAAATTGTACCACCGCTGATGGCAGACCATGGGCAATACACCGGAAAACCATGCCAAATGCAGCAGATGATTTCCCCTTGCCCTTACCCGTATGGACAATGATCAATCCCTTTTTCTTCGGTTTTGGTGGACATAATCCGGTCACGCGCCGCTTTTTTCTTGGCCATTTTTGAATTATGGCGACTGATCTCATCATCTTGCTCTGTCATAATATCCTCGTGTGTAACTGATTAAGACATCGTTTTATTGTGGCCTGATTCGTTCTGACTTGCCAATTTTTTCTGATTATTGTTCAGCTGATATTTTTGCTGCCAATAGTGTTTCCCCTGTCGCGTTCCGTTTAGGATGCCACAACCCACGATCAATAGCTTCCTGAAACCGGCTAAGAATATCCCGCCACGCATCCAGATTTTCGTCTTTGATAAACTGGGCTACCTCTTCGTTATCTACCCAGCCATCAAAAAGGGCATCAAAATGATGATCTTTCACCTGTCTGGTGGTCGCCGCAAAAGCAAACAGATAATCCAAGTAGCGGCCATTTCAAACGCGCCTTTATAGCCATGCCGCATGACACCTTTATCCATTTCGGGTTAGAGGCCCGACCGCGGATAACACGGGATATCTCTTCGGCAAGGCTTCTGATCTGGGGGCGTTCTGCCAGCGCATGATCACCCATATAGACAGGAACATCCTGACCTTTCAACACCGCCACGGTTGCCGCTAATCCGCCTGCGAATTGATAATAGTCATCCGAATCCAGAATATCATGTTCGCGGTTATCCTGATTATGAAGTACTGCATCGGTTGACAGTAAGCCGGCGCGTTAATCCATCATGATCTGCCACGCCATCTTCGTTTTCACCATAGGCATATCCCCCATTGAATAAACGTTTCGGCAAAATCGGCGCGGCTATTCCAGATACCTTCATCTATCAGGGTTTGCATCCCTGCCCCATAAGCACCGGGCATCGCACTAAAGACGCGAAAACCGGCATGCCGTCCGGCATCTGTTTCTGTCATACCTCTTTGCATCAGATCATTCCGGTCACGTTGCCATCTGGCGGCAAGCGGGTTATCTGCCTCTGATTCATCAAGGCTGGCTACCGCCTGAACCGCTTTATCAAATAGCGCAATCTGTGCCGGAAAGGCATCACGGAAAACCCTGATGCCCGCAAGGTTACGTCAACACGCGGCCGACCCAGTACACTAACCGGCATGACATCAAATCCGGTGACGCGGCGGCTGGCACTATCCCATTTTGGTTCAACCCCCATCAAGGCCAGTGCCTGTGCCAGATCATCCCCACCAGTTCGCATATTCGCCGTCCCCCATACTGACAGAACAATAGCTGCCGGATAATCCCCATGATCCTGCACATACCGGTCTAATAACGCCTGCGCCGATGCCCAGCCTATCCGCCAGGCAACAGGTGATGGCACGGCTCTTGTATCAACGGAAAAGAAATTGCGGCCAGTTGGCAAGACTTCGGGCTTGCCTCGCGTTGGGGCGCCCGATGCACCGGCAGGAACATATCCGCCAGCAAGTCCCCGCATAAGATAATAAAGCTCTTTTCCGGTGATGCCCTGACCGCTGAACGCAATGATGGCAAGGCATGATCAAGCAGATATCTGGTATTGACCCAGCTATCTGGTGGATTGATCTGGCCTGATATCAATTCTGTCGCCAGCGCATTTAGCCGTTCGACCACATCCCCATGACTGCGCCATATGCCCCATTCATCACGGTTCAAAATAGCCGGTTTTTCCCATTCCCACGCCATAGCATGATTCGCTGTTAGCGGATCAAACTCATCAGCCATAGGAAAAATATCAGCCGCAAGCGCACGCAGGATAGACTGCCCTTCGCCTGATCCATCGCCACGGGGAACCCGCATAATGGCCGTAAGCAATCCGGTCTGTTGATCTTCATCCGCTAGCTGGCCAAAAATATGAAGCCCGTCCCGTATCTGCATATCCTTTATGTCACAGAGATAATTATCCAGTTTCTGCAACTTTTCATCATTACTATCATCAAGGTTAATACCACAATCTGTTGCTAGTCCGGCTAATTCGGCATGTGAAAGAATATCATCCATCAGCGCGGTTGAACGCCGCGTATCAACGCCAACGGCTTCATAATATTCATCCATGCTCGCTTCATTCTGCCATCACGCCATGGCTGTCGGCTAATGTCATGGGGGGCGTTAAATGATCAATAATGACCGCCGCACTTCGCCGTTTCGCCTGACTGCCCTCACCCGGATCATTAACGATAAATGGATAAAAATGCGGCATCGGGCCCAGACATATTTCCGGCAAACAATCCTTATCAAGGGCTAATGCTTTTCCAGGCAACCATTCCAGATTGCCATGTTTGCCCAGATGAATAATCGCATCGACATCAAAATCATGCCGGCACCAGAAATAAAAAGCCAGATAATGATGCGGCGGCGGTAAATCCGGAGAATGATAACTTGCTTTCGGATCGATATTATATCCGCGGGCAGGCTGTATTGCGACAGCAACATGCCCCATCATAACAACAGGAAGGGCAAAACCCTTTTCATCCGAAAAAGCCATCATAGCTATCATGGGGTCCGTTTCCGGCTGACCCCAGCGTTCTGTGATCTGTTGCCGGACTGCATCAGGCAACGCCTCAAAACAGGATTTGTAATCTGCAAGTGACATCCATACATCCACATGCCTGTCTTTGACCCCGCTATTGGTAGGTCGTGATTTGACGGTATCCATCAGGGTTTTCGTGTCAGCCGGACAATTGGCGATATGATAGCCTTCTGCCGATAGTCGTTTCAGCACTGATATCGCGCTTGCTGGCGTATCAAGCCCGACCCCATTCGCCAGACGTCCATCACGATTGGGATAATTCGCCATAATCATGGCTATCCGCACCTGATCCCGTGGCTTTTGCGATAGCTTCAATGAGTTCTTTGCCAGCATGGCCACCCATTCTGCCCGGTTTTGATCAGCTTCATAACGACTTACCATCGCCTCGGTCAGGGTATCTTTTTCCGGTGCGGTTTTGAAACCAACTGCACGACTGATAATGCGGCCATCCAGTTCAGGCAAAACAACATTCATAGCCAGATCACGGGCATTGAGTCCGGCCATACCGCTTTGCCACTGTGATCTGGTTGAGGTGCTGAACACCACTTGTAAAACAGGCGCATTGACCACACCAAAAGGCCCCGGTGATTGTTCATTCATCTCACCGCCGCGAACAGGGTCAGATACCGCGAAACTGGTTGCGTTCAGAATAACGCCTGCCCCTGCCTGCGCAAGCAAACTGGCCGTGATGCTGGCTGATTCGGCATCTTTCAGACTAGACGTATATATTGGTAGGGCACATATGCCCTGATCTGTTAACGCCCTGATCAAAGCATCAACCGCTGCGGTTTGCCCTGATTGCATCAAGGCTCTGTAAAATACAATCGCCGCTATGGCCGGTGGTGATGGTTCATGATCAGGACGCGCGGCATGCCATATGGTCTGCAGATCCGCCATATCGACCGGTGATTTATCCGGCCAGTACAATCCGGATTTCAACAATGGTCGCGGTGGCGGGGCTGTATCTGCATCTGTTATGATATCCTTCATGGCCATAAGCAGGGCACAAGCATTCGCCATCCCGCCATGATCCAGATATGCGGCCAGTTTTGCCAGATCATCTGGCGGCAATGATGATAACCGTTCTAATTCGGGATCAGGGCGACCATCGCCCGGTATCATGGCAAGCACAATGCCTTTCTGTTTTGCCATCAGTGATAATTGTTCCACCCCATAAGGCCAGTACCCTGTCCCACCTAAAAAGCCGGACAACAATGATCTGTGCATGTGACAGCGTGTTCTGGATATAAAGATCAATAGAAAACGGATGCGACAGGCTAAGGATATTTGCCAGTCGTAAATCATTGGCCTTATATCCGGATTGACTGGCGGCTTCAGCAAGAAGGCTGATTTCACTATCGGCGGCTGTCAGAATAACCATCTTTGCCGGCGATTGATTCAGATCAACCGCTTCACCGCTAGCATAGAGATCACCGGATTGTTCTATTTTGAGAAGATGCATCTAATCCTCGCGGTCATTCTGTGATAGTACCGCCAGTTCGTTTAGCCAATGTATCTACATCCATGCCAGCATGACCAATGACGACAAGGCGACCATGACCATTTTTATCCTCAGATGGCATGACGCTATGATCCTGCGTGTAATAATGCTCAACCCGACCGCCAACAGCCTGAACAACAAGTGGGGCGCGTTTTCCTGTTACGGTCAGAAACCCCCTTGGCACGAAGCATCCCGCCTGGCTCTGCTAATGCGGCAATCGCATCAACAATTTGCTCTGCTGTTTCCAGCGGTGGAACAGAAAGAACAACCGTATGGAAGGCATCATGGCCATGATCATGATGGTGGTGATCATCATCATGGTGGTCATCATGATGGTCATCATGATGGTGCTGGTCATGAAGGCTATGGGCACTGCGCTGAAATGCTTCCGCTTCAAGCCCCAATCCAAACAGGGCAGATATCGGTGCAGACCCGGCACTGGTTTCAACAACTGGTGCATTCTGTGTCATCATGCGATCCAGTTTTGCCTTAACATGCTGCTTTTCATCATCAGACATAAGATCTGTTTTGGATAGAACAAGAATATTTGCGGCAGACAGCTGATCATGAAACAGCTCATTAATCGGCGTATCATGATCCAGTTCGGGATCATTCCGGCGTTGGGTTTCTACCGCTGACAAATCACTGGCCACCTGATCCTTTGCCAATGCCGAGCCATCAACAACAGTAATTACCCCGTCAAGCATGGCACGGGTACGAATATCCGGCCATTGAAAGGCCTGAACCAGCGGCTGTGGCAAAGCAAGGCCAGAGGTTTCAATAATTATACGGTCTGGGGGCGGGGTCTGGTTCAGCAATGCTTCCATGCTTGGCAGAAAATCATCAGCCACCGTGCAACAGATACAGCCATTAGCCAGCTCAATGATACTATCCGCATCACAGGACGGGGAACCACATTCCTTGGCAAGGGCAGCATCAACGCCGATATCGCCAAACTCATTTATGATCAGCGCCAGCCGATCACCATCTACCATTTGCAATAAATTGCGAATCAATGTTGTTTTTCCGGCACCAAGAAATCCGGTAATTACAGTTGCGGGGATACGATGTTGCGCCATGCCTAATCCTCATCTCTTTATCATTTTCATTATCATGGCTTTTGCCAATCATTGCCAGCCCCTTGAATCCGACTGTAATTTTACTTGTCTCACCAATTTTATAAAATAATAATGTGCCACCAAAAGATTGATAAATTCACACAGATTTTATTGATAAAAACTAATTTTATTGCGTATTGGTCAAACACGTTTTATGAATACTTAATTCTTTTCTAGGAGGTTTCTAACATGAAAAAAGTAATTATGACAGCTGCTGTCAGCATGGCTCTTGCTGTTCCGGCATTTGCTGATGATGTCAAAATCGGCGTTATCTTGGGTTATACTGGCCCAATCGAATCCCTTACCCTGATATGGCCGATGGTGCTGAACTGGCTATGAAGGAAGTTAATGATTCCGGCAACTTCATGAATAATATGACTGTTGTACCTGTTCGGGGTGATTCGACTTGTATCGACGCACAGGCGGCTTCAGCAACAGCTGAACGTCTGATCACAGCAGAAGGCATTAGTGCCATTGTTGGTGCAGACTGTTCTGGCGTGACAACAGCCATTCTTCAGAATGTTGCTATGGCAAACGGTATCGTCATGCTCTCACCTTCGGCTACATCGCCAGCACTGACAACTGTTGAAGATAATGGCCTGTTCTTCCGGACAGCCCCATCTGATGCACGTCAGGGCAAAATTGTTGCTGAAATTCTAATGGAGGGTGGCTTTAAAACAGCTGCCATGACCTATACCAACAATGATTACGGCAAAGGTCTGGCAGATAGCATCGAAGCAAACTTCTCTGCTGCTGGTGGAACTATCACCATCAATGCCCCACACGAAGATGGTAAAGCGGATTACAACGCCGAAGTGGCATCACTGGCACAGGCTGGTGGTGATATCCTCATCGTTGCCGGTTATCTTGATCAGGGTGGTAAAGGCATCATTCAGGCATCACTTGATAATGGCGCATTTGACATGTTCTACATGCCAGACGGAATGATTGGCGACAGTCTGCCAGAAGCCATTGGCCCAGACCTGAACGGTTCTATTGGTGACGTCCCCGGCACAGATAGCCCAGGTGCAGCAACTTTTGAAACCATGGCTTCAGATGCTGGTTTCAAGGCTGGCCCATTTGCACCAGAATCATATGATGCGGCTGCGCTGATCATGATGGCCATGCACAAAGCCGGTTCTACCGATAGCCAGACATTCAAGTCCCATATCGAAGACATTGCCAATGCTCCGGGTGAAAAAATCTATCCGGGTGAACTTGGCAAAGCTCTTGATCTGATTGCTGCAGGCAAGGACATTGATTATGTCGGTGCTTCTGCTGTTGAACTGGTTAATGGTGGCGAGTCTGCTGGTAACTACCGTGAGATTGAAGTTCAGAACGGTAAAAACGTAACCGTTAAGTTCCGTTAATCATTACTCATATCAGGACGGCTAATCCTCACATGGTCAGTCGTCCTGATATTTTGCTATTTATTTTTATCTTATGATTACAGTAAAAAATCTGGTCAAAACCTTTGGTGGCATTAAAGCTGTCAATGGTGCCTCTTACCATTGAAGAGGGGTCAATCACCGGTCTTATTGGCCCAAATGGTGCTGGTAAAACCACCTTGTTTAATGTTATCGCCGGCGGTATATAAGCCAGATAGTGGTAAAGTCATGCTTGGGGATAAGGACATTACCGGTCTTGCGCCTCATGAACTTTTTCATCATGGGGTTTTACGCACATTCCAGATTGCGCATGAATTCAGCTCATTAACCGTGCGTGATAATCTGATGATGGTGCCAGCCCAGCAAGCTGGCGAAAAACTGATCAATGTATGGTTCAGGCCTCAGAAAATCAGACAGGAAGAAATAGCCATCGCGCAGAAAGCCGATGACGTTATTGACTTTCTTCAGCTCAGTGCTGTCCGTAATGAATATGCTGGCAATCTTTCCGGTGGCCAGAAAAAACTGCTTGAGCTTGGCCGAACCATGATGGTCGATGCGCGCATTGTTTTTCTTGATGAAGTAGGGGCGGGCGTTAACCGGACACTGCTGAAAACCATTGGTGATGCTATCCTGCGGCTAAATAGAGAACGCGGATATACATTCTGCATGATTGAACATGATATGGATTTTATCGGCCGTTTATGTGACCCGGTCATCGTAATGGCAGAAGGTGATGTGCTGGCATCGGGTAACGTCGAGCAGATCAAGAAAAATCCGCACGTGATTGAAGCCTATCTGGGAACAGGGGTGAAAAGCAAAAAGGAGCGCGTGAAGGCATGAGCTTCCTCATTGGCAAAGATATGATCGGCGGATATGGCGGTGCCATGATCCTCAATGGCTGTACTATTGGCGTTGAAAAAGGGGAAATTGCCGTTATTGTCGGACCCAATGGCGCGGGCAAATCCACCGCCATGAAAGCGATTTTCGGTATGTTGTCGCTTAGTGAGGGTGAGGTATTAATGGACGGGGTGGATATCACTCACCTGAAACCCCAAGAACGTGTCATGCTCGGCATGGGATTTGTGCCACAGACAGCAAATATTTTCACTGAAATGACCGTCGAAGAAAACCTTGAAATGGGGGCATATATTCGCCGCGATGATTATTCTGATACCATGGAACAGGTCTATGCCTTATTCCCTATCCTTAAAGAAAAAACGTCGCCAGCCTGCGGGAGAATTATCCGGCGGCCAACGCCAGCAAGTTGCCGTTAGCCGTGCGCTGATGACACAACCTAAAGTTCTGATGCTGGATGAACCGACGGCAGGTGTATCACCGATTGTGATGGATGAGCTGTTTGACCGGATCATTGATATTGCGAAGACAGGCATTGCTATCCTGATGGTCGAACAGAATGCGCGGCAAGCTCTCGAAATTGCTGATAAAGGCTATGTTCTGGTTCAGGGTGAAACCGATATACCGATACAGGTGCGGCGCTTCTGGCCAATCCTGACGTTCGACAAGCCTTTCTGGGAGGCTAGGCATAATGACCGATATTCTAAATGCTATTGTCCTGATCACCAATTTTGTCCTTGTTCCGGGTCTGACCTATGGAAGCCAGCTTGCACTTGGCGCACTTGGCATTACCATGATCTATTCTGTTTTGCGGTTTTCAAATTTTGCCCATGGTGAAATGATGTCATTCGGTGCCATGATTACTATTCTGGTTACATGGTGGATGCAATCGCAAGGCATATCCTTTGGTGTTCTACCAACAGCGTTACTGGCATTACCATTCGGGATCATAGCAACAATTTTTCTGGTACTGACAGCAGACAGGGTGGTGTTCAAATATTATCGTTCCATTAAATCGCCACCAGTGACCCTGTTGATTGTATCCATGGGATTGATGTTCTTTCTTGGCGGGCTGATCAGGTTTATCATAGGGCCTAATGATCAGCGGTTTTTTGATGGCGAAAGATTCATTTTAAAGGCGCGAAGTTTTAAACAGATGACTGGCCTGAACGAAGGACTAGCTATCAAAACCACGCAAGGTATCACCGTGGTTCTAGCCTTGATTATGGTTGCATTCGTGTTCTGGTTTCTGACCTATACACGGACAGGAAAATCCATGCGCGCCTATTCTAATAATGAAGACCTGGCCTTGTTATCTGGCATTAATCCGGAAAGGGTAGTGCTTGTCACATGGGTGATTACCGCCGTCTTGATTACACTTGCCGGCACGCTCTATGGGCTGGATAAAAGCTATAAACCCTTTACCTATCTATCCTTATTATTGCCTATATTTGCATCAGCTATCGTGGGCGGAATTGGCAGCCCGATAGGTGCCATTCTTGGGGGTTTCGTTATCGCCTTTTTCGGAATTATTTGTTACTTTTGCCTATAAACGGGTGCTGGGATATTTGCTTCCCGAATCGCTAGAACCAGATGGCTTGATGCAATTGCTTAGCACCGATTATAAAATTGCCTTGTCTTTCGTTATATTGGTGCTGGTGTTGATTATCAGACCAACAGGTATTGCCGGAGGAAAAACGCTATGACCAGCCCGATGCGTATCTTTTCTGTTTTCTTTGGCATGGCAATTCTACTGGCTATTGTCGGCATTTATCAAAGCTGGAATGTTGCCTTCAGCATTCTTAATCTCTGTGTCATCTCTTCTATCATGGCACTTGGTGTTAATGTGCAATGGGGATATGCAGGACTGGTTAATTTTGGCGTGATGGGTTTTGTCGCTGTAGGCGGGCTAGCTGGCGTGATTGTTTCGATGCCACCCGTTGAAGCCGCGTGGGAAGCAGGCGGAACACAATTAATGGGCGGCTTTGCTATCATGGGTTTAGTGATACTGGCTGCTACCATTTTCTGGAAAAAAACAGTCCATTTAAAACATCATCCACGCCGCCGATATCTGGGCATGGCTGTGATTATTATTCTGGGATATGCCATTTATCGATTTATTGCTGATCCGGCTATTGAAGCCATTGAGGCGGTTGAACCGGCGAAGACCGGCTATCTTGGTGGGCTAGGCCTTCATATTCTGTTTTCATGGATTGTTGGTGCCATTGCGGCAGGGGCTGATTGCCATGCTGATCGGCCGCATTGCGCTGGGGTTAAGATCAGACTATCTGGCGATTGCTACACTAGGTATTTCTGAAATTATTATCTATGTCATTAAAAACGAAGACTGGATGGCGCGTGGGGTCAAAAATGTTAATGGCTTACCAAGACCTGTCCCCTATGAACTGGATTTGCAGGAAGAAGCATGGGTGAATTCACTGGCCGACAGCTTGAATTTTTCTGTAATCAATGCATCATCCCTGATTGTAAAAATCTCATATCTGATGCTGTTTGTCGCCGTACTCATCATCCTGTTCATTATGGCAGAAAAGGCATTGCGATCACCATGGGGCCGCATGATGCGGGCTATCCGTGATAATGAAGTTGCCGCCGAAGCCATGGGCAAGGATGTAAAAAGCCGACACCTGCAGATTTTTATCATCGGCTCGGCCATTCTTGGTTTAGCCGGTGCTATGCTGACAACACTGGATGGCCAGTTTACCCCGGCATCTTATCAACCCTTGCGCTACACGTTCCTGATATGGGTGATGGTGATTGTCGGGGGTTCAGGTAATAATTATGGCTCAATTATTGGTGGATTCATTATCTGGTTTTTCTGGATTGAAGCAGAACCGCTTGGGTTATGGCTGATTGAACTGCTGACCTCCGGCATGAGCGCGGATTCCGCTTTAAAGGCGCATTTACTGGAAAGCGCGGCACATACCCGTCTGATGACCATGGGCTTGATCATGATGCTAGTCTTGCGGTTTGCCCCGAAAGGGCTTATTCCAGAGGCAAAGCGCTAGGCTCACGACTGATCTGTTTCACATGTTCACGCCACAGGATAACCAACCCTGCTGTGATGATCATACCGCCACCCAGCCATGCTCTGGCTTCAGGTATTTCATCCCAGAATATCGCGCCCCAGATTGTTGCCCATAAAATCACCATATATTGTGTGGGGGCAATCACCGATAATTCCCCCAGACGGATAGCCATGACATAAGCAATAAACGAACATGCCACCAATGCCGCGGCGATAACAAATACCGGATAAAGATCACTGGTAATCTGAACCCACCCCATGGCATGCTTAAAAACCCGCCAAAACTGGTGACCATAGCTGTCGTCAGGATGATTGATACTGATGAGATATCATCATCAATGCGGCGTGTCACCAGATCACGCACCACCAGCCCGATAGCAGTAATCAGAGGATATATCATGGCCATATCAAAGGCCTCACCCGATGGTGCCGCGATCACCACTACCCCAAGAAACCCTAATGCAACCGCACCAAGACGGAACGCCCCGACCTTTTCGCCGAATAGGGGAATGGATATCAGTGTTAATAAAACCGGAAAAATAAAAACAATCGTTGTCGATGTCGCAATGGGGATCAGCTGAATACTGATAAAAAAACAATAGGTGGAAACCATTTCTGCCATCCCCCTGATGAGTGCCCATGGATTGGTCACATAACGCAACTTGATCGGGTCACGCATTATCCCCATCAGGGGCAATAACATGGCAATAAGAATAACACCGCGAATAGCAATCATCTGTCCTGCCGGAACAGATATACCAATATAACGGACAGTGACATCCCCAACACTTAATAGAAACATGGACAATGCCATGATCATCAGGGCAAGACCATTTTTCGTTGCTGGGTCTGTCATCTGATGCCGATCAAAATGAAAATACGCTACTGCGCTGCTAATAATTCAGCTGTGATTGCCAGCACAGCTTCATCACCTTTCATTATCGTTTCAGCCAGAGCATCAACTTGCGGCATGCGCTGGGTAATGAACACATCGGCTAATGTCCATCTGGTCGTCAGAAAATCAATATCTGCCCCAGCCTCCTGACTTTGCCGGCGAGCAATCGCCGCTCCCCGTACCATCTGCCAGCCACCTGTTAGCATACCCATCATCATAATAAAATGATGACCACCAGCAGCAGCTTTGCGAGGCGAATTAGCCGAAGCCAGCAAATGGTTAATGGCATCGCGTGCCTGGTCAACCGCACGGCGAACGCGGCCAGCCATGCGTGATATCTTTCCGCATTATCCGCTGCAATCCCGTTCATATCTTTATCCATTTCATCCAGCAGAGCCATGATTGAAGCCCCGCCATCCCGCAAGGTTTTGCGGAATACCAGATCATTGGCCTGAATAGCGGTTGTTCCTTCATAGATTGGTAAAATGCGCGCATCCCTGTAATGCTGTGCTGCACCCGTTTCTTCAATGAAGCCCATACCACCATGAACCTGAACAGCCTGAGATGTAATTTCAAGCGATAGCTCGGTCAGCCAGCCTTTAATAATGGGAACCAGAAGCCCTAGCCTATCCTGATGGCTTTTATCCTGATTATGGGATGCCATATCCATGGCCGCGGCACCAATACCAAGCAAGCTGCGCATGGCCATAATATCGGCGCGCATACTAGCCACCAGACGCAACACGTCCGGATGCCCGATAATGGGATCACCATCCTTGCCTCCAAGTGGCGTACCCCTGTTTTCTGTCCATCGCATAGGAAATGGCCTGTTGACAGGCGCGTTCACTAATGGCTAATCCCTGAACGCCAACCATAAAGCGGGCATGATTCATCATCGCAAACATGATCTCAAGCCCTTTATGAAGCTCCCCAACCAGATAGCCAACAGCACCACCTTCATCACCATATTGCAGAACCGCTGTTGGTGATCCTTTGATGCCCAGTTTCTTTTCAATGGATACACATGTAACATCATTGCGATCACCAAGGCTTCCATCAGGTTCGATCAGATATTTTGGCACCAGAAAAACCGAAATACCTTTATGGCCTTCCGGCGCATCAGGTGTTCGCGCCAGTAACAGATGCACGATATTTTCCGCCATATCATGTTCACCATAGGTGATATAAATCTTCTGGCCAGTTATGCGGTAATGATCTCCTTCGGGGATAGCCATGCTCCGGATAGCCGCTAAATCCGTGCCTGCCTGTGGTTCGGTCAGATTCATGGTACCTGTCCAGCGACCTTCAACCATTGGCGGGATATAGAGGGCTTTATGTTCTGGCGAAGCATATTTTCCAGCGCGTAAATCTGGCCTTGAGTCAGCAAATGACATAGCGCAAATGACATATTAGCTGATTGCCACATTTCATTTACAAAGGCTGAAATCGCCATTGGCATCGCCTGACCACCATGATCTTCACTTGCATCCATGGCTGTCCAGCCAGCCGCTCCCATAGCGGCATAAGCATCTTTAAAACCGGGCGGCGTCGTCACCTCACCATGATCAGACCTTACAGACCCTTTATCTCCACCAGCATTTGTTGGCGCAATAATATCAGATGCAAATTTGGCGGCTTCTTCAAAAATAGCATCTGACAAATCATCGCCTAATGCATCATGATCATAGGTGTCAGCTAATGCTGACCGATCAATCAGGTGACGGAAAACAAAACGCATATCTTTCAGTGGAGCGTGATACATCTACTTGTCCTAATTCTGTTGACTTGCCCAAAATAACGGCCCACCCCGGAATCCGGGGAAACCAGTGCCGAAAATCATTCCGGCATCTGCCATATCAGCATTTTCTACAATACCTTCATCAACAGCAGACTGGCATTCTCTGATCATGGGTTGCAATAACTCTCTGGCCAATATTGCTGATTCTGATATGGGATAACGGCGACGCGGCCTGATAGCTTTTTTACCATCCCATTCGTAAAATCCCGCTTCCTGATTTACGACCAAGATTACCTTTACTGATCAGTTCTTGTAATGCCGCGGCTACATCATCAGCTATTCCCAGTGGCAGGCCTGCATCATGGGTTACATCCAGTCCGATCTGATCAGCCAGTTCAATCGGCCCCATTGGCATGCCATAATCCACCATCGCTTCATCAATTAGGTCAGGGTCTGTGCCCGCAAGCATCTTGGATATGCCGCCATAAATGTATGGCAGAAGCGCCCGGTTAACCAGAAATCCGGGGGCTGATTTGCACCGAATAGGCATTTTTTTCAACTGACCTGCAAACTTCATAGCGCGTGCCGTCACCTCATCGGCTGTGGTATCTGCCCAGATAATTTCGACAAGCGGCAAGACTGGCATTGGATTGAAAAAATGTATCCCAACCAGCCGTTCAGGATGATCAAGTTCTTCAGCAATAGATGCCAGCGGAATTGATGACGTATTTGTAGCCAGAATAGCATCGGGTTTGGCTTTCTGTTCCATATCCCGAAAGACTATTTTTTTGACATCCAGTCGCTCTGCTACTGCTTCGATAATCAGATCAGCTCTGGCCATACCATCACCCGCCGGATCAGACACCAGCCTTGATAAAGCGTCAGCTATTCTGTCTTCGGTTTTCAGGCGGCGTTCATATAATATTCTGGCTCTATCGATAGCCTTATTGATTGCGTCTTCGTTCTGATCACTCAATGTGACCTGAAATCCCATCATCGCGGTATAGGCCGCAATATCACCACCCATAACACCGGCACCAATGACATGCACATGACTGATGCCACTATCACCGCGACCAGATTTACGCACCCTGTCCTGATAATCAAATAACCGCCGTAACCCTTTGGAGGCAGGACTTGTCATCAAAGCTGGAAAAATCGTCAATTCTGCATCAGTCATGGCCTGTGGGTTTTCCATGTTATCCCTGACATGATCCAGAATGGCAAAAGGTGCTGGTTTATGATCTGGCCGGGCGCGTGACAGATAGGCATCACTAGCCGCCTTAAATATAGCATCTGTATCAGTAGCAAGAGGTTGCATGTCACGCACCGGTTTCACACCATTCTGGGCATCAAGCCATGATTTGGCGGCGGCGGCTAACTCGCTTTCGCTAGCTACCAGTTCATCAACCAGCCCCATCGCCAGCGCTTTTTCAGCATTCACGCTTTTGCCCGTCAACATCAGCTCAAGTGCTTTTTCCAGTCCAACACGGCGATAGGAACGACCAGAACCACCATAACCCGGTAAAATACCAAGTCCGACTTCAGGAAAGCCTAACTGTGTTTTTGGTGATGCTGTGGCAATCATCCAGTCAAACGCCAATGATAATTCCAGACCGCCACCTACGGCGATGCCTTCTATACCGACAACAGTAGGGAAAGGGGCGGCAGCTAGCTTATTCATCATATGATGAACAGTCTGGATATGATCTGATACCGCTTCTGCATCCTTGAACAACTCGAATTGACGCACATCTGCCCCATAAACAA
The DNA here is from genome assembly GCA_038144675.1 of Alphaproteobacteria bacterium. GTDB lineage: Bacteria > Pseudomonadota > Alphaproteobacteria > Puniceispirillales > UBA1172 > UBA12202. Next base: position 710,558 of record JAYQOF010000005.1, on the reverse strand, counting down.
ACCCGCCCGGCTTTCCGGAAAGTAACGCCAGACCTTTGATATCGTCCTGTTTTGTCAGATCGCTAACAATCTGATCCAGTTCTTCCAGCACCGCATGCGTCAGTACATTTACCGATTTTTCAGCGACATCAATGGTCAACCAGACATATCCATCAGCATCACAATCCATTTTCCAATGCAGCATATCTTTTTCCTTTGAATCCTCTTATTTTGATGATCAGAATCCTAAACAGGTGTTGAAACTAATCTGTCCAGAATATCCAATATCTGACGCGCAACCGTCAAGCCATCACGTTCAACCTTTTGCCGTCTGCTATGACGACCAGCACCGGGTAGCCGCGCCCCATCATCACTGATCCGTTGAGCCATCTCTGCAATACGGGCGGTCGTTTGTGGAGAAAACGCCTCTGCATCTATCATGATCATTAATTGGCCTGAATGGGGCGGTTTGCCCTCGGCGTCAAGGAATGATGATGCTTCATAAGCAAAATGCGCCCCTGTCAATGCGGCCGCCAGCACTTCAATCATCAGAGCTAAAGCTGCTCCTTTAGCTTCCGCCATCGGAGTCATGGTTCCTTTAAGGGCAGCTTTAGCATCTGTTGTTGGCTGGCCATCAGCATCAAGCGCCCAGCCTTCGGGAATAGGCTGATCATTTGCGGCGGCTTTCATGATACCACCGCGTGCTACCGACGATGTGGCAAGATCGATGACAATCGGTGGCGCATCTGCCAATGGTGCGGCAAATGCAATCGGATTCGTACCCAGCAAGGCCGTACGTCCACCCCATGGTGCCATGGCAGATGGTGTATTGGCAAAAAGCAGGGCAATCATACCCTGATCCGCCGCTGCTTCAACATGATGACCAGCAACCCCGCAATGATGCGAATGATGCAATCCTGCCATGGCAATACCATGGGTTCTGGCCAATGCTGGCAGTTCACGATTGACCGCGTCAAGCGCCGGGTAGGCAAACCCGCTTGCCACATCTATCGCCATCATTGCCGGCTTTGGATAGTTTATAGAAAACCGGGCAAAGCCATCCACCTTTCCTGATCGTGCCTGTGCCGCATAACTGCCCACCCGTGACAGGCCATGACCAGACTTGCCATCACATTCTGCACGGATCAGCGCATTAGCAACAGAAGCCGCGATATCGGGCGCAATCCGGCTAGCTGTAAAAGCCTCTGTTACACGTTTGGTTATATCAGTAATGGTTAAAACCTGATCAGACATAATTTCTGCCTCTAAACTAATGGGGTGATGAAAGGGAAAGATGCTTTGCCACAGCCTCGACCGTCATCCATGACACACGCCTGGTGGCTTCCTGAGTGACACCTGCTATATGTGGGGTTAGCCAGATATTATCCAACCCCTGAAATATCTCAAGCGATTCTTTGGCTGGCGGTTCATCAGGGGAAATACGTCAATGGCCGCACCGCCCAGATGCCCCATCCTCAAGCTTTCCGCTAAGGCATCATGATCAATGATCCCGCCCCGTGCCGTATTGATCAGCACCGCCCCTTTTTCATCTGGCTTATCGTATCTGCATTGATCATATGGCGGGTCTGATCGGTAAGCGGCATATGAAGACTAATGGCATCTGCTGATGCCAGACATTCCGGCAATGTTGCTTCCTGCACATCAAGCCCCGGTTCTGCCTGAAACGCCGGATCATATCCCATGATATGCATTCCCATTGCCTTTGCGCGTTGGGCGACATTGCGGCCAATAGCGCCATATCCGATAATCGCCAGCATCTTTCCGCCAATTTCACGGCCCTGCCCCATTGACTGCCGCGGGAAGATACCATCAATCATGGGAGCGGTAGCATTCCATACCGGTCGCATCATGACCAGCATTGCTGTCATGACATATTCGGCAACACTGTCACTATTGGCACCAGTTGCCGGGATAACCGTGACCTGCCTGTCACGGCATCCCGCCATATCAATATTATCAAGCCCGACCCCAAGCCGTCCAATCACTTCCAGCTTAGGGGCGGCATCCAGTAATCTGTTGTCAATGATGGTGCGGTTACGAATAATTAAGCCCGCGCCTCACCAACAATGGAACATAATTGTTCCGGATCATAAGCCAGCTGATCATCACGAAATACAGTCGTTTTATCATGAAGAAACCGTTCAGCATCTTCATCCAGAAACTCCGTGATAATAATATCAGCTGTCATATGAATACCGGAACATCTTATATTTATGAGCCGTTCCTGGTTAGGCACTACGGTAGAGTTTAGTCATGACGAACTCTTTATGTCCTAGTGCTTCGGCGGCGGTTGCCCGTCCATTAGCGGTGCGCCTGATCATTTCGATCAGGGCATCACCAGCCTGATCAATGGTCATTTCCCGCCGCAACACACCAGATACATCCAGATCAACATGCTCACTCATCGTGCGCACTGTTCTGGGGTTACCGGTGATTTTAACCACAGGCACAATCGGATTACCAACAACATTGCCCTGTCCGGTCGGGAAGGTATGCACAACATATCCTGCCGCCCCCATCAGGGTCACACATTCCGCCGCTGCCGATGATGTGTCCATAAAATACAGCCCTGCCCCTTTTGCCGGTTCTTCTGCCGGCCCAAGCGCGTCAATATAAGTGCTGGTGCGACCAATCTTTTCCAGATTGCCAAGCGCCTTTTCTTCAATAGTGGTCAAGCCACCTTCAATATTGCCCTTGGTTGGTTGTGACTCGGACAGATCAGAGGTTTTAAACGGCTCAATCACTTCATCCTGATAGGCCTGCCAGATATTCATGAACTTCTTCGCAGCTTCAGGGTTAGCCGCCCGCGCTTCACACAGATGTTCCGCCCCGGTGATCTCCGATGTTTCCCCGAACACACCATAAATGCCTTTCGGTAACAGCTTATCATACATATTACCAACCGTCGGACAGGATGACAGACCTGTTGTCGTATCAGACTCACCACATTTGGTTGATACCCACAATGTGCTGATATCACATTCCTCTCGCTGATATTCGCTGGTCAGATGAACAAACTCTTTAGCTGCCCGTGATGCCGCCGCTATCGTGTTGATATCACCATTCTGTTCAATCGAAAACCCGACAACAGGCTTGCCTGTCTTCGCTATCCCTTCAACAATCCGCGACGTCCAGCCGGGCTCAATCCCGATCACAACACAGGCCGCCACATTCGGATTGCTGCCAGTCCCGATCATCGTCCGGAAATGCAACTCCAGGTCTTCACCAAATTGCAAGCGACCATAAGCATGAGGTAACGCCATCGTCCCCTTGATATTATTGGCAACCGCTTCACATGCCGCATTCGAAATATCATCAACCGGAAGGATCACAACATGATTACGCACCCCGACACGACCGTTTTCACGGACATATCCCATAAAACTGTTATTTAATGCATTCATCATAAACTCCCTACCAGCGCTTGGTTTTCAGATTTTGTACATGGACATGATCACCCTTGGCAGATGGCGCAATAATCTTGCCAATATCCTGACCATATTTGATCACCGTATCGCCAACAGAAAAATCCTGTAATCCCACCTTATGTCCAATCGGTACATCGTGATTTACGGTTAGGTGAAAATCGCTGTTGTCTTCCGTCACAACACATAGCATCTCAGTGCCAGCGCTTAAACCCTCAACAACAACAACCCCCACATTATCGCCCTTGTGATGGACGAGCAAATGCGGCTCTGACATAGCCTTTCCTTTCTTTATGGATTACTTTAATAACGGCTTATATAAACAACAATGCGTCACTAATAACAAGTGTCATATCAGTGCTTATTCATGTTTCTTTATATTATGCAGGATAATATTTGCCAGTTTTGTTAAACCAGATATGATGGCCTTAAAATATCAATGAATAGAAACCTGCCTCCAATGACAAACCTAGATAACGATAAGCATCATCAGCATGGTAAAGCCGTCTTATTCATGGTGATAGCCATGCTTTTGCTACCAGGGCTTGATGCTTTTGCCAAATTACTAAGTAAGGAGTTATCGGCAGGCCAGATTGTGCTTTATCGCTTTCTGTTTCAGGCCAGTTTTCTTTTGCCAGTTGTGCTGTACCGGAACGAATTTCTCGCCGCTTTCCGGATCAGCCCTATGATACAATTCATGCGCGGAGTATTGATGGCACTGGCAACGTTATTTTTCTTTTCCGCATTAAAATACATGCCAATGGCAGAAAGCATTTCGATATTTTTTGTCGAGCCCATGATACTGACTATCCTATCAGCCGTTTTACTAGGTGAAACAATAAGATATCGACGCATTTTTGCTATCATAGTCGGATTTATCGGAGCCATCATTATCATCCGGCCGAGTTTTGAAATTTTTGGCTGGTCAGCTATCTGGCCACTTTGTGCTGCTTTCTGCTTTGCTTTTTATGTTGTATTAACGCGGCAGATTAGCGGCCGTATTGGCACCTATCCCATGCAATTCAGCGCTGGACTGATGGCATCTATAGTCATGGCGGTAGCATTATATTCGGGATATGTATTCGATATTGATGTCCTAACCCCGTCATTTCCATCCATTGATAGCATCTGGATGGTTATAGGGCTTGGTCTATTTGCCACCATTGGACATATTTTTCTGGTCAGCGCAGTACGCTATGCTGATGCCAGTTTACTTGCCCCTTTCAGTATCTGGAAATCATCAGCGCAACAATATTGGGATATCTGATTTTTTCTGATTTACCAGACCGGCAAACACTGGTCGGCGTGATCATTATTATTGGGTCAGGCGTCTATCTGATGCATCGTGAGCGTGTATCCCGTCAAAAACTTCACATTAAGATAAAAGAACCCCAGATTTATTAAGAGGGCTTTCATTTTTCAACATGAATTCTAATATTATGAACATATAAACCGTTTTTAATCCTTATCCGATGAAAAAGATAAGCAGGAGCAGAAATGATCAAAGGATTACATCACAAAGCCTATCGCTGTAAAAATAGTGAGGAAACCAGACAGTTTTATGAGGATTTTCTGGGGCTTTCGCTTGCCGGCGCATTAGAAATTGAAGAAACAAAAACTGGTCGCCATACAAAAGTCCTGCACAGTTTCTATCGTATGGATGATGGTTCATTCATAGCGTTTTTTGAAGCACCAGATCGCCCATTTACCTTTACCGAACATCATGACTATGATCTGCATCTAGCTTGGAAGTCACGCCCGAAAATTTACAGATTATGTTTGAAAAGGGGAAATCCGAAGGCATTGAAACGCGTGGGATTTCTGATCATGGATTCATTGATTCGATTTATTTCAGAGATCCAAACGGTTATGTGGTCGAGTTAACAGCAAAAAGGCCGACCATGATGATCATCTGCATCCGGATAATAGTAAAGCCAGACAAATCCTGACAGACTGGACAGCAGAAAACCACTAGGTCAATCTTGCCAGACAATATCATCAGCCAGCTCCAGCGTTGACGCATCCATAACAGAATGTTTCGGAGGGCAGGCCTTGGTATCCTGCCATTTTTCCAGGCAACGGGTTTTTCGCTGCTAGGTCTGGGTATGTCCAGACTTCAACGAGCATATGATCACCCTCACGCGCCTGATAAATCATAACCTGACAATCTGTTTGGTCATGTGCTTTCATATCCGTCATTATTGCCTTCACCGCGTTTAATCTGTCGGTGCAATCTTTGGCCATTTGATAAGGAATAATGGCTACATCTTTAATTTTCATGGCTATAAAAATGACCTGAATCACTGAAAAACTTCAATAAAATGTCACACCAAAGATTAATAAAATCTGTTTAAATGACTAATGACATCAAAAAAAGTATGCTTTTTTGTTGATTTACGTTATGTTGTTTTCATTATTGTTTAGTATTATTCAATAAAATTATTGATGATAGTTGAATTAGGGTTCTGACATGACTGGCAAAATGCGTATCATGATTATTAGCTGCAACCTGCATGTTGACCACATCGGCTTTTGCTGGTGGGCTTCCGGGTACAGATGAAAACGGTTCTGTTGAAACAGATGAAAATGCAATTAATGCATCAGATGTTTCCACGGAAAATAATTCACCACTGAATACAGGATCATCATCTGGTAATGCATTACCTGAAACAAGCGCAACATCACAGTCCGCTGGTGCTACAAACACCACTAATGAAGACGAAGATGGTGGTTTTGTCGCCATTGAAGATGATCCGCTTATCGTTGATGCCACCGCCATCATGGATGATGATGGCATGGGTGAAGTATCCGTTCAGTGGCAAATGCTATCCAAAGATGGCGGCTGGATGAACTTGACCGGTGCAACCCAGCAATCCTTTACGCCAAGACAAATACATGTTGGCCATCGTTTGCGTGTTGTTATCACTTATGTTGATGGGCAGGGTAATCTGGAAACCCTCATTAGCCCCAGTTCCACCGAAGTAAAGAATGTTAACGATAAACCAACTGGTGCGCCCATCCTGCTTGGTAATCCGTTTGAAGAAGATGCGCTTGTTGTTGATACCAGCACCATTTCTGATGAAGATGGAATTGGGTCTTATGAAGTGATCTGGCAACGGTCATCAACCAAGACAAACTGGCAGACATTTCCTAACACAACCAGTGAAGTGTTACGTCTAACCCAATCCCATGTCGGATTTTCATATCGTTCTGTCATCACCTATATGGATAATCAGGGCACGCGGGAGATTTTGATTTCTAACCCATCTGAAACCGTGGCCAATGTTGATGATCCTGTCGAAGGTGAAGTTATCATTGTTGGTAATGCGCTTGAAGGATCAGCACTTTCTGTGACAACTTCAGGCGTATCTGACGAAGATGGTATTGCCAGCCTATCTGTTAGCTGGGAAGCATCGAAGGATGGTCGGACATGGCGTGCTATTGACGGATCAAACTTCAACCAGATTGCTTTAAATCAGTCACATGTGGGATTCCAGATCAGGGCAAAAGCCAGTGTTGTTGACTCATTTGGCGTCGAAACTCTGATTTACAGCCAGCCAAGCAATACGGTTAAGAATGTCAATAATAAGCCAAGCGGGACCATTAACGTAAGGCGGGTTGGAAGCTAACAACACCATCATAGCTATTCATGATTGAGCCAGCCTTAATCAAGGCTGGCTTTTCTTATTGATCAGACCAATTTCATTTTTTTGCGAATCGCAGCATAATTATATTGACACCGATTCGCATTTCATGTGTAGTTTGTCAGTATGTTGTATCCAGATCTAAATTTTCCGCAATATCTGGTAGGCATCAACACAGATGCCAGTGTTGATTTATCATTCTTTTTCAATGTTTTTTGCGATCATGGTGATACCTATTCAGCATCGGCTAGCATCATGAATATGTCATGCATAGTTACAGGAGCCCATCAATGAGACACATCATTGAAAGCCTTCATAAAGAAGGAAAAATTATTCCTTTTCGCCATCTGGATGATGATACGGCACATATAAAAACAAGCACGATCGCCGCGCTTGTTGCTGTTACCATCATGCATGATAGTTCTATTTCCGCCGAAGACAAATTGCTGGAAATTATTGAAAATAGTGGCGAAGCAGAAGTATTGAATAATGATGATGCGTTTTCCGAACTTGGTTTATATCATGCGGATGAACCTTCGGATAAACTGAACCCTGCTAATGATAATTCTCATCCGGTGCATCTTATCTAGCCTCACTATATGTACCAGATGATGAAGCCGGCCTGCTTGTCAGGCCGGTTTTTTCTTTTAGGCGTCCAATTATCTCATCTGGTATAATATTTATCTTTCCTGTGTTAGAGATGTTCACGCCCCTCAGGATCAGTTTAAGGGTGAGAGTTTTAGTCGTATGAATATTAATCAGCCTTATCCCATTGCGGTTGGGCTTACTTTTCTGCTTATCATTCTTACGGTTTTTGTTATTTTTCTGGCCATTGCGTTTTTCCGAAAGGCAAATGAAAACAGACAGTTATATGAACAGATTCTCAATAAATAAAGGACTGGAACAGCTGGTGCATGCCCGTACCAAAAGAACTTCTAGCTGGCACCGCAATATCAGAATCATCGATGCCGGGCTTCAACGCAATCTGTTGCCACCCAAGCATCAGCTGGAAGATCATCTGGGTGAGGTTGCTGTCATCTGGCAGCCCAAAGATGTTGTCAGTGGTGATTTTCACTGGTTTGGCCAGATTGGCACCCAGCATGTCATGGTCGCCATGGATTGCACTGGTCATGGTGTTCCCGGCGCATTTATGACCCTCATTGCCCATTCTGCTTTAGAGCAGATTCATCCAGTCAAAATACTTGGCAGAGATGGGAAAGTCAATATAACGGCTGCCAGCATCCTGCATATGCTTCATGATAGTGTGTATCAGATGCTTACCCAGAGTCAGTTAAATCGCAATCAAAATGGTCTTTGCAAGCTTTCCGTAAGACACTCAATTTTGCTGGATGATATATGGATATCTACACGCTAACCCCTGAAAATAAATAAGGGGAATAAAATATCACTCGGCTATGAAACAGCCACCTTACCCCCATTACAGGATATATATTTTGAGGTGGTTAAAGGCCAGATATTTGCTGACAACAGATGGCATATTATCCCAACCGGGAACAGAAAAACAGATTGGATTTGGTTATCAGCGGTTTATAAACACCTTGAATAGCGCGGAAACACTATCCCCTGCCACAGGCTAAATATGTCATGCGGCAAGTCAGAGCATGGCAGGGCAAACAGCTCCGGCGGATGATGTGATGTTAATTCTGTTTCCAACCCATACGGCGAATGGCATCATTTATACAAATGATTATAGGTCTGTCGTTGCAATCATTTTGATATGAAACTGCAATGCCGTGACTTCTGATGCGATATCTTCGTTCGATCATAATATCATCATCCGAAACACAACACCATTCCACCTGAACCGGACGTCCCTTTTTGGCCTCGCTATCTAGATGATTCAGTATTTCCATCAGTTGGCGGGCAGAACTGGAATTAAAATAATGCAAATTAATGGAACATGTTAACCCGCGATCAGAACTCTTAAAAATACTGATCAAGTGCTGCCAGTACCGGATCATAGAAACGGTTGATATCTTCGGTGATCTTTTATTTCAAATGTCTGGGCATGAATCAAGCCAACATGAGGGGTTCGAACCGTAGCTTCTCTCATAAAAACATCTTGCAACATGATATATACTTTCAAGCGGTAGCTTTTATCATGAAAAACACCGTTCCGTTATTAGCCGGATCAAAACGATATTGTGGCGGTGATGAAGATCGCCGCATCATTTCAATCAGGCCAAGATTAGCCCCTTTGCTATTCATTTCAAGCGGTTGACGGATGGTTTCCATAAATAATTGCCGTAATTCATGCTGGGTTGACGTAGATATGCATCAAGCCGTTTATTAATCATTTGTGCTTGCTGGCGCGAAATATAATTACCGCCCATGATACTGATTTCATCATCTTCATGGCTGATGGCCAAAACCCTACTTTCTTCCATCCGGGTTCGGGTAATGATCACCGGCATCACCGTATCTGATCATGTTCTGCATCATTTCCACATAAAGCGAAAAGGCATGACGGTTTTGTTTTGGAGAAAGCTAAAAGCGACGCATATGACGCCGGAGCTTCTGGCCAAAAAGCTCAAGCGCATCTTCAGACATGGTACCAACATAGCTCAGAAAACAATTCTGATCTGTTGTGAGATCATTCATCATTTTGAGGTGTTCTAATTCCACTATACACACCTAATAAATAGACCACTCAATTTCATCCCTATATTGACAAAAATCTTAGCATCCGTTCCTGATGATTTTCTCACCATTTGCATTCCAATGACAGATATGACCATCATATCCCGTTTTCCCGTCCGAATATCAGATAAATGAGATCATGTTGTAAAAAAACTTTCATATTTATCATTCTTGTCATCATCTATGAAAACAAGGTATTATGGTGTTCTCTGTAATTGCAAAGTATATTTATTAGCGTGTCAGAATCTCCACAACCCGTCCCGATTTTTTCATTTGCCAATGGCGAACTTGGCCCTGTTGCCAGCCGCCTTATCCGTAATCTTGAACGGGTAACAGGCCAGCCACGCATTAAGAAAATATATCTGGATTATGTTAATGATGACCGACCAGATCACCTGTTCTGGCAGGATGCTGTCGGGCGATTGAATATCAATGTTGATCTGAATTTTGACCTCGGGGCATATATCCCAGCCAAAGGCCGGTTGCTTGTTATTGCCAATCACCCATTCGGTGTTGTGGACGGGCTTATATTATGTTCTGAGTTATCAAAAATACGGTCAGATTATAAAATTATCACTCATGAAGTATTACGACAGGCGCCTGCGGTAATGCATCAGATTCTGCCAATCAATTTTGCCGAAACTGCAGATGCCCTTGCCACGAACATGAAAACCCGCAAAGAAGCCATGGAACAACTCAAAGATGATGGGGCACTTATTCTGTTTCCATCTGGTGCTATTTCTCTTGCCCCGCGCGTTATTGGCAAAGCCGCAGGATGCTCAATGGAAAACCTTTGTCGCCAAACTGGCACAAATCGAAGACACAACCATTCTGCCCGTATTTTTCAGTGGCCAGAACAGCATCAGCTATATGCTGGCACGAAAACTAAGCCAGACTCTGGGCTATTCGCTGATGTTCAGGGAAATTTGCCGCATGATGGGCCAGCAGATAAAGGTGACCATCAGAAAACCTGTTCCCAATACGGTATTAAGCCAGTTTAATAACCGTAATGAAATGACAGAATACTTGCGGAAGCTGACCTATGGTCATGTCACTGGTGAATAATCAAGACCATTCTAGCCAGCTGTTATCATTTGTCATAGCCGCCGCCAGATATGGCCAGTAGCGACTGGCAATCATGATAAAATACCCCTTACCACCAGCAGATGAAATCTGAACAGGCATTAAGCCTTTATCCGTCTTTCGTGCTGATTCGGTTTGATGTTCCAATCAGCTGCCCTGCTTCCATGGATAATCCATTAAGCGGCCATTCCAATCCTTTTGACATGGTAAAATGGTGCCTTATCAGTGGCCAGACCGAAAATCGTTCACCTGATGGAAGATATGCAGAAAAATCAGCCGAACAATAAATCAAAGCATCATGCTGACCAATAAGAATGACCGGAACCTGACTCCGGGCAATCGCATGTAATGCCGCCAGCGAATGATCAAAACGACGGCCAAGAAACCAAATCCAAGACAAAATGGCACAGAAAGGCAGGATAAGGTTTTTTCAAGATCAGTGCTATCCTGTTCAGCCATATGGATGAGCCGGTCAGGTGGAAATTGCGCCATATCGCCGATGGAATCAAAATCACCAATGATATGATCAGGCATGACGCCCATTGTTGTGGCCGTATCCGCGCCGCTATCAGCGGCAATAAGCGGGAAGTGGCCGAGCAAAGGTGATAGCGCGGTTTTATCAACATGACTGCCACCAATGGCAATCACGGGCGAATTATAGGATAAATTACCTATCAGTGGTAGGAGGTTGTCTATCAGTCATCAATAGGACACTTGGCTATATCAGGCTACCATTTGGAAAGGATGGTAATCATGTCAGCTGGTTATAAAAAACCGATTTTGTCATATTTTATTCGAAAATGGGTTGGTGGAGCTAAGCGGGATCGAACCGCTGACCTCTACAATGCCATTGTAGCGCTCTCCCCAGCTGAGCTATAGCCCCATACCCATTGATTATGCCTATTCCTACAATCTTAGCGTTGGTATTGGCAAGTTATTTTTCACTTTTCTTCATCTTCGTCAGAATCAAGAAAATCTTCTACAATGTCTGGATCACCATCAAGATTTTCATTCTTCATCATCATCGGATTTCGTGATGCTGATCAGATCGGTATCATCATCATCTACGGTGTCATCATCAATATCATCATCTACACCATCATCAATATCATTGTCATTATCAATGACGATTTCAGCAGACTGTGCTTCGGGCTTTGCCGTTGCTACCGGTTTAATCCGTCTGCTTTTCAGCAAATACTTCCGGGTCAAACCCCTCACCGCATGAAGGACATATAATTTTATCCTTGTTAAAATCATAATATTTGCTGCCACAGGACTGGCAGGTTCTTTTTGTACCAAGCGACGTCATTATACTTCCTCAATAATGTTCACAGCTTTGCATGGCATTTCACTTAAAAATAACGCAAGGTCAATAAAAAAACTGACCTAGACAAGGATTTTCGCTATATCCTTGCATTATGCAAGTTTAAACCATGCAAAAAATGATAAAAACCCGCATTTAATCGGAACAGTCATAAGGCTAAAATGAGAGGATAAGGACATTTATGACGCAGCTCACTGCCAGCACCTCGGTATCTCTTGATGGCAGGATTATCTGCCCCGGCGATAAATCAGTATCGCATCGGTCACTGATTTTCGGGGCACTTGCTAAAGGTAAAACCCGTATCACAGGATTGCTGACAGGTGATGATGTGCTTTCAACCGCTTCCGCCTTGCGGCAACTGGGGGTAACCATCACCCAGCCTCAAAAAAAATGATCATGGTCAGTTTGTAGCAACGGTCACCGGTGTTGGGCTTGGTGCCTTTTCAGAACCAAGCCAGCCGCTTGATCTGGGCAATTCTGGAACTGGCGCCAGATTACTGATGGGGGTGATTGCTGGTGCCGGAATTAGCGCAGTCTTTACAGGTGATGCTTCCCTTTCCAGTCGGCCTAATGCAACGCATTATGACGCCACTAAGCCGGATGGGGGCAACATTCACGGCGCGTGATAATGATAAATTGCCACTTACGGTGAAAGGCATAAGCCAGCCACTCTGCCTTGACTGGCAGAGTTCTGTTGCCTCTGCACAGGTAAAATCTGCCATTTTGCTTGCTGGATTAACAGCACGTGGCAAAACCAGTGTTACAGAACCAGTGGCATCCCGCGATCATACCGAACGGATGTTACGTCATTTCGGTGTTGATGTTACCACAACAACCCATAACGATAACAGCTATACAGCCAGCATAATGGGAGAAGCCAGTCTGACCGCCGCGGATATTATTGTCCCATCTGATCCATCATCTGCTGCTTTTCCTGTGGTGGCGGCGCTGATCACAAAGAACAGTGCAATTACTGTCACTGGTATCAGCATCAACCCCTACCGTTTTGGATTATATCAGACACTGATGGATATGGGCGCGGATATTTCAGTTACCAATGAACGCATAGAAGGTGGTGAGCCGGTAGCCGACCTGATCTGCCGGTCATCACAGCTCAGCGGAATAACCGTTCCAGCTAGCCGAGCAGCATCAATGATTGATGAATATCCGATACTTGCCGTGGCCGCCGCCTATGCTTCGGGGGAAACTCATATGCCCGGAATAGAAGAATTAAGAGTCAAGGAAACAGACCGTATCGCCCTGATGGAAGATAGCTTGAAACGCGGTGGAGTAGATATTACCAGCACACATGACAGCATGACCGTTATAGGTGCCACCGAACATAAGGGCGGTATGGCCGTAGATGCCCAGCATGATCACCGCATTGCCATGTCATGCCTTGCTTTTGGTCTAGCCAGCGATCAGCCAGTGAGTGTTTCCGGATGTGAAACCATAAATACAAGCTTTCCGGGCTTTGGTAATCTGATGCAATCCATCGGCGCCAATATCCATATTGCAGATAATAATAAGGAAAACGTATGATTATCGCCGTTGATGGTACAGCTGCATCAGGGAAAGGCACATTGGCCAGACGGCTAGCAGAACATTTTCATCTGGCATATCTTGATACAGGGGCATTATATCGCGGGGTAGCTTTGCGGGTATTGCGATTAGAGTTTATCCGAAGATGATGCGCTGCCACATGCCGCAAATGAAGCTGGCAAATTAACACCAGATGATCTGAATGATCCTGATTTGCGCCTTGAAGCCACTTCAACCATGGCATCACGCGTGGCCAGTATTCCAGCCGTCAGGCAGGCCTTGCAGGAATATCAGCGGGCTTTTGCAAAAAACTCCACCAGATGACGCCATTGGTGCCATTTTGATGGGCGTGATATAGGAACTGTTATCCTTCCTGATGCTGATATAAAGTTCTATTGTGACGCTGAGATAGAGATTCGTGCCAAAAGACGTCATAAAGAGTTGATTTCCCGTGGCGAAACGGCTACATATGCCGACATTCTTGCTGGAATCGGGGATAGGGACAAACGCGACATGGAACGTCCGGTTGCTCCACTGATAGCAGCAGAAGATGCCATTTTGATCGATACGGGCAAATACACGATTGATCAGATGGTAGAACAGGCCATAACATTTATTGTTTACCTGAATAAAGAGCCGCCAGCATAATTAAGGCTATGCTGGTTTATGTAACTTAACCAAGTGGCTGGAAACCATCTTGTGACCTGTGACGATAGTTTGCCTTAACCCGTCACGGTAATCCCATCCAGCCGGGATCTGGTCTGACCAGTTGTCATAAGATTTAACGGAGATCACATTTGTCAACACCTAACACAGGCCTAGAACAGGCCATGAGCGAAAACTTTGCCGATCTTCTGGCAGAGAGCTTTAACGAAGACATGAATATTGAAGGCAGTGTTGTTTTAGGAACTGTCATTTCAGTTGAAAAAGAGGCCGTCATTGTCGATGTCGGCTTGAAATCCGAAGGTCGGGTTTCTATCAAGGAATTTATGGCACCAGGGCAGGATGTCAGCGTAAATATCGGCGATCAGGTTGAAGTTTATGTTGAACGTCTGGAAGATCGCAATGGTCAGGCTCTGTTAAGTCGTGATAAAGCGCGCCGGGAAGAAGCCTGGGCTGCGCTTGAAACCGCACATAACAATCAGGAACGAGTAACTGGTGTTATCTTTGGCAAGGTCAAAGGCGGCTTTACTGTTGATCTGGATGGGGCAACAGCCTTCTTACCGGGTAGCCAGGTGGATATTCGCCCTGTTCGGGATCTAGGCCCATTAATGGGAACACCGCAACCATTTCAGATTCTTAAGATTGACCGTAAGCGTGGCAATATTGTTGTATCGCGTCGTGCTGTTCTGGAAGAATCCCGTGCAGAAGCCAGATCAGAGCTTGTATCTAACCTGTCCGAAGGTCAGGTGCTTTCAGGTATCGTCAAGAACCTGACAGAATATGGTGCCTTTGTTGATCTGGGCGGCGTAGATGGCTTGCTGCATGTTACCGATATTGCATGGCGGCGTATTAATCACCCATCCGAAGTTCTTACTGTTGGTGAAAGCGTTGAAGTTAAGGTCATCCGTTTCAATACCGATACCCAGCGTATCTCACTTGGCATGAAACAGCTGCAGGAAGATCCATGGGAAGCCGCGAAAGCCAATTTCACTATTGGCACCATTGTAAAAGGCCGTGTCACCAATATAACCGACTACGGTGCTTTCATTGAATTGGCAGACGGCGTTGAAGGTCTTGTCCATGTATCGGAAATGAGCTGGACCAAGAAAAATGTCCATCCGGGCAAAATTGTATCATCCAGTCAGGAAGTCGATGTCATGGTTCTTGATATTGATATGGAAAAGCGCCGGATTTCGCTTGGTATCAAGCAATGTGTTGCCAATCCTTGGGAAAACTTTGCCAATACCGTAAAGGCTGGTGATGAAATTGAAGGTGAGATTCGCAATATTACCGAATTCGGACTATTTATCGGTCTGAATGATGATATTGACGGACTTGTTCATCTTACTGATATCTCATGGGATGTTCAGGGTGATGAAGCCATTCAGTCATACAAAAAGGGCGATAGCGTCAAAGCCAAGGTGCTTGAAGTTGATGTCGATAAAGAACGTGTATCATTGGGCATCAAACAGCTTACTGAAGATACTGTGGGCGAAACACTGGCCAATATCAAGAAAGGCGATGTTGTCACCTGTACCATTTCCAATGTCACCGATGGTGGGCTGGAAGTCAGCGTTAGCGATAACGTGACAGGGTTTATCCGCCGCAGTGATCTATCCCGTGATCGCGATGAACAACGCCCTGAACGATTTGCTGTTGATGAAAAGGTTGACGCTCAGGTAACCATGGTGGATGGCAAGGCACGCAAGTTGTCTTTATCTATCAAGGCGCGTGAAATGACCGAAGAAAAGAAAGCGATGGCTGATTATGGATCATCTGATTCTGGTGCCAGCCTTGGTGATATTCTTGGTGCCGCACTGGCCAAGCGCAACACATCATCAAGTGAGGGTGATGACAGCTAACACGCTTCATCAAACACGCTAAAATTTATGAAAAGTGACCCTTCAATGTTGGAGGGTCACTTTTTTATCAATCTGTTTTCATTATTATGGCAACAACGGATTGAAAGCGTTGACAAATTTATAAAGCATCTGCATAGTTATCACCTTAAGAGGTGGACATGACTAAATCTGAACTGATTTTACGTTTAGCTGAACTTAACCCCAATCTGTATCATCGGGACGTTGAACGTATCGTTAATTGTTTTTTTGATTCTATTACTGACGCTTTAGCAGAAGGAAAACGTGTAGAATTGCGCGGATTTGGTGCTTTTTCCGTCCGTCATCGTGACGCTCGCCAAGGGCGCAATCCTCGAACTGGTGAATCCGTAGACGTTAACGAAAAGAAAGTACCATTTTTCAAAATGGGCAAGTCCATGCTGGAACGTCTCAATCAGTCATAAGCCACGACAACGTTGAACCCCTGTTTTGATAGGGCAATGGCAGAGTAACATTATGCATGTCCTTAAAACAATTTTGGGCTGGCTTCTGGGCTTTGTGCTTCTTGCGCTGGTCACAAATATTTCTATATCCAACAATCATGTTACGGCTATTTCCTTATGGCCGTATGAAGAATTGGCTATGTTACCTTTATGGATGATTGTACTGGGATCATTTTCGGCGGGGTTGATCATAGGCGGGATGATATTGTGGCCAAAACTATTGATGAGCCGACTGCGGATTCATCAGGGTAGGCGCCGCATTCAACGTCTGGAATCAGAACTTGCCGATGTGACTGACATTTTTGATGAAACCGATAAAAACGGCGATCAAACACCTCTCATCCCCATGAAAGACAAAAGCAATGATTGATTGCAAGATTTGTGGCCTTGCTAATCTGTCTGATCTGGAACAGGCCAATGCCGCCGGCGCCAGATGGGGCGGTTTTGTTTTCTACCCTAAATCCCCACGTCATATGGCATTGCCAGATGCGGCAGATATCGCAACGGCGGCAGATCAAGCTGGATTTGCTATTACGCGAGTAGCATTAGTTGTTAATGCCGACAATGATATGCTGGATGCCATTGTAAGCGCTCTTAACCCCGGCATGATTCAATGCCAAGGGAAAGAAAGCCCTGACCGTATTTCTGCCATCAAATTGCGCTATCAACGCCCTGTGATGAAAGCGTTTCGGGTTGCTAATCTATTGGATATTCAGGATGCCCTGCGCTATGATGATATCGCTGATTGGATGTTATTTGATTCCGCCCCGGTAGATGCGGTTTTACCTGGTGGAACAGGACATAGTTTTGACTGGACGTTGATGCGATCCTATAAAGGCAATGTGCCCTGGTTGCTTGCTGGTGGTCTGAAAGCAAATACCATCCATGACGCCGTAGCGGCAAGTGGGGCGAAATATCTTGATGTGTCTTCAGGAGTAGAAATATCCCCCGGTGTAAAAGACCATGACGCCATAAGGACATTTGTTGAAACGGCTAAACAGGCTGGATAGAAGGATAGTAAATTATTATGAACGAACAGTTAGCAAATTCGCTCCGCAATCAACCCGATGAACATGGCAAGTTTGGCATCCATGGGGGTCGCTTTGTTGCCGAAACCCTCATGCCTCTTATTCTTCAGGTGGAAAACGCATGGAAAGAATCGAAAACAGACCCGGCATTTGCGGATGAAATGGATTATTATCGCAAGCATTATATTGGCAGACCGTCGCCATTATTTTTTGCCAAGCGGCTAACAGAGTATTTTGGCGGTGCCAAACTATACATGAAGCGTGATGAGCTGAACCATACCGGCGCCCATAAGATCAACAATGTTCTTGGACAAGCTTTACTGGCAAAACGGATGGGCAAAACCAAAATTATTGCAGAAACCGGCGCTGGTCAGCATGGCGTGGCATCAGCAACAGCATGTGCCCTGTTTGGCATGGAATGCGAAGTGTTCATGGGGGCAGAAGACGTCGAACGTCAGAAACCTAATGTTGACCGTATGCGGTTATTAGGTGCAAAGGTGCATCCGGTCACATCTGGCACTGGCACATTAAAAGACGCCATGAATGAAGCTTTACGTTATTGGGTGACAAATGCAGAAACCCATTTCTATATTATTGGCACCGCCGCCGGCCCCATCCCTATCCGGCCATGGTTCGTGACTTTCAATCCATTATCGGCATAGAAGCCAAAGCCCAGCTTCATGAAGCTGAAGGCCGACTGCCTGATGCCATTGTGGCATGTATTGGAGGCGGCTCTAACGCGCTGGGGTTATTCCACCTTTCCTTGATGATAAGGATGTTGCGATTTACGGGGTTGAAGCGGCTGGTCATGGCATTGAAACTGGTGAACATGCCGCGTCTTTAAATGGGGGAAAGCCCGGAATTTTGCATGGTAACCGTACTTACCTGTTGCAAGATGATCATGGTCAGATCAAAGATGCTTATTCTATTTCGGCTGGGTCTGGATTATCCCGGCATTGGGCCTGAACATTCATGGCTACATGAAATCGGAAGAGTGAATTATGTTAGTGCCACAGATCAGGAAGCATTGGATTATTTTGCGCTCTGTTCCCGGCTGGAAGGTATCATCCCTGCTCTTGAACCTGCCCATGCGCTGGCTTTTATTTCGACAATGATTGGTGATATGGATAAAGATCAGATTGTCGTCATGAATATGTGTGGCAGAGGAGATAAAGATCTTGGTGCTGTTCTTCCTATCCTAGAAAAACAAGGAAAACTCTAATGGCTCTTGATCGTATTGAAACCTGTTTTTCTGACTGCAAAGCCGAACAACGTGCTGCGTTAGGGATTTTTGTATCAGCTGGTGACCCTGATCTGTCCCTATCCACCGAACTGTTGCTGGGATTGCCTGATGCCGGGGCTGATTTTGTTGAATTGGGTATGCCCTTTTCAGACCCGATGGCTGACGGGCCAGGTGATTCAGGCAGCATCATTGCGTGCCATCAAAGGCCGGAATTACTCTGGATAAAGTGCTGGAAATGGCACGCCAGTTTCGCGCAAAACATCCAGATGTGCCGTTAATCCTGATGGGGTATTTTAATCCGATTTATATCTATGGGGTCGACCGGTTTCTGGATGATGCGACCGCATCTGGGGTTGATGGCCTGATCATGGTTGATCTGCCGCCAGAAGAAGATTCCGAACTTTGTATCAAGGCAACCGATAAAGGGCTGGCATTCATCCGGCTGATAACGCCCACCACAAATGATAAACGCATGCCTGTGGTGGTTGAGAATGCCAGTGGCTTTGTTTATTATGTATCGATTACTGGCATAACCGGATCAGGCCGTGCGTCAGCTGATAGCATAGCACATGCCATGGCGCATATTCGCGGATTTACTAATCTTCCTGCTGTGGTGGGTTTGGTATCAAACATCCTGATCATGTTCGTGATGCTGGCAAACATGCTGATGGGGTGGTTGTTGGATCAGCTGTTGTTTCCATTATTGCCGATCATCTGGCCGATGATGGCACCCCTGCACCTGATACGGCAGATAAGGTATTTTCGTTGATACGTGATCTGAAAACCGGAACATCCCGTTTATAAGATCACAACAGCAGAGGAGATGAGATCATGAACTGGTTATCCCGCACTGTTCTTCCAAAAATCAAGGCGCTGGTATCACCTGAACCAGCAAAAGAAAACCTATGGATAAAATGTAGTGCTTGTTCCCAGATGATCTTTCATAGGGAATGTGAAGAAAATTGGAACACATGTAATGCATGTGGCTTTCACATGCCTCTGTCGCCGGAAGCCCGTGCCAGATTGCTTTGTGATACCGACAGCATAACATCAATCAGCGTGGCCACTGCTGATAAAGACCCTTTGGGTTTTCGTGATCGTAAACGCTATTCTGATCGCCTGAAAGAAGCCCGAACAAAAACAGGTGATGACGATGCCATTTCCGTCACTGCTGGCAGAATAAATGGCAACCCTGTTGTCATCGCAACGTTCAATTTTGCCTTTATGGGTGGATCAATGGGCCAGACAGTCGGCAATGGTATCGTCAAAGCTGCACGCGAAGCAATACAGCGCAAAGCCGCCTTGATCATTGTTCCATCATCTGGTGGGGCGCGTATGCAGGAAGGTATTCTGTCCCTGATGCAATTGCCGCGTAGCATTGTTGCCATTGAAGAACTGCGTGAAGCAAACCTGCCCTATATAGTATTACTGGCACATCCAACCACTGGCGGGGTAACCGCATCATTTGCCATGCTGGGTGATATACAGATAGCAGAACCCGGAGCAATTATCGGATTTGCTGGTCGCCGCGTTATCGAAGAAACGGTTCGCGAAAAACTACCGGAAGGTTTCCAGTCTGCAGAATATCTTCAAGAACACGGCATGGTTGATATGGTATTGCCACGGCAGGATCAAAGACGCATCATAGGTTCATTACTTGATATGCTTATGACCAATCAGACTGCCTCAGCTGCTGAATAACCCATGCCTCCGGTATTACAGAATCCTCGCGCAGAACATGCCTTGATGCGCCTAGGACAGCTTCATCCCAAATTGATTGATCTGGGATTGGATAGAACTTTTGCTTTACTGGAAAAATGTGGAAATCCACATCTGGCCTTGCCGCCTGTTATCCATATCGCAGGCACAAATGGTAAAGGATCAACCCTTGCTTTTATCCGCGCCATGCTGGAACAGCATGGTAAATCAGCACATGTATATTCTTCACCGCATCTGGTGCGATTTAATGAACGCATCCGGCTGAACGGGGCATTAATTGATGATGATGCACTGGCTGATCTTCTTGAAGAAGTAGAAATCAAAAACGCTGGCGCAGAAGTGACGTTTTTTGAAGTCACAACTGCCGCCGCCATGCTGGCATTTAGCAGGATAAATGCTGATTATACCCTGCTGGAAACCGGACTGGGCGGACGTATGGATTCAACCAACGTCATAGAGCAACCAGCGGTGACTATCATATCGCCGATTGCTCAGGATCATGAACATTTTCTGGGCAATAATATTTCCGCCATCGCGCGTGAAAAAGCCGGTATCATGAAACAGGGTGTTCCCGTTATTTCTGCCGCCCAACATCCCGATGCAGAAGCTGTCCTTCGCGACCATGCCAAATCATTACATTGCCCTTTCTGGCAACTTGGCACAGATATCACCATAACAATGCAGGAGAAAATGGATTTACCCTCACCTGGCAAGACAAGACCATATCCTGCCCTGCCCCACTTTAAAAGGCCAGCATCAGATCGAAAATGCAGCACTTGCGGCCGCTGCTGTTCTGCTTGCCGCGCCTGATATATCATCATCAGCTATCAGCAAAGGGGTGGCAATGGCAAAATGGCCAGCCCGGATACAGGAATTATCAACGGGCCGTTTGGTCAGTCGTTGTCCAGCCGGACAAAAAATCTGGCTAGATGGTGCCCATAATCGCCATGGCGCAGAAGCTCTGGCCAAATCCCTGCAAGACATCAATAATGGAAAGTGGGTGATGATTGCAGGGGCATTAAACACACGCCCGCCAGCAGATTTTCTGGATGCCTTGAAACCGCTATTGCATCATCTGATTACTATCACCATTCCTGATCAGGAAGCCAGTTTAACCGCAGAAACCCTTAGCCAGACAGCAACAGATTTAGGGATAGCGTCAACGCCGGCAACAGACCTGCCTAGGGCTTTGGATATGGCGGCTTCCATAACCAAAGGGGATATGCCTCTGATCATTGGTGGATCATTATATCTATCCGGTCACGTTTTAACAGAAAACGAAACCATACCTGAATAGATACAGATATCTGAAGACGCAATATGGCTTAGGTGTTTTCTTCAATCCATTCGGCCAGTTTGGCTTTTGGAGCGGCGCCAATTTTTTCAGCCTTTACCTGACCTTTTTCAAAAATCAGCAAGGTTGGAATACCGCGCACGCCATATTGTTGAGGGGTTTGTGGATTTTCATCAATATTAACCTTAACAATCTTAATCTGGTCGCCCAATTCATCAGACATTTCTTCAAGTGGTAGGACCAATAGCCTTACATGGGCCGCACCATTCTGCCCAGAAATCTACTAATACGGGAACATCAGATTCCAGCACGTCTTTGGCAAAATCACCGTCTGTTGTCTTAATCGTAGCCATAATCATATCCTAACAAGATCGTTATTCATCTGAATGTAATTATCGTTGGCTTTCACGTCAAGAAGTCGTCTGCGGTTTGTGGAAAAATGTTTTAACAGCATCTGTTAATATCTCTTCGGGCAGCCAGAATACGTGGGGTTTCTGTATAAATTAGCCCGGCATCAATCCGCTTTTCAGAAAATATATCGCCAAGAAGTCGTGTATATAATCCCATCTGAGTGATATAGGATGGTGAAATATCAGCAATATGATCCGGTGTTTGGCCTGTTTTAAAATCAACAAAGATCACAGCATCATCTGTCACGACCAGCCGATCTATAACCCCGCTTACAGCATAATCACCCACCAAACCGCTAACTGGTATTTCTGCATAAGCCTGGCTTGTGAAAAGTAATGCCAGTTCAGGCAATGCCATGATGGATTGCGCCTCACGCAGCATGTCCCGCTTTGTGTCATCACTATCGTTAGTGCTGGCATTAGCATTTATGATTCTGGCCGCCGCCGCATCACGATATTCCGGTGCAAGATTGGGCAGAGTTTCCAGTAACCGGTGAATAATCTGGCCACGACGGATAGCATTTTTTCTGTCCGTACCCGTGATTGATCCCACGAATTGCGGCAGGGATAGGCGCGAAGGTGCCACTGGCCGCGGCGGTTTTGGTTCAGCGGCTGGTGGTCAGGTTAACCCAATCGGGTAAATCCAGCGACTGGCTGTCCTGCTGATCTTCGTGCTGATGATCCGTGATCTGTTCGGCCCTTTGGTCTGGCATATCAGGGTAAGCCCCGTAAAACCAGCCATTATCACTTGGCTCAACGCCTAAATCTGCCATAGCAAGGGCTATGCGTTCAAACCAGCTATGTTTTTCTGACCGGCTTCGGGGTTTTTCAAAAGCACTGATAAGAAGCCCATCCATAGCGCGTGTCATAGCAACATAAAGCAAACGGTGACTTTCCTCTTCTTCGGCTTGCTTAACGGCTTCTGATGCCTGAACAACAGCATCTGCTCTGACCGAAACATAGCGGCTTGCCGCCGGAAATAGTGGTAATTCATCCGCAAGCCCCGGCACCTCAACAGGCCGTAAGGTGCTATAATTCTGCTTCATCTGATAGGCATCAGGAATGATCACAATCGGTGCTTCCAGCCCTTTTGCGCCATGAACAGTCATTATTCTAACCGCTTTGACATCACTATCATCATCCCGCTTGATATCGGTAAGGTCTGTTTTCATGACTTGCAGAAATCCCAGCAATGATGCCGTATATTCTGTTTCATAGCGCCGCGCCTGTTCCAGAAACTCCCCAGAATATCCAGCACCGGCATACCATGTCGCCGGATGAATGCTGCACGCATAGGCATATCCAGCACCTGATTATAGAAACCATGCACCCCGAACTTTTCTGCCAGCCCCATATATTCCAGCAAGCGCTCATACGCTATTGCAACCGCATCATCATTAGCCGGATTCTGGTAAAGTCGTGCGAATAGTGTTTCGGTATTTTCCACGGTCACGCGCCAGATGATAGAGCTGATCTTCGGTCAGCCCAAAAAGTGGTGATTTCAGCACTGCCGCCAAAGTCAGATCATCTTCGGGCAATAACATAACTTCACCTAACGCGATGAGATCAAGGCTGGTAATATCATCCATTAACTTGATCCGGTCTGCCCCGGCAAGTGGGATACCCCGGGCTTGTAATTCTCGATGGAGAGCATCATAAAACCCGTCACGTTTTCTTAGCAGAATCAGAATATCACCAGCGGTTGCCATGCGCTCAACCGATGGTAGGTAGATATGGCCAATCATGGATGAAATTGTTGCCGCAATGTGTCTGGCGTGAGCAATGACGACATCTGTTTCATCATCTTCCGCCGTTCTGGTGGGATGATGCAGATGCACCCATCCGGCTACCTCTTGACGGTGGCATTTATGGGGAACAGGTGATCCGACACCAGCCAGCAAAGAAAGATTACCTTTTGCCCCAACCACATGATCAACCAGATCAAGAATAGCCGCTGTTGTGCGAAATGATGTATCCAGATCAACTTTTTCAAAAGCCCGTCCGTATGTTTTGCTTTTCTCAGCAACATTAACCCCCTGATCAACGAACTGATCTGGCCGGGCACCCTGAAAACTGTAAATCGATTGTTTATAATCCCCCACCGAAAACACGGTGCGCGCTGGTTTTTTTTGTTGTGCTTTTGTCCGTCTGATCATTGAGCTGATCTTCGAATAACTGATCAAAAATCTCCCATTGTTCGGGGCTTGTATCCTGTGCTTCATCAATCATCAGATAGCGGATACCCTGATCCAGTTTAAACCGCACCCATGCCACGCTGGTATCATTCAGCAATCGGCTGGTCATGCGGATCAGATCATCATAATCCATCATTCCACGTTGCCATTTCAGTGACTGATAATGATCAAATTCCATCCGTGCCAACTGGATCAGATCAAAACTATTTTGTGCGGTATCAATAGCGTGGATCATTTTTAATGTACTGATCAGGGTTTTCCCATAGGTTTCCATCGCCAGTTTCAAATCCGGATCATTCTTATCAACATCCTTGGTCACTAGCCGCGATAGGATATCACCATCACCATTGAGAAAGATTTTTATAACATCCAGCAGACGGTCTTGCCGCTGGCTCACTATCAGCGTCTAACCATGACGCCAGTTCCTGCACCTTTTTCTTTTCAGCTGCCGTGCCATATTCGGATTTGGCCTGAACAATCCTCTGAAGCAATGCTTCTGTTGCCGCATCCGGATGGATCATATCCTGAATCAGTTGATGGATCATACTCGGATCATCAATGCTATTTTCACATCCCAGATATTTGTAAATCTGCCGCTTGACCATCTGCGGGTTGCCCCGTGTTTGTTCCAGCAATCGCGGATAGCGACTCATATCACGCATTAATGTCATGATATCATTGACATCACGCACCAAAGCCAGCCGTTCTAATGCATCGTTAATACTATCATCTGACTGGCTTAATGTTTGCGCTAAAGCGGTTTCTTTTAACTGTTTTGCCTGCGCGTCTTCCATGACCCGAAAATACGGATTGATCCCAGCCTCTCGCGGAAATCGCCGCAACACCGACTGGCAGAATGCATGAATGGTTTCGATGCGTAAAAATGTCGTCACATCCAGTAAGCGAGCAAACAAATTTCGCGCCCGTTCTAGCTGTTCTTCTGTTGGACTTTCAATACCTATATCTTTACATGCTCTGATCAGCTTTACTTTTTCCAGATACGGCCATTCCATAATGCTTTCATAAATCCGGTTACGCATCTCACTAGCGGCATGTCTGGTATAGGTGAGTGCCAGAATTTCAGATGGCTCGGCACCATCAATCAAAAGCCTAAGCACGCGATAGGTCAGGACGCGGGTTTTCCCTGTGCCAGCATGCGCCGATACCCAGACAGAATGCTGAGGGAAGCGGCACGGAACTGCGCCAAACTTGCTTCATCTCTTAACCTTCTGATCTTCGATATTCTGGATATCGATAGGTGGATCAATCATCTTCATCCTCCATATCCATGCTTGATATTGACCATTCCCTGACCCGTGCCAGATGACGGTAATCGCTATATTGTAAAATCGGATGGGCGACTAGTTCTGATGCAAACCCCAATCCTGTTGCATGACATTGATTAATTGTGTTTCGATATTGGGGATAATATCTTCAATCGTTTTGTTTTTCCCCGGCCTTGCGTTAATTTCCACCGGTTTACTGGCTGTGCCAGATAATTTCCAATAGGATAATGCTATCTCCGTGGGACTAACATCTATATCTTCAAACCTTGTTTCTGTGCAATCATAGCTTCGATAATCAGCTGGCCATTTATGCCAGCTAATCACCTGTTCCTGATTAGGAATACGTCCCGTTTTATAATCAATAATCTGGATACTATCATCAGCCATCAGATCAATGCGATCAGCTTCGGCCGTAAGGGTGATATGATGACCACCAATATCAAAACCAGCCTTGCCTTTGGTTTCGGAAACACTTTTCTGCATATTGTTCCGATGCTGATTTTCATAATCAACAAACCATTCGGCAATGCGGTTAAACCGTAATTGCCAGAATAGTTTTATCCATGGTGTTTGTTTCAGCACCGATAGATGCTTTTCGCCTATTGCCCTGAATTGATGCAAGGCATCATCTGGTAATGCCGTTTCAGGATACTTCTTCATAAACTCATCAATAGCGCGATGAAATAATGTGCCTTTCATAGCAGGATCAGGCATGTCCATAATGGGATAAAGCGCTTTTAATCCCAGCACGCGCCGCGCATAAATAGCATAAGGGTCACGCATCAGGGTTTCCATCTGTGTCGCTGAAAATTGTGACATGTATTTCTGGCGTTCGGCAATGCTAATAACTGGTGCTGGCCGTGGGGGGGATGTTTCAATGATTGCGGTTGCATGCTGTTCATGCCGTTTTTATCCAGCGTGGCATAGGTGAGATGCTCTGGAAATGGAATTTGACTTGCCTTTAATACCGCTTGCAGTCGTCGCCACCAGCGTGAAGGTTCTGTCGGCGTGCCAGCATCAAGCATGGATCGCGTCATCATAATCTGTGGGGATGCCATCGTCATCATGACATCATGGGCGGCCATACCTGTTCGCCAGAACATGGTTGGCAGACCAATCAATGCCCGCATATTCTGACTCATCCATGGATCAGCTTGCGGTTGGGGCGGAGTTGTGCCTTCGTTCATGCCGCCCAGTATCATCAGATCACTGGCTTGCATTCTTGCTTCCACCAGCCCCATAATAGCCAGACGTGGATGCAAGTCTTCTTCAGGATAGATAGTCTGGCCAATAGTCAGTTCATGCAGCAACACCGCGTAATCGGCCTTATCCACCATAATATCACTGGCATAATCACTAATCCCATGGAACAGATGGGCTAATCTGTGGCCAGCCCTACCCTGCCAGACCTGATAAGGTGTTGTTCCATCATAGGATAATGCTTCTGCTACCTGAGCATGGGCATCGGCAATATCAGTAAATCTGGCTTTACCCTGCCCCATATGATTTCCGATATTTATTAAAGCGCGGCATGGCGCGATCAGATACCGGTTTATGAACTCCCAAAAGAAGGATTGATCTGATTCTGCCAGTGTTTTCAGTATTTCCAGACCACCGCCCTGATATCCTTTTTCCCGTCGGCGGATGACCTTTAATTCAATCTTTCTCATCATCTCACGAAATTGGGATTTTTCCATACCACCACAACATAACGGATGCTGGGTCAGGGCAAGCAGGCTAACCGGGGCAAACTGATCCGCCCAAGCATCTGCCAGAAGACGCAAAAAGCCAGCTGGGCGGGTATCAGAAAGCCGTGTTCCGGCACTTGACGGAACATGGATACCCCAGCGCAGATAATTCTGCCGATACCAGATCACCTAATTCCTGATCAGCGGTGATAAGGGTTGCTGTTTTTGCAGGAACCTCAAGCGCTTCACGCATGGCAAGGGCAATCGCCCTTGCCTCAACCCGCCGATCACGACAAACCATCAACTGCATTCCGTCTATTGCTGATATCGGCACTGGATTCTTGCGCAAATCATACCAGCGATGCGTCTGATGACTAAGCCGCATCACCTCCCGCAAAAGCCTAATCCGGCCTTTACTATCGGCGGTATTGATATCATCCGCACGCGGCCAGGGCATAACCATGTTCCGCTCAACCGATAAATGGTGAAGCAATCTTGCCATCTGAAACTGCGGATGGGCAGATACCATCTGTTCAGGTTTGGGTCAAATGATCCCATTCATCCACCTCCATGGCCGGATCAAAACCCGGCAAAACAATATACCCGTTCGGCAAACCCATAACGGCTTTCATCAATTCCTGTGTGGCCGGAACAGAACCGGTAGAACCAGCAATAATAATCAGGTCATCTGGCATCTGGGTCATCCACGCTTTTGCTCTGGCACGAATAGCCGCATCACGCCATATCGCCGCATCAGATTGCTGTTTTTCTGCTAATACTTCTGGCCATTTGTCTGTCAGAATCATCAGAAAGGAAACAATATTCTGCCAATGATGGGCAAGTTCATCAGGAACAAGATTTCTTAAATCATCAAAGGATAGGCCATTGGTCTGCATCTGATCCAGAAAATCACCCAATGCCCGCGCCAACCCAAATGCCTCTGCTTGGGTGATGCTATCGCTATCTGTCTGGTGATGAAAATGATGAACAAGATGGGCTAACTGAAATTGGCGATCTAACGGATTTATAACCGGTGGCAAATGGCCACTATCCCATCCCTGCTAACACCAGATCACTGGCATCTTCTTCAATATCGCCAATTGGCACTAATCGGGGCAATAATTGCGCTTTGCCTTTGGCATGACGTAAAAAAGCCATCCGTACGGCTTGCGTCAGGCGACGGTTAGGTAACAGAATCGTTGCTGAGGCCATCATAGCCGGATCATCAACCAGCGTCATGAATCCGGCCACCAATTCATCAGCAAACCGTGACCCAGCGGGGATATAGCATATCTTTGATAATTCACATGATTGTACAGATGAAACCATGCCTGATTATAGACTATACCTATCCGAAAGCCTAGTTATACTTACGGGCTATCTAATTGTTTTCTAACGGATATAGGCATGATCAGACAGATTTTATATATCTATTCAGTGATCAGTCCAGCGGCAGAAAGAGATGGGCTTTCCAGCGCTTCTTCATAACCGGAAGTGACGAGAAAACGTGCCTTTCTGCCTTGGCTTTTCCGGTTTCCGTCAACGGAAATAATCATACCATGGGGCGGTAGCAACGCACCTAATTTGCTGATCCATTCAATGATACAAATCTCCTGCCCCATTGCCTCATCAAGGCCAAATGCCAGCACGTCATGTGGATCATCAATGCGCCATAAATCAACATGCCAGATCATGTCCATCGTCTTGATGAATATCGTCAGCATCAGGCGGAATACGCGGATAATGCTGAACAAGGGTATAGGTCGGGCTTGGGATATCAGCATCAGACTGACCGGCGCGTGCCAAAGCCTGTTGGATCATGCTACGCGCCAGAACCGATTTTCCTGCACCCATTTCGCCTTCTAAACCGATCAGATCACCAGCGCTAAGCCATGGCTCCAGTCGCTGACCAAGTGCTATGGTTTGCTGTTCACCATCAAGATCACATTCAGCCAGACAGCAATTATAGAACTGGCTATCTGTCATTGATTAGTAACGGTATTGATCAGATTTGAAAGGCCCAGCCTGCTTGACACCAATATAACTCGCCTGGTTTTCATTCAGCTTGGTAAGCGATGCACCTACTTTTTCCAGATGCAACATCGCTACCTTTTCATCCAGATGACGTGGAAGAGTGTATACCTTTATTTTCATAGTGCAGCGCATTGTTCCATAATTCGATCTGTGCCAGCACCTGATTGGTAAATGAAGCTGACATAACAAAAGATGGATGACCCGTAGCACAGCCCAGATTAACCAGTCGCCCCTTGGCCAGCAGAATCATTTTCTTACCATCAGGGAAAGTGATTTCATCAACCTGAGGTTTGACTTCATCCCATTGCATATTGCTTAGGGCATCGACCTGAATTTCATTATCAAAATGGCCAATGTTACAAACAATGGCACGATCTTTCATATCACGCATATGATCAACCGTAATCACATCTCTGTTTCCGGTTGCAGTCACAAAGATATCCGCTTTGCTTGCGGCTTCTTCCATCGTGACAACCTCATACCCTTCCATAGCGGCCTGAAGAGCACAGATCGGATCAATTTCAGTCACCATTACTCGTGCGCCGCCCTGACGTAAGGATGCGGCCGACCCTTGCCAACATCACCATAACCACAAATAACGGCAACTTTACCGGCAAGCATCACATCGGTCGCCCGGCGGATACCATCTACCAGCGATTCCCGACAGCCATATAAATTGTCAAACTTGGATTTTGTTACGCTATCATTGACGTTAATCGCAGGGAATGGCAAATGCCCGGCCTCTGCCATCTGATAAAGCCGGAGAACACCTGTCGTTGTTTCTTCCGGATACGCCTTTGATCGCGTCACGTTGGCGTGAACCAGCTGCAGCTAGCCGCCAGTCGCTTCATAATCTGGGCTTTCAGGAATTCTTCTTCTTCTGATGCCGGATTTGGCAAAATCGTTTCACCAGCTTCTGCACGCGCCCCTAGCAAAATATAAAGCGTCGCATCCCCACCATCATCAAGGATCATGTTGGCAACATCACTATCGCCGCCTTTCCATTGAAAAATTTCATCAACAAAGGCCCAGTAATCTTCCAGCGTTTCGCCTTTAAAAGCAAAAACAGGAATACCGCTTTCAGCGATAGCGGCGGCGGCCTGATCCTGAGTGGAATAGATGTTACAAGATGACCAGCGGATATCTGCGCCCAGTTCAGCAAGCGTTTCAATCAATACCGCTGTTTGGATGGTCATATGCAGACAGCCTGCAATTCTGGCGCCCTTTAATGGTTTCTGATTGCCAAACTCTTCACGCAGAGCCATCAGACCCGGCATTTCTGTCTGGGCGATTTCAATTTCTTTACGTCCCCAGCCAGCAAGTGAGATATCAGCAATATTATAATCTTGTGTCATCTGTTTTTTCCCTGAAATTTGCAGATTTTATTTAACAAGAACTAGTAAATTGCAACCAGAACGCCAGATATATCTTAAATATTGGAATGCTCAAGATGTGATTTGCATATGTTTTAATCGTGCATCATAGGCGTGGTTCTTTAAATAGGCGGCAATATATTCCGCGGCAAAAACAGACCGGTGGCGACCACCGGTACAGCCAAAACCAATGGTGAATTGGAGCCTACCTTCTTGTTGATATAGGGGTAAAATCATATCAAGCTGTGCTTTCAGCTGATTCATGAAACGATCAAAAGCCGGATCCTGACAGATATATTCCTGCACCGGTGCATCTCGGCCAGTCTGTTCAGCCAAATCACTAACCCAGTGCGGATTGCTGAGAAAGCGCATATCAAACACCATATCAGCATCATCCGGCACCCCATGCCGATACGAAAACTCTTAACAAAAACCGGCATAGGTTCTGTTGCTTTACTGCCAACACCAAGCAAAAGCTGGCGGCGCAAATGTTGTGGTGCCAAACCTGTGGTATCAATCATCAGATCGGCAATTTCAACAATGTCTTTCATGCGATCGATATCTTTTTCTATGGCCAGACCCAGATCAATATCACCATGAATATGCATCAGAGGATGGCGTCGGCGCGTCACGTTAAACCGGCGAATGAGTTCATCCTTCGCTGTTGTCAGAAAAATCAGCATGACCCCCTGATCAAGCCACTTTCTGATATCCGCCATCAATCCCATAAAACCATCTGTTGAAAATCCAGATGTCCGCGCATCAATAGAAACAACCAGTTGCCGCTTATTAGCCTCAACCTCACGTGAAATCAGCTGATCAAACAGATAGAGTGGCAGGTTATCAACCGCCGTATAGCCGGCATCTTCAAGAAAATGCAATGCAGTGGAAATTCCTGATCCTGCCAGCCCGCAAACAACTACCAGCGGCGTGTTAGATAAAGGGTGATCAGAATGAATAGGGCGAGGTGTTGAGATGGTCATGGGTTGTTACAATAACGCGATCCTGACTTTTGATGAAAGTATTATGACACAACTGTATCATCATCACCACTTGAAAGCGGTAATAACAGGCGCATACCAGCCCCTATGATCACCCCTTTTTCGTTTTTCACATTAAATGCTTCCATTGATCCCCCATGCGCTTCAGCAATTTTGAGAGAGATGGATAACCCAAGTCCGGAATGCTGACCAAAACCTTCACCACTTGGTCGTTCCGAGTAAAAGCGATCAAAAATCGCTTTGAGCTTGTTATCCGAATCCCCGGCCCCTGATCAGTGATCGTTACAATCGCCTTGCCTTTTGACGCGTCCACGGCAAAATCAATATGACCTTCCGGTGGGCTAAAACTGGCCGCGTTAGTCAAGAGGTTATCCAGTATTTGAACAATGCGATCTACAGCTATCCGGACCAGCACCGGATAGTCTGGTTTCGTCACCGAAAGATGGAGATGATCAAGGGCAAATTGTCGTGACTGAACAAACCCTTCAACCATATCATTAAGGTTCAGGGTTTCGTATTCGGCCTCGGTCATATCATGGTCAATCCGGCTTGCCTGAGATATCCGTGATCAGCCGATCAAGCCGGATGACGTCAGCATGAATCACTTCCAATAGCCGTTTTTGCTGATCAGGGTCTTTTACCCTTTCCATGGTTTCAACCGCACTTTTGAGTGATGTTAGCGGGTTTTTGATTTCATGTGCTACATCAGCGGCAAATCCGGCGGTGGCAACAGCACGTTCCTGTAATTCTTTGGTCATCAGAGTGATATCCCGCGCCAGTTCACCAATTTCGTCACTGCGATTTGTTAGGCGCGGAAGATCAATCTGTTTAGCGCTCGAAACCCGCACCTGATCTGCTGCCTTGGCTAATTGGCTGATTGGCCGCGTGATAGAGCGCGACAGATAATAGGCGATGAGTATAGTTGCGAAAAGCACACCGATGGATATCTGGAAAAACGAATACTGAACAGCGGCCACATCTTTTTCTATCTGATCACCAGATGCAGTGATGAATAAAGCGCCTCTGACCACCCGCAAATTACGAATAGGAATAGCTACCCCCAACACTACTTTACCTGCTCTATCTCTTGCAATGAATGGGGCAGAATCACCTGCCCAGTGCCTTTAAAACCCCCGGATAATCCTGCGCCTGATTGGACTGGGTTTCCCTGAAAAGAGGATAATCCTGCTTACTGGACATGAGTGATGACAGATCAGTAACCCATCCACGCACCCATTGCATCAGATGAAAGGTAAAACCTTTATTCTGCTGTCTTTCCAGTGTTGTTGTAATTGCACTTTGCGGGGCGGCAAGCCCGATAGCACTAACACTATCCAATATAAGGCTACCATCAGGCTGGAATACCCTGATACGGGCATCAGGAATGCTGGCAATCAGCTGGGCGACCTGTTGCATGGTATCTTGGGACAGTTCACGCTGTGCCAATTGTGAATATCCGGCATCGGTCAGGCCAATGGTCTGGGCTAATGTTTCACCTTGTCTTTCCAGAGCCATCAGTTCAGCGTTGAACACCGTTTCCCGATACTGATCAACATAAAAAAGCCCAAGCAGAAACGCACCAATAGGAAATATTGCCACCGCAATGATGCGAAAGCCCAGCGATAGTTTGAAAAAATGGTGCTTCTTTTTATTACTCAAGATATTTATAGCCTACCCCGTAAAGCGTTTCGATATGATCAAACTTGCTATCGACTTCACGAAATTTCCGGCGCAAGCGTTTGATATGGCTATCAATTGTCCGGTCATCCAGATAGACATTTTCCCCATAAGCCGCATCTAGCAGCTGATCTCTGTTCTTGACAATCCCGGGACGTCGCACCAGTGCAGATAAAATCAAAAACTCGGTCACTGTCAATTTGACTTCCCTATCTTTCCATTTACAGGAATGGCGATCAGGATCAAGCACCATATCCCCAAGAATAATCATCTGGTCACCAGATGTGGCAACAGATCAAATCCGCCCGCCGCAAAATAGCACGTACCCTTTCCAGCAATAAAACGTTGTGAAAAAGGCTTTGTGATATAATCATCCGCCCCCATCCGAAGCCCTAATGCTTCATCTAGTTCATCATCTTTACTGGTAAGGAAGATAACCGGTAAATTACTGGCACTGCGGATATTCTGCAATAATTCCATACCATCCATGCGCGGCATCTTTATATCTAGAATAGCCAGATCAGGTGGGCGGCGCTTTAATCCCACCAGACCCTGTTCACCATCGGCATAGGTATCAACCTCATAACCTTCGGATTCAAGCAATAAAGATACTGATGTTATGATATTCTGATCGTCATCGACCAATGCAATTTTAGAAGCCATGGCATCTGCCCTCCTTGACACACGTTATAGTTTAAACCACTTCAAAAATGGATGCTATCCCCTTGGCTAGGGCGCCAGTTTGGCCACAACATGGCGAAAACATGCCAGTGTTATTTTAACTTGTCCATAGCGGGATCAATTATATCATTACCTGTAAGGAGAAAACGATGCAGGATATATCCGAAATAGAAATGTGCGAACGGGCAAATACGCTACTAAAACGGCTAGGTAAGGCGACGTTATCGACTATTGACCGCAATACCGGATATCCTTATGGCAGTCTTGTTCTGATGGCCAGATGTGCGGATGATATGCCTCTTCTGCTTTTATCTGATCTGGCTGATCATACCCAGAATCTGCTATCTGACCCGCGTGTGTCACTAATGCTTGATGGCACTGGCAGTCTGGAAACAGGACAAAAGGCCATGACCGGAGAACGGCTTACGCTGATGGGAAGGATCGAAAAAGGAATAAGGATGATATGATCAGCGCCTTTCTTTCCACCCATGGGGACGCTGAATTATATGCTGGTTTTGCCGATTTTAACTGTTATCGGGTGATCCCGGAACGATTTCATCTGGTAGCGGGATTTGGACGCATCATGTGGTTAGATGCTGATATGGTAATGGCCGCTAAGGTCGCCTAACATCATATTAATGCACTTCGTCCCATGATAATCCGGATGAAGCTTCCACTACCAGCGGAACAGATAACTCTACCGTTGGCTGTGATGCTTTTTCCATGACTCCAGTGATAAGTGCCATAACTGCTGATGCTTCATCTGACGGACATTCAAAAATCAATTCATCATGAACCTGCAGAAGCATTTTGGCAGGAAGTCCGGAATCGGAAATGGCTTGAGGCATGCGTATCATGGCCTGTTTGATAATATCTGCAGCGGTTCCCTGAATAGGGGCATTAATTGCCTGTCTTTCGGCAAAACCGCGTTGTGCCTGATTGGATGATTTGATCCCGTTAATATATAACCGGCGACCAAATAATGTTTCCACAAATCCTTGTTCATGAGCCGCTAATTTTGTTTCATCCATGTAAGTTTTGATACCCGGAAAGCGTTCAAAATACGCATTGATATAATCCCTTGCTTCCCGTTGTGGAACATGCAACTGCCGCCCCAGACCAAAGGCAGAAATGCCATAGATGATGCCAAAATTAATAGCTTTGGCACGGCGTCTGGTTTCACTGGTCATCTGATCAAGAGGCACACCGAATACTTCGGATGCTGTCTGTGCATGAATATCAACACCTTGGCGGAAGGCATTGATCATGCTTTCCTCATTCGCAATATGGGCAACCAGACGTAACTCGATCTGGGAATAATCGGCGGAAATCAGTTTGTGATCAGGTTCGGACACAAAGGCGGTACGAATACGTCGCCCTTCGGGGGTACGGATAGGAATATTCTGGATATTCGGATCACTGGATGACAGGCGACCAGTGGAGGCCCCCACCATGGAAAAGGACGTATGCACGCGTCTGGTATCAGGATGAATAGCTGATACAAGCGCATCAGCATAGGTGGATTTGAGTTTAGCCAATTGTCGCCAATCAAGGACTTTTTCAGCAATCTCAACCCCGGATGCGGCTAAATCCTCAAGAATATCAGCGCCGGTTGACCATGCCCCGGTCTTGGATTTCTTACCGCCCTCTAATGCCATTTTATCAAACAGAATCTCCCCAGTTGTTTAGGTGAGCCTATATTGAAAGACGATCCGGCCATTTCATGAATCTGCTTGTTCCAGCTCTTTCAGTCTTTCCGCAAACTCATGGCTAATATTGGCAAGGCGGGCAGCATCCACTTTTATGCCAGCAACTTCCATATCTACCAGCACGGGGATTAATGGCCGTTCTAGTCTTTCATAGACGCGTGTTTTATGTTCGGTGACTCAGCCTTGGCTTTAATATCTGCCATAATCGTAATGTCATATCCGCATCTTCGGCGGCATAATTAAGCGCTTCTTCGGGGCTGACTTCATCAAACCGCCGTTTCTTTGCGCCCTTTCCACAAATATCCGTATAGCTGATCATCTGATGGTTAAGATGGTGAGCTGCCAGATCATCCAGTTTATGCCCGATACCTGAACCTGCATCTAGTACAAAGGATAGACACATCGTGTCATCAACCGGATGCAATCTGACCGCACCATTGATCTGTCGCGACAAGACATGATCATCATATTTGAGATTATGGCCAATTTTTAAAAGTATGTGAGGCTTCCAGAACCGGTTTTAATCAAACATCACATCATCAATGGCCATCTGGTCAGGTAATAATCCTGTTTCCATATCTTTACTGTTGCCATGTTCCGAATTCGTATCAGTATCAGCGCCAAGATCAAAACCCAGCTGACCCTGATGGTCGGCAATAACCCCACGGTGACGGATAGGGATATATGCCGCAACACCCGGTGCTATTGCTATGGATATCCCCACCAGTTGCGCCTCAGACGCATTTAGTGACGTGGTTTCCGTATCCACCGCCATGATACCTGTTTCTTCTATGCGGGTAACCCAGTTATTCAGTTGTTCTGGGGTGGTGATAAGCTCATATTCTGCTTCTTTGATATCTGGTGCGGAAGGCTGATCCGGTTGGTGGTCGGTGTTTTGTGATGCAACCGAAAGGTCACCATGTTGAGATGAAATCCGGCTAATCAGACGATTGAATTCCTGTTCTTTTAAAAACCCAAAGCAGTTTATCCATATCATAGGGCTGGCGGGCAAGGTCATTCAGGCCAATCGGCAATGGAACATCATCGCGTAACGTTACC
The DNA here is from genome assembly GCA_038144675.1 of Alphaproteobacteria bacterium. GTDB lineage: Bacteria > Pseudomonadota > Alphaproteobacteria > Puniceispirillales > UBA1172 > UBA12202. The sequence goes on along the minus strand of JAYQOF010000005.1, from coordinate 673,478 downwards.
AGCTGGCGTGAAATGCGTGCCCTGTTCTGCATAGGTGATCAGGCTTTCCGGCGTTTTGGTTGTTTGATTTCTTCTGCTCTGGCAAGCAGACTGTCCAGATCACCGAAATGATTAATAAGCTCAGCGGCGGTTTTGACGCCAATTCCCGGCACCCCCGGCACATTATCCGTTGAATCACCAGCCAGCGATTGCACATCAACCACTCTATCCGGATGAACACCGAATTTATCCAATACATCATCAGCGCCAATCCGTTTTCTGTTTCATCGGGTCAAGCATGGAAACATGCGGGCCGGATCAATTGCATCAGGTCTTTATCCGATGAAACAATAATGACATCCAGATCTTTGCCCTCGGCTTCCTTGCGTATGTGGCGATCAGATCATCTGCCTCAAAGCCTTCAATTCGGCAACAGGCAGGTTTAATGCAACGGCGGCAACACGGATCAAGGGGAATTGCGGGATTAAATCTTCAGGTGCTTCAGATCGGTTGGCTTTATAGTCTGGATAAATATCGTTCCGGAATGTTTTCCGTGCCTGATCAAGGACTACCACCACATGATCCGGCTTCAGATCATCGAGCAGTTTCATCACCATGCTGGTAAATCCGAACACAGCATTAACCGGTGTCCCATCACCACGGGTCATCGGCGGCAGAGCAAAGAAGCCGCTGAAAGATATAGGCCGAACCATCAATAAGCAGGAGCTGATGGCTCATTGTGATGAACCGATATCCATATCTTGTCCTTGATCTTCGACATAAAGCCGCGAACAATAAGGGCAGCGCACTTGTCGGGTTTCTTCATCAAGCGTAAGCCAGACACGCGGATGCCCTAACGCCCCGCCACCGCCATCACAGGGCACGCGCAGGCCTGTAACAGGAAAAGGGGTATGCATCTCAGCGGTATCGGAACAGGATGTGCCGGTGCCAGATGATTTTCCGATTTTTTCATGGCTTATTGTATTCATTTTTTAACCATGTCATGAAACGATGTTATCATACGCCGTGTTAGAGGATTTATCCATAGCACAGGTTAGCATATCTCCCATCCGACAACAGTCAAAAACGTTACGGTCATGCTTCCTTTTTACCGGAACCTTATTCCCCAAAAAAGCCTGTGTCAGGGCTTGTGTTGGGGCAGAAAGTGAATTATCTCAATAGCATCATATCATGTGAGGATCATATGCTTGATGCGTTAAAAATAGCACCACAAGATCATGGCGCGGCGGTCACTGTCCGCCATCTGGATAAAACCTATTACAGCAAGCATGGGGCAAAGCATGCCTTGCGTGATGTATCCTTGCAGATACCGGCTGGCAGTATTTTTGGTTTGCTGGGGCCTAATGGGGCAGGTAAATCCACATTGATCAATATTCTGGCAGGCACGGTTATCAAATCCGGCGGCGTGGTGGATGTGTGGGGGACAGACCTTGATTCCAATGCGCGGCAGGTGCGGTCGAATATTGGTGTGGTGCCGCAGGAACTCAACATTGATGCGTTTTTCACTCCGCGGGAAACACTGGAAATGCAGGCTGGCATGTTCGGGGTGCCAGCCCATGAACGCCGCAGTGATGCTATCCTTGAGCTGATCGGGCTGACCGATAAGGCCAATGCCTATGCGCGGACATTATCAGGCGGAATGCGGCGGCGGCTTCTGGTGGGCAAGGCCATGGTGCATCAGCCGCCAATACTGGTACTGGATGAACCCACAGCCGGTGTTGATGTGATGTTGCGCCAGCGATTGTGGAGCATGATCAGAACGCTTAATGATCAGGGGGTGACAATTGTTCTGACCACCCATTATCTGGAAGAAGCCGAAGCCTTATGCGAAGAGATTGCCATCTTGAATCATGGACAGGTGATCACCCAGGCGCGAACCGCCGATTTATTATCCGGCGCCGGCACGCGGCAGATGATCATGACCCTTTCTGTTGCGGCGGCAGATGATGTGGAAAAGATTAGGGCAGAATGGGCGCGGCTGCACCGGATATCGCTGTACCGGATATGACGCTGGACGGGCGGCAACTGCATCTGCGCTATGATCCGAAACTAGTGATGGCAGGCGCGATTATCATGGCGGTAGGGGCGGCCGGATTAACGGTTGAAGATATCAGCACCAGAGAACCTGATCTGGAAGACGTGTTCCTTGCCCTGACACAAGACAGCCAGAGCTGATCAGATGATGGGGCATTTCAGACAGGGCGTTATAGCGGTGGCGGTTCGGCATAATGGCTGGTTTTCTTTTCCACGCAATATGGTATAAGGGTGGTGTTCAGCATTAGGCACCCGTAGCTCAGCTGGATAGAGCGCTGCCCTCCGAAGGCAGAGGTCACAAGTTCGAATCTTGTCGGGTGCGCCAATTTTCTTTATTTTTCGATGAATGAAACATGCCTAAAGCAACACTCGCATTTAGATTTTCAGTTCCTGCCACTAAATGAATAACTTATTTGTCAAATCGACAGTGGTGCATTCCAAAATACTTGACGCCGCAAGTGATCAAAATCTACCTGAAAGCATGTAGCCATAGCAGAGCAATATATTGATCGCGCATCCATTGTCGCTTGTAGATCCTGACCTTCATACAGATTTTTTTTCTGTAAGCCAGGCCAGTCTGTGTGGACAACGCCACCTTTCACCAATCCCCCCGCCAGTAAAACGGCAGTTCCATAGCCATGTTCAGTTCCACTGCCACCATTTTGATCTAATTTGCGACCAAACTCGGTTAAGGTAACTATAAGTGTGTGATCAAAGCATCACCCATTCCTTGCTTTAAGCGACTCAGAATTAAATCATAATCTGCAAGCTTGTCGGCATGTTCACCCTCGCCTCCCCCTTGTGAGGCATGAGTATCAAAACCCTCAATATCAAATACTGCGATACGTGGACCATCTGGCTTAGCTAACATTCTTGAGGCTGTGCGGGCTAAATTATGCGCATCTCTAGATGAATTCGATTGCAGCATTGAAACTGGTCGTGAAATGACTTTCTCCATTGTCTTGGCCAGAAGAGAGTCAGGCGGATAGGTTTGTTGAACCATTTCCATCATAGCTTGTGAGGGTATATCAAAATGGGTCGGGTAGTAATTATCAATGGCCTTCAAAATGTGATCTCATCTTGTAAGGTATATTAGTCGAATGCACTATTGATGCTTTGCCTTGGCTCCATGCCTTATAAAAATTTTTTAAAGATGGATGGAGTACAAAATCAGATGTAAGAGGTAAAGTTTTTCGAACTAATATATCAGGACGGTATTTTCAAGCTTGGAATCAATTGGTGGAACAGCAGACAAACCATCCATTCCACCGCGAAGTGAAATAACTATAAGATTACGTTTTTTCTTTTGTTCGGCTAATGCAGAGAATAAAGGGGATCCAAGAAGAGTAACTGTCATTGATCCAGCAAGAAACTGTCTTCTATTTATCATGCTTTTAACATCCTATAACTAGGAAAAATGGTTTGCATTTTTTGTAAGTTTTGAACTCAAATTGATGATCAATTTTTTCATTTCTTCAACATTATCAAAATTTTTTTCAATCATTTCATTGAAGTTTTTGATGGCCATTTTACGACGCTCTATTACTTTTGGAGCTGACAAACGACGTATTAATAATTCAGGTGAGACCCAGTCTGATTCAATATCAGAAAAACCATTAGGTTGTTGAGGTCTATAAATATCATGGCCTATTTCTTTCATAAAAAAAATTTGGATACTCGTTGATAATAGTAAGGTTTTCTTTCAAAGTTATATTTCATTTCATCTGCCTGTGGAGGCCAGTTTCCTCCAACCATATTGACCATTTGGAGCATCCACATTTCAGGGTTTTGAAACTTCTCTTCTTTTTCGGCATAGTCATATACAACTTTTAGTAAAGCTTTATGAATGGATGGAAGATCACCATCTGTCTTTTTCCATGCTACCATGATTGGATCCATCATAGCTTCAGTTGGATTGTCAGTAATAAAATGTCGGCATAATTTATATGCAATAAAACGTCTTGTTTCAGTATGACTAGCAAGATCTTTCAAAACATCAATCAATTTATTTTTTGGGGATAAACCTCTTTGTTTATAAACTTTACCTAATACTTTATGGTTGCCTGGTTCATGCTTCTTTTGATTAAAACGTACTTCGTTACATTCTTGTCGTTTTTTAGTATGTCTATGTTCCCATCCAGCCATTATGTAAGAAAGCTGAACAACATCTTCCTGGCAAAATAATCTGCAGATGGTTCGATAAAAATTTGCTTTAAGACCCATAATAAAAACTCTGTTGTGTGTTTTCTATATATGCAAAATTTAGGCCTGTAATTATCAATTACAAAACTGTGGTAGTATTAGTAATGTCTAATTTATTTTATTTGTAACCAATAAACCCAAATCCACCCCGCTTCACGCCCTCACAAACAGCCGCAAAATAAGATAATGCTTGAACAAATGGCAGAATAGTGTCATGCACAGGGCATCATTCCCCACCAAGAGCGTCTTATGTTTCTATATCTATCTGGCTGGTTGTCCCGGCTTCTCATCGGTATGTCCTATCAGGATAGCACCCGCCCGGCGCTTTCCCCCGTCAGATCAGTATAGATATTCTGTCCGGGTTAACCGTCGCCTTGGCGCTGGTGCCGGAAGCCGTGGCCTTTGCCTTTGTTGCCGGGGTAGACCCCCTGGTCGGGCTTTATGCCGCTTTTATTGTCGGGCTGATCACCGCAATCATGGGCGGCCGGCCCGGGCATGATTTCAGGCGCGACCGGCGCGCTGGCCGTGGTCATGGTATCGCTGGTAGCCCTGCACGGGGTTGAATATCTGTTCGCCACTGTCGTCCTGATGGGTATCATGCAGCTGCTTGGCCGGTATCCTGCGCTGGGGTAAGTTTATCCGGCTGATCCCTATCCCGTGATGCTTGGCTTTGTGAACGGGCTGGCGATTGTGATCGGCCTTGCCCAGCTGGAACAGTTCAAATCCCATGATGCCAATGGTGATGCGGTATGGATATCCGGCGCGTTGCTGAATACCACGCTGATGCTGATTGCGCTGACCATGGTGTTGATCTGGTTGACCCCGCGCATCACCAAACTGATCCCTGCGCCGCTGGTCGCTATCGGGGTGGTAACCGGCCTTGTGCTGGGGTTTGATATTGATGTGCCGCGGATTGGTGATCTGGCCAGTCTGGAAGGCGGCCTGCCGCAATTTGCCATCCCCATGGTGCCGCTGACCATGGAAACCCTGACAATCATTTTTCCCCTTTGCGTTGATCCTTGCCGCTATCGGGCTGATCGAAAGCCTGCTAACCCTTAATCTGGTTGGCGATATGACCAATCAACGTGGTGGGGCGTCGCAAGAATGTATAGCCCAGGGCACGGCCAATATCGTCACCGGTTTTTTTGGCGGCATGGGCGGCTGTGCCATGATCGGACAATCCATGATCAATGTGAAATCCGGCGGCCGCACCCGTATTGCCGGCATCACCGCGGCTGTGTTCCTGCTGGTGTTTATCCTGTTTTTGGATCTGGCCTGATTGAACAATTCCCATCGCCGCGCTGGTTGGCGTGATGTTCATGGTGGTGATCGGTACCTTTGCGTGGAATTCCATTCGCAACATGTTGAAAATTCCGCGGTCAGATGCGCTGGTGGTGATTGTTGTGACCGTTATGACCGTGCTGGAAGACCTTGCCATTGCCGTGGTGGTAGGGGTGATCATGTCTGCCCTGATCTATGCGTGGAATGCCGCCACCCGTATCAACGCCAGCACCCGGCCATCGCATCGGGAAAAAGGCGCTCTGGTTTATGATATTCAGGGGCCGTTATTTTTCGGATCAGCAGAAGGCTTTCGGGAACTGTTTCATATCGCCGATGATCCGGATACCGTGATTATCGATTTTGCCAATTCGCGGGTGGTGGATCAATCCGCGTTACAAGCGATTGATGATGTCGCGGCAAAATATGATGCTGTGGGTAAGCGCGTGATGTTGCGCCACCTTAGCCGGGATTGCCATACTCTGCTGGCTAAATCCGGACAGCTGATGATCGATAGCGATGATGACCCCGATTATCAGATCGCCGCGGATTATAGTGTCAGAATGCGGGTATTTGGCGGCGGCCATTAATGGCCATTGATGACCATTAATATCATGAGTGCTTGCACTGGGCTGATGGCGGTTTATATATAGGGTAATGCTTTCATTCATATCATGAGGATAAGAACATGACCAAAACCGCAAGCCAGTATCTAGAAGAAGCCAATAAAGTGGTTGATCGCCTGACCCCGGAAGCCGCTATCCCCCGGCATGGTGATAGCAATGTTGTGTTTATTGATGTCCGTGATGGCAAGGATATTGACAACACGGGCACGATTGCTGGCGCGCTTCGTATTCCCCGCGGATTTATCGAGTTTGCCGCCGATGACAGTTCCACCTTTCATCATCCGGCGCTGACAAAGGATAAAGATATTATGGTGGTCTGTGCGGCCGGCGGCATGGCGGCACTCACTGGCCGGACATTGCGCGAGATGGGCTATCTGCATGTGTATAATGTGGGCGGCTTTAACGCATGGAAAGAGGCTGGCGGCCCCGTTGAGTGATCCCTGTTGAGTGAATTTTGAGCTCAGGGGGATGAGATGACATGATATCAAGCGAGTTATCTGGCAGGATGGCTCGCTTTTTTATGTGGAGATGTGGACTTCACAAAATATTTTATCTTGTGCCTAGCCTTTTATCCGATTTCTAAATGCATCGTTAAACTTTTCAAGATGCTCTAACATCCAGATAAAATAGCTTTCCCATTCTTGATCATTATCTAGGTCTGCATGCCTATGGTGCGAAATACGGGTGAATTTTCTTCCGTCTCCACCTATCCCAATTTAACTCAAAGCCCATTTCATCTTCAATCACACCCTTCTGATTAAAATGAGGATTCAAATAATGATTTATCATCTGTACCAAAAAGTTTCAAAACCAACAGCAATCGATTTATCCCTAGTATTAATAAGCGCAACCAATTTAATTCCTGCTTTTCCTAATCCCAAAATTTGCCCAATGCTGTGGACGTGGTGCCTGAGGCCGAATGACAGCACTGTTTTCCTCAATATAATCTTTTAAGCCCTTCCAGAATTTTAACTGAACAATTTTAGCAGGTTTGTAATTCGCTCTCTGAGAAATCTCTGTTATTTTTTTTAATACTGCGTGACCAATCATTCGGGTTACAAACAACATTAAACTTTGGGGCTGGTAGAGAATCTCCAATCTTCCATAATTCAATTTCTAACCCAAAAAATCTAAACTCTAATATTTGTTATCTCATTAAGCCAATCTAATGCCGCACGATGCTTTTCAGTGAACTTTGCCGAAATCCAGATAATAGTAACAGTGTCCAATCCCGCCGCATAAGTCATTAGTTGACCAAGATGTTTGTGATCTGTTTTGTCCAATTGGTTTTCAATCAAAACAAGTGAGTCATCATCTGTATTGGTGCAAAGGATATCTGCGCTGAAAGACCCAACATTTTGTTCTCGCGCTTTTAGCTCAAGTTCCATACGAAGAGTTTCCCCAAGAAGATTAAGATTATCTTCAATTGCAAGCCATGGGGTAAAATCCTGCGCTTCATCCTTCCAAATATCGCGAAGGTTTAGCTTTATTAGCTTATCCAACATCCATCCTCCAACGCCGATTAAGGCCTGTGAGAACATCACCCTTCAACACCATATTTTTTAGGAAACAACTACTTTTAGTGATCTTCGTTTTTGTTATTGCGATCAACCATCGCCTGCCAAAACCATAATTGAAAAAAAAAAACGGCTTTACAAATTTAAACCCACCCCCATCACGGCAGGCGGTGAGAATGTTTCAACCATGATCAAAACGCCCTCGCCATATGGACAAAATCCCATTATAGGTTTTATAGAACATGAGCCGTTTATCGGATATGCTAACCCCTAGCACCGATACAACACACCGATAGAGCACACCAACAAAACAGGCAGAAACGGGATTGATACAACATGGCACATATTCTTCTTGACCACATTGATATCCTTGCCACGATGGATGATACCGACACACATAAAAACCCTTGCGGGCGGGAGATTCCGGATGCCGCTATCCTGATCGAGGATGGCGTGATCGCGGCGGTGGACAACCACCAATCCATGCACCAACAGCTGGAGTCCAATCCCGCCCTATCCGATATTGAGGTAATGGATATGCGCGGCCATATCATCATCCCCGGCATGGTGAATACCCATCATCATCTGTTCCAGAATCTGACCCGCGTGGTGCCTGCCGCCCAGAATAAAAGCCTGTTTGGCTGGCTACAAACGCTTTATCCCATCTGGCAACATCTCATACCGGATGATATCTATATCTCGGCGGCGGCAGGGCTGGCAGAACTGGCCTTAAGCGGTTGCACCACATCATCTGATCACCAGTATCTTTTCCCCAATGGAAGCCGTCTGGATAACGCGATTGAAGCGGCACAGGATATCGGCATGCGTTTTACCGCTACCCGCGGTTCCATGAGCATAGGCGAAAGCCATGGTGGTTTGCCGCCGGATATCCTGACCGAACCTGAACCCGATATCCTTGCTGATTGCCTGCGTGTTGTGGATAGCTTTCATGATGCTAGCCGTCATGCCATGATACGCGTTGCCCTGGCCCCGTGTTCACCCTTTTCGGTCAGCCGTGAATTGATGCGGGATACCGCTATCATGGCCAAGGATAAAGGCGTTGGCCTGCATACCCATCTGGCGGAAAATGTGGAAGATATTGAATATAGCCTTGAACATTTCAACATGCGGCCGGGGGATTATGCCGAAGACCTGGGCTGGACAGGGGATCACATGTCTGGCATGCCCATTGCGTTCAGCTCAACGCCGAAGAAATCAACCTGTTTGCCCGCACCGGTACCGGCGTTGCCCATTGCCCCTGTTCCAATATGCGGCTAGCCAGCGGCATTGCACCGGTGCGCCAGATGCTGGATGCAGGGGTGCATGTGGGGCTTGGCGTTGATGGCTCATCATCCAGCGATAGCGGCCATATGCTGAACGAAGCCCGCCAGACCATGCTATTGCAACGGGTGATGCATGGCGCGGATAACATGACCGCAAGAGAAGCCCTGCGCGTTGCCACCAGAGGCGGGGCAGAGGTATTGAACCGTGATGATATCGGCCAGATTGCTTCCGGTTATTCGGCTGATCTGGCGATATTTGACCGCCAAGCTATCGATTTTAGTGGTACCCAGACCGACCCGCTAGCAGCACTGATTTTCTGTGGCCCGGTCAAACCACGCCATGTGATGATTAATGGCCGGTTTGTGGTCAATGATTTTCATCTGACCAGCATGGATATGCCGCAATTACTGGAACGGCATGATGCATCAGCGCGGCAATTACTGACCCGGAGCGGATATTAAACCGCCATATCCTCATCAAGCCAGATCGCTAATTGCGCGGCTATTGATAACGCAACCTGTTCCGGGGCTTTGCCCTTAATCGCCGGAAGCCCCACCGGACACACCACCCGCGCGAAAAGTTCCGCCGGTATTCCTGCCTGTTTCAGTGATGAAAAAAACCGCTGACGTTTGGTGACTGATCCGATCAACCCTAATCTGGCAAATTGGTTTTCCATCAGAATAGCATGAATAATGGCTTCATCCAGCCGATGCGAATACGTCAAAACCAGATGATAGCTATCTGCCGGGGCATGGCGGGCAATAATGGTCATATCGCTTGCCGGAACTACCGTGATATCAGCGTCTGGTTCTGTTGCCGCTGGTGGAAATCGGGAAATGGCATCATCCACCCAGTAACGATCAAACCCTAATCCATCTGTTTTGGCCATGACGGCACGGCCAACATGGCCTGCCCCATAAATATATAATGGTCGCCTTCTTTTTCTGATCAACTGGGAATATGTACCAGCCGCCGGATCATATCCATGCTTTATGTGATCTGGTTTAGCCGAATATATCACCGGCAGGCATCTGCTATCCGCATGATGATATATGGCTATCGCATCCTGTTCTGCCTTCAATAGATCACGGATAGCATGGTGGGATGATGGGGCATAGGCTTCAAAAAGCAGCATGACAGCACCACCACAACATTGCCCCAGTGATGGCCCTAGTGCAAAATGTTGCCAGTGGCGGATAAATCCCTGATCCGAAAAGGCCGGGTCACTGATGGCTTGCGTGATCAGGCGTCTGGCAATGGCAATCGCTTCAAATTCCAGCCTGCCCGCCCCCAATACTGCCTTCAATCTGATCAGCGCTAACCAGCATATCAGCCCCTTCTTCACGCAGGGTTGATCCTCTGGCATCGGCAATCATGATCCGGCACACCGATTGATCTGCCGCCAGATAGGCATTGATCTGTTCCAGCCAGAATGTTGTCATAGCAATCCCCGCGCCTGTCAGCTCTGGCCAGATGCTTTGATTTGCGTGGCAGTCATAAGAATATGTTCAGCGGTCATCGGGGTATCAAGACAAGGGAATGAACCCAGATGGCTTAAGGCATGATTGACCGCACCATAAACACTCATCGCTAACATAAAAGGGGGCTCACCAACCGCTTTCGATTTATGAATGGTATCAGACCGGTTACCATCGCTTTCAAATAAATGAATATGCATTTCATCCGGCCTATCAGAACAGGCGGGGATTTTATAGGTTGAAGGGGCATGCGTCATCAACCGCCCTTTATCATCATAGATAAGCTCTTCCATCATCAGCCAGCCCATCCCTGAATAAATCCGCCTTCTATTTGACCAAGATCAATAGCCGGATTAATGGATTGCCCAACATCATGCAGAATATCTACCCGATTGACCCGGTTTTCCCCTGTCAGCATATCAATCGTGACTTCAGATACTGCCGCACCATAGGCAAAATAATAAAATGGTGCGCCGCACCCTTTTTCCCTGTCCCAGTGAATATCAGGCGTGGCATAAAACCCCGTCGATGATAACGAAACCCGCCCCTGCCAGCATAAGGATGCCGCTTCGGCAAAGCTGATGCGTTCATCCCCGATACAAACCTGCCCTGATCCGAATTGCACCTGATCCGGCGTTGTCTGATAAAGTGTGCTTAAATATGCCGCCATACGGTCTTTCAACGTATCTGCCGCCCGTCTGGTCGCCATCCCATTTAAATCTGTTCCCGATGATGCCGCTGTGGCCGAGGTATTGGGAACCTTACCTGTACTGGTCGAAGTCATTTTCACCATTTCATCTGGAATACCAAAAGCATGGGCACAAATCTGGCGGGTTTTTGTATAAAGCCCCTGCCCCATTTCAGTCCCCCCATGATTGAGATGCACCGACCCATCCGTATAGATATGGATTAATGCCCCAGCCTGATTCAGGATGGTTTTATTAAAGGATATACCAAACATGACCGGCGCAAATCCAATACCCCTCTTGAACATGGTCGAGGACTGGTTGTAATCTTCAATCGCTTGCCGCCGCTGAAAATAATCAGACGTATTCAGCAACTGATCTGTCAAATCATTAATAATACCATCACGCACCGGCATCTGATATGGCGTGCATTGATCCTGTTTGGTATCTGTCCAGTCCGCAAAGTAATTACGCTGACGCACCAGAACCGGATCAAGGTGACGCGCGGCCGCTACTTCTTCAATCACCCGTTCCATGGCCAGCATCCCTTGCGGGCCACCAAACCCACGGAAAGCCGTATTTGATGGCGTATGTGTCTTGCAAAGCCGGGATGTTACCCGCACATGATTAATCGCATAACAGTTATGTGCATGTAAAACCGCACGTTCAGCAATCGCCTGTGACAGATCATAAGACATCCCGCAACGCAAAGCCTGATGAACATCCATAGCCATGATGCGGCCGGTATCATCATATCCAACATCATAAGTGATAAGCATATCATGACGTTTTCCGGTCACCCGCATATCCTCATCACGGTCATAAACCAGTTTCGCGGCGCATCCTGTCTTATGAGCTGCCAGTGCTGCAATAATAGATGGCAAATTACTCTGGCTTTCCTTACCGCCAAACCCGCCACCCATGCGCCGGACATCCACTGTCACCGCATGAAAAGGCACCGCTAACGCATGCGCGACTTTGTGCTGAACTTCGGTCGGGTGCTGGCTGGATACCGATAAAGTGATATCACCAGATTCACCCGGCATAGCATAAGCGGCCTGACCTTCCAGATAAAAATGTTCCTGCCCGCCAATGCGGATAGTCCCTGTCAGCCTGTGTTGAGCGGTAGCAAAGCGCTGTTTCGACAGACCTCATCACCAAGCACATAGGGCGGCTCTAGCAGATGATTTTGTTCAAGCGCATCTTCAATAGTAAGAATGGCTGGCAAATCAGCATAAGTGATACGCGCTTTGGCTATGGCCATGCGCGCCGCTTTCGCGCTTTTTGCCACGACTGCAAATATCGCCTGCCCATGATATGCAACCACCTGTTCGGCAAATATCGGATCATCCCCAAATACCGGGCTGGCATCATTTTTCCCGGGAATATCACTAGCGGTCAAGCACCGTTACAACATCGGTACTAGCCAGACATTCCGATAAATCCATGTGGGTAATCCGGGCATGGGCACGGTCAGATAATCCAAGGGCGATATGCAGTCCATCTGCGGGAAAGGCAATATCATCAATATAACGCGCTTCACCCGTAACATAGAGTGTTGCGCTATCATGCTTGACCGGATGATGAAGGGATGACATGGTCATGCTTTCCCCCTTGCTGGCACATCAAGCGCGGATACGGGCACACTGGCCGACGGGGTCAGGGATGACGGATAAAGCCGCCAGACACCATCATTTTCCCTTATCTCAACCAGCATTTTCCGCAATAGGTTTTCTGCCACCAATAAACGGTATTCCTTTGATGCACGCATATCTGAAATTGGCTGAAAATCTCTGGCCAGTGCCGCTGTTGCCTGTTCAGGCAGGGGTTGATCACAATTATGGCCGGCTAACACCTGTTCCACTTCATGGGCGCGTGATGGGGTTGCCGCAACTCCACCAAAACCAATACGAATATCCTTGATAACCCTACCATCTAACCGCACCTTACTTGCCATCAAAACAGCCGAAATATCCTGATCAAACCGTTTAGATATTTTATAGGCATGACAGGTTTCATGGACGCATCCAGACGCGGCACGGTAATGCTTTCGATAAACTCACCGTGTTTTCTTTCCTGTTTTCCATAACTGATAAAAAAATCATCTAGTGATAATCGGCGTTTCTGACCGGCGTGATTGAGGGTTAATTCTGCCCCTAATGCCAGAAAACAGGGCGATATATCACCGATAGGTGAACCATTGGCAATATTACCCACTACCGTTCCCGAATAGCGAACCTGGGCTGACCCGAACCGTTGCCAAACTTCACCTAATCCGGGGTAATCTTCGGTCAGCGCATCCATGGCTTCGGCATGGCTAACCGCCGCGCCAATATGAATAGATGTGTCATCACGCGTAATAGATTTGAGTGCATCAACCGCCCCCAGATAGATAAAGCGATTGATCTGGCGATGCTGTTTTGTTACCCAGAGCCCGATATCCGTGCCGCCAGCCAGAAAAGTAGCGTCAGGAAATCTGGCTGTTAAGTCTTCGAGTTCCGATATCTGTTTCGGGGCATAAAAGGCCTGATCATCTGTTTCTATTGCCAGCATTTCCGTTTCTTTCTGGCGCATCTTTAAATATCTGCGTTCATCATCGCGTCGAGCTAATTGTGTTTCCTGTTCTTGGGGTGATGGTTTATGAAGTGCCGCGCTTTGTCCGGCATCAATTAATGCCCCATAACCCGTACAACGGCACAGATTGCCTGAAAGAATTTGCTGAATATGCTGACGGTTATCATCCAGTCCGTTTTCATATCCCGCATAAAGCGACATGACAAAACCGGGGGTGCAAAACCCGCATTGTGCCCCGTGATGCGTGATGATAGCATCCTGAACAACATGCAATGCACCATCAGTCCGGCGCAACCCTTCGACAGTGGTGATCGATAATCCATCTAACATCGGCAGAAAAAGAATACAGGCATTAACCGCTTTATAGACGACCTGTCCTGATGCATTAAGGGACGCAACAACCACCGTGCAGGCACCACAATCACCTTCGGCGCATCCTTCTTTTGTTCCGGTAAGCCTTTTTTCCAGACGCAACCAGTTTAGTAATGTGGTATCTGGCTTAACACCATCAATATGCTGTTCTTTACCATTAAGATAGAACCGTATGGCAGAGTTCACGTGCTTATACTCCAGTTCAAAATAGAAACACATTCCGAGCCAAGAGATCAGAGGCAGGCTCACCCACCTCTGATCCATAAGATCATTTAGTTAGGAATATTGCCTTCAACACCTTCAACATAGTAATTCATAGCCCAGAGGCCACCATCATCAAGAACCTCACCAGCGCTGAGGATTGTGTTACCCTTGTTGTCCATCATTGGACCTTCAAAGATATTGAGCGAACCATCTGCAATGCCATCACGCGCCTTGGTTGCGGCGGCAGCGACATCATCTGGCATATTCTTGAATTCAGACAAGGTAAGGAAATCATCGCCAATCCCTTTCCATGTGTTACCAGCCCAGTGATCCGGGCCTTCACCTGTTGACCATGTGCCATCCATCACTTTTTGAACTTGCGCAATATAATATGGCCCCCAGTTGTTAACAGATGAGAAAAAGCTGGGCATTTGGTGCAAACTTATGCATATCCGATGACTGACCAAAGCCTTTTGCGCCAGCTTTTTCAGCAGTCTGGAGCATAGCCGGGCTATCTGTATGCTGTGCTAACACATCCGCCCCTTCAGCAATAAGAACCTTGGCGGCATCAGCTTCTTTGACCGGATCATACCAGCTATTAACCCATACCACCTTAATGGTTGCGTCCTTATTGACAGAACGTAAGCCACGGGCAAAGGCATTGATACCCTGAATCACTTCCGGAATTGGGAATGCCGCTAGATAGCCAATCTGGTTTGATGACGTCGTCAGGCCAGCAACAACGCCCTGAACATAACGGCCTTCATAAAAACGGATATTACCTGTCGCCATATTTTCAGCCCGCTTGTAACCGGTGATATGATCAAACTTCACATCCGGATTTTCCTTGGCAACTTTAAGTGTCTGTTCCATATATCCGAAAGACGTGGTGAAAATGACCTGATTACCATCGGCAACCAGTTCACGGATCACACGAGTGGCATCTGGGCCTTCTGGAACATTTTCCACATAGCTGGTTATGATCTTATCACCAAAATGGTCTTGTAATTGCTGACGTCCCACTTCATGTGCGTAAGTCCAGCCATGGTCACCCGGATTAGTTAGATAGACGAACCCTACTTTCAGCGGTTCATCCGCATCCGCTTTGGAACCGCCATTAAAGTAAGTGCCACCAAGCGCAACAATAGCAACTAGCAACATTAAAAATGATCTGTTCATAATAAATCTCTCCCTTTCGATAGATCGTTAATTGATAGCATAAGTTATCTGGTTATTAGAAAATTTCTGCCTAAATGCGCTGGCGCGCCAAACTGCATTCGCCCACCTTTTGAAATCAGAACGAGTACTAATATAGTGGCAAAGTATGGCAACATTGACAAGAACTGTGATGGTATCGCCCAGCCCCTTGCCTGACCAACCAGCTGCATAATCGTAACACCGCCAAAAAGAACAGCACCAGCCGCCACCCGCCACGGTCGCCATGAGGCAAAAACCACCAGCGCCAATGCAATCCACCCACGTCCTGCTGTCATACCTTCTGACCAGTGCGGCGTTAGCACAAGTGGCAGATAAGCCCCGCCAAGCCCAGCCATAAAGCCCCCGAATAACACCGCCATAAAGCGCACCCGCACCACCGGATAACCCAACGCATGGGCACTATCATGGTTAATGCCCACAGCACGCAGAACGAGCCCAAAATGCGTATAATTAAGCACATATGCCGTAACCCCAACCAGTATCACCGATAGATATGCCATGATATCAAGACGGAAAAACACCCCGATCATATAGAGATCAGACAGCCATGGTATGATCAGCGATGGCAGACCATCAATCGCCTGCCCAACCAATGGCGCACCGATCAGACCAGATAATCCTGTCCCGAAAATGGTTAGGGCAAGGCCGGTGGCTACCTGATTAGTAGCTAACCCCAGCACAAAAATAGCAAAGACCATAGATATCAATAGGCCGGCAATACCGCCGCCAATAATTCCCAGATAAGGACTTCCGGTGAGGCTAGCAACACCGAATGCTGCCACCGCACCCATCAACATCATGCCTTCGACACCCAGATTAAGCACACCACTTTTTTCGGCAACCAGTTCACCTGTTGCAGCCAGTATAATGGCACAGACGTTAGCAAAACAGCAATGAGCAATTCTTCAGCCACGGCTAACCCCTCCTCTTTCTTTCGCTTTCATCCAGACAATCCGGTAATGCGTCAAGGTTTCACCAGCTAATAACATGAATAGCAGGATGCCATTAAAGATACCCGTAACAACCTTTGGAATTCGCATTGAAATTTGCGCGGCATCGCCACCTAGTTCAGCCAATGCCACCACAAGCCCTGCTGCAATAGCGGCTAGCGGATTAAGCCGTGCCAGAAAAGCCACAATGATTGCTGTAAATCCATATCCGAATGAAATTTGTGGCTGTAACATGCCGATATTAGCCGATACCTCAATCATGCCGGCAAGACCGGCCAGTGCCCCTGAAAGCATCATCACGGATACGGTTACCCGACCCTGACTAAATCCAGCAAAGCGGCCAGCCCGTGGGGCATCACCCATCAGCTTTATCTGATAACCACCAAGACTGCGCGTAAGGTAAAACCACCCGGCAATAGCAACAACCAAGGCCACCGGCACACCCCAATGCAACTGGCCTAACCGTCCAATACCGGGGATAGACATAAGCGGTATCAATCCTGCATCAGGATAGGCTTTCGTCAATGGAAAGCCAAAAGCCATGGGATCACGCCAAGGGCTACGCACCGTCCAGTCAACCAGAAAAATAGCGATATAGGTCAGCATTAATGAAACCAGAATCTCATTCGTCTTAAACTTCACCTTAAGCAGACCGGGTATTGCCCCCAACATGCTCCTGCCAGCATGGCCATCACTGCCATGCCGACAATCAGCATCCGGCTTTCCGCTTCGGGGAAAGATAATGCAACCCATCCCGCTCCCATCGCCCCAAGAATCAACTGGCCTTCGGCGCCGATATTCCAGACATTCGCCCGAAAACAGAATATCAATCCTGTGCTGATGATGATCAGCGGACAGGCTTTGACAAACAGATTGCCGATCTGATCAGGACGCGATAAGGGGGCGATAAAAAACTCGTACAAAGCCTGAAAAGGCGGATAACCGAGCAATGCAAAAATCAACCCACCCATGATCAGTGTCACCACAATAGAAATCAACGGGACAGCAATCGTCAGATACGGTCGGGAACATCTTTTCGTTTCTGCAGGATAATCATGATGATGCACCTACCTGATTTACAGTCATATCAGCATTATCGTGATGACTTTCTCCCATCAGTAAGCCGATGCGTTCAGCAGTAACATCTTCTGTTTTGAAGGTCTTCAGAAAGCTGGCCTGCATTCAACACGGTGATCTGATGGGCAATCTGAAATATTTCTTCAAGGTCCTGTGATATCATAATGACAGCTGATCCTTGCTTGGCCAGATCAGCGATTGCTGTTCTGATAAATTGCGCTGCACCAATATCTACTCCCCATGTTGGCTGGGAAACAATCAGCACCTTGGGTGATTTGATAATCTCACGCCCCACCACGAATTTCTGTAAATTACCCCCTGATAAAGCAGAAGCCAGCGGATCATCAGATGGTCGCCGCACATCATAGGTTTGTGAAATATGCTGTGCCATGGCAAAAGTCTGATTTTGATTAATGATGCCGCCACGCACCACATGTTTTAGACCATAGCCGGTCAATAGCGCATTTTCAGATAATGTCATGGATGGAACCGCGGCATGGCCATTGCGTTCTTCGGGGATAAAAGCAAGTCCAGCCCGTCGACGACCAGCAGGGGATAGCCGCGTAATATCATCTTCCCCAAGTCTGATCATGGTCATGCCATTGGCAAATGATGGTCGCCATTCCCCTGTCAGGGCATCCATCAATTCGCTTTGTCCATTTCCGGCAATGCCGGCAATGCCGAGGATTTCACCAGCCTTGACCGAAAAGCTGATATCGCGAAGAGTCACATCAAATGGGCCGCTAGCCTGCCGTGATAATCCGGTAACCGTAAATAGCGTTTTGCTATTTTCAGGCGCTGATTGTGTGCGAATATCCTTGACCTTGGTACCAATCATCAGTTCTGCCAGTTGGCGTTTTGACTGATCTTTTGTATTCACTTCAGCTACTTTGATACCGCGGCGCAAGATGGTCGCCCGTGACGTTAGCTGTTTAATCTCATCCAGTTTATGGGAAATGAATAATACTGCACATCCCTGTTCAGCCAGTCGCCGTAGCACCTCAAACAGTTGATCCGTTTCTTGCGGGGTTAAAACGGAAGTAGGTTCATCCATGATCAGCAAATCCGGATTCTGCAAAAGACAACGGACAATTTCAACCCGTTGTTGCTGGCCAACCGATAAATCCGCAACAATGCTTTCCGGATTAAGCGGAATGCCATATTCAGCCGATTTTGTTGCAATCATTTGAGAAAGATTATGACGGGGGAAATCCGGCGGCAAAGCAAGGGCTATGTTTTCCGCTACCGACAGAGCATCAAAAAGCGAAAAATGCTGAAACACCATGCCAATACCCATAGCGCGCGCCTGTTGGGGATTGCTAACGGAAACGGATTTTCCCTTCCATTCCAGATGGCCTTGATCAGGTTGCAGCAACCCGTAAACGATTTTGATGAAAGTGGATTTTCCGGCTCCATTTTCACCAAGAAGCGCATGAAGCTCGCCCGGATATATCTCAAAGTCTATGTCTTTATTCGCTACCAGATCACCAAAAGTTTTTGTAATGCCAAATCCGGCCAAAAGCGGAAGATTTGCCTCTGTGTCGCCAGATTTTGCTTTTCTTGATATGGTTTTCTTTGTCATGGTTTTATCATGGGCATTATCTCATCTGGCTAATCGCGGCCTCGAACCATTCCCGGATTAGTGCCCGTTCTTCAGGTTCCATATAGGCTATGTTTGCTGGTGGCATAGCATGGGATACCCCGGATTGCAGATAAATTGCTTTCGCTTCGGCGGCAATCTGTAATGGTGTTTCCAGCAACACCCCTTTCGGTGCTATGGCAATGCCGTCCCATAATGGTTCAGCCGCATGACACATCGCACAGCGGCCTTCCATAATATCATTCACCGCCATAAACCGGGTATCATCGTAAAAAGCCGAAAGATGCGGCGGCACGTCAAGCATTGCCGTGTCATCATCTGGCGCTACAGTATCATGTCGCATGGCAGGCCAGATCGATAATGCCATAATAATGATGAAAATCGCCAGCGTAGCCCCCAAGTCCAGCGGGGATTCCCTGCTCTGGCATGGCGGGTATTAAAATAATGTCTGATCGTAACCCCCATCAGAAACACCAGACTGGCAATCAACCAGCTGTATTCGGTGGCAAAGGCTAGCGGATAATGACCAGACAACATCAGGAAAATCACTGGTAAGGTCAGATAATTGTTATGAGTTGAACGCAATTTGGCAATGCGCCCATATTTTGCATCGGGTGTCCGGCCAGCCCTGAGATCAGCAACAACAATTTTCTGATTGGGGATAATGACCATAAAGACATTCGCCGACATAATGGTTGCCGTGATTGCCCCCAGATGAATAAATGCCGCGCGACCAGTAAATATCTGATGAAATCCCCATGATAATGTGACTAGCATGGCATAAAGAACAAGCATCAGCAGCGTTGGATTAGTGGCCAGTGGTGACCGGCATAGCAGACTATAAACGACCCAGACCAGTGACCCCAGTGAGATCACTATCGCTTGCCATATTGACAAAGCCATCTTGCTTTCATCAATCAGATATAATTCTGCCCCGCCATAATAGACTATGGCCAGTAAAGCAAAGCCGGATAACCATGTGGCATAGGATTCCCATTTAAACCATGTCAGATGCTCGGGCAGATGATCAGGGGCAACAAGATATTTCTGGATATGATAAAACCCGCCGCCATGAACCTGCCATTCTTCACCATGGGCTTTCGCCGGCAGTGATGGTGTCTTTCGTAACCCCAGATCAAGGGCGATAAAGTAAAAAAGAAGACCCTATCCAGGCTATGGCCGTAATGACGTGAAGCCAGCGCACCGCAAATTCAACCCAGTCCATTGCAAGAATAGTCAAGACGTCCAAGGTCATCTAACTGCCCCGATAGGTGGAATAGCCATATGGCGATAAAAGAAGCGGAACATGATAATGCTGATCTGGATCAGAAATACCAAACCGGACCGGCACATCGTCAAGAAACAGAATATCTGAATCATGGCCATTAGCCCGCAAATACGCGCCCGCCACAAAGACCAGCTCATAGATAGCGGCAGTCATTTCCCCTTTTGGTAGAATAGGGGTATCGGTTCGCCCATCAGCATTAGTTGTCATGCGGCGAATAAGATGCTTTTCGGTTCCATCAATGTTATAAAGTGATATGACTAGTCCGGCAGCCGGGCAGCCCATAGCCGTATCTAGAACATGCGTTGTCAAATATCCTTCAGCCACTCGCCCCCTTGAAACGCCAACCTTCTGGTATGAGCGCATATAACCATATGACATACATATCACTATGTGATTTATATTTAAAATATTAATACCCCATGGTCACATATCAATCCAGCCTTTATCATGGATAAACGGATTTGATTTATATTTGCGTATGATGCAAAAATATGATCTCAACAATACCTAAAATTAAGGATGAATACATGAACAGATACCCGCGCGATATGATTGGCTATGGGGCACAACCACCATTGGCCGACTGGCCGAATGATGCCAAAATTGCCGTCCAGTTTGTTCTTAATTATGAAGAAGGTGGCGAAAACTGTATCTTACATGGGGATGGCCAGTCAGAAGCCTTTTATCTGAAATTGTTGGCGCTCAGCCATGGCCTGATCAACGCCACTGGAATATGGAATCCATCTATGAATATGGCGCTAGAGCGGGGGTTCTGGCGACTTCATCGGTTATTTACCGAATATGATATCCCCCTGACCATTTATGGCGTAGCAACTGCCCTTGCCCGTAATCCGGATCAGATGCTAGCTATGCAGGATGCTGGCTGGGAAATAGCCAGCCACGGCTATAAATGGATTGAATATAAAGATTTTAGCCGGGAGGAAGAAGCCGAGCATATCGCATCGGCTATTGCCCTTCATACAGAAGTGACCGGTGAGCGGCCAAAAGGCTGGTATACTGGCCGCTGTTCTACACAGACGGTTGATCTCGTCTGTGAGGCTGGCGGATTTTCCTATATTTCTGACAGTTATGCAGATGATCTGCCATATTGGCATGTCCATCAGGATCAACCTCATCTGATCATTCCCTACACGCTAGATGCCAATGATATGCGCTTTGCCGCGTTTGAGGGATTTAATTCGGGTGATCAGTTTTTTGCCTATCTGCGGGATAGTTTCGATGCCCTATATCGCGAGGGCATGGAAGGCCAGCCTAAAATGATGTCTATTGGCCTGCATTGTCGTCTTATCGGTCGACCAGGCCGCATCGAATCGTTACGCCGTTTTATCGAATATATTCAGACTTATGATCATGTCTGGTGCCCACGCCGCATTGATATAGCAAACCACTGGCATCAGCATCACCCTTTTGATAGAGATAAGGCAAGAACCCGACCATCACTAATGACAAAAGATCAATTCGTGTCACAATTTGCTGGCGTGTTTGAACATTCCGAATGGATTGCCGAAGCTGCTTTTGATCTGGAACTGGGGCCAGCACATGATACCCCTACTGGCTTGCATCACGCGCTTTGCCGTATTTTCCGTTCATCTGGAGCCGATAAACAGCTCAAGGTGCTTAAGGCACATCCTGATCTGGCCGGAAAACTGGCCATGGCAAAAAAACTCACCGCCCATAGCACAGATGAACAGGCATCCGCTGGGTTAGATGCCTTAACAGATGATGAACGGGCCCGGTTTACTGAACTCAATACAACATATCAGGATCGTTTTGGCTTTCCTTTTATCATTGCCGTAAAAGGTCTGAACAAGGCTGATATTCTATCCGCATTCGAGCGGCGTATTGCACATGATCGTGATACCGAATTTGCTGAAGCTTGCCGTCAGGTAGAACGTATCGCCTTGATACGCGTGAAAGCATTATTTTAGATGATCATATTGTGATACGCTAAAATACCATGAGGAAATACCATGTCGAATAAACCCTATTATTATGTGGCTGAAGGGGGATTACCGCCTCAGTCAGCACAGCTCTGGCAACGCGCCATTTTCACCACTGCCTATGCTTTCATCCCAAAGGTGTGATGACAGATATTGTCACAAGCTTTCTGCCATTCTGGCAAGGCACGCGACTTTGGGTGCTGGCACGGCCATTAAGCGGCTTTTCGGAAACCTTTTCACATTATCTGATGGATATAGCACCAATGGGCGGATCAGACCGGCCTGATGATGATAAAACCGCACAGCATGTGTTATTTGTTACAGGTGGCCAGATCACTCTATCCTATCAGGGTCAGGATCATCATCTTAGCGCTGGTGGATATGCCTATTTACCAGCCGGCCTTGACTGGACCTTACACAATCATAGCGAAAGCAATGCGTCTTTTCACTGGATCAGAAAGCCTTATCAAGCCGTGGACGGCATTCCTGCCCCGGAGCCATTTGTTACTTCTGATCAGATGGTTGATCCGATTGCCATGCCCGATACCGACGGCGTCTGGGCAACCAGCCGCTTTGTCGAATCTGATGATCTGCGCCATGATATGCATGTCAATATTGTCACGTTTCAGCCGGGCGGTGTCATACCGTTTTCTGAAACACATGTGATGGAACATGGGCTTTATGTATTGCAGGGACAGGCAAAATATTTGCTCAATCAGGACTGGGTTGATGTTGAGGCTGGCGATTATATGTGGCTCCGCGCCTTCTGCCCGCAAGCATGTGAGGCGACCGGCGATGAACCATTCCGCTATCTTCTTTATAAAGACGTCAATCGCCATATGCCACTTTTCTTTCATCATGAAAGGTAGAACATAATGGTGAAGAACCAGATAACTATCCAGCCGATGGATGCTATTGCTTTTGCCCCTTATGGGGATGTGCTTACGCTTAAAGCCGAAGCAGATAAAATCATCAATCAAGGTATGTGCGGGCGTCACCATGATCTGGCAAAACTGGATTTTGATGATGGGCAAGCCGGCATTAGCCTTTTTGATGCCGTGCCAAGACAGCTTCCCTATAAGCTGGATATGATGGAACGGCATCCCCTGGGCAGTCAGGCCTTTCTGCCCTTACATGAACATAGTTTTCTGGTGATCGTTGCCCCTGATATTCAGGGACGGCCAGGGATTCCATTGGCGTTTCTAACCTCACCTAGAACCGGGATAAATATTCATAAAAATACATGGCATGGGGTACTCACGCCATTACAGGCTCCGGGGTTGTTTGCTGTTGTCGATAGAGTTGGCGCCGGAACAAACCTTGAGGAATACTGGCTTGAGGAGGAATATATCATCAAGCCATAACATAAGAGAAAATGACATTGATAAAGGGAGGGTTATTATGTCACAACAATCATCATTAGGTTCTGTTGAAGACCTCAAAAATCCGGATTATATGCCGCCCATGATACAGGCAATCCCATTGGGCATACAGCATATTCTGGCTATGTTTATTTCTAATGTTACACCAGCGATTATTATTTGTGGTGCCGCCGGCTTTGGCTTCGGTTCAAATTCACCTGATTTTCCGAATATGATTTACATGATCCAGATGAGCATGTTCTTCGCCGGTATTGCAACCCTTATCCAGACAATTGGTTTCGGGCCTGTCGGTGCTAGATTGCCGATTGTGCAGGGCACCAGCTTTGCCTTTGTTCCTATTATGGTGCCGCTTGTTGCTGGAAAAGGCGTTGATGCCATAGCCATTCTGATGGGCGGTGTCATTATTGGCGGCCTGTTTCATACAATGCTTGGTCTGTTTATTGGCCGGATACGCTTTGCCTTGCCGCCATTGGTGACCGGACTGATTGTTCTGATGATTGGTCTTGCTCTGATCAAGGTGGGTATCCAGTATGCCGCAGGTGGCGTTCCGGCAAAAATGAATAACCTGCCCGAATATGGCAGTTTGCTTAACTGGTCTGTCGCGGGGGTTGTTATCATCGTGACGCTACTGCTGAAATTCTTCACACGCGGTATGTTATCGGTTGCCGCTGTCCTTATCGGTATTATAGCCGGTTATATCGTTGCCTATTTCAATGGTATGGTCAGTTTTGAAAATATCGGTAAAGCGGCATCACTTGCCCTGCCTAATCCATTTCATTTTGGCGTTGAGTTTACCGCGGCGGCTATCATCGGTTTCTGTGCCATGTCATTCGTATCTGCGGTTGAAACCGTTGGCGATGTATCCGGTATTA
Organism: Alphaproteobacteria bacterium; assembly: GCA_038144675.1. Lineage (GTDB taxonomy): Bacteria > Pseudomonadota > Alphaproteobacteria > Puniceispirillales > UBA1172 > UBA12202. Next base: position 648,875 of record JAYQOF010000005.1, on the reverse strand, counting down.
CAAAAGGCGGTGCTAATCGTGAAGCTACCGACAGGGAAATCGAAGGCGCAACCTATGCAGATGGCCTTGGCACAACGGTGGCCGGGATTTTTGGCGGATTACCAAATACATCATTCAGTCAGAATGTCGGGCTTATTGCCATAACTGGTGTGATGAGCCGTCATGTGGTGACTATTGGTGCCATTTTACTTTTGGTTGCCGGATTAATCCCGAAAGTGGGTGCCTTCATATCCACCATTCCGATTGAGGTGCTTGGTGGCGGGGTGATCGTCATGTTCGGCATGGTTAGTGCGGCAGGTATTTCCATGCTTTCCACGGTTAACTGGAACAAACGCAATCTGATCATCTTTGCTATTTCGCTATCTGTTGGCCTTGGGCTTCAGCTTGAACCCGAAGCCTTACAGCATGTGAGTGGAACAGCTAAGGTGCTAATGTCATCCGGGCTATTGCCTGCGGCTGTCATTGCTATTGTCCTCAATTTGATTCTGCCAGAATCCATTGACGACTAAACACGTCTATTATGTTCAGTGACAGGTGATATATATTGCCTGTCACTGTCATGTTATATCCGGATTAAAACGATGGGATCATTTAGCTGATGACCGGCAAATCCCGCGTCACCCGTGTTGTCAGCAATTCTGCACCATGGTCTGTGATCAGTATATTTTCTTCGGCCACCATTAAAAATTCATCACCATAAACCACCGACGGTTCCAGCGTTAGCACCATATTAGCGGCCAGTTCAGTATGATCCCATGCCGTATGTGATGGAGGTTCGGTTAACTGAATACCAAGACCATGCCCATACCGCCCAACATCATCACCGCCACCTGATGACGCATCTGGCCGCAACACCTGATCCATCGCGGCATAAAGATCGGCAGGGGTTTTTCCCGGCTTTGCCACCGCTAATGCAGCTTCTGTGGCGTCATATAGTTGCTGATGCGCCAGATGGGCGGCATCACTCGCATGGCCAATGGCAAAATTACGATCAAAATCAGAAAAATAGCCATCCCAGACCGACCCGGTATCCAGCATGATAATATCACCCTGCTGCAATGGCCGTTCATCAGGTGGCCCGATAATATCCCTATAACCACCTTGGCCAGCTGATCCGACTAGATAGCTCACATCATCAGCACCTGCCGCTAATACCCGTTGTTTAAACCCGCGAAACACATCGGCCAACGGAATACCAGTGGTCAGCCAGCTAGGTAGATCAGAAAATACATGTGAAACGATAGCACAGATATGACTAATTTTGGCGATTTCAGCCGGCGATTTAATCATACGAATATGCTGAATAGATGACGTGACATCAATCCATTGACGGGGTGCCAGACCAGCTTTTAATGCAAGAATATCTGCCAGAGGTGCCCTGAAGACTGTTTCACGCCCCATCAGAAGCCCCAAACGGCCTTCATTCGGCACATAGCCCCGGATAACATCTGATAAAAGACTGATACCATCATCACTGGCCGCAGGGGATGCCCAGCTTTTGATATCACCTACATAACAGCTTCCCATCAATGGCACACCAATAGTTGGAATGACAGCAACCGGTTTGCCAGAACGCGGCAATACCAGAAACCATGGCCGGGTCGGGCTCTGCCAAAATGGGGTCATAAAGCCGGTAAAATATCGTATTTCCGGCTCTGACGCGAAAAGCATAGCGTCCAGATTCTGTTCCAGCATAATCTGTTGAGCCGCCGAACAGCGGCGTTCAAATTCAGCTTCGGTAAATCCACGCGGTGGGGCAGTTAATGTTGTCATTGTTTTGTCGTAAGTAAGTTGCCGATATCATAAATAAATTGTGCGATTTCGCTTTCCAGTGGGAAAGATAAAACCCCCATGACGCTATACCCGAATAGAAGCGGGATCAACATAAAACCGCAACATATATATAAACCATGCCACATATAGCGGGCGCATTTGTTCCACCAGAAAAGCAGGTGTGATAGGCGCCCATAGCCGGATCAGCGGGTTCGTCAGAAATTGAAAGGCCTTGTTAAAAAAGAAATTGGAATCCGGCCTGAGAAAAAGGCTCATCCCGAAACGCCCGATTAGCGTCCACATCGCCGCCCCTAGCAGATAATCAAGAATGATAATCCAGATCGGAAAGGCCAGACTTACCTGATCCATATGATGCCCCTAGAAAAGCAATTAGCCACGTTTTGCAAATGATCATGACATAAAAAACGGGGCAGGAAAAGCACCTGCCCCGACATAATATGATTTATATATGTGCTGAAATCATCAGCTTACATAAGTCTTACCTTTTGGTACGCGGATGCTTTCCACCATTTTCTGGGTTTCTTCATCCGGCTCTTCTGTCATCAGACTGACAACAACCATAAGGATCAGGCTGACTGGCATACCAATCATGCCAAAACGCAGACCATCAATGCCGTACCATGGTTCCATACCATTCTGTACCATATAGAGATACCAGGCACCGACACCGAAGCCACCAATCATACCAGCAATAGCACCGGCACGGTTAGCCCGTTTCCACCAGACACCAAGGACAAGCGGGAAGAACAGACCGGAATTGGCAAAACAGAACGCCCAGGCCACTGCACCCAGAATACCGGTCAGCTTCATGGAAGCCACCCAGGCACCAAGCGCACCAATGATCAAGAGCAGAACACGGGCAACCAGCAGACGCTTGGCCGTATCAACCTTTGGATCAATGATCTTATAGTAAAGGTCATGTGACAAGGCGTTAGCAATAGCCAGCAGAAGACCGTCAGCAGTTGACATGGCAGCAGCAAGACCACCAGCGGCAACCAGACCGGAAATCACATATGGCAGGCCTGCCATTTCAGGCGTCGCCAGAACCACGATATCCCCACGCATGAAGAATTCGTTGATCTGCACAATGCCATCACCATTTCCATCAACAATTTTCAGGAAGCCAACATTGCTCCATTGCTGTATCCATTCAAGGCTCATCACATCAGCAACGGATTTACCAATGATGCTTGTCGCAACTGACGGATCAAGAAGTGACAGTTTGGTAAAGGTAGCCAATGCTGGCGCTGATAGATAAAGCAGTGAAATGAAGAATAGTGACCAGCCCACAGACTGACGGGCGGCCTTAACAGATGAGGTTGTGAAGTAACGCATCAGAACATGTGGCAATGATGCTGTACCAGCCATCATACATAACACAAGCGTAAAGAACTTCCATCGTGCCATCCAGTCGTCACTGGCATCATTAATGCCAACTTTCAGTGCCGCCAGTTTACCAGCTTCAGCTTGCGCTTCCGCTGTTGGAAGCAATGTGCCAACACCTAATGTTGATTCAAGTTCCTGCACCCGAAGAACAGCATCAAATTGCGCCAGATGCGGAATAAGGCCATAGCCGAGCTTATTTGACATCCAGAATACCGGAATCAGATAAGCAACAATCAGCACGATATACTGTGCAACCTGTGTCCAGGTCACCGCCCGCATGCCGCCAAGCATGGAACAGAACAGAATACCAGCCAGACCGACCCATACACCAACTTCAAACGGAATTTGAAGCGCACGCGCCGCAACAGTTCCTGTACCATTGATCTGTGCTGTCACATAAGTAAATGATGCAACAACCAGCACTACAACAGCGCAGAAACGAGCGAAATTACCGCCATAACGTGTACCGATAAAGTCAGGAACAGTATAACATCCAAACTTGCGGAGATAAGGAGCGATGAGTGATGCAACTAGCACATAACCACCTGTCCATCCGACAAGAAACGCCATAGGGGTAACCCTTAAGGTAAATCCCGCCAGCCATGGCGATAAAGGACGCACCAGACATCCAGTCCGCAGCAGTTGCCATACCATTATATACCGCTGGCACTTCGCGTCCTGCTACATAATACTGACTTGAATCCATCGTTCGCGATAGCACACCGATTAGGGCGTAAATCAGTACCGTAAAGGCCACAAACATCCAGCCGATATAGGTATTGTCAACACCTGCGGCTTCCAAGATGCCCATTAAAATGACAAAGCCTAGAAATCCAAGAGTGTAAATTCCATAGACACGACCAAGGTTATTAATAAATCCACCTTCTAGTTTCATGACTAATCTCCCTCACTCATGCCATACTCTTCGTCAATGGAATTTTGACGAGTAGCAAACCAGAATACGAGTATCACAAAAATAATCTGAGATCCCATTCCGGCCATAAAGTAGGCTCCGGGAAATGACTCAGAATTGAGTGAACTCCCGAACCAGTGAATAACAAATGAGACAACAGCCCAAATAACCAGCGTCAAAAACGTCAGACGTTTTGTTGCTGCCCAGTGCTGTTGTTGATCTGATTTTGATGACATTTGAAATGTCCCCCCTTAATTGATCAACATAAATATGCCGTAAAAATTTCCGACAAAGATTTTTCAGCATCAGCCGAAATAACATTGTAACATTAGTAAAAAGATTTGTTATGATTTTATCACATTTATGCCTTATTTTGTTTAAAGAAAGAGAAAATATTGTTTAATTTCAGCAACATCCTTTCCATCCTCGGCTTGAAAAAAATGCCTGAAATTGGCTCGATTAATGAATTAAGCCAATTTATTGATCAAAATTCTGCCTTTGTCAGTCAGGTAACGTTGTATACATATGTCAAAGCTCGCGCCGGAACCTCTTTCCCAAAACTGTTTGAAAATGCGGATTTCCTGACATCCCTTTCTATTTCGCGCTGGCATATTTTTGCCGCTTCCGTATGCGACCTATCCCTTTTCGCTGCCGCACAATTTTCGAGCATCAGACCACGCCGATGATCAGCACTGCGCCGCCATATCAGTTGAAATTGGGAGTAGTATCCTCAAACAGGTAGAACAAGATGATATTGACCCAAAAATGTTCAAGACCATGATCAAACATCTGAAAGATAGAGCCAAAACCGCCGATTATGCCACTCATGCTAAAGGGGATGGATTATTTTCTGTTAGCTCGGATGCATTCATGAAATGGGCGCCCGTGGTGGATGAGTTTAAAGAACTTGATGAAGAAATTATGCGGAACTCCATGCATTTGCGCTGGATAGGGATCAGGCGGGAACTGGCTACGACTTGACACCGGCAAAACATATAGCGACTGGGTCGAAATGAAAAACCAGACACGCTTTGCCGGTTAAAGCCTTTGTCATCATTTTTATGGTATTCCGTTATCCTTATCTGGAAAACAAATCCCGACATTGTTTTAAGGCATGGTGAAACCGCATACGCTTGATGAAGGATGTATGAATACGATGCCATTTCCGTTTAAGCTTATGACCAATATGATCATATGGCCATGGCTGGATATCCATATAGCCAATGGTAGATGGGCGTCCTTCTTCGGCGAAAAAGCGGTGGGTTTATGATGTAGCACATTGCACCCATTAAGCCACCAGTGATGCAACATGCAATCGACTTCAAAAACATAGCGATATTTATTTTCAAGCAATGGCCTGGCCGCCTGTCTGGATAAGCAGATAACACTCGGCACCGATGCTATTATATTTGACCAGAGTAAGCCAGAATTCATGATCAGGTGGAAAATGGGCAAGCTTATGAAGCTGTACAGCCTTACGATTTGGGAATCTTCTTCCTAAAAATACAACATCTAGATCAGCTGAGGATCCAGATTGGTCAGATGATCCAGAATGGTTGTAATATGGTCAGACGTTGCTGGCAATGGTAAGGCGTCGTCCTCGCATATCAATCCGTAATCCTGATCACCATTGGCAATCAATTCCCAAATCTTATGGTGACTTAATGCACAGCCTAGCGCATTATCCTGCATAACGGTTGGCAACCAGTTTTGCCGTCAGAATTCACAAAATCACTTTTCTGGGATGGGGAAAGGTCTTTTCCCATCACAGCGTCGATAAAATATGGCTCAAGCCCGACATCATGAAAACGCTTTTCAAGTAAAATACGCTTCTGGTGATCTGATTTTGCTGAAATGATATATGCTTTTCGTATCATGATTTACAACTGACTTGAAAGAAGATGCACCGTCAAGATATTCAGTTTTTCTTCCGGACAACAATTTCAATCTGTGCCAATGCATCACTTTTGGCAGTCTGATCAATGGGATAGCCACGGGACAGCTGAAACTTCAAAAGCCGGGTACGAAGTGACCGGTTTTTTATCCGGCGGGCAATACTGGATATTTGCCGATTTAGAAACCGACGGTGATTTTTCGGCGTTTTTCCTCGCGGAAACATGAGATCATAATCATAATGTTCATCATATAGCCGCTTGGCTATGATCTCGGCACCGGGTAAAGCTTTGCTTTCGGCCAAGATATCAATGGATACCGGTGACCAGCTATCAGCAGTGCCCATTCGGAACGTGGCTTTATGATCACCATTAAATATAGACGGCCAGTTAAATTGTTCATACAGGTCTTCGTGCGGAACAACCGTGATCATATATCCACCAGGTTTGACCAGTTGCCACCAATCTTGCAGGGATTGTTTCGGGTTATGCATATGTTCCAGACAATGGCTGGAATGAACCGCATCATATTGTTCAGCATCACGATAGTTCAGAATGTGATTAGCGTCACCTTGATGCTGGTCGAATATTTCGGCATGAGGTACTACCGGATCATCGCCCGCCCCAATATCAATCACCCGACCAGATAGATAGGTTTTAAAAAAGCTGCAGATGAGCGTAAGGCATTTGTCTTGCTTGCTTCAGTAGCCATTCATCTCACTCCTGCCTTATAAAAGATATGTGCAATATCACCATATCTTATCAATTTCAATTTAATTAAGTGGTGAATGACGGTCATTGCTCATATGATAAAGTGGGATGAATATTGTCATCTGGAAAATGACAAGCAATCTCTGTATGTTTGAAGAAAATGGAAATCAACCCCATATCAAACTGACAGAATACAGTGAATTCTAACATGACTATTTATAATCTGGGTTCGATCAATATTGATTATATTTACGGATTGCCGCATCTGGTGACCGCTGGCGAAACGATTGCCGCATCTCGTTATGTTTCGGCCCTTGGCGGCAAAGGTGCTAATCAGTCTATTGCCATTGCCAAGGCTGGCGGCACAGTTTTTCATGCTGGTATGATCCATAGTGATGATGAAAAATGGCTAAAACCATTACATGCCGCGGGCGTCAATACCGATGCCGTGTTGCGCGGCGATATCCCGACCGGTCATGCCATTGTTGCCGTTGATAACGAAAGCGAACATCAAGGCGAAAATCAGATTATTCTTGCGCCATTGAGCAATCAGGCTTTGCCATCTGATCTTATCGGGGAATTGCTTGAGACGGCTGTCGCTGGTGATTGGGCACTGGCACAAAATGAAACAAATCTGACGGCTGAATTTCTAACCGCCGCCAAATCAAAAGGGCTTCACATCTGTTATAGCGCTGCGCCTTTCGTTGTTGATACCACATTAGCTTTATTACCGCTTGTTGATTTGCTGATTGTTAACCAAATCGAAGCAGAAGCATTGAGTGAGGCCACGGGCAAACCTGTTCATGAAATGGATATTCCTCATCTGATTGTAACCCGTGGCGCGGATGGTGCGCATTATTCAGGTATTGATGGCCAGTTTCATATTCCTGCCCTGAACGTAACGGCAGTTGACACAACAGGTGCTGGCGATACCTATCTGGGATATGTTCTGGCTCAGCTTGATCAGAACATGCCTATACAAGATGCCATGCGTATCGCCACCGCCGCTGCCGCTATTCAGGTCACGCGCCATGGGGCTAGTGCCGCTATTCCGGATATGGCTGAAACCATTAATAACATGCCAGATGTTTAGAAAGCTCAACTCATGTCAAAACAGAAACTGATTATTGATACGGATCCCGGCATCGATGATGCTATGGCTATCCATTATGCCTTTGCCCATGAAGCCCTTGATCTGATTGGGCTGACAACCATTTTCGGGAATGTTTTTGTGGAACAGGCCACGCGTAATGCCATCATTCTGACCGATCAGGCCAACCGTTCCATCCCTGTCAGTGAGGGGGCAGCAACACCACTTTCCATGCCGGCAAACCCACCATCACATTATGTTCACGGGGATGAAGGTTTTGGTGATCTCCCTGCCATGACACCATCGCGTTCAGCTGATCCAAGGCCTGCACATGTTTTTCTGGCAGAAACAATTCGCGCCTTTCCGGGTGAGGTTATTCTCTGCCCTATTGGGCCATTAACAAATATCGCCCGCTTGCTGGAACATGACCCTGATATTACCGCACTGGTCAAAAAAGTGGTCATTATGGGTGGGGCGGTGGATTGCCCGGGTAACGTCACACCATATGCAGAAGCAAATATCTGGAATGATCCGCATGCAGCCGATAAGGTCTTTGCCGCCAATTGGGATATGGAACTGATCGGGCTTGACGTGACGAAGCCATATTTCATGCGATGCCGAAGATTTTAAACATCTTGCTAGTCAGGCCCCTGATATCGGTGGTTTTCTGGAGCGTTTCGCAATTCTATATCACCTTTTATCATAGCATTATCGGCCGGCATGTTTGCTTGATGCATGATCCGTCTGCCGTGATCAGCATCACTAACCCCGCGGTTTTTGATTATGAAGATATCCCGCTTGAAGTCATCTGTTCTGGCGAACGGTTGGTGCCACTATTCCTGCCAATACGACAAGACGTCCGGTGAAAGTTGCAAAACGGGTGGACGCCGCATCGGTGCAAAAAATATTTCTGGACAAATGTAGACAATCCGACAGAATAAAAATCGGATAATATGATATAATTTGATATAAATATTCGGCGAGAACCGATATTTATTAGGAAAAATATAATGAATGTAAAAACCGTTGATTATCATTCATCCCATGCTAGTGCTGATCTGGCGGAATCACTCCGGAACACTGGCTTTGCCGTTCTGGTTAATCATCCGATTACCCCACAACGAATTGAAGAGATTTATTCGAGTTGGGCTGCTTTTTTTCTGATGCATCCAAGCATGACTGGCTTCGTGATCCTGAAAAACAGGATGGATTTTTTCCTTTTCAATCCGAACATGCCAAGGGCTCCCCTGCTAAGGATTTAAAAGAGTTTTATCATGTGTATCCATGGGGGCGCGTGCCACCACAACTGGAGGACATTACCCGTTCATTATATCAAGGATTTACATTTACTGGGGATTGAGTTACTGGGCTGGCTTGATGACGCATTGCCTGACCATTTGAAACAGTCATTGAGCCTGCCCCTTGCGGCCATGATGCAGGATAGCCAGCAAAGCCTGTTGCGGATATTGCATTATCCAGCTCTGGTCGAAATGCCTGAACCAGATGCCATCCGTGCCGCCGCCCATGAAGATATAAACCTGATCACATTACTTCTGGCAGGGTCAAAACCGGGGCTGGAAGCCATGGATACCGACGGCAACTGGCATTCTGTGCCTTGTGACCCGGGGATGATAACCATCAATAACGGTGATATGCTGGCATTAGCAACAGATGGATATTACCCATCCACAACCCACCGTGTTATCAATCCGGATCAAGATGCCAATGAGCCTAGATTTTCAATGCCGATGTTCTTGCACCCAAAACCAGATGTGGATTTGAAACCGGGTTTTACCGCTGATAATTTTTTGCAACAAAGATTAAAAGAAATTGGCCTTAAATAACGAACCCTTATTCATTAATTACATTTAATCTTGAGGAAAATATGAAACAGTCACTTTATAAAATGATATTAACCGTTATCAGTGGGGTGTTCTTGCTAATAGCCTTAGCGTACAAGCCGCTGATATTAAACCTGCTGTCATCTATGACATGGGCGGCAAGTTTGACAAATCCTTTAACGAAGGAGTCTGGAACGGCGTTAAAAAGTTTACTGAAGAAACCGGCATCAAGGTGATGGAATTCGAAGTCACCAACGAAACCCAACGTGAACAGGCCATGCGCCAGATGGTTGATCGTGGGGCAACTATCGTATTAGGGGTTGGCTTTGCACAGGCAGATGCTATTGCTGCCGTTGCCGCGGAAAATCCGGATGTTCAGTTTTCAATCATTGATGTGTTCTGGCTTGATGCACCAAATTTACGCCAATATGCATTTAAAGAGCATGAAGGAAGCTATCTGGTAGGTGTTGCCGCTGCCCATGCAAGCCAGACGGGAAAAGTGGGTTTTGTCGGTGGCATGGATATTTCGCTTATCCGTAAATTTGCATGTGGTTATGTTGGCGGAGTCAAATCTGTTAATGCGTCAGCAGATGTCTATCAGAATATGACAGGCACAACACCTGCCGCATGGAATGATCCGGCTAAAGGTGCTGAACTAACCATGAGCCAGATTGACCGTGGGGCAGACGTCATCTATCAGGCTGCTGGTGGAACAGGTATTGGCGTTATTCAGGCTGCTGTTGATTCTGGTAAATTGGCCATCGGCGTTGATTCCAATCAGAATGGCATTGCTCCCGGGTCTATTTTGACCTCAATGCTTAAGCGTGTTGATGTTGCCGCTTATGAAACCTTTATGGACGCAAAAAATGGCAATTTCACCGCTGGTGTTCAAATGCTTGGCGTGGCCGAAGGTGGCGTTGACTGGGCGCTTGATGAAAATAACGCCAGCCTTGTCACACCTGAAATGAAAGCTGCCGTCGAACAGGCGCGTGCAGATATCATATCAGGCAAGATTTCCGTTCATAACTATGAAAGCGATTCTGCCTGCCCATACTAATACTGATTTAGTATTCTGTTATGACCATATCATCATCATTGGCGAAAAGCAGGTCAGACTTGCCTTTCGCCGTTTCCATGTCTGGTATCTGTAAACGCTTTGGTGCGGTTATCGCCAATGATCATATTGATCTTAATGTTTTATCTGGTGATATTCACGGCATTGTTGGTGAAAACGGTGCTGGAAAATCCACCCTCGTATCCATTTTATATGGTTTCTATACCGCCGATAGTGGCATCACGGAAATAGCCGGTGTTCCCTATACCCATAACACCCCGGCTGATTCTATCGCCGCTGGCATCGGGATGGTGCATCAGCATTTCATGCTAGTACCGAACTTTACGGTTCTGGAAAATATCATCCTTGGTCACGAAGGCCATAAACAACTGGCAAAAAGTATGGATCAAGCGCGGCATATGCTGACAAATCTTGTTCAGCAATATGGGCTTGATGTTGATCTGGACGCGCAAGTAGGTGATTTACCTGTAAGCCTGCAACAACGGGTGGAAATCCTGAAAGCCCTTTATCGGGACGCCCGCATTCTCATTCTGGATGAACCGACTGGCGTGCTAACGCCGCAAGAAACAAATCAGTTATTTGATATTCTACGCGCCCTAAAAAAACAGGGTGTTACCATATTACTGATCACCCATAAATTACGCGAAATTATGGCCGTTACAGATCATGTTTCAGTTATGCGTGGGGGGCGTATGGTAGCACATCTGCAAACAACGGATACAACCCCCGATCAACTGGCAGAATTAATGGTGGGACGGCCTGTTCAGGTCCAGAAGCAATGGCATAAAGCCGATAAAGGTGCCGCCATTGTTAAAGGTAAAAGACCTTCACCTCAACAGCACCAAAAAACAGACCCTACTTTCTGATATCAATTTTACTGTTCATGAAGGTGAAATTTTGGGCATTGCGGGCGTTGCCGGTAATGGCCAGTCTGAATTGCTGAATATTCTGGCCGGCATAACCGCCCCGACCAGAGGCCAGATTATCTATCATGATCATCAGATTGATATCCATACCCCTGCTGACCCAAAGAAAATCAAATCACTTGGGGTCGCGCATGTACCCGAAGACCGTCATGCATCCGGCATCGTGTTACCATTTACGGCTGCTGAAAATGCCGCCCTCGGATATGAAAAAGAAGTATCCACCAGTTATGGCCATAGCTTTTTATCCCCTAAATCACTTCGTGCCAGATGCATAAACCTGATGCAACGTTTTGATGTTCGACCAGCTGACCCGGATTTAAAATCAAGCCTGTTTTCAGGCGGTAATCAGCAAAAGCTGGTTCTAGCCAGAGAAATGTCCGCAGCGCCATCCATTCTTCTGATTGGCCAGCCCACACGTGGTGTTGATATCGGCGCGATTGAGTTTATCCATCAGCAATTGATCGATATGCGTGATAAGGGATGTGCTATTATTCTTGTTTCGGTTGAACTGGATGAAATTATGAGCCTATCTGACCGCATAATGGTGATGAATAATGGCTCCATCATGGGTTTAGTTGATCAGGCAACCACTGATGTGAAGGATATCGGATTACTCATGGCAGGCATAAAATGATGCGGCGGCCTTTACCAGCATGGGTAGATATCAGCATCATGCCACTTATCAATATTGCAGCCGCGTTTGTGGTAGCAGGGGTTATCATTGCCCTGATTGGTGAAAACCCGTTTACCGCCCTATCTGTCATGGTCAAAGGCGCGTTTGTCTATAAAGGTGCATTAGGATACACCTTATATTATACAACAAACTTTATTTTCACTGGTCTTGCAGTTGCCGTGGCCTTTCACGCGATGTTGTTCAATATTGGCGGCGAAGGGCAGGCCATGATTGGCGGGCTTGGTATCGGATTTATAGTGCTAAGCCTTGATCCGGTTCTGCCACCATTGCTGGTGGTATTGCTGGCTATTCCGGTGGCGGCGATATTTGGTGCTATCTGGGGGATAATTCCCGGCTGGCTTCAGGCCAGACGTGGCAGTCATATTGTTATCACCACAATTATGTTTAATTTTATCGCATCATCCATCATGGTCTGGTTATTAGCTGGTATGCTGATGGCACCGGGGCAGATGTCACCGCAAACGCGGGATTTTGCCGATGGGGTGGGGCTAATGCAAATCCATCATATTGCCAATGCGCTGGGCTGGCCAATGGCGCGTTCACCGCTGAATTTGTCTTTTGGTATCGCATTGCTGGCGGCGGTGGCGGTATGGGTGCTCATCTGGCGCACACGACTGGGTTATATTATCCGGGCCACAGGCCATAGCGAAAAAGCCGTGATTTATGCTGGACATGATCCTGCCCGCATCATCATGATCACGATGGCCATTTCTGGAGGGCTGGCCGGATTAATGGCCTTGAATGAAATTCTGGGCGTGCAGGAACGGGTCATTCTGAATTTCACATCAGGTTATGGTTTTACCGGTATTGCTGTTGCGCTGATGGGGCGCAATCATCCTTTCGGGATTGTGCTTGCAAGTTTATTGTTTGGGGCACTGTATCAGGGCGGGGCAGAGCTGGATTTTGAATTCCAGACCATCACAAGAGAAATGGTGCTCATGATACAGGGGCTGATTATTCTGTTTTCAGGGGCCTTGGCATTAATGTTTGTTCCGGTAGCCGAACGGATTTATGCTAGACTGGCACCGGCAGATAAGGCATCTGATCAGACATCAAGATACAAAAGGATCAGCAAAATGGCTGAGTTGTGGTTACAATTCGTTCTGACCATTGATGCGACCTTGCGGGTGGCAACGCCGCTTATTCTTTGTGCAATGGCAGGCATTTTTTCCGAACGATCTGGCATCATTGATATCTCACTCGAAGGCAAGATGCTGTTAAGTGCATTCACGGCGGCCACTGTTGCAGCGTTATATAGCTCACCTTTTCTTGCCCTTGGCAGTGCAATAATAGTATCCATGCTGTTCAGTCTTTTACATGGATTTGCCTGTATCACCCATCGCGGTAATCAGGTGATTTCAGGGCTGGCTATCAATATTCTGGCATCAGGGTTAACCGTCACCGTGGGCATTGCCATTTTTGCCCAGGGCGGACAGACACCTTTTTTAATGTCAGGGCAACGCTTTGGTTCAATCACCCTGCCCTTTACTGAAACCGCCAGCCATATTCCCATTATTGGCACCATTTATGCTGAAGTCATATCTGGCCATAATCTGCTAGTCTGGATCGCGTTATTATCAGTTGCAATCACCGGTTATGTTTTATTCCGGACAACATTCGGGTTACGTTACGCGCAGTTGGCGAAAACCCGAAGCGGTGGATACTGCTGGTATCAGCGTGACGTTAATGCGGTATCAGGCGGTATTGATTGCCGGGATATTATGCGGCATTGCCGGTGCCTATTTGTCTATCGCGCATGGCGCTGGATTTGTACGGGAAATGACTGCAGGAAAGGGCTATATCGCTCTTGCTGCAATGATTTTCGGGCATTGGCGTCCTGTTCCGGCATTATTGGCATGTTTGATGTTTGGCTTTCTTGAGGCTATTGCCGCCCGACTACAAGGGTTGAAGTGCCATTTCTTGGCCCCATGCCAACCGATTTGATACTGGTTCTGCCATATGTATTAACGGTCATTTTGCTGGCCGGATTTATCGGTAAAGCCGTCCCGCCACGGTCTATCGGCCAGCCCTATATTAAGGAAAGATAACCATGATGAACCAAGACACCCTGATTCAGGCCGCTATTACCAGCAATTCCACGCGCCTATGCCCCGTATAGCCAGTTTTTGGTCGGTGCGGCCATCTGTGATGAAAACGGTGATATCCACACTGGTGTCAATGTGGAAAACGCGGCCTATCCGCAAGGATCCTGCGCGGAAGCTGGAGCCATTGCGGCTATGATCATGGCAGGTGGAACACGCATCACCAGCATTGCCGTAGCCGGACGCGGTGATATGCTATGCACGCCTTGCGGAGGATGCCGCCAACGTATCAGGGAGTTTGCCAATCCTGATACACCTATTCTGATTGCCGATACAACCGGCTTGAGGCAACGCTTCACGCTTGAAGATTTGCTGCCTTATAGTTTTGGGCCAGATCACTCTAGCTTAAATCAGCCAAGACATGCCCCGTATGCGAAAAAATCCCAGTTGCCATCAAAAATCTGTCCGGTATGTGGATTTGATTTTGTCTGGCGTAAAAAATGGGAAAAAGTCTGGGATGATGTAATTTACTGCTCCGAGCGATGCCGACGTCATAACCCATCAAAGCAAAGGCCGGATAGCACGCCCAAGCGCTAATGCGCTCAAAAACGCATTTTCAATTCTACCACCCAGACACCAATCTCCGGCACCAGCAAGCCGGCTGGATGCATCCATCACGAATGATTCCTGCAATGGTTCTACCGGATTGGCATAAAGCCAGCGGTGAAATCCGATATGTGCGGCGGTGCTAGCGTCTATGCCTGTTCTGGCATAAAGCGCATCAATCATCTGCTCTTTCACCATATCCTGATCATTGGTCAGATGATCAGACGACCAGTGATTACCAGCATGGATTGTTAAGGCTGAACAGACGTATGATCACGCCCCGGTTTTGTCGAATTATCCGCAATAAACCCAATGGGCTGATCATGTGACCCCCATGCCGCATCCCAGCCAGTATCCAGTTTTTATCAAAACCAAGCATAAGGGTGAAACAGCCCTGCATCTTCACCTCTGATAACTGTTGATGGAAACTGGCAGATGGCGGCATAATACCTGCTGTTTGCGGGGCAGGTGCCGTGCTGATCACCCAATCTGCAACAATATCCGGATTTTCCCT
Organism: Alphaproteobacteria bacterium; assembly: GCA_038144675.1. GTDB lineage: Bacteria > Pseudomonadota > Alphaproteobacteria > Puniceispirillales > UBA1172 > UBA12202. Next base: position 633,391 of record JAYQOF010000005.1, on the reverse strand, counting down.
ATCATCTGATCCCTGTTCGACCGCAATATGCCAGCGACGACCCGATGAAGAATGGATCTGAAGATACATGGCTTACCTTAGTCGCTAACCGGATATCAATATCCGCCAGATAATCCTTAGCCATAGATTTGACCAGTTCATTGGCCGCCCCTTTTACCGCATAGCTATCTTTACTTGGTGCTTTTGTTCAGACGTCATGATCAGAACCTAGCGTAACCGGATATTTTGGCCAATTCTGTAACAAACCAGAGGATATATATGGGGCCAGCATATCTGTAAATTGGCGGTCACGCACCGTCAGATATGCTGCCCCATGATCAAACCCAAATCTATCAACCCGGCGATGAGATATCCGGCCAGATAGTCCACGCGATTTTTCAACAAGAATAATTTCTGCTTTATCTTTGAGGGTAATAGCCAGCGTAACACCTGCCATTCCAGCCCCTATGATAGCTATTCTGGTCATGGTAGCAGACCTTTGTATTTAGTATCGGGTTTTGGTGCCATCAGGTTTTCCTATCTATTCTTTTTGAACTAGGGCAAAACCCTGACTGATAAAGCTTAGCTGTGGCAGAGTGACGCGCAAAAAAGAGAGAAAAGTAATGAAACCTCTTTCCCGGGCTTTGGGTGAGATATTTTATTATCATTTTGACCATAAAAATCATAATGAGATTGCTATCCGGTATGACAACAGATTGATTATGATTTTTTATTACTTTTCGGTCACTTAACAAGTCATATTAAGAGGTATATATATCCGGTTAATTCCTCCTTTAATAACCTCTTTTTTGTGGATTAACGCAATGACTATTCAATCAATGATCAAAACTGCCAATGATGAATTCTGCCGGTTTTCAGGCATTACAGCCCTTAACCGTCAATTACGGATGAACCGGATTATTTCATCCCTTGAACAGCTTGATAACCGGACTCTTGATGATATCGGAATAAGCCGGTGGCAGATCAAGGATCGCGCCCGCCAGATTGTTGATAACGATAATATGAGCAACGCGGCCTAAAACCCAAATATGATATCGCCAGAACCTTTTTCTATATATATCAGGTTCTGGCAGATTTAGGGTTAACTGCCTTCACCTGCAGACATGGGTGCTGATACGGCCGATGTCATCCAGCAATCTACCAGATCACCTTCGGTGACTTGCTTTACCACCCAGACAAAGCGGTATAGCCGATTATCCGGCGTTTCCATTTCAATCAGAAACTTGACTTGTCCGGTTTCTTCTTTCTGATCGATAATTTCAAAATTCCGGTGATTAATCATGGGTTCATATGCAGGATTCCGTAGCATCTTTGCAAACCGTTCATAAGGCCCTGTCACCGCTTTATTATCCGGATGGGCAAATATCCATGTCTGGCGAAGCCCCAGATCATCACCAACAATTTCATTATTCTGTAATGCCATCATCTGTATGGATACCACATCTGCTGGCGCTATGGATGGATCAGGCAGGATCAGTCCCTCATGATTATCTGCAAATGCCAGCATTGGTGCGAACAAACCATAATTCCGGCCACCAATATCATAATGTGTTTTCTAAAAAATGTGGGCATTACCATCAATCCTCCACTTTTATACTTCTAAACAATAGTTTCAGGATTAATGGTGGTGTGACGGCGATAAAAATCAAGCCGTGGTTTTATCGGTATTGCCATATGTCAGTAAGGGAAAGGCAGCAATCAGCCACAAATCCGCGGCATAGAAAATAGGCTTTTATCTCGCCATTTTCAAATGTGATAGTTGTAATATAAGGCGTGATATAACCGCTATCCATACAGGTTTTGACCATTAACGCCCGAAGGTGTTCTGGTGGAGAGACGATAAAGCGTTCTTCCAGTGGCCATGTTATTTCATAGCCTAAACCTTCGCTAAAACTTAATGCGCTACTGGCAGCTGGATTGAGTCTTCACCGGTGTCATCAACCATGCTGGAATCATCCACTATCCTGATCATGATAAGCTAGCATCAGAAAATGATGTTACCGATGGATCCATGCCACCTGATTGCGTCTGACAACCAGATATAATCAAGACCATAAACAGAAGCGCGGAGTAAAGCATCACTTGAGAATATCTGAAATTTCGGATAGATATTTCTAGGTTAGCTTTTGCGATTGCTTTTATGTAAGAATGTGTTGATGTTGTCATAAATACTAAATGATCTCAATAATTTCTGCAGATGCTATTTTAATCATAACAATGATCTCTTTGTCAAGAGGACATGCTTTAGAATCAAATGGATACACATTTTTTCATAGCCTTACTTCAATTAGTTGATGTCCTTGTCGGGATATATGTTTGGACATTACTTGCCTATATTATTTCCAGCTGGTTGATCATGTTTCGGATTATCAATCCATATCAACCTGCGGTGCGGGCTATTCTGAGCGGTTTATCAGCTATTCATGACCCTATTCTGCTCCCCTTCCGGCGCATTCAATATCGGCTTCTGCCAAATATGGGTGGACTTGATCTTTCTCCGATTGTGACTTTGATCTTGGCACAATATTTCATCGGCCCCCTGTTGAAGGATATTATCATTTTAATTGCCAGAATATTCTCATCGTGATGAGTTTAAGCCTCATGTCGTCAAATGGGCATTATCTGGCGATATGGTCACATTATTTCTGCTATGGCTAGGGCAATTTTTGGCTAGCTAAAAACCCTTGAGGATGAGGTTATCTATGAGTGCAACGATCATTGATGGCAAGGCATTTGCCGCCAAATTAACTCAATCTATTGGTAGCGCCGTAACAGCCGTTATGACATCCGGGGCACCACAACCTGCCTTAGCGGTTGTGCTGGTCGGCGAAGACCCGGCAAGTGAAGTTTATGTCCGCAACAAAATCAGAACCACCGAAGCAAGCGGGATGCAGTCCATTGAACATCGCCTGCCAGATACCACTAGCCAGACAGGAGTTGCTAAATCTGATTGACCAACTCAACACGGATCAGACCATTGACGGCATTCTGGTTCAGCTGCCGCTTCCTGATCAGATCAATGCCGATGCCGTGATCAATGCTATTGCCCCGGAAAAGGATGTTGATGGTTTTCATGTGGTAAATGTTGGACGGCTATGGGCAGGTCTTCCGGCATTAGTGCCATGCACACCTTTCGGCAGTCTGCTTTTGCTCAAGGATACTGTTGGTGATCTTAGCGGAAAGAACGCCGTCATTGTTGGCCGGTCAAATATAGTTGGCAAACCAATGGCACAGCTTTTACTGGCAGAACATTGCACCATCACGGTTGCCCATTCCAGAAGCAAGGACTTACCTGGCTATCTGCCGTGAAGCGGATATTCTGGTTGGCTGCTGTTGGCCGTCCGGAAATGATCCGTGGCGATTGGGTCAAACCCGGTGCGGTTGTCATTGATGTCGGTATTAACCGTGTCCCTGCCCCGAACGGGGAGAAGGAAAAACCCGCATTACCGGTGATGTCCATTTTGAAGAGGCCAGTCAGGTCGCATCAGCCATTACCCCTGTGCCGGGGTGTTGGGCCAATGACCATTGCGTGTTTATTACGGAACACTCTGGTCGCCGCATCCCGGCGCCATGGATATTCATTACCAGAAGATTTTATATAGGCCCACATTCCTGAAAATTTGACCTGCGACAAGATTGATATTTACGGGCAGGCTAGTTTCGGTCAAGAATGGGCATATAACAGAGGGATAACAGGATGACATGAGCAGTTTTTCATATATTTTATTGTTTCTCACTATGGCAGCGGTAGCTGGTGTCCTGTTCTGGGGTATCCTCACCATGGCCAGAGGTGGTGAATACAATATAAACTGGTCAAATACAATTATGCGCTGGCGCATCATTCTGCAGGCGCTGGCATTGGCTATTTTTGTGCTGATTTTGCTTTTTAGCCGCTAAATAAATGATGATGAAATGATAAATGGTTTGGATGATACATAATGGTTAAATTGAATAAAATATATACAAAAACAGGCGATAAAGGTGAAACCAGCCTTGTTAATGGCCATCGCGTTTCAAAACATTCCATCCGGCCAACAGCTTTTGGCACAGTGGATGAAGTAAATTCCATCATTGGTATTTGCCGCCTGCATACGGCAAAAATCAAGATAATAACTTTGATGATATGCTGTCACGCATCCAGAATGACCTATTTGATTTGGGTGCTGATCTAGCAACCCCGATTGGTGAAGAACGGCCAGATGACGTTTTGCGCGTAACTGATAAACAGGTTAATCGCCTAGAGACCGAAATCGATACCATGAACAGCTCTTTACAGCCACTGAATTCATTTGTTTTGCCGGGAGGACAAGAAGCCGCCGCCTATATCCATTTAGCTAGGGCGATGACAAGACGGGCTGAACGTGATATGACGCGGCTATCCGTTGAAGAACCAGTAGGTGAAGCAGCCATGCAATATATTAATCGCCTGTCAGACCATTTATTTGTTATGGCTCGTTCCATCAACCAGCAACATGATGGGGATGTTTTATGGAAACCTGCCGCTAATGCATGACGGCATAATCAGGAATATAAAGTCCATCTAAATATGTTTCGATGAATACTTATGGAGAACCAACAAAATGAAGATACTTGTACCAGTAAAAAGAGTGATTGATTACAACGTTAAGGTGCGCGTCAAGGCTGACCAGTCTGGCGTTGAACTGGCCAATGTTAAGATGGCTATGAACCCTTTTGACGAAATTGCTGTCGAACAAGCCATTCGTTTTAAAGAAGCTGGCGCCGCAACAGAAGTCGTGGCTATTTCTATCGGCCCTGAACAATCACAGGAAACTATCAGAACAGCATTGGCCATGGGTGCTGATCGCGGCATTCATGTGCTTGCATCTCATGACACAGAACCACTAGCTATTGCCAAAATCCTCAAGGCTGTCATTGCCAAGGAAGAACCGGGGCTGGTTATCATGGGCAAGCAGTCCATTGATGATGATAGCAACCAAACAGGCCAGATGCTGGCTACATTGATGGGTTGGCCACAGGCCACATTTGCATCAGGCGTTGAAATTAATGGTGATTCGTTAAACATCATTCGCGAAGTTGATAGCGGTCTGGAACATATTACATGCCCGATGCCAGCTGTTATTACCGTTGATTTGCGTCTGAATGAACCACGTTACGCCTCATTACCAAACATTATGAAGGCAAAGAAAAAGCCGATTGATCAGATCAGCCTTGATGATCTGGGCGTTGATGCCAGCCAACGGCTAAAAACCCTTAAAGTGGAAGAACCACCAGCACGGGAAGCCGGTATCATCGTTGATTCGGTTTCTAATCTTGTTGATAAACTCAAAAACGAAGCAAAAGTTATCTAATCGGAGAGTGAAATGTCTATTCTAGTTATTGCTGAACATAATAATACTGAACTGAATCCATCCACACTTCACACGGTTACGGCAGCAAGCCAAGCAGGAAGTGATGTGACAATTCTTGTCGCTGGCCATAATGCAGGTGATGTTGCCAAAGAAGCGGCAAATATTGCAGGCGTAAGCGGTGTTCTTCATGCCGATGGCGCAGAATATGCAAATGGCATAGCAGAAAATATGGTGCCACTGATTGTCGGACTTGCCGATAATTACAGCCATGTTTTTGCGCCAGCAACAACCTATGGCAAAAATATCATGCCCGGTGTTGCCGCCCTTAAGGATGTCGCACAGATTTCAGATATCACACGCGTGGACAGTGCCGATACATTCCAGCGCCCTATCTATGCCGGCAATGCTTTGGCTACGGTTCAGTCAGATGAAGCCCTGAAAGTAATCACCGTTCGTTCAACAGCATTTGAACCCGCCGCGACATCAGGTGGCAGTGGTTCTGTTACGGCTATTGATGGCACGGGTGATGCTGGTAAATCTAAATTCGTTAAATCAGAAATGTCTTCATCTGATCGTCCTGAACTTACCTCTGCCAAGATTGTTGTATCTGGTGGCCGCGGTATGCAGGATGGATCAAATTTTGCCATGCTCGAAGGGGTCGCAGACAAGCTGAACGCAGCAGTTGGTGCATCACGGGCAGCTGTTGATGCCGGATTTGTGCCAAATGATTATCAGGTCGGACAAACCGGAAAAGTGGTTGCACCTGATCTTTATATTGCTGTTGGTATTTCCGGTGCTATCCAGCATCTGGCCGGAATGAAAGACAGTAAAGTCATCGTCGCCATTAACAAGGACGAAGAAGCACCTATTTTTCAGGTAGCTGATTATGGTCTTGTTTCTGATCTGTTTAACGCTGTTCCGGAACTTGATGGGCAGCTTGGCTAAACTTGTCTAAATCTGTTATCAAAACGCCCTCAACAATGAGGGCGTTTTTTATGAACGCAGAAAAAGGCATGATTTTCTCTATGACTTCTGGCTGATCCCATTCAACATCACCAATGATACGGGCCGTCATCACCCCGTCGGATCGGATACAGAAACTGGTTGGCAAGGCTTTAATCTCAACAGCTTTAGCCAGATGACCTTTAGGATCAAACCCTAATTCGGTACCCTGAATACCCAGTTTTTCAAGAAAAGGGGACGCTTTGCTTATGCCGCCGCGATCAACACTGATCAACATAACAGCCATATCCTGCTTATGAAGTATCTGATGCAGCCGCATTAATGATGGCAGTTCATGGATACATGGCGGGCACCATGTTGCCCAGACATTCACTAATAATGGCGTTCCATGCCAGTCAGCCAGCTTGGCATCATTGCCATCTCTATCAAGAAACGGCGTTTTCGGGCTTGGCATAGCAATGGGTTTCAGTGTATCCAGAACGGCATGAGCAGATGACGGCATAAGTGTTGAAGCAATGATACTAGCCGCCATCCCCAGCGCAAAGCGGCGTCTTGATCTGTGACAGGGTGAACACACCGTCAGGGGAGATCTGATTTTATCAACATAGCGCATGAGGAATTCTATAGCATGACAAAACAGGGAAACAAGTCAAATTCCACCAGCTCGATATGGGGTGGGCGGTTTTCCTGGAACACAGGATGATCTGATGGTTGCCGTCAATGCGTCTATTGATTTTGACCAACGGCTATATGAACAGGATATCACAGGGTCAGAAGCCCATGCCAAAATGCTTGTCGAAAAAGGCATTATCAGCGCATCCGACGGAGAAGCGATTTTATCAGGATTAGCCACCATTCGTGATGAAATCAGGAATGGTCAGTTCACATTTTCCCATGCGCTTGAAGATATTCACATGAATATAGAAGCACGGCTAAAAACACTAATTGGCGATGCGGCAGGCCGCTTGCATACGGCACGGTCACGCAATGATCAGGTCGCAACCGATTTGCGGCTTTGGGTGCGCCAGCAATGTGATGATATTGATAAAGCACTGGCAGATTTACAGAAAGCCTAATGGATCAGGCTGAACATCACGTCGAAAGCCTAATGCCCGGATACACCCATCTGCAAACAGCACAGCCAGTGACCTTTGGCCATCATCTTATGGCATATGTGGAAATGTTTGGCCGTGATCGTGGGCGTTTTGCCGATGCGCGGCAACGGTTGAATCTATCGCCGCTGGGCGCGGCAGCACTGGCAGGAACATCCTTTCCCATTGACCGCCACATGACCGCTTCGGCAATGGGTTTGATGGGCCAATGGCGAATTCAATGGATGCGGTATCTGCCCGTGATTTTGCCATGGAATATCTGGCCGCCGCCGCCATTAACGCTACCCATCTGTCGCGGCTAGCCGAAGAAATTGTATTCTGGTCATCTGATCGGTTCGGGTTCATCCGGCTTTCTGATGCTTTTTCCACAGGATCATCCATCATGCCGCAAAAACGTAATCCAGATGCGGCAGAACTGGTCAGGGCAAAACCGGGACGTATCGCCGGTGCATTTATTACCCTGCTAACCGTGATCAAGGGACTGCCCATGACCTATGGCAAAGATATGCAGGAAGATAAAGAACCTGTCTTTGATGCCAGTGATCATCTGGGGCTTGCCATTGCCGTCATGGAAGGAATGATTCGTGATATGACCGTTAATACGGATGCCATGCGGTCAGCACTTGATGCCGGTTTTTCAACAGCAACAGATCTGGCTGACTGGATTGTATCACGGCTTGGGTTACCCTTTCGGGATGCCCATCATATCACCGGTCAGGTTGTTGCATTAGCTGAACAGAAACAGCTGCGGCTAGATCAACTCACTGTTGATGATTTGCAATCTGTTCATAATGGCCTTAACGCCGAATGCCTCAAAACGCTTGATCCGCTGGCTTCGGTTAGTTCACGCAACAGTTATGGCGGTACGGCACCCGAACAGGTTCGCAAGGCCATTGCCGCGGCCAGAAAACGGTTTTCTTGATAAGATACATGCGCTATGTCTGAAAGATGGCGCAAAACTAAAAGGTTTTGGCAGGATGATGAACATGATGATAACCGAACAGATATCCGTAATAAGAATGCTTGCCTGCGGGCTTTTGCTGGCAAGTGTGCTGTTAACCGCCACGGCATGTGGCAAACGCGGTGACCCCTATCGGCCATCCGAAATTCCGGCCAGCACTTCATCTGAATGACCTTATGATTATGGCAGGGGTTTCATCGGGAAAATGACCATTTATGCATAGACGGGCTCAGGCTTGATGCTATTGCTGAAGAATTTGGCACCCCGCTTTATGTGTATTCAGCGGCCGCAATTACCGCCCATTATCAGGCTATGGCGGCGGTATTTTCTGATAGTAAAAGACTGATTCATTATGCGATGAAAGCAAATTCCAATCTGGCGGTTCTCCGTTTGATGCAGAAACTGGGTGCCGGTGTTGATATTGTTTCCATTGGTGAATACGAACGATGCCATTGCCGCCGGATTTACCCCTCAACAAATGGTGTTTTCCGGTGTTGGTAAATCACGGGATGAATTACAAACGGCCATATCAGCGCAGATCGGCCAGATTAATGCCGAATCCTTGGCTGAAATTGATACCATTATCGCGCTGGCGCAAGCTAGTGGCAACCAGCCCGCCGTGGCTTTACGCATTAATCCTGATATTCAGGCTGGTGGGCATACTAAAATATCAACCGGAAGCAGTGAAACGAAATTCGGCATTCCCGGTCATATGGCCAAGGATATCTATATCCATATGGCTGAAAGCGGTGTGATTCGACCCGCAGGTCTGGCTGTTCATATCGGCTCACAGATTATGGATTTTTCCGGATTTATTTCGGCATGGGAATATATGCGGCAACTTGCTGATGAACTGGTTGCTGAAGGGTATTCTGTTCCATGCCTTGATCTGGGTGGCGGCATTGGTGTTGACTATGTCACGGGTCGGACAGCTGATCTGAATGCTTTAGGTGATGCGGTCAATCAGGTCTTTGGCAATACGAGCTATCATCTGGCCATCGAACCGGGACGGTTACTGGTAGCGGAAAGCGGATGCCTGATTACTCAGGTGATCAATGTCAAATCCAATGATGATAAACGGTTTATTGTGGTTGACGGCGCTATGAATGATCTCATCCGGCCGACTCTTTATGAAGCATTTCACCGGATAGAACCTCTAGCGCCGCATCCTGTTCATGATCTGCCAGCGGATATTGTCGGCCCTGTATGCGAAACCGGTGATTATCTGGGGCTTATGCGGATATTCCATCACTTGCGGCTAATGATCTGATTGCTGTTATGTCAGCCGGTGCCTATGGCGCGGTTATGCGATCTAATTATAATACACGGCCTATGGCGGCTGAAGTCATGGTTATTAATGGGACGGCCTATCGCATATCAAAACCCCAACAGATCAGTGATCTGATTGCGATGGATATAATCCCTACTGCCCTTGATATAATCTAGCATCCGCTCAACTGCAATCACAACAATTTCTGTTTCGACATCTGCTCGCAATTCTTCATCAAGGGCTAGCTGAACATTAAGTGGCAAGCTGCTTCCTGCTGAAATGATAGGCTGATCAGGTTCAACCTCTTTGACTGCCAGAATCGCGCCAGCCATATTCTGTACAGACACAAAAATTGGTGGTGCATGGGTTGGCCACATACCGGTATTGACAATCTCACCACGAATACGGACGGTATCACCCTGTCTTTCGCCCCTGACATCTCTAATCGCAATCGTCGAAACATCTGGCAAAACAGACAGATCAAGAGCTGTATAAATACCAATAACCGAAGGAAACATAGCGGATACGATATTGCGCCAGATCACCGCTCCACCAAGCATTAACCCCAAAACTAATATCAGTATAATCAACCATTTGCGCTTAGTCTGACCAACGCTTGATGCGATTTTTTCATCTTACTGGTTAGGGCATCTTGGCGTGAAGTTGTCCAGATATGGTCACAGATTGAACATCTGACCTGTCGGCCCTTTCCGGCAGAAATCTCTTTATCTTCAACAGCAAATACCGTCTGGCAAGATGGACATTGAATATGCATCTTGAAAATACCTCACTAATTGTCACCAAGTTGCTTGATACTTATATCATAGCCCGATAATTTAAGTAGAGAAAGGGTGCGTTATGACACTGGTCAAAAGAACGGTAATGATCGCGATTTTGCTTGTGCTGTTTTCCTGACAGGGCTGCAGCATTTTGTTCATGATATCCGCTCCACCTATCATAAATGGCCTGATCTGAATGCTTTAAAAGGGACATTAACCGGCATTGTTGTTGCCACTGGCGGTGGAAGGCGGGTATCAACCGGAATGGATCTGTTACATCATAGATATTGGTGCCCGTTTATTAATTTCTGGTACAGGTTCGGGCGTATCAAAAGATGATCTGATCCTTCTAATGGCTGATGGTGATATTAAAAAAGACAGGCTTCTGAATATCATGTCATGCTGTGTTGATCTGGGGCAGACGGCTATGAATACCCGCGGCAACGCAAAGGAAGCAGCAGACTGGTACAGGCAGAACGGATTTCATCATATCATCGTGGTTACAGCAGATTATCATATGCCGCGAAGTCTTATTCATTTTACTCAAGCCCTGCCAGATGCCAATATTATCCCTTATGCTGTTCCAAGCTATGCTTTAATGGATTCTTATTCGGAAAGGGTAAATTGGTGGGCAAAACCATCAACTGTTATCATGCTTTCAGAGAATATGGAAAATATCTCATCAGCCGAATAGTGTAAGATCAGCTGTCCAGCTGGCCTGCATCTTTAATCCGCCGGCGGATATCCCGTGTCCGTGTAAATAATGCTTCCAGTTTATCAGCTTCCTGCCATCTGATCGCACGCTGAAGATAGGATAAATCTTCATTAAACCGCTGTAACATTTCCAGTACAGCATCCGAATTTTTCATAAAAACATCGCGCCACATAATCGGGTCTGATGAAGCAATACGGGTAAAATCCCGAAATCCAGACGCCGAAAACCGGATCACATCATTCTGTAAATCCTGTTCCAGATCAAAGGCGGTTCCAACAATTGTATAGGCAATCAGATGCGGCAGATGCGACGTGATTGCCAGCACTTTATCATGATAGGCACTATCCATAGCTTCAACAATCGCGCCTGTTCCCTGCAGAAACCGCATTAATTGATCCAGATCAGCATGGGGTGCATCATTGGGCGTAACAATCCAGTACCTATCTTTGAACAGGCTTTCAAATCCAGCTTCCGGGCCTGAATATTCTGTTCCGGCAATCGGGTGGGAGGGGATGAAAATAGCATGCGACGGCAAATGCGGTGCCATATCATTGATCACCGATTCTTTGGTTGATCCGGTATCGGTAATGACGACGCCATCTTTGAGTGCCGATGCCATCTGGATAGCAACATTCGCCATGGCACCAACAGGAATGGCCATAACAACCAGATCTGCATTTTTAACGGACTGGCCAATATCACTTTCAATATGATCGCCCAGGCCCAATTCTCTGGCTTTGGCTAATACTTCAGGATTATTATCTGTTAGAATAAGCTGTTCCGCCAGACCTGCCGTTTTGATAATGCGCGCCAATGATGAACCAATAAGTCCAAGCCCGATAATGGTGACAGTCGAATAAATACTCACGGACATATTTCCTTCACGCTGGCCATATCCTTAAAGGCAGCGGTCACCTGGTTCCATTTCAGCATCTGTTCCAATCGACATCCTGAGATAATCAGACAGGCTGTAAGGAGCCATTTTACGAAGCAGAATATTCCGTTCCGCCAGATAATGATGCGCTTGGCTTGCGGCCTCTGATGTGCAAACTGAATTAAAAGAAATTAGCCTGACCAGGCATGGGATCAAAACCAGCCTGACGGATAGAATCCTGAATGATTGGCATCCATTTGTTATTATGTGCGATGGATTGCTGATAAAATGCTTTATCCGATATCGCCGCCGCCCCTGCTGTTGCCGCCGCCGCATTAACACTAAATGCGCCTCTGATAGTGGCAAGGGTGGCATAGATGGCATCAGGAAAATACCCCCCACCCTAAACGCAGGGCACCAAGACCGAAAATTTTCGAAAAGGTTCTTAACATGACAACATTATCATGCCTGTCTACATATTCTGCCCCGTCAGTATAATCCGCATCTGAACCATCCAGATATTCTGCATAGGCCGAATCCAAAACAATCACAACATGGTCAGGCACATGCGCGATCAGTCTTCGATATCGGCACGCGGGATCATTGTGCCAGTCGGGTTATTGGGGTTTGCCAGAAAAATCAGTTTTGTCCTTGGGGATAGACAATCCAGAATGGCATCAACCGAAACTGTTAAATCCTTATCCGGAGCAATCACCGGAACACCACCAGCAACAGTGACCGATTGCCGGAATACCAGAAATCCGTATTGCGTGATAATCGCTTCATCCCCATCATTACAATAGGCCGTGGCAAGCAATCCAATCAGCTCATCAGAACCATTTGATGGAAGAATACGCGCCGGATTAAGTCCGGAATAGGCAGCAATCGCCGCAACCAGATTTTGATCAATCTGTTCCGGATAGCGATGCAGTCTGTCCCCCATCTGGCGCAAGGCGGCCACTGCCATAGGTGACGGCCCCAATGCCCCTTCATTTACAGAAAGCCGGATTGATCAGCCGATACCGCCCCCGACGTATCCGGACGGTAAATATTCATATGTGCAAGCGCAGATTTAGGAACAACGTTACTCATAAGCGACTTATGACAGAAAATTAGGGATTTGAAAGACCCCAACCATTTGTGATGCGGTTTCATCACGGCCGGATATTTCTACACATTTCCCATCTTCCAGATAACCGTGACATCTTTATGTGACGGGTCGGCCGGATGACGGGCAAAAAGTGCCAATGGTGCAAACTCGGCTTCCGCAAAAAAAGGCGCAACCGCCACCAGCCATGCACGGTTTTCGCCTTCAAAGGCATCAGACCAGCCCCAGTGCTTTTCGCGCCAATGTGGAGCAAGGCCATATCCGCGCTGTCGGTTTTCACCGCATGGGAGGGCTGCATCCGCGGATTCTGCCACCATCGGTGATATGCCAGCACCAAATCGCCATGCCAACATAGGATGATTAATCATATCAGGTTCAGACAGGATCAGCCGAAGCGGTTTTTTGCCGGGCAAGGTTGGCGGCCATAATCTGCCGCCAGATGGATTCGATCAATGATGGGGTTAAGTGGGTATCAGATGCCAGTTGCCTGAAAATATCCGCTTCACGTCCCGGACGGAATAATGGTGCATCACCTTTACTACTGGCAACACGGTCAGCTATCGCTAGCCGAGCCTCTATCATATGGAGCAAATCCTGATCCAGCCGATCTATTTCTTGCCGGATATGATTCAGATTATCAGCGGTGCTTTTACTCATCGTTATCCTGTAAGCTGCGCCTTAAAATAAATAGCCATTCCAGATGTGATCTAGCTAATCGAATAGAGCATTTTTACCATTTCGACAACCAGTTCAAGCATCAATATATTCTTACCTGATTTAGTTATCTTTATTTTCAGCTATTTCTAGTCGTTGGTTTGGCCATGGTCGAACAGTTTGCGGTTTAAGGCGCCATGATTTCCTTAATAGAGGACGCACGGAAAATACCTGTTTTTCGGCAGAAACAACAAGCACCCCGCCAAACGCATGTGGCAGACGTTCTGCCATCGGGGCCAGTTTGGTATAGATTGCGCTGGTCACCGGCGGCAGAATAAGAGCAGAAGACAGATGATGGATAACAAATCCATGTAACGTCAGCACGTCACGCAGCTGGCGTTGACTAAATGGCTGGGCCATGCCCGAAGGGGGTGTGATCCTTACTTGCCCAGATACCGCGGCGATATGGCACGACCAGAGTAAACTTACCGCCACCTTTCAGAAGCCGCCATGTTTCATCTAGCAATTCATCTGGCCGGTTGGTCGCTTCCAGCCCATGCACCATCAGGACATGATCCAGCGTTGATGGCAAAAGCGGCAGGCTGGATTCATCCACTTCTGCCAGCCGCGATGCCTTACCCTTAGGCCATGGTCGCCTATGATATCCGCTAAGTTGCAGCATGATCTGATGCCCCGGTGAGCGTGAAATCAGGTTCATGTAAGGACGGGCATAGCCAATACCAGCCGTAAGCCAATGATCTTTTGCCGAACCCGGCAGTGGCGGCAAGGCTTTTTCAGTTGACGCGATAATAACCGCCGCACCATTTTTCCCATAGGCGAGCGATAAAAATCAAACAATGTATCCGGCTTGGTTTTGTTCATTTTCTTTTCTGCTACATTCGGCTAGGATTATGGTGTCATTATATCAGATATAATAGGATTTACCCATGACTGATGCTAATTCCCATCCAGCCGAGTTGATCCGGCTTCCTGCGCTTGATGATAATTATATCTGGCTTTTGCGTAACCCGGTTAGCCAGCAGCTTGCCGTTATTGATCCGGGTGAGGCCGCCCCTGTCCTGCGCTGGCTTGATGATCATCATGTCCTTCCTACCGAAGTGGTGAATACCCATCACCATGGTGATCATATCGGCGGCAATGCCGAGCTTATGGATAAATATGGGATAGAACTGACCGCACCAGCTAGTGAGGCGGCACGCATTGACAATATGACAAAAAGGGTAACAGGTGGTGATACGATCACTATTGCTGGATATACCACCCATGTTGTGGAAAACCCCCGGCCATACAACCGGTCATGTGGTATTTTATCTGCCTGACTGTTTTGGTGATCATGGCCTGCTGATTGCTGGCGATACCCTGTTTTCTCTGGGCTGTGGCCGCGTATTTGAAGGCAGTATGCAGGATATGTGGTCATCACTGGCCAAATTGCGCGAACTGCCAGACACAACATTAGTATGTTGCGGGCATGAATATACCGCAAGCAATGCCCGATATGTAAAACATCTCAACTGGAATCCATCCGCGTTGTCATCGCATCTCTCAGCGATTGCTGTTGCTACCGAAAAGGGCGAGCCAACCGTTCCCTTCCCATTAGGGCGGGAAAAAGCGACCAATCCTTTTCTTAATGCTGATGATCCGGCATTAGCCACAGCATTAGCCGCCAGCATATCTGGTGATAGCAATGATCCTGTTGCCGTCTTTACCGCATTGCGGCAAGGAAAGGACACATTTAAAGGATAATTCCTATCTGATTAATATGGGGGCTAGGCGGTATCACCTGCTGAAATACGATAAGATACAGATTTACAATCCGGATAAACATCTGGCTTTGACGTCTTGACCGTCACCCCGATAACATGGCGCATGGCGATAATATGATCAAGAATGCGACGTGCCAGTGTTTCCTGCAGGTCATGATGGCGATCTGTCGCAATGGCAATCACGCCTTCTCTGATCAGGTCATAATCGAGGGTGTCATCAACATGGTCTGAAGATGGTTCTTCGGCAGGATCAAGTGATACCTCAACGTCAATCAATACCCTTTGTTTGGCTTGCCGTTCAAAATCATGCAATCCAATGGAACACTGCACTGATATTTCCGATAGGATGACCGATCTGCGTGTAATAACCGATACATGTTCTGGTGCGATAATAGCTGTCATTTTAAATCCTATTTATCAAGGAATGCTACGTCACGATTAGGTGGTCGCAAATGTAACCCCCCATCAACGACAATGGTATGGCCTGTCATGGATGGTGTGTCCAGTATCATTTTTGCCAGACGGATAATATCATCACATTCAGCCCCCCTCCCTAGCGGATTAAAGGCATGAGCAATGTGATATTCTTCATCTGTCTGATCACCTGACCGCAAGGTAATGCCCGGCGCAATGGCATTGACGCGAAGCCATGGCGCATAGGCTTGCGCCGCCATTTTTGTTAGCCCATCGAGAGCCATTTTAGATACGGTATAGGTATAATAATCCGGATTAAGCCCGACCAGCTTAGCATCGGTTATATTAACAACAGCCGCTTTTTTCTGCTGGCTTTTCATAGCGGCGGCCAATTCACGCATAATAATCGCCGGCGCAATCGCATTCACCGCCATATGTTTATGAAACCCCTGATACGGTAAAATCATCGCTGTCATCATAGGAAAATAAGGACGCATTATTGATAACCCCTGCCAGATGATCATCGGTTAAGCAGTCCCTGATCAGGTTTTCACAAGCTTGCTCATCAGCCAGATCAGCTTGATGCAAAGTGACCTGTCTATCCATCTCCGTAATAATCTTGGCTGTTGCGATAGCATCTTGTTCGGAATCACGAAAATGCAGGTGGATATCCCATCCTTCCGCCGCCAAGGCAATGGCAAGGGCTTTGCCAACACGTTTTGCCGCGCCGGTGATCAGTAAACTGCCTTGCCGTAATTGGCTATTTTGCGCCTGTTTATTCATGAATAAGATGAACTTTCTTTAGATCATATCAACAACAATATCCGGGGTGATTCCAGTTCGGGCAATAGCGGCATCAGCACCACCATCGCGGAATAAACCATGATTTGTCACCAGAATTGTCGTCAAACCTGCTGCCGCACCACCCAGAATATCTGTGTGTAACGTATCACCGACCATGGCAATACGCTTACGTTTCCAGTTATTGCGCTGGGTAATATTTTCAAGCCTGTTGAGAGATAGATCAAAATGCGTGGAATGGGGCTTTCCAAACCAGCGAATATCTGTTGCACCACCTCTAATCAACTGCCAGGCGAAATAGCCCGGCTCAAAACTGAAGCGGCCCGGATGCGGGGCGGCAACGTCCGGATTTGCAATCAGGATAGGGCATCCCGTCATCGCGGCTTCTGTCAGGCGGGCTTGCCATGCATCATTCCACATTGTTGCCCCCATAACCGCAATCGCATCACAATCTGCCCATCCATCGGCAGACCCATCGGATAGGCGGATCAATGCCACATCATCCAATTCCAGATCAGCGGCAACATGATCAACAACGCCAATTTGTTGCCAGTCAGATGGACGCTGATGGGTTAACCAATGGGTGATAGCGGCTCGGCTAGATACCACTTGCGGCGGGAGAACAGGCAAACCCATATCAGCATATTTATGACCAATCATCTGTTCATTCTGTGTGGCGCCATTGGTAACGACAAGAACCGGTTTATTCTTTTTCGCCGCCATAGATAGCAATTCTATTGCGCCCGGAATAATATCCTTGCCAATATTTAACACTCCAAATCCATCAAGCATCAAAGCATCAAAATCATTGATCAGATCACGCAACCGTGTGGCTTTTTCGCCCCGTCCCGGGGTATGGTCAGGCATAATTGGGCGTAAATCCTCATAAACATGCAGGATATCATTAATATCCAGTTGGGAAGGTTCAGAAGTGTTATTCATTTTTAGGCTTTCCTGATGTATAGATGATTTATCAGTGTCCATCACAGCATACATTTTAATTTTAAGAATTAGTACCTAAAAGGACTTAATATGACCAATCCCACTCATCGCACAGAAGATCCATCCCCAGTTATTCTGATTACAGGAAGCTCATCAGGAATTGGCCTTGATACCGCTAGATATTTTGCCAAAAAGGGATGGCATGTTATCGCGACATGCAGAAAAGATGCTGATGTAAAACGCATGAAGGAAGAAGGCTTAAGCAGTTTCCGGCTTGATTATGAAGATCAGGCTAGTCTGGAAGCTGTCGTGCCAACATTAAAAAAACTCACAGACGGCCGTATTGATGTTCTTTTCAATAATGGGGCATATGCGGTGCCCTGCCTGACCGAAGATTTGCCTACACCAGCATTGCGGCAGATTTTTGAAGCGAATTTTTTGGCTGGCATGATTTGACCTGCCGGATTTTGCCGCTCATGATTGCCGCTGGCAAAGGCCGGATCATCCATAATTCATCCGTGCTAGGGTTTGCTGCCATGCGCGCAAGAGGCGCCTATAATGCCACTAAATTTGCGCTTGAAGGTTGGACCGATACCATGCGGCTAGAGCTAAGCGACACCAATGTGGATCTTATTCTGGTGCAACCGGGGCCTATTCGCACGCGGATAAGGGAAAATGCCTATATCCAGTTCAAACGCTGGATTACATGGGAAGATTCACGCAACCCCGGTTTCTATACGAAAGGCCTGATCCCGCGATTAAGTGCCGAAACCCCGGAAAAAGACCTGTTTGAGCTGATGCCTGATGCGGTGACGCGTGCCGTCTGGCACGCCGCAACGGCGCGACGTCCTAAATTGCGTTATCGGATTACCTGGGCCACAAAAATTATGGCTGTTGCCAAACGGGTACTTAGCACCAGAGTGATGGATAAATTTGCTAGCCGTTTCTAGATGATCCAAAATGATCCGGCATCAACCTAGTTTTTGTAATCGGACTTTTCATCATCCAGAATGGCTTTTAGCTCATTAAAATGGCTGTCACTTTGCCCAGGATAGCTTTCAAGTTCATCAGCGGTCTTGCTTGCGATTTCATCTGGATAGCACCCGCAATGGCTGTCCGGTTTGCAAAGCTTTGATATATGTTTCTGCTGACCGTTCAAAATAATAAAGCCGGTTAAACGCATCAGCAACACTATCCCCCATCACCAGCACCCCATGATTGCCCATGATCAGGACTTTCTTTTTAGGGTCGGATAGCATAGCGGCACAACGTTCGCCTTCTTCTTCAAACGCAAGCCCACCATAATTATCATCAATTATATAGCGATCATAAAATGTTGCCGTATTCTGATCGATGGGCGGCAGATTACTATCAGCAAGCGATGCTAACACTGTTGCGTAAATCGAATGCACATGCAGAACACATCTGGCATGCTTACAATGCCGGTGGATTGATCCATGTAATCCCCATGCTGTCGGATCAGGCGCATCCGGATCATCTGCCGAAGGTGGGTTATTGCTATCCAGAAAGAGCATATCACTGGCCTTAATACGGGAAAAGTGACGTTGATTGGGGTTCATCAGAAACTGTGTTCCATCATCATTGACAGCAAGAGAAAAATGATTTGCCACCCCTTCATGCCAGTTCAGTTTGACAGCCCAGCGAAAGGCAGCGGCCAGATCAACACGTTCATCGTAAAAATCGATATTCGCACGATTGGTTTTCAGCTCAGCAATTGCCATAGTTTTCTCCTTCATCTGTCTTCCATAGTCTTCCACAGAAAGCATTATAACTTTCCTTATGAAATTGGTTTTAACATGTTTCCCTATTCTGTCTAAAATGACAACAGATATCATATAACCAGAATAGAAACTTTTATGTCGCATGAAAAGAAAACACTTGGAAAAGTATTTAGTTTTATTAATATAAATTATTCTTTTCTGAGTGTTCATCATGCGATATTCCATCTGGTCTGTTATCAAACAAGGATTGCGGTCGAACCGTGACTGGAAACCCGCCTGGCGCGACCCTGAACCCAAAGCATCATATGATGCCATTATTGTTGGTGGTGGCGGTCATGGTCTGGCCACCGCATATTATCTGGCATCCGAACATGGCATGACAAATATTGCAGTTATCGAAAAAGGCTGGATTGGTGGCGGTAATGTTGGCAGAAACACAACCATTATCAGGTCGAATTATCTGCTTCCCGGCAACGAAGCCTTTTATGAATTATCCCTTAAATTATGGGTAGGGCTAGAACAAAGCATCAATTATAATGCCATGGTATCCCAGCGCGGAATTATCAATCTGTTCCATTCTGATGCCCAGCGTGATGCCGCGATACGTCGGGGAAACAGCATGATTATGCATGGCGCGGATGCAACTCTCTTTTGGATGAAGATGATCTACGCCAGATCTGTCCATTTCTGGATTTTGAAAACGCCCGTTTTCCGATTAAGGGCGGATTGATGCAGAAACGCGGTGGCAGTGTCCGTCACGATGCCGTGGCATGGGGTTATGCTCGTGCGGCTGATGCCCTTGGGGTCGATATCATCAGAATTGTGAGGTAACAGGCTTCATCATGGAAGCAGGCAAATGTGTCGGCGTTGATACCACCCGCGGAAAGATAAAGCTAAAAAACAGGCGTGGCTGTTGCTGGTTCAACCAGCCGTGTCATGGGTAAAGGCTGGATTACGGCTTCCTATCGAAAGCCATGTTTTGCAGGCCTTTGTATCAGAAGGATTGAAACCCATCATTCCGGGTGTTGTCACCTATGGCGCCGGACATTTCTATATCAGTCAGTCTGATAAGGGCGGGCTTGTTTTTGGCGGGGATATTGATGGCTACAACAGTTATGCCCAGCGTGGCAATCTTCCTGTGGTGGAAGATGTTTGCGAAGGCGGGATGGCATTGATGCCCATGATAGGCAAGGCCAGATTACTGCGTATGTGGGGTGGCATTATGGATATGTCCATGGATGGATCTCCCTTTATCGATAAAACGGATATACCCGGGCTCTATCTTAATGCCGGCTGGTGTTATGGTGGGTTTAAAGCAACCCCGGGATCAGGGTGGTGCTTTGCCCATTTATTAGCAACAGATCAGTCTCATGATGTTGCTAAAGCATATCGGATTAACCGTTTCCAGAGTGGTGCCGCTCTGGATGAAAAAGGGTCTGGCGCACAGCCCAACCTGCATTAGGGAGAATAGCATGATCATACCACATCCATTGCTTGGCCCCCGTGATGCTGCTGAGTTTACCTATCTTGGTGATGCATCCATGCTATTGCGCCCAGACCCGGCGACAGAACAGAATCCTGACAAATTAATGAAAGCATTTCACGATTATGTGCATCTGCGTGATAACCCCGCCGGTATTCATCGGGAATTATGGTTTCATGAACAAGGTGACAGATCATGGCTTGTGGTAACAAGACATGTATCCACCCATGAAATTATCTCGGTTGAACTGGCCAGTGACGTGAAAAAAGCATCGAAGAGGAAAAGCAAATGAGCCGTTCGATGCGTATCAAAGGCGGGTTGGTTGACCGGTCATCGCCCCTGAATTTTAAATTTAATAACCATGAATATCAGGGATTTGCCGGTGATACGGTTGCATCTGCATTATTGGCGAATGATGTTCATCTGGTAGGTAGATCATTTAAATATCACCGCCCACGTGGGATTATGACTTCCGGGGCCGAAGAACCAAATGCCTTAATGACAATCGGCACAGGTGATGATGCTGATCCAAATACGCGTGCCACCATAACTGAACTTTATGACAATATGACCGTCAAAAGTCAGAATCACGTTGGGATCACTCATTTTGATCTGATGGCAATCAATGACTGGCTGTCACCATTCCTGAGTGCCGGATTCTATTATAAAACATTCATGTGGCCAGCCGCATTCTGGGAAAAATTATATGAACCTGTAATCCGTCGTGCCGCCGGATTAGGGGCTTTATCCGGTAAGGAAGACCCCAGCCTTTATGACAAAGGATATAGACATGCTGATCTGTTGGTTATTGGTGGCGGAATATCCGGATTAATGTCTGCTTTACTGGCAGGTCGTGCCGGATTACGCGTTATTCTGGCCGATGAAGATTTTCGCTTTGGCGGAAACACCCTTGCCATGCAGGGGGATATTGACGGCAAACCATATGCTAAATGGATCAATAATACCCTTGAAGAACTCGCAGGCATGCCACATGTGACATTAATGCCGCGAAGTACGGTTTTTGGTGTTTTTGATCACGGGATTTATGGCGTAATAGAAAACCTGTCAGACCATCTGCCACAGAAAGACAAACCACCATACAGGCAGGTGATGTGGAAGGTGATGGCAAAACGTGCCATTCTGGCATCAGGTGCATTAGAACGTCCTCTCGCCTTTGCCGATAATGACCGGCCGGGTATCATGCTGGCAGGTGCTGTCAGGGAATATGCCAATCGCTATGCCGTAGCTACCGGTAATGCTGTTTCTATCATGACAAATAATGATAGCGGTATTGCCACCGCGATTGATCTGGCAGAAGCCGGAGTCAATGTGGCGGCACTCATAGACAGTCGTGCTTCTGCTGAAAGCCATCAGCATTTACCAAAACATATTCGGCTTATTGCTGGTGATACCATTGCCCGCACCTCTGGCCGCAAACGCATCAGATCAGTGACATTAGAAAGCGGAATTAAAATACCAACAGATTGTTTGGCTGTTTCAGGTGGCTGGTCACCTGCCCTGCATCTGACATGTCATCATCGTGGTCGTCCTGTCTGGAATGATGATATTGTTGGTTTTGTGCCCGGTGCAGATTTGCCCCCGGATTATTACTAGCCGGTTCAGTCACCGGAGCCATGTCCACTAAAGCCTGCCTTGATCAGTCAGTTGCCGTTGTTAATACCGCCCTCAAGGAACTTGGCAGAAAAACAATTTCTAAACCTCATATTTCAGCTGAAGACAAGCCCTATCATATCGCCCCTCTATGGCAATTGGGGCGGAATCCCAAGGCGCGGAAGTTCGTTGATTTCCAGAATGACGTATCCAGCAAGGATATCAAGCTGGCTCATCAGGAAGGCTATCGTTCGGTTGAACACCTGAAACGCTATACCACCATGGGCATGGCTACCGATCAGGGCAAGACGTCTAACGTATTAGGATTGGCTATTATGGCGGAAGAATCCGGCCGTAGTATTGCTGAAACAGGAACCACTATTTTCCGGCCGCCCTACACGCCTGTTCCGATTGGGGCTTTTGCTGGCAGAAGCCGCGGCAAAGCATTCCGGCCAACGCGGCTTACCCCGTTACATCAATGGGCACAGGAACAAAATGCTGATTTTGTTGAAGCAGGCGCATGGTTACGCGCCCAATGGTTTACGCGCAAAGGAGAAACCCATTGGCGGCAATCTGTTGATCGCGAAGTTCTGGCAACACGATCTTCGGTGGGAATATGTGATGTTTCCACTTTGGGCAAGATTGATATACAGGGGCGTGATGCTACCACTTTCGTGAATCTGGTTTATGCTAATGGCTTTGCTAAATTACCTGTTGGGAAAACCCGATACGGATTAATGCTGCGTGAAGACGGATTTGTCATGGATGATGGCACCACGGCTCGCCTTGGTGAAAATCATTATGTCATGACAACCACAACCGCCAATGCTGTTCTTGTCTATCGGCATCTTGAGTTTTGTCGTCAGGGGCTTTGGCCTGATCTGGATGTTCAGTTAATTTCCACGACCGAACAATTTGCACAATATGCCATTGCTGGCCCCAATGCCCGCAACCTGCTGAACATGATTATTGATAATGGCGTTGATATCAGTGACGCGGCCTTCCCTTTCATGGCATGTGGTGAGATTTCAATCTGTAATGGAATACCGGCAAGGCTGTTCCGGATTTCCTTTTCCGGTGAACTCGCTTATGAATTGGCTGTTCCGGCCCGTTATGGTGATGCCCTGATTCGCCTGCTGATGGATATTGGCCAACCACTGGATATCACGCCTTACGGCACTGAAGCCCTTGGCGTGATGCGCATTGAAAAAGGCCATCCTGCTGGCAATGAATTGAACGGCCAGACATCAGCGCATCATCTGGGTATGGGAAAAATGCTTAATCCGAACAAGGATTTCATCGGTAAGATCATGGCCATGCGGCCGGAACTTACGCGGGATGATGGTATTCGTCTGGTTGGATTAAAACCGGTTGATCCTATTAATGCTATCAGTGCGGGTGCCCATATTCTGCCTCTTGGTGCCGCCACTACTGTTGCGCATGATCAGGGCTGGGTGAGTTCTGTGGCATGGTCACCCATGATGCAGACGTCAATCGCACTGGCATTTGTGGCAAGCGGCAACCACCGATATGGTGAAATTGTTCGCGCCGCCGACCCCTTACGCGGCAGGGATGTCGAAGTCGAAATTGTGAGCCCGCATTTCTTTGATCCGGAAGGGAGACGGCTTCATGGTTAGTCCATTAACTGCAACCTCGCCACTATCAGCCTTTACCCTGAAAGCACCAGACGCGGAATGTAAAGAACAAACCGGAGTTGCCATCATTTCAGTAAGTATGGCCAAAAAGCGGGGCAAGAAAGCTGGCTACCGCTTTCAAAAATCTGTATGGCGTTGCCATTCCCAAACCTGGCCAATATGTGATGATCAAGGATGGTATGATTCTTTCTTCGGCGCGTGATCAGTTTTTTGTCTGCCAGAAAGCAACACCAGAAACTTTGTTGAAAACCCTGACAAAACAATGTTCGGGGCGGCAAGCATGACAGATCAGAGCGATGCCTGGGCACAGATCATCCTTTCAGGTGCGGCCTGCCCTGCCATCATGGAACGGCTTTGTCATATTGATACTTCTGCTGCCGCTTTTCCTATTGGTTCAGTCGCCAGAACATCAATCGAACATATGGGCGCTATCATTGCCAGAATTAAGCCTGCCGCCAGACAGAATGATGCGTTTTTAATATTAACGCCGCGGTCATCTGCCGGCGATATGGCGCATGCACTGGCACAAACACCACCCTTTTTCAGCTAGTCTTTCTGAATATGCCGTTTTAACTTTGCTTGGCTAAAACAGATTCAATGGCTTGCCTTATTTTTTCGGAATCAGGTGATGTGGTTGACGCAAACCAGCTATCCAGTTCACCATCCGGATTGATCAGATATTTGTGAAAATTCCAGCGTGGCTTACCCATCATCCCTGCCTTGCCAGACACCCATTGATAAAACGGATGAGCTTGATTGCCTTTGACATTTTGTTTGCTGGTCATGGGGAAGGTAATATTAAAATTCACCTCACAAAAGGCTTTGATCTCATCTTCTGTACCCGGTTCCTGCCCGCCAAAATCATTGCTCGGAACCCCTAACACAATTAACCCCTTATCTTGATAATCTAGCCATAGGGTTTCCAACCCGTCATATTGACGGGTGAACCCGCACCGTGATGCCGTGTTGACAACCAGCACCGCCTTACCCTTAAAATCTGATAGATTGATATTACCGCCATCAATGGCTTCGAACTGGAAAGCATGAGCTGTCATGGGTTGGTCATTTCCTGTTTCTGATAATGCTGGTGCGCTTGCCCCGATAGCACCCGCCATGATTACTGCCGTCGATACCACCTGAACCAGTCGCCGCATATCGCTTACCCCATTTGTGTATTTACTTTTCAACTAGGCTCAAGATCCTGAGTTTCAAGCGGCCAGCCAAGACTAATAGCCGCATCATGGAGATTTCGCGAAACCCTGATGGCATGTTTTCGGGTGAATGCATCTGCCGGCAGTAAATCCGGAATATGAACCACAGGAATGCCAGCGGCAAATGCCGCCCTGATGCCCTGATGCAGATCCTCAAAAGCAATAGCAGATGGGGGGCACAGGATAATGCAGCAGCGGCGGATATATATAGATCAGGTGCCGGTTTCCCGTAAGAAACCTGATCACCACCAATCACCTGTTTCATATATCCACCAATCCGGCGCGTTCTAGCAACATTTCTGCCTTTGTTGTCTGGGTTGATGTGGCAACAGCCATCGGCACCCCGGCCTTATCCAGCCATTGACAAAGCGACCGCGCATAGGGTTTCAACGGAACAGAATGACGAAGCTGATCAAGAAAGAGATCACGCCAGTTTTTATCAAAGCGCAATATATCAACGTGATCAGGCAACATATCCGCAAATATAGCCCGCTGTTCTTCCTGATTACGCCCGATTAATTGTGCATACTGATCTGCCGCAAGCCCTGCATCATGCGCGTGGCAAGTCTGTCTGAACGTGGCCGCAGATACCTTTTCGGTATCTATCAGCAACCCATCCATATCAAAAATGACCGCTCGCGGAAGCATAAATTCTTATCCTGCATGATGGACAGCATTGCGAAAGACCATCATGTTAGGCTATGATTCTTTCCGATGCAATAAAAGGCAATAATTATGCTTCAAGCTTCTGATATTCGTTATCTCGTGGTGCATTGTTCTGATACGGATGATGATTTGACCGCATCAGATATTCATACCATGCATCAGGGATTTGGCTGGGACGGGATTGGTTATCACGCCGTGATTATCAAGGACGGTACCATTGAACAGGGTCGCCCGCATTTCTGGACAGGCGCACATGTCTATGGACATAATACGGAAAGCCTGGGCGTCTGTCTGATCGGACGGGATGATTTTACAGATAAACAGATGGCTTCACTGGAACAATTGCTTCGTGACTGGAAAGCCCGATATCCGCAAGCGCAGATTTGTGGCCATTGTGATTTTCCAGAAACCCGGAAAACCTGCCCTAATTTTGATGTGACGGCATGGTGCAAACAGCATGGGCTTCATGAATGAAACAGATTATTTCAGCATCTGCCCCCATGCGTCATTCGGCTGATCCATTTAGCGGCCTGGAAACCGTAGCGCTATTCGGTGAAGATATAACCATATGTGATGATAGTGATCCTGACTGGGTGCATGTCCGGCTGGAAACCGACCAGTATCTAGCATGGATAGAACGC
The DNA here is from genome assembly GCA_038144675.1 of Alphaproteobacteria bacterium. Classification (GTDB taxonomy): domain Bacteria; phylum Pseudomonadota; class Alphaproteobacteria; order Puniceispirillales; family UBA1172; genus UBA12202. Next base: position 606,675 of record JAYQOF010000005.1, on the reverse strand, counting down.
CAGCATCTGGGTGTGTTACCAACACCAACACATTGCATTTCCACCATACGCGCGCTGATTACCAATGGCCCTGATATCAAAACCCCTGCTCTGGGTTATCTGCCGCTTGCCGCCCGCATCCATGTCATTGACGATGAAACCCGCGTGGCACAAATACATCTGGGGCAAAACGAATCAGGCCATGACAGGATGGGATATATCCCATCTGATCACATCAGACGGCTAGATGATTTTTGTACAGACTGGGTTGCGACTGCAGAACTTATGCTAGGCGTGCCATATCGTTGGGGTGGCCGCGATAGCATGGGGCTAGATTGTTCGGCTCTTATCCAGTTAGCCATGGCAAGCGGGGGCATGAAAAGCCCGCGGAATAGCGGTGATCAGGAAAAAGCACTTGGTAAAACATTATCGCCAGATGCTGACCTGATGCGCGGCGATCTGGTATTCTGGCGGGGGCATATCGGTGTTATGCAGGACGACCGCCGATTGTTACATGCTAATGCATGGCATCACATGGTCAAAAGCGAGCCACTTGATGAAGCAATCCACAAGATTAAAGCCAATGGTGGCGGCACTGTCACGCGGCTAGCACGGCTTTAACCGGCATTACCACGCGCGCCGAATTCCTGTCTAAGCCAGATTAATAACAGCAAGGACGGAATAACCATTAATGCTGTTATGATAAAGAAAATGCCCCAATCACCATCAAGGCTATCCACCATCCAGCCAGATGATGATGCTAGAATCGTTTTGCCAATAGTTCCAATAGATGCCAGCAAAGCATATTGCGTTGCCGTATAACGGCGATCAACTAAAAGCGAAATGAACGTGACAAATGCGACCGTAGCAAAAGCCGCCGCCAGATCATCCAGCATAACGGCAAGCGCGAATAGCCAGTCCACTTTCCCCACCCAGTATAGTATACTGAACATGATATTGGTGCTGGCCATGGCTAAGCCTGCTATAAACAACGGCTTTTACCGTCCCCAGCCGCATCGAAAACCAGCCACCAATCAACGTAAAGGTTATGGTAACTATCCAGCCCAATCCCTTTGAATAAATACCTATTTCAGACTTGCTGAACCCGATTTCCCGATAGAATACAATCGACATTTTCCCCATAAATGCCTCACCTATCTTGAACAGTAAAACAAAGCCAAGAATGGCAAGGCCAATACGGACGCCATTGTTTCGGAAAAAAGACGCCAGTGGATCAATAACCGTTTCAATCAACCATGTGATCAGGGTGTTAAACGATATGCCGTGGGCGCGATCATGCGCTGTGATATTCCTTTGTTTTTCCGGAATAAGCAATAATCCCAGATTCATCAGTCCAATCATTACCAGAACAGAAATAAACGTGATCTGCCAGTAATTCACCACGCCCATCGCCTGAACATAATCTGCAATGAAAAACGTGATCATGCCGCCCAGTTTAAATCCAGTCCACCATCCAATGACCGACATAGCAGCACCAGCCGCCATAATATCGCGTTCATCCTGATCTGCCTGTTCTATCCGCAACGCATCAATCACAATATCCTGTGATGCTGATGCAATGGCAATGATCAAACCGAACCCCACAACAAGCACAAGATGTTCGGTGGCATCCAGCTGAATCCATGCCAGCAGTGATATAAATATGCATATCTGGAAAATAACAATCCACGCTTTACGATGGCCAAGTTTCCGGCTGAGCCATGGCAAAGATAACCGGTCAATCAATGGCGCCCAGAGGAAATTGAACGCATATACCCCGAAAATCAGACCAGCAAAACCTACTGTCGTCCGGCTCAAGCCATCTTCTTTCAACCAGAGGGTAAGCGCACTACCGATCAAGACCCATGGAAAACCACTTATTATCCCAAGCAGAAAAATGCGTATCATCCGCCTGTCCAGATAACCATTTAAATATGATGCCAGCATAAAATAAATATCCTGATACTATCTGTTGTTACCAGTGTTGAAATCTCGTCAGACAGGCCAAAAAATTGATCCATCTGTTCTTTACGTCGGATAAGCTTTGCATTAGTGGGTTTCATAGCAATCATAAGACCATTTTTGATACGACCCAGCCGCGCCATCACCAGTGTCGATATGGTGTTAAGGCATATTTTCTGTGCTGTCCCTGCTTTCAGCCGTGTTGATCCTGCCAGTGCCTCACCCCCGGTTTCAAGAAGGATAGGATATTCGGCCGTATCCAGTAGCGGCGTCAACCTGTTATTAGCAATACCAATGGTCAATGCCCCCTGCTGGCGGGCAGCGGCAAGCACCGCAATGGTAAAAGCTGTTGTTCCACTTGCCGCCAAACCAATGACCACGTCTTTATTGTTTATATTGATATTTGCAACAGCTTCCTGCGCGGCACCCTGCCTGATCTTCTGCCCCTTCGACTGACGCCATCAATGCACCCATGCCGCCAGCAATCACATAATCCAGCCGTTCTTCTGGCCAGTTAAATGTTGGGGTTAATTCCACCCCATCCTGCACCCCTATGCGTGCTGATGTTCCGGCACCGGCATATATGATGCGCCCGTCCGATGATGCGGCCAGCCGTTCTGCCATTGCCACAATCGCGGCATCAATAGCGATACCAGCCTGTTTTAATGCAGAAATAGCATCCGCCTGATTATCCAGCATGACAGTAATGGCATCAGCATTTTCCAGCTGATCCAGCCATTGTGACTTATCCGGATAATCCTCGGTAGAAACTTGCTTAGTCATTGTGATATCCTGACAGAATTATATCCATCAACAAGCCTCAACAAGCAAGAGGATAACCTCAAGATGTCGCCATTAATCCCTATTATTGGCCTTATGTCTGGCACAAGTGTTGATTCCATAGACGCTGCCTTAATCATGACAGATGGCAAGACATTTAACCGAACAGGTATAACCGCCAGTATGCCATGGCCGGATGATATAAGGACGGCCATTTTTAACATTCTGGATGATCCGTCACGGCTTGATGATAGGGATTATGTAAACACATTAGAACAGAATATCGCCCAGCAACATGCCCATGCAGTAACAGCGATACATGATCAGATGGATGGATCAGCCGCCCTGATCGGATTTCATGGCCAGACCGTTCTCCATAAACCGGAACATGGCTATTCCGTGCAATTAGGATCAGGTGAATATCTGGCACGATTAACTGGCTGTCCGGTGATCTATCAATTCCGGCAAAATGATCTGCATTATGGCGGACAGGGCGCACCATTAGCCCCTATCTATCATGCCGCGTTACTGGAACAGATGCAGATCACCAAACCTGTTGCGATTGTCAATATTGGCGGCATTGCCAATATCACCGCCATATTCGATACCTACATGATCAGTATGGATACTGGCCCCGGCAATGCCATGATGGACAGAATGATGCAAAAATACAGAAATCAGCATTATGACCCCGATGGACAGACCGCCGCAAAAGGGCGATGTGATGAAGATTATGTTCATGCTGTTTTATCACATAACTGGTTTCAACTGCCGCCACCTAAATCACTGGATCGTGTAATGACAGAACAGATGCTTTGCATGGGTTCGCTTGATACATGGCTTAAATCCATGCCGTTTGAAGACGCCATGGCCAGCCTTGCCGAGGTGACCGCGCGGTCAATTTATATGGCCTGTCTGCATCTGCCCCATATGCCTGAACAGATGATTCTTGCCGGTGGCGGAGCGCGCAACAGCCATCTGGTTAGCCGGATAAGACACCATATGAATAAAACAACAGATATTAATGTGGATATTATGGATCATCATCAGATCAATGGTGACTTTATCGAGGCCGAGTTAATGGCTTTCCTTGCCGCACGAAGCCAGAATGGATATCCTATCACGTTTCCTGATACGACTGGCGTTGATATACCGCGGTCAGGAGGAGTGCGGATTGATCCGGTATGATAGTTTCTGCCTATATCTAGATCAACGCATCCGAGCCACGAATATAAAATGGCCGGATTGGTGGCGGTGGTGGCAGGATGGCTCTGATATCAGCAAAAGGAAAGCGTTTATCATGTCGATAGGCTTCCATATAGTGACCATCTGGTGCATTCATCTGTGCCGCGCGGAACCGGTTATGAATTCGGGTGGCTGCTACAAACCGATGCGGTTCCTGGCTTTCATGCGCCATGATGGCCGCTTCTTTCGCCGCCATATATGGGGTGATATCCACATAATATTCCGGAACAAAACCTGTTCCCATCAGAGTATCAGCATATAAAAGCGGGCACCGAAACCCTGCTGCATCAGCAACAAAACGGGATAATGCCCGATGATCCGGATGATAATCTTCAGGGGCATGGGTGATGACCAGATCAGGGTTTTGATCAAGCACGGCCTCGCGAATAAGCATAGCTGCACCGTCATCTGTGGCGAGTCGCCCATCAGGTAAATTTAGCATAATGGGCTGGCCTAATGATGCTAGTCCGGTTTGTGTTTCCATGGCACGTCTGGCAGCCAGTTCTAGCCCCGGATTATCCCCGCCAGCGGCCCCGTCTGTCGCCACAATCAGCGAAAGAGTATCGCCACGCGCCTGACATACAGCCAGCACACCATACATGAATATTTCCAGATCATCCGGATGCGCCCCGATAGCGGTAATATGTGGCATCTTTCCAATCCCCCCGGATCAGTTTAGAATGATATCATAACGAAAGGTGGCACAATGACCAAGACGAATCCGGTCACATATGACGGATATATTGAAGGCTATTACGGTCGGCTTCTGTCTTTTGCTGATCGCAAACGTTTACTAAAACAAATAAAAGCCCTTGGGATGACCAGCTATTTCTATGCCCCGAAGGATGATCCCTATCACCGGCTAGCGTGGCGACAACCCTATCCGGATCAATGGTTAGCCGAATGGCACAGTTTTATCACCGAGGCAGGAGATATGGGTATTACCGTCATTGCCGGATGCGCCCCTGGGACTTGATCTGGATATCGTGGCCGAAACCGATATCGCCATCATAACTGATAAATTGACGGAATTATGCGGCACTTCCAATGATCATAGGTTATACCATGCCTTTTAATGGATGATATTCCACCTGCCATGGCAGATGCCAATGGCCAGCATGATCAGGAAGGCCAATGGCACGCCCGGCTAGTGGGGCAACTGGCTGATAGACTGGCATCAGCGGGAAAATACCAGTATGATGGTGACGCCACGGGTCTATGCGGATGAACTTGATGCTGACACTCCCGGCTATTTGAACGGTTTCGTATCTGAATTGCATCCTGATATCCCCTGTATTTTATTGTGGGAAGCATATTGTTGCCCATGATCTGGATATGACAGCAACCGCTATTTACCATGCTGGAATGCCAACCGATAATATCGTGGTCTGGGATAATATCTATGCCAATGATTATTGCCCAAGACAGCTTTTCCTCGGATCATGGCATGGACGGTCAGGGGCGCGAAAAACCGGCGGCGTTATGCTAAATCCCACAGGGATGATTGAAACAGATATCTTATTGCTAGAAATCATGGCCGCTGGTGATAATCAAAACAACTGGCAGTCCGCATTCCGTGAACATAATGTGCCTGATGCCTTTTTTGATATAGCCCATGCGTTTGACCGGCCTGTTCACCCGACCAGATCAGAACCATATCTGCCAGATCATGATACGCAAAATGCTGACAGCACTTGATGAATTACTCTGGCGCTGGAAATCTCCATTAGCACGGGAATGGTACCCGTTTCTGATGGGATTACGGGGTGATCTTCTGATGCTATCAGGACAGGCTGACCCGTTGCGGCAAGCCAAAATCCTGCCGCCCTATTTGCGGCAACACTATCAAGGAAAGAACTCAACATGACCATGATATTCGATGGCCATAATGATGCCTTGTTGCGGTTATGGCGAGAAGGCAAGCATAATGGCGATACGACTGGCAAAAGCTTTATTTCCGGCAATATGGATGCCCAGCTTGATCTGCAAAAGCACATAAAGGGCAGATGAGTGGCGGGTTTTTTGCCATGTTCACCCCTGCCCCTGACATAATCAACCCTTCTGGCGACAATATACTCAACCTTGATCCGGTTGATCATGACTATGCCCTTGATGCCACGCATGCCATGTTTGCCATTGCCGAACATCTGGCCGCCAACTACCCTGACCAGATACATATCTGTCTGACCGCAGATGATATTCGTGCGGCTATTTCCAATCAGCAGATGGCCATGCTGATGCATATCGAAGGAGCGGAAGCCATTTGCCCTGATCTGACCAATCTGGATACATTCTATGATCGCGGCTTGCGGTCTATCGGCCCTGTATGGACACGGCCCAATGATTTTGCCTATGGCGTGCCGTTTGCATATCCATCATCACCGGATATCGGCAACGGGCTTACTGATGCTGGCCGTGCATTAATTGCGGCATGCAATCAGAAAAAGATCATGATCGACCTATCGCATATGAACGAAGCGGGGTTCTGGGATATAGCGGCAATATCGGATCAGCCACTTGTGGCCACCCATTCCAATGCCCATAGTATTTGTCCGGCATCCCGTAATCTGACCAATCGGCAACTGGATGCCATTGCCGAAAGCGGTGGACTGGTTGGCGTGAATTTTGCTGTTGGATTTCTGCGTCCTGATGGTCGAGAAGAATCCTGACATGCCGATTGAGGTGATTATCCGGCATCTTGACCATCTGCTATCGCATCTAGGTGAAGGCGGGGTGGCATTAGGTTCTGATTTTGATGGAGCTGAAATGGCGCATGAACTCAATTCCGCAGCTCACCTGCCCCGATTAGTCGCGGCGATGCAAAAGCCGGTTTTGGTCAGACATTGATCACCCGCATCTGTCATCAGAACTGGATAGATATGATTGAAACCACTATCGGTTAAACCGTCAGGGAACTGAACTGCCAGATCAGATAGATGACATAACCTATCAGCATCATTACGCCAAGATGACGTGGCAGGCGTGACAGAATAACAAAACCTGCCCCGATCACGGCAGTAATTATCAGGGATAATGGGATATCCACATCATTAATCTGCTGGGCAACATTTAAAGGGGCAATTAACGCCGTAATTCCCAGAATGCTGAGGATATTGAACAGCGTTGACCCCAGAATATTTCCAATAATAACATCATCATGGCGTTTTAATGCCGCCGCAATCATAGCGGCGAGTTCCGGCAAGGATGTACCCACCGCCACCAGCGTCAGGCCGATCACCGCCTCACTAATGGCGAATGACCGTGCCACCGCCGAGGCGCCATCAACAAGTAAATCAGCACCAGCCACCAGCATCATAATCCCAACCACACTAAACAAAAGGCAGGATGTTATGCTCCGGTTAATATCATATTCATCCGCTTCTTGCGAATATGTGGGATCAGGCCTATCGACCGATGCGCCATGTGCTGTTTGTGGTGATTTTTCCGGATACAGCAATACTGAAACCCAGATAAGCTATCAAAACCCCCAGCATAAGGCCGCCTTCCATAATTATGATCTGACCATCACTGGCAAAGAACATGAGGATGCCACCGGCAATAATCACCGCTAAAGCATCGCGTTTGATCACCGGGTCTTTACAGAAAACCGGGGTGATCAACAGGGCTAATCCCAGAATCAGCAGAAAATTGGCGATATTACTGCCAACAACATTACCAACCGCGATATCCGGACTGCCGGTTAAGGTAGCACTGATAGAAACAAGCAATTCAGGCGCGGATGTACCAAAGCCAACGATAACCATGCCCACAAGCACTTTTGAAATACCCAATTTGATAGCAAGCGTGACACTGCCGCGAACGACTAGATCACCGCCAAAGGTCAGCAGGATAAGACCAGCAAGAATATAAACCATATGCCAGATTAAATCAGGTAATACCATGTATTCACATACCCCTATAAACAACCAATATAAAGGTTCATGTTAGGCGTTGAATTGTGCATCCATCGTTTTTATGCCGGCTTCTGTTACGACCATTCCGGTGAAATGATCAGAGGATTTTTCCGCATCCGGGTCAGTGCCAGCACCAGAGGTCAGGGCAACCGTAGCAGACATGCCTTCGATATAGGCGGCTGTTCCGCGATAGGACATAAAAGATGGCAGATGCCCCAGATATGATGTGGTCAGTGATAACAGCCATGTCGCCTGCATGGGGCCATGCACAACCAGCCCCGGATGGCCTTCTTCGCCCATACTATATGGTTTGTCATAATGGATACGGTGGCCATTGAATGTTAACGCGGAATAACGGAACATCATCACCGGGTCCGGATGCACTGACCAACTGGCCAGCGTGTCGGGAATGCTTGTTGTTTCACTGGCGGCGGCCACTGGTGTGATTTCTGCCCGATAAACGATATTCTGTTCTTCTTCCAGTATCAGGCGGGTATCAGCCAGATAGTGATGGGTTACGGTAACAAAACACAAATCGCCACTACGACCCGATTTGAACACAATATTACTGATGGTGGATTGTTTGGTGATGGTCTGGCCGGGGGCAAATTGTTCTGCTGGCGTGCCATGAAAACGCAAAGAACCACCAGCCCACATCCGGCGCGGATAGGGTATTTCCGGCAGATATATGCCCAGTTTCGGATGCCCATCGCCACCAAGTTTGTCAGCGGTCAGCGCATCTGGCGATAAACACCAGAAATAGACCCGGCGGCACCGCCACCTGATCAGCAATATGATGGCCAAAGGTGGCGCGGAATTGTTCTATTAATCGATCCGAGATGATATCTTGACGTTCGGTCTTGCGACCTATCCAATGCGAAAACTGATTTTGTAAATCTTCTGGTGATAACACAGCGATAACTTTCTCTTAAATGATACCAGTGCAATACTAATTATTTTTGCCACATTAACATATTTCAGGCAGAATATGAGAAGATTATGTTCAAATGGACAAGATCGTGACAAGGGTGAGCCTTAAAATACGCCTAGCATTGGCGGAGAGGGGGATTCGAACCCCGATGGGCTTTCGCCCATACCGGTTTTCGAGACCGGCGCATTCAACCACTCTGCCACCTCTCCTGCTTCTGTTTCTGTCTAGCGCGACAATGTTGACTGGCAAGCTATCTTGAATTTAATGAGGTGCGATTGATTTATGAAACAGACACCTTAAACAGATCTATTGAGAAAATCAGACTAGACACCGTAAATCACCTTGACAAAACTTGGCTTCTGTCTATATTTCGCCAGTCTGATAACTGTCGGGACAGATGAGTTTTATATTGTCCCCACTTATCGTGATGAAAATAGCGGAATAAACCCGGCATGATGCGGTTTTCGGCTGATGACATCACCTATAACGGATGAATGAATATGTATGCTGTGGTAAAAACAGGCGGCAAGCAATATAAAGTAGCCAAGGACGACAAAATTGTCGTTGATCGGCTAGAAGCTGAAGCCGGCGCAAATCTGGTTCTTGATCAGGTTCTGATGGTTGCTAATGGTGATAAGGTCGATGTCGGCGCACCTACCGTCAAAGATGCTGTTGTCGGGGCCACTGTCCTGCGGCACACACGCGGTGATAAAATTATGGTATTCCGCCGTAAGCGCCGGAAAAACTTTCGCCGGATCAGAGGTCATCGTCAGGATTTGACCCTATTGCAAATCACCGATATTGCACCGGATGGCAAGCTCAAAGCGGCAAAACCAGCGGCTAAAACAGCTAGCAAAACTGATGATAAAGCGGCTGAAAAGCCAGTTAAATCAACAGCTAAGGCAACTGAAGCCAAGAAAACCGCAGCGGCAAAGCCAGCGGCTAAAAAGGCTAGTGATGCTAAAAAGCCAGCTGCTAAAACCACGGCTAAAAAACCAGCGGCCAAAACTACAGCTAAAAAAACATCAACAAGCAAAAGCAAGGATGCTTAAAAATCCGCGTAGCGATTAGAGACACAAGATTAGAGAAGGAATAACACGATGGCACATAAAAAAGCAGGTGGTAGCTCCGTAACGGACGCGATTCCGCAGGTCGTCGCCTAGGGTTAAAAAATTCGGTGGTGAAATGGTCATTCCCGGCAACATTATCGTTCGCCAGCGTGGAACTAAATTCCATCCCGGCAATAATGTCGGCATGGGTAAAGATCATACCCTTTTTGCACTAACCGACGGCAAAGTGGCATTTACACGCAAAGCAGGCGGCAGAACATTTGCCAATGTTGTCCCGCATGCTGAGGCAGCTGAGTAAACCCGCTTCCCGGTCATTATCACTTTTGCAGTCACTTTTGCGGCGCATCCTCAGATGATCGGGGATGCGCTTTTCTTATGAAAACGATATGAAATTTCTTGATCAGGCTAAAATCTTTATTCAGAGCGGCAATGGCGGCCCCGGTTCAGTCAGTTTCCGGCGTGAAGCGCATGTGCCGCGTGGAGGACCTGATGGCGGCGATGGCGGACGCGGGGGCAGTGTGCTTGCCGAATGTGTCGATGGGCTGAACACACTTATTGATTATCGTTATCAACAGCATTTCAAAGCCCAGTCCGGTCGCCCGGGGGCTGGCCGCAATAAAAACGGTGCCAGCGGTGCTGATATCATTCTCAAACTGCCTGTTGGAACCCAGATTCTCAATGACGATAATGATATGGTGATTGCTGATCTGACCAAAGTCGGCCAGCAGATTGTTCTGGCTAGAGGCGGTGATGGTGGCCGCGGCAATGCGTCTTTCAAATCATCGGTCAATCAGGCACCACGTCGCCATGAAACTGGCTTTCCGGGGCAGGAAATGTGGGTATGGCTCCGGTTGAAACTGATTGCAGATGCAGGATTACTGGGTATGCCAAATGCTGGCAAATCGACCTTTCTATCATGTGTATCTGAAGCAAAGCCGAAAATTGCTGATTACCCTTTCACCACGCTTCATCCCAGGCTTGGCGTTGTCCGCAATGACCAACGTGAGTTTGTTCTGGCAGATATTCCGGGGCTGGTTGAAGGCGCGCATCAGGGCATTGGTCTTGGTCACCGGTTTCTTGGCCATGTGGAACGTTGTCGGGTATTGCTTCATCTGGTGGATGCTACCGCCGAACAGCCAGTTGAAAACTGGCGCGTGATCAGGGAAGAACTAGCCGCTTATGATGCTGATCTGGCCAGCCGAAAGGAAATCACGGCTATATCAAAAGCGGATGCCTGTGATGAAGAACGGTTGCCGATATCAAAGCGGCACTGGAACATGCAGGTGCTAAACATGTGATAACCCTTTCATCGGTAAGCGGGCATGGCGTGTCAGAAACCCTGCGCTTACTACAAAAAGAAATTGATCAAAGTCATGCCGCCGATATTGCCGCCAATAGTGAGCCTGAACCATGGCAACCTAACTTATCTCAGCTCTGCCCGCCGCATTGTTGTTAAAGTCGGGTCAGCCTTATTGGTCAATGATAACGGAACATTGCGTGATCAGTGGCTGAACGGGCTGGCACAGGATTTGGCCAGATTAAAACATCTTGGCTATGATATTGTTATTGTTTCATCCGGTGCGATTGCGCTTGGGCGGGGCATGATTGTCGCACCTGACGCCCGGCTTAGTCTGGCTGAAAAAAGGCAGCAGCAGCTATCGGACAGATCAGATTAAATGCCGAATGGCAACAGGCCATGGCTAAACATGACATGATGACGGCACAGATTTTATTATCTCCGGATGATACGGAAACGCGCCGCAAACACCTCAATGCCAGAGCAACACTGATGACATTGCTAAACCATCAAATCGTTCCTGTTGTAAATGAAAATGATACGGTTGCCACGGTAGAGATTCGCTATGGTGATAATGACCGGCTGGCCGCCAGAGTGGCACAGATGATCAGCGCTGATGCTCTTATTCTGTTATCTGATGTTGACGGGCTTTATTCCAGTGACCCCAAAGATGATCAAAATGCCACACATATTCCCGAAGTCACCGATATGACAGCGGAAATCATGGCGATGGCCGGCCCTGCCAGACATGCTTTTTCCAGTGGCGGTATGATCACAAAACTGGAAGCCGCTCGCATTGCCACTAGTGCCGGCTGTCATATGGCTATCTGTCATGGAGGGGCAGATCATCCTATTCAACGGCTATATGATGGTGGCACCGCTACTTGGTTTCGAGCCAGCAGTCGCCCTTTACAAGCCCGCAAAACATGGATTGATGGCGGCTTGACACCTAAAGGCGCCATCATGGTGGATGACGGAGCAAGTCTGGCCTTATCCCGCGGCAAAAGCCTGTTAGCAGCTGGCATTACCGGGGTTACCGGCCATTTTGATAAAGGTGATCTGGTGGCTATTACTAATCCGGCAGAAGTCACCATTGCCCGCGGTCTGACCCGGTATAGTGCTAGTGACATAAGCCTGATCCAAGGCCATAATAGCGGTGAAATAGAAGCTATTCTGGGATATCGTGATCATAATGAAGTGATTCACGCTGATGATTTGGTCGTAGATGCAACAGCAAGACAAACACAAAAAAGGACATGTAAAACATGACAGAAGATGATGCCAAAGCGGCCATGATGGCGCTGACAGATCAGGCGCATCTGGCCAGACAGCAGATGTATCAATCCCATATTGATCAGCGTAATGCAGCGCTACTATCTGCCGCCAGAGAAATGGAAAGCCGAACTGACGAATTGCTGGATGCAAATGCTATAGATGTCGCCCAAGCCAGAACCCGCGGATTAACCGATGCCTATATTGATCGCCTGACTCTAACCCCGGATCGTATTGCCAGTATGGTTGAAGCCCTGCGCGTTATTGCCGGACTTGATGATCCGGTTGGAGTTGAATTGGCGCGATGGACACAACCAAATGGGCTGGATATTAGCCGGGTTAGCACGCCGCTTGGGGTATTAGGGGTTATTTTCAATCGCGCCCCAATGTGACGGTTGATGCCGCCGCCCTTGCCATAAAATCAGCGAATTGCGTCATTTTGCGTGGCGGCAGCGATTCCATCAATAGTGCCATCATGCTTGGACAAATCATGCGCCATGGGTTGCGTGATGCTGGTCTGCCTGAAGATACGGTGCAAGTCATCGCTGATGTTGATCGTGCTTGGTTGGCGCCATGCTTCGTGCCCAGGGCGGTATTGATGTTATTGTTCCCAGAGGCGGCCGGTCACTGGTAGAACGTGTTCAGGCGAAGCAAAAATCCCTGTCTTTGCGCATCTGGAAGGCATTTGCCATATCTATGTTCATGCCGATGCTAATCCGGAACTGGCAACATCTGTTGTTGTTAACGCAAAAATGCGCCGGACTGGCATTTGCGGGGCGGCAGAAACATTACTGATTGATAAGGCCATCCTCAATACCATCTGGCCAGATATTGCTGCTGCTTTGCGTGATGCTGGTTGCCAGATTCGCGGGGATAAAGCCACCAGAGCTATCTGCCCCTGGATTGATGCCGCCAGTGATGAGGATTTTGGGCACGAGTTTCTGGATGCTATTATTGCTGTCAAATGTGTTGATAACGTCGATGCCGCCATTGACCATATCCGCCAATATGGAAGTGATCATACCAGATCCATCCTCACCGAGGATATGGAGATAGCCGAAACTTTTGTTAGCCAGATCGATTCGTCCATTGTCATGATCAACGCGTCTACCCAGTTTGCCGATGGAGGCGAGTTTGGCATGGGAGCAGAATTAGGGATAGCCACAGGACGCATTCATGCGCGGGGCCCTGTCAGCATAGAACAGCTTACCTGTTTCAAATATATCATAAGAGGTAATGGACAGACGCGACCATGATTCCCTCGACGATATCCCGAACTGGTCATATGGAACTAGCCAGACTACGCGCCCGTCGGCATGGGCATATCGGGCTATTAGGGGATCATTCAATCCAGCGCATCAGGCCATGCCCATATCGCTGATATAGCCGCAGCAGAACTACAATTGGATCAAGTGATATGGCTGGTAAGCCCGCAAAACCCGCTGAAATCCTCTCATGATATGGCATCATTTGCCCATCGCTTTGCTAGTGCCCGGAACATGGCGCGGAAATGCCGTTTGCACAAGCATATGCAGGTTAGTGCACTAGAACATCTTTTGCAGTTACGTTATACCGCTGATACGGTTCGTTACCTTGCCAGAACATGCCCTCGCCTTACCTTTTACTGGCTGATGGGCGCCGATAATATGGCACAATTTCATCAATGGTACCGAACAGATTCCATTATCCGCCATACCCGACTTGTTGTGGTTAATCGTCCCGGATATCAGTCAGCGGCATTATCTAGCCGGATGGCCAGTCGCCTGATCCGGCTACCTGCCCGGCGGCTGCGGCGGATAAAACATGATCCATTCAACCACTGCCAACTCCGATACTGGAGTTTCATTCAATCCCGGCTTAATCCACTTTCTGCTACTGCTATCCGGGCATCCCAACATAAAAAAAACCGGATAATTTAAATATTTATCAATAAATATTGGCAATTTACGATATCTGTCTTATCTTAGTATATATAAATGACGGATGTGTTTAATATGAAGGAGTAACCCATTTCCGATCATCACATAACAGACAGCGATCATCTGCTTCAGATGATATTTGTCATCCTTGGACGACGATAAGGCAGTTGATATTATTTCTGTCCCTTTAGCTGGTAAATCTTCGATTGCGGATTACATGGTCATTGCCTCGGGTACATCCTCACGGCAATTGATGGCTATGGCGGATCATCTTGGAAAATCCCTTAAAGAAAACGGGGTTAAAAGCACTGGTACCGAAGGCGCACAGCAGGGGGACTGGATACTGATTGATGCTGGTGACATCATCGTACATCTGTTCCGGCCTGAGGTGAGAGAGTTTTATCAGCTTGAAAAAATGTGGCTTGAACCAGATACAAATGGGACGACTACTGGCCAGACAGCCAGCATTTAGGCTAATACCTGATAATGCGCTTAAGTATCGCTGCCATAGGAAAGGCCGGAAAAACCCCAGAATATACTCTTGTTCAACGATATTTTGATCGCCTTCCCCATAAAGGCGGAATGATTGAACGTGATTCATCAAAAATATCTGGATTGGCGGGTAAACGTGATGAAGGCAAACGGCTTCTATCGGCTTTGCCTTCCGGGTGCAAATTGGTGGTACTAGATGAAAGTGGGGCTAACCTGTCTTCACCTCAATTGGCAGAACTGATTTCACAACTGGCGCGATACAGGCACAAGAGATGCGGTGTTTGCCATTGGTGGTGCCAATGGGCATAGTGATGAGGTACTAGCGGCGGCTGATAAATTGCTGGCATTCGGGGCACAGACCTGGCCACATATGCTGGTCAGGGCAATGCTCGCCGAACAGCTTTATCGGGCAGAAATGATTTTGGCACGGCATCCTTATCACCACGCCTAGATCAACCTGATGCAATAGCGGCTTGGCAAAATGTCCAAGATCAGCGTATAAAATGACATGACTTCCTCAGCTATAAAACCTTCACCGCGAACGCCAGTTGTCCTAGCTATTATGGATGGGCTAGGTCACCGTGAAGACACCAGCTATAATGCTGTTAAACAGGCTAGAACACCTGTTCTTGATCGGCTAGATCGCACAGTCCCCAAGGCATTTCTCAATGCATCAGAGGCGGCAGTTGGAATACCTGTCGGACAGGTTGGCAATTCAGAAGTCGGGCATATGACCATTGGGGCTGGCCGTATCCTCAAACAGGATCTCGTCCGTATTGATGATGCTATTGCTAATGGTATGTTCAAATCCAGTCCGGTTCTGGATAATATGGCTGATCAGTTAAGACAAAACGGTGCGGCGGTTCATATCCTAGGTATGGCATCTGATGGTGGTGTACATAGCCATTCGGATCATATTCTTGCCCTTACCCACGCCATGTGTGACCGCGGTATTCCCGTATGGCTTCATCTGTTCACTGATGGCCGTGATACGATACCGGGAAGCGCAACAGATCATTTCAATCATTTTATCAATGCCTGTCCGGCTGGCGCTAAAATCGCCACGGTAACCGGCCGTTATTATGCCATGGATAGAGATCATCGCTGGGAACGGACAGGTCTTGCCTTTGATGCAATTGCCTATGCCAGAGCTGATCAGCATATTTCAGATGCTAAAATGGCAATCGCCGATGCTTATGCCCGCGGCGAAAGTGATGAGTTTTCTTACCCGCAATTATTGGTGATTATGATGGTGTAACTAAAGGAGATGCTATCATCATGGCGAATTTTCGCGCTGACCGCGTGCGGCAATTGCTTGACGGGTTCCTTTTCACCGACGCCCCCCTGGATCATCCTTTACCAAAAGAAACCATCAGCACCGCCATTGCCATGACCTCATATTCGGAAAAACTGGATGCGGTATGTGATATTCTGTTCCCGCCTCTCGCGCTTACTCACACGCTTGGCGATGTTGTAGCGGCGGCAGGGATTACGCCAGCTCAGGCTGGCAGAAACGGAAAAATACCCCCATGTGACGTTCTTTCTTAATGGTGGTAGCGAAGACTGCCATTCTGGTGAAGAAAGATGTCTGATCCCCTCACCCAAAGTGGCAACCTATGATCTGCAACCTGAAATGAGCGCAGAACAGGTGCTTTCGGCGCTTCTTCATGCCATCAATAGCCAGAGTCATGATCTGATTATTGTCAATTTTGCCAATCCGGATATGGTCGGGCATACTGGTGATCTGAATGCCGCCATCAAAGCCGTTGAAACCGTTGATCAGGCAATAGAAAAGGTTATTTCTGCTCTTGAAGCATGTGGCGGCGTTATGTTGCTAACTGCTGATCATGGGAATTGTGAGCTTATGTGGGATGAAAACAGTAACTGCCCGCACACTGCCCATACTACTAATCCTGTTCCGATTTACTGGATTGGTGCACCTTCACATGGCCAGATCCGTGACGGCGGTCTGAGTGATTTAGCCCCAACACTACTTGAACTATTAGGAATATCTGTGCCAGATGAAATGACTGGTATTTCTCTTTATTAATCACAATTAATCTTTTCCTGTCTTGATCTTGCCATCTTCTAGAGGCAACATGACAGAGGTTTATTTTTTACAGTCTGGACAAATTGATATGAATGCTTACCCGAAAAACCCATCATTATCACGATATATCTATATGACGATGCTGAGTATTCTTATGATGATCGGGGTTGTCATTTTCATGTCCTCACCATCCAGTAGCCAGACATCACGCGAACAGGTTTATCAAGACTTGTCACTTTTTGGTCAAGTCTATGAAAGCATTCGGGATAATTATGTTGAACCGGTTGATGACCGCGATCTCATTCATTCTGCTATCAATGGAATGCTGACCTCACTTGATCCTCATTCCAGCTTTCTGACCGCTGATGATTTTGACCAGATGCAGGAACGTACGAGAGGTGAGTTCGGTGGGTTAGGCATTGAAATCAGCATGGAAGACGGCTTTGTCAAAGTGATATCACCAATTGATGATACACCAGCTGCGAAAGCGGGAATCATATCCGGTGATCTGATTGTTGGTATTGATGGCCAGAATGTCCTTGGCATGACCCTTACCGAAGCGGTTGATCTGATGCGCGGTGAGATAGGAAGTGAAATCACGGTAACTATCAAACGCGGCGATATTGCCCCTTTTGACATTACCCTTGAACGTGATGTGATCAAAATGCGGAGTGTGCGTTTTGATAGCTATGGTCATGTTGGTTATATCCGGATTACCAACTTCACTGAACAGACAACCCCCGGCTTGCTGGATGCCATGGAAGCATTAAAGAAGAGCATGGCAAAAAGCTGATTGGGGTGGTGCTTGATTTACGGAATAATCCGGGCGGGCTTCTCAGTGAAGCTATTTCTGTGACTGATGCCTTTCTTGATCAGGGTGAAATTGTATCCACACGCGGTCGTAACGAAAGTTCGGCTTCACGTTATTTTGCCCGTTCAGGGGATATTTCCAATGGCTTGCCTATTGTTGTGCTAATTAATTCAGGGTCTGCCTCCGCATCTGAAATCGTTGCCGGTGCTTTAAAAGATCATGAACGGGCATTGATCATGGGAACACGGTCATTTGGCAAAGGTTCTGTCCAGAGTATCGTGCCCATTGGAAATGATGCCGCTATGCGACTAACCACAGCACGGTATTACACGCCATCCGGTGTTTCCATTCAGGGCACAGGTATTACACCTGATATTATTGTCGAGCTAGCTATTGTTGAAAATGTCGATGATGGTGCGTTCAGGGAAGAAGACCTCAAAGGTTCACTTGAAAATCAGGAACTGTCTAGTTCTTCCACAGATGAAAAAGACATCAATACAGAGGATTCAAGCGAAGAAGGCATTAAAGACTATCAACTCGCCCGCGCCGTAGACTTACTTAACGGGCTTAAAGGTTTTTCAAAGGAGTGATGCAGTGAGTCGCCTATCGATTACCATAGCCGCCCCTTCCGTCCTTGCGTCGGTATCATGCTGATTAATTCCGTCAATCAGATTTTTGTTGGTCAACGCCTTGATAATCATGGTGACGCATGGCAAATGCCGCAGGGCGGCATTGATAAAGGGGAAACGCCGATTGAAGCTGGCTTGCGTGAAATGCATGAAGAAATTGGCACCAATAAAGCAGAATTATTGCGCGAACACCCTGAATGGTTATCTTATAGTATCCCAGAAGGACTAGCGAATCAGCTCTGGGATGGTAGATATCGGGGTCAAACCCAGAAATGGCTGGCATTTCGTTATACTGGGGACGATTCTGGATATTAATATTGCTACCGAACATCCCGAATTTTGTGATTGGCGGTGGTCACCTGTCGATATTCTTCACGAACTGGCAGTTCCATTCAAAAGACAGGTTTATAGTAAAATCATAATGGATTTCAGAGATATATTTAATAACTGATTATAGCGCTGATAAAGCGGCATCAAGGAATTCTTCTTCTGTTGCATTGCCATTTTGATTTGCTTTCTGACGCTGTGATTCCAGCTCGGAACGATTAGCATTATCAAGGTTTACGGCACGTTCAGCCAGCACCGTACAACGGTCTTCGGTTACATCAACAATCCCGCCATCAACCATAATCCGGTTGCTAACACTACCATTAACATACACCTCAACAACGCCACGATTAAGCGTTGAGATGGTTGGCGCATGACGTGGCATGGCACCAAATAACCCCATGCTTCCGGGCACGACTACCATGCTGGCATCTACTGCCATCATTATGCGTGCCGGTGTAACCAGTTCGAATGCGGTGGTTTCAGCCATGTTCCAACCCTGTTCTCAATCTCTATTCTACTACCTAGGCCGCGTCGGCGCTAAGCTTTTTGCCTTTTTCGACCGCTTCTTCAATAGTGCCTACCATGTAAAAGCAGCTTCTGGCAGATGGTCATATTCGCCATCCACAATGCCTTTAAAGCCTTTAATCGTGTCTTCAAGAGATACCAGCTTACCCGGTGAACCGGTAAAGACCTCAGCAACATGGAATGGCTGGGAAAGGAAACGCTGGATTTTCCGTGCTCTGGCAACAACCAGCTTATCTTCTTCTGATAATTCATCCATTCCAAGAATAGCGATAATATCCTGCAGTGATTTATACTGCTGAAGCACTTCCTGCACGTTACGGGCAACGGCATAATGCTCATCACCAACAATTCGTGGATCAAGCATACGGGACGTTGAATCAAGAGGATCCACCGCAGGATAAATGCCAAGTTCCGCAATCTGTCGTGACAACACGGTTGTTGCATCCAAATGCGCAAATGAGGTCGCCGGTGCAGGGTCAGTCAAGTCATCGGCAGGCACATAAATCGCCTGAACTGATGTAATTGAACCCTTACGCGTTGTTGTAATCCGTTCCTGCAATGCACCCATATCTGTGGCCAGTGTTGGCTGATATCCCACCGCTGATGGAATACGGCCAAGCAAGGCAGATACCTCTGACCCAGCCTGAGTAAAGCGGAAAATATTATCAACAAAGAACAACACATCCTGCCCTTCTTCATCACGGAAATATTCCGCCAGAGTCAATCCTGTCAATGCCACCCGCGCACGGGCACCGGAGAGGTTCATTCATCTGACCATAAACCAGAGCAGCCTTGGAACCTATCACCATCTGTTTTAATAACGCCGGACTCAACCATTTCATGATAGAGATCGTTACCTTCCCGCGTTCTTTCACCAACACCGGCGAAAACAGAATACCCACCATGGGCTTTTGCAACGTTGTTAATCAGTTCCATAATAAGAACCGTTTTACCAACACCGGCACCACCAAACAGTCCAATTTTACCACCTTTTGGCATATGGCGCGAGAAGGTCAACAACCTTAATGCCAGTCACTAGAATTTCAGCTTCGGTGGACTGATCAATATATTCTGGTGCAGGACGGTGAATTGGGAATGTCTGTTTTGATTTAACAGGTGCACCTTCATCCAACTGGTTCACCAACCACATTAAGAATACGGCCAAGTGTTTCAGGGCCAACAGGTACGAATAGGTTCACCTGTATCAATGGCTTCCTGTCCGCGAACCAGACCTTCGGTTGAGTCCATGGCGATACAACGTACCGTCTGCTCACCAAGATGCTGTGCTACTTCAAGCACTAGTCTCTGCCCGCCATTTTCGGCATGAATAGCGTTAAGAATTTGTGGCAATTCACCATCAAATTCAATATCGACAACAGCGCCGATGATCTGTGTCAGTCTACCTTTTGCGTTATTGGCCATAATACGATGCTCCAGCTTCCAGTTATTTGGGTTACAGCGCTTCTGCCCCAGAAATAATTTCAATCAATTCGGTTGTAATGGCGGCCTGACGTGAACGGTTGTAAACCATGGTCAGACGATCAATGAGATCACCAGCATTACGGGTTGCGTTATCCATTGCAGTCATCCGAGCTGCCAGTTCACTGGCAGAGCTTTCCAGAACAGCTGCATAGATTTGGGTACTGAGGTTGCGCGGCAATAAATCTTCCAGCACGGTTGTTTCATCTGGCTCATATTCATATGGTGCAGAAACCATATCTTCTGTGCCAGCATCTGCCTTTTCCTCAATAGTGATAGGAATTAATGTGTCAATAGTAACTTCCTGAGTAATAGCAGATACAAAACGGTTAAAGATAATCTGGCAACGATCAAGATCACCATTTTCCAGACGTTGAATAATAATATCAGAAATGCTGTCAATATCTGCAAATGAAACAGCCGTGCCCTGCACACCTTCCTTGCTATCAACAATAATATCTTTGAACTCACGTTGTAATGCGTCTTTAGCTTTACGGCCACCCATTAGCAATTCAACCGTTTTGCCTTCTTCTCTCAACGATGTTACCTGTCGTCTGGTTGTCCGGATGATGCTACCGTTAAAGCCGCCACAAAGACCCCGATCAGCTGATAGAACAATCAGGAAGAACCCGACTATCTTTTCCTGTTCCAACAAGCAATGCCGGAGCTGTTTCCGGTGATGCCTTGCTTGCCAGACTATTAATGATAGCAGACATGCGGCTAGAATATGGGCGCGATGCTTCAGCGTTTTCCTGAGCCCGCCGCAGTTTGGCCGCGCCGCTACCATTTTCATGGCAGAGGTGATCTTCTGCGTCGACTTAACGCTTTTTTGATCCTGTTCTTTAAATCCTTCAAATTGGCCATTGGGCAAAATCCTGATTAATAAAGAACCGTCTTAGGCGAAACTCTTGGCATAACCGTCAAGTTCGGCGACCAGTTTTTCTTTCGTATCATCAGACACCGCTTTTTCTTCACGGATAGTCTTGAGAATAGCGGAACCTGCTCCACGCATGTGGGTAAGGAAGCCATCTTCGAAACGGCCTACATCAGATAACGGGATACCATCGAGATAACCATTCACACCGGCAAAGATGGATACCACCTGCTCTTCAACAGGCATTGGTGAATATTGTGGCTGTTTCAGCAATTCCGTCAGACGGGCACCACGATCCAGCAATTGTCTGGTAGATGCATCCATATCAGATGCAAACTGTGCAAACGCAGCCATTTCACGATACTGAGCCAGTTCCAGTTTAATAGAACCTGCCACCTGTTTCATGGCTTTAATCTGTGCGGCGGAACCCACACGACTAACAGACAGACCAACATTCACTGCAGGCCGGATACCCTGATAGAACAGATCTGTTTCAAGGAAAATCTGACCATCTGTAATCGAAATCACATTGGTTGGAATAAAGGCAGACACGTCACCGCCCTGAGTTTCAATAACCGGCAATGCTGTCAAGGAACCAAGACCATTATCTTCATTAAGCTTGGCGGCGCGTTCTAACAGACGTGAGTGCAGATAGAACACATCACCCGGATATGCTTCACGACCCGGAGGACGACGCAGAAGCAGGGACATCTGGCGATAGGCTACCGCCTGCTTTGATAAATCATCATAAACGATCACGGCATGCATGCCATTATCACGGAAATATTCACCCATGGCACAAGCGGTATAAGGCGCAATAAACTGAAGCGGAGCCGGGTCAGAAGCAGTAGCGGCAACAACAATGGAATATTCCATAGCACCGTTTTCTTCGAGAGTCCGGACAATCTGGGCAACAGTTGAACGCTTTTGGCCAACAGCGACATAGATACAGAACAGTTTCTGTGTATCATCTTTACCAGCGGCATCATTAACTGATTTCTGGTTAATGAAAGCATCTACAGCGATAGCGGTTTTTCCCCGTCTGTCTATCGCCAATGATAAGTTCACGCTGGCCACGGCCAATCGGAATAAGGCTGTCAATGGCTTTGAGTCCAGTCTGCATAGGTTCATGCACGGATTTCCGTGGCATAATACCCGGAGCTTTAACTTCAACCCGACGGCGTTCACCGCCTTCAATCGGCCCTTTACCATCAATAGGATTGCCAAGGCCATCAACCACGCGTCCCAGCAAACCCTTACCGGTCGGCACATCAACAATAGCACCTGTTCTGCGGACTATGGTGCCTTCGCTAATATCCCGGTCATCACCGAAAATCACGATACCAACATTGTCGCTTTCAAGGTTGAGCGCCATGCCTTTGATGCCGCCGTCAAATTCCACCATCTCACCAGCACGCACCTCATCAAGGCCGTATACTCTGGCAATACCATCACCGACCGATAACACCCGGCCGACTTCGGCGACTTCAGCCTCACTTCCGAAATTAGTGATCTGTTCCTTAATAATAGCTGAAATTTCAGCGGCGCGAATGTCCATTACCCAACACCCTTCATAGCGGCTTCAAGCCGGTTCAGTTTCGTTTTGATCGATGTATCAATCATGCGAGATCCGATGCGTACCACCAGACCACCAATCAGAGAAGGATCAACAGAGGTTTCCAGAGCAATTTTATCACTCTTGGTCACGCTTGCGATTGCTTCCATGATGTCAGCCTCATGAGACGCATCAAGTGGAACAGCCGAGATGACTTCTGCCGAAATCTCACCCCGACGTTTGGCCAGATCGGCCAGAAAACTCTTAATCATTTGTGGCAAGGCAAAAAGCCGGCCATTTTTACATATGGTTCCAACAAACTTGATCATCAAATCGTCAGCCCCGGATTTGGTCAGAACCGCTTGCATAATCTTAGCCTGATCATCCCGGCTCATAGCAGACGACATAATAACATTTCGCAAATCATCGGATTCGCTAATCATGTTTTCCATATTAGCAAGGTTATGGGCAATAACATCAATCTTGCCCATGGCGTCGGCAAGCTCAAAAAAGCTTTGACATATCGTTTGGCTAAACTAGCACTAGATGACATGGAGCGGTTATCCCCCGGCCAAAACGGTCAGTGAAAAATCAGGATATATATCCATCAACCCCAAGACCTGATTGTTATAAAATACATATTGAGATGGTTGCTATCATAGGAAAAACCCTAAAGCAAGATCAATGAGATGATTTTACGTCATCAGCGGCAAAATGACCGCATTCTTTTTCAAAAATATTAAAAATCCGGCAAAATTGTCATCAAAAGAAACTTACCGGGTCAATATCAACCTGGCAATTAATCGCTGATGGCATGGTGATCTTGTCCAGCCATGATGAAATCACACGCTGTAAGTTCACATCACGCCCAGATTTTAACAAGAATCGCACCCGATAATTGCGCCGCAACAGGCGTAAAGGTGCCGGTGCCGGCCCCAACAGCGTAACCCCTTTAAAATTAGGCCAGTCATTAAGCATCTGTTTTGCGGTTATCATCAGTCTGGTTTCATCACGGCCAGATGAATCACCGCTGCTAGCCGTCCATAAGGCGGCATATCGGCCTCTTTACGCGCTGCTTTCTCAGCAGCAATAAAGCCATCTCTGTCATCATGGATCAAACTTTGTAACACCATCGATTCTGGCATAGCTGTCTGCAGAAGCACCCGACCGTGGCGTTCCGCCCTACCAGCGCGGCCTGCTACCTGGTGAGCAGTTGCCAGCTTAACTCTCCTCCTCGCAGATCAGCACCGCCAAGCCCCAGATCTGCATCCACGACCCAACCAGAGTTAAATCCGGAAAATGATGACCTTTGGCAACCATCTGGGTGCCGATAATGATATCAATGTCTTCATCATAAACAGCTTTGAAAAACTGTTCAGCCAAGGCAGGCGTTGTAATGGCATCACTAGAAAATATCCCTTGCCGGGCATCCGGAAACCGCATGCTGACCTCTTCGGATAATCTTTCCACGCCGGGGCCACAGGGCATAATCATGCCCTCAGTCTGGCAGGATGGACAAAGCGTTGGAAACCGGCTGTTATGCCCACAATGATGGCATCGTAATTCCCCTGCTAATTTATGTGTTACCAGCCATGTTGAACAGTTTGGGCAGACAATTCTTTCCCGACAAGACAGGCAAAGCGACATCGGCGCATAACCCCGACGATTAAGAAACAATAGCACCTGTTCCTTATGTTCAAGCGCTTTGCCAATAGCATCAACCAGCGGCGGCGACAGCCAGCGGCGGCGTTCAGCGGGGGTTTTACCCAGATCAATCAGTTTAATATCTGGCATACCTGCCGCCCCATATCGTGAGGTCAACCGGATATGGCGATATTTGCCCTGTTCAACATTAACCAGTGATTCGAGAGATGGTGTTGCCGAGGACAGAATAACCGGTATCTGACTTAATCTTGCCCTGAGAACCGCCATATCCCGCGCATGATAATGCACCCCGTCTTGCTGGCGAAAGCTCAACTCATGTTCTTCATCAACAACAATGATACCGGGATCACGAAAAGGAAGAAATAAAGCTGACCGAGCACCTGCAACCACCATAGGAACTCCATTTATGGCATCACGCCAGACAGCGCGGCGGCGGCGATCACTCAATCCTGAATGCCATAAACGCGGGCGAAACCCGATCGCTCATGGCATCTTGCCTCAAATGCCTGTGACAGGGCAATTTCCGGCAATAGGATTAATGCTTGCCGGCCTGCTTTCAGGGCTTCGGCTACTGCTTCAAAATAAACCTCTGTCTTTCCTGATCCGGTTACCCCGTCAAGCAAAAAAGCCTCATATTGTTGGGCTTTGACCGCATCAGCCAAGATTTTTGCCGCCTCAGATTGCTCATCTGTCAGACATTGCTGACGTTCCTTCATCATGGTGCTATCAAAGCCATGATGCCCGTCATTATCCAGGTTGATGGGTGTAGCGACAAGCAGACCATCCTTGCACATGGATTTGATTGTGGTGGCAGTCGCCCCTGTCATATGACGGATAGCGGATAATGTTTCCGGCATTTTTCCAGCTAATTCGGTCAGAATCGACTGCCGTCGGCTTGTCGTGGCCTGATCTGGCGTTGCCACCGCATGATACCCAATCGATAAAGCATCCGCTTTCAGTGCAGATGGCACCGAGCAGGCCATTTTCAGAATCAATCCCGGTTTCTGCAGATACCATCTGGCCACCCATTCCATAAATTGCTGCATGGGTGGAGTTAGATAATAATCCGCATCATATGGCGTAACCGTTTTCAAAGTCATGCCGCTGATATTGTCATCTGTGGCGCGACCGATAACTAACCCCACAACATTGCGTTTACCTAATGGCGTGGATACTAACTGACCAATATGCAAGGCGACATCACAACGATAACTCAAAGCACCATCAACATGCGGCAAGGCGGTCGCTGGCACGACTTTAATCGGCGTATCTTTTGGAATATATGCGTCCATGGCTGACATAAATGGCTATGATTTCCTACATATTTATCTGCATTGCTTCGGACTCAGGCTAGCACTTTCTGCTGTCTTGGGCTAATATGCTTTCAGAAAAAATTAATCACGCCATATTTAACAGCCATAGCGCAAATTGAAGGATACCTGACGCATGAAACTTTTTCTTGATACCGCCAATATAGATGAAATCAAAGCGCTTAAAGACACCGGTTTTGTTGATGGCGTGACCACCAACCCATCTCTTATTGCGAAATCCGGCCGTGATTTGATGGATGCTATCGCCGAGATTTGCGAGCTTGTTGATGGCCCTGTCAGCGCTGAAGTCACCGCAACTGATGCGGATACCATGCTGAAAGAAGGCCTTAAACTGGCCGCTATTGCCGATAATGTGGCGGTAAAGGTTCCCCTGACCGAAGCCGGATTGATGACATGTAAAACCTTAAGTGATCAGGGCACCATGGTTAATGTCACGCTATGTTTTTCGGCAGCACAAGCATTGCTGGCAGCTAAGGCAGGGGCGCGATTTATCTCACCTTTTGTTGGGACGGCTGGATGATATCGGCAGTGATGGCATGACCCTAATTGAAGAAATCGTCACGATTTATGCCAATTATGACATGCCAACTGAAGTTCTGGTCGCATCGGTTCGCGGGGTTCAGCATGTTGTTGATGCTGCCATGATGGGGGCAGATGTTGCTACCGTGCCGCCACAAGTCATATCAGCCATGTTCAAGCACCCATTGACCGATAAAGGCCTTGCCGCGTTTCTTACGGATTGGGAAAAAACCGGACAATCCATCCTCTAACGGATATCTATTGAGCCTATCTGCCGATGACCAATACCGATAAAAATAGGATCATTGATCTTAATCATACGCGCTGACATTGAAAGCGCAGGAAGATATGCGGAATGTCAAAAGAAAGCATCAAATGCTTGTTGATAGCAGCATGGCTAATCGAGATGCTATCCTGCGACTTTATCATGCTGATCTGATTCTACTTGCGGCATCCAGCCAGAATGATATTGCTGATGCGATTGCTACCTATCTGCCAGAAATCCTTGATGTGGCGGCGGCGAGGCTGATCAGCACCCCGGATAGCGGCCTTTCCAATCTTAGCCATGTGCTTGTTGTACCAATAGATGCATTTCATGAATTAACCTGCATGAATGGCATTTTTCTGGGGCCTGTCAATTCTGCCCAGCAATCCGTCTGTGATGCCGCAAATATCCAACAGCCGGAAAGCATAGCATGTGTTCGGTTGCCAGATGATCTGCCCGGTACTAGCGGGGCTTCCCTTCTATTACTAGCAGGCAAGAATAAGGATAGTTTCACAGCCAGTCATGGCACCGACTTGCTGGAACAACTGGTCATGAAAATCGCTGTTGCGATGGTGGCGCGGCCAGCGTTAGGCGCGTGATGACCGTATCTGTTCTTGGAGTCTGGCTAGAATGGCTGGAACGTGAACGGCGATCATCCCCAAAAACATGTGAAGCATATGCCCGTGATGTGAAAGCATGGCTCAATTTTCTTGATGAAAAATCCTGTCCACCTGATCAATTCGACCGCAGACATGCCCGCGAATATCTGGGATTACTAGCTGATCGCACCATGGCCGCCACAAGTATTGCCCGCAAATTATCATCAATAAGAAACTATTATCGCTTTGCCATGCGCCAGCAATTTTATGGTGATATTGATCTGACTTCTTTAAAAGCCCCGCGGGTAAAAGCCCACTGCCTAAATCCATTGCCGCACCAGATATCAAGGACATGATCACAAGCATCAAGTCACTTGGGACAACCAGCATGGATGGAAGCAAGAGATATCGCTGTCCTGACCTTGATTTATGGAACGGGATTGCGCATATCCGAAGCCCTGAGCCTGACCCGTGGCGACGCTCCCTTTGGGGAATGGCTCCGGATTACGGGCAAAGGCGGCAAAACCCGTGATGTGCCCGTTCTGGATATTGTTCGTGCTACCACTGATCACTGGCTATCCCTGTCACCAGCAAGTGATCATGCTGATGCGCCTCTTTTTATTGCTAACAGAGGCGGGCCTTTACATCCGCGGGCTGTTCAACGGCTGGTGGAAACCCTGCGCTATCAGTTAGGGCTGGAAAATTACACCACGCCACATGCACTTCGCCATGCTTTTGCCACCCATATGCTGGCAGGTGGCGGTGATTTGCGGGCGATACAGGCCTTGCTGGGGCATGCCAGCCTGACCACAACCCAGCGTTATACCCATGTTGATGAACGCGCCCTGACAGATATTCACCGCGCCACACACTCCCCGCGCGCGGGCATGGCAAAAAATAGGGTATAGCCTGATCCGGAAACCCACACCCGTTCAGATATCTAGATATGGATAGCGCGGCCTTCTACCGCTAGGGCGGCCTCTTTTACGGCTTCATTCAAGGTGGGGTGGCCATGACAGGTGCGGGCGATATCTTCTGATGATGCCCCGAATGCCATGGCAATGGCACATTCATGGATCAAGGTTCCAGCATCATGACCTATGATATGCACGCCAAGCACCTGATCAGTTTTGGCATCGGCAAGGATTTTGACAAAGCCTTCATTATGGCCGGTGGCACGCGCACGGCTATTTGCCATGAATGGAAAGACCCCTTTATTATAATCAATGCTTGCGGCTTTCAGCTGTTCTTCTGTTTTGCCTAATGTCGCAATTTCAGGATCAGTATAGACAATCCCCGGCACCAGATCATAATCAACATGGCCGCTATGGCCAGCCATGATTTCAACTGCTGCAATGCCATCTTCTTCGGCTTTATGAGCCAGCATGGGACCTGCAATAACATCACCAATAGCAAATATGCCCCTGACCGAGGTTTCAAAATGCGCATCTACGCTAATGCGGCCACGATCATCGGTTTTTATATTCATCGCCTCAAGCCCCAGACCATCCGTATAAGGCCGTCTGCCCACGGCAACAAGCACCACATCAGCTGTCAGCTTTTCTGTTTCACCCCCATCAGACGGGATAATATCAAGCACAACACCGGATTTATTGGCCTTGGCCGATTTAACCGCTGTCCCCATGAGGAATGTGATGCCCTGCTTTTCCATGATCAATTTGAACTTGCTGGCTACATCAGCATCCATGCCAGGCAGGATACGCGGCAAATATTCCACCACCTCAACCTCAGCCCCAAGCCGCCGCCAGACTGTTGCCATTTCCAGTCCGATATAACCGCCACCAATGACAATCATACGTTTCGGCACTTTGGCTAATGCCAGCGCCCCTGTTGACGAAACAATCCGCATCTCATCAATCGGGACATCTTTAAGTGGCTGTACATCTGAGCCTGTGGCAATCAGAATACGATCCGCATTGATCTGGTGCTGGTCACCAGCTCGATCAGTAACCGTTATCAGATTGGCGTCAGTAATCATCGCCTTGCCTTCGATATGAGTGATTTTATTTTTTCGCATCAACAGCCTGATGCCCTCTGTCAATCCGGCCACAACCTGATCCTTATTCGCCATCATCTTGGCCAGATCAAGTTTTGGCTTACCGGCAGATATACCCAGTTCAGCCAATCCATCAGATGCTAGTTCAGCATATTTTTCCGAGCTATTCAGCAAGGCTTTTGATGGAATGCATCCCACATTAAGACAAGTCCCGCCAAGCGTTGCCCGCATTTCAATAATCGTGACGGCCATGCCAAGCTGGGCGGCACGGATAGCTGCTACATAGCCGCCAGGCCCCCGCCAATGATGGCTAGATCTGTTTTTCTGGCTTCGCTCATACCTGTTCCTTATCCTTCTGCAAGATAGGTTAATGCCCTAAAGCCCTATCAACAGACGTTTAGGGTCTTCAATGGATTGCTTGACGCGCACCAGAAAGGATACCGCCTCACGTCCATCAATAATGCGGTGATCATAAGATAACGCAAGATACATCATCGGTTTAATCACAATGCTATCCCCATCCTTACCAGAAACAACGACTGCCCTTTTCTGGATATTATGCATCCCCAGAATACCCACTTTGAGGAGGATTCAGAATAGGCGTCGATAACATTGAGCCATAAATACCACCATTAGATATGGTAAAAGTACCATTGGACATATCTGCCATGCTAAGATTACCCCGCCTGCCTTTTCACCAAAACTATTGATCGTTGCTTCCGTTTCAGCAAAGCTCATATGATCTGCATCTTTGAGGACTGGCACCACCAGCCCCTGCGGCGTACCAACGGCAACCCCGATATTATAATAGTTCTTATAGATGATATCGGTGCCATGAATTTCTGCATTAACGGCCGGATAGTCTTTTAATGCTTCGATTACAGCGTGAACAAAAAAGCTCATAAAGCCGAGTTTAACGCCGTGTCGTTTTTCAAACCCGTCTTTATATTCGGCACGAATGGCCATAACGGCGCTCATATCCACTTCATTAAACGTGGTTAGCATTGCGGCTGTATTCTGGGCATCTTTTAGCCGGCGGGCAATCACTTGCCGCAACCGTGACATGGGCACACGTTCTTCACGCGGCTGATCCGTGCGTGGTGCCAGTGGGTGCCGGTGCAGTTGCCATAACAGGAGAAGCAGGTGCCGGGGGTTGCGCGCCGACAACACATCACCTTTGGTTAGACGCCCATCCTTACCCGTGCCCGTCATCGCCTTAGGATCAAGATTATTTTCATCAACAAGACGGCGCACCGCTGGTGATAATGGCATCGCTTCAGCGGCTACATCAGATGCCGGTTGCGCAATAGGTTTTTCTGTTTTCGCCGGCTGTTCAGCCTTTTTATCAGACGGTTTATCGGCAGAAGTATCAGCCGCGGTACCCTCTTCTATGATAGCAAGCACGGCATTAGCTTCAACGGTTTCACCTTCACCAACAGACAGGCTGATCACTTTGCCGCTAACTGGTGATGGTACATCAAGCGTGACTTTATCAGTTTCCAGTTCAGCCAGATTTTCATCTTTGCCAATGTAATCACCCACGGCTTTCGTCCAGCGTGAAACCGTCGCTTCGGTTACCGATTCGCCAAGTGTAAACCTTGATTTCCATGCTCATGGATATGCCTTTCTCATTGCTAATCCCAATTGTTATTCTGCGACAAACCGAACGCCCTCAGCATTTAGGTCAAGCGCATGATCTACCAGTTTCTGCTGTTCTTTCAAATGTCTGGACAGACTTCCTGTTGCCGGTGATGCGGCAGGCTCCCGACCTACATATAATGGCCGCGTATGCTTGGTGCCGATACGATAACAAAAGTTTTTCCAGCCTTGCATCAACAAAATCCCATGCACCCATATTCATCGGTTCTTCCTGACACCAGACAATCTGTGCATCTGGAGCTGATTCAAACACGCGTGACAACGGCCCTTTCGGGAATGGATAAAGCTGTTCCATCCGGACAATTGCAATATCTGTAATGCCACGTTTCTGTCTTTCATCAATCAGATCATAATATACCTTTCCCGAACAAAGCACGATCCGTTTTGGTGCCTTGGCAATCTGCGGTTCTGTTTCTTCAATCACCCGGTGAAAAGATGATCCATCAAGAAAATCATCTATCTTTGACACATGATTTATGACGGAGAAGCGATTTTGGCGTCATAATAATAAGCGGCTTGCGGAAATCACGACGCACCTGCCGCCTTAAGACATGGAAATAATTTGCCGGAGGTTGTACAGTTTACAACCTGCATATTATCTTCGGCACAAAGTTGAAGATAGCGTTCCAGTCGGGCAGATGAATGTTCTGGCCCCTGTCCTTCATGCCCATGGGGAAGCAACATGACCAGGCCACTCATCCAGAAGCCATTTCGCCTCACCCGACGAAATAAACTGATCAACAATGACCTGCGCACCATTGGCAAAGTCACCAAATTGCGCTTCCCACATGACCAGAGCGCTTGGTTCCGCCTGACTAAAACCGTAATCAAAGCCCAGAACAGATGCTTCTGATAGTGGCGAGTCAATAACTTCAAAGGAAGATTGATCCGGTGCAATATGATGAAGGGGGTATATCGTTCATTCGTTTCCTGATCTACAAAGACCGCATGACGCTGTGAAAATGTTCCGCGGCACGAATCCTGCCCTGATAACCGGACAATATTCCTTCAATCAATAGCGTGCCGAAAGCCAGATGTTCTGCTGTCGCCCAGTCAATATTCTCACCTGATGTGATTGCTGTTTTGCGCCCTTCAATCACCCGTTTCAACTTTGGATTAATGGCCAGACCGTCAGGGATGGTTGTCATAGCTTTGGCAACACGATCAATGGCGTCTTGATTGACGAGAAGTAGAACCGCGCCGGTCATCACCATGAGCTGCACGTAAACCGGCCCATTTTCCTTCAAGCCAGTCTGCCTTGTTAGGTTTATAATTGGTTCCAGCTTCAAACTCTGCTTCCAGATGTTCAAGTGATCTTCTCGATTTGTCTGGCTTCATCAGCTGTCAATACCCCTTCGGCAATCAGCTGATCCGGCATACATGCTTCGTACCGACGGATGGTTGCCTATTTTCTGATACATTTTCGGCTGGGTAAATTTGGGTTCATCCCCTTCGTTATGACCAAAACGGCGATAGCAAATCATATCAATCACTACATCCGTTTTGAATTTCTGCCGGAATTCAGTGGTGATACGCGCGACATGAACCACGGCCTCGACATCATCAGAATTGACATGAAAAATAGGTGACATGACCATCTTTGCGACATCAGTCGGATATGGAGTAAGACCGTGAATAGGCCGATCCGTGGTAAAACCAATCTGGTTATTGACAATAATATGCATCGTGCCGCCAGTACGGTATCCACGCAATGCCGAAAAGGCAAAGGTTTCAGCCACAATACCTTGCCCTGCAAAGGCCGCATCCCCATGAATGAGAAGCCCCATGACCTTACTGCCATCGGTATCATTTTGTTGTTTCTGCTTTGCCCGCGTCCGCCCAACTACCACCGGATTAACGACTTCCAGATGGGATGGATTTGCATTTAGTGTAAGATGCACCTCATTATCATCAAAGGCACGATCTGACGATGCACCCATATGATATTTAACATCTCCAGAACCACCAACATCTTCGGGGTTAGCCGGGTTACCAAGAAATTCTGATATGATAGCACGGAAAGGTTTGCTCAACACATTATGTAGAACATTCAACCGCCCCCGATGCGACATACCCATGACAACTTCTTTTAATTCAGTTGCGAGCCACGTTTCAGATTTGTTCCAGTGCCGGAATAATCGATTCTGCGCCATCCATCCCAAAGCGTTTTGTTCCAACATATTTTTTATGGAGAAACTGTTCAAAATTTTCGGCAGATACCAGACGTTCGTAAATGGTTTTCTTTCCAAGGCTGGTAAATTCTGTCTGATTTTATAGCTTCCATACGTTCCTGAATCCAGGATTTTTGCTCAGGATCCTGAATATGCATGAACTCAACCCCGATAGTACCGCAATAGGTTTCTCTTACGACATCGAGTATCTGGCGCAAGGTAGCAATTTCCAGCCCCAGCACATAATTAATGAAAAATAGGCCGATCCATATCAGCATCTGTAAAGCCATATGTTTCGGGATCAAGTTCTGGGTGATATGTTTTCCACCAGATTAAGCGGATCAAGAGATGCCTGCAAATGGCCACGAATACGAAAGGCACGGATCAGCATAATTGCCTTGATTGAATCCATTGTCGCAGCACGAATATCAAGTGAACTTATCGCCGAGGATATATCCCCGCCGCGACCCATGTTGTCATGATCAGCGGCGGCATGTATGACTGCGCCTTCCGTTTAATCCCCATGACGGGCGGCTTCATATCTGATGCTGCGGCGTTACCAGCCGATGTTTCCTGTCAAGACGGTCAAGCCGTTCAAACCAGCGCGACCACTCCTGATCAACAGACAGAGGATTCTGTCGCCATTTTTGTTGAAGTTGTGCAATATAAATGGCATTAGCGCCTGATAAAAACTCTGATCCTGATCGTGAGTTAGGTTTGGCTGGGGTCCACCATGGGGTTCCTCTATCCTTACTATCGTTGTGGCATCACATTATACATTAGCTATTTATTAAGCTCGAACATTTTCCACCACTTCAACAAGTGAGCGAACAGCGGCAACCGAATGATCAAACATGGCTTTTTCATCTTCGTTAGGATTAATCTCAACAATTTTTCAACACCACCAGCCCCAAGGACCACAGGAACACCAACATAAAGCCCATCAAGCCCATAAGCCCCATCAACATAAGCAGCGCATGGCAGAACACGTTTTTTATCCTTCAAATAGGCTTCCGCCATATCAATAGCTGAAGATGCCGGCGCATAAAACGCTGACCCGGTTTTTAGCAGCCCAACAATTTCAGCACCGCCATCACGCGTCCGCTGAACAATCTGATCAATCTTTTTCTGACTGCTCCATCCCATATCCACCAAATCCGGAACAGGAATTCCAGCAACGGTGGAATAGCGCACCAATGGCACCATGCTATCGCCATGACCACCAAGGACAAATGCGTTCACATCTTCGACCGAAACACCAAATTCTTCAGCAAGGAAATAACGGAAACGGGCACTATCCAGAACCCCAGCCATGCCAACAATTTTTTCAGCAGGAAGCCTGATGCTTGTTGCAGAACACCAACCATGGCATCAAGCGGGTTGGTGATACAAATGACAAAGGCATTCGGGCAATGCGCCTTGATCCCGGCACCAACCTGTTCCATCACGCCGGTATTGATACCAACCAGATCATCACGGCTCATTCCTGGCTTTCGGGCGACACCTGCGGTCACAATAACCACATCCGCACCAGCTGATCAGCATAGTCTTGCGTTCCTGTGATATGCGCATTAAAACCTTCTACGGGGCTTGCCTCAACAAGATCAAGTGCCTTGCCTTGTGGAATCCCTTCCATAATATCAAAAAAACGATATCGCCCAGCTCTTTCATACCCTGCAACGCCAGTGTTCCACCAATATTACCAGCGCCTATAAGACCAATCTTGTGCCTTGCCATAAAATCCCCCTCATGCCAATAACTCTGAATATCTATCAGACAGCGATAGGCAGGCAAAATATCTTTGAAAAGACAGACGCAGATCATCCACGCCTCAACATGCCCTTAGCAATAATCAATCATCATAGGTTACGCAACAAAAACAGCGTGTCATATGCAACATAAACAGCTGATCGGATCACATACCATCATGGCTGCACCAGACGGGTCATTTCTTTCAATCGGGATACGGTGCGCGGAAACTCTGCCTGCCATTGATGCCCTTATAAAATTGATCAATATCACATGCTGCCGAACAAATCAAAACCGTTTGCGATCATAAAACGCATCAACCAGCCAGATAAACCGCCTTGTTTCATTCTGGAGCATATCGGATAAAGCAGGGATATTGCAGATCAGCAAACCGGCAAAACGTTCAGCCAGCGCCAGATAATCAGCTGCCGCCAGTGGAACCCCACATATGTCATTAAAATCCATCCAGCCCAACGCCGTTTGCCGATCCAGCGGAATAGTGACCTCACGGCCGGAAATCATTGACAGAAACCGGTTGTTTTTTGAATGCCGCCAGTCAGCTGTTCGAATACCCTTGCCATAGCAATTTCAGTATTTGCATCAAGAGGAAAATACCATCCCGGCGTTGCCGCCAGCACCCGTTGACGCCAATCCGTATCCCCTCCCATTTCGACAACATCATTATATTGTTTTAATGCCGCAATGAATGGCAGAAATCGTTCACGTTGCAGACCATCCAGATAGAGATCATCGGGATGCCTGATTAGATGTTACTACCAGCACCCCACGACGGCGCATGAAGCCATCCATCACACGGGCAATAATCATGGCATCAGCAATATCACGCACTTCCATTTCATCAAAACAGATGACATCGGCATCTTGTACTAACTGATCCATGACAAAAGCAGTAGGATTAGCTTTACCTTTTTCCCGTTCTTTATGAACTATGCCGTGCACGGCAGTCATAAAATCATGAAAATGAAACCGGCACACGCGAATCCCATAATCCTGGCTTGCCAACTGCAAAACATATCCATCAGCATGGATTTGCCGCGCCCAACCCCGCCCCAGAGATAGAGCCCTTTTATCGGTGTCTTTTTCCGTCCAAACCCGAAAAAACTACCTGATTTTGCATCAACCAGTGCTTGGATGAGCTGGTCTAGCCGGTTAGCGCATCCATCTTTGCGCGATATCTTCGGTCAGACAGCCTTCCAGTTGATCTGTTTATCCAGATACTCAGTCAGATATTTCGGCGAATGATCATATGGTTTCATGGGTTTTGTCATGGCAATCAAAACTTAGCAGAACAATATTATTGGTTCCATTATGTCATTGAAATCACGTATTCAAGACAATATTTCAAGATCATTTTTAATCACACTATTTCTTTTTACAAACATTATACCCATGAAGAAAAATAATCACCGTTAACGTTTTGTTAACTTGTGTCTGATAAGGTTTTCATTGTTATTGTTTATCTGGAATTAGTAAAATGATGGAAGTTTCCTTATCAAAATCATTTTCAAGAAAGTATCAGCATCACGATCAGGACAATGTTAACCATATCAGCATGAACATAATTGAACGGTTATGCTTTCGCATGGGATTGCTGTCACATAACACATTACAGAATGATATCACCAATCGTATTACAAAAATCAAACAACCGATGACGATTGGTAACGCCTATTTCCGGCAAAACTGTCCTTGTAAAATCCAATGATTTGAATGCGGCTATGGCATTAAGCTTTACTGACAGGATGGATTGAGGCATCCCGATTTATAGATCGCTAGCCGCGTAATCAAACCCTATGATTCTGTTCTGGATTTAGGGGGACAGAGGTTTTATCTGGCATTCCATACCGCGTTGCGGACCAATCCGGTGAGCTATCATTACTTGGTGATCTTAAGAAACGGATTTAACCCTATATTGATAAAATTGCAGCCTCAAATGGCCTGCCGTTTAGTGTGCAATCGCAGGATGGTGACGCCCCCAAAGATCCCTTTGATCTGATACGAGCCAGACCTTACACCACCATCCTAATCAATCAGAGTGATATGGCAAAGCGGCTGGCCAATATGATAATCCCATTGGCTTTACGCTATCTGATTATTAATATGGATGAGATGACACCAGATGACCGACAGGAATTGATACGACGTTTTGAAATTAACCATTTTTTAAAACAATCACAACACGGCACGATCATTCATCTGATGCGTGGCAGGAAATATGGCCAAACATCCAACACTTATGCCTAGTACAGTGACGGATTAAAAGGTATCGATATGGTCACTGTGCTTTAAATTCAGCGTTAATGGCGCTCTAATTGTAATTTTTTGATATTGGCAATCGCTTTACCGGGATTGAGCCCTTTTGGACAAGTCTTGGTGCAATTCATAATGGTATGACAGCGATATAAGCCGGAACGGGTCTTCCAGCGCATCAAGCCGTTCACCAGTGCTTTCATCACGGCTATCCGCAATCCAGCGATAGGCTTGCAATAAAACCGCAGGGCCAAGATATTTATCACCATTCCACCAATAACTCGGGCAGGCGGTAGAACAGCTAAAACACAAACACATTCCCACATCCCATCCAGCTCTTCACGCTCACTTCGGGCTTTGTAATCTTTCCTCGTTTTCCGGTGCCGGCGTATCAGTTTTAACCATGGCTCAATGGATTGCAGCTGTGCATAAACATGGCTGAGATCAGGAACCAAATCCTTAATTACTGGCATATGCGGCAACGGCGTAATGGTCACATCACCTTTGACTTCATCAATTGGCTTAAGGCAGGCAAGCGTATTCGTGCCATCAACATTCATCGAACATGATCCGCAAATACCTTCACGGCATGACCGCCGGAAAGTAACCGTTTGATCCTGTTCACCTTTAATCTTGATAAGCGCATCCAGAACCATCGGCCCACAATCGTCCAGATCAATGGTATAGCTATCCATACGCGGGTTTTCGTCATCATCAGGTGACCAGCGATAAATGTTAAATGTTTTGATCGCGTTTTCCACATCTCTGGTGCAGGATGAATTTTACCTTTTTGAACCTTGCGAATGTTTTGGCAAGGTAAACTCGGCCATAGAAATGATCCTTATCTCTTAATACACACGGGCAACTGGGGGAATACTTTCAACTTCATTGGTCAAAGTTGTCATTGTGACCTGCCGATAATCAGCCCTAGAGATGTTATTTTCATCCAACCACATGACCGTATGCTTCATCCAGTTTTGGTCATCCCGATCTGGAAAATCTTCATGAGCATGGCCCCACGGGATTCTTTCCGATGTTCGGCAGAACGCATCGTCACCAGAGCTTGACTCATCAAATTGTCAAGCTCAAGCGCCTCAATCAAATCTGTATTCCAGATCAGGGATTGATCCTGAACACCAATATCCTGTCATATTGGCGGACAATGATCCATCTTTTCCACGCCTTCCGGTCAAAGACTGGCTTGACCGGAATACAGCAGCATGACGTTGCATGACGTGCTGCATCTGCAAGCGGACTTCTGCTGATGGGGTTTTGCCTTTGGCATGACGAATGCGATCAAACCGCTGAAGTGCTTTTTCTGTGGCCTTAGCAGGAATAGGCGCATGAGGCGCCCCCGGCACAACCGTTTCTGCAGCACGATAAGCAGCGGCACGACCAAAGACAACAATATCCAGAAGCGAATTGGTGCCTAACCGATTTGCCCCATGCACCGAAACGCAAGCCGCCTCACCAATTGCCATCAATCCCGGAACAACCGCATTCTGATCGGATTTGTCGGGTGATAACACCTCACCATGATAATTGGTTGGAATACCGCCCATATTATAATGCACCGTTGGCAATACCGGGATCGGTTCACTGGGTGATATCAACACCACAGAAAATCCGTGCCGTTTCAGTAATTCCCGGCAGGCGTTCATGCAAGGTATCCTCGATCAACATGTTCAAGATGCAACAGGATATGATCTTTATTCGGGCCAACACCGCGGCCTTCGTTAATTTCAACAGTCATCGCGCGGCTTACCACATCACGACTGGCTAAATCTTTACTGGTCGGGGCATAGCGTTCCATGAAACGTTCCCCTTCGGAATTGGTCAGATAACCACCTTCACCGCTTGCGCCTTCGGTAATCAGAACGCCGGCACCATAAACACCTGTTGGATGAAACTGAACAAACTCCATATCCTGAAGCGGCAACCCAGCGCGTAAAGCCATAGCATTTCCATCACCTGTGCAAGTATGCGCAGAAGTACATGAAAAATAGACACGGCCATAACCACCAGTTGCCAGAACCACCCGATGACCATGAAAGCGGTGAAGCGTGCCATCATCCAGTTTCAAGGCAAGCATTCCCCGACAAACACCATTTTCATCCATCAGAAGATCAAGGGCATAATATTCAATGAAAAACTCGGCATCATGTTTGAGGCATTGTTGATAAAGCGTATGCAGAATGGCATGACCTGTCCGGTCAGCAGCCGCACAGGCACGTCTGGCCTGAGATTTCCCATAATCCACGGTATGACCACCAAATGGGCGCTGAAAAATCTTACCTGATCCGTTGCGTGAGAACGGAACACCATAATGTTCAAGTTCAATCACGGATGGAATGGCATTACGGCACATATATTCAATGGCATCCTGATCACCTAGCCAGTCTGACCCTTTAACCGTGTCATACATATGATAGCGCCAGTTATCGCCCTGTCCCATATTATCAAGTGCGGCACCAATACCGCCCTGAGCCGCCACGGTATGGCTTCGGGTTGGGAATACTTTTGTCACACAAGCGGTTTTCAGGCCAGATGTCACCATCCCAAGGTCGCTCGCAATCCAGCACCACCAGCACCGACAACAACAACATCAAAATAGTGATCGGTGATTTCATAGGAAGGACATCATCAAACTCCATCAGTCAGGGTAATCAGTAAAACACTATAAATAGAAAAAGACAGCAAAGCCGTCATCATCATCTTTGTAAATGCTAAAATGAGAATTCGTCGGGACTTTGTTGATATGTAGTCTTCGATCACAACTTGCAACCCCAGTGAGGCATGATAAAACCCCGTTCCTAACAGCAAAATCAACACAACACCATTAAAGGGATGCTGCAATCCATGATCTGTGCCGCCACCTAAATCAGCATCAGCAAAAGAATAAAACCGATCAGACAGTACAGAACCAGTGGGACCATTCCCATAGCTGTCAATCGCTGAACCCACCAGTGGGATACACCTGAACGCGAAGACCCAACCCTTTGCACGCCCAAGCGGAGATCGCAAAGATTGTGACGTTGATATCCGTTTGCATCATGAAATCCCCCTTACCCGAAAAACATGTATATGCCGCCTAGTGATGATAAAAGCGTCAGGCCAATCACGATATAACCACCACGATAAACACCATCTAATGACAGACCGATACCAAAATCCCAGAACAAGTGACGAATACCATTGGCAAATGATAAGAACCGCAACAAAAAACCCGAACAGAACCAAACGCCCAAGAACATGTTCAGCTATTCCCGCGAACCATCTGGTAATAATCACCGCCATAGGCAAGGGCGACCAACCACCAGACAAGAAATATTGATCCCATCGCCAATGCAACACCAGAAAGGCGATGTGATATCGACATCATGGACGTCAATTGCGGACGATAAATCATCAGATGCGGTGATAAAGGTCTTTTCGGTGTCATAATGCCCCTTGCGAAAATTTCTTTATGATTGTGTTAATTGTAATCTTCTCCACCTGACTCGTCAAAACAATTGAAATAATTGACGGAATGAAAAGTTGTCACTAAATCTTATCGGGTCAAGCGTCAATAAACCTGCAGCACTAAAACGTTTCATCTGGCATAATAACGAATTCATGTTAATTGATTAGCCAGTCCTAGTTATGTTGAGTGATATGAAAACTATTTTATCCATTCAGTCCCAAGTCAGTTTTGGTGCCGTTGGCAATACCGTAACCCATATGGTAGCCCATCTCATGGATATTGATATCGCCGCGATTAACACTATCAGTCTGGTTGCCCATCCCGGTTATGGCATCCGTGCCGGTGGTGCAGCCAGTGATGATGATTTCATCTATCCTGACAGCAATATCATCCCTTGATCTGTGGAATAATATTGGCATGGTAGCAACCGGATATATGGCTGAACAGTCTCAGGTTGGATTAACCCATGGCCATTAAAACGCTAAATCCCATCTTTTGACATCACCGTTATCTGTGCTTATTGACCCTGCATTTGGTGATCATGGCAGGCATTATAACGATAAGGGAATCGCTGATGCTATCCGTGATCAACTGCTGCCTGTGGCCGATATTATTACCCCTAACCGATTTGAAGCGGCTTCCTTAGCGGCATGGATATCACTGATGCCAACAGCCGTCATGCGCAGGGCGAGCCAGACTATCCAGTTATGGGAATATGACTTACAGTAATCATTACCGGCATTATTCAGGATAACCAGTGAATGGATATATCATTCAGGGCGACCAGATCATGATCATAAAGCGCCTTTGCCTAATCATAATGCCAATGGTTTTGCTGGTGGTGGTGATCTGTTTGCATCATTGTTATCAGGATATCTTATCAAAGGCGTTGATATGGCCGCCGCCTTTCAGACAACCGCAGACATGACAGGACGCATTTTAAGCATCTGGACAAACAGAAAGAACGGGATATTTCCCAGCCATGCTATTATGGCATGCTTTAATGACGGGTGATTACAATCCCCGCCGCAGACATTCTTCTGCTATCTGGACAGAATTCAAAGCCGCGCCTTTGCGCAGATTATCGGACACACACCAGAATACCAGACCATGATCAACCGTCTTATCGCGGCGCAAGCGTGAAATATAGACCGCATCTTCACCAGCCGCTTCTTTCGGTGTGACATAGCCTTCATCAGCGCGGTAGTCAATCACCGCGACGCCATCCATTTCGCGCAATATATCCTTGCCGCATCTTCATCACATGGCTTTTCGCATTCAATAAATATCGCTTCACTGTGACCAATAAAGACAGGAACACGAACACAATGGGCAACCACTTCAATCACCGGGTCGAGAATCTTCTTTGTCTCAACCTCCATTTTCCATTCTTCTTTGGTGAAACCATCATCCATGAAAACATCGATATGAGGAATTATGTTAAATGCAATTTCCTTGGTGAAATTTTGCGGCTTTTTGAAATCATTAACAAAAACCCCGCGTGTTTGTTCAAATAGCTCATCCATTGCCGGATTGCCAGCACCTGAAACCGCTTGATATGTTGATACAACAACCCGTTTAATCCCATAGGCCTCATGAAGTGGTTTAAGGGCAACAACCATTTGGGCGGTTGAACAATTGGGGTTAGCAATAATGTTGCGGCGATCCTGATCCTTGAAAATGACTCAAGCACATGGCCATTTACCTCAGGCACGATCAACGGGACATCTTCATCCATCCGAAAAGCTGATGAATTATCAATGACAACACAGCCTGCGGCACCAGCTTTTGGGCCTAATTCTTTGGTCAGTTCTGATCCGGCAGAAAACAGCGCAATATCCGCATTGGCAAAATCAAACGTGTCAACCGACTGAACAGACAGAATATCGTCTTCACCATAGCTGACTTCTTTGCCAACAGAGTTCTCTGAAGCTAGAGCAAACACCTTATCAACAGGAAATTCCCGTTCAGCAAGAGTTCTCAGCATTTCGCGACCAACTGCACCAGTAGCCCCGACAACAGCAACTTTATAGCCCATATTTTTTTTAGAACCTTATCTTGCGAGATGGTCAAGCGCATCAAGGACTTCATCCATCATGCCATCGGTACCTGTTTAATGTTGCTCCTTCAATGCCATGATATCACCTGTTCGCTTTCCACTTTCCAATGCTTTTTCAACAGCCTTTTCAACCAGATCAGCATCTTCGCCCATATCAAAGGAATAGCGAAGCATCATCGCAAAGCTCAATAATTGGGCAAGAGGATTAGCAATACCTTTACCAGCAATATCCGGAGCAGAACCATGAACAGGTTCATAAAATGACCGACGAACACCAGTATCCGGATCAATTTCACCAAGGATGCTGATGGCAACATCCCCAGTGATCCTGTCAACATCGCGGCACAATCAGATAGCAGGTCACCAAACAAATTATCGGTTACAATCACATCAAATTGCTTTGGCCGGCGCACCAACTGCATGGCACAATTGTCAGCATACATGTTTTCATATTCCAGTCCCTGTCCTTCTGCGGCATGAAGCGCGGTCATAGTTTCCCGCCACAACACACCGGAATGCATAACATTGGCTTTTTCCACGCTGGTAATTTTCTTGCCCCGCTTACGCGCAAGATCAAATGCCACCCGGCCAATGCGTTCAATTTCTGGTACTGAATAGAGATTGGTATCATAAGGCGCAAACCATACCGTCCGCTTTCTTCGCGTCCACGTGGTTCAGCAAAATATGTGCCGCCTGTCAATTCACGCACGATCATAATATCAAGTCCGGAAATGACATCTTCTTTCAGGGTCGATGATGAAACCAACGGTGGAAACACAAGAGCTGGCCGCAGATTGGCATAGAGATCCAAGTTCTTTCCGCATCCGCAATAAGTCCGCGTTCCGGCTTTAGCTCAAAAGGCAGGTTATCATAGCGGTGATCACCTGCTGCACCAAAGAGAACCGCATCACATGACATGACATCAGCCATCGTTTCATCAGTGATGGGCACTCCATGCTTTTCATAGGAAACACCACCACATAATCCAACATAGTATCAAAAGAAAAGGTTCGATGTTTTGCAAACCAGTCGGCCACTTTCATCGTTGCATCCATGACTTCGGGGCCAATGCCATCACCCGGCATAATCATAATTTTGCGATTGCTCATCTTGCTATCCTCACTTGCTGGAATCTTTTCGTCTGCAAAAGGCGTTAGAGCCATGGGTGGGTGTTCTTTCGTTTCTTCATAAGCGCTAATCGCATCAGATTTTGCCATGGTCAGACCAATATCATCAACCCATCCAGCAGACATTGTTTACGGAAAGGGTCAATATCAA
This sequence comes from Alphaproteobacteria bacterium, assembly GCA_038144675.1. GTDB lineage: Bacteria > Pseudomonadota > Alphaproteobacteria > Puniceispirillales > UBA1172 > UBA12202. The sequence goes on along the minus strand of JAYQOF010000005.1, from coordinate 562,515 downwards.
AGGAAATATCCGCGCCGTTCGGACGACGAATAACCTGATTAGGCAGATCAATTTCAAGTTCAGGGTTCTCGGTATCTTTGGCATCAGCCATCAATGCTTCACGATCTGCGGCGGATACCGTGATCGGAAGAATTCCGTTTTTGAAACAATTGTTATAGAAAATATCAGCAAAACTGGTTGAGATTACAACCCTAACGCCAAAATCCAGCAATGCCCAAGGCGCGTGTTCTCGGCTGGACCCACAGCCAAAATTATCACCAGCGACAAGAATACTGGCGGATCGATAGGGGACTTGATTGAGAATAAAATCAGGGTTTTCCGAGCCATCTTTTTCATAGCGCATCTCATCAAACAAATTAACACCAAGCCCTGTCCGTTTAATGGTTTTCAGAAATTGCTTCGGGATAATCATATCCGTGTCGATATTCATGATATCCAGTGGGGCGGCAATGCCTTTATGAGTACAAATTTCTGCATTGGGTTTTCCCTTTCCTAAAAACGTTAGATCGTTCTGACATCCGTCAAGCCGACCGCTAACCGCCGCCGCGACCGCCATTTCAGGGCTAACCAGATGCGTTCTGCCACCACGACCCTGACGGCCTTCAAAATTCCGGTTTGACGTCGACGCACATCGCTCCCTTCAGACAACCGATCCGCATTCATCGCCAGACACATAGAACACCCTGCCTCACGCCAGTCAAATCCGGCTTCAATAAAGATATCAGCCAAACCTTCTTCTTCAGCCTGCTGTTTCACCAGACCAGATCCGGGAACAATCATTGCCCGAACAGATGGAGAAACCTTTCGGCCTTTTGCAATTTCTGCCGCCGCGCGCAAATCTTCAATCCGGCTATTGGTGCATGACCCGATAAACACCGTATCAATGGTGATATCTTCAATTTTCATGCCACCCTTTAGCCCCATATAATCAAGAGAACGTTCAATTTTCGCCTGCCTTGCCGGATCCTTTTCTTTAGCTGGATCAGGCACCAACCCAGTAATCGGGGCGGTATCTTCGGGGCTTGTTCCCCATGTCACCGTTGGAACGATATCTCCGCCTTAATGACAACTTCCCGATCATAACGGGCACCTTCATCTGATAAAGACTTGACCACCACGCCACCGCCTTGTCCCACATTTCACCAGATGGTGCCATCGGCTTATCTTTGAGATAGGCAAAGGTGGTTTCATCAGGCGCAATCATGCCAGCGCGAGCCCCTGCTTCAATAGACATATTGCATATCGTCATCCGGCCTTCCATGCTAAGGCCGCGAATAGCCTCACCAGCATATTCGATAACATGACCTGTGCCGCCAGCTGTACCAATCTGGCCAATAATGGCAAGAATAATATCCTTAGCTGTAACCCCGGGTTGAAGGGTGCCATCAACCGTAATGCGCATATTTTTAGCAGGTTGCTGGATTAAGGTTTGGGTTGCCAGAACGTGTTCAACCTCAGACGTGCCAATCCCAAAAGCCAAAGCGCACCAAAGCGCCATGAGTAGCGGTATGTGAATCGCCGCAAACAATGGTCATCCCCGGTTGAGGTGAAACCTTGTTCAGGGCCAATCACATGAACAATCCCTTGACGGATATCATCCATAGCAAAATAAGGCACACCAAAATCATGCGCATTTTTTTCAAGAGCTTCGATCTGAATACGGGATTCGACATCCGTAATGCCTTTTGACCGGTCACTGGTGGGAATATTGTGATCCGCCACCGCCAATGTGCGTTCAGGGTTAGCGACCTTACGATTAGTCTGACGCAATCCTTCAAAGGCTTGGGGCTGGTCACTTCATGAACAAGGTGACGATCAATATAAATGAGACTTGATCCATCATCATCCCGATGAATGAGATGGGCATCCCAGATTTTGTCAAATAGGGTTTTTGGTGCTGACATGATCTTCTCCAACATTTAACACGGCATTATGACTGGCGGTCTGGTGACCCGTCAACATGGCATTTTCCGTGGTGATGGAAAGTGGGTCGCGAAAGACCGCCTTTGATCAGGCAGTGGCTGAGGTATTGGTGGCGGACTTATTGCGATCCCGTGTGCTTTCAACAATACGGGCTGACTTACCACGGCGACCACGCAGATAATACAGTTTAGCACGCCGAACTTTACCGCGACGAATAACCGTAATGGCGGATAACGCGGTGAATATAAGGGAAAATCCGCTCAACCCCTTCACCATAAGAAATCTTACGGACGGTGAATGACGAATTAACACCATCAGACTTTACGGGCAATGCAAACGCCTTCAAACGCCTGAATACGTTCACGCGCGTGCCTTCAACAACCTTAACATCAACACGCAACGTGTCCCCTGCCCCAAAGTCAGGAATATCGCGGTTAGCAAGAACCTTGTTGATTTCATTCTGGCCAATCTGGTCAAGAATATTCATGGCACATTCTCCAGTTAAATCGGCTGCCGATAATGGCGCCATCACATCGTTATCTTATCATTTCCGTTTGGATTGTGGTCATATAGCACCACTTCCTTCGATATGTCACGCTATTTTGTTGGTTTTTTATCACTGTTTTGATCCCCTTTTCCTTCAGATTTCAGCCATTTTTCCCAAAGATCAGGGCGTCTTTCGCGGGTAATCTGTTTCGCCTGTTCATGCCGCCATTTTTCAATGCGCCCATGATCCCCACTTAAAAGGATTTCTGGCACGACATTGCCGACCAATCGCGCGGATGGGTATAAAGGGATGTTCCAGCAATCCATTTTCAAAACTGTCTTGATGATGGGCATCTGGATTACCCATGACGCCATCAAGTAGACGCACCACCGCATCAATCAACACTTGCGCCGCCATTTCGCCACCTGACAACACATAATCACCAATGCTGACTTCCATTAAACCTGCGGATCAATCACCCGTTGATCTAATCCTTCATAACGCCCACAAACCAGCATCACACCTGATGCCCTTGATAATTCCCGAACCAAGGATTGATCCAGCCTCCTTGCCTCGTGGGCTGAGATATATTTTTACCGTATCTTGAGGCAGAGCTTCCAGCAGCTGAAATCGCCGCCGCCATGACATCAGGCACGCATCACCATGCCCGGCCCCCACCAAATGGCGGATCATCAACTTTATGATGAACGCCAACACCAAAAGGGCGGATATCTGTTACATCAAGCGACCATAAACCTGCGGCTAGCGCTTTACCAGCAAGGGATTGACCCAGTGGCCCCGGAAACATATCCGGAAACAGTGTCAGCACCGAAGCTATCCATGGCGCTCGGGGTGTTCATGGTTTTTGAGGGCTGGCTTTGTCCCGTCATGAATATAGCCTTTCTGCCTTAGTTCATGCCTTTTTCTGACACTGGGCAAGATGGCTCTTCATCAACAGTTTGGAGAAACTTCCAGCCAGACAGGATCAATATGCAACTGAATAACTTGATTTCTGTATCAGCGTCAATTTTAACCGCATCCTGAAAGGGAGTAAATGGCAACATGCCTTCCGCCAGTTATTCTGTGTGACCTCAATCATCTCACCGCCGCCAAAATCAAAAAAGCCGGCCGCTATTCCCACCAATTTATCATGTTCATCTTGAACATCAGCACCGATCATATCCACCTGATAGAAATGCTCATGCATCTTCGGGCAACTGATCAGCGGTCAATATAAAGCCATGTTTTGCGCATAGCTTCTGCCATTTGCGGTCTTAATCCCTTTTAGACGGCAGATTAATTGATCTTTGACACGCCTTTCAATGCGCACCTGATAACGCTGGCCCGCTCGTCATCATGAAGCGGACCATAAGCAGAAAAGTTTTCAGGGGTTTCTGTAAACGGCTTGATCTTTACAGCCCCTTTAATGCCATGCGCGGCAGTGATAACCCCTAGAAGCAATAAGACCGTTGGCGGTCATGTCTGATGCCATCATTGCTGATCCTCCCGGCTTAACCATAAAGCGTTAGATTTTCTCTTCTTCAGCAGATGCGTCTTCAGCTGGGGCTTCTTCAGCAGGAGCCTCTTCTGCAGGTGCTTCAGCAGCAACAGCTTCTTCAGCAGGTGCTTTCAGCAGGGGCAGCTTCCAGCTTCTGCTGCGCGCTTCTTCAGCGGGGCTTCCGCTTCTGCTTCGGCTTCGCTGCAGAGGCGGCGGCTTCAGCAGCTTCAGCGGCAGCCTCTTCACGTTCTGACGCTTTTGGCCAAAAGCTGATTTCTTTGGCTGTTCTCTGATTTCAGGGCTATCAAGAAGGCCAAGCCCTGCCATCATTTTATGAACCCGCAAGGTTGGCTTTGCCCCTTTGGACATCCAATATTTTGCCCGCTCACCATCCAGCACCAATCTGTTTTCATTATCTGATGAAAGCATAGGGTTATATGACCCAATTCGTTCAACAAAACGCCCATCCCGTGGGGATGATGCCTCAGCGACAACAATACGGTAAAATGGTCTTTTTTAGCACCACCACGCGCCAGTCTAATTTTCAGTGCCATGTTGTTTCCTTTCCTTCAAACATATGACGTTTATCGTTACCGCTAATCCTGTTGGATCAGCGTTTTTTTTCTTTCCACCAAAGTCGCGGCATACCGCCAAGCCCGGAAACCCACACCTAAACCTGGTAAACCGCCACCACCTTCCGGGGATACCGCCACCAAGTTTTGATAAATCCGGCATCTCACCAGGGGGCACCTACCCGCATCACCATTAGCACCACCACCAAACATAGATGCTAATGCCGCCGGATCATTTCCACCGCCCTTGCCTAGACGTTTCATCATCTTCGCCATATCCTGATATTGCTTTACCAGTTTATTAACATCTTGAACCGATGTTCCTGATCCTTCTGCAATCCGCCGCCGTCGTGATGCATTAAGCAATGCCACCTGCCGACGTTCTTTTTTATTCATCGAAAGAATAATAGCTTCTTGCTTGTTAAAATAATCATCATCAATGCCAGCCGCCTTAATCGCTTTTTGCATTTTGCCAATGCCGGGCAGAAGCCCCAGCAAGCCACCCATGCCACCCATTTTCTTAAGCTGGCGCAACTGGGACAGAAAATCAGTCATATCAAACTGACCTTTGGCCATACGCTTGGCCATCCGTTCAGCTTCTTCGGCTTCAATGGTCTCAGCGGCTTTTTCAACCAGACCGACAACATCCCCATGCCCAGAATACGTCCAGCCATCCGCTCTGCACTAAATTTTTCAAGGCATCCTGTTTTTCACCAACGCCGAGAAACTTGATCGGGCAACCCGTAACATGGCGCATAGATAACGCCGCCCCACCACGCGAGTCCCCATCTGCCCGGGTCAGAATGATGCCCGTGATAGCGATAGCTTCGTTAAAGGCGGTTGCGGTAGTGACAGCGTCTTGCCCTGTCATAGCATCTGCCACCAGCAAAATCTCAACTGGCTTTGTTAGTTTATGCAATCTCTTTGACCTCAGCCATTAATGGCCGCATCAATCGTTGTCCGGCCTGCCGTATCAAGGATCAAAACATCTGATGATTTTAACCGTGCTGCTTCCATCGCGCGCTTGGCAATCATCACCGGAGTTTCGTTATCTTGTTCAGGAACAATAGCAACACCAGCTTCTTCACCCAAGAGGCGCAACTGTTCACGCGCCGCCGGACGCGACACATCAAGTGAGGCCAGCATGACGGATTTTTTATCTTTCTGGAATAAAGACTTGCTAATTTACCTGATGTTAGTGGTCTTACCACTACCCTGCAAACCCACCATCAGAATAACCGCTGGTGGCGTCAGCGTTCAGATTAAGCGGAACATCATCCGGCCCTAGCATATCGATCAAGGGCATCATTAACAATCTTGACAACCATCTGGCCCAGGGGTGACGGATTTCAGAACATCACTGCCTACCGCTTGTTCCCGAACCACGTTCATGAAAGATTTTAATCACGGATAAGGCAACATCAGCCTCAATCAAGGCGACCCGCACTTCACGCAAGGCGGTATCGACATCAGCCTCGGAAAGCGCACCACGCCCCCTTAACCGGTCAAAGACCGAACCTAATTTTTCGCTCAAGCTTTCAAACATCTGACCTGCCTGAATTATTATGATGAGTTTCATCAATCCTTAATAAATATTACCTTTAACACCTAATTTCAAACAAACACAAACGGCGCCTGTGCCTGATTTCAGGGACAAACGGAACCCGCTAGGGTTGGTGGCGGCATAAATATTAATGATGCCTTTATCGCCAGTTGATTATGGACATTCCAAAAACTTAAATCACGTCATGCGTGAAGAATGACCGTAATGGATCAAAATAAAGCGCGAATGTCAAGAACAAAGCCGATTTTCATCTTTTGCATCCGCCTGATCATCGCATCCTAACGCTTTGCCAAAATCAAGCGCTTCAAAGGGCTTGATCTTCCTTTGTTTCGCCAACACCAACCGCATGAACCGGAAAGACCAAATTGTTCGGCAAGCGCAACCACAATACCGCCCCGCGCGCTGCCATCCAGTTTGGTGACAATCAACCCGGATAGCGGCGTCGCTTCATGAAAGGCTTTCACTTGTGAGATCGCATTCTGTCCTACTGTTCCATCCAAAACAAGGATGGTAGCATGAGGGGCATCAACGCCTTTCTTTTCCAGAACTCGACTGATTTTTGCAAGCTCATCCATCAATTCCTGCTTGGCCTGAAGCGGCCTGCCGTATCAATAATCAGGATATCAGCAGAGGATCTATCGCAACCTCAAGCCCTTGATACGCAATCGCCGCCGCATCACCGCCCGGCTCCCCATTTATCACTTCACATTCCTGTGCGTTCTCCCCAAATCTTCAGTTGTTCAATTGCAGCCGCCCGAAACGTATCAGCCGCCGCCATCATAACGGTTTTCCTTCAGACTGCCATAATTCGGCCAGCTTTCCTGCGGTTGTTGGTTTTCCCTGAACCATTAACCCCAACCATCAAGCACCACATAAGGGCGTTACAGCTTGGCATCTGGCAATAACGGCACGGCGACCGGTGCCAGTATCTCTGCTACCCCTTCGGCAAGGGTTTCTTTAATTTCCTCTTCTGGTGACTTCGGTATCAAACCGTTTTGATTTGAGTGATCCTTGATCAGCTTTTCTGATGCTTCCATCCCCAGATCAGCCATAACCAATGCATCAAGCAAACAGTTCATCCAGGGTGTCTTGATCCAGTTTTTTTTTTTCACCACTGAGGTGATGGTTTCCGTCAAACGTGAGGCGGTTTTCCCTAGACCAGCTTTGAGACGTCCAAAAAAGCTCATGTTCTCAGCTCCGCTTCTAATAAATGCTGGCATCTTTTCAGGATATCGAACCGGATAAATTGCCCCGCCTTAAGACCAGGGTTAACCATTTGACTTTGCCCGAATTGCCGCGTATGGGCAACGCCGCCGGATTCCATCACAACCTCATCATTCTGACCAATCATGCGATCCATCTGGCGTTTAGCCAGACTGTCAGCAAGTTTTCTAAAATCAGCGGCACGCGCCCGAATGGTCTGGGCCTCGTTTTGCGGCATTTTTGCCGCCGGGGTGCCTTTGGCGGAAAAGGGGAAAATATGTAACCAACTGATATCCAGATCATTTCCATCAAATTCATACTTCGGTTATGGGCGGTTCATCTTCGGTGGGAAAACCAGCGATAATATCGCCGCCGAAAACAATATCCGGCCGCCGCTGACGCAAATCATCAACCAGCCGGATTAAGATCATCGGGACTATGCCGCCGTTTCATCCGTTTCAGAATCAAGCGTCATCCATGCTGAACAGATAAATGAAGATGCGGCATCAACCGCGCCTCTTCACCAATGAGCTGCCCGTAATTCCTCATCCACCTCAGCTGGATCAATGGATGACAGGCGCAACCGCGGTAATTCTGGAACGGCTGCTAAAATAGCTGCCACCAATTGACCTAACACTGGCGTATCCTGCCCAGACCACCTGCCCAGATCACGCCCCCATGAGGATATATCAACACCTGTTAAAACGATTTTGGACACCTGCATCTACCAATTTCGCGTTTGTGCCACCACCTCAGTGGAACAGATCGGCTAACCCCCCGTCCATATGGAATGATACAGAAGGTACACCGATGATCACACCCTTGCTGAATCTGAAGAAAAGCGCGGCTATGGTGATCAAAGCCGCCTAGCATATGTGGCGCAACCTCACGCACAGTCATGATATCCCCGATTAGCGAGGGTAAATGATCAGAATTGTTGGTTGCTAACTGGCGCCAATGATCTGCATTCAGTTTTTCATGATTTCCCATGACAGCGTCCACCTCAGCCATATCTTGCCAACTTGCTGGATTGATCTGGGCGGCGCATCCTGTGACAATAATCTTAGCATCAGGGCATTGCCGTCTGGTCTTGCGGATCAACTGACGCGCCTGACGTTCCGCCTCAGCCGTCACAGCACATGTATTGATCACCACCATCTGCTCAAACCCGGACTGTGAGGTATGTTCACGAATGACCTCACTTTCCCAGCTGTTCAAGCGACACCCAAAGGTTTCTATTTTTGCCCGCGTCATGAGTCATCTGACCCTTTGCGGAAACAAAAGACTGACGCTGTGCTAAGGGAAGCGTCAACCTGACCTTGAAAGACATCACTAACAGTTCCTGTCATAATCGCCCCATCATCACGCCAGTCAATCATCAGCTGGCCGCCATCCAGTTCAACCTTAACACTTGGAGAGGTTAACCCTAAGCCGATGCGCCGGCGATAGCCGACGCCGTCGCCCCACTGCCACAAGCTGAGGTAATCCCAACGCCGCGTTCCCATACGCGCATTCGGATATGATCCTCATCTATCAGGCTAATAAACTCAACATTGGTTTTCCAGGGAAACATAGCATGGGTTTCTATGAGTGGGCCCAATACCTGCCACTGGTGCTGTCTCAGCGTCCGGCACCACAAAGATACAATGCGGATTTCCGATATTCACCGCCATCGCGTCAGGCAAATCATCATGAAGAGATAATTAAATCCAGGGGGTCAGCCTGGCTTGCCGCAACGGTATATCCTCCAGTCAAAGCGAGGTTGCCCCATATTCACAGAAATCAGGCCGTTTTCAGAACGCCATGCCTCAAACATGCCGCCAGCACTTTCAGGGTCATATGATCTTTACCTAGCCGCGCATCACCAGCGCTGCCACACAGCGCGTGCCATTGCCGCAAGCTTCAGCCTTTGAGCCATCATTGTTGAGAATAATTAAGCCTAGCATCTGCCTTCATCCTTCTTTGATAATCAGAATCTGATCACAGCCAATGCCATGCCGACGATCAGCCAGCCAGCCAGCCTGCGCCGTGATAGCATCAACCGCGATATTGATCCGCCTGATCGAAAATGAATAAAATCATTGCCAAGACCATGCATTTTCTCAAAAAACAGTTCCATGATGCCGATATACGCCGTTTTTGCAGGATTGCAAAGCCAGCGATAGCCTTATCTTGGCATGATTATGATCTAAAATTGATCACCACTGGCGCATGATCTGACGGCTTTTCCCATCCCCGCGCTGACTTTATCACCTCAGCGCCAGATGATTCTGATCCCGTAATGGCGGCGTCACCCAAATATGATCAAGCCTGCGCCCACGATCTGCCGCTAGCCAGTCCCGCGCCCGATATGACCACCATGAATACAGCTTTCCTTCTGGAATGGCATTTCGCGCACCGCGTCATGCCAGTTCCCTTTATCCATCACGCGATTAAAGGCATCGACCTCAATCGGTGTATGACTGACCACTTTTAGCAGTTGTTTATGTGACCAGACATCATCTTCACGCGGGGCGATATTCAGGTCACCGACAAGAACCGACTGGCCGATTGATCACGATGGGCAGACCAATCAGCCAGCTCATCCAGAAACTGTAATTTATGGGCAAATTTGTCATTATTGTCTTGGATCTGGCAGATCACCACCAGCCGGAATATAGAAATTATCAATAATCAGATCATTTTCCAGCACAATCGAAAGATGCCGGCAATCTTGTTTTTACCCAATAGGATATGATCCGGGATCTGATCGGCACGACGTGCAATCATGGCAACGCCGTTATAGCCCTTTTCCCCCCGATACGCCAGATGAGGATATCCGGCGGTGATAAAGGCATCTGCCGGAAAGACATCATCAGGGCATTTGGTTTCTTGCAGGCATAAGACATCTGGCTGTTGTTCATGAAAGCAGGCGCAAAACCAAAGGCAGACGAAGCCTGACCGAGTTAATATTCCATGTAATAATTTTCATTGTACTCTTTGATCCCGTTAATTCTGATAGTTGGTGGGAATTGAAATAATTCGGCGGCACAAATAGCCGTTGTGATAATTCCATGTCCTTTTCCAGATTCTGAAAAGTGACCACGGTTTGCAACCTGCGCTATCGGTGATGGTCCATCGCCGCAACACAAATGGTTTTTCCGTAAACTCCAGCTCTAGAACCCCGGCATCATCGCCAGTGCGTTTATCCATTCAATCACTGACAACACCATCCCTTATGGTGGCCGTGGTAAAATGCCATCAAGACTTAGCCGCACATTTTCATCAACAAAATTTTTAACGGGGTTTCGCTGATCGGATAACTGGTCACAGTCTTTCACGATCCTGATCATCAACATGAAGCCAGACTTTAGTTGTAATCAAGACCGTTTCCATAGGGTCATCATAATCAAAGCGTGACCAGTATGGACGTTTTAAATAAAAATCGCCTTCGGCATAAGCTGCCATCATCAGATACCTGAATAAACCGCGCCTTCATCGTTTTGATCTGATTAAACCAGTTTTCAGCATCAGTGATCGGGTCAGCAAGATGCGGCAATGCCCCCTGCAATAACGCACTGATAAAATCAGCCAGCCACAAAACACGATGTGATGCCATTGAGTAACCATTATCCGTATCCATTAATCATCTCTCGCTTACCGGCATGATTAGCTGGACTCACCAGTCCATTTCGTTCCATATCCTCAATAATGGTGGCGGCGCGATTATAGCCAATTCGCAAATGCCGTTGAATAAATGAGGTTGATGCCTTACCTTCCCGCGTACCAACTCCACCGCCTGATCATAAAGACTGGCATCCCCATCACTCAGAGGTGCCATCATCACCATTCTGCAGGGCATCAGCTTCAACCGTGACACTATCATCATATTCGGGTTCACCCTGTTGACGCAGGAAGCTTGCCACTTTTTCAACTTCTTCATCGCTAACAAAAGGGCCGTGAACACGAACAATCCGTCCGCCACCTTCCATAAATAACATATCTCCTCGACCAAGCAGATGCTCTGCCCCTTGTTCACCAAGAATGGTTCGGCTATCAATTCGGGATGTCACCTGAAAAGAAATCCGGGTCGGGAAATTGGCTTTAATCGTACCTGTGATGACATCAACAGATGGACGCTGGGTTGCCATGATGACATGGATTCCTGCGGCTCGCGCCATTTGTGCCAGCCGTTGCACCATCGCTTCAATATCCTTACCTGCAACCAGCATCAGATCAGCCACTTCATCAATCACAACAACAATATAAGGAAGAAGATTCAGGTCAAGCTGTTCTTCTTCAAAACAGGCTGACCGCTTTCTTCATCAAAGCCGGTTTGCACACGGCGGCTTAATGGTTTCCCCTTTGCGCTTGGCATCTTGAATATATTTATTAAAAACCATCAATATTCGAACCCCCACCTTCGCCATATTGCGATAGCGATTTTCCATTTCCCGCACCGCCCATTTGAGCGCAACAACCGCTTTATTAGGGTCAGTTACCACAGGCGTTAACAAATGCGGGATCCCATCATAAACAGATAGTTCCAGCATTTTAGGATCAATCATGATCAGTCGGCAGGTTTCAGGCGTATGCGTATATAAAAGCGATAGGATCATGCCATTAATACCGACAGATTTACCCGAACCTGTTGTTCCAGCGACCAGCAGATGCGGCATACGGGTCAGATCAGCAACGACCGGATTGCCAGCAATATCCATCCCCAGCGCCATGGCAATGTTGCGGTGCTAGCGCCCCAATCATCATGATCCAGAATATCGCGGATCAACACCGTCTGGCGGTTCTGGTATTTGGTAACTCAATGCCAATGGTATTTTGGCCCGGGACAACGGCAACACGCACCGATAACGCCGACATTGACCGTGCGATATCATCCGACAAACTGATCACGCGCTGGGTTTTTGTTCCGGGGCAGGATTAAGTTCATATCGGGTCACTACAGGGCCAAATCTGGCTTTTTCAATATTTCCGCCAATACCAAATTCAGACAGCACCTTCCAGCATGCGGGAGGTATTATCCAAGTGCTTCCGCATCTGGAGCAATCAATTCATCATTAGGTTCTGCCAGTAAATCCACTGGCGATGGCAAGCGATATCCGCTTGGACTGGCCAGATCAAGTGAGGCCTGTTTGCCTGAGAACTGGCTTTTTTCCGTCGTTTTGATATTTTACCTGATGATATATCTGCTTCATCTCATCCTTTCCAGCAACAATAATCGGCTCACGCCTTGGCGCTGGCGATTTCGCGTTTTGCGGCTGGTTTTGCGATGTTCTGATGCTGCAAGTGTTTTTGCTTTTGCGCCAGCAAAACCTTCAAATAGCGTTACTAAGGCCTGCGCACGCGGCAGGATCTGAACCCCTTTGCCCAGAACCCGCAACATTTGTTCCTATTGAACAATATAAATATATCCGATCGCCGCCATAATGATCAAACGATGCTAAAAGATGCTGACCTGATCACGACAGGTGATTTCAAAATTGGCTGGTCCAAACGCCGATAATCAAAGATCAGATGATACATAACCTCACCAGTGGCGCATTGCCATATAGCGGTCGTATCAAAAACATAAGACGCTTTAAGCGAACTGGCCAGAAGATCAAAACAAACGGCAGAGAATAAGCCGCATCAGAAGCCGACCCTTCCAGCGATTCTGCCACATTCGATACGACCAAATCAATGGGATGATAGCCAGCGCCATAGACACCATAAACCCGAAAGCATTGATCAGAAACTGATATATTTGCCCCAAAATGACCCAAGCAATATTTCTGGATGGCAATATCAGTTCAGCTATGCTGTTAAATGACGGGTCAGAGGGATGATAACTCAACAAAATGGCGAATAATCCAACGCCTCACCACAAATAAGATAATTGCGGCAAGTTTATAAATATCCGCCAAACCATGCTGATATCGCCGGAGAAGATGATCGGGGCTTTTCGCCTTGTTGCACCATGGGACAATGTTACCTCATCTTGCTTTCGCGATTACTATTGAAATTTATAGCAAAAACGCGGATAATTTAGCGTTATGCTTCAACCTTCGCCCTGCCCTATTTCTTGATCGTGACGGTGTTATCAATGTTGATCATGGCTATCCCATATCAGGTAGAAGATTTTGACTTTATGCCAGATGCGGAAAGCGCCATCAAGCATGCCCATGATCTGAAACTACCAATTTTTATTGTCACCAATCAGGGCGGTATTGGTCTTGGGTATTTTGATATAGCGGCAATGCGGCAGTTTCATGACCATATGCTGGCAAAAATTATCATGCTGGTGGCCATATTATGGATATTGCCTATCTGCTCGCATCATCCCAGACGCCTGATCCGGCGATGCGGATATGATTGCCGTAAGCCCAAAACCGGGGATGATCCTTGATCTGGCAAAACGCCATCAGATTGATCTTAACGAGAAGCATCATGATCGGTGACCGCCCTACCGATATGGAAGCGGCCAATTCGGCAGGCTGTCATGGTATTCTCTATTCAAAGGGGCAGTTTGCCCATTATGGATAGGCATTGCAACATATTGCTAATATGGCTAAAATCATACATGACGAAATCAGGGATGAGACCGCGTTATGACAGATGATCACAACATTCTGGGGCATGGCATCCATATTGTTGGTGGCGGGCTAACCGGATATGCGGCCGCGCTAGCATTGGCACAGGCTGATTTTCCGCAACATTTATCTCATCACCGCGAAGACCTAACGCATTGATCCTCTTCGCACCACCACAATCAATCCGGTCGCCTACGATATGCTGATCAGCTTGGCATCATGGATGCCTCGGTTGGTTGCCAGATGATGCACTTAACCCCATTGACCAGATTATCGTTACTGATGATGCGGAACGGACAAACCGCTTGATGCCGTTATCAACTGGGATAAACCTGAAAAATGGGCCAAACAAGGGTTGTCAGAAACCGGTTATCTGAACATGGCTGTTACGCGCCTTGGAAGCTAGGCATCACCAATCATTTCGCGCACCACCACCAGGATCACCGATTATCACCCTCAGCATCCTGAATATGATCATGCGGCGCCGCACAACTGATCACGGATGACAGGGTTATCGATACCGGCTGGATTAATTCTCGCCGCAGATGGCAGGAATAGCGTTTTGCGGCAAGCGGCATCGATATTCGTGTCATCACCCGTCATCTTGGGCAGACCGCTATTGTCATCCTTTCTTTGGATGACCGAACCTCATCAAAATATGGCATGGCAAAAATTCTTACCCGGCGGACCAATGGCACTGATGCCCATGCCAGAGCCGCGATTGGCCTCACTCGTCTGGAGCATGACAAACGAAGACGCCGCGCAACTGATGGAAATGGATGATGACCGTTTTGCCATGGCGCTGGATGATGCAACCGGAAAAGTTTCGGCGGATTACGCCTAGATATCCAAAGCAGGCCTTCCCCGTTATTCCGCAACCCATGCTCTATGGCCAGTGGCGCGGCTTAGTTCTTATTGGTGATGCCGCCCATGCGATCAATCCCCTTGCTGGTCAAGGTTACAATCTGGCGCTTGCTGATATTAACCATCTGTGACGTCCTCAATGATGCTGGGAATACTGGCGCAGATATCGGCGGGGCAAATGTGCTGAAAGCCTATGCCATGCGCCGTTGGCCAGAAGTTGTCATGATGACAATGGCAACTGATGGGCTGAATATGCTGTTTTCATTTGGAAAGCGGCGGCGGCGATTAGCTGGAATGGGAATGGCAATGGCAAATCTTCCGCCTATCAAAGCCTTTGCTGAAAAAGTGGCTTGCTTTGCGGTTAGGTTGTTTCATCGCGGCTAATCCTAGGTCTTCTAGCCGAGAAAATAATCTTGCCATCATCTGATCCTGATCGGTAGCGAAACCGATAAAGAATATCCCATGAAAAAGCCTGTGTTATGACCATCACTCAAAAACTAAGCCGAACGCATAATGGCCAACAGGTTCAATTGCGGTGATGGTGAATATGGCGTTTTCCGGCTGGTTTTGCTTTTCTTTCTGCGGCATGACCCTGACCTCTGCTGATGGGGATTCCACTCGCAAAAATTCAGCAGGAATTTGCAGAACGCCATCATCAAATATAACACTCAGCTAGCTTTTTATCTTTTGATAGGGTGATATCCGTCGGCCAGGCTTGGAAGTTGTTATCATTTATCCCCATCCAGACGCCGCGCTTCATCAACCAGCATAATCGGGATGCCATCACGAACCGGAAAGGCAAGTCCTGCTTTGCTCGCTAATCAATTCTTGATTAACTTGATCATAGGTCAATGGGCCGTGGCAAACTGGACAGACCAGCACTTCCAGCAGAACCGGATCAAGTTCATCCGTGATGTATTTTTATCAGTGTTTGACATGACCTTGTTTTTATTATTTGATGACTGTCATCTGGCATTCCATTTCCAAATGGTCGATCAACAGATCACCTCGGACGGGATATCCAGCGCTTCAAGAAGCATCTGTTTTTCGCCACAGGCAAGCGGGCAAATCATCGATAATGTTGTGATCAGCTTTTCTTCAGCACAGGATTCGATCGATTCCCAATCCGCAGAAAAGCCTTTGATATGGAAATATTGCTTTAACACCTTCATCAATCGAGTGCGGTCAAAGGGTTTACATCCTTGACATGCAGATCGTCAGAATATTCATCATAATCAACATGGTACTGACGATAATCCGGATTTCCCTCAGCTCTTCGTCAATATTAAAGCGGATCATGCCATCAAGCGAGATCAGATAACGACCATCATTGGTTTCTTCAAAACTGGAAATACGTCCGGCACAACCAACAGAATACAACAAAGGTGACATTTCATCTTGCGTCGTGCCGGAGTTGCTTTGGATCATTCCGATCAAACGATGCGGCGTTGATAAGCGCATCCGATATCATATTCAGATAACGCGGCTCAAACATATTCAGTGGCAATCTGCCACTGGGCAAAAGCAAAGCGCCGTCCAATGGAAAAATCGGGATGATTAATTGGCAAATCCTCAAGGTTCTGGATCAAGTGAATTCCGTTTCATGACTTATCCTTCCATTTGATATGGATGGATTAGTTTTACTTTTAAATGTCTTCACGAAAACAGAAGCGAGGATAATTGTTTACGCCCCTTCCTTAACTTCAGGAGCGGTAGGCACCCAATGCGGCAAATATTTCTAATAACTGGAGACGCGCCGCGTCATCATTCCAGTTCCTGTCTTTTCGGATCATATCCAGTAAATGGATAATAGCATCTTCTGACATTCCAGAGCCAAATTGAGCAATGGCAAGATCATAACGTTTCTGCATATTGTCCGGATCATCAGCAACAGCTTGCTGCAACCCGGATAATGCACCAGCCTGTTCTGAGATGCTTTTCAGCAAATTCAAGTCGCTTTTCAACATCTTCAACAGCGGCACTAGATTTCAGTTCATCTGGCAGATTATCCAGCATTTCCTTGCGCCTTCAAGATCATTAACCCGATCAGGCAACGCAAGCAAACCTGCCACGCTTTTTTCATTGGTTTCTTCAATCTGAAGCACCGATTGAAAGGCACCAATGGCCAAACCAAAATCTTTTTCAGCGAACGCCGCTTCAGCTTGTTCAAAAACTGTTCAACAGAACTTTCCCTCCACCTGATTGCCATCAATTGTTGAACCATATCACGTAATTCTGATTCTGGCTTTGCCCCAACGAAACCATCAATAGGCTGGCCATCCTTGAAAGACATAAACCGTTGGCACAGATTGGACGCGCAATTGTTGGGCGATTTCCTGATTTTCATCAATATTGAACTTTAGCAAGTTTAACTTTGCCACCAGTTTCAGCGATGACTTTTTTTCAGAATAGGCATCAATTGTTTGCAAGGACCGCACCACGGCGCCCAGAAATCAACGATTACAGGCTGTTGTTGTGAAGCTTCAACAACTTCATGCTCATAAAACTGGCGCTAGTTACATCAACGCTTCCGCCAACACCAGAATGATCTGTTTGTCGTTTGATCAATGAAACCATTGTCTTATTAAACTTTCAATTGACTCAATTTCCCGGTGAGAAATTATTGTTATTACCGGTGTCTTTAAAAAAAATATAATTTATTTTTAAAAAATGACAAGCGTTTAGCAGTCATTTCTTTTGATTTAATTCATTATTTCGGCAAGCGGTAAAATGGATACCTCATGTCCTGTATGGTCAAAAATCGCATCAAATCCGATATCGCAATGGTTACGGTCTGGTCATTGGTTAAGGGATGAAAATTAGCCCTTTCCATATCCGCTAAGGTTTTATCAAGATAAACCGTCACCTCATGATCAGGATCGTTGATTACCGAAAACGGCGTTACTGACCCCGGGAATCACCCCTAGATATTCCATCAACCGGTCTGGGCTACCGAATGATAGTCTGTCTGGTTCCCATAGCTGTTGCCAGGATTTTAGATCAATAGGCTGATCTTCTTCTGCAACAATGAGATAGTTTTTTTTTTACGATCACGCAGATAAAGATTTTTAGCATGACCGCCTTCCATTTCGCCGCGATATTGCCGGGAATCTTCAACCGTCCGTAATGGCGGATGATCAAACTGGATCCACCGCAATATTCAACCGGTCAAACAGCGCCATAAAGCGCATCCGGTTGATAGGGTAGGATTCTGGCCAGAATAACAAGTGGTCATAATATTAATATCAATTTCTTTATCCAGATGATGGGATTTTATTCTGAATTAATATTCTAACCATCACAGATCTAGTCTGGCAACGCCTTTGTGGCGGTTTGTCGCAGAGTTTCCGTTTCCGGAAGAAGTCATAAAGGCTGCCAAGATTCACGAAAATAACAAAATGCAACGATTGACCACGCACAAGATAAGGTGATATCATCATTTCATTTTCGAAAGGCGCCGATGAGTCATGATCAGAAAAAAAATTGCGATACAGCTTTAATCGGTGCAGGATTATTGGGCGGAATATTGCCCGCAATTTGGCAAGTTAGGTGCGCTTAAAGGAATTTGTGATCAATCTCATGAACAGGCAGCACAAATTGCGGATCGCTGATCATACCTATGGTGTTCATACCATGGCCCTTGATGATATTTTAAACGATCCAGATATTATCGGTGTTGCCATTGCCACCCCAGCCCCTAGCCATCATGATCTAGCGATCAGGGCATTAGCGGCTGGCAAACATATTTATGTGGAAAAGCCACTTGCGCTTTCGCTGGCTGAAGCAGAAGCCATTGCCCAAGCCGCCAACACCGGAAATCGCACGTCATGCTAGGGCATCTGCTTCGATACCATGCAGCGTTTATTGCGCTTGATGCGGCGGTAAAGGCTGGCCAGATAGGTCAGTTAACCCATATCCGCGCCAGCAGATTAGCCCCTGGCCGGGTGCGCGCCACAGAATCTGCGCTTTATGATCTCTGCCCACATGATCTGGCCATGATGTGCCAGTTGATGGGCGGGGCTGAACCTGTTCATGTATCTTGCCAGATGATCTGTCATATCACCGCCGGCGTTGATGATATCATCACCGCTGATTTTGGTTTTGCTAATGGTGTCACGGCCAGCATTCAGGCAAACTGGATGAATCCGGTGAAGGTACATAACCTGACCGTGATTGGCGATGAAGCTTCGCTTGGTTTTTGATGACACCAAACCCTGGAATCAAAACTGGTTCGATATCCCATGCGAATTATCCGACACAACTTCACCTGATCTGAGCGTGGTGAGGTGAACCAATCCCGTTCCCAGCTTCCGAGCCCCTGAAAGATGAGATGCGCGCATTTCTGACCATGATCAAAACAAATACCAGCCGCCCCCATCTGATATAGAGAGGCCTTGTATGTTCAGCGCATGCTTGAACAGATGGAAGCTAACGCAGTCCAGCAATTAAGCCGGTTTCATCCCAGTTAGAGATTTACGATTTTCATTAAGAAAGGTTTAAAACATGCCATATTCTGCTGAAAACATGATCCCATTTATTGATCTTGCCGCCCAACAAGAACGCATTAGGCCCGATATTGATAAAGCTATTCAGGCGGTGCTGGATCATGGCCAATATATTATGGGGCCAGAAGTGCAGAAAACTAGAAGACCCAGCTATCGAGTTTACCGGCGTAAAACATGCTGTCAGCACCTCAAGCGGAACAGATGCCCTGTTGCTTATGTCTGATGGCTTTAGGACTTAAACCGGGTGATGGCGTCATTGTTCCCAGCTTTCAGTTTTGCCGCCAGCGCTGAAGTTATGCCATGTCTTGGGGCCATTCCAGTTTTTGCAGATGTTGACCGTGAAATCATTTCACCCTTGATCCATACCCGACTTGCTGATGCGATGGCGGCGGCAGATACTGCCGGGATTAAGGTTGTTGGTATTATTCCTGTCGGATTGTTTGGGCAGCCGGCAGATATGGCAACCATCAATCAATTTGCCGACCAGCATAATTTATGGGTGCTTGATGATGCGGCACAATCTCTGGGGGCAGAACGGCAGGGTCAAACCGCAGGGCAGATGGCAAAGATGACCGCCACCAGCTTTTTTCCCGGCCAAACCACTGGGATGCTATGGTGATGGCGGGGCTTTATTTACGGATGATGATCACTTGGCCGATATTGCAAAATCTGCCCGTGTGCATGGAATGGGCAAAAACCGCTATGATTATGAACGGATTGGCATGACCGCGCGAATGGATACGATGCAAGCGGCAATTTTACTAGAAAAAATTAAAACTTTTCCCCGAAGAATTGAAGCGGCGCCGACAAGCCAGAGCTGACAGATATAATGACGCGCTAAAAGCATATGGTAATGCCGCAAAATCTTAACCGAGTGATGCAACATCAAGCTGGGCACAATATTGTTTTATCCTGCCGAAACCACAGATAGGGATTCATGCAGAATGCCTTGAAAAGCCGGGCATTCCATCTGTTGTTTATTATACTATGGGGATTCATGAACACCCCCTATGCCGGATATCCGGTGGCCCATGGTGGCTTGCCGATAACGGCTGATTTATGAACAGCGTATCTTGTCCTTGCCCTTTCATGCATGGATAGATGACACAACACAGGATTATGTGACAGATCATTTTGCCCAAATTATGAATGATCTGGATAGGGGCATAAGCAGACCTCGATCACCATTTGCTCTGGTTCCATACGTCATTAGTTTTTTTCTGTACACTATTTAGTCTTGAAGAATTAGGATTTTTTTGCTTGCGTCATGGCGGACTTGCATTATATTGCAAGGTTCGGATGCGGGTGTAGCTCAGGGGTAGAGCATTACCTTGCCAAGGTAAGGGTCGTGAGTTCGAATCTCATCACCCGCTCCATAAACCCCATCACATCATGTGCTAACACATTGATTTGTAGGCATTGTGCAATGTCTGCGAGGTGTGGTGATGTACAGATTGATGTACAATTCTGATGTTCGTTATGTGTCCAACAGAGATGGGGTTTACTATTACACTAGACGTGTCCCCTATGATGTGAAGAAGCATTATGCTTCCGATAGATTGTCCTTCAGCTTGAAGACCAAATCATATGCTAATGCTGTCCGTGCTGCACAGTCAGTGACACAGAGGTTTGAGGACTATTGGCTTGGCCTTCGTCTGCAGCAAATGGACATCCCTGCTATCCATCTTGTGAAGACAGATGATGTGGAATACACCTCCCCGTTATGCTGATGCAGTGGATATGTACCTTTCCATTAAGGGTAACACTGACCGTATCTTTGTTCGTACAGCTAGACGGAATAGTGAGTATGTAGCGAAGGTCTTGGGCAATAGACCCATCACATCATATTCAACTCTTGATGCTGCCAAGTTCAGAGACTGGTGCTTTGAGAAGGGCATGAACATCAATACGGTCAAACGTGTCTTTGCTTCCGTTCGTTCCATTATCAACCTTGTAATGCGTGAGCATGGCATAAAAGGCAGTAATGCCTTCAGTGGCACATTATGCCTGACAGAAATGATGCATCAACACGCAAACCTATCCCAAATGATGTGCTTAAAGTCATACAAGAGAGATGCAGAACAACTGATGATGAACCAAGATGGCTTGTATCTCTTATCAGTGACACAGGTATGCGCCTCAATGAGGCAGCTGGGCTTGCTAGAGATGATATCCATCTCAATGAAGAGATACCTTATGTGCATATCCAACCAGCATCAATGGAGGCGCTTAAAGACACAAAAAGTGTGAAAGGAAGCTTCCGCTAGTGGGAGAGTTCACTATGGGCAGCACAACAAGCCAACAGATGCATCACACTCCCCTTCCTCTTCCCCAGATACTGTGATGGCACAACCACTCATTCAAACTCTGCAAGTGCAGCACTCAACAAGTGGCTTAAGCAAGTGGCTGGCAATGACTATGTCATCCACTCATTCAGGCACTCAATGCGTGACAGATTAAGGAGCAGTAAACTGCCCGTCAGATATGATTGACCAGATTGGAGGTTGGTCATCAGGTAAGATTGGCAAAGGTTATGGGAATGGTATGAATTGGAGATAATAGAGAAAGCCCTATTAACATTAGTTTTTTAAAATTGAGGGCTCTCTAAAAGAAGGTCTATTTCTTGATGACGTTTAATCAACATCTGCATTGGGCAATAGACAAACATTGGGGAAAGAACATAGATACCTTGAATATCACATTGGATATTCATGTATTGCTGCCAATTTCTTTGCCCAACTAGGAATTTATCAAAATCTTCTGATAGGCGGGTCTGCCTTAATGCTTCAATTTTTTTATCAAGTCAATATTTGCTTGTTCAATCACCCTTCCGCACATTCAAATACGATATGATTATTTATGGTTCCAAATTCATTTAAGCAATCTGAATACATTTTATCATAAGTACCAGATGCTGAAGCAAAAGACATAAAGCCAAAAAGAAATAGCGTGGTTGTAAATATCAATCTGTACATCACCACACCTCTGCAGACATTAACAAATGCCTACATATCAATGTGTTAGCACATGATGTGATGAGGAAAGTGGTGCTGGTGGAGGTGATAGTTCCTATGTACAGCACCAATGCCCCACCTGTTGTAGGCAATATCAATAGGTTA
This sequence comes from Alphaproteobacteria bacterium, assembly GCA_038144675.1. Classification (GTDB taxonomy): domain Bacteria; phylum Pseudomonadota; class Alphaproteobacteria; order Puniceispirillales; family UBA1172; genus UBA12202. The sequence continues at coordinate 540,214 of JAYQOF010000005.1, read as the reverse complement.
CAGGTCTGTGTATCACTGTCAACAGGCACGATATGTACATCAGTTTGTACATCAGTTAAGTGCTTGGCAAAACGAAATGACACCCTTATCATGCCACATAAACATGCTCTCAATGGCTCTGTAATGATTCAGTGAAGGCATTTAGAAGTGCTTGAGTTACATTTGTCACCCAGATGGGCTTACAGCTGTCTGTGGGCAGTTATGTGATGCATGGAAATCTTCGTAATGGAATAATGCTAGTGCATAGGTAAGTTTGTGCTGTTACAGAGTTTGTTCTGAGTATAGGAAAGTGAGATAGCATTGTAGGTGATAATATACTTACTCTGTATAGGGCAGTTAACTGCCTTCACTTGCCAGTGACATCCTAGTTCATGTGCTTATATTACAAAGGGGTATGCAGGGGACACCCACGGTACATACGTATAATATACACAGCCTGTTACACAGATTAGGTGTCCCCGCTGTTAACCACTATCAGTTGCTTGTGGTTAACAGTTGTATGACTTTGATATAGGCATTTGCAAGTGTTGTCGTGGGGTGCTTATGCAATGAGGGTGTGATTAAATATACCTACTTCGTTAAATACAAAGCACTGTTCATGACAAGAATGACAGGAATGACAAGAAATATAGCAATCACTGGACAGCAAACAAAGTTTCAGAAAAGCTGTCATTCTTGTTATTGTTGTCATAAGATACAAATAGGTAACTATATAAAAATCAATATATTATATTAATAATCTGTTTTGAATTGTTTGAATAAAAAATTAGCTGGTTACTTATTAAACAGTAGGAGACTTTCAAATGGAAACGAGAAAAGGTGGACGCCTTAGATAGGCCTGAGTTTAAAACCAAACCTAAACCTGTTACATTTTTAGCTAAAGATAAAGTATCACAAGCTATTGAAGTTATGTCCGAAAAAAATTATGGGTCAGTTGTGATAGTTGATGGGAAAGATAAAGTTGTAGGTATTGTTACAGAAAGAGATATTGTTAAAAAACTTGTTAATAATAATAAATCAGCCAAAACAACTAAATTAGAAGACATAATGACACCAAATCCTAGGGTGGCAAATGAAAATGATGACGTGGTTGATTGGTTGAGAATTATGTCAAATGACAGGTTTAGAAGATTACCTGTGGTAGACTCAAATGGAAAAATTAAAGTAATTTTTACCCAGGGTGATTTTGTTTCTTATACATGGCCAGATTTAATTTACCAAGCTTCTCAACTTGCCAAAGCTTCCTTTATGAAAGGGTTTTCTGTGAATACTCTTCTGATAATGATGGTTGTATATGGAGTTGCCTTAATAGCAGCAATGAAAGCTATTTTGTAAAAACATAAAAAAATTGAATTTATGAAAGTTAGACTATTCTTATGCAGTAAATTCCTTTGAAATTAATGATGATTTTGTTAAGACTATCATCGTATTGATGACAATCTCTTCTTATGGAGGCAGGGGACACCCACGGTAAATAGATAACCTTTTGTTTACACTGTTAATTCTTGTCAGTTGCTTGTGGTTAACAGTTGTATGACTCAAGGATATAGGCATTTGCTGTGTTAGACTACTAATCATCAGGTTGAAAGTGAGAAAATATTTTCACCAGAAAAAGTCATGATTTTAGTTTTTTTGTAAATTTAAAATATGCTCATCAATTAACTTTTCTATTTATTTTGAGATTTCATCGGGAAAAACCAGACTACTAAAGAATATTTTTCAATATATTTTTAAATGCATTAAAAGAAACATTTTTATTCCTTCAAAGACTCAATCTTGTTTTGAGTAGTGATTCAAACAACTCACATTCTTCGTCAGATGGAAAAGTCACTTGGTAAAAAATTTCCTAAAAAAAGACTTATTTTTTGACTACATTACAATTTTTTATTTTTTGCGCTCAAAGACTTCAAATGCATAATGCTTCTAATTCTCTTGCCCTGAATCAAAAAAGAACACTATTAGTGGATAGTATCATATTACTACAATATCATATATTTTAGAATAGCTGTCTACTTCAACAGCTAAAACGTGTTAATACAGTTTCTTTAAACGTGAAGGCAATTAAATCCAATTAGAGATAGCCAGTCTGAACAAATAATGTTGCACTTTGCTAAAAGAGATATCCCTATCCTACCTGTACATGACAGTTTTATTATCACACGTGGCCTATACAGCGAGTTGGTAGATGTCATGCATGATGAGTTTGAGAAAATGTTTAATGTGCCAATCAAAATTGATGACAGCGCTAAGGTGCTTCCAATTAGCTTTCCACCAGAGATGGTTGACGTGGAAGTGGATTATCTCTGAGACTGATAGATATTCAAATTGGGAAGAACTTAGTAATTTTTAAACTGTTTAGAAGGATAAACCGTAATGGCTATTATAGTAAAAGGTGAAATAACAATCACAAAGGGTTTTAGCACTTGGAAGTCAATGGTTAAGAAAATCAAGACCGAATGGAAGAGATGGGAATGGTCATGCTTTTTGCTGGAGTCAGAAAGATGACCTAACGAAACTTCATACAATTATGAAGTTCCCAAGTTTAGAAGCCTTGCAAGCCTTTGGTGCAAAAAGAAGAATTAACTGAACAGAGAAGACAAGCTGGTGCTGTTATTGAAACTGGCATTATGACAATGATAGCTGAAGATGAATTCACCAACAAACTTCCCAGCCCCATTTATTGTTGAGTAAAACCTTTTTCGAGAATGATAGCAGTAGAATAATTTGGTGTAATTTACGGCTATTAGTCAAAAGTAACTTATACTAAATCATTTGGAGTAAAATATGACCAATACAACGATGATAAACTACTCAACACGCGATTTTGCAAGCAAGGAACATTTGGAACTTTATCTCATGCGTCAGGAAAAAGCCTTCTCTCCAGAGGTTGTAAAACTATTCACTGACGCAGGAATGTTAAGAAGAACCGTTACACAGATTTGGAATAAACAAGGCTCTTTTCGTGTCGGTATATTGTTTGAGTATCGCGACAAAAGTGCTTACGAGTCATGCCAAACACTTTTTGAAAAGTACTTATCTTCCTGCTGTTGAAGGCCTTACTACCAAAGTTGTTGGCTCTCGTGGGGTAGTAGTTCACGAATTTGTCTCAGATGATTTTCAAAATTAAAGAATACTGTCTTCGGGTATTATAATTATTTAAACGTTGCAAAGTTATAAGTCTTAAAAATACGTTTATCTCATCCCCACTCCACACACATCTCATGACAAGAATGACAGCTTTTCTGAAACTTTGTTTGCTGCCTCAGTGTCGCTGCTAGTTTTCATATTTCTTGTCATTCCTGTCATTCTTGTCATGAACAGTGCTTTGTATTTAACGAAGTAGGTATATTGTTATACACCACCCTCGTTATAAGCACCGCCAGTTCCTAACACTTGCAAATGCCCATATCCGTGAGCCATACAACTGACTCCACAGACAACTGACAAGTGGTTAACAGTGATTTACCTGAAGTGTGTAATAGCTTGTGTATATTATACGTACATACCCCCCAGTGTCCCCTGCATACCCCCTGTTACTTATGCACATGACCTAGGATGACATAGGCAAGTGAAGGCAGTTAACTGTCCTATACAGAGTAAGTATAATATCACCTACAATGCCATCTCACTTTCCCTATACTCAGAACGAACTCTGGTAAGCACAGCTTACCTATGCACTAGCATCATCCCTTACCTACACCAGCTGTAAGCAGTCGGGTGATATCAAATAACTCAAGCACTGCTAATGCTTGTCAGTTCAGATATCCAACATAGCCATTGAGGGCATGATTATGTGGCAACTTGACTTTTAACTACTCTGCTTTACTTCAATAATTATAGTTAAACTGATGTATCGTTTCGTGCCTTTTGAAAGTTTTGATAGACATCAATCCTGATGATATTCGCCTTCAACAGGTGGGGCATTGGTGCTGTCTGAGAACTGGACTCATCACCCGCTCCATTTTCAAATATCATTAATCGAGCTAAGGACAAATCGACAGTTTTGAAACAATTTATGTTAACATGGAACAGGCTTTGACAAAAGTCATGCCCAAACTAAGTCAGTTTGGTCAGGACGGCTAAATTTGCAAGCCTCATTCAATTCAGATATTGTTGATGATATTTAGCGATTTCACAGAAACTCAAGGCATCCAGGCAAAGGTTATCCACAAAATGCAGAATGGCCTAAACTGTTAACTATATGGAGTGATATAGATTATCGCAATACGATATTTAATAATGTTCAATATGATATTGCTTATTTATAATGAAGAATGAGGAATTATAAGATTTCATTATCATTGGTGCCGGATCAGCAGGTTATCGGAACGTTTACTAACTTTTTAAACGTTACGATGCCACCTGTAAAATGGCTTATCCTGATTAGCGGCGATGGCATCGAAATTTTGTTTTTAATGGCCATTTCTGGTGTATTGATTTTTTTGAATAAATAACTGGAATTCCGTTATTCCCAACGAAGACTTGTCTTTGTGGTAGTTCTCTTTACACCCAAATGTGAATGCGTTAGGTGGACCTGCCATTTCAAGCGGCTTTTTCTTTCAATGCTAGGTCTAATCCTAGCAATAGTATCAGGTCTAATAATTTATCCTCAAAAAAAGACGAGGCTTCAATAATAAACTATATCAACCATATTTTTGCAGAACCAATAAGACGCAAGAAGACGGAAATTGCAAATATTTGAAAAATTGGGGTAAAAACAGGCAACATATTTGATCCGTCTTTTTGTCTTTTTTCAAAATGGCTTGAGCATTTGTTATGGAGGATGCTTGATCTTCGGCGCTAATCCCGAAGGCCTTGCTCGGCTTGATTGCAAATCATTACCCGGTCTGTCCGGTGCGGTGATCCTGCCCTTATCAAAAGCCTGATCTGAGGGGCGATCTAATCTTCTTCTTACATTCCGCTGAAACGCAACACGTTATCCTTAATTGCCAGAGCCCAAGGAAGGCCCCTGACCTACGGCTGATTCCAGCATTACCAACCTTTGGGAAATAGAAGTGATCCTATGCGGAGGAGCGCAATTGGCCAAAGCCCCCTATGCTATCTTGTTTTGGACCAGAACAACATCTGAAAGAATGTCACATCACGACCTTGATTGCCTTTGCCCGATTGACCAGAAGTTGATGGATCATCAAGATCAGATCGGTGTTTGCAAAAAACGTTTGCAATTCAGCATGGTCAACAAGAACCATCATAGGCAAGAGGCTGTTCAATCATTTTAAGATGCTGAATGGCAAGCCGATGGAACATATCGATATCAAACATTTGGGAGGCTGGTGGCAATCAATCCGATCACAAATCAGGATGGTGTTTCCAGCTTCCCAATCTGCAATATCATTTTGGCCCACTTGGCTTCACCATTTCGAACGGAAACATAACAGTAGAGCAGGCTTTTTCCCTGAATGTTGATCAATCAACGCAAAAAGTACTGGCAGAAAGGAATTCTGCCCCAACCATAATCTAACCCTCAGGCCAATCAATGACCAAAGTCAGATACAAGTCTTGGCATAAGCATCCCACATGGCTGTATCAAACGCTGATTTTGTGAATTCATGCCCTTTTAATCCATCAAATAATGTCTTTGATCTGGTCAGGGATGAAATATTCTTGCCAATCAGCAGTCTGTCAGAACATCATGGGCAACACTAAATGCGCCTTTTGTATATTCTGTATTATAAAGTGGTAGTGGTGCATGGGATTCTCCCCAACGCTTCCATGTCATCCCCTTTCAAATTCACGAACAGGCTTTCGATCATATCTTGCGATCCATATGCCGTAACCCATGGTTCAATCATCGGCATCTGAACATGATAAAGATTGATTTCCCTTAGATGATGGCAGCAAAAACCTACTCATATCATCCTTGATAACATAATTGTCGCTGGCTTCAAAACATTGGAATATACCCCTATAATCTAAAAGAAATGGTAATAACAAACACCTGAGCCTTGAAACGCGATCCCTGAAACTTGAAATGGTGCTGGCGAAGTGGGTTCAACATCTCATCACCTGTTCCGTTTTCCATGAGTAACTTTTATGTGTTTTGAAGTTATGAATGTAAGAATTCATTCTTTCCATTATTAGTGAATTGACTAATTTTTATATCATGTTAGCGTTTTAACAGTGCTTGTTAAGATAATTATTTTGTGTCAGATTATTTTATCTCTCAAAGGAGTAGCACCATGCTAGAAATAACAAAGATAACTCCCGCTATTGGGGGAATTATTGAAGGCGTTGATTTTTTCGAAACCCATTGATGCAACCACCTACCAATTTATTTATGACGCTTTACTAGAGCATCAAGCCATCTTTTTTCGAGGGGTGGAAATTACCCCTGCAGCACATTTAGCCTTCGCTCAGATTTTTGGTGAAATTGATGAACCACATCCCATTTATCCTCATGTTGAGGGTTATGAAAATATTGTCAAACTGGAAAATAATGCAAATACGCCGCCGGATACCAATGCTTGGCATACGGACCTGACTTTCAAACGTCATCAGCCTTTTGCTTCAATCCTTGTCGCAAGAGCTGTTCCAGAAGTTGGCGGTGATACTTTATGGTCAAGTTCAAGCGCAGCATATGACCGGCTACCTGAACATATGAAAACATATCTCAGTACGCTTGAAGCTATCCATGATATGGGTGATTTCAGAAATAATTTTGTTTCTCATTCAGATATTGAAACCAATCGCCAAAATCTGAATGAGGCTGTTGGTCGGTTCGGGCATAATATTCGCCCGCTTATCCAGAAACATCCCGTCAGTGGCAAAACTTTCCTTAACTTCAACGAAGCTTTTGTAAATCATATTGTCGGGCTTACCACTAACGAATCTAACGCATTAAAAACATGGCTGGCCAATCATATGAACAAGCCCGAGATGCAAATGCGATGGAAATGGCAGGCTGGTGATATAGCCATGTGGGATAACAGAATTACAATGCATTATGCGGTGGCAGATTATCTGCCAGCTTATCGATGCATGAACCGCATTACAGTTGTATCAGATAAACAGGAAAGCATAGAAAAGGTAGCATAATCAGGGGTCAAACTTTTATCCGCAGCATGATTGTGTTGAGCAGGCCTAGTATATCCGCGTGATGATAACGCCAGATATCATAATCAGTATAACAATAATTTTTGTCCGGCTAATCTGTTCACCCAGAAGGAACACCCCAAGGATCATGGCAAAAATAACTGATGTTTCCCGCAAAGATGAAACAATAGCAACCGGCGGCATGAAGGCAGGCCCACAACACCATCACATAAGCCAGATAATGATGCCGTACCACCGATAAAAAAAGGCTTTTTGCCATTGCTTATGATAGACATTACCGCATGCTTGTGAAACATCATGCTATAAATTGCCATTAGCAAAACATTTAAAATTGTTGAGCTACTAAAATACATCATGGCATCACCTGTAAGGCGCGTCCCTAATGCATCCACCATGGAATAACTGGCAATAAAGATACCGGTAATACAGGCTAGCAAAAGTCCTTTGGGGCCATCCTTGTTAATCCGGAATTGCGTAAATCCCATATAGATCATCGACAGGGAAATGGTCAAAATGCCCACCATCTGTCCGGTTGTTAAGATGTCCTGACCAATATAAAGCGTGATGATCGATAAAATGAGGGGCGATAATCCTCTAGGCAATCGGATAGATATTTGATAATTCGCCAAAGCGATAGGCATTCATCAGAAACACCTGATAACCGACATGCAAAACGGCACTTGCAATCAAGAAAGGCAGACTTTCCCACCCCGGAAGACCAAAATATATTATACCAAGAATAGCCAGAGGTGCATGACCAATTGTCATGGCAATCATGGCTAAAATTTTATCGGTATTACTCCGTACCAGAAAATTCCACCATGCATGCAGAAATGCGGCAGATAGAACAACCATGATGATAATATTATCCACGCATTACTATCCTATATATTTGATGTTTCTTCCCGTATTTGGTTTTATGAAGGAAGATAGGCTTTGGCTTTCTGGGTTAAATCCCTAACCGCTTTATCTGCTTGCACTGTTCCAGCATTAACAAAATTTTCATGGTTTTCGATCAGTTCATCCGGACGATATAGATAATTGACCATCACCCCCAGAGATTGCTTTATTCCATGGTCAGACGTATCGGCATCCGCATGCAAGTTGATGTATCCGCGCTCCATTTCCCAGATGAAACCGCGCCACAGGATCAACAGGCATACCATTTTCCCGTTTCGCTTGACAGAGATAGGCAGCAGCAAGCGATGTTCTTATAAGTTCATTATTTGTGGCTATTGTCAGAATATCCTGTGCCTTGCCATCATGATCTACCGCTGGCAATGTTGCCAGCCATTTGGTAAAGCCGGGGAGCGGCGATAAAGTCAGATAATGTTTGATACTTGGATAATCCTGCTTTAATTCTTCGACCACGGTTTTAATCAAAGCATTGCCAAAGGAAATGCCGGCCAGTCCTTTCTGGCAATTTGAAATGGAATAGAATACCGCATAATCCATTTTCTCACCTGATATGACTTCGCCATTCTGCGCCAGAATCGTCTGAATAGAAGACGGCAACCGATCTGTAAGAGCAACTTCAACAAAAATTAATGGCTCATCAGGCATGGCCGGATGAAAAAAGCAAAACAGCAACGATCCGATGGCTCTAGCCGTCGCCGCAAATCATCCCAACTGCTAATTTCATGCACAGCCTCATAAGAAATGATTTTTTCCAGAATATCCGCAGGGCTAGACCAGCTAATTGGTCGTAACACCAGAAATCCCCTATTGAACCAGCTGAGGAATAGCTCGCGCAAATCAATATCGATTACCTCAAGCTCACTATTTGACCGGATCAGACGTAATAAATCTGTCCGCATATTGACAAGATCAAATGTCGCATCAGGGGCTTCGTTAAGACGGCGGAAAAGCTGCCGCCATCCTGGTTGGGCAGACGCTATAAACTGGCCATAACTTTTTGCATCATGATGCGTGGTATAATCCGTAAGAGCAGATTTGACCTTAGCGCTATCAAAATCCATTTCGGCCAGAATGAACTGAAAATATGATAGCTTCTCATCATCATTTAATTCACGATATTGTTTGAGAATCTGACGGGCAATCGTTACCCCTGACACCTCACCCTTGGCAGATAACAAATCCGAAGATAACGCCTTAATATCACTATCAGAACGAATGTAGGGCGATGAAAACCAATTTATTGGCCGGAAGAAATTACCAAGTATATAGGAAATAGTTGTCATTTTCCGCTCATAACGCTTAATAAACTAAATGTGATGATCTGTAAGAGATGATGGTAAGTGAACTGAAAAATAAATCACTTACCATCTATAAATCACCTTAGTTTATGATAGGCAGGATATGGATTCACACCCTGTCGCCCTTATCGGTTGATCAGGCGCCATGCCACTGGAAACAGGATCATGGCCAGTGCCAGCTTGATCATATCACCAATGATAAATACCCCGAAACCAGCCGTCAGAACCGTCCCGAATGATGCCGGTGACATCATCACATAAAGCCAGATCAACCCCGGAACATATAGCACCAGATTACCTGCTAGCATCGCCAGACCAGTCCCTACATCATTCCGATCCCAGCCACGTTCCGCCAGCCACCCCGTCACATAGGCCGCTCCAATGAAACCAACCAGATATCCCGCCGTATAAAGCGTAAAGGGATGCGCCCATGTCCGCATCTCAGCAAAGACAGGGAAATATATCCCTTCAAGGCAATAGGCCAACGCCGCAAGGGCACCAAGACGGGAGCCAAGCGCCATCCCAACAATCAGAACAGCAAAGGTCTGACCTGTGATCGGGATCGGACTAGCCGGAAAACGAAAGGATAATTGAGCCATCAACAGCTATAAAAAGGCTACCCCCAAGAACCAGAAGAGCCTGTCTGAGGAACCTTTGATTGGCGAAAAGCCCCGGCAGTACCGCTGACGATAACGGGGGATACGTCGGTGTGGACATATTCATCTATTTTTCCTTTCCATATTAATCATTACTGGATTCAGGCTAATCTGCGACCATATCAATGTAAAGCCTATTGGAATTTTTATATCACAAACAATAAAGCCCGGAAAACAGTATCTGAACTTCATCTAATACCATGCATCTGGTAATTCCCTTTTCCGTTTATCAACAAAATCTGTCAGAGCTTCAAGCACACTGCTATCAATGGCTGGAGCTTGGTATTCTGATAACATGTCTTTCCACTTTTCATAAGCTCGCTTTCGCATATCTTTACCGCCTTGCTCCTCCCAGCTTTCGACATTCTCGCTATTGCTCAGTTCAGGTTCATAAAAAGCCGTGGAATAGTTCCGCATGGTATGGGCTGACCCCAGAAAATCGCCTCCTGCTGCCACCTCTTCATAAGCATCTCTTGCCATGGATTCATCGCTGGTATCCAAACCCTGCCCCAATATTTTCTGATAACTGCCTAGCCGGTCTGCATCCATGATCAGTTTTTCAAATCCGACACATAAACCGCCTTCTAACCAGCCAGCCGAATGAAGAACAAAATTTGTCCCAGCCAGCATCGTAGAATGCATGGAATCTGCCGATTCATATGCAGCTTGTGCATCTTCTATCTTGGACGCTGTCAGCGACCCACCACAACGTAAGGGTAACCCTGCCCGCCGTGCCAGCTGGCCAATGGCGTAATTCGAAATAACAGGTTCCGGCATGCCAAATGTTGGCGCACCAGATTTGAGTGACATAGATGAAAGGAAATTCCCCAAAACAAATGGCGCACCCGCATGTACAAGCTGGGCATAAGCACATACCATCATGGCCTCTGCCATAGCCTGGGCAACACTAGCAGCGGTGGATACTGGCCCCATAGCACCTGACAGAATAAATGGTACAACAACAATGCCCTGTCCCCGGCCACAATAAACACGGATAGCTTCTGTCACGACTTTATCAATGAGCAGAGGCGAGTTGGTATTTACATTGCCCATAATCACACAATGCTTGTCCATCACATCACGGCCAAATACGATTTCTGCCATATCGACGCTATCCTGTGCCCGGCTCATTTCCGTGATAGCACCTAAATGCGGTTTGTCCGAAAGGGTCATATGTGCCAGCAACATATCCAGATGCCGCTTACTGACAGGAACATCACATGGCTCACATGTAACAAATCCACCGTGATGAAGATAGGGATGCATATAGGTTAACCGAACCAGATCACGAAAGGCCGCGATATCGCCATAACGCCGACCAGTTTCAAGATCACGTACAAATGGGGCTCCATAAATAGGGGCAAAACCTGATTATCGCCGCCAATCACCACTGATCTGGCTGGATTGCGAGCAAGTTGCGTGAATTGTGACGGGGCTTTACGGCATAAATCCCGTATCCAGTCCGCTGGCGCACGAACAATATCACCATCGACTTTTGCACCCACCTTTTTCCAGAGTTCGATTGATGATGGGTCATCCCTGAAGGCAATACCGATATTTTCAATCAACCAGTCGACTTGCTGTTCCAGTTTTTCTATCTGTTCCATATCCAGAGGATCAAAAAACGGAAATATCCTTTTAACATAAGGGGCAGAAATGGCCTGTTCTGGCCTAACTCCTCTTACCCGTGATGATGATGCACGTCTAGCCAAGGTACCCCCCTAATATAGAAATAAAAAGGTAATGTACAGTAATGTATATTACTTGATAATCCTAATCTGATTGGCAACGCAATTCAATAGCAATAATCCCTAAGATAGAATGACATCGGCTAGCTTTTTTGAATGATGCGTCAATGGCTCATAGCCATCATCGGTAATGATGAAACTGTCACCAACCTGCGCCCGAAAGCTATCCGTGGAAACAGAACCATCAACCGCGAATACCATACCCGGTTGCAATATCGTTTTATCTCCAGTTACCAGTTGCGGGTGTTCGAGATAACTAAACCCCGTCGCCCTGCCGCATCGAAAGGGATAGGAATAACCTGCATCCTGAATGACCTTGGCATAGGCCTTATGAACGTCTTCGGCCATAACCCCCGGACGAAGGGCGTCTAGTGCTGCTTGCTGGCTATCAACGGCGACATGATAAACATCAATCTGGCTAGGATCAGCCACCTCTAATCCAGAATGTGCGGTCAAAGCCCAGTTTAAATCGGTGAAAACTTGTCATCCCACAAAAACAGAGAAACACTGGCTCACCTGTTCGCATAATCCTGTTCGTTGCGCGGTGATGGGTTCTGGTAATCATATCTCCCGATGCCATGATCTGAAGAAAATGTATCATAGGTGACATATCTGTGTCGTTGTAATGATGAGCTAATAATTCTGCCGCTTTTTCTGTTCCGGCTTTTGCTGTCGCAAGCGCAACGCTATATTCTGGCACACCATCACCAATAGCATCACATCCGGCTGTCATCATGGTATTCGCAACCTGCCCTGCGTGGCGGGCAATTTTTAACTCTTCCTCAGATTTAATCATCCGCATATGACTCATTATCGGCGTCACTGATATCAGCCGTTCTGCTTCTATTTGTGTACGGATATACCGATATACCAATGGCGGCATATGATCCGGTTCTATGGCAACACGCTTTGCTTTGGCTATACTGGATGGAATATTCTGTCGCCATTCTTCGCCTTCCCCATCATTCCATGCCGCGATCTGGTCTACCTTGGCGGCGGCTTTCGCCGTATTTAGATCAATCACTGGGGTGATAAGCAATGTGTTACCATTACGGTGGATGATAAGAATGGTTGGCCGTCCGAATTCCATATGCAGATAGTCATAATAACCGGTCAGATAATAGACATTGTCATCGTCAGTGATGAGGGTTACATCAATATCGCTCGCCATCATATGTTCACATAATTGCTGTTGGCGTTGTGTATATATGGTCATGATAATGCCTCACCATCAATGGGAAGCCGGTCACGAACAATTGCCGACCAGAGCTTTGTGCCAATTCCTAGCAGATCATCATTAAAGTCATAATCATCAGAATGTAATGGCTGACCATGCGCTCCAGCCTCACCATTTCCAAGCAGGAAAAAGCATCCGGGAACAGCTTTGTTAAAATGGGCAAAATCCTCTGAAAACGTCATTGGTTTACGGTTAGCGATAGTATCCAGACCCATCTGCTGTGCCACACGTACTGTTGCCGTGGTGGGGGCCGTTGCATTTATTGTTTCAATAAACTCGGTTCTGAAATCAAAATGCGAACTGACGCCATGTGCTGTGCAGATACCGGTTACCATCTGTTTCATCAGACCTTCAATCTTGATCCTGTCATCCGGATTCTGGGCGCGAACATCACCTTTCAATATAGCCTGCCCGGGCAATACATTGCGCTGGCCATTGGTGATAAACTCGGTGATGGATATAACTGCCCCCGCCCCGGGAGCAAGTTTTCTGGATATTATTGTCTGAAGCGACTGCACCAGTTCTGAGCCGATAGTAATAGCATCTCGACCAACATGCGGCATGGAGGCATGGCCACCCTGACCATTGATTGTAATCTCGAACAGGCTTTCAGATGCACAAATCAACCCGTCACACGTGGATACCTGCCCCGTGGGCGCCCCCGGCAAATTATGGATGGCATACACCTCATCAATGGGGAATTGTTCCAGAATCCCGTCTGATATCATCTGTTTTGCCCCTAGTCCATGTTCCTCATTAGGCTGGAAAATGAATACAACCGTGCCGTCAAAATCACGATTTCTGGACAGTTCCATTGCCGCGCCCAGAAGCATGGTCATATGACCATCATGACCACAAGCATGCATCACCCCTGCGGTGGCAGACACATAATCATGCGTGCTTTTTTCCATAATTGGTAGTGCATCCATATCTGCTCTAAGTCCGATAGCGCGATTGCCTGATCCGGCTTTCAACACCCCGACTACCCCTGCTCCTTCATGAACATCAATATCAAGGGTTTTCAATATCTCTATCAGCTTCTGTTTCGTCCTGACTTCCTGAAAGCCAAGCTCCGGATGGCGATGAAAATCATGGCGTATCTTTTCCAGATCATGCTGATAGTCACCCATTTCATTCTCCTCTAATCCTGCCGGCTGTATGGTTTGATATCTCATCAAGACTTTGATAATGACATAACCAAGAATAAAAAAAACTGTTTTCCTTTTTCATCTTTTCATGTCTGAATACAAGAAAGATATCAATTCTAGCCTTGAGCCAGATTTTAGCTGCGGATAGTGAATGTATGCAATGGCGACCCGACCTTAATCAGGCTTCTTCAGGCGCATCAACATATGGCATATCAAAAGGCATGTTATTCGTGTTTTTTGCTGGCGTATTATGGTCAACCGTCGGTATTGGCATTCGCCTGATGGAAAGCGCTATGGTCTGGCAGATTCTGTTCTACCGGTCATTTGGTCTATCAGCGTTGCTTTTTGTTGTGATATTTATCATGACACGTCAGAATCCCTTCCGGTTGATGTGGCAGACAGGGTTAGGCGGTGTGATTGGCGGGTTAGCGCTTGTTACCGCCTATACAGGCGGGATTTATTCTATTCAGACAACATCAGTGGGAAATGCCCTGCTGATATTTGCAAGCGCGCCATTGATTACCGCCATTCTAGCCAGAATCACCCTTGGTGAAAGAGTAAGAAAAGCAACATGGATTGCTATTTTTGTAGCAACAACGGGTGTCTTTATCATGGTAGCGGATAAATTCGGAAGCTCTGCCTTCAAGGGCAATCTTGCCGCATTAGGGTCTGCCGCCGGATTTGCTATTTTCACCATCACCCTTCGCCGCGGCAAAGATAGCCAGATGATGCCAGCTGTATTGTTATCTGGACTGTTTGCTATTCCTATCATGGCCATAATCTGTCACCAACTAGATTTGCCACTGACAATATCCCAGCATGATATGACGCTGTCACTGATCATGGGAATAGGTCAGGTAGGAGCCGGATTAGTCCTATATACCATTGGTTCAAAAACTGTTCCGGCGGCAGAATTAACCTTGCTTTCACTGGCTGAAGTTGTGTTAGGCCCGTTCTGGGTCTGGATCATTCTTGGCGAAACCATTACGGGATATACCATGATTGGTGGCATCATTCTGCTGATGGCTATTGCCGGAAATGCGATATCAGGACAACGGCGAAATCCGCCAATTACACCTGTCTAATTCTGCCTTATGCGTTATGATGCTCAGCATGAGTCATAGAATTACCAATATGGATGTCGTGATTATCGGAGCCGGAGCGGCGGGATTATTTGCGGCCAGCATCGCGGCGGCCAGAGGCAAATCTGTTTTATTGCTGGATCACCGCCGAAAGATTGCTGAAAAAATCAGGATTTCGGGCGGTGGCCGCTGTAATTTCACCAATATCCATTGCAGCCCAGAGCATTTTATTTCATCCAATCCGCATTTTGTAAAATCGGCTTTAGCGGGATATACCCCGGATGATTTCATCACGCTTGTTAAACGCTATGGCATTCCGTTTCATGAAAAAAAGCTTGGCCAGTTATTCTGTGATGATAGCGCACAGGATATTATTGATATGCTGATAGCCGAATGCCGTTCTGCAAATGTTGAAATGGATTTTGGCGTGGCGGTAAAGGCCATTGAAAAATCCGGGGATCAGTTCACCATCACAACAGAAAAGAATATCATTTCCTCACCTGCCGTGATGATAGCAACAGGCGGTTTGTCCATCCCCAAAATTGGCGCTACGGGATTTGGCTATGATATCGCAAGACAATTTGGCATGAATATTATTGCCCCAAGGCCGGCCCTTGTTCCCATGACATTTACCGACACGCTGAAAACCATCTGCGCGGAGTTATCCGGCCTTTCGGTTGAAGCGGTGGTAGAATATGGCCAAACCCGTTTTGCCGAAGGCCTGCTATTTAGCCATCGCGGCCTAACCGGGCCTTCTATTCTGCAAATCTCATCCTATTGGCGTGAAAGTGAGGCCATCAATATTGATCTGGTGCCTGATGCCGATATGGCCAATGCTTTGATCAAGGCAAAACAGACCAGCCCGAAACAGATCATCCAGTCCCATCTATCCCGATATATGCCAAAACGACTGGCTAATGCGCTATGTTCCCTCAATCATCTATCTGGCCAGTTATCACATATGCAGAACAAAACCCTAACCGCTTTCGGGGAAATGATTAACCACTGGCAGATTAAACCTGCCGGCACGGAAGGGTATCGCACCGCCGAGGTCACATTAGGTGGTGTCGATACCGCTGATCTATCATCACGGGATATGCAATCCAAAACCTGTGAAGGATTATATTTTATAGGTGAAGTGGTAGATGTAACAGGTCATCTGGGCGGGCATAATTTTCAATGGGCGTGGTCATCTGCCTATGCCGCGGCTAGCCGCGTCTAGCATGAAACGAATACCCTGTTTTCCCCTATCAGCCTTATAAATGGGTTATCACTAATAGGGGGAAGAGAGAGAAAATCTTAGCTGAAATGCAGAGTCTTCAACTTCCTGATAATCTTCAAGCCCCATCAGGCCACCTTCACGGCCATTACCCGATTGCTTATAGCCGCCAAATGGTGATCCATAATTAAACCCACCACCATTGATATGAACCGCACCTGCCCGTAACTGGCTAGCTACACGTTCAGCCCGTTCCGGATTACCGGTTTGCAGATAGGCCGCCAGCCCGTAAGGGGTATCATTGGCAATCCTGATGGCCTCGGCTTCGTCTTCAAAAGGAATAATCACAAGCACAGGGCCAAAGATTTCCTGTTGGGCAATCGCCATATCATTGCTGACATCGGCAAAGATCGTTGGCTTGACGAACCAGCCCTTATCTTGCCCATCTGGTCTGCCCGTGCCACCAGCCAGAAGCCTTGCGCCCTCATCAATGCCCTTCTGTATCATGGTCTGCACCCGATCAAATTGTATTTTGTCGAATAGAGGGCCAATATGATCCCCATCTTCGGCAGGATTACCAACGGTCTGGCTTTCGGCGGTTGCTTTGGCAATATTCAGCACTTCATCATAACAAGCCCGTTCAACCAGCAGCCGGGTCGGGGCATCACAGGATTGACCGGTATTATACATGCATTCCAGCACAGATGCTTCTACCCTTTCCTGTAGATCACAATCTGCAAAAACTAGATTTGGCGATTTGCCGCCCAGTTCCAGTGTGACGCGCTTAACGGTATCGGCGGCATCCTTGGTGACAGCAATGCCGGCACGGGTTGATCCGGTGAATGACATCATCTGGATATCCTTATGCCGTGACATGGCGGCACCGACCGTTGGCCCTTCCCCCTGTACCAGATTGAATACTCCGGCCGGATAACCGGCGGCATGGACAATCTCAGCATAGATGGCACCGGAAATCGGCGTATGTTCGGATGGTTTCAGTACGCAGGTGCAACCGGTGGCAAGGGCAGGAATGACTTTCAATGTGACCTGATTCATCGGCCAGTTCCACGGCGTGATCAGCCCGCATACGCCGATAGGTTCACGCAACATCACATCACCACTGGCCAGAGTTTCCCGCGTATCCTGAGCGGTTAATGCATCGATAAATCCCTGCAGATGGCCAATAGCGGCATCGGCCTGTGCATCGCGTGACATGGTCATGGGTGCGCCCATTTCCTGACTCATAGCTTCTGCCAGATCATCAAAGCGGGCTTTGGTTTCTGTCATCAGCGCATGCAGGAGATCAAGCCGGTCGGTTTTCGAGGTTTTTGGAAAAATGTTCAAAGGCGGCGACAGCGGCGGCAACAGCGCGATCAACATCAGCATCGTTACCAAGAATGATGGTGCCGATTTGCTGTTCGGTCGCCGGGTTCAATACCGGAAATTCCACCGTGCTAATCGGTGTCACCCATTCCCCATTTACATAATGTTTTTTTAAATCCATCGTCGTTTATCCCGCCGTGCATATAGGTGCATATCAATATGTATATGCTTTTAGGAGCCTACGGTTTGTCCTGTTGCCGTGTCAAGATTTGGAATCAGGTAAGGGGAATAGTTTTTGGCGATCCATCAGGTTAATGGCATGGCCGGAGCATGGTTATAAATTTGACAGCCTATGCGTAATTTGTTTATGTCAGGCAAGCCAGTTTTATGTTTTCCCCTGGCCGACCTCACCAGTTCTGTTTCGAGGCAAGAGATATCGAACAGGATGGGGTTTATCATGAACATCACTGCTTTTTCTGATTATGATCGCGCCCAAACTATCGACATGTTTGTAAACCTTATACAAAGAGCATAGTCATATGACGCTTAATTTAAATGCTAAAGTGATAGAGTTTTTAAAACTGAATCCGGAAAAGAAATTTAAAGCTCGTGAAATTGGCGAATGGATAATCGAAACTTATCCGGATGAGTGCCGCCAAAAGCAAGAGCGCTCAACTGCTATCAGGAATCCTATTGATAATGAGATAGCACTGTTACAACAAATTGTTGCTGAAATTGGTTCACGGCGCCCTGTACTACAAAAAATACAATCCAGAAATTAAAACCACAGAAGGACGCCCCCGGAAATATTACTTCACCGAAGCAACCGACAAAGCCGCGATTAAACAGGTAGAAAACAAGGATACTTCTTCCACAACAATGATTGATAGTTCTGGCATCAAAGAGCATGATCTATACCCAATACTGTCTGATTTTCTTTGGTCTGAACTCGAAATTTACAGCAAGCGCATTAACGAGAAATCCTCCAGTAATTCTAAAGGTGCTGGCGGCAATAAATGGCTGTACCCTGACATTGTTGGCATACAAGACCTCAGCCTTGGCTGGCATCGTGAAATCAAAGACTGCGTTCAGCAATATTCAGCCAAGAAAACAAAGCTCTGGTCATTTGAAGTAAAAATATTGATTAATAGATCAAATGTTCGCGAAGTCTTTTTTCAGGCGGTTAGTAATTCATCATGGGCAAATTTTGGATATCTAGTCACAAGTGAAATCGAAGGCTCAGATACATTAAAAGAATTGCGTATACTTTCGAGCCTGCATGGCATTGGCTTCATCCGCCTTGATGCAGAAAATCCTTCTGAAAGTCAGATTATAATCCCAGCCAAGGAGCGTCATGATGTTGATTGGGACACGGCTAATAGATTAACAGAAGAAAACAAAGACTTTCTTAAATACATAAAGCTAATTCGCCAATTTTACCAGACAGGGGAAATGCGGTCTCACGACTGGGACGCCAACCTATATCAGAATTAAGATTTAGCTTTGCCACTACCCCCATCACTCACCGTTAGGGGAATGCAGTGCTGATAGTCCGGCGGTAACGTTGTCCCTGATCCCGTTCTTTTCAAAATACAGCCGCAGACGCTGATTATATCCATCCGGCGTATTCAGCGCCTTGATCAGATCATCACTTGGCAATCTGGACAGGCTGGATGAAATCAGCCGCCGCAAAAAGGATTCTGCCTTTTCCGCATCGCCGCCATGTCTGGCCACCCAGTCCGCCGCCGAAGAAACCATCACCGCCACCGGCGATAATATAGCCTGTGCCGCCAGTAAGGCGTTCCGCTCATCGCTTTCTGATACCACGATAATGTTATCGGTCTGACCGAATATTGTTTCAACCGGTGCCGCATCACCCATCACCAGAACAGGTGAACCACCACCAGCAATCGCCGGAAAGGGGATCATGATCGTTTCCGCTTTTGCCGGGGCAACAAGCCGCCCCAGCATCGCCAGTTCCATACCAGCCATCAGAGAGATCATCACATGATCAGGCCGGTATTCCAGTTTCGCCAGCTCTGCCGCCGCAATATCGCTATTCAGGGCAATAAAAACTATCTCGCTCTGATCAAGCATGGATTGATTTTCAGCCACGGTAATATTCGGAAAAGCCGCGGCCAGTGACGCGGATTGCACTTCCCCCGCCTTGATACCGTCACGTCATATCCTGCCCGTGCCAGACCTGTTGCGACAGCACTGCCTATGCTTCCCGTTCCGATAATACCTGCTTTCATGGGTGTATCCTCATGCTGTTTGTTATGGGTTTTGCCATGCTACCGCATCAGATGTTATCAGGGAAATGTTAAAGCCTTCACCTGCCGGAAACGCCCTGTTTCAAGCAACTGGCCAAGTATCTGTGCCGGTGCCGGTGCATCCAGATAGAGAAGCCCTATCGCTTCACCCCCCCACGGCTTCACGGCCAAGCGTAAAATTGGCAATATTGACCCCGCCTTCCCCTAGCGTATGTCCAAGCAGACCAATAATGCCCGGCACATCCTCATTAACGGTATATAGCATGTGGTTACCAATTTCGGCATCAATATTGATCCCCTTGATCTGAATAAAGCGCGGCTTGCCATCGCTGAAAACCGTTCCCGCAACAGACCGTTCAAACCGTTCCGTGATGACTGTCACCTTGACATAGCCTTCAAATACGCCGGATTTATCCTGATTAGTGGTGCTGATATGTATGCCACGGGCGGCAGCAAGCACCGGTGCGGATACCATATTCACATCCGGATTAGCCGATTTCAAAACGCCGGCGACCAGTGCGGAATTGAGTGCCGGCAGATTCATATCCGCCACTGATCCATCATACAGAATCTGTATTTTCTTGATGGGATCATCAGACATCTGACCAACAAATCCACCAAGATGGCCGGCTAATTTCAGCCATGGCGCCATGACTTTTGCTTCTTCTGCTGTCACCGACGGCATATTAATCGCGTTAGTAACAGCCCCAGTAAGCAGATAGCTGGACATCTGTTCGGCGACCTGAAGAGCAACCTTTTCCTGCGCTTCGACCGTAGCTGCCCCCAGATGCGGGGTGCAGACAACATTCGGCAGATGGAAAAGCGGATTTTCTATCGCCGGTTCTTCAGCAAATACATCAATAGCCGCACCAGCAACATGACCAGATTTCAATAGATCAGCAAGCGCCTGTTCATCTATTAATCCACCCCGTGCACAATTGATGACACGCACGCCCGGTTTTGTTTTGGACAGGTTTTCACGGCTAAGGATATTGTTTGTCTGATCAGTCAGAGGTACATGTAGAGTGATGAAATCTGCTCTGGATAACAAATCTTCCAGTTCCACTTTTTCAACACCCATCACCTTGGCTTTATCTTCACTGAGAAAGGGATCATAGGCGATCACCCGCATACTCAACCCTTTGCCGCGTTGACAGACAATGCCGCCAATATTCCCGGCGCCAATTACGCCTAGCGTTTTGTCCGTCAGCTCCACCCCCATAAATCGGGATTTTTCCCATTTGCCAGATTGCGTCGATGCATTGGCTTCAGGGATTTGCCGCGCCACTGCAAACATCATGGCGATAGCATGTTCTGCGGTTGTGATCATATTACCAAACGGCGTATTCATAACAATGATCCCCTGCCGTGATGCCGCGGCCCGATCAATATTATCAACACCGATGCCAGCCCGCCCGATGACTTTTAACCGGCTGGTAGCGGTAAGCAGTTTTTCGGTTACCTTGGTTGCTGACCGAATAGCCAGCCCATCATAATCAGCAATAATGTCGCGTAGCTTGTCTTTATCTTTGCCTATGTCAGGCAGATAATCCACCTCTATACCGCGATCTTTGAAAATGGAAACTGCTTTTTCAGATAGTTTATCTGAAATGAGAACTTTTGGTGCCATCATGGCCTCCTTGATTATCATATTTATAAAATGATTGTTATCAGGGACAGAAATCCAAACCGTTAGGCAAAGGCTTTCCGTTCTTGCGCATATGCCCAATCCAGCCATGGTAACATGGCGGCAATATCAGATGATTCAACCGTTGCCCCACACCAGATACGCAACCCCGCTGGTGCCGCGCGATAAGACCCGATATCATAGGCAACGCCTTCATCAGAAAGCCGTCTGGCTACCGCCTTGGCGAAATCGGCATGACCTGCCACGGCCGGATCACTAAATACCAGACAGACAGAAGTGGTTGACCATGTTGCCGGATCGCTTGCCAGATTGGTAATCCAGTTTCTGGATGCAATGAAATCCCAGACAAGCTGTGCATTATTTGTGCTTCGCCGGATCAGCCCGTCAAGGCCACCAACGGAATGCGCCCATTTCAATGCTTGCAGATAATCTTCCACCGCTAGCATGGATGGCGTGTTAATGGTATCGCCAGCAAAAATGCCCTCGATCAGTTTACCATTTTTGACCAGCTGGAAAATCTTTGGCACCGGCCATGACGGGGTAAAGTTTTCCAGTCTTTCACAAGCCCGTGGGGATAACACAATCATCCCGTGTCCAGCTTCACTCCCCAGCACCTTCTGCCAGCTAAATGTTGTCACATCCAGACTTTCCCAAGGTAACGGCATGGCAAAACTGGCCGATGTAGCATCACATATGGTCAAGCCACCACGATCAACAGGAAATACGGTATGTTCAGGCAATCTGACGCCTGATGTTGTCCCGTTCCATGTGAAGACAATATCATGATCATAATCAAGGGTTGTCATATCAACAATATCGCCATAGGGCGCGGTAACAATATTTGCGTCCAGCTTGAGTTGATCAGACACATCTTTAACCCATGTCTGGCCAAAACTTTCCCATGCCACCATAGTTACCGGTCTGGCACCAAGAAGTGACCACATAGCCATTTCAACCGCACCAGTATCAGAAGCCGGCACGATACCAATGCGATAATCTGCCGGTATTTTCAGCACCGCTCTGGTTTCCTCGATAGCGGCATGTAGTTTAGCCTTGCCGCCGGCGGCACGATGTGACCGCCCCAACCAGGCGTCATCAAGCATTGATACGGAATATTGCGGGAATTTGGCACAGGGGCCAGATGAAAAATGCGGGTTAGCCGGCCGCGTTGCCGGTTTTACTATTTCCATTATCCTATCCTTCCAGATAAATGCCTCTCGTTGGGGAGAGGTGTCCCACAGATAGTAATATAGATATTTTATCTCTTCCGCAAGTAACTAATCAGCGTTATATGATAAACCCCATTCAGCATATTTTGAGATCAATCATGTTAACAGCCGTCCTAACTGCTGCCCCGGGCAAGATATTGAACAGCCAGAAACTGGATCAGCTTTGTCTGAACTGGCAGGCAAGTAACATCATCTGGCTGGCCGAACATGACGCCGTTATGTTTCAGCTTTCCCACCAGCCAGAAGATTACGAAAGCCGCTGGCTAGAATGGCAGGCTGAACATGTTGATCTTAATCTGATTGATGGGATGCCCAGTCCTAAACGCATATTGATTGCAGATATGGACGGCACCATGATTGAACAGGAATGTCTGGACGAATTAGCCGAGATAGCCGGTGTTGGCCAGGAGGTCAGGCAAGTAACCGCCAGAGCCATGAATGGTGAGCTGGATTTTGAAAATGCCTTGCGCGAACGGGTGGCTCTATTAAATGGACAGCCCGCAGACATTATCGATAATGTGTTGAACCATCGCATCAGCTTTATGCCCGGCGCGTCATACGTTACTTGCAACCATGCGTAAACATGGCGGTTATGCCGCCCTTGTTTCAGGCGGCTTTACCCCTTTACCCAGCATGTTTCCAACCATCTTGGTTTTGATGAACATCACGGCAATGATTTGATCATCACTGGAGATATGCTTACCGGTGCGGTTGCAAACCCGATCAAGGGAAAGGAAACAAAACGAGCAGATATGCCTTGATCTATCAGACCGGTTTCAAATCCCGATGTCAGATATCATGGCCGTTGGGGATGGTGCCAATGATCTGGCCATGCTTGATATTGCCGGAATGGGTGTGGCTTTTCACGCAAAGCCCGTTGTTGCGGCGGCATCACGGTGGCGGATCAATCATGGTGATCTTACCGCATTACTTTACCTGCAAGGTTATCGGAAATCGGATTTTGTCACATATCCCTCATGTGACTAACTGCCACCGATCATCCCGACCCTTTCAAAAAACCAGTATATACCAACCAATGAAATGGCCAGAGAAACCGGTACCTGAAAGCCATATCTGTACTGGTTCGGGTTCAGCAGAATAAATCTGAACAGGATGAATAATGGTATGACAATCATCAACTGACCAAGTTCAACACCGATATTAAAGCTGATCAAGGAGGTGATAAACGCCGTATCCGGCAGACCGAAATCAGCCAGAACAGAGGCAAAACCCAACCCGTGAAGAAGCCCAAACGCAAAAACAACACTATTTCTGGCAAGCGTTAAATGCGGTGATGATTTGAACAGGTTTTCCACCCCGATATAGACAATGGATAATGCAATCAGTGGTTCTACCATGCTTGGCGATAACCTGATCCAGCCCAGACTTGCCGCCGCCAGGGTTAGGGTATGGGCAACCGTAAATAAACTGATTTGCAACAGCAGATGATGCGCTAACCGGCTGAATGCCAATAACCCGATAACAAAAAGAATGTGATCAAGCCCATAGGGAACAATATGGATAATGCCTGAATGAATATATCTTTTGATGATATCCAGAAAGGATGGCTGATATATCTCACCCAGCGCGAAGCCTTTGCTCTGGCCACCCATCTGGAGGAACTCAACATAATTGGCATTACTAGCATCACCATGCTGACGAATAAGCAGCCCGCCCATTGCCACTGGCCATTCTATATGTATCATCGCCTGCTCTGTTAATGATTGGGCAGAAACAGGCACTAGAAAAATCAATTCGGTTTCTCTGATCAGGTCTGGATTGGCAACATCTTCGATGATGATATCCTGCAATATCCATGTCTGCGGTTGAGTGGCTGCCGATCAAGACTTATCCCGATATTCTGGGCAAGCAAGGGAAAGCCTGTTCAACCAGTATCATAAGCTGTTCTGGCGGCAATGCTCTCAGCCGGTCATATTCAACAGCGACAGGGCTATTATCCGTATCTGATAAAGCCGAAACATCCATCCCGGAAAGATAGGTTTCTACTGTCAATGCCAACCTGATTTCCAGAAATTCCGTGGAATCTTTTCCCAATCCTATATCTATCACCGATGGTCTGATTTCATGGGCATGACTGTTTCCGGCATGCGTAAACACCAGCAACATAAGAAGCGCAAATAGTGATATGATAGGATGTAAAACTGATTTAAACTGTTTCATTGACGTGAGATTGTTCCAGTTGTTTCTTGACGACACAATATTGACTCATGAGTATATCATCAATATGAGATATGTCAGTATTCTAGTTCTGTTCCGGCGTTTATCTGCCATCATAACCTTGTCTGTTTTTATTCACATTTCCGCCAGCCCGTTATCCATGGCAAAGGCGCATGAGTTATGGCTAGAAGCCGCCAGTCCCTTGATCAGTGAAACAGGTTATATCAATATTGATATCAGGCTTGGACAGATGTTTGCTGGCTCATCACAATTCTTCATCCCTGACAATGCCATTATGCTTAAACTGATATCCGGCAAGGGTGAAACACCTCTCAACCCCAGACCGGGGGATCGTCCGGCGATTTCATTTCCACAACCTGCCAAAGCCGGGCATATTGTTATTGCTTATGAAAGCATTGGTTTCTATCTCACTTATACGGAATGGGAAAAATTTGTCCGTTTTGCCAAAAGTAAAAAAGCAACCAGGATTCCCGACCAGCATCTGGCAAGGCAATTATCCAGAAATAACTTCAAAGAACGGTATAAGCGGTTTGCTAAGACCAGCATCTTCCTCGACAAGACAAGCATGAATAGCAATGATACCTATACCGGTATGGCATTGGAGTTTGTGATCACGGATATTCCATCGTCCCGTTCATTAATCCAGACGGTTACAGCACAGCTTTTATATCAGGGGGAGCCCTCATCCATGCACCAGTCACCGTATTTTCGCGCGCCCCGGACGGACAGGTCTTGACGACTGATCTAAACACAGATGACCACGGCATGATCAGCCTCGAAACCGAATCCGGTTATGATTATTTGCTTGATCATGTGCTGTTCCGCAAAATTGATCCGGACACAGACGCAAAAGGTGCTGTCTGGGAAACACTATGGGCTTCACATACATTTTCCGGGTTTTCTATAGTTAATCAGTAATGCCTGAATATACAGACACATTTTCTTTCGAACGTAATTATAAAGACCCACCCAGAATTTCCGCCAGATCATTATGGCTAGACGCATAGCCTTTTACGTTTAATCCCTGCCAGATATGATTAAGGTGAGTGATTAGTAATTGTTCCGCCTCAGCCGGGTGTTTATTCTTAATCGCCGTTAAAATCTTCAGATGTTCATCATCAGGACAGGCAAACCCGGCTGATTATGATCTCATTGTTCTTGCTATGCAGGAACCACAATATAGCGCCCCGGATTTCTGCTGTCAAAAGTAGCAACGTTATAAAGAACATGCCGCCCTTAACCTATCTGAAACGTATACCGGGGCTTGATACCGAAGCGTTAAGAGCATGCTATCTTGCACCAGCTATCTGGGATCAGCTTGATCCTGATCTGATGACACTTTGCAGCCCTGACCCGCAAGCGTTCCGGCCACCAGAGGAAGACATAAATGTTTTACAGGTTCGCCTGCCAGAATGATAAACACACGGCCATGTTAAAAGATTTGCAAGATAGCATCGAAGCAGCTCGTTTTAGCAATTCTGAACATCAGGCTCTGGCTTTGCCTGTTAAATTAAAAGTCCATGAATCCGTATTTGTGCCAGCCAAATGGGCCATGCTGATGGCAGGCAACTGGTGTTCAGATGCTATGCGGCCCATTCAAAGCTGTTCATCATGATCTTGCCGCTTCAGAACAGGTTTATGAATGGGTCGTTTGCATAAAGATGGGGGAAATGCGGCAGATTAAAAAATACTTCAATGCCGCCACATCATTGGGCAGTCCATCATCAGCTGCACGCGCATTAGCGGCTGGCGCCAAAAATATCGAACGGGTTGATAAACTGGTACAGGCCATTGATAAAAGCATGGGTCTACATCATGATGAAGTTGATGCTACTGTTGCACTTGTTGATGCATGGCTTGAAAAAATCGGGCAGCAGAATAAGCAAGACTGGCATTAGTTCTATTCTGACGTGATTACCACGCCATGATATCGACCTATCATTCTAGACGAAGACCATTTCTATTCTGGATGATAAGGTTTTGTCTGAACATCTGACTTATTCTCCCTGACTATTCCTTTTTATAGACCTATAAAATGGTTTCATTTTGTGTTTGAATGAAAGTTTAGAGGGGAGTGCTATCATGACCGCAGATATGATCATTTTAAATGGTGAAGTCATCACATGTGATGACAACCAATCCAATGCCAGTGCCAATGCCTTGCCAATCAAGGATGGACATATCCTTTCCGTTGGAGAAAACGGATGATATCCGCGCCATGGCTGGAGCCAGCACAAAGGTTATTGATGCCGCAGGGCATACGGTTCTTCCCGGTTTCATAGATAGCCATGTCCATTTATTTGGCGGCTCGGCTGAGCTAGATTACCTTGATCTTTATGGTGTTAAGGGCATTGATCAGCTAACAGATAAAGTACGCGAATGGGAGAAAAGTTGCCCTGATGATGAATATCGTCTTTGCCATTCAAGCTGATTATAACATCATTGCATCAGGTAAACAGACAACTAGGCAGGATTTGGATAAAGTCCTTCCAGACAGAGCATTTGCCATGTTTGCCGCTGATCACCACACTATATGGGCAAATACAAAAGCACTGGAAATGGCCGGCATTCTCAATGGAGGTGAAGTGGATAAAGGGGCTGAAATTGTCATGGGGGCTGACGGCAAAGCCGCTGGTGAATTGCGTGAACCGGGTGCCTATGCCCCTGTTTTGCGACTAACCCGTTATGGTGGGCGTGACATGATTGGTCTTGTTACCGGACGTAATCCTGAACCTGCTGCCAATGATGCCGAACGCCGTCTTGACACTGATGCCATTGCCAGAGGGTTAAAGCATTGTGCCAGCCATGGTATCACTGGCCTGCATAATATGGATGGCAATATCTATACGTTGGAATTGCTTAAAGAGCTTGAAAAACGTGGTGATCTATTATGCCGAACCGAGGTTCCGTTTCATTTCAAAAGCTTTGATGCCCTTGACCGATTTGAAGAAGCCGAAGCCATGCGACGTGATTTCACTGGCGACTGGGTATGGTGCAATCGGGTGAAAATGTTTGTTGATGGAGTAGTGGAAAGCTCTACCGCCTTGATGCTGGATAAATACCCCGGCCTGGAAACAATTGGTGATGCCGTTTTTGAAGAAAATCATTTTAAAGATGCCTGTGTTAAAGCCGATGCCATGCAGTTTCAGATTTCCGTTCATGCCATTGGTGATCGTGCTATCAGGCAGACACTGGATGGATACGAACTTGCACAGACAACAGAATGGCAAGCGTGATAGCCGTCACCGTATTGAACATATTGAGGTGCTTCATCCAGACGATCTGCCACGCTTTGCTGAATTGGGTGTTGTTGCCTCTATTCAACCGGGTCATGCGCCATGGGGTGCCTATTTTTCTGAAGAAACCGTGACCCGCATGTTGCACCCGCATCAAATTCCGCTGGCTTATGCATGGCAGGATATCCGTGATACAGGTACAAGGTCATCTTTTCGACAGACTGGCCTGTGATACCTGTTGATGTCATGCCAAATATTAAATCTGCTGTTGCCCCACGACGACTGTCACCGCCATGGCGTGATCAGCGGCAGAGTTTAATGGATACTCTGGAAAGCTATACTGCAGGTAATGCATGGGTTGAGTTTAATGAAGACAAAAAAGGCAAACTCAAAGCTGGAATGATGGCTGATATTGTCGTTATGTCACATGATTTAAAAACAGTGAACCCTGATGAACTAGATCAAGCCAGAGCCCAAACCACGATTTGCGGCGGTAAGATCACTTATGAAGCCTAGTCCGGTTAATATCGCTTTCTTGTAAAGAGAAAGAAAATAGTCACCACAACCAGAGATACAGCCAGCAATACCGATGATATGGCATTAATTTCTGGGGTAATCACACGCCTTAGCTGACCTAGCATATATGTTGGAAGGGTATCTTGACCGGCCGTTTTAACAAACTCCGTTATGATAACATCATCTAGGGATATCACAAAAGCCAGCATTGCACCGGCCAGAATACCGGGCCACATCAATGGCAATGTAATACGCCTGAACACAACAAAAGGTGGAGCATAAAGGTCACTAGCCGCTGTTTCCATGCTTAAATCCATGCCATCCAGCCGAGCTTTAATCGGTAAATAGGCAAAGGGTACACAAAATGCTGCATGGGCAGCAATCAAATAGCCCAAACCATAATAATTGGTGAATGTTTTGATAATGGCAAAAAAGATTAATAACGCCACAGCTGTCACAATTTCAGGAACCATGAGAGGTTGATTAATCATGATGAAAATGATTTTCTGACCTTTAAAGGGTGCTGTTCGTGTTGTTCCAAGTGCCGCCATAGTCGCAACAAGCGTAGAGATCAAGGAAGCACAAACAGCAATAACCAATGAACGGATTGCGGCTTCTTGTACCAGTTCGTTTTTACTTGCCTCAATATACCAGTGGAAAGAAAATCCTTCCCATAACATCAAGTTATTGCCCGCGTTGAAGGAATAAAAAACCAGAATAGAAATAGGGGCATAAAGAGTGACAAAACAAATCAGTGCAATGGTAGCAAACCCAAACTGATGCGTGATAGAAAACTCTTTTTCTTTTTCCACATTCCATTAAGCATCTTTTTCTTCCGACCGCGTTGTGAAATACGCATATAGAAAATCAGAGCTACTAATACAATCAGCAACATGGTCACGGCCAATGCTGCCCCTAATGGCCAGTTTTTACCCTGACCAAATTGCAATTCAATCAGATTCCCAATCATCAGATTCTTACCACCGCCCAGAATCCGCGGCGTCACATAAGCCCCAAGCGATGGAACAAATACCAGAATAGACCCCGCAATAACGCCAGGTTTAATGATAGGCAGAATAATTCTCCGCATCACCTTAAAACGCGAGGCATAGAGATCAAATCCCGCTTCAACATATTTAAAATCAAAGCGTTCCATAGCCGCATAAATTGGCAAAACCATAAGGGGCAGATACACATAAGTCATCCCGATCACAATGGCTGTATCAGTGTAAAGCATATTGATAGGATCATTAATAATGCCCAGAGATATCAGAGAATTATTGATAACGCCTTTATTTCTGATCAGTTCAAGAATAGCAAATGTGCGGATTAAAAAATTTGTCCAGAACGGAATGGTGATCAGAAATAACCAGATATTCCGTGTCTTTGGTGGCCGTGTTGCAATAAAATAGGCTGTCGGAAACCCTAATATCAGACAAATCAGCGTGGTCAGAAAAGATAATTGAACCGACCGCCAGAAAATGGATAAATGCGCATCCGAAAGGGAAATGGTATCATCAAAAATATCTTGCGTGAACAGCACCTTAAACCATGCTTCGCCCGAAAACTCCCATAATACCCCGCCATAATTGCCCGGAGTAAGAAAAGAATAGACAATGACAATCAATAATGGCCCTGATGCCGCAAATAAAAGCAGCAGTAAAGCCGGCATAGATAATAGCCAGTTCGCGCGGTTTTTGCGCTTAATGCTTTCTAATTCCATTTTGCTTGATTGTGCTGACAAGTTGTCTAATCCTTCAAAATCTGAATAGCCTTCTCATCAATGACTATCCCCAATTTATCACCAATAGATGGATTAAAAGCATGATTGATTTCATTCTGGGAACGCACAACAAATGTATCACCATTATCCAGTGCTAGATGATAATTAGTATCGGTTCCAAAAAATAGCATATTGGTCAATGTCCCTGTAAGAGTTGCCCCACGGGTAGATTTTTGTAGCCGTGGATGTTCGGGACGAATAAAGATCGTGGCGGATTTATCTTTATGTTTGCTTGCTGGGATTTCAGCTTTGAAGGTTTTCTTCGTGCCCGGTATTCGCAAAGATGCTGTCGCAGGACGTCCTTTTGATATGGAAAAAATATCCGCTTCTATAAAATTAGACTCACCGATAAAATCCGCAACAAACCTTTCCTCTGGATTATAATAAATCTCATTAGGTGTTCCGACTTGCAGGATATGACCATTATTCATGACAGCAATACGGTCAGACATGGTCAGGGCTTCTTCCTGATCATGAGTCACAAAAATAAAGGTAATACCGGTTTCCAGTTGCAAGCCGCTTTAATTCAATCTGCATCCCGCGCCGAAGTTTATAATCAAGCGCGGATAGCGGTTCGTCCAACAACAATACATCTGGCTTAGGCGCTAATGCCCGCGCCAGAGCAACACGCTGTTGCTGGCCGCCAGAAATTTGATTAGTACGGCGATGTTTTAATTCTTCCATATGAACAAGAGCCAGCATTTCATCGACGGTTTCAGCAATTTCATGCTTTGGCTTTTTCAGCATTTCAAGGCCAAAGCTAATATTTTCTGCCACCGTCAAATGCGGAAACAGAGCATAACTCTGGAAAACCGTATTAACAGAACGGTGATATGGTGGCAGATTTGTGATATCCTGATTATCAAGAAGCATCTGTCCAAATGTTGGACTTTCAAACCCGGCAATTAGTCTAAGCAGGGTTGTTTTCCCACAACCCGAAGGACCAAGAAGCGTGAAAAATTCATTCCGGCGAATATCAATAGATACATTATCCAGTGCCTTAACCAGATTTGGCTCAGAACCAAAATATTTCCCACTCCATTTACATGAATTGCAATTTCATCTTTTTTCGTCTTGCTCATGACATTCATTTACCTATTCATATTTTATGAAGATTATGATGAGTTAATTTTTTTATATCCCTCATCATCTTAAGCTTTGTTCATTCCGTCAACATGTTTCCCCAAAGCCGCAGCAATCGCATGGATAGCCAGCTGCGTATCAGCCTTAAATTCATCATTCAGAAAATCTGGCCATGTTGACAGCTTAACCACAACCATATTGTAAGCAGGAGCGATATAGATCAACTGACCAAAAACCCCCAGACACATAAAGGATTCCAGATTTTGATCTTCTATCCAGAACTGGTTACGGTAGCATCCATTAGGCAGTATTTTTCGCCGGTCTTCGGAAAATAACCCATGGGGGCCGCGCCTTACATCCGTGATCCATTCTGTTGGAACAATCTGTTTTCCATGACACATGCCATCATTAAGATAAAGCTGTCCAAACCGGCCAAAATCCCTGAGGCATCCATTAAATCCACCACTTGCCAGCCCATAACCACGTGCATCAACGGTGAAATATCCATCTTCTTCTGCGCCCATCGGTTGCCATAATTCTTTACTGATCAGTTCATGAAGTGGTAATCCTGATACCTGCATCATAATATGTGCCAGCAGGTCTGTTTCTATTGATCGATAGAGAAACCGTTCACCATGTTCAGCATCACAGGATTTCAATGACAAAATCTGATCCCAGACAGACGCCGGCCAATCGATATCCGCACTTGCATCAGCTGCGATGGGACGCCATCCAGACGCCACATCTGTTTTCCCCACATCTGAATCAAGTTTTGTATATTCTTCGCTATACTGCACACCTGTGGTCATATCCAAGACATGCTGTAATGTGGCATCTGCCCATCCGGTATCAGCAAGAGCTGGGATATAGGTTCTGACCAGAGCATGAGGGTCTAGCTGACCACGATTAATCATCATGCCCGTAACCGTCGCGGTTATTGATTTAGACACCGATTGCATCAAATGCGGGGTATGTGGTTCCATGCCATTGTAATAGCTTTCATGGATCAAATGACCATCAGCCATAACCAGAAAACCATCGGTATAGCTATCATCTAGAAACTCAGCGATGGTCTGTGATATGCCCTTTGATCTGGAAAAGCGGACATGTTCAATATCCTGCTCATTTCGCGGAAGCGGGTTGGTATTGGCATCACCCCGCCGAACCACTGCTGTCGGCATAATATTGCGTATACGTTGAAAGCTCCACCTATTCCATGGTGGCCGATCCCAATCCATCCTTGGCATTCTGGCAAAGATTTCGGATTCTGAACCGGTTAGTTCATCAGGCAAAGGATCACTATTTTTATAAGACGATTTTATAACATCTTCTCCCATATATTTTCGCTTTCTTTTATACTGATTGCCAAATTGTTTATGTCAATGTATTGCTAAAGATATTGGATATTTTTAGAAAGATCATGTCATCCTTCATATAAATGGCTAACTTAGTAGGAAAACATTATGGATGAATATTTTGAATGTGATGCTATTTCTCTTGCTGAACATATAAAAAAAGGTGCGGTTTCAGCATCAGATATGCTTGATGCCAGTCTGTCGCGTACAGAACGTCTAAATCCGTCTATCCACGCTGTCGTCAATATAAATAAATCCAAAGCAGAACAGCTGATTGCCAATACGCCGAAAGATGCACCACTTTACGGCGTGCCAACATTATTGAAAGATTTAGGGGCAGAAGCGAAAGATTTTCCATCTCATAACGGATCACGGCTTTATCAAAATACGGTTTATTCCTATGATTCCTCTATCTATACACGGATGCAGAAAACCGGTCTTATTCCATATGCCCGAACCACATCACCTGAACTGGGTATCGGGCCAACTAGCGAAGCTGGTGTTTATGGTGAACCTACGCGTAATCCATGGCATTTAGATCATACCAGCGGCGGGTCATCAGGGGGATCTGGCCTCGGCCGTTGCGGCTGGTATCGTGCCATTAGCACATGGCTCAGACGGTGGCGGGTCTGTCCGGATTCCGGCTTCATGCTGTGGGCTTGTGGGGGTTAAGCCAACACGCGCCCGTCTGCCTGATGGCCCCGGTGTTGGCGAAGGCTGGGCAGGCATGGCTATTGATGGTTTTCTTACCCGTTCGGTGCGGGATAGCGCCTTTATGCTTGATCAGTGTTCAGGGTCTGATCAGGGGGCACCCTATGCCGCGCCACCCCTCAAAAAAGGCTTCATGAAATCTATGAATGATCAACCATCAGGGTTACGCATCGCTGTATGTGATACCGATTTTATAGGCAATCCTATTCATGAAGAATGCCGTAAAGCCATTGCTCAAACAGCAGATATGCTCCGTCAGCTTGGTCATGATGTTACTATCTGGTCAACCATCATAGCTGATGATGTTCAGGATATGATGATGGCATGGACAAAAATCGTTGCCGCCGGAACTCTACTTTCGGTAAGATATAAAAAAGATATTGATGCGTTAACGCCTGATGATGTTGATGGGGTAACCTATGGCGCGGTTCAGCTTGGCAAAACCGTGTCAGGTGCCGATTATTTGCAATCCATCAACACTATTCATGCTTTCGGGCGAAAAATGGCGGCACTATTTGATGATTTTGATATTCTGCTCACCCCACTCTTGCAGAACCACCAGCACAGATAGGACGTTTCAAACCTACCAATTCTGATTTTATGGATTATCGCAATGGCCCGAATGGCGTATTTGCCTATTCTCCATATACGGCGGCATTCAATGCATCAGGACAGCCAGCCATATCACTGCCACTTCACTGGACAGCCGATCATCTGCCTGTCGGTGTTCATTTTGCCGGTGCTTATGGCAATGATGAAATGCTGATCAGTCTGGCGGCACAATGCGAAGAAGCCATGCCATGGCATGACCGGCAAGTGGAATTAATCCGCCAATATCATCAGATCCGCCAAAATAAAGAAAAATAGGGACGATATCTATCGCCTCTATCTATCATATTAATGATGTTTCATATTTATTTCTGTAATTCTGTCCAGATAGCAGAATACATTTCCTGAACATGCGGTGGGCAAGTCTTACTGAAAAACCCATTAGGAATAAATTCAGGTGCAATATCGACTTCAGGTGCGCCTTTCATATCATCTGGCATGAATGGCTCAGAGCCCTTAATGCCGTTGGCATAACGGGCAAAGCTGATGCCATGGCGGCATGTTCTGGTTCCATCAGGAAGTTCTGGAATAGCTTTGCATTTTCAACATTCTTTGCATCTTTCAGAACAACTACGGCATCCATCCACATTGGATAGCCTTCTCTTGGATAACCAAAGCGAACGTCAGGGTTTTTCTCTCTTGCACGGAATGCCGCGCCATTCCAGTATAATGATGCGCCCAGATCACGTCCGGCAAATTTTCAATCACACCATAATCCATAGATAGCCAATGTGGCTTGGCATTAACCAGAGTATCGCGCGCTTTTTTCAGCTGGCTTTTGTCATCGGTACAAGGCTCTCCCCCTGTATATCTTAAAGCAGCATCAATCAGGTCAAGCATTTCTGGTGCCACATTAATCTTGCCAGACAGTTCTGGTGGCGGGTCAAAAACCATTGACCATGAATTGATATCACCATCATAAAGGGATGTATCAACAATCACGCCAACTGTACCCCACTGATAAGGGACAGAGTAACGATGGCCGGGATCCCAATCAGGGCTTTTAAAATTGTCCCTGACATTGTCATAATTTGACATCTGGCTTGGATTTGTTTCTAGCAACAGACCTTCACTGATCCAGATCGGCATAAAACTGGCTGATGGGACAGCGATATCAAATCCATGCGCGCCGGCACGCACCTTTGCCAATGCGGTATCATTTGAATCATAATCTGTGATAGTGACTTTCACGTCATAGGTTTTTTCGAATTTTTCAATTAACTCAGGGCTTGTGTAATTTCCCCAGTTAAAAATATTCAATTCACCTGCGGCAAATGCCTGACCTGATGACAGCATCCCGATAGCAACAGCAGCAGAATATAAATGCCTTTTTAACATGTTTTCCTCCCTTAAATAAGCATTATGGAATAATAGGCATAAAATATGATATCTGTATAGCCAGAATCACTTTTATACACTATTTCAACAAGATACATGTAAAGGGTGGCAAGCATGATGCCTGCATTATGGTCATATGATCTGGACGTCGCTTATGCATTAGCGCAAGGTCTTCCTTCCACATTTTGCCCATTCCTTCTTATCGGTTGATCAGGCGCCATGCCACTGGAAACAGGATCATGGCCAGTGCCAGCTTGATCATATCACCAATGATAAATACCCCGAAACCAGCCGTCAGAACCGTCCCGAATGATGCCGGTGACATCATCACATAAAGCCAGATCAATCCCGGAACATAAAGCACCAGATTACCTGCTAACATCGCCAGACCAGTCCCTACATCATTACGATCCCAGCCACGTTCCGCCAGCCACCCCGTCACATAGGCCGCTCCAATGAAACCAACCAGATATCCCGCCGTATAAAGCGTAAAGGGATGCGCCCAGGTCCGCATCTCAGCAAAGACGGGGAAATATATCCCTTCAAGGCAATAGGCCAACGCCGCAAGGGCACCAAGACGGGAGCCAAGCGCCATCCCAACAATCAGAACAGCAAAGGTCTGACCTGTGATCGGGATCGGACTAGCCGGAAAACGAAAGGATAATTGAGCCATAACAGCTATAAAAAGGCTACCCCCCAAGAACCAGAAGAGCCTGTCTGAGGAACCTTTGATTGGCAAAAGCCCCGGCAGTACCGCTGACGATAACGGGGGATACGTCGGTGTGGACATATTCATTATATTTTCCTTTCCATATGGTCTTTCATTTCACGGTTATGTATCAGGTGATTTCCACCATGATCAGGCTTTTTTTACCAGCTCATAAACAGCCGAATCTGTAAGAGTCAAATTCCATTGTGGATCAACAACAATGGTTGTTGTTTCTTCTTCCAGAATAGCCGGCCCTACGATATGGTCGCCTGCACCTAATTTTGAACCATCATAAATCGGTGTTTCCATCCTTTTGCCGTCACTGCTAAATACCACCTCACGCGTTCCGGTCTTGGCACTTTCAGCACCATTACCTTTGGCCTGTTTCATCCGCTGAGGGCGTTCAATTTTACCAATGATGGTGCTTTCGACATTAACGACTTCAATGGCACTGTGACGTTCGGAATACATATAAAGTTCTTCATGGCGGGCATGAAACGCTTCTTCCAGTGTTTTTAATGACTCCGGTGTGATATCAAAGGCATCTACTTCAACCGTACATTCATGCACCTGACCTGTATAACGCATATCCAATGTACGGGTAACCGTGATATCTTTTTCCGTAAATCCATCTTTCTTCAGCTGAGCATGACCTTTATTTTCCAGACCATCAAAAAGCTTCTGCAACTTGCTTGCCACGTCTTTGCTATCCAAGCGGACAGGGGCCGGTGCCATGAAGTTATATTTCACATCAGAAATAATCTGACCATAGGCACAAAGCCCTGAAGCCAGCTTTGAAATTAATATGCGATTAATCCCAATTTCATTAGCAAGCGCGGTAATATGCGCCCCGGTTGCGCCACCTGCCCCCATCAGAACAAAATCTCTTGGGTCATATCCACGTTCTACCGATACCCTGCGGATACCATTAACCATATTATTATTCACAATGGTGAACATTCCATAGGCCGCCCGTTCAAGGGATACCCCCAAGGGATCAGCAACTTTAGATTTAATGGCATGATTGGCGCGATCTTGATCCAGTTCAAGACGACCACCAACTAACCACTTAGGGCTAAGATAACCGAGCACCAGATTTGCATCTGTTGTTGTTGGCATTTCTCCACCTTTCCCATAACAGGCTGGGCCCAGGTTCTGATCCGGCGGATTGAGGCCCCATTTGTAACAGCCCCATTTCATCGATCCAGCCGATGGAACCACCACCTGCCCCAAGCGTTTCCACCTGAATCATCGGAATACCAATACGGTAACGTAGGAAATCAATGTTCTTGTTTACATTCGCCTTACCTTCATGGGCTAGTGTGATATCAAATGATGTGCCGCCCATATCAATAGTAATGATATTCTGATCATTCCAGGGTTCAGCGATGAATGTAGCTGCCTGAGGTGCCGATGCAGGCCCCGAATTAATCGCATAAACCGCTTGTTCGGCAACTGTTGATCCTAAGGCCAAGCCACCATTTGACTGGAAAAACCGGACTGGTTTTTCCGCGCCAAGAGATTGAAAATATTCATCAATAGCACCAACATATTTTTCCAGAATTGGCGCAAGATACGCATTAACCAATGCGGTCGAGGTTCGGGTATATTCCCGCACCTGCGGATATAGCTGGCTACCAACGGTCAGATGCACATCAGGCAACATTTCGCGTACAATTTCAGCTGCCCGATTTTCATGTTCCGGATGAAGAACCGACCAGACAAATGACACAACAACAGATTCCACCGCCTCTTTCTTGAATGCTTCACACGCTGCCCGAACATCATCTTCGTTAAGTGGGATTTTTACTTCACCAGTAGAAATGACACGTTCATCAACACCTTTCCGCAAATATCGTGGGCTCAACATAACCGCTGGCGGATAATCTGGATCATAACGATAACCATCTTCTTTATGCCCAAGACGGATTTCAATTGAATCTTCATGACCTTTGGTACAAATCAATCCTGTTTTTGCGCCATTATGAGTAATCAGCGCGTTCAATCCAACGGTTGTACCGTTGATACATAAATCCGATTGTGACACTAATTCTTTTGCTGAAATACCCCCACGAGATTCAATTTCAGCCAGTCCATTCTTAATCGCTAATGTCGGATCATGAGGAGTTGATAAGACTTTATAGATTTGTACATCACCATCTGGCCTTGCCAGAATAAAATCCGTAAATGTGCCGCCAGCGTCAATACCTAGTCTATATTTTTGAGTCATCAGTTATTCTCCTATCATACGCGCTTTTTGCACGCAGAGCTTCAGTCGCCGCAGCATCAATTTGAAGATTTTCAAATCTGAAAAACAACGCCGTAATCCAGCTTTGCGCCTTTTTCACTTACCAACCCGTTTTTGACATCCATAATCACCTTGTCAACATCGCGCTCAAATGGATTACCAAAGCCGCCACCACCAGGATTCATATTGGCTGCTTTTTCACCGGGCATGATCTGCTCAATCACATTTTCCTTAATGATCTGTTTCCTTGCCGTCACGGGTAATCCGCAAACGGCCAACCTTAGCTTCAACAAATTCGGATTTAGCGCCACCCGCCCCCATTGCCGGAATACGCCGACCTTCACCAAAGGTAATCATTGTCATTGGTTTATCCAGAGGTTCCACTTCCCAGCATGTACCTGACCCGCCTCTGAAACTTTCCTGCACCACCTGAATCTTCCATCAAGCGAATAGCGGTGAATAATGATAGGATAGGAATATTCCAGCATTTCAATATCGCCTGATGTTAGCGCACCAAAACAACATTCAGGGCCAACCGCGTGCCAGCCATCCTGTTCAGATGTGGCGCCGCGCCAGAAATAATCGATGCCAGAACCATCGTCACATATTCTTCGTCATGACGGGTATCCCAGCCAGCAATGTTACAACCATTCGCATGACCCCATGATGCCGACACCTTATCAGGTGCCGCCTTTTCAAAGGCAAGTCTAACCGCATCAGTAAGCGTTTCCATAGGTGTCGTTGTACAATTGGCATGAGGCGCGGGTGATTTCGCATTACATAACGTCCCCTTTTCCCCCATATCAACGGTAATACAGCGATACAGTCCTTCGTTATAAGGCGGCGGCAATTGCGCAAACATCATCAACCCTAAATACACGCCAGAATAAGAATTGCCTTCATAGGAATTGATAAAATATGGAACCTGTGGGGGACTATCAATGGTGATATGACAGTTATCATCCTTAATCGTTACTTCAGCGGTAATATCCATATCGCCAAAACCATGGCCCGCATCTTCAAGCACGGCCAGCCCGTGATATGTTCCATCTGGGACTTTCTTGATCATGGAACGCATATGGTTTTCAGCCATCGCCAGCAATTCATCAATGCAGTCCTGAACGACCGTCTTGCCGTATTTATCCAAAAGTCCAATCAGGTTTCTTGCCCCAACCTTACAGGCACCAATCAAGGCATTAAAATCACCTTCCTGATCACGTCTAGCGCGCATATTCGTAAAGAGCATATTGAGAATATCATCACGCGGGACACCTTTATCCCAGATTTTAATTGGCGGTATCCGCAACCCTTCGGCATAGATTTCTGTTGCCGCCGGATTATAGCCAGCAGGCACAGGCCCACCAATATCGGTGAGATGACCTTTACAGACTGTCCAGAATACCAAATCACCTTCATAAAATACGGGATAATACATACATGTATCAATAATATGTGAGCCCGCATAATCCGGGTCATTATGCAATACCAGATCACCTTCACTAATCTGACCGTCGAAAAACTTATCAACTGCTTTCATGGCAGGGATCAGTGAGCCAAGATGGATAGGGATATCCTGCCCTTGCAGAATCATTTCTGGTTGATGATTGAACAAGGCCGTTGAGTAATCATGAGCAAGGTTGAAAACACTTGACCGTGCTGTTTTTTCAAGCGTCAACGTCATTTCACGTTGTGTTGTTTCCAACACACCTCTCACCACTGAAAGGGTGATAGGATCAATATCTTTTCCACTATAACTCATGATTTTCTCCCTTATTTTTTAATGATTAAGCCATAGATGCCCGAAGCTTTTCCGTGGCTTTATCATCAACTTGCCAGCCATAGCCATCATCGACAGCGGCCATAACAACACCGTAATCATCTCTGGCCTGTTCAATGGAAATGATATCATCAAGAACATCATCAAGTACCTTGGCAGGCTCACGTTCAAGCGGATTTCCAAACCCACCACCAGATGGTGAGATATAAGACACAACATCACCTTCTTCGGTTCTCAACCCTGAAAACTTGGAATATTCCTGACGGACGTTTGACGGGTCTTTGATGTTATAGATTTCCATCTTTCCAACCGCACCCGGCTTTCCACCAAAAGCACCCCATGGGGCATCCAGATGACGATCTGATTCATGTGTCATAAATCCGGGGGTTAGATAGCGTTGTGATTTAACAACACCAGCACCACCACGATATTTACCAGCGCCCGGAGGGGCGTCATCTCTGATTTCGTAACGGTCACAAATCAATGGCAGATGCATCCCAAGGTCTTCTAATGGATTGTTTCTTGTGTTCCGCATCAGTTCTTCGACAGTATCTACACCATCGGAATTTGGCCGACCGCCTGTTGCGGCTTCATTCACCTCAAGGAACACCCAATAATCACCACTTGGGCGGACACCTGAATATGCCGCAAAGGACAGAGTGGCCGCATTACCAGCTGTTGATTTTTCAGGGATCACGGGACTCAGTGCCTTAATCACCAAATCAGCCATGCGCTGAATCTGACAGAAACGGGCTTCAGCAGCAGCAGGAGCAATCGGATTAAAGATGGAACCCTTTGGTGCTGTTACTTTAATGGGGCGGAATGATCCTTCATTCTGCGGCACATATTCTTCTAATGTATAGGTATCAAGTAACATTGCCCGGAAGACGAAAAATGCCGCCACCATTGTTGAACCATCATAAGGCACGTTGAAGGCGGTTGGAACCTGATCCGATGAACCGGTCAGATCAACCTCAACATCATCACCTGTAATCCGGACACATACCTTAATTGGCAGTGTTTTGTCCCTGTTACGGCCATCAT
This sequence comes from Alphaproteobacteria bacterium, assembly GCA_038144675.1. Classification (GTDB taxonomy): domain Bacteria; phylum Pseudomonadota; class Alphaproteobacteria; order Puniceispirillales; family UBA1172; genus UBA12202. Next base: position 498,753 of record JAYQOF010000005.1, on the reverse strand, counting down.
CATCCAAAAATCCTTCGGCAAAATATTCACCATCTGGAATTTTAGCGATTTCCCGACGCATTAACCGTTCTGTGTAATCCATCAACTGATTACATGAAGCAATCACGTCATCCTTGCCATATTTTTCGAGCAATTCTTCAAAACGCCGAACCCCTAGCTCTGCTGATGCTATCTGGGCTTCAAGATCACCCATAACTAGGCCGGGAACTCTGGTGTTGTCATGGATATATTTCCACATGGATTCCACCCGCTTGCCGCCTTCAAAGAGTTTAACCGCATCAAGCAACATACCTTCCGCCCACATATCCGGAACATCAATGATCAGGCCGGGCGTTGCCGCACCAATATCAACATGGTGCGCGGTATTTGCAGAAAACCCGACCAGCTCACCTTTATAAAATACCGGCATAACAACCGCGATATCCGGTGAGTGCGACGCCCCTTTATAGGGATGGTTATGCACAACACAATCGCCCGGCTCCCATCCATCTTTTTTAATAGTTTCTGCAATCCCGCGTAGATAGCCCGGTAGTGAACCAATATGCATCGGCGTTGAATCAGATTCACAAAGCGTGTTGAAATCAATATCAAACAACCCTGCGCCTAAATCCTGACTTTCGCGGATAATGGAAGAATAACTCATCCGGTAAAGCACGTTACCCATTTGTTCAGCGATGGAATGCAAGGCACCACCGATGACCTGTAAGGTAATTGGATCAATTTCTCTAGTCATGTTTTAATCTCCATTCCCTAAATCAGTTTTTTTCAATCAGAATATCGCCAACTTCTAAAATAGTGGCTGTATAATCTGGTGGAATAATGGTGGTTGAGTTGTGCTGTGTCACAATGGCAGGGCCACTAATCGTATCCCCTGATTTCAGCTTGCCCCGATCATAACGTGGGGTAGAAACCGCTTTATTATCATCAAATACGGTATCTCTGTTATAGAGATGCGCATATTCCGGATTCTTATCACCACCTTTTTCCAGTTTATTAAGCTGTAATTTCTCAACATCAGCAGATGCAACCACACGGACGGTAATTGCCTCAGTAATCTGGTCTTTGAATGCGTGACCATATTGCTGCTTATGAACATCATAGAAATTATCAATAACAACTTGAACATTCTTTGTTGTTAATGGCTCGTTTGGCATTTTTGCCCTTAGCTCGAAACCCTGACCCAGATAACGGCGACATTCCATAATATATTCGTACTGGCGTTTGTCTTTGGGAACATTATCCTGATCAAGCTGTTGATCTGCTTCTGTTTTCAGGTCTTCAACAATCTGGTTGATTTGTGCCAGATCACTATCAGATGCCTGATTAAGAGGAATGAGCACCGACCGCGTATATTCATATTTAAGATCAGAAACCAGTAATCCTAATGCGGCGGTAATACCCGGCTGTGATGGGGATATGATATTCTTAGCTGAAATCATTTCTGCAAGTGCAACCGCATGCAATGGCCCGGCACCGCCAAATCCCATCAATGTGAACCCTCTTGGGTCAATCCCTTTGGCAACAGAGTTAGAATTAATAGCAAGCGCCATATTGTTATTGATGATTTTCAGGATACCTAGAGCTGCTTCCGTCACGGACATACCTAACGGGTCAGCAATATGTGTCTTGATGGCTTTTTCGGCCAGCTCTGGCTTAATGACGATATCACCACCAAGGAACTGTTCCTGATCCAGTCGGCCTAGCACGACCTGTGCATCAGTTACGGTTGGATGCTCACCACCATTTCCATAACATGCCGGCCCCGGGACCGCCCCTGCTGATTTTGGCCCAACGCGGAATGCGCCACCCTCATCAACATAGGCAATAGAACCACCACCAGCACCAATCGCATCAATATCAAGCATTGGCACCAATACTGGCAGACTTGCAACTTCGGTATCGCGTGGATTTTTGATACGAAGGTCACCATCCTGAATCACGGAAATATCAGCTGATGTTCCCCCGATATCAATGGTAATGATGTTGGAAATATCGTTGTGTTCTCCTGTCGAACGCGCACCAATAACACCACCAGCAGGGCCAGATAACAACAATCCAATTGGCCTGTCTGATGAGTTTTCAATGGTAGAAATACCACCATTAGACTGCATAATTCTTACCTGGCTGTTGATGCCCTTCTTTTTTCAGCCGGTTTTCCAGATTTGACAGATACCGTGCTGTTTTAGGGCCAATATAGGCATTCATTGCTGTTGAACTGAAACGCTCATATTCACGGATCACGTTCACCACTTCCGATGATGTATAGATATAGGCATCCGGATGAATAGAAGCCACAATTTCCTTGGCTCGCATTTCATGATCATTATTCAGGAATGAAAACAGAAACGCGATAACAATGGAATTAATCCCGCGCTTTTTAAATAATTCTGCCGCGGCACGAACTTCATCTTCGTTCAATGGGGTTTCCACTTCACCAGTAGGTGGCATCAGCCGTTCTGTAATTGGAATACGGTTCCGCCGCTTGACCAGTGGCTTTGACTGCCATGGCACTTCATATTGAAGACTAAAGTTATGAGGCCGCTTGTGACGAGCCATGTGAAGAATATCGCGGAACCCGCGTGTGGTCAGCATCCCTACTTCGGCACCATCACGTTCGATTACCATGTTAGTGGCAACGGTTGTACCATGATAGAGCATATCAATATCCCCGGGCTTACTCCGGCTAATTCACAAACCTGCAACACCCCTTTGACAACGCCTTCAGATTGATCATGTGGCGTACTAGATACTTTAGTTACCGTAACCTCATTTTTATCGGAATCATGATTTTCTAAAATGATATCGGTAAATGTTCCACCGACGTCTACCCCTACCCTAATCATCTACTGTCTCCTTTTTTGTAAGTATATTTTCCAATGTTTTTGCGATTTCAATTAATGCGTCATCACGACCTGCATGCGTGGTAACAAGAAGACTTGTTGGTCTTTTGTTACCCTATCATCCCCTATTCATTGGCAAGGCAATGCCGGGCAAATTAAAAATATTTCCAAGAGTTGTGTTGCGAAGTGACATCAGATTTGTTTTATGAAAAAGCGATTTATCCGCAACAAGAGGATCAAGTTCTGGTGCTGGAATTGGTGTCGTTGGCATCAACATAAACCCTGATCCGGTTTTCTGAATAATCTCTTCCACGCCTTCAACCCGCAACCAGTGAAGCCGTCAACATCTGACGTCGACATCGTCTGACCACGCATAATGCGGTCAAGGACACGTTCATCCATGCGCGCTTTCATATCATCGGTCAGCCTATCCTGATATTCTAGCCAGGCATCCTGGGCAACAAGCGTTCCACATTCTTCAAGCAGTGGAAATGTTTTGCAAAACAGTCCAGATCAATAGGCTCAATGCTGTATCCGGCATCTGCAATCTGATCAATAGCGCGTTCATAATCACTCAGCGACCTGATCATCCAGTTCATCCAGCACAACTGTTTGCGGGGCAAAAAAGCGTGGCTTTTCTTGTAATGGCGGCGGTGACACATGAAGGTCTGAACGGAAGATACGGTCAATCGCGGCACAATCATCAACGGTTCTGGCCAGTGGGCCTACGGTATCAAATGTGCGGGATAATGGAATGACGCCATTCTTATCATAGCGCCCTTCAGAGGTTTTTAACCCAACCACCCCATTATAAGATGCTGGCACCCTAACCGAACCACCTGTGTCCGAACCAATAGCAATCGGAACCATATTACGACCAACTACTGCGCCACTTCCTGATGATGATCCACCGGGGAATAATGCACTTCATCCGAACATGCATTCATTGGTGTGCCATAATGGGGATTATAACCAATACCCGAATACGCCATTTCTGTCATATTCAGTTTTCCAATGCTGACCATGCCCGCCGCCTTGGCCTTTGCAACAACCGGCGCATCATTCTGGGCTGGTTTTGCATCTTCAAAAACAATAGAAGCCGCTGTCGTTACCTCACCTTCCATATCATAAAGGTCTTTCCATGCTATCGGGACACCATCAAGATCAGATAAAGGCGCCCCGGCATCAAGTCTTTTGTCTGCGGCCTCTGCTTCGGCTATGGCTCGTGCTTCGGTAAGCTTTATATAGACAGGACTTGTCTGATTTTGGCCAGCATCAAGACAGGCACCAGCAACATCAACAGCTTTGCACATCGCTCTTTTCTGTAAAGCCTTGCCTAATGCAAGCGCAGTCATGGATAGAAGAGAGGCATCAGGTCATGATTTATCCCATTACTTTCATTTAACATGATGCTGGATTTACTGGCTTCCCAGTAACAGGTCAGCTGGCTTCCCGAATTAAGATCATGACCTGAAACTTTTTCAGCATGGGTTTCAATCTTCACGACATCACCATTAGCTAAAGTCATATAAATAATAACCGTATTAGAACAAAATTGGCCTGTTCCACATGACCTGTGATGGTATTAACATCTTTCTTGGATGATTTACCAAACTGATATATTCAGATGGCACAGACCATCAGACCCCGTGAGTTTCTTGGCTTTATTGCCTATCAATCGCCCTTTGAGAAGACCACTTGGCGTTTCAATCGCACCTGTTTTTCCGCTAGCGTTCTGGATAGTGCCTTCAAATAGTAAATTCTTGCCAATAAACCGCGCCACAAATGGTGTTTGCGGATTAAAATAAATATCTTCTGACAGGCCAATTTGTTCAACACGGCCAGAATTCATAACAACAATTCTGTCACCCATCCCCAGTGCTTCTGATTGCGCATGAGTAACAAATACAAATGTAATATTTAACTGTCTTTGAAGTAATTTCAATTCATCCTGAATAGCGCGCCGCAAGTTAGCATCAAGCGCGCCCAATGGTTCATCAAGCAAAAGAATTTCAGGTTCTGTAACCAGTCCACGGGCTAGCGCTACACGCTGTTTCTGGCCACCAGAAAGGGACGTTTCTCTGGCATCGGCAACACTACCTAAATCAAGTAAATCGATAATATTTGACGTTTTCTTGTTGATTTCACTAGGCAGGATAATTTTCGGATTTTTAATCCAAACTCAATATTCTGACGAACCGTCATATGAGGGTAAATAGCATAATTCTGAAAAATGGTTGCCGTTGGTCTTTTTTCAGCTTTTACATGAGTATTATTGACACCACGAATATATAATTCGCCTGATGTGATATCCTCAAGCCCGGCTATCATTCGCAAGGTGGTTGTCTTGCCGCATCCTGATGGGCCGACAAAGGATAAAAATTCACCCTTCCCCACTTGTAGATCAAAAGCCTCAACAGCCAATGTGCCACCGGGATATATTTTCGTTATCTGTTTTAGCTCTAAATCAAATTCAGTCATTATGTTTACCAGTTGAAAGTGGGTTCAGGGACCATACCCCTGAACCCAAATTGATGATTATGCGCTTAGGAATTCATCCCACTTCATCATGAGATGATCATACTCATCTGGCCACTGATGCCAGTAAGTCACCTTAGACGCACGATTGGCTAGTGAGCCACCATCACGAAGATCACCTTCTTGGATTCCCCGATCAGGTGCACCTACCCAAGGCTTACCTTCATACCAGAAGTCATACTTTTCTTTTGACATGTGCTTTTTGATGGTTGTGGTCGGTGAATAATATCCCTGCTCGGAAACCGCGATAGCTGGTGGGCCTGACAGCCAGTAATCAGCATAAGCCATAACAGCATCTTCATTTGGTGATCCATTAATCATGGAAATACCAATTGACCAGCCGCGATAACCTTCTTTCGGTTCCGCATATGAACATGGAATACCTTGAGCCTTAACAGCCATAACCGCAGGCTGCCACGCATCTGCAAGCACCATTTCACCAGAAGCCATCAGGTTAACCAGTTCACCGAAATCACCCCAAAGGGCACGGAACTGGCCTTCCTTTTTCTTGGAGATCAAGAATTTGGACGCTTCGTCGATTTCACTCTTATTTGGATTACCTGGGTTAGGAACATCCAGCATACCAAGTGAATTCATAGCCAGAATTGCCTGTCCGAATGCGATCAGTGGATCAACGTTCAGGCCAGTCTTGCCCTTGAACTTCTTATCGAAAAGTGATGTCCATGTATTGGCTTCTTCAGCGTCAACAAGGTCAGGACGATAGCCGATTGAGTCAAAGTTATAAACGGTCGGAACCATCCATAATGATGACTGCCCAGCATCTGCCCAAATCTGGCCAGAAATTTGTGCCCGTGCTTCCATCCGTGGATCAGTTTTGGTGAATGTATCACGAATACTGTTCCAGTTAGATAGCAATTTGATGTTGGAATTGGCTTAATGGTATTTGTCACTGTCATAGCAGGTAGACGTTCACCAATTGTTTCCCAGCAATCATATGCCTTTTGAACCTGAAAGCAGTTCTGTCTGTGTGTTAGGGAAAATATCTCCTTTACCACTGACAGAGCCTACACCTGATTTTCTTTAAAATCATTCAGGATACGTTCTTGAACGGTCACTGAAAGACCAACAGTTCTTAACTGCTGTTCTGCAAGATGACCACCAGCAAAGACCTGAGACGGGTTGCAGAGCATGGTGCTACCAATCGCCATCCCTGTACCGGCCAGAAACTTACGACTATTTGATTGTATTGTCATTGTATTCCTCCTTCTAGAAGATTGGTCATTTTAGTAACGGCCGACCGCAAGTCCACCGTCCACGCTTATCACTTGCCCCGTCAGATATCTGGCTTGTTCTGATGCTAAAAAGAAAATCACATCAGCGATATCATCTGGTTGACCGATACGACCCATCGGAATAAAGAACCAGCTTTTTCAGCACCTTCTTTCCCAAGTGAATGCTTTTCAGACAAAAGCTGGGCGGTACGGATATATCCCGGCGCAACACCATTAACCTTGATGCCATGTCGTGCTAGTTCATTGGCAAGACCACGAACCAACCCAACAACACCAGCTTTTGCAGCTGAATAATGTACATGTTCATCCCATCCATACATGACACCCATGCAGGAAGACAGGCAGATAATAGATCCTGCTTTTGCTTTTTCATTTGCGCTAAAGCTGGACGGATAACCCGGAACATACCCTTCAGATCGACATCAAAAGTGAAGTCCCATTTCTCATCTGTCATCTGGTCTAGGGGGCACTTTATGGGCAATACCAGCATTACAGACAATGGTATCAATCGCACCATGCGCTTTTTTGGCAACAACCTGATTAGCATTTTCCGTAGAGTCACATCCAGATGATGAAACTCTCTGCCGTGCCGCCAGCATCCGTTAGAAATGCCATCAACAGCAGCATGCACCTTCGTCAGCCAGAATATCGGTCACGATAACGCGATATCCAGCCTTACCGAAAGCCAGCGCCGCTTGCGCCAATACCAATTCCTGCCCCTGTAATCAAAACTGTTTTCATTGTTCCACCTCCTAAACATCACATCGCCAGAATTCGGCCCAAGTGTTTGCCCAACATATATCCGTGCATCATCAGATGCTAGAAATGCCACCGTCGCCGCCACATCAGACGGCTCACCAAAATGTCCTAAGCGGCAATTGCGCCGCTTTGGCATCACGCCATTCTTTTGATAATCCAAGAACCAGATCTGTATTGATCGGCCCCGGGCAACCGGCATTAATCCTGATCCCTGATTGACCAAACTCACGCGCCAATGATTTTGTCAAACCAATAATGGCTGCTTTAGCCAGAGGCGTAATGCACAAATCCGCCGCCCCGATCTGGCCTAATTGCGATGCTGTATTGATGATCACGCCGCCGCCTCTTTTTGCATAATGGGAACGGCAAAATGACAACCGAGAAAACAGCCACGCAAATGAACGGCAATCATCTTATCCCAGTCATGATAATTTAAATCAACAAAAAGCTTTTTGCTGAAGAATGCCGGCATTATTTACCACCAGTGAAAAATCGCCAAAGTATCTAAAGTGCCATCAAACAGCATTTTCATATCTGTTTCAAGTGATACATCACCTGATAAGCTGCCATGATCTGCTGATATGCCAGATGAGATAAGATGATCCCGAACAGATCTTAAACTGTCCTCATTGATATCATTCATCATGACTCTGGCGCCGTCATGAGCAATCGCTCAGCAATCGCTGCGCCAATACCCGACCAGCTCCTGTCACAATAGCGATATGCTGATCAAGGCTTGTTCATGAAATATCCTCTTGCAGACCCGATATACGCTGGCGCTGGCGACGGACATAGAAAGGGTCAGCAATATTCCGTAAACAGCAAGAAGCGAGAATGAGAACAAAGTCGTCAATACCCCAAAGGCAAAGAGGTTTGGATGAATTTCAACCGCAAAGGTTCCATAAATCGCCAACGGCATGGTGACATCAGAACCGCCTGTGAACAATGTCCGCGGAAACTCATCATAACTAAGCGTAAAGGCAAACAGCATGGCCGATAGCACACCCGGGGAAAATAATCGGGAAGGTCACTTTGCGAAATGTTTTTGCTGGCGTAACGCCAAGACTCAATGATGCTTCTTCAACGGATTCATCAAACCGGTTGAAAATGGCTAAGCATGACCAGAAAAGCAAAAAGGATAAGTATAAACCACATGAAGCACAAAGGCCGTTGACCACCAGTTACGCGCTACCCCGACCTGATCGGCCAGCAGAACCATCCCAAGACCAAGTAAAACCCCCGGAACAATCATGCCAAGAATAACCGGAATAAAACACCACCCAGAGCCACGGAACGGACGCCGGGAATGCTTGAGCCGTTAGAACACCCATTACCGTTGAAACGACCATCGTGGCAAAGGCCAAGTTAATGAACGGATCAAGGCTTCACCAATTGGCAATGGCGCAACCGCGATGGCGGGGCTACACCAAAAACGTGCTGATACCAGTAGGTTGACCATTCAATGATAGGAAATTGCGGGCCACCTTCAGGGCCTTGCTGAAAACTCAATATTCCCATGACAATAAATGGGCCATACAAAACAGATAAATGCGGCTGTAAAGATGCCTAGAAACCAACGTAAAGAAACAACTTTATCCATAACAGCGCTCCTATCAGATCTGGTTTCTTAAATTAACAATACGCAACATGACCGCAACAAAAGCCGCCATGACAACCGTCAGCACAACACCAGCAACCGCGGCGAATGCCCATTTCAGCGAGCCCACCTGAGTGATGATAATATTGCCCAGCAAATTAACTTTCCGCCCAGAAAGCGCCGACGCCGTCGCAAACTCACCCAGCACCATAACGGTCACAAAAATAGAGCCAACGATAACCCCCGGCATACTCAATGGCAGAATGATGCGGCGGAAAATCGTCCAGGAAGAAGCGCCCAGATCACGTGCTGATTCAATCAGACTTTCATCAATGCGACCAATCATAAAGGCAATCGGGCCAACCATAAACACCACATAAATCTGCACCATCCCAATAATCACCGATAATTCGGTGAATAGCAGAACTTCAATTGGAGCATCAATAATGCCTATTTTTTGAAGAATGATATTAATCGCACCTTCTTTTCCAAGCATGGACGCCACGCCAATACCCGAATCAGAAATGATGTCCAGAAAGGAATCACGCAAGTCAACAAGCAAAGCTGTTTGCAAGGTTTTGTTCTTGATAAACTGACCAATAAAAAGCGCCACAGGATAACCGATCAGCAATGTCACAAACAAAACGGTTAACCAGATCGGATGGTGCGCAATAACGCCCCAAAATAAGTATCCGAGCTGAAGAAATTAACCCATGACTGGATTGTAAATCAGGCTTGATACTAAATGTTGTTTGTGTCCAGAAGCTGACATAAATCCATCATGATCAGAGGCGCCACAAGAAATAATGATATCCAAATCATCCCCGGCGCCAATAACAACCATGTTCCTTTATTTGATCTCACTGATCGTCCATCTTTCCATCATTATCAATCAGCTTAGCAACTGTTTATTTTCGTCATAATAAAGAATATCTTTGGCCTTCCAGCTCAGCGATAGGTGCTATTTGCTTTGAGATGTTTAGGCTCATTCAGACTCATATGATTTTCAACTTCACAAACATGACCATCTTTGTCAGTTTTGAAGAAATAAATGATTTTATTGCCCAGAAACTCACTGGTCAGAAATGTGCCTTCTAATCCAGATGCCCTTGCTTCGAAGTTTTATCAATATCGATTTTGTCCATGCGCACAGCACAATGGCTGGCCTTTTTCATTTTTGCCGCTGAAGGGGCTTTATCCGTTGTTCCGGCTTCCATCTGACTTGCCATCATCGCACCAGAAAATATTGAAGCTTATGCATGCTTTTTGCCGTGGTCAATATCTTGCGGCTTTGAATACAGGTCTTGCGGCCGGCCTACCTTGCTGGACAATCTTGCCCTCTGACATGACAAGCATGTTCTGACCCATGGCTAGGGCTTCAAACTCATTCCCCAGTCACATGCATAAAGGAAATGCCAAGCTCCCCGCGATGTTTTGTAGCTCAATCGTCATTCTTTCCGCAAATTGGCATCAAGCGCGCCAAGAGGTTCGTCAAGCAAACAAATTTTAGGCTCGGTAACCAGCGTACGCGCCAAAGAAACCCTCTGCTTTTGGCCGCCAGAAATCTGACCTGTCATTTTTTTTCCTGACCAATAAGCCCGACCAAGCGCAATCATCTCAGAAACCTTTTTGCGGATGATGCTTTCATCTTTAATCGGATCATTGGTGCGATGGCGCAAGCCAAAAGCGATATTATCAAAAACATTCAGATGGGGGAAAAGGGCGTATTTCTGCTGAACAAAGCCGATTCGTCGTTCATGGCAAGGCCGATTGGTCACGTCTTCACCGCGCAAAATTACCTGACCAGCATCAGGTTCAAGCAGACCAGCAATCATGCGCAAGAGAACAGATTTGCCACTACCAGATGATCCAAGCAAGAGTGATATATTCATTTTCATTAACTCAAATGAGATATCTTCTAATCGGCTGGAACACCAGCAAAACTTTTAGAAACAGACTTTACTTCTAGCACAGACTTATTCTCCCCATTTGATATCGAACACAGATAATTATCGATTCATTAATTTTATTATAATCTTTATATGTTTTCACAATGAACACAAAAGTCAAAACATTTTTCTCATTTCATGAAAATCATAATGAAGAAAGTTTGTTAAGAAACTGATTTCAAAATTCTATTAATACGACAAATCTATTCTTTTTTTGATGGAAATTTTGCCTGAGTGACTGTACTTGTATTCTGATATTTTAAAAAATGGATTTTGTATACAAAAAAATTATGAAAGACAACCGCGATATCGGCAAATCTTTGATGAAAACTGAAAACGATTATATCTGCAATCGGTCTTTAGACGGCGTTGTTGTAAGCGTAAACATGCTTGCCAGCATTTTTCAAAAACCAAGCCGAACCCCTGTTTATCAAGCCTATGCAAATGCTGGAAAAATCAATTTAGCCATCCGTGTTGATAAAAAAGCAGAGTTTGTTCTTAACCGCCAAAGCGGCCAGAAAATAAAAACACCCTGAGACATTAAAACGCTTTAGATATACAGAATGACCTCAAAACATTTTTCCAAATACGCTGGATGTTGAAAAACAACGATCCGATCGATCTTCATCAAGATATGGAACAACAAATTGCCAATGTTTTGCCATTTGGTGCTTTTTGGATCAATGAACAGAAAGCGGCTGATATTATAATGTTAGCCGAACCATTATTCGCCAATCGCTATCTAAGTTTGCAGAACGTGGATTGATTGGCAAAGATTATCGTGCCCACTGGACGGTAGGGCCATTAACATCAAAAATGCTAAATGATCTTTTTAGCATTCGCTCAAAACTAGAACCACTTGCATTAATTGATGCCGCCCAGCGCCTCTGATAAAGCATGTTAATATTTGGCTTGAGCGATGCTATTTAGCTAAAGAAAATGTGCATTCCCTTGATCAGGAAATGATCAAGTTAATTGAAAATGATTTGCATGTTGATCTTCTCAATCATTCCCAAAACACCGCACTAAAACGCCTGATTGATCAGTCCCAATTGGCTTTTGTTGGTTAATGATATTTTTGCCAAAACTATGAATGGGCGGCCTTTCATTGCCGCCCACTGAACATATTATTATTTACGAATATCTTTTCCGGGATGCTGTTGATGCTGCCGCTATGGCTTTGGAAAACCATATCAAATTATCAGCCAAACGGACAAATCTTCGCCTGAAAGCCCTCTCTATCTTCCCAACGCCGCCTATTCCATCTTGGTTGACACGACGCTCTTCTTAAAAGATCCTATATGCTGGATCAATGTTTCCCATTAATTTGACCATGGTAGATTTTGCCATTGCCGAACAAGATAATTATGTTCTGGCATAACGGTGTTCCAGATAGCAATTGATTTCATCCTGTCATAAAGACTGCCACCTTCACGAACGCTGCCTTTCCGATAAAGCAACTGGCCATCATTATCAAAAATATCATATCGCGCAGACTTACCTTCAATCCAAAACTCATATTCATGTGTTTGAAGATATGTCTTTCACCGCATCTAAGATTTATGAAATAACCGCCTTGGCGACAGAGATATGCCCCAGCCGGGCCAGTGAGCCACCAGTTCAGATAATCATAAGCGGCATCAAGTTTCCAATCTGAAAAGAGCCTGTGATAACGCCAACCCACCAAACCAACCCCGATAGCCATTCTGAGGAGCAACATGCTGACATCATATCCCTTGGCGCGCAAATGCATCGCACCTGACCACCAGATCGAACAAAGCAAAGGTTTCTTTGTTTGCATAAGCGAAAGCAGATCATTCTCGACTTCCCAAAGCAGAGAAATTGCCCTTGTTTTCATATAGGCCGCTGAATAAACTGATAAAAAGATCAATCTCATCAGTAGTGAGATCGGTAATATCCGACACCTCTAAATCTCCCTTTCTGGATAAGGGCAAGAAGCATTTCAACCAGACTGATTGCAGAATCTTTCTGAATAATGACAGCATTCCCTGCCAGTCTTCATCCAATAATCCATACCAGTCATTTACATTGGGAAAAGGCTGACTTTGCACCATTGATAATAGCCAGAGTATCAGCATTAAAAATAGTAGGCATCATGCTGATTTGCTGAGACTGTTTGCGAGAAAGTGACAAATCTGCCCCAACATAAAGTCTATCAATGGGAGAGAGGGTTTTCCAGATATGATCTTTGTTGGCGGAAAATCCTGTCAGGGCATCAAAATCTAATATGTTTGAACCCTTTAATCCGTTTGATATCAATCGGCTGTAATGATCCTGTTGGCCAGCTAAGATCAATATCATGAAACCACTGATCATAAACATCATAGCTTTCTGGTGATAATGCCGCTCTTTGCTGGGCAGATTCACCACCCAGCGTCACCATATCAAGGGCCATGCTCAGATCTTTTTCAGCATAGCTTTTGAGAATGGGGTTTTGCGTCACAGATGTTCCAAGCACCGCTAGACGGTGCGTGGAATCTTTAACAAGTGGCGCCGCTACCATATCATTACGATAATTCTGCCCTGATCTGATCCAGCAATTTATGCCGCTCTTTACGGGCAGATAGGGCATCTTCCATACTAACCGGCTTCAAACTTTACCGGAGTATGGGGCTGAAGCTGACCAATATAATCCATATCTGCAGATATAATCGCCCCAAGCGTGAAATAGCCACCGCCAGATACCGCATCCCGATGCAGGACAATAGGCTCAGTGCCGCCCGGCACCTGAATTGAGCCATATGAATAACAGCCATCAACAATATTCGACGGATCAGAACCAGCACCAAATGGCTGCTCTCTGTCAACAAACTCAAGCGCTTTACCACCTCTAAACCGATATCCCATGCGGTCAGCTTCCGGCGCCACTTTCCATTCATCTTTCAGGAATTGTTCTCCAGATGCATCTGTAAGCCGATGCCAGTATAACCCTTTCACCATACGCAGGATAGCAGGTGTTGACGGCATCCGGCGCATGTCAGAAGGAACATGAGCACCTATGTTATAATTACCCGCTGATCCTGTTGGTAATGTATCGCCGGCAGCAATATTTCTGCCTTCGATACCGCCAAGAGCACCAATCGGATATGTTGAACGGCTTCCTAATGCTTCAGGTGTTGTAATACCGCCGGAAACAGCAATATATATCCGTGCCCCTGCTTTCAGGAACCCAAAACTAAGTTTTTGTCCTTTGCTCACCGCAAGCGTTGTCCAAGTCGGCTGTTCAACACCATCAAGCATGACAGGGATATCAGCTCCTGTCACAGCAATGGCACCATCGCTGGCAAACTCGATTTCAGGCCCCATAAAAACGGCTTCTAATGCTGCCGCATCCTCTGGATTACCAACCAGCATATTTGCCACGCGCAGGGAAAACCGATCCATGGCACCACCAATGGGAATACCAAGATGAAAATATCCCGGACGTCCTAAATCCTGAATAGAGGTCGACAAACCCGGATTAATGATATTAAGCGCCATTGAGAGCCTCCATCAAACGAGCATTGGTTTTGGCAATATCCTGATTGAACGTGTCCAGATCAAATTCGACATCAGCCATTTTAGGTGAATATGTTCCATCTTCGACCTGCTGACATATGGCATCATATTCAGCCCGATCAATCGGTCGCCATTTCACGATATCACCGGGACGGAAAAGCACCATGAAATCCTTGCAGATAACTTACCTTCTGTTCAGGGTCATAAATTGGCATAGGTGTGATCCCGAACATTTGATAGCCACCTGCCCCACGCACCGAATAAATACATGAAAAGCACCCGCCATAACCAACGGTGAGTTTTGGTGTATCTGTTCTTGGGCGCAGATATTTAGGAACCTGTAATTGTTTTTCCCGTTCCACTAACTGATAGAGAAATGGCAAACCGGAAACAAATCCGACCATGGATACAAACCATGGCTGTGAATGATGGGCCGTAATAAAATCTTCAACACTATCAAATCCATTAATGCGTGCCGCATATTCCAGATCAGTACCATCAGGGTCCTGATGCCTTTCTCTAAAGCGCATCAGGGTTTCATGTGTCCATGGGTCTTGATAGTAAACCGGTATCTCAATAATCCGGGTATTAAGTCTTTTTTCTGCCTGTTCCGCTTTTTCTTCTAGCATCTTAATCCGCTCAAGAAGATCATCCGGGTGGATGATATCCGGATTGAACTTCACTTGAAAAGAAGCATTGGCAGGACAAATCTCTGTCACGCCTTTAATTTCTGCATCTCTTACTGCATTACTCATGAATAGGCTTTTAAAGAACGCATCAAGGGACATTTCCTCATCCATTTCAACATAGATGTGTTCATCTCCACCAAATGTATATCGTGTTTTCAAATCAATTCTCCATCTTCTATCGATTTCAGGATTGTTCAGCCAGCCACTGTTCGAGCCAGTTAGTATGAACTTGTCCAGACTTTACGTCTTGGTCTTTTGTTAATTCCATTAATAATGGGATGGTTGTTTCTATCCCCTTGATTGTTGTTCCAGCAAGCGCCTGATAGAGATGCGCAATTGCCTCATCTCGATGATCAGCATGCACAATCAATTTGCCAACCAGAGAATCATAGAATGGTGGAATAGAATAACCTTCATAAAGAAAATGGTCAAAACGAACATCCGACGCATGATCCAGTGTCAATTGATCAATAGTGCCCGGTGATGGCAAGAACTGCATCGCAGGATTTTCAGCATTGATCCGCACTTCAATACTATGGCCATTTATAAGGATATCTTCTTGAGAAACCGAAAGGCCTGCACCGCCAGCAATGCGGATCATTTCTGCTACCAGATCATGATTAGTGATCTGTTCCGTGACAGGATGTTCCACCTGTATGCGGGTATTCATTTCAATAAAAAAGAAACGGCCAGTTTTTCTTCATAAAGATATTCCACTGTTCCAGCACCGGTATAGCCAACCGTTTTGGCAAGATTTACAGCTGAATCACAAAGTGCGATTCTTGTATTGTCATCAAGAGATGATGATGGGGCTTCTTCCCAGATTTTCTGTCGCCGACGTTGCAATGAACATTCCCGTTCATAGAAATGCACAGCGTCTTTGCCATCACCCATAATTTGCACTTCGATATGGCGCGCATTGACAACAACATATTCCAGATAGTAACTGCCGTCACCAAAAGCGGCTTGGGCTTCTGCTTGTGCTTGCGGTGCCAGTCGCCGCAAACTGGCTTCATCTTCGGCAATACGAATACCGCGGCCGCCACCGCCAGCCGCCGCCTTGATCATGATAGGATAACCAATCTGCTCGGCTATACTTGCCGCTTCGTCCAGATCAGACACGGCACCATCAGACCCCGGAACAACCGGAACACCTGCTTTTATAGCTGTTTGTCTGGCCGCAATCTTGTTCCCCATCATGTCAATCAGATCGGCATCTGGGCCTACAAAAATCAATCCGGCTTTCGTAATCGCACGGACAAATTCAGCGTTTTCGGCAAGAAATCCATATCCCGGATGAATGGCATCAGCATGGGTTGATCTGGCCGCAGCGATAATGGCATCAATATTTAGATATGACTGGGCAGCTGGTGCCGCACCTACGCAAACAGACTCATCCGCCATTGATACGGCAAGCATAGATGCATCTGCCTCGGAATAAATCTGTACAGTTTTTATTCCAAGTGATTGCGCCGCCTTAATGATACGGACAGCAATTTCACCACGATTGGCTATGAGAAGTTTTTTAATGGACATGATCAGTTATTTCAGCTTAGCAATCACCTGACCTGCCTGAACAGGTTGTTCATTATCAACAGCATAACTTTCAAATGTTCCTGCTTCTGTGGCTTTTACTTCAATAAATGTTTTCATGACTTCTATAAGTCCAATGACATCACCTTCGCTAACGCTATCGCCAGCAGATTTAAATGCTGGCTCACCCGGTGATGGGGTAAAGTAGAATGTTCCCGGTAGTGGTGATTGTATATCTGACATAATTGATCTTCCCTTAATAATTTTTTGAATGATGATTTTGATTAAACTTATCGCATTTATTTTTCAGGTGACGCAATGGTAATCCCATTCGCTTTGAGAATATCATGGATAGCCTGACCAATAGATAAAGCCCCAGGTGAGTCTGAATGAAAGCAAATAGATTCAAATGCGATATCTATATCCTGTCCGTCAACTGTCGCTACTTTTCCTTCAACACAAGCCCGGAGGCATTTTTCCGCGACGGCTTTCGGGTCTAGCTGTCCCACCTTTTTGGTAAAGACAATTGATCCACTGCTATCATAATCTCTATCAGCATAAAACTCTCTAACACTTGGATAACCTTTTTCGAGAGCAATCTGACGGGTGATGGAAACACCCATACAGAAAATCATCTGGTCAGGGCATGTTTTCTGAAGCGCTTCAATCAGCATGGTGGATAACTCTTCGTTGCGTGCCGCTTCCACATATAACATTCCATGCGGCTTCACATGCTGTAATTCCACATCATGACGGCGACCAAATTCACGCAATGCACCAACCTGATAAAGGATATCATTTATCAATTCATCAGCAGGTGTCTGAATAAACCGGCGACCAAACCCGCGCAAATCCTGATAACCCGGATGCGCCCCTAAGACCAACATTATTATCTTTGGCCAGTTTAGCTATTTTGTTCATGGAATTAGGATCACCAGCATGAAACCCTGTAGCTACATTTGCTGAACTTAATATTTTCATCAGCTCTTCGTCAGGCGCATCACCTAATACCCAGTGCCCAAAGCCTTCGCCCATGTCACAATTCAGATCAACTGATGATTTCATCATTTCCTCTTCATATTTAACTACTAAGATGGCCATAAACCATAACCGTGAATGAATTTTTATTAGGTTATGATTAACTAAAATATCGATATAAGCAATACCCTTGCCGCATTCCATACAACTGATCTGGAAATATTTTGCCAATTACTGGCAGCATGATAAGGTCTTATCCAGATCACCTAAGACATGAGGAAAATAAAATGGCGGAACTTGTTTCCAATATCCGGATCAACTCTGATCGACTCTGGGATATGTTGATGGATATGGCTAAAATTGGCCCGGGCATTGCTGGCGGCAATAACAGGCAGACATTAACCGATGCTGATGCTGATGGCAGACAATTATTTGCAGATTGGTGTCAGGCCGAAGGTCTTACCATGGATGTTGATGAACTTGGAAATATGTTTATGACCCGCCCAGGCCAGAACAATGATTTACCGCCTATTCTGGTGGGAAGTCATCTTGATACACAGCCAACTGGTGGAAAATTTGATGGTGTTCTTGGGGTTCTGGCCGGACTTGAATTAATACGCACACTTAATGATCATGATTATCAAACACAGCATCCTATCTGTATCGTTAATTGGACAAATGAAGAAGGAACACGCTTTGCCCCTGCTATGTTGTCATCTGGTGTCTTTGCTCAAGAATATGATAAAGCATGGGCTTATTCCAGAAAAGATAGTGACGGCTTAACATTTGGTGATGAGTTAGAGCGTATTGGGTGGAAAGGTGACCAGCCCATAGGGGAAAAACCTTTGATTCTTATTTTGAACTTCATATTGAACAGGGCCCCATCCTTGAACTTGAAGATAAAGATATTGGTGTTGTGGCAAAAGCTCAGGGGTTATGCTGGTTAAAGTTTACTATAACTGGCAATGCCGCTCATACTGGTTCAACCCCGATGTCAGCCAGAAAAGATGCCGGCCTTGCCATGGCCAGAATCATCAATCAGGTCAACGCAATCGTTACCGAAGAAGGTCAGGATGCCGTTGGTGCCGTGGGGCATATGCAGATTACCCCCAATTCATATAATGTGATACCGGGATGGGCGCAATTCACTATTGATTTTCGTGCTCCACAAGAAGATTCTATCAAGCGCATGATTGAGAAAATTCAGGACTATGCCAAACAGCTATGTGCCAGTACTGGCCTTGGTTTAGAAATGGAACGCATATCCGGATATAACCCTGTTGAGTTTGATGCAGATTGTACCAATCTTGTCCGTCAGGCGGCAGATGAACTGGGATATCGTCACCGCGACATGGTTTCGGGTGCTGGTCATGATGCATGTTGGCTGAATAAGGTCATGCCATCAACCATGATCTTCTGCCCATGCAAGGATGGATTATCACATAACGAAGCAGAAGACATTACACCTGAATGGGCAGCAGCCGGATCAAACGTGCTTCTACATGCTGTTCTGAAAAGAGCAAAACTAGTCAGTGACTAGTTTTGCTTGAATTCTAATTCCAGAAAAGAAAACGGGGCATCTGATGCATTGATGACGTTGTGATTAACGCCAGCAGGACGAAAATACGGCGCATCAGGTGACATATCGGAAACGCTTTCGGTTCCATCAGGATGTTGCAATCTGACCTTGCCTGAACCTTTGGCATGACAACATAATCCATTTCATGCGTATGCCAGCCAGTTTCCTGACCAGCTTCAAACGACCATAAGGTTAGACGACACTGATCATTATCAATCAAAATGGTTGGTGTTGCTGAATTTCCCGCTCATCCTTTACCTCTGTTCTAGCGTTTCATTTTTGCGTCCGGAGCCCAGTTTCTATCTGGCAGCCCCGTTGGATAGGCATAGGTATAATCATAAGCTGGTTTAATAACATATTTCCGGTCAAATTCCATCCAGTCATAATCCATACCTGACGCCACGATATATGGCCAATCAGGATGGGCAAAAATAGGGCGGCCAACAGCAACGATATCACCAGCATCTTGATCAAACACTTCTTCTGCTGATGCTCCATCAAAAATATTGCCATTGGTAATAAACGGCTTGCCGCTCATTTTTTCAGCGTTACCGGAATCGGCGGGCATGATGGATCAAACCGGTTATCTTTCCAGTTAAAGCTTGACCAGTGAATGACATCTGCATCCATTTTACCAAGTTCAATACCAAGGGCTTCAACATAGCTCTGTCCGGCTTCCCAGAAACCAGTAAAATCATCAACGCCATCCTGAGATATGCGATAGGAAATCAGCTTATCTGGCCCGATAGCGGCACGAATCCGGTCAACAACCATGCGCGGAAAGCGCAAATTATTTTCAGCTGATCCACCATAGGCATCGGTGCGGAGATCTCTGTTTGGGATCAGTAAATTGATAGAGCAGATAACCATTGGCGCCATGAACCTCAACGCCATCACATCCAGCATCTACTGCCCGTTTGGCAGCAGCAGCAAAATCATCTGCAATGATATTAAGCTCTTCTTCGGTCAGGCTTCGGGCTGGGGGAAAAGTAATCTGTGGCCAATCACCACTCAACCCACGATCATGCAATTCGGTTTCATTATCTGTATAAAGCACCCAGCCCGAACTATGCGTGTCTGATGCAGAAACAGGCTTTTCACCATCTTTGATCGCTCTTGGATCAGCAACACGGCCAGCATGCATCAGCTGTACAATGATTTTTGCCCCATGTTTATGGCATGCATCAGCAATGCTTTTCCAGCCTGCCTGATGTTTATCAGTCCCGCATCCCGGCTGATTTAAATAACAAACGCCTGACAGATTATCCGCCGGATATGTGCCTTCGGTAATAATAAGACCGACACCACCACGGGCACGGCGAGCATAATATGCCACCATTTCATCATTTGGTGATCCATCATCATCTGCGCATTGACGTGTTAACGGTGCCATGGCAATTCGGTTTTTCAGCGATATTGGCCCACAATTAATCGTATCAAATAATTTTCCACTATACATGACAACCCCTATTTTTCTTTCCATGTTGAACATCAACCTGTTCAGTCAATTTTTAATCACTTTCCTTATTTCTTGAGATAAAGAAGGTGTTTGAACTGCTATTACCAAAATATAACTTGCAGGTAATATACACCTATGCTGTCATATAAAAATAATATTTAAAAGGAATAAAAATTATGAGTGAAGATAATATGGATTGGAAAGAGCTTGATGAAATGCTTCATCAGGCTTTTGACAAAGCAACGGAGATTTATCAGCAAAGAGGGTTTCAGCGGCGCATAGGATTTGGCAAAAAACCAGCCTTTAGTATCTGTTGATCTGGCCAATGCATGGACACGACCCGGCAATCCGTTTACCTGTGATCAGAATAAAATGGATAACGAAATTATCCCCGGAATGCAGCGCCTGCTTGAAGCCTGCAGAGCTAATGGTCATCCCGTCATCCATGTTACTACTGCATATGAAGTAACAGATCGTGATGCCGAGTTTACCGATATGGGGCTATGGCACTGCAAGATTCCAGTTGATGTTGTTGATATTAAAAATGAAGAATTATGGGCTATTGATAGCAGAATTGCACCTGTTGAAGGGGAATACACACTTTTGAAGAAACGTGCCAGTAGTTTCCATGGCACCGAATTAGCCGGCATTTTACGGGCAGCTAATGTTGACACTATTCTAGTTACTGGCGTAACAGCCACTGCCTGCGTGCGGGAAACGATTTGCGATGGTCTTGCTGATGGTTTCCGGACAATAGCGGTCAAAGAATGCATTGGTGATCGTATCCCGGGTGCAGTTGCATGGAACCTGTTTGATCTCGATGCCAAATTCGCAGATGTTCATACCGTGGATGAATGTGTTGCCTATCTGGAAACAGTCAAACATCAGAATCAGAAAATAATCTCCTCACTTTTTTATAGGGGGGGGGAGTATTTTATATAATGGGATTTTTCATTTTTATCCCTAAAATGAACTGGTTAGGATTTTATATTAATTTTTTCTAAAATAATCAGGGGAGAATTTAGGTGAAACTCATTGGTGTAGATGTTGGTGGCACGTTTACTGATCTGGTTATTATTTGATTCTGTATCAGGGGAAATAAATACTCATAAAACGCCAACCACTCCACATAATCCATCCGAAGGTGTTATCAGTGGAATTAATGAACTTTGCCGCCGTTTTTCTGTTGATCGCAAATCTGTTGATCATATTTATCACGGCACAACCACGGCAACCAATACCATGCTGGAACATAATGGCGCCGAATGTGGAATGATCACGAATGAAGGTTATCGGGATATCATTCATATTGGCCGCCATCAACGACCCCAGCATTTTTCCATTCAGCAGGAAATTCCATGGCAGGATCGCCCCCTTGTTAAACGGCGGTGGCGCAAAACCGTAGCACATCGCATCACACCACCTAGTGGTGACGTTCTGGTTCCTCTTGACGAAGATGCCGTAAGACAAGCTGCCGAAACATTTAAAGAAAACAAAATTGACGCTATTGCCATCTGTTTTCTTTTTGCCTTTCTTGATCCATCCCATGAACATCGTGCCCGCGATATCGTGTTAGACGTTTATCCGGAAGCATTTGTTACATGTTCGTCTGATGTATCGCCCCAGTTCAGGGAATTTGAGCGTTTCACAACAACGGCAATCAACGCCTTTATCGGCCCTAAAGTTCGTAATTATGTGACTATGCTGGAAGAAAAGATTGCAGAAGAAGGGTATTCATCTGATCTTCATATCATGGGCTCAAATGGTGGATTGGCCACGTCATCTATGGTAGCGGATAAACCTGTGTTGACGATTCTTAGCGGCCCTGCCGCCGGTGTCATGGGTGGCGCGTGGTCAGGCAGTCAGTCAAAGCGTGATTCCCTTATCACTTTTGATGTCGGGGGAACATCTGCCGATATCGGCATTATTCAGAATGGACAATTTGCCGAAGCCTCACCAAGGGATACATGGATTGCCGGTTTCCCGCTGATGGTTCCGATGATTGATATTCATACTATTGGCGCTGGTGGCGGTTCTATTGCCTATCGTGATCAGGGAGGAGCATTTAAGGTAGGGCCACGTTCAGCAGGCGCAAGGCCGGGGCCATCCTGTTATGGATTTGGCGGGGATCAACCTACTGTGACTGATGCAAATCTGGTTCTGGGGCGACTTGACCCGGATAATTTTCTGGGCGGCGAAATGAAACTAGATCAGGATAAGGCCAATCAGGTGATCGATAACCTGGCTAATACATTATCCATGGATCGTCTGTCATGCGCCGAGGGCATTATCACTATTGTCAATTCGGCCATGGCTAATGCTATCAGATCAAGAACCGTTCAACGTGGTCTTGATCCGCGGAAGTTTTCCCTGATGGCTTTCGGTGGCGGTGGCCCTCTGCAAGCATCAGAAGTAGCAGCTATGCTGGCCATACCTGAGGTCATTGTTCCTCCCCATCCGGGGATTACATCAGCAACCGGTCTGTTGACCACTGATATAAAATATGATGCCATCCGAACAGCTTTTCAGGTATCCGGGCAAGTAGATCATGCCCGCATGCAAGCTATGTTCGATGATATGGAAAGCGGACTGGCACAGCAGTTCCGTGCCGATAATATTCCTGACCATGACGTTGAGTTTCTGCGTTATGCTGATATTCGTTATGTGGGTCAGGGATATGAGTTGCGGGTTAAAATCGAAGGGCAACATTTTGATGAAACCGCCGAACGCATGCTGTTTGATCAATTTGAACAACAGCATCAAACCGAATATGGTCGCTCTTTTCCGGAAAGCCCTAAAGAAATTGTCAATGTTCGGGTGTCCGGAATTGGCACCTCAACAAAACTGGAAAAGCAGGATACGCCTCAATCAGGGTCTATTGATGAAGCACTTGTTAAAGTTACGCCATGCGTCTTTCGTCATGGGGCTGAACTGAAAACATTTGATACCGCTATTTACCAACGTGATAAACTGCCTGTTGAAACAAAAATGGAAGGCCCAGCCATTATTCTTCAACAGGATACAACAACGGTTGTTCGGCCCGGTGATGACTTCCGGATTGATCAGCAGGGCAATATGCTCATCTCTATCAACGCCTGAAGCAAGAGGAGAAATTAGCTATGACAAAAGATTCTTCCCCTTCGATTGATCCGGTTACCGCCAATGTCATTCAAGGGGCATTGCAAAATATCGCTATTGAGATGGGTTATAAACTCATGCGTATGTCCTATTCTTCCATCATTCGGGAATCAGAAGATTTTGGCACTGCGCTTACTGATGCAAAGGGCAATCAGCTTGCTGAATCGGTGCAATCAACACCTCTGCAATCAGGGCCTATTCCCGGTTATGTGAAAAATGTGATTGAGGTTTTTGAAAACCGTGGAACCCCATTTAAAAAGGGTGATGTGATCATGCATAATGATCCCTATGGTGGAGCCAGCCATGGGCCTGATATCGCACTGATTGTCCCTGTCTTTTATGGGGATAAGTTGATCGGATTTTCAGGAACAACCGCTCATCATCTGGATGTCGGTGCGCTTAGTCCCGGCAGTTGCGGCATTGTTGATGCCATCGATGTCTATGCCGAAGGGCTCCAGTTCAAGGCAATCAAGGTCTATGACGGGGGCGAACGTAACGAAGCTGTATGGCAGATTCTCAAAGATAATGTTCGCGCACCGGGCATGGTTGTCGGTGATATGGAAGCACAGGTTGCCGCCTGTCAGATCGGCGCGGAACGGTTTATTGATCTTGTTGATCGTTATGGGCTTCAGGCTGTTGATAATGCCAGCGAAGCCTTGATGGATTACTCGGAACGACTGATGCGGGATGCCATCAGGAATGTTCCGGATGGCGTATATAGCGCTACCACTTTTATTGATGGATTTCTAGAAGACCCAGAAAGACGTGATCTGCCGCTTGTCGTTACGATTACTATTTCTGGTGATGAGATGGTGGTTGATCTGGAAGGCACCGCGCCGCAAGTGGCAGACCGGCCGATCAATATGCCTCTAATAGGGACGGTAGATATTTCCATCTGGCTGACCGTTCGGTCAGTTTTACTTGATTCTGATATTTATGGATATATTCCACAGAATTCTGGATTGGTTCGCCCCATTACCCTGAAAGTTCCGCGTGGCTGTCTGGCAAATCCCATTTTTCCAGCCCCTGTTATAGCCCGATTTACACCGGGTAATCAGTTGGCTGATACGGTCATGAAAGCACTGGCAGAGGCCGTGCCAGAACAGGTTTCAGCCGGAATAGGCAATCTTAAGGTGATCGCATTTTCTGGCCTGAAAGAAGAAACACACTGGGTTCATATGGAAATCTTTGAAGGTTCATATGGTGGCCGTTTCAACAGGAATGGAATGGATGCTGTTGATACGCTATATGCCAATACAAGAAACAATCCTATTGAGGATATTGAAAGCCATTTACCTATGCGCGTCACAAGATATGAATTGCGTGAAGATACGTCAGGCGCAGGTCGCACCCGTGGCGGTTTAGGCGCATGTCGGGCATTCCAGTTTCTGGAACCGGGTGGATTTTCGGTTGAAGGTGAAGGCCATAAATTCGCCCCATGGGGATTCAAAGGTGGTCAAGATGGAAAAACAGCCGAACTTCATCTGATCCATTCCGATGGACAGTCTGAAGCCCTCACGTCGAAAGTGCCTTATCACAAGACAGCAACCGGTGATACATTCTTTGCTATTGGCCCATCAGCTGGTGGTTATGGTGATGCGTTTGAGCGAAGCCCTGAAGATGTTTTTGAAGATGTTTAGATGAACTCATTAGCGTTGAATCCGCTGAACGTGATTATGGTGTCATCATATCAAACGGATCACTGGATATGGATGCTACCGCAAAAAGACGAAACCGATGACCCGGAAATATATCGTATCATCTGCCCAGATGGGCCCTATTGAACGCCAAGAAACACGCCAGAGCTGTGTCAGACGCATGATGGAGATGATGCAGGAAGCCGCCGCAAAAGGATCACGTTTTATTGTTTTTCCCGAATTGGCATTAACAAGCTTTTTCCCGCGCTGGATCATTGAAGACCAAGATGAACTGGATCACTGGTTTGAGGCCAGTATGCCGAATGACGACACAAGACCATTATTCGATATGGCGCAGAAACTTAATATCGGATTTAATCTGGGATATGCCGAAAAAACGATTGAGGCTGGAAAAGCCCATTATTTTAACACCTCCATTCTTGTTAACCAGAATGGTGAGATATGCGGTAAATATAGAAAAATCCATTTACCCGGCCATTCTGAACCACAACCCGGTCGCAAGCATCAGCATCTGGAAAAACGCTATTTTGAAAAGGGCAATCTGGGATTCCCTGTCACGCCTATGCTGAATACCCGCATTGGCATGTTGATCTGTAATGATCGTCGCTGGCCTGAGGGCTGGCGCGTTCTTGCCCTACAAGCGGCTGAACTTGTATGCCTAGGCTATAACACGCCTGATGATCATAGTGGCTTTCAAGAGGTAGATGAACTGGCGGATTTCCATCACCTTCTGTCTATGCAAAGTGGATCATATCTTAATTCTGTCTGGTCGATTGCAACAGCAAAATGCGGGTATGAAGAAGGATCATCACTAATTGGTAATAGCGTCATAACAGCGCCATCCGGTCAGATCGTCGCCCAGAGTGAAACCCTTGAAGATGAAGTGATCAATGCGGAAATTGATCTGGATATGGCGCAACAATATCGTCAGACCTTTTTTGATTTTGCACGTCATAGAGAACCAGAATGCTATCAGCTTATCTCAAACAGAAAAATGGCAAGCCCTGATCCTGATGACACCACATCATAACAGGCTAATATCCATATCGATAATGATACCTGTATGATTGTTTTTATGAATGACATGCGGTTTCAGACAAAATAACAGCAAATCAATGTGATCGAGTATTCATCATATCTGGCTAGGCCTTGATAGGATGCCTTTCCCAATGTTTCCCGCATGCAGACATAGGCTTGCAATTCCTCACTATCAGATCTATTTTCATTTGCATTAATCATATCGACCAGAGTCTGTGCCGCTTTCCTTCCCATTTTTCGATGCGGCACATGAACCGTTGTCAGATTAGGTTCAACAACCTGTGCTAGTTCAATATCGTCAAATCCGGTGATAGAGATATCTTCTGGTACGCGCAGCTTCATTTCTTTGGCTTTTTAATGCGCCAACAGCCAGCACGTCATTACCACACATAATTACCGTTGGTTTGTCAGAGTTCTGCATCAGTGTTTCAAAAGCATTAGCACCACTTTCAATAGAATATGTTGTTTCTAGTATCGACAACTGGCTTTCATTGGAAAATGGTTTCATGGCTTCTTTAATCCCCAGTAACCGTGCAAATGATCGGTCATTATGTTTTGTATCAGCCAGAATACATCCAATATTCCTGTGACCATAATCAAGCACCGTTTCGGTCAAGGTGGCCATGGCAAGACAGTTATTGAAACCAACAGCAGGATGGTTATGGGTGTTTTCAAATGCCCATGTAATCACATAAGGCAGGCGACGATTTTTAAGAAAGCGGTAGATATTATCATTGCGGTGATAGCCTATTAAAAGAAGAGCTTCAGCACCACGAGCAACCAGATTTCGAATTTGTTTTTCTTCAATATCTGCCTGATAAGATGAACTTGCAACAATTAGCGTGAACCCATGTGTGCTTAGTTCTTCCTGAAAGGCCTGAATACCTCTTGCAAAGATAGAGTTCTCCATTGTGGGGATAATAGCACCAACTGTATTAGATCGTCTTGCCGCCATGATTTTGGCACCAAAATTTGGTGCATAAGAAAGCTCCTCCACAGCCAACATAACCCGTTTTTGTGTTTCTGGATCAACTTTTTCAGGCATATTCAAGCATCTGGAAACAGTGGCTGTCGATACATTGGCTCTGATAGCGACATCAGTCAGCGTAGCAACATTTTTCTTTGTTCTTATTTTTTTTGTCATGCTTAACTCTTAGATACAGGCGTAATAATATTTCAATTTATTCATCATTATACTTGCATAATAACATTTTCTAGGGTAAAAAGGTAATGTAAGCGTTTACATTGATGTTTTAGCGTTTATTCTAGCTATAAGCAATCGGGGTTTTGTAAATGTATATTTCTGGCTTGTTACTGGTTGTTTTCCTAGTCAATGTTATAACAGGGGCGTTCTGGTCTTATCCATTTTTAACTGATGTTGGTGAAATGTTGCTTTTACTGGCTACAGTTATCGTCTTTGCGATCACACTGATCAAAATAGAAAACAAAAATAGAACACAGTGAAAAGCTTTTTTCATTAAAGAATAGGAGAGCCTATACTATGACAAAATTTGATAATGAACTCAAATCGGCAGAGCGTCGTAATTTCCTTGAACTCGTTGGTAAGGGTAGCTTTACCGCTGCTGTTGTTGCTGGCGCAGGTGGTGTGCTTTGGTCTCAAGAAGCAGCAGCCCAGACCGCTGCCGAAGAAGCCGAACGCGAAAAAGCAGCCGATCATGTAATGACAGTTGCAACAGCATATATCATTGGAGCTTCAAGAAGCTATCCAATCCTTCAGCTGGACCTTAAGGAAAATATCCAGAATTCAACCAACGGCAAAGTCTATGTTAAGCTTGCACCGGGCGGTCAGCTAGGTGCTGGTGGCGCACTGGCACAGAAGGTTCAGACAGGAACCATCCAGGCAGCACAACACTCACTTTCAAACTTTGCCCCTTTTGCACCGGCCGTTGATCTGATCAATTTGCCATATTTCTGCGGCGCAAATCAGAATTTCACTAACCTTGTGTCTTCTGATGCCTGGAAAAAGGAAGTTCATCCAAAGGTCGAAGCAAATGGATTCAAAGCATTATTTTATGTCGTGATTGATCCGCGTGTTGTTGCCATGCGCAAGGGTGGTAGTGGTCCCAGTCATGTCACCAAGCGATCTGAGTGGTGTTAAATTCCGTGTTCCAGGATCGAAAATGCTACAACAGTATTACCGGCTTGTTGGTGCAAACCCAACACCTGTGGCATGGGGTGAAACACCTTCTGCTATCAAGCAAGGTGTTGCTGATGCACTTGATCCTTCAGTTGGTGCCCTCTATGTATTTGGCTTTAAGGATATCCTTAGCCACGTTACCTTTACTCAAGCGGTACCAGATGCTCAGGTTTATTCAATGAACCTCGAATGGTTTAATTCACTACCTGCTGATGTTCAGGAAGGTATTGAGTTTGCCGGTGAAGTGACTACCCAGCAAAACCTTGCCAAGGTTCCATCCGCAAGAAGTTTTGCAATGGCTGAATTACGTAAATCAGGCGTTCAGTTCCATTCGCTATCAGAAGATCAGCTTAATGAATGGCGTGAGGCCGGTGGCCATCAGCGTTCAGAATGGGATCAGTTCAAGAAAGAGCTAGCTGGTTCAATGGCTACTTTTGATCGTCTAGACGAAGCTGCTAATACCATGGGTCGCTACTACGTCCATGATGCCTAAAACCAATGATGACTGGCATCTCTTGAGGTGCCAGTCATTTACATGATTTACCCGGTGTCTTTGCTATATATCAAATTCAGGGTTAAAAATTATTCAAACCCTTGGTGATGTTCTAAACCATGATCTTAAATATAATTAAAACGATAGATAAAAATGCTGAAAGATGGGCATTGCTTGTCTTCTATATCATGCTTGTGAGCACCATGGCGATAGAGGTGTTGCGCCGTGAAATTTTCGCCTATTCATCAATCTGGGGTGAAGAAATTGTCCGTTATTCATTCATCTATCTAGCCTGGATTGGAGCGGCGGCCGCTTTTAAGGACCGCGCCCATATCCGCATCGACGTTCTTATGTATTACGTTAATGACCGGATCAAGGCTCTACTTTATATTTTTGGCGACATCATTGCTATGGCCGTTGCTTGTGTTGCACTCTACTGGTCTTTTGAAACGGTGATGGTTTCTGCAAAATTTGGCTCTGTAAGTCATGGCCTGCGCATATCGATGGTGTGGTTCCTGATGGCAGTGCCTCTGGGTTTTGGCCTTATTATTCTGCGTCTTATCCAGTCGTTGTTGCGCGATATACGTCTGTTTCGCGAAGGTAAGCCACCTTTGAAGGTTCAACCCTATTTGATTGATCGGTCTGACTAATGCTTTTCAATTACATGCAAAACCAAACAATAAGTCTCGGTTGGGATTTCTATGTTCCTATCATGCTTTTTGTCCTGCTTTGTTTTCTAGCTGTGCCTATCTGGGTTTCCATTGGAGCGGCCGCTATCACCATGCTGTACATGTCTGGGGCATTACCGCTATCGCTAGTCGGCGAGAGTCTTTTTGATGGCATTGACGCCTTTGCCCTGACTGCGGTTCCCCTTTTCATACTGACAGGAGACGTGTTGGTTAGAACAGGATTAAGCCGTAAGTTCCTTGACGTCGCCGATGCGCTGACCTGTTGGACACGCGGCGGTTTCGGGTCTGCTACTGTATTGGTATGTGGAATGTTCTCATCCATATCAGGATCAGATGCAGCCGGAGCAGCGGCCGTCGGGCGCATGACGATATCAAGACTTGTTGAAAGTGGCTATCCCCGTCCCTATGCATGTGCGTTAGTTGCGGCCGGTGCCTGTACAGGCATCCTTATTCCACCATCCATTGCCTATATCATTATCGGTTTGGTGCTAGGGATTTCCGCCTCGGTATTATTCATGGCGGCACTGATTCCGGGAGTTGTCATATTATTATCAATCCTGATTACAAACATTGTTATGAACCGCTTATTTGCCTATGAAAAGGGTGGTAATATCAGCTTTGGCGAATGGTGGGCAAACCTCAAGCAAGCTTATCTTTTCCGGATGGTATGCCTTATTGTTCCGGGCATTATTTTCTATGGCATCTTTTCCGGCTCACTTACCCCTACGGAAGCAGGCGCAACCGCTGTTGTTGTTACCATTGCCATTGGCTTTATCATCGGCACCTTAAAACTGTCTGACTTTCCGGATATGCTGATCAGTTCTGCTAAGGTTAATGGGGTTATTCTGCCTATTATAGCCTTCTCGCTTCCTCTGGCACAGGTACTAGCTATCCTTGGTGTTCCACAGGGATTTGTTGCATCCGTAACATCCCTTACCAATGATCCGACTATGCTTGTTCTGTTAATGATCGTCATCTTGATCATTGCCGGATGTGTGATGGAAGCGACACCAAATATTGTTATCCTTGCCCCTATCCTGAAGCCACTTGCTGATAGCATTGGCATGAATGAAATTCAGTTTTGTATCTTGATGATCACTTCCCTTGGTGTGGGTTTCATTACACCACCACTAGGATTAAATCTTTTTGTTGTGTCGGGATTAACGGGGGAATCTATCTTGAAAATTGCGGCACGCGCAGTACCATTTGTATTCTTCATGCTGATTGTTGTGCTTCTTCTGGCCTATATCCCACAGCTATCTACCGTTTTACTTCCTGAAATTTATCAGTAATCATATATATGGATTTGACATGAGTGTAACTTATCTAAAAAAAAGCAACGTTAACATCCACCACCGATTCCGCCGATGTGCAGAAAACGGTTCAGAATATCCTGAATGATATTGAAGCCGGCGGTAATGCCAAAGCACTGGAATATGCTGCCAAATTTGATAATTATAATGGCAATATCATGCTCACCCGTGATGAGATTGAAGCGGCTAAATCCCTTGTCCCAGAAAAATAAAACAGGATATAGCTTTTGCGCATGATAATGTCCGCCGCTTTGCTGAAGCACAGAAATCTACCTTGCAGGACGTTGAAATTGAAATTGTACCCGGTCTAATCGCTGGCCAAAAAACGATCCCTGTTGATGCAGCGGGTTGCTATATTCCGGGTGGCCGGTACAGCCATATAGCCAGCGCGATTATGACTGTTACCACCGCTAAGGTTGCCGGATGCCGTCACATTACCGCCTGCTCACCGCCACGCCCGAATATCGGTATTGCCCCTGCCATTATCTATGCTGCTGATTTATGTGGCGCAGATTCCATTCTGGCTATGGGTGGTGTGCAAGCCATGGCTGCCATGACATTCGGTCTGTTTGATCTGCCAAAAGCCAATATTTTAGTTGGCCCGGGAAATCAATTTGTCGCTGAAGCCAAGCGCATTCTTTTTGGCCGTGTTGGCATTGATATGATTGCTGGTCCTACTGATAGCCTGATCCTTGCTGATAAAACAGCAGATGCAGATATTGTGGCGGCAGATCTGGTGGGACAGGCCGAACATGGCTATAATTCACCCGTCTGGCTAGTAACAGATGATCAGGCACTAGCAGAACAAGTGCTGGAACTGGTGCCATCATTGATCGCTGACTTGCCCGAAACCAACCGCATCAATGCCGAAGCCGCCTGGCGTGATTATGCCGAGGTCATTCTTTGCGATAACCGCGAAGAAATGGCAGCAACATCTGATCAATACGCACCAGAACACCTGACCGTTCAGGCTGATGACCTTGACTGGTGGAAAAACCAGCTGACCTGTTATGGCTCTCTTTTCCTTGGTGAAGAAACAACTGTTGCTTTTGGTGATAAGGCATCAGGCACCAATCATGTTCTCCCCACATCACGGGCAGCCACTTATACCGGTGGGCTATCCGTTCACAAATATATGAAAATTGTAACATGGCAACGCGCCACCCGTGACGGCATGAAATCTGTTGGTGAAGCAACAGCCCGGATATCACGTCTGGAAGGCATGGAAGGCCATGCCAGAACAGCTGACATCCGACTGGCTAAATACTTTCCGGGTGAAAATTTTGACCTCACAGCAGAAGACTAATATGGACTCCGACACGGAACAGTTATTTAACCTGAAAGGTCATGTTGCCTGTGTGACAGGAGCAAGCTCTGGGCTAGGCCGTTTTGCCGCAACATGTCTTGTAAAAGCTGGTGCATCAGTGGTTGGCATTGCTCGTCGTCAAGACATGTTAGAGGAATGGCAGGCGCCTCTTGGCGATGCGGCTGAATATGTATGTCATGATCTGATGAATCGCGATGGCTTGGCTGGGCTGGCGGAAAAGGTAAGTGATCCGTTTGGGGCACCAGATATTGTTGTTCATGCCGCTGGCATAAATTACCGTGAACATGCCGATGATGTCACATCAAAAGGCTGGCAAGATACTATCTGGCTTAACCTATCTGTGCCGTTTTTCCTTAGTCAGCAATTTGTCCCTGCCATGAAAGCGGCTAACTGGGGACGGATCGTCACCTTTGCTTCGCTTCAGACAACCAGAGCATTTCCGGGGGGCATTGCCTATGGGGCATCAAAAGGCGGTATTGGTCAGTTAACCCGCGCCATGGCCGAAGCATGGTCAGGTAACGGCATTAATGCCAATGCCATTGGCCCCGGGTTTTTCCCTACCGAATTGACGACACCTGTTTTTGATGATGCTGATCGGGCGGCGCGTAATGCTGCCCAGACATGCATTGGTCGTAATGGTCGGCTTGAAGATATTACTGGCCCCCTGTTGTTTCTCTGTTCTGATGCTTCATCATATGTTACCGGACAAGTTCTGATGGTAGATGGAGGTTTCACGGCAAAATGAAAGCTCTCATTTATACTGCCCCGAATACTCTTGAATTTGCCGAGGCAGCAGAACCCATTATCCGTGATGGCGATGCCTTAATCAGAGTAGACACAGTGTTGGTATCTGCGGGTCTGATATGCATGCTTTTCTTGGTCATGATGATCGTCGCCCTGCCCCCCTTATTCTGGGACATGAGGTTGCGGGCATTACCACTGATGGGCAACGTGTGACTGTCAATCCACTGGTTACTTGCAGAACCTGCCAGCACTGTTTATCCGGGCGCGATAATCTCTGTCAAACAAGGCAGATTATCTCTATGCCGCCGCGGGAAGGTGGATTTGCCGAATGGCTCGCCATGCCATCATCAAACCTGATCACCGTTCCAGACTATGTACCACTAAGCAAGGCTGCACTGGCCGAACCCATAGCATGTGGCTGGCATGCCATCCGTCTGGGGAAAACCCATCTGACAGACACAACAGACAAGTCGCGCGTTCTTGTTATTGGTGGTGGTGCCATCGGTGTCGGTGCAGCCCTTTCCGCAAAGGCACAGGGTTTTGATGATATCACGCTAGTGGAATCAAATGCGTTGCGGGCTGATTATCTCAGTTCAATGAGTGACATTAATGTTCTTCACCCTGATGACATATTAGAACACAGTAATTTTGATCTTGTTATTGATGGTGTTGGCATTGAAGCAACCCGTGCCCTTGCTTCAGCAACAGTCTGCCCCGGCGGCGTTATTATGCATATCGGATTGGGCAGTGCTTCAGGTGGTATTGATACCCGCCGCCTGACCCTACAAGAAATTACATTTATCGGCACTTATACTTATACAGCAAAAGATTTCAGAGAAACGGCACAGGCGCTATTTGATGGCCGTCTGGGTGCCCTCGACTGGATAGAAGAAAGACCACTTGAAAACGGCCAGCAGGCATTCCTTGATATCAGGGCAGGTCAGAATGCTGTTCCAAAATTAATACTGAAACCATAAAGACTAACCATGATAAAGAAAGGAAAGGCTATGTCAGATCCGCATTTGCTGGTGCATCATAAGGGCGATAATGTAGGAGTAGTTGTTGTTGAGGATTTAAGCGCTGGTACTGAGATGCTATGTGTTGTGACGGAAGACAACAGCGATTTTCACCTAACCGTAAATCACGATGTACCGATTGGACATAAGGTAGGATTACAGGATTTTTCTGTTGGCGATACGGTGATCAAATATGGTCAGGATATTGGCAAGATTTATTGCGCCTTCTGCCAAGGGTGATCATGTCCATGTACAAAATCTGAAAACCAAGCGCTGGTAGGGAGTTTATGATGAATGCATTAAATAACAGTTTTATGGGATATGTCCGTGAGAACGGTCGTGTTGGCGTGCGTAATCATGTTGTGATCCTTCCGGTTGATGATATTTCGAACGCGGCGTGTGAAGCGGTGGCCAATAATATCAAGGGACGATGGCGTTACCTCATGCTTATGGTCGCTTGCAATTTGGTGAAGACCTGGAGTTGCATTTCCGGACGATGATCGGGACTGGCAGCAATCCGAATGTAGCGGCATGTGTTGTGATCGGGATTGAGCCCGGCTGGACGTCGCGGATTGTTGAAGGGATAGCGAAGACAGGTAAGCCTGTAGTCGGGTTTTCGATTGAACAGAATGGTGATATCAACACGATAGCGGCGGCATCACGGGCGGCTAAAGAGTTTGTTCATCTGACCAGCGAATATCAGCGAGAGGAATGTGATATCAGCACATTGTGGGTATCAACCAAATGTGGTGAGTCTGATACGACAACAGGTCTGTCATCCTGTCCGACGGTTGGTAATATGTATGATAAGCTGTTACCGAAAGGCATTTATGGTGTGTTCGGGGAAACATCGGAGATCACCGGGGCGGAACATCTGTGTGAAGCGCGGGCGGCTACCCCTGAAGCAGCAAAGAAGTTCATGCATATCTGGCAGGCCTATCAGGATGAAGTGATTGAGCCGTTCAAGACCTCTGATCTGTCTGAGTCGCAGCCGACGAAGGGCAATATCGAAGGTGGCTTGACGACTATTGAGGAAAAGGCGCTTGGCAATCTGGAAAAGATTGGCCGCACCAGCACTTATATTGATGCGCTTGGCCCGGCAGAAGAACCGGCAAAAGGGGCAGGGGCTGTATTTTATGGACACGTCATCGGCAGCGGCGGAATGTGTGACCCTGATGGGGGCGGCAGGCTATGTTGTGCATACCTTCCCGACCGGACAGGGCAATGTGGTTGGCAACCCGATTGTACCTGTGATCAAGATCACCGGTAATCCCAGAACGGTACGGACGATGAGTGAGCATGTCGATCTGGATGTATCGGGTGTGTTGCGGCGGGAAATGACCATTGATCAGGCTGGTGATGCCCTGATCGAAATGATCAGGCGTACCGCTAATGGCCGGGCAACAGCCGCCGAAGCACTGGGCCATAAAGAGTTCGTCATGACCAAACTCTACCGTAGTGCCTAATCAGGAACGGCTGATTTTTCTATAATGGCGGCTATTTAGTCGCCATTATTTTTGTCTAATTGTTAAAATCAGTAATAATATTTACCCCAGCCCCGGCATAATTATTCATATTGGCAAGTGCTTCTGGCACATCGCTAAGGCGTATTTCAGCCGATACCAATGCCGTTGCGTCTATCCTGCCAGATGCAATCAGATCAATAAGAGGCGGAAAACCATCAGCGGAAAGCCCTCTTGATCCCGATATCTGAAGCTGACGAGTGTAGATCAGATCATAAAGCGGCAAATCAACAATTTTGTGATGATCAACTGGCATTCCAATCTGAATATGTCGCCCAGTTTCTTCAGGCATCTGATGCTATTTTCAAATGTTGTAGTAATGCCCAAAGCATCCATAGAAACATGCGCCCCGCCTTTTGTCATGTCGCGAATATATGCGCCCACATCTTCTATCTGGCCAGCATTGATCACATCATCAGCACCAACCTGTTTTGATAATGCCAGTGCTTTTTCATTAACGTCCACAGCAATAACCCGCGCACCAATAGCCTTGGCAATCATAATGGCTGAAATACCTACCCCTCCACAACCATGAATAACAGCCGTTTCACCTGCGCCTAACATACCCCTGTCAATCAGACCACGATAGGCTGTTGTCATACGGCAACCGAGAGCAGCAGCAGCAGTAAAAGAAATCATTTCAGGCAAATGGACAAGATTAAAATCTGCTTTCGGGATAGCAATATATTCAGCAAAAGCGCCCTGTCTTGTAAATCCAATAACATTCTGACTATCACAGATAGTTGCCTGCCCTGACATACAATCAGGGCATGAACCACATCCCAATATAAACGGGACAGTAACTCTATCGCCTACCCGGAATGTGTTAACATCATGGCCTGTTTCAACAATATATCCGGCCAGTTCATGCCCCATCACATGCGGAAGCTGGACTGCCGGATGATGACCTGACCAGCCATGATGATCGGTACGACATACACCACAAGCCCTGATCTCAACTATGACCCCATCAGACGGGCATGCCGGGTCATCTATGGTTTCAATTTCTGGGGGTTTTGCAAATTCATATAATATCGATGCCTTCATCTATAACTCCCTAGCAATACTTTATTATGGCATCTTTATCTTTATGATGACTAGTCTTATTCAGGGAAGAAAATTGTTTTTATATACAGAATTAATTATTGAATAGTAATATTAACCAGTGATCTATAAATAGCTTTCTACCCGATATGAGCTTGTATAAATAATCTGGGCATTGGTGATAAAGGCACCATCCTGCCATGTGTCACGATTAACAATGAAAACCGCTTCATCCGGTTGCAAACCAAGTAATTTTGCCTGTTCATCCGTTGCATTGGCGGCGCTAAACCCAACTCGCCCGGAAGAAAATGGTGTGTTCAGAACAAGCCACTCATTTGCGCTTATCTTATTAAGGTCTGCATCTAGAATATCCGGCACAATATGCTGATTAACCCAGCGTTCTTCAAGGGCGTGAGGGGTATCATCAGTATAATGCAATGCCCTGACATAAAGGCATGATTGTGTTCCTATTTTTGCCGGCGGGTTTTTTATATTCTGTTCTAGCAATTTATACCTATATGCTTTTCCGGATGCTTCGACCTCATGTCTGATAATCGGTATCTTGACCACCGCACGGCGGACAGGATGGATCAGCGACAAACGTACCTGCTTTGCGGCGGCGGATGAGATATCCTTCTTTTGCAATTTCACGCAAGGCACGATTAAGCGTTGTTCTTGCCACGCCATAATCCCTTGCCATGATTTCTTCATTGGGCAATTTTTCACCTGGCAACCAGTGACGGGCATTCAGCTTTTCCATCACCTGTTCTTTTATGCTATTCCAGCTCTGGCGTGTCATGATAGTTTCATTTGCCGCAAATGCTTCACCTGTTTTGCATAACGTGCCGTGATCATATCACGATGGATATGGCGACCTGATGTTACCATATGTCGACCTGCTGACCATACATCACTTATCATAGATTTATCACCTGTCGCGACCAGATTATCTAGAATGCGGTCACCACTAAGGCCAATCAGATCAAGTGCCATATGATCCAGGGCAACAAGATCAGCCCATGCACCAGTACGAATTAAACCGCCATGCCTTCCCATTGCCTGATGGCCACCAATATTCACTTTTTCCCATAACAGCCGCCCAACTGAAGCCTGTTCTGTTGCCAGAATATTCCGTTTTTTATCACGTAGACGTTGTGAGTATTCGAGTGTTCGTAATTCTTCAAATAATGATATCCGGATATTAGAATCCGAACCCACGCCAATTCTTCCACCATGTGTGATATATCTATCACCATCAAAAATACCATCACCAAGGCTTGATTCTGTGATCGGGCAAAGACCCACCACAGCACCTGATTTCGCCAGCGCGGTGGTTTCAGATGCAATCATCTGGGTCGAATGGATCAGACAGAAACGGCTATTTACATCCACCTGATCCAGCAGCCATTCTGTTGGTCTGGCTCCTGTATGCGCTTTGACCTCATCCACCTCTGCTACCTGTTCGGCCAGATGCATGTGAAGTGGCGCATCAGGTAACATGTTGACCGCCGCCAGCAACCCATCATGCGATACCGCCCGCAATGAATGTGGCGCAACACCAATACATGCATCTTCAGGCAAGTTCTTTATCAGTTTAGTTGATGCCTCATGAAGCTTATAGAACTGATCAATCTGATTACCAAAACGAATCTGCCCCGGCCCTAATGGTCGCTTGTCACAACCGCCATATTGATAGAGAACAGGAAGCAATGTCATTCCTATTCCTGTTTCGATGGCGGCATCTGTAATGGCGGCGGCCATCACAGCCAGATCATCATAGGGCGTACCATCAGCCTGATGATGCAGATAATGAAACTCACCAATAGCGGCATAACCTGCTTCAAGCATTTCCATCTGAACCAAAGCGGCGATAGCACGCACATCTTCAGGCGTTAGTGTTTCCAGAAATCGGTACATCAACTGTCGCCATGTCCAGAAACTGTCCTCGGGATGATCGCCTCTGAACTCAGTTAGTCCGGCCATGGCACGTTGAAAAGCATGGCTATGCAGATTGCATGGGGCAGGTAATAAAATCGATACATGAGCATCTGATCCGATTTTGTCCCCATGCTGGCACCGTGCTGTAATGGCATCAATCTTTCCATCAATGATGGTCAACTGAATATCATTCTGCCAGCCTGATCGGTAAGGGCTGTATCTGCTGTAATAGTAAACATGCTTCTTCATTATTCCTGCAAAAGTTACATATGCAAAGTAAATCCTAGCTTTATCATTTGGCAAGAGATATTGGATACGTCATCATGAAATGATAACGTATCAGAGGCTTTGTCATGTCTTGTTTCTTGCTTGATCTCACTGTTTTTATGTGCATACATATTAAAAGGCAAAAGGAAAACGAAAGCAAGGAAATATCCGTGATTATTATTCATAACACGACATTAGTAACCCTAAGCCATGATGATGATTATGGTATCATCAATGATGCCGCGTTAGTGATTAATGGCAAATATATAGAATGGGTTGGTGCTTATCAGGATTGCCCTTTTTTAAGTGATGAAAACAGGCAAATCAATTACAACATATGATGCACAAGGTGCTTTAATTACACCGGCTTTAATTGATTGTCATACGCATATTGTCCATGGTGGTGATCGGGCTGTTGAGTTTGAAATGCGCTTGAATGGCGCAGGATATGAAGAACTCGCTCGTGCTGGTGGCGGCATTAATTCCACGGTAAGAGCGACCCGTTCAGCAACGCTGGATGATCTGATAGATACAGCGTTGATACGATTAGATCATCTCATAGCTGAAGGCGTTTCCGTTATTGAAATAAAATCTGGCTATGGCCTGGATATAGAAACAGAATGTCAGATGCTTCGCGCCGCCCGCGCCCTTTCAGGCAAAAGAGATATTACTATCAAGACAAGCTTTTTAGGGGCACATGCACTACCAGAAGAATATAAAAACAACCCTGATGAATATATTGATGTGGTTGTTATCCCAGCGTTAGAAATAGCCCATGCGGAAGGGTTGGTTGATGCCGTTGATGGTTTCTGCGAAGGGATTGCATTTACACCATCGCAAATAGCCAGAGTATTTGATAAAGCCAAGGCACTTGGTCTTCCTGTAAAGCTTCATGCTGAACAACTATCGCATTTAGGTGCAACAAAACTGGCCGCAAACTATCAGGCCATATCTGTTGACCATCTAGAATATGCCAATGATGATGATGCAAAGGCTCTAGCACAAGCCGGTTCAGTTGCCGTTATTCTTCCCGGTGCATTTTATACATTAAGAGAAACACAATTGCCCCCGATTGATGCTTTTCGAAAGCATCATGTTCCGATGGCAGTTTCAACTGATTGTAATCCGGGGTCATCACCAATGACATCACTATTACTGGCCATGAATATGTCAGCAACACTGTTTCAGATGACGCCTGAGGAAATTCTTCGCGGCGTTACCCATCATGCCGCAAAAGCATTAGGGATAAATAACCGTGGACGTCTTGCTAACGGTTATATCGCTGATCTGGCATTCTGGAATATCAAACACCCATCTGAGCTTAGCTATCGGATAGGATATAATCCATTGATCAGACGAGTAATGGCAGGGCAGTTATGATCAAAGATTTATTCATCATACGCTCAGGGCAAGTTACTCTCAAAGACTGGGAACATCTATGGCGACAGGGAATGTTGGTAGAAATTGACCCGTCAGCAAAAGATAGAGTTGACCAAGCCGCTGAAATAGTTGCAAACGCTGCGGCTGGTGATGTGCCTGTTTACGGCGTTAATACTGGTTTTGGCAAATTGGCATCAGTGAGCGATAAATGCGGATGAAGTCAAAATGCTTCAGCGTAATTTGATCTTATCACATTGCGCCGGCATAGGTGACCCGCTTGACGAGCAATCAACACGGTTAATGATGATGCTTAAAATCAATTCTTTGGCGCGAGGGGCATCCGGAGTTCGCTGGGATACCATAATCATGCTTCAAAACATGCTGGCAGAAGGTGTAATTCCGGTCATTCCGGAACAGGGATCCGTTGGAGCATCTGGCGATCTTGCACCATTGGCACATATGTCAGCTGTTCTTATTGGTGAAGGAGAAGCCTACTATAAAGGTCTGCGTATGTCTGGTGGTGAAGCCCTTCAGAAAGCTGGTCTTAAGCCACTGACCCTGGCACCTAAAGAAGGTCTTGCTTTAATCAATGGCACACAATTTTCGACCGCAATGGCTATGATTGGATTATGGAAAACGCAGCAATTGGTCAAGACAGCGATAATATCCGGTGCGTTGACGACTGATGCAATCATGGGTTCGACATCGCCCACCATACCCGGCATTCATGCCTTGCGCGGACTGAAAGGACAAATCACCGTCGCAGCAGAAAGTCGGCGGCTGTTAGCCGGATCTGAAATAAGAGAAAGTCATCGTAATGATGATCAACGCGTCCAAGACCCTTATTGTATTCGTTGCCAACCTCAAGTGTTAGGGGCGGTTGTTGATATTCTCAATTCGGCAGCAGCTACACTGGCAATTGAAGCAAATGCTGTTACCGATAACCCGATTGTTCTTGTTGAAGAAGGCCTGATTGTATCAGGTGGGAACTT
The DNA here is from genome assembly GCA_038144675.1 of Alphaproteobacteria bacterium. GTDB lineage: Bacteria > Pseudomonadota > Alphaproteobacteria > Puniceispirillales > UBA1172 > UBA12202. Next base: position 457,342 of record JAYQOF010000005.1, on the reverse strand, counting down.
TCACGCTGAACCGGTTGCTTTTGCCGCTGATCAAATTGCTCTTGCTATCGCCGAAACTGGTGCCATCTGCCAGCGACGGATTGCGCTTATGGTTGACCCTAATCTGTCTTTTCATCTGCCGCCTTTTCTGACGTCTAAACCCGGGCTGAATTCCGGGTTTATGATTGCTGAGGTGACATCGGCAGCATTGATGAGTGAAAACCGGCATCTGGCTAATCCATGTTCGACCGATAGCACCCCAACATCTGCCAATCAGGAAGATCATGTTAGTATGGCAGCGCATGCCGCCATGCGATTACAGCGTATGACCAAAAACCTGAAGCATATTATTGCTATTGAAATATTGGCTGCCGCTCAGGGGATTCATTTTCGCAAGCCTTTAAAAACAAGTCCCTATACTAAGTGCAGTCATAACTACTGTTAGAAAACATATATCCATATTGGATGAAGATCGATTTATGGCAGATGACATTAACATCATGGCAGAACTGATCGATGATGGCTGTCTTGTTAAGTGAAGCCGGAATAGACGGTTTTTTTGACAGTATCGCAAGTATTTAATAGGTATTTTTTGGCAAAACGGTTTCAGGTGATTTAAAGACATAAGCAGGAGAAATAAGTATGGCTAATCCAAAAATAATTCACGACATAATATTCGTGAAGTCTATCCCGACACAGGAAATGAAATAACGGCAAAAAGCTGGTTAACCGAAGCGCCCTTGCGAATGCTGATGAATAACCTTCACCCTGACGTTGCCGAAAATCCGCATGAGCTAGTGGTTTATGGTGGTATTGGTCGCGCCGCGCGAACATGGGAAGATTTTGATGCTATCGCAGCCAGTTTGCGTGACCTTGAAGATGATCAAACCCTGCTTGTTCAATCTGGCAAACCTGTTGGCGTTTTCAAAACCCACGCAAATGCGCCACGGGTTCTGATTGCCAATTCTAATCTGGTGCCAAACTGGGCTAACTGGGATCATTTTAATGAACTTGATCGCAAGGGGCTGGCTATGTACGGTCAGATGACTGCCGGGTCTTGGATTTATATTGGCACCCAAGGTATTGTTCAGGGTACATATGAAACCTTTGTTGAAGCCGGACGTCAGCATTATGATGGTAATCTGACTGGGCGCTGGATTTTAACTGGTGGACTTGGTGGAATGGGTGGGGCACAACCTCTGGCTGCCGTTATGGGCGGGGCATGCTGTCTGGCTGTTGAATGTGATGAAACCCGAATAGATATGCGCCTGAAAACTGGATATCTGGATGAAAAAACAGATAATCTCGAAGACGCCATAAAACAGATTGAGGAATGGACATCACATGGTGAAGCAAAATCTATCGGACTGATTGGAAATGCTGCAGAAATATTCCCCCAGATTTACGATAAGGGCATCAGACCAGATATCGTAACAGATCAAACTAGCGCACATGACCCGATAAATGGATATTTACCAATTGGCTGGACAATAGCTGAATGGCTTAGCAAACGTGAATCAGATCCAAAATCCGTTGAAACCGCCGCACGTGCCAGTATGAAAATCCATGTTGCGGCAATGGTTGATTTCTGGAATGCCGGTGTTCCAACACTGGATTATGGCAATAATATTCGTCAGGTGGCGAAAGAAGAAGGACTGGAAAATGCGTTTGCTTTTCCCGGCTTTGTTCCAGCCTATATCAGACCTCTGTTCTGTCGCGGTATCGGACCTTTTCGTTGGTGCGCGTTATCTGGTGACCCGAAGATATCTATCGGACAGATGCCAAGGTGAAAGAATTGATTGATGATCCGCATCTGCATAACTGGTTAGATATGGCGCGCGAACGTATTCATTTTCAGGGTCTTCCGGCAAGAATTTGCTGGGTTGGTCTGGGTCAGCGGCATAAACTTGGTCTGGCGTTTAACGAAATGGTTCGCAATGGTGAATTAAAAGCACCTGTGGTTATTGGCCGTGATCATCTGGATAGTGGTTCCGTGGCTAGCCCGAACCGAGAAACGGAAGCCATGCGCGATGGTAGTGATGCCGTTAGCGACTGGCCATTACTGAACGCCCTTCTTAATACCGCATCAGGGGCAACATGGGTTTCATTACATCATGGTGGGGGTGTTGGCATGGGTTTCTCTCAACATTCTGGCATGGTCATTTGTTGTGATGGCACAGCTGAAGCAGATACCAGACTGGAAAGAGTGCTATGGAATGATCCGGCAACAGGGGTCATGCGCCATGCAGATGCCGGTTATGAAGATGCTCTGGCCTGTGCCAAAGAACACGGATTAAGTCTACCTTCCATTTTAAAGGACTAAGTAACGCTATGCATTATGCACCTGGCAAGGATGACTGCCCATTACCATTTTCACCATTCAAGTCTTGTACAGTACCCCGTCCTATTGGATGGCTGTCTAGCATTTCAAAGGATGGTGTTCCAAATCTAGCCCCTTATAGCCAATGGCAAAACCTGACATTTGATCCTCCGCTGGTCATGTTTGCTGCCAATCAGTTGAGCAATGGTGAAAGAAAACATACCGTTGTCAACGCTGAGGAAACAGGATGGTTTGTCTGGAATATGGCAACCTATGATCTGCGTGAGGCCGTCAACATTTCTGCCATGGAACTGGGCGCTGATGAGGATGAATTTCTAAAGGCAGGCGTGACACCAATTCCATGTGTTGATGCCCCATGCCCACGCGTGATGGAAAGCCCAGCGCATTTTGAATGCCGATATCTATCAACCCATCGCCTGAAAGGCAATTCAGCACATGGCTGGGTTGATGTTGTTTATGGGGAAGTCGTAAGGATACATGTCAATGATGATATTCTGACCCCTGAAGGTAAAATGGATATTGCACGCATCCGACCACTAGCACGGTTAGGATACTATGATTACACGTCAGTAACAGAGGTATTTGAGATGCGTATTCCGGGTGCTTCCAGTCATGCCGCAGACGGCTTGGAAGGAAAAAGCAGTGTGACAAAACTTGACTAATTGACAACGATAGAAAAACCTACAAATATAATATGTGCATACTTATAATAAGCAAACTCAAACTTTAGGGGGAAAACATGTTCAAAAAATTTCAAGTATCGCTAATCGCCGGGGTCATTTCTCTGGCCGCTGGTATCAGTGCCGCAAGCGCCGATAATATTAAAATTGGTTTCAACGTACCATTAACAGGATTTGCAGCAGCAGATGGTCAATCTGCTCTCCATGGAGCTGAATTGGCGGTTGATCAGATCAATGCTGGCGGTGGCATAAATGGTGATATGCTGGATTTAGTCGTTTATGATGATCAGGCCAGTCCAAAAGAAGCGGCACCACTTGCCATTAAGATGATCACTCAAGACGAAATTGTGGCAGGTGTTTCAGGCAGTTATTCTGGATCAACACGTGCAGCAGCAACTATTTTTTCAGAAAATAATGTGCCGTATATTTCTGCTTATGCCATCCATCCTGATATTACCCGCGCCGGAAACTATGTATTCCGGACATCATTTATGGGTGAAGTTCAGGGTCGTGCCGGGGCAAAACTGATCGGGGAAATGTTGGGCAAAAAGCGTGTCACGATGATTACACTGAATAATGATTTCGGCATTTCACTAGCTGATGGATTTAAGGAAAAAGCTGCTGATTTTGGAATTGAAGTTATTTCCGAATATGAATACAGCATCAAGGATCGTGAATTCGGGGCTATTGTGTCCAAGATCAAGTCTGATAATCCTGATGCTATTTATGCCAGTGGATATTTCTTCACAGCTGGCCCTCTGGTTAGTCAGCTTCGTGCTGCTGGCATTGATCAGCCCGTCATCGGTCAGGAAGGATATGATGGCCAGAAGTTTATTGAAATTGCAGGGGCTGCGTCCGAAGGTGTCATGATCACGACATCGCTGGATCGCGATTCTACCGATTCAACAACCAGAGCATTCATCGACGGATTTTCAGCTAAGGCTGGCTATCCGGCAGATATGGTCGGTGCATCTGCACATACCGCCATTCTTGTGCTTGCTGATGCGATATCGCGTTCTGGTAGCACGGATAAGGCGAGTCTGCGTGATGCTATTGCTTCAACAAACCTGAAAGCATCTACCGGTCAGATTTCATTTAATGCCCTTGGTGAAGTGCAAAAAGATGTTCAGGTTCAAATCGTCCGTGATGGTAACTGGCATCATCATTCCGTTATCAGTGACGCTGAATTACTAGCACCACCATCTGAATAATCTTTCTAAATCTAGTAATAAACAGGAACCAGATCATGGTTCCTGTTTTAGGATCAAATGCCATGCTAGCAGTTGATATCCTTATTCAAGGGTTAATTCAGGGCTCAATATATGCACTGATTGCACTAGGATTAACGCTGGTCTATGGGTTACTAAGGATTCTGCATGTTGCCCATGCATCCCTATTTACACTTGGTGGTTATCTGGGTGTATTGATAACAAACTCCACCGGAAGTATTTTTCTGGCACTAGTACTGGCCATGATAGTGGTGGGATTTGTTGGCATGGCAAGTTACCGGATTTTGTATCGTCCATTATTAAATCAACCACCACTAATTGCCCTGATAGCATCTATTGGAATTTTTATTGCATCCGAAGAAGTGTTCCGACTTATTTTTGGCCCGTTTAGTATTTCCTATGTGTCAACACCACTACAACATCAGATAGAAATTTTACCCGGCACATTGATAAGTGAGGCACGCATCATGGTTGTCGTGTTAGCCTTTGCTTTATTATTAGGGGTAAACTGGTTATCGCGACGGACGCGTCTGGGGATTGCCACCCGTGCTAGCGTTGTTGATCCTGGTATGGCGATGAGCAGTGGCGTTAATGTAGAAACCATCAGATATGCTATCTTTTTCATTGGCTCGGCTTTCGCCGCTGCTGCTGGTGTAATGGTATCATTGCTAAACAATTTAGTAGAACCAACGATGGGTGCCGTTCCATCCTATAAAGCGCCTTGCCATCATTGTGCTTGGCGGCTTGGGTAGCGTCCGGGGTGCCCTCATCGCTTCTTTATTACTTGGGGTCATTGAAACATTTGGCACAATCTATTTGGATGATTTGTTAGACAGGGATTCGATTGCTTTTGCTTTTCTAATTCTTGTGCTGATGATACGCCCGAAAGGGTCTATTTACAAAGGATAGTCGCATGGCCTATGAAATCATTGTTCTGACAAATATGCTTATCGCTATCCTGTTCGCGCAGTCACTTAATCTTATTACCGGATTTTGTGGGCAGGTTAGTCTTGGCCATGCCGCTTTCCTTGGCATCGGGGCATATACAAGCGCAATGTTAACCAAATCCGGCTGGCCGCTTGTCACGACATTTATTCCAGCCATGGTGATTGCGGGGATGATTGGCATGATTGTTGGTGCCGCGTCATTACGAGTGCGTCATGATTTTCTTGCCATTACAACCATGGGGGTATCTTTTTCTGTTTACTGGTATCATCCGCAAACAGGATATGCTGGGCGGGGAAATGGGTGTTTCTGGCATCCCTGCCCCAGATGGTGGCCGGTTAGGGTTGTTGTTAATGGCATTAACTCTAACCATTCTTTTCATTATAGTTATGATTTATGTCAAACGTTCATGGATGGGGTTCGTATTTGATAGCATATCCGAGGATGAAGATACGGCGAGTGTATTAGGTATTGATGTTAGGCGGTTTAAACTATTTTCTTTTATTCTTGGTACAGCCGTTGCTGGTCTTGCCGGGGCCCTTTATGCCCATCAGGTGCGGTTTATTGGCCCCGACAGTTTTGGGTTTGTAGAATCTGTCACGGTATTGTCTATGGTGATTGTAGGGGGAATTGGTTCCATCTGGGGGTTACTATTGCGGCAGCATTGCTATCGATCATGCCGCAATTTTTTCAGGTCATTGATGACTATAAATTGCTGGTTTACGGAATGCTTCTGTTTTTGGCCATGCGGTTCTTACCCGAAGGTTTGGGCGGATTAGCCAAACGGTTTCGCCAATATAGGAGCCAAGCATGAACGAAGCTAACATACTAATATCACCATTGCTTGAAGTTAAAGATATTACCGTCACATTTGGTGGACTTAACGCCGTTGATCGGGCGGGACTAGTATTAGGCGATAATGAATTGCTTGGTTTTATCGGCCCCAATGGAGCAGGCAAAACAACATTGATGCGTGCCATTATTGGTATGCTAACACCAGCGGCTGGCCAGATTATTCTGAATGGGCAGGATGTTTCCAGATGCCGACTTGTTGAGCGGATTAATCTGGGAATGGCTTTAGCGCAGCAGATTATTAAACCACTAAAAGATATGACCCTACTTGATAATGTTGCCCTAGCCGCAGGTGGTAGCAAATTACTGTCACCTATCAAAGCCATGTTGCACCGATCACGCCAAAAGGAACAGGACATGGCAAATACCTTACTTGCTGAAGTCGGACTTGCCCATGTCATGCATAAATATCCAACAGAATTGCCGCTTGGTTATCTCAAGCGACTTGAAGTGGCGCGGGCTTTAGCGCGCCAACCTAAAGTGCTTCTTCTGGATGAGCCATTGGCCGGATTAAGTAAAAAGGAAGCGGAAGATATGGCTGATCTGATCATGGGTCTGCCGCATATTGGGCGAAGTGTTATTCTCATCGAACATAACCTGTCACAAGTCAGACGGATTTGCAAAACGCTTTATGTTCAGAATAATGGTCGCCCACTTGCTTTTGGTAACACGGAACAAGTACTGGCAAAACGTGAAGTTCGTCTAGCGTATCTGGGGAAAAGTGAATAATGCTTGAAGTACGGAATATCACTAGCAAATATGGGCCTGTCACAGCGTTACATAATGCTGATTTTACTCTGGCAGGTGGTGAGGTGCTGGCACTGGTTGGCACAAACGGGGCTGGAAAATCGACACTGGTCATGTCTATCGCAGGTCATGTTATTCCCGAACAGGGAAATGTTCTGCTAGAAGGCGAGGATATAACACGGATTGCCATTCATGATCGGGCAAGTCGAGGTATCGGGTTAGTTCCGGAAGGCCGGCGGGTCTTTCCTGATCTGACTGTCAAAGAAAACCTGATTACCGGTGGATATGTCTTACCAAGAGCATCTGAAAATAAACGACTTGAAGAAGTATATGATATTTTCCCACGGCTATTTGAGCGTGCAAATCAGCTAGCCGGATCACTTTCCGGTGGTGAGCAGCAAATGCTTGCTTTTGGTAGGGCGATTATTTTGAACCCCAAAGTCATACTGATTGATGAAATATCATTAGGGTTGATGCCAAGTGTTATCGATGAATGCTATGCCGTCCTAGATCAGTTGCGGGCCCGGAAAATTGCCATCATTCTGGTTGATCAAAACTCAGACGCAGCCCTTGATTTTGCTGATCAGGCCATCTGGCTTGAATCTGGTCATGTGAAGTGGCAGGGCAATGCTAAAGATTGCCCTTTAATTAAAGGAAGCGCCGCTTATTAAACGTAACCCCAGATCAATCCCGCTTACATAAAGATATATGCGCACAAGATTCAACTATATACTATGCCTGTTCAGCATTGATCAATTTCTGTAATCGTCGCCGGAACAAAAGCGGCCCCGCATCTATGGCCAGATCAATATTGCGGGTTGTTTTTTCACTCATCCCCTTTTGTACTTCGGTAAGAATTTCCCGATCTTCATTGAATGCAAACTCAACCGAATCACTCATATATTTTGATATCTCTTCATCATTAGGATGAACATTCCGCATCTGAAACCAGTAATAACGTGTCGTGTTTTCGTCTTCTGGTGTCAAAAAATTATAGCTGTCCATTTGAAAATACTGGCCTTCGGGTAAGTTATTCACATCACCACCTGTGCCAGCAGGAGTAAAAATAGCCTTGATATATGCCAATGATGGGTAACCTAATGTTCCCTATCACATGGGCCTTCGAAAGGACTATTTTCTGTAAAAACGTAACCTTGACATCCAGCGCGATACCGTGACCAATGATGGGTAACGGCAGAATTGCTTCATAATGTTGTTCCAGAAGATTATCGGTGACATAAAGATGAACAATCCCCATTCCGGTCAAATTGCCAATTTTGAAAATCTGATATCCATCCATTCAGACAAGACCATATCGATCACTTGCCCCGGGACACGAACACAGCTCCCTGAGCAATCAAAAGGCCCCACATTCAATATGATAATGGATAAGGGAGTTTCCGGTGGGGGCAGGCATCAATCAATGCTACAGGATTACCAGCTTCGGTTCTGAAAACAACAATCTTCTCACCAAGAACTTTAATCTGGCGCGGATTACGATCTCTCACTGTCCCATGCAGCAAACCAAAATACAATATGGAATAATTTTATCTCGTTGATCAACGGTATCATGAACAGGATATCTCACCCCGTCAAGATCCGGACAGTCAGTTAATCACCCCGATGCATCACTCAGCACTCATAACTTCTACCATCATAAAAACATGATGAAGCTATCGTCAACTGGATTCTGGCTTATGGTGAATGCAACAATAAATCCCATCTCTGTTTTTCTGGCATCATTCCCCAACCAGCCCGTCTAAATCTTCGCTGACTTTAATCTGGCAGGTCAGACGCGACCGGGCTGGGTCATATTCATACGCAAAATCAACCATTTCTTCTTCCATCATTCCCATAGCAGGTAATTTATCAAACCATTCCGGGGCAACATAAACATGACAGGTGGAACAGGCGCAAGCCCCACCAAAATCCGCTTCGATGCCGGGAATGCTATTATCCCGCGCCCCTTCCATGACCGATTTACCAATGGCAACATCAACCGTATGGATAGTTCCATTATGTTCAATATAGGTAATGTTTGGCATCTGATTTAACTCGACAAGGAATTTGCGCCAAGCTTCCTCGCCCATATAGTTCAGGAAATCCCAGATCGTGCCCTCAAGGTCATCCGGGGCAAGTGGCCCACTATGATAAAATCTTGTATTCTGCCCCTTTTGTAATGTTTCTAGTTTTTCTCTGTCTTCACCATTGAAAGATTTACAGAGATTTATATAGTTAATCACTTCAGGGTCTTCAGGATCAGTTTTAAAGCCGGAAATCCCCCACCGGATAGCAACCTTGTCCGCGCCCGCCGGACGAAGACATAAATACAAGGTATAGTTTGCCGCCACGGCGACAACAAAACTAGGAAAGATATTAACATAACAGTATGGTTTTGTTCATCTTCTGTCATATCTTCATGAAACGGACCACGAGGCGGATATTGCGGATCATAATAGGATAGATAACCTGTCCAGCGATCTTTATCCAGCAATCTTCGGCGTCATGGGCTGCAATGTCTGGGGATGTGTTTATGTTTTCGGTAAGGTTTTTCCAATTGGTATTCCAGATAAATCAAGATCATTAAGCTGTGTTGCTAGTTTGAAACATCAACTATCCTTAGTTATTTTAGCATTTCTTTGCCTTTTTCAAGCTGTAAGTCTTAAACCGTGATAATATTGATCAAATATAAATATCGTTGCCCCGATAAAGTAAAGGTGTCTTCCACCCCTTCTCTAGAAATAACAGATGTAATTCCTGACGCAATTTATGGATGATCAAAAAACGATCTGATGATCTATTTGCAAATATTTATTCGGATACATATATCCCATCATTCAATGGGCATTAAAGGCAAAATTAGATGAAGTTCTAAAATTAATAGGATATTCAGATAAACTTTCTGTATTCAGATAAACTATCTGTACGCCCCGAAACCATTTGCTTTAACATTTCCAATGAAACAGGACAGAATGTCACTGCCAATCTTACGCGTTCTGTTTCTGCAGATCCTAATCCCGCTGGAATGAACATTGTAGAAACAATTGTGACAACCTTTTCGCGCCACGAGAGTTTATAGCTGAAAAGCAGGAATTCTTCCCCGGCTCATACGCAAAAACAAACACTACCCTTGATTATGAAATACATGACCATATCACTATTTCAGTGAAAATCATGCCTACTCATCTGACAGATGACGCACAAACCATCCTTTCATTTGGCGCGCTATGGCTGGGGATTGATGCTAGTGGGAAAGTTCATTTGAGATATGATACCAATTGCATAACCACAACGCAATCGATACGGATTGGCAAATGGCATCATATTTCTGCACAAATAAAAACAACCGGACATATGGAACTTATGATCACACAGCTTGATCGGCAAGAGCCCCACATGATTACCGGACAATTTGAATGGCCTGAAAATAGCCTTGCTATTCATGACCATATTACTATCGCCGCACAAGTTTCAGAACAACAGCCCAAAACACATTTTAATGGCAGGATCGAACACCCCAGCATTATCATGGATGATACTGTCATGGCAGAATGGAACTTTGCTGAAAATATGATGTCGCTGGAAGTGCCAAGTGTTGGCGGTGATGATAACCAGACTCTTTTGCTGATAAATGCTCCAACCAGAGGCGTATGTGGAAGCCACTGGGATGGTAGCGAGTTCAGCTGGAAACACTGCCCTGATCACTATGCAGCCATCCATTTTCATGATGATGATATTTATGATTTTAACTGGCAGAATAGTATTTCATTTACCATTCCCGATAATATGCCATCAGGTATTTACATCATGCGGATAGCCGCAGATGACCACAAAGATGCTATACCATTTTTTGTTTGCGCACCAAAAGCAAAACCAAGGGCGAAACTTTGTGTTCTGGTTTCAACATTTACTTATACGATTTATGGCAATCATGCGCGTCCTGACTTTCATGATGGATGGTTAAAACGCATAGCAGAGTGGGGCGCCTATCCACATAATCCGGCGGTTTATCCGGAATATGGGCTTTCCACTTATAATAATCATTCCGATGGAAGCGGTATTTGCCATGCGTCACATAAAAGGCCTTTATTCAATTTACGCCCCGGCTATATCACTTTTGGTGAAGCGGAATGTTCTGGTCTTAGGCATTTTCAGGCTGATAGCCATCTTATTTCATGGCTTCACCACCATAATATCGATTATGACATTATTACTGATGAGGAGCTTGACCGGGAAGGTATTGAAGCAATAGCCGGATATGACGCCGTCGCTACTGGCAGTCATCCTGAATATCATACCCAGAATATGCTTGATGCTTTAACAGCATATCGTGATCAGGGGGTAACCTGCTTTATCTTGGTGGTAATGGGTTTTACTGGAAAATTGTTCGCCATAAGGAACATCCTGATCTATTGGAAATCAGACGGGCTGAAGATGGATTGCGCGCCTGGGCATCACAACCGGGTGAATATTATCATAGTTTTGATGGTTCCTATGGGGGTTATGGCGACGTAATGGGCGACCACCACAACAGCTTGTTGGAATAGGATTTACGGCTCAGGGCGTATTTGAAGGTTACCCCTATAAACGCACCTGTTTTGATCCGGAATATGATTGGCTATTTGATGGCATAGATAGTGATACTATCGGCAATTTTGGCTTTAGTGGTAATGGTGCAGCAGGGTTTGAACTTGACCGCGTTGATCCAGCACTGGAAAATGACCATGATATCATCATACTGGCTCAGTCTTTTGCCAATTCCTTCATGCTTGTCCCAGAAGAACATCTGACGCATTTGACAAATCTTTCAGGGGGCCGCGAAGCCGATGCAAAACGGGCTGATATGGTTTATTTCAAAACACCATCAGGAGGTCAGGTATTTTCAACAGGTTCCATTACCTTTTGCGGAAGCTTGCCGTGGAATAATTTTGAAAATAATATCTCGCGACTTCTTCTCAATGTTATTCACCGCTTTACCACATAACTGCCACAGATGGGATAACCCTGTCTGGCCGGCTTATTATGATAAGCTTGGTTTGCCAATTGATTTCATGGCTTTTTCAACGCTCATCCCAATGCGGATACACATCTCTTCCTCATGGGGTTTTGCTATAATCTGAAGAGAATGGCAATCCAGCATTGGAAAGAGTAGTTGGCAGACTTAACCCACAAACCCCAAGATAATTAAACGGACGGGTGAAATGCCCCGGTGCCACATTTTGATCCGCATCATTAATTTTTGGGGCTGTTGTTGTGATTGATGGGGTAATCATAGCATCATATCCTGCCATAGATGCCTTAAATATGGCCATATGCTCGCGCCTGTGTTTCAGAAGATTGATATAATCATGAGCAAGTCTTGTTTTGCCAGATAAGACCCTTTTACGAACATCTTCATCAAGTGGCGCCTTCATATCTTCATAAATAGCACCATGATTATTATAAGCTTCGATAGCTGTTATTTCACCATTCAGATCAGCTAATTCCGCATAACATAATGGCGTTGATAAAACATCAATTCTTGCACCAAGTGATTTCAATATATCCACAACATGATCATAATCGGACAGAATCTCTGATGAACAATATGCTCTTTCAATATCATTGATCACCGCAATCTTAAGCCCATTGATCCCCTGATCAGCCTTTGCGAACAGCCCTTGACCATTCTGCCGATCATGATCAATATCAGACCCGGAACGACCGCGCATCACATCATAAACAATAATGGTATCCATTACCGTTTGGGTGATTGGCCCTGGTGTATCCAATGTTTGTGATAACGGCATGATACCATCACATGGTAGTTGTCCTTCCGTCACCTTCAATCCGGTAAGGCCACAGAACCCGGCTGGTAGACGGACTGATCCTCCTGTATCCGATCCAATTCCAAACACAGCCATTGAAGCCGACGTAGCAACCGCCGAACCTGAAGATGATCCCCCCGGAATACGATGATTATTCATATCCCATGGATTCCATGGTGTTCCCATATGTTGATTGGTACCCCAGCCACCAAAGGCATGTTCTACTGTTTTGATTTTACCGAGGATGATTCCACCCGCCGCCATGAGCCGCCTGACTATGGTTCCCGTATATCGTGATGTGTTATCCCGAAAAATTTTCGCCCCGTTTGTGCAAACGGTATTATCAAGATGATAAATATCCTTCAGAGCAAACGGAATGCCATGCAAGGGCCCCAGCCGATAGCCCGACTTTATAGCAGTATCCGCGGCATCAGCCATTTGCATGGCTTGACTGGCAAAAACGGTTTCATAAGCCCCAAGTTTTTGATCATATTGTTCAATCTGTTTGAGATGGGCAGAAACCACTTCCTGAGCGGTGAGGGTTCCATCTTCATAGGCTTTAGATATGGATACTATTGTTCCAAAGGGATCTACCATGCAAAACTCACTTATTGGGATAAAGGATAATACTATTTCACTTTTGTTTTTGATTTATTTTTACTAGGTTTAGGTTTGGAAATACCTTTCCAGTCTTTCCCCGGCACGGCCGATAACAAATCAATCGTATAATTATGCTTAGGTTTAGCAAAAATATCTTTGGTTTTGCCTATTTCTACCACTTCCCCATATTGCATGACTGCCATTCTATCACATACTTGTGCCGCGACACGCAAATCATGCGTAATAAAGATCATGGATAAGTTCATCTGTTCCCTGATATCGTCAAGCAAGTCGAGAATCTGTGCCTGAATTGATACATCCAAGGCCGAAACAGGTTCATCAGCAATTAATATTTCTGGTTTCAGTGCTAGTGATCTGGCAATACCGATACGTTGCCGTTGTCCACCTGAAAACTCATGGGGGTAACGGTCAAATGATTTATCATCAAGACCAACGATAGAAATTAACTCACGCGCCCTCTTCATCGCTTCGTTGCGATCAATGCCCTGCGTAATAGGTCCTTGAGCGATAATATCTCCGACTCTGATGCGTGGGTTGAGAGAGGCGAATGGATCTTGGAATACCATCTGAATTTTATTACGCCATGACCGCATGGATTTGCGGTTGAGAAGATTGATCTGCGTGCCTTCAATGCTAATCGCGCCAGAATCCGTTTCCATCAGACGAATAATGCAACGCGCTAATGTTGATTTTCCTGACCCGCTTTCACCAACCACACCAAGAGTTTCTCCATTATACAGATCAAGAGTAACTTGTTTTAGGGCATCCACCCGCCGTGATGGTTTTCCAAATCCAAAAAGACCACTACCACCACCAAAGGTTTTACAAACATTTTTAACCTCAAGCACTTTTTCTTTTGAGATAGTTTTTGCTTTTCGCGGGGTTAGGCTTGGAACAGCAGCAATCAAGGCTTTTGTGTAGGGATGCTTGGGCGCATTCAACACTTGTTTGACTGTTCCGCTTTCTACAACAATACCATGTTGCATCACCGCTACCCGATCTGCAATATCAGCAACAACACCAAAATCATGTGTGATAAATAAAACGCCGGTATTATTTGCCGTTTGCATATCTTTTATCAGTTTTAATCTGGGCTTGTGTCGTCACATCAAGTGCCGTTGTTGGCTCATCAGCAATAATGATTTGCGGTTTCAATGCCAGCGCCATGGCAATCATGGCACGCTGTCTTTGCCCGCCAGACATTTCATGCGGATAGGCATTCATGATTTGTTCCGGATTAGGCAGATTGACATCATCAAGTAATTCAACCGCCCGTTTCCGGCGTTCTGCCTTAGACATATTGACATGATAGCGAAAGATTTCATCAATCTGGGCACCAATAGACATCACCGGATTCAAGGCAGTCATGGGTTCCTGAAAAATCATTGATATTTCACTGCCCCGCAAATCCCAGACGCTCATAACTGACCTTGGTAATATCTTCCCCATTAAAGTTGATTTCACCATTGGAAACGCGCACATGTGGTTGCGGCAGAAGCCCCATGATAGCCCGTGCTGTCAACGACTTTCCTGATCCACTTTCCCCAACAACGCATAGTGTTTCACCCTGCTTTAGTTCGAGATTAACATCCTGAATCGCATATTGACGATCCGCACCATCTGGCAACTCAATGTAAAGATCTTTAATATCAAGAAGGTTTTTTTTCAATTTCTCTCTCTTAACCGTGGGTTTAAAGCATCATTTAGACCTTCACCAACCAGATTGATGGCTAGAACAGTAATCAGAATGGCAACACCGGGGAATGTACACACCCACCAGGCTGAACGAAGCATGGTGCGACCCGCGCCAATTTGAAAACCCCAACTCATAATATTAGGATCACCAAGGCCAAGAAAAGAAAGCCCACTTTCTATCAGAATAGCTGTCGCTATCATCAGAGAGCCGATAACAATAATGGGACTCAGGCAATTTGGCAAAATTTCCCGCAACATGATACGCAGATCACTCATCCCAAGCGTATGACAGGCTTGAACAAATTCCCGACTTTTTAATGATAGAAATTCACCCCTCACCAGTCGCGCCACACCCGGCCATGATACGACCGATATAGCAATAACGACGCTGTAAATAGATGGTTTCAGAATAGCGACAAGAAGAATGGCAAAGATGAATGATGGGATTGTCTGAAAAATTTCAGTTATCCGCATCAGAATATTATCAAGCTGGCCACCATAATATCCGGCAAGTGCACCAAACAAAATGCCGATAAAACCGCCACAAGAGTCGCAATGAGGCCAATCAAAAGACTTGTTTTTGCCCCATGCACGATGCCTGCTGCTACATCACGCCCGAGAGAATCACTTCCTAGTAAAAACCCATTTGTTCCCGGCGGTGACAAAGGTTTACCTGCTAATCGGAAAGGGTCAAATGCATAAAGCAGATCTGCCGTTGCCGCCATTAATATGACAAGGACAATAATCACCAACCCGAATACAGCAGAGCGATTGCGTTTATATCTATTCCAGAAGGCCATTTTATGACACCTCAATTCTTGGGTCAAGCAGGCTATAAATGATATCAACTATTAAATTGACGACTATCACAAGAACCGATGATAAAAGGAATATCCCAAGCAATAAATTAAGGTCACGGGCAAACAGGGATTCAAAAGCTAGCATACCTAAACCGGGCCAAGGCAAAAACAGATTCCACAATAACCGAGCCACCAATTAACGCACCAACCTGAACCCCCGCCATAGTAACCACAGGCAATAGCGCATTTCGTAAAACATGAACAAAGGTAATCCGTCTTTCTGTCAGCCCCTTGGCACGAGCAGTAATCACATAATCCTGACCATATTGTTCTAACATGGACGCCCGCATCATGCGGGTATATAAAGCTAGATAGAATAACGATAATGTAATGGTTGGCAGGACAAGATGCATTGCGATATCTTTCACCCGATCCCAGCCTTCATAGAAAGCGGCGACATTTTCCATCCCACTTGTAGGGAACCAGCCCAGATTAAGGGAGAAAACAACAATCATCATCAACCCTACCCAGAATAATGGGGTTGCATATGTAATCAGGGCAAAAACCGTAATAACCGCATCTTTCCATGTGTTTAGACGCATGGCAGCAAGCAGACCAAGCAAAATGCCAAAACCAACTGCTAATAGAATTGTGCTCACCATCAATAAAGCTGTTGGCCAGAACCGATCAACAATCAATTCACTGACTGGCATGTCATGGCGGAATGAATATCCAAGATCAAGCATGACAACATTCTTCAGATACACCATAAGCTGGACAGGAAGCGGTTGATCAAGTCCAAACTTTGCTCTTAGTTCAGCCATATATTCAGGTGTTGCCGACCCAGCTTCACCAGCTAGCACATCAACAGCATCACCATCGGCCATATTTAATAAAAAGAAATTAATAATGACAATGGCCAGAATAATCGGAATACCCTGAAGCAATCGTTTAATAATAAATTTAAAGATTTTGCCTGATCGCGTCATATCCGTTAGAACCATAAATAAAATTAGAAAATGATAGAAATAAAGATAAATGTGAAATTAATCGTACCGAGCCAGCATATCGCTGGCTCGGCAACATCATGATTAGTCTTCAAGCCACGCTTCTCTGAATGACCCATATGCACCCATAGCAGATCCATATGCACCTTTCAGTTGCGTGTTATAGACTGTTAGGAACTCAAGCTCAAAGAGGTTAACAACAGGCATATCATTCGCAAGAATTTGCTGGATTTCCTGATATGTTGCTGTCCGCTTTGCTGCATCAGGTTCTTTTGAACCGGAATCTAACAGAGCATCAAGTTCAGCATTGCTATAACGTGATGAATTCACAAAATGCGTTCCTTGACGAATTTGATTCGTTCCATAATGACGATGAACACCAAGAACCGGATCCGGTAACTGATAGAAGTAGTTCACATTCATTTCGAAGTCATAGTTATGATAAACACGCTTCAACCAGGTAGGAACATCTTCATAACGCAATTCGATTTCGATACCGATATCACCCATGACCTGCTTGAGATATTCACCAGCACGACGCCAGTCTTCGCCGTAAGGGATAATATCCAGAACAGCTCTCATCCGGACGCCATCGGCATCTCTTGGCATATCCCGCCGCATCAAGCATTGCATTTGCTGCCGCAACGTCACCATTTTCAGGGTAGTTAGGCATTTCAGCATGCAAGTTAGTGGCCTTGAAGTTACTGCTCAACGCACTTGTTGCTGGCTTTCCATATCCGAAAAAGATCGTATCAATCATAAAGCGACGATCAATCGCTGTGGAAATAGCACGACGGATAGCAGGATCAATAAATGGACCTTCTTTTGTATTGAACTCAATCAATGCCATCGGGTTGATCATAGAATATCCATCTGTTGTCACACCGATATCATCACGTTCTTTAAGACGAACCGCATCAATATTTGGAATCGCATTATAAGCGGCATACATGACTTCACCATTTTCCATTGCGGCTGTTCTGGTTGACGCATCCGGAATAAAACGACCAACGATACGGTCAAGATAAGGCAGACCTTCCTGCCAGTAATCTTCGTTTTTATCTAGACGGATATACTGTCCCTTTTTCCATTCAACAAATTTGAATGGGCCCGTACCAACAGGGTTGTTTGCGAGCGAAGCAGATTTAACATCCTGCCCTTCCAGCAAATGCATAGGCACCATTGGCGATTCATAAGCTGAAAATGACCGCATCATATATGGTGCAGGATTATCTAGATGGAAAATCGCTGTGTGATCATCAGGTGTATCAATCCGGCTAACTTCACGGAATGAGTTTGGCCCGCGCGGATGGACCTTTTTGAGCACTTCAAGAATCGTAAACTTAACATCGGCAGACGTGAAAGGTTCACCATCATGCCAGCGAACACCTTTTCTTAATTTGAATGTTACCGTTTTACCATCTGCACTAATGTCATAACTTTCGGCAAGCATCGGAACCATCTTACCATCGTTATCATAGTCAAACAGGCCTTCATAAACCTTTTGGCATAACCAGACCGATTGGGCCTGATGTTGATACATATGAAGCTAGTGTTGGTGGTTCAGGCTGAACAAGAAATGCTAACGTTCCCCCTGCTTCCTGTGCCTTTGCCGCAAAACTGCTTACTATTAAAGCTAATGCGACAAGACCACCTTTAAGGATATTTTTTTCATCATATACTCCCTTTTGAATTGATCTTCGTTTTCTTTATATTAATTTATCATTTAATAATATTAATCAGGTGTCAATTTTATTCTACTAACTATATTTTATATTTTATTTGCTAAGCTTTTCATGCGCCTATTTCATTTAAGATATGTCATAGCACCTGTTTGAATATACTCTACTTACCTTACCCTGAAAATGAGCTATGATAGGATTTATGGCGATACATATCTCAAAAACAGATGATTGGTATTTCACTTATTATCATTTCATCAATGTGTTTTGCCGTTGTTCCCAATTCTGCTAAAAAAACATGGCGCTTGATCATGGACTTGGTTTCATTATATTTTCTTATTATGAGCCGCTTTATTATCGGCGCGGCTATTCTTCTGCCTTATGGGCATCCATAACAGGTGCATCATTTCACATTCCCCGTGAAGGGATTTTTGCGTTATTGGATCACAGGTATCTCTGCGCTGATTTTGCTAGCCGCCACCTATCACGCTGTGGAGTTTATTGATATCGGTCTTGTTCTGTTGATCCTTTACAGTTTTCCTTTTGGAATTGCCATCTTGGCACGGCTCAGACAGGGTGAACACCTTTCCCTGTCGCGCTGGCTTTGCATGTTTGTTGTTTTACTAGGTCTGGGGATTATGATTTATGACGGTCAGGGTGATATCAATTTCTATGGTATTTTTATCAGCGTTATTGGGTTAAATCAGTTTCATTATCTTTATTGAAACCTCCAGCCAATTACTTATTATCCATAAAAATGGGTGGCGCTGTTCTTAATTTTTATATCAGCGTTATAGGCCTTATCCTCATGCTGATGATGCTCCCTTTGGGATTTGCTTTCAGTCCCCCCAGACCAATATTGGCATTATGGCGATTGGCGCAAATGGGGTTTTTCTTTGTGCTAAGCTGGGTATTGTTTTTCGAAGGGTCACGCATCATCGGGATCACACGTGCTTCACTCTTAGCTTGTATTGAACCCCTTTTTGCGGCACTTCTGGCGCTTATCTTTCTTGGGCAACAGCTCACCCTGATAGAATGGTTCGGTTTTTTTGTCGTTCTCACTGCTATTTTTCTGTTTGAACAAATTGGACTGCGCAAAAAACCCACGTTCATTGATTGTGCATATGTTAAATCAGGCCATCTTGAAACTCATATTACATCTCAGCGTTTATGAAAGAAATGGCCAGCAGTAAGGCACTATAATATTTAATGACGTATCTTCGACCATTCGCTATATGATTAATGCGATTGTATCATCTTATTATTTTAAACCCGCTATTCATAGCATACGCAAGATCAGGATTGCTCAACCGGCAAATGATACCACATGACAACACCGAATATTAAAAATTTCGCTTTCAGAAACATAGAATGTAGCCATATTGGCTCATCCAATAAGAAACCTCTGAAATTAGCCTTACTATATGGCTCTCTTCGCGAACGTTCATATAGTCGTCTTCTTATTGAAGAAGCTGCCAGAATACTTCAACGATATGGGGCAGAAACAAAAATTTTTAATCCATCTGGGATGCCGTTACCAGATGACCATGCTGACGCATCCCACCCAAAGGTCAAAGAGCTCAGAGATATCGTGAGCTGGTCAGAGGGGATGGTATGGTGTTCCCGGAACGTCATGGTTCTATGACTGGAATAATGAAGGCACAAATAGACTGGATACCTTTATCTATTGGCTCGGTCAGACCAACACAGGGTAAAACATTGGCCGTCATGCAGGTTTCTGGTGGGTCACAGAGCTTCAACACTGTGAATCAACTTCGTATCCTTGGCAGATGGATGCGTTGCCTCACAATCCCAAATCAATCCTCTGTCCCGAAGGCATTTCAACAATTTGACGATGATGGACGGATGCTACCATCTTCTTTCTATAATCGTGTTGTGGATGTCATGGAAGAATTGGTGAAATTCACCTATCTCACGCGCGATCATTCCGATTTTCTCGTGGATAGGTATAGCGAAAGAGTGGAAACAGCGGAAGAACAAGGGATACGCGTTAATGATACCGCCCCTCAATAAAACAGATTGAAGCCAGAATCATATTTGCATGCCCAATCTATTTTTCAGCGTTAGCTTTAAAATATGCCATGAGGTCTTTCTGATAGGCAAAAAATGCCCCTAACCCACCAGTATGAATGTATAGCACTCGACTTCCCGGTGGAATAAAGCCTTCTTTTAGCAACCCAGGAACAGCAGCAAAGGATTTCGCCGTATAAACCGGATCAAGGATATATCCCTCTTTTCTAGCCATCATATGAAGAGCATCTGCGGCGGTATCACTGAGTTTGCCATAGCCCGGAGAAAAAGCACCATCCCAGATATGGAAATCCTCTTCCTTAAGATATTCAGGGGTATCAACGAATTCATTAAATTGTTGCGCCAAACGGTTTAATCTGTGGCGTTGTTCCGATTTAGGGCGGCGCACACATGACCCAATGACTTTAGTGGCCGGGCAGTAATATTTCATTCCAGCTGTCAAACCCAAATGTGAGGCACCGCTTCCTGTTCCTACTATAATATAATCAAAGGCTTGGTCAGATTGCTCAATAATTTCTTTTGCGCATTGAAAATAACCACATGCGCCAAGCGGGGGGAGTCTTTCCTGACAGGGCAATTACATATGGGTTCCATCCCTGTTTATGCAACTGATCGGCATAGGTATATAGAGAGGCATCCGCGTCTTCGCTAGTGCCCTTCTGAAAGTAATGGATTTCTGCACCCATTAACTGATTAAGCAATACATTGCCCGTTTCGCTATAATAAGGGTCTGGATTTGCGACGCGTTCTTCAAGCTGTACCACTGCTTTAATGTTTAATGTGGCGGCAATAGCCGCAGTTAATCTGACAAAATTAGATTGGACAGCGCCGGTAACAAGGATAGCATCTGCACCTTTGGCAATAGCGGCACCAAAATAATATTCTAACTGCCTTGATTTATTTCCCCCAAAACTTGGCCCGGCCTCATCATCGCGTTTTATCCAAAGATCAATATCCATCAGGTCTGATAATTGATTTAAGCGTTTGATTCTTGTTGGCCCATCAAGAATAACTTGTCTAGGTAGGTTATTAATTTTGTCTTCGATCAATACTTTATTCATCTGTCATTCTTTTGTTTTATAAATCTGGAATGTGAAATTATTAGAAAATACTGAAGTGCTTAACAAGCAATATCCAGTAAAGCCCTAAGGATGACATTTAGGTGAAATGAAAAATATTTAAAGATGTTTTTGGTTGCGGGGGCGCGCAACCGCCGTTATCTGCACTTTGATTTCATTAAAATTATTTTAATCTAATACACGGCTTCATATAGTTGACACCGTTCCACGGTATCCATATCGGCAAGATGGGCAATTTCGCTTTCCTTATGCGCTTTATAGACGCTGGCGAATGTGTCTGGGAACCAGCCTCGCACCGTATCATTATCGATAAAGCGATTCAAGAGCTTCTTCAAGGGTTTCTGGTAGGCGAACAAACCCACGCTTTGATAAATCAGCGGCTGATAAAAGCGACAGGTCTTCCTCGGTTGGCGTTGGGGCAGGCAATCCCTCTTCAATTCCCTGACAACCAGCATGCACAACAGCGGCTAGAGCAAGATGAGGGCAGGCGGCCGCATCAGCGGCGCGGTATTCAATATTATATTGTCTTGCGATATATGTAGGCTCTTTGGCGGTAACAGGGCAAATCCGGAGTGAGGCTTCCCGATCCCTAAAGCCCAGATTGTTAAACGCCGCAGACCAGCGATGAGGGGTCAGTCTTAAGTAAGAAATGACCGAAGGGGCAGTTATGGCAACAATGGCATCCAGATATTTTAGTATCCCTGCGGCAAAAGCCCCCGTGAGGGCGGACATCCCAAAGGGCTGGTCCGCATCATAAGTGGCAGGGCTATTATCAGCCTTTAGAAAACTCATATGTATATGGACGCCGTTGCCAACGCTGGCAGGGTCACGGATTGGGGTAAAGGTGGCTTCCTCACCATGAAACCGTGCTGTTGAGCGTGTTAAGTTCTTTTAAGATTACAGCTGCATCCGCCGCACGCACGCCTTCTTCGGGTGCAATCACCACTTCATATTGGTTTGGGCCATATTCCTTCATGATACTATCTGGCGCCAGACCTGCCGCTTTTATCTGTTGCATTAAGGTTTCGCATAATGGGCGGTGTATTTCAAAACCGGAACGCCCAAAGCCTTCACCAATTAATCCAAGTTCTTTCTTGATCTGGAATTCATGCTCAAAGGCAGAGATTAATCTGACACCACTGAGATGTTCAAGCCGCGTCAAGGCGGTTTTGAGAATGGCGCGGGTGCAAAAATCCCAAGGCTCACCTTCCAAGGTCATAATATCGCTAAGCATGAAAGGTTCTGTATATGTGTCAAAATCAGCACTAACTGACGCGGTTTGATCAGGAATAAGCAACAAATCACCCAATGCCCCAAATGGCGTATCACCAATACCATCAAAACAGTTGATCTGAACATTGGTGGGCACCCAGCCCATTCCCCGTTTTAATCGTCTTTTCAAATCTGATTTTGGGAAGGCTTTGCCGCGCACCTTTCCAGCAATATCGCAGGTTGCCGCAAAGATTAGCTGACCTTTCGTATTCTTATCATCAACCTTTTTAACTTACTCATGTTTTCTCTCCTAAATCCATCACGCATGGCATCCCATGCCTCAATCCGTTTTCGCGTTTGTGGCCATGTCTTTCCCGCCACCCGGGTTACTATCGCCTCTGTTAAGGCTAGCGCAGGGGCATAACTATCCCATATTGTACCTGTTTCGATGGGAACAACCAAGACTTCTGATGTGTAACGCGTCGCTGGCGATAACCACTGATCTGTCATCAACACCACCTGAACCTTTTGGGCTTGCGCCTGTTTTGCCAGTTGCCAGAGGTTTTTCTGATAACGCCGAAAGTCCACTAGAAAAAAAACATCTCCAGCTTTCATTCTTAACAGATATTCTGGCCAAACTTCAGGATCGCGAGGCAGGTGATAAACACGCTCACGCGATTGGCGAAGATGAAAGGAAAGATGCTGTGCTATGGTATCACTTATTCTTCCCCCTACTGCGTATATCGACGCGTTTGGGATCTGCCAGCAACTGCAAATTTGTTCAAACTGGGTTTCGGTGACGGCCTGACCTGCTGAGGCCATTTGTTCTGCTGCAAGGTGGAGAAAACCATTTAGATAGCCTCCTTGATTTGTTCAGATGTGGCGTGGATTTCGACAGGCGAACGATCGCCTTCGCGTAATTCTGAAACCAGATGCTTTTGTAATTCTGGAAAGCCAGTCAGGCCAATTTTAATGACAAACCGCGAGATTGATGGCTGAGAGACTTCTGCCCGTTCAGCCAGTTCCTGCATCTTGATTAATCCAGCATAAGGATAGTCAGACAACAACACCGTCGCCAGTTTCCTTTCAGAAGGGGTAAAACCTGTGGCGGCTGTTTCAATACGTTTTCTTATGTTCATGGCATCTATAATTTCTGAAATGTTTCATTCAGTCAATGCTAGAAGAATTGACTTTGTCGTTTTTGTTTCTCTATACTTCATTCATGAATGACGATTTATCCTCATCTCTTTTAGGAAAGACAGACCCAGCACCTGTGGAAGTTCTGTGTGGTGATAAGTTATCTGATCTGGTGCTGGTATGTGAGCATGCTGGTCGCGCCGTCCCAGAAAACTTGGCTGTCTTGGTGTTAGTGAGGAGATATTGAGAAGCCATCGTGGGTGGGATATAGGTGCAGAAACTGTTGCCAGACAGATAGCTGATCTGCTTGGTGCGCCACTTGTTATCCAACGTTATTCACGACTGGTAATTGACTGTAATCGCCCTCCCTTCTCGCCTCAATCCATTCCATATGTTAGTGATCATGCGGATATTCCTGGGAATATCGGGGCCTGCCATCAGAAAAAGACAGAACGCATTAAAGCCATTTTTGATCCTATGAACGCTGCGATAAAACAGCTTTTTGAAACATCAAGACGGGCAGCGTTTTCGATACATTCTTTTACGACGGAAATGGATGGAAAATCGCGCCCTTGGCACGCTGGGTTTTTGACAAGCATCGCTATGATACCGCTGAAACCTTGATCATGGCAATTAAAAGCGCCAACCTGAGTTGACATTAGCCATTAATGAGCCTTACGACATTGATAGCGAAACCGACTGGTTTATTCCCCATTATGCTGAAGCCTCTTGGTTTATCCCATTGCCTTATTGAGATTCGCAATGATCAAATCGATCATCCCAAGGGCGCAAAATTCTGGGCAGAACTGCTTGCGTCGAAGCGATCAACGATCTGATGGAGACACTAAAATGACATTAACGCAGAAAAGTTCCTCTTATTCCTGATCAATCAGCGCTTCTGTTCATGGATGTTCAGAATTTTTCCGCTCATAAAAAATGGAACTGAGTTCGAGGGATATCTGAACATACCTTTAATGAAAAATATGGCTGGTTCTTTGACGATTGGAAAGCCGAGTCATCCCAAACATGCAGGCTCTGCAAAAAACCTTTCGTGAGAAAACAGATTGAGGTCATGTATACCACCATAGAAAGTTTGACTAAGATGGGCGTGATCGTTCACTGGATTACAAGATTACAGGGTTCAATGTACCAAAAGGTTCATGGGATGGTAAAGTCATTGATCAAATTGCACCCATGGGAGATGAAATCGTTCTTCCTAAATCTTCATCTTCTGTTTTTATTTCAACACATATTGACTATATACTGCGCAATCTTGGTGTACGTCAGCTTATCATATCTGGTCTGATTACCGATCAATGTGTTGAAAGCGCTATCCGTGATGCTTGTGATCTGGGCTATCTGGTGACACAAGTAACAGATGCCTGCTTGACCTATAGCCAAAAACGACATGATCATTCCTTAGAAACCATCAAAGGGTATTGCCGGCAGATGACAACCCTAGACCTGATTGAGGAATTACAGCATGCTTGAGCTCAAAGGCGTCTCGAAAACCTTTGGTGGGGTGAAAGCCGTGCAGAATGTTAGCATGTCCATTGCATCAGGGTGAGGTGCGGGGGTTGATTGGGCCAAATGGCGCTGGGAAAAGCACATTGGTTAATTTAATTTCAGGATTGCTTCGTCATTCGACGGGAACAATATCCGTTAATGGCAAATCAGTAGATAATCTATCCGCCCATCAGCGGGCGCATCGCGGCATCGCCCGTACCTTTCAGAATCTCAGGGTGTTTGGAAGCCTGACCGTCCAACAAAATATCGATGTCGCAGGCTATTCTGGCAGAGCCAAAACCCGCGATGATGAAACAATGATATTCTGCACGAGGCGATTGAGCGTTTTGACCTTGCAGACAAACTTCATGTTCCTGCCAGTTCTCTTGGCATATGGGCAATTGCGTCAGATGGAAATTGTACGCGCGCTTGCGCTTAGGCCACGCCTGCTGATGCTTGATGAACCAGCTGCCGGCATGAATGAACAAGAAACCGAAGATCTGAGAGAGCCCTTAAGCTGGGTTCAGATCGCAAAGCGATTGCGCTATTCTTGTTATTGATCATGATCTTAAATTTATTATGGCGCTAAGTGAGCGCATCACAGTTCTGAACCTGGGATCAGTCATTGCGAATGGCAGTCCTAAAGAGGTTTCGGAAAACAGGCAAGTGATCGACGCCTATTTAGGGGAAGATTATGAACATGCCGCTTAAAGTAACGTTAAAACCAAAGGGAGTGAGAATATGAAAAAGACGCTTATCGCCTTAACTTGTCTTGCCATGGCAGGGCCTGCTCTGGCTAATGATACGATCAAAATTGGACTTGGCGTACCAATGACTGGTGATTATGCCCCATATGCCGAATGGCAAGGGGCGCGCTGCATGGCGCAAATGATAAATGATAAAGGTGGTGTCAATGGCAAGATGATTGAAGTGCTGACACAAGATTCTGGTGCAGACACACAAACCGCTATCAGCCTTGCTCAAAAGTTTCTGGATGAAGGCGCGGTTATGCTGGGCACCATTCCGTTTTCGGACACAATGATTCCAGTGGCACAGGTCGCCAACAGCTATGGTGTATCTATCTTTCAACCACAATCTACCCAAGTTGAAATGCATGCAGGGATAGTGGATAACTTCTTTACTGGTGTGTCCCCAGACCCTTTCACTGCCACTGCAGCGGCTAACCATGCGTTGAGCCTCGGCGTAAAAAATGTAGTCTTGATGACTTCTGACGAGGGCGGATCATGGTCTGCACGCACACCATTATGGTTCGGTGATGTAATTGAAGCTGGTGGCGGGAAGGTATTGTCAAAGATGAACTTTTCTTTTGGCACATCGGATTGGTCACCACAAATTGCTGAGATGAAAGCCCTTGGTGAACAGATCGATGCTGTTTATATCTCATCAATCATGCCAGATATCGCCGGTTCTGATTCGCCAGTTAAAAAGCGCCGGCATTGATGCCTATGTAATTGGTTCTGACGGCTTTGATGATCCTTCGCTTGATGCGATTGGTTCTGAAGATGCCTCAATCCTTGATAAAGTGTTCTTTGGCACACTTGCCCCAAGCCATGACGAGAGTGCTGTTGTAAAGTTTATGGCAGACTGTAAAGCAATGGGGATTGATGTCCCAGGTCTATTCCCGGCAACGGGTGCAGATACAGTTATGGCTGTTGCTTGGGCCGTTGAAAAATCCGGCAGCACTGATCCATCAACTATCGCCGATACCATCCGAAACGCGGATAGCATCCCTGTTCTGACGGTTGACAGCATTTCTTTCAAGGAAACCAGAACTTATGCCCAGCGGACTATTCCCGTCATTGGATATAAAAATGGAAAAGGGTTCTGATTTCAAATGAAATCCCAAGCAACACCCCAACCGATTGGAATTAATTTACCCAATCCTGCGGAGCTTTTTTCGAAAAGCTCCGCTTCCTAGACCGCCTCATCTTGGACTCTAGTCATGCTTGTTGTTCAAAATCTAAATGTGTTCCATGGCCCAATTGAGGCCGTGCACGGCATTTCCTTTACCGTTAAAGAAGGAACTTGTGTTTCCTTGCTTGGCCCAAATGGCGCTGGAAAACCTCAACTATTTCCGCCATTACTGGCGTGGCAAAATCCACTGGAAGCATCATGTTTGCTGATGAGGATATTTCCGCCCTGCCTGTTGAAACACGCATTCGAAAAGGCATTGCCGTTTCTCCAGAAGGTAGACGCGTTTTTGCCAATCTCAGCGTCAGAGAAAATCTTCGGCTTGGCGGCGCTTATAACGCCAAACAATATTGATAGCCTTATTGCCGAATGGTTCGAAACCTTTCCTATTTTAGGGGATCGGTGCGACCAGCATGCAGGAACTTTGTCAGGTGGTGAACAGCAAATGCTTGCTATCGCTCGTGCGTTGATGTCTGAGCCTAGAATTCTTCTCTTGGATGAACCTAGTCTTGGACTTGCCCCTAAAATTGTGACACAGATTTTTACGATGATTGAGCAGCTGAAAGAAAAGCGGATGACCATTCTTCTGGTTGAACAAAACGCCACTCTGGCCTTACGACTTTCCGATCATGCCTATCTGTTAAATAATGGACTTATTGTTGCCGAAGGTACTGCTGAAACTTTTGGAAACAATGATGCCTTAATGGCAGAATTGACAGGGCTTGCCTGATATGGAATTTGTTGCCCAACAGATCATGAATGCACTTTCATTTGGCGCGGAATACGCGTTGCTTGCCCTTGGCCTTGCAATTGTGTTTTCCATCATGGGATTGGTTAATTTTGCCCATGGGGAAATCATTGCAGTTGGTGGATATACCATGGTGGCAATGGCCGCGCTTTCGCTTAATAACCCCCTTATCGTGATAGGGGCAGCTATTGTGGCCGCTTCCATAGGCGCTGTTACCCTAGAAAGGGTAGCATTCCGACCTGTACGTTATGCTGACCCGACAACTGGCCTATTAACAGCGTTCGGGATTTCCATTGTCTTACAGAATCTGTTTCTACTTCTGGTTTCACCGCGTCCTATCGCGGTAACATCCCTTTATTTTCTGGAATGGCCAATTCCTTTTGCCGGACTTCGCATCTCATCTCTGCAATTATTTGAAACCTTACCACTATTATCGTCATTGTGGTGATGATGCTGTTTCTCAAAAGAACTGTGCTTGGCCTTGCTATGCGCGCCGCCGCTCTTGATTTTGAAATGGTCAGATTAACGGGTATCAAGGCTAATCGCGTCTTTGCGGCGGCCTTTCTGATTTCTGGACTGCTTGCTGGTATTGCTTGTGTTTTTATTATGGCAAGGCGCGGTTCGGTTGATCCGCATCTTGGCTTTGATCCTGTGCTTATGGCTTTTGTCGCCTGTGTTGTTGGTGGGTTCGGCAGTTTGCCGGGTGCAGTTATTGGCGGCTTTTTGCTTGGCGCTATCGAAGTTGCAATGCTCGTTCTATTGCCGCAGTCTTTAGGCGGTATGACAGAGGCCTTTGTTTTTGGCAGTATTGCCTTATTGCTGATTTGGCGACCTGATGGGATTCTGACACCACCTCGCGAAAAAGGAGATAAGGAATGATCTCTTTCACGCAGTCAGAAACGCGGCTTGGTTGGGGCTAGTCTGCTTGCCATTGTTCTTATTTTGATCGGCATCATTGCAACTTACTTTGGATCAAAATATCAACTTCGCATTGTCTATGGTTCTTATGTCAGCCTAATGGTTGTTCTGGCGCTTCAAGTGTTTATGGGAAATGCTCGTATTACTAATCTTAGCCATTCGGCGTTTATGGGCATCGGGGCTTATGTCGCAGCAATTTGTGTGACCCCGATTGCAATGAAAAAAATATCTCTTCCCCTAGTGCACCTTGGGGGCTTAATGCCTTCGCTCTTGATCCTGTCACTTCTGCGGTAATTGCCATCGCCATTACCGCTGTGATTGCTTTGCTGATTGGCCTTTTTCTTGTTCGCCTTTCCGGCATCGGGGCAACTATCGTCTCTCTGGCGGTGCTGGTGATTGTTCATTCACTCTTTTTGTATCGTACGGATATTTTCAAGGGTAATCAGGCTTTCTTTGGCATCCCTCAACTATTTACCCTGACCTCTGCTGTCATCATCGCCGTGATCATGGTCTATGTTGTACGCGGCTTTAAAGAAAGTCGCTGGGGGATTGCCCTCAGAGCCTCTGCGGATGATGAAATCAGCGCAGCTGCAATGGGCGTTAATGTTTATCGCCTTAGGCTTATTGCTTGGGTGTTGTCTTGTGTGCTTCTTGCTGTTGCTGGTATTGCCTATTCTTATTATCTCGGCACAATTAGCGCGCGGCCTTTTTACTTTAATCATGTTTTCCTAACCCTTGCGATGCTGATCTTGGGTGGAATGCGTACTGTGACCGGGGCTGTTCTTGGGACATTTTTAATTTCCTTTGGGCTTGAATGGGTGCGCTGGCTCGAAACTGGCCCAACCATTCTTGGGCAAAAATTTCCAGAAGTATTGGGATTATCTGGGGTTGTGCTAGGATCGGTGATTGTTCTTATTATGGCATTGCGTCCCGGGGGCATTATGGGTGATCGGGAAATCGAAGACTTTATCTTAAAAATAGGAGATAGACAATGGCTTGTAACCATACCATTCATCAACATCATCATCATTTTGGATGGGATCAGTCGATTGATCCTGTGCTGTCGGTTTCTCCGGGCCAAACGATAGAAGTTCAAACGATTGATGCTTCGGGTGGCCAATTAGGGCCTGATTCCACTTTGGCTGATTTAGGAAATCTTTCTTTTGATAAGGTCAATCCTGTCACAGGCCCTATCTTTGTCGAAGGGGCAGAACCCGGTGATGCCGTTGCCATTACCTTTCTTGATTTCAAGCCATCAGGATGGGGGTGGACGGCAAATATCCCTGGATTTGGTTTGCTGAGTGATCAGTTTCAAGACGCCGCCCTGCATATCTGGACATATGATAAGGTTTCAATGGAACCAGCACTCTATGGCCCCGGGGGAAAGTTCCCCTTAAACCTTTTGTGGGTACCATTGGCCTTGCTCTGGCTGAACCCGGATTACATTCGGTCGTTCCCCCTAGAAGGGTTGGTGGCAATCTAGATATTCGCGATATTGCCGTTGGCACAACTCTATATCTTCCCGTTGAAGTGTCTGGCGGCTTGCTATCCTTAGGCGACACCCATGCCGCACAGGGTGATGGTGAGATTTGTGGGACAGCGATTGAAAGCCCTATGGATGTGGCCATTAAGGTTGATTTGGTCAAGGATGCCCAATATCCATTTCCACGTTTTGAAACCAATGGACCTGTCACGCGCCATTTTGACAGCAGCGGATATTGGGCGACCACCGGTATTGGTGATGATTTGTTTCAAGCCGCACGTGATGCTGTCGCAAGCATGGTTGATCAGGTGGCAAAAGAAACCGGCATGACCGCTTTAGATGCTTATATGCTATGTTCGGTTTGTGGGGATTTGCGTATTAGTGAGATTGTAGATATGCCAAATTGGACGGTTTCGTTTTATTTCCCAAAAATTGCTCTGGGTAATCTTTTCCCGCTCATTAGCCCTCACTACTTTGGATGCTGGGCGATGCGCAAGAACCATTTCAGTCCACTTCAATAAGAGGCATCAATAGCAGCCATCAATAAAACCCGAAATCAATCAAAGGGCAGGTGAGACACCTGTCCTTTGACACTGTTTCCTTCGGGTAAGGTTACGTCAACCTTTTGCCCAGAGTTCCAATACCCACGGTCAATTAGCGATAGCCCAATATTGCATTGAAACCGCGGTGACCAAACAGCAGAAGTAATTTGGCCAATCTTCTGGCCTTGGTGGGTAACTGGCCATGGCTGAGAACAGGAGGGCAGGGCGTACCTTCAAATTTAACCCCTGCGGATACTGCTTTTGATACCATCACGTTGAATTTGCTGCAACGCGGCAAGACCAATGCAATCAACACTGCCATCAAGGGTGCAAAACCGTTCATAGCCCATTTCAGCGGGTTGTTTTCCTGGGTCATTTCGTTGCCATAGCCCAAAAGCCCCGCTTCTATACGGTCGATTAAATTAGGCCCGCCAGCAGCTATCTGATATGGTTGTCCCGCATCTTGGATCATGTCCCATAACGGTTCTGCTAGACTGCGGTCATCCAAATAAATTTCATACCCTGCTTTAGCGGAAAACCTGATCGGGTAACGCGCTGTTTGCTACCTAAAATATCGATGGTGGTTGCATGGAAAAATTTTAATGATCTCATGGCCTCACCAAATAAATCCGCCATTACATCTGCGGCTTTTAGCCCTTGGATGGCAAGCGGGTTGACATCAGGTTCTTGAACATTGACGTTAAATCCCCTGCAATGGCCAAGCCTTTAATATACAAAAGTAAGTCGCTATCAGCGATGGAAAGCCAATAATGGTCTTGATCCAACATTTGCAGAACAGGGTCATTTAGCATACCGCCGGATTGATCCACCACCGGAATAATATAATAGCAGCGTTCAGGGTCGCTTTGCTGAGATTGCGGGCGTGATCCACTGTACCAAACGCGCGGCATCAGGGCCTTGGATTTCAACTTGTCTTTGAACAGACACATCCCAAATCTGGACATGGGTGTTGAGATGCCAATAGGCTTCCCTCAATCGACATCGCGAAAGATTTTGGCAACAGCATATGGTTATAGACTGAAAAACTGGAAATGCCTTCTGCTTTGACCCGATCAAAATATGGCGAGGTGCGGATGCGTCGAACAAAATGTAGAGACTCGCTCATAGTTAATCCTGATCAATGGGGTCGATAAAATAGATCGGGCTCGACCACGCTTTATGCCCATCTTCGGTGATCACACAAATCCAGATCGGGTGATCATGCCCTTTTGGCAGTTCCACCCTATGGTGGAAAGACAGGCTGCTTGCCAAGGCATCATCGGGCAGACGCGTTGCCGTCAACTTGCGTTCAAGCCCGCCACAATCAAGCACCATAGGCTCAAGTCCAAGGTCGTTGAAAGGCACGTTCAAATCACCATGATTGGTGGTGATCATGATCTCGGCTTGATCATCGTCAAGCCAAAGATCAGCCCCCATGAAATTACCCGTGGTGACACTTTCCCAATTCAATTCATGGGCATGGTGGTCAAATTTGCGTTCCGGGTTCCAACGGTTGAGGGGGAGTGACTTTTGAAATTGTTGCGCCGTTGATGCGAGCCTGACCTTGCCAAAGCGTGTTGCGACCTCGGCCACGATATTCAGCCCCTGACCATGTCAGCCGCAATCGCTTGCCCAAGGCTTGTTCATCATAAGGGCGAAATTGATGTAAAACATGGGTGCCATCTCGCAATTCTATGCGTTCAATCCCTCGCCGCGTGATGCACATGGCATTGGATTAACGCATGGTCAGCATCTGTTGCCACAATATCCCCCATCATGGCAGCAGTCTGTTGTGCTGCCCCGGTTTTGTTGCTTTAGGGTCTTGGGGATAGACCATGGCCAGTTGCGATAAACCTGCTGTCACATCCATCACCATCCGGCATCCTGTGGTGGCGTAATGCCGCCGCCGCCGCATGGCTTCAAATAGATCAGGCCGTGTGTTGCTTTTGGCCAGAAAACAAGTCAGCCCCCCATATGCACCGAATTCCGAAATGCCCGGGTAACTGGCGCCGGGGCGACCTTTATGGCCATCACTATTGGCGACAATGCCGATGCGGCGTCCCAATGCAAAACTGTCGTTGGCGATCCATTCAAACGTACCCCAGTCAGAATGAATTTCAACCGCGGTTTCTAAAATCGGATCATGATCATAGGTGATATCAGCATAGCGGCCGCCAATATGGGCAAAAATCACTGTGTCTTGCCCGCTGTCATGAATTTTTTGGTAAAAGGTCCGTCAATGTATGCGCGTCTTTTTCCAGATCATGACGATTTCAATTAACGCATGGGAACAGCGGAACAGCGCCCCGCCTTCTTGGCTGTAAATGATATTATGATCACCCCCAACAGCGGTATTGCCTGACCATTCATAGCCGGGGAAAACAGTGAAACGGTGGGGTCATTCAGTCTGCTGAAATCGTGTTGAGATGCGCCCAAAACACATCTTTAATCTGAAAGTCATTGCCTTGATGGCAGGTGACATCCAGAAAAGGCTTTGTTACGGGCGAAATTCATATAATCTTCGATCCGCCCGATACCGATAGTCTCCCGCTTTGGCCATGCAGATCCCCCAATACCCGCTATAAGCACTATCTTCAATGGACAAAGGTCCAGCTGTGGCAATCACCTGATCATCACGAATAAGCGAAAAGGTGATCAACCCTGCTCGATCGGCGCTCAGGTCTTCAATGGCCAAGGTTTGGGTGTTGCCGTCAAAAGTTACGGATTCAGGTAGGTTATTGACCTTTTGATCCGCCTTGATGGTGATCTCACCTGCGGGCGATACAGCGGGGTTGCCCCAAGCATCTTCTGTTTTGATGCCAAGAAAAAAGTCTCCCCTATCCGCCGTTTTGATGCGGTCACCGCTTTCCAACAACAGGTGGGCCAGCCACCACGGGAACGGTTAATTGCGTATGAGGAAGGGGGGTAAAATTCCCCGTTGCTTGAACATCAGCCATGACCCTGAAATCACGTCCTGCTTCAGCAAAAGTTTGGATCAATAAACCGGGACTGCCCTGGCGTTGATCACCGATGCGAATGGTGATCACCTCCCTGGTTTTAAATACCCGCCCCGTTGAGTGATGGTCAGAATTTCCCCCCAAGGACGCTGGCCTCCCATACGGGTATAGCTGAGTTCCAACCGCCCTTGGCCATTGCTTTCAGCGGTGACAAAATTAGCCGCTTTTGGGTCCGTCATTTGCAAGTGACCAGTATCCCCAACCGTTCGCCATGCTATCCTGATGCCGCCAGTATCATCGATCCCCAAACGGCCAACAGTATAGGTTAAGGTGAAACTTTGATGGCTCCGCACCTCAACAGGGGCTGTGGGCGATAAATCGGCATTGCCTAAAAACTGAGGATCTACGCCTGGGCTGACAGAAGGCGTTGTCACCAACAAGATCAAGAGGAACAGGCAGGTCAAATTTTTTGGGCATGATTTCAAATGGATATATTGTTATAAATGATGCTAACAGTAAATCTGCACCCTGTCATCCCGCTTTTTATCAGATATCTAAAGCTGATTGGTACGAACTATCAGTAACCCTGATCCAAAATCCAGGATTCAAGATCAATCACGTTTTCCTAATATTAAAGACTCAGCACTAGGACAGAGCATTATCTTCTGATTTCCGCATAATTCCCAAAATCTTAGCTTGATTGCTCACCACTTTCGGCATTGATCAATTTTTTGCAAGCGTCGGCGAAAGAGAAGCGGGCCTGCGTCTATTGCCAAATCCACGTTACGCGTGACTTTATCGGTCATGCCTTTTTGCACATCAATAAGTATCTCTCTGTCTTCGTTAAATGCTACTTCGACAGAGTCGCTCATATATTTGGATATTTCTGCATCATCAGGAAGAACATTCCGCATCTGGAACCAGTAATAGCGAGTTGTACTTTCGTCCTCTGGTGTCATAAAATTATAGCTATCCATTTGAAAATACTGGCCTTCTGGCAGATTATTAACATCGCCGCCAGTTCCAGCCGGAGTAAAAATAGCCTTGATATAAGCCAGTGAGGGATAACGCACTTCATAATGTTGTTCCCGATCACACGCGCCTTCAAACGGAACAAGTTTTTGATAAAATGGTGCGACCTCAACATCATACATCCAGCGCGAAACAATTACGCCATTATCCGTTCCCGTCACTTCAAGCGGTTCATCTTCGCAAGCCGCGTTACCGAATGAACCTTGATGCACCCATGCCACATGTGACGGGTCCAGCAAATTATCAGTGATATAAAGATAGTTGCAGGGAAAAGCCATTGCCGCGCCTTTATTGATACCCCAATCCGGATTGCCGAATTGTTCAATTTTGAAAATTTTATCCGTATCGGCCAATGCCGGATCACCCATCCATATCCAGACAAGCCCATAACGGCTTTCAACCGGATAAGAGTGAATATTGGTAGCGGCAGGAATATGTTCCTGCCCCGGAACACGAACACAGCTTCCCGAGCAATCAAATGTTAATCCATGATATCCACATTCGATATGATCACCCTTGATCCGTCCTCTGGATAGGGAAGCTTGCGATGCGGGCAGGCATCAATCAATGCTACCGGATCACCCGCTTCGGTTCTAAAGACAACAATTTTTTCCCCAAGAACCTTAATCTGGCGCGGGGTTCGATCAATTTCACTGTCCCATGCCGCCACATACCAAGTATTTCTAAGATACATTTTCAGCCTCTTCTGTCTGGTGCGTCCGGATGGATGGGACGCGGTAAAGTGGATGGATCAAGCGGATCATGACGAACAACAAGAGTCCGGAGATGATCTGCAAAAGATTGCGCTAATGACCTATCCGTCACTAAATGAACATGGCGAGTATTTTCCCACCAGATAACGCAAGGATAATGATTGATATTCGTGCGTATCGCTTGCGCCTTGCTGATGGATGCATCAAAAACATCCGCTGTCGTATAATGAGCGATAAAATGCAAAGCTTCAACCCCTCTAAGGCTAAAATGAGCTATACCGTGGCTGATATCAACCGCATGATTGCTGATATGTGACGGCAACACATTTAGCCATATCATGTCCGGCCAAAAGCGAAGATGCAAAATGCCATCATAAGATTTTACATGGCCAAACGGGATTATTTTATCCAGCCGTTCAGCGGTGTCATGAACCGCTATTAATGGCAAAAATATTTCATCCAGCCGTAGCCCCAGATGCCCCGGCAGTAATCCAGATGCATCACTGGCCGCGCTTATATCCAAATCTTCACGCACGATAGCGGACTCCTTCTGGATCATAAAAACAGGATGATGTCACCTTCAACCGGATTGACTGTCCGGCGATAGGTGAATGAGCCCAAACGGTATCGCCAATGCGCTGGCGGCTCATTTTTGAGAAAGCCCAGTGCAATATAGTGATCCATAACAGGGCTATAAATAGCGGCAGTAAGAAAGCCCAGACTTTCCGCGCATCCGTTCTGATCCAGCTCTGTATCGCTCAAATGCGCGGCATGTGGAATGGGTTCATTCTGTTCTGATATAAGACCGATTAATTGCTGTCGCCCCTCAGCGATCATGGCAGGACGCTGTGATAAAGCGCGGCCAACAAAATCCTTTTTGCGCGAAAGCATTTTACCCAAGCCCAGATCATCGGCCGTCCGGCGACCATCAATTTCTGTCCCGATAGATAAATGGCCTTTTTCAATACGGAGAACATCCAGTGTTTCCAGCCCATAGGGGTTATATTCCACGCTTTGCCATGTTCCATGACCATTGATAATAGCGCATCGGCATATCCCGATGGGGTATTGATTTCATAAAACAGCTCACCGGAAAAGCTAACACCAAACACGCGGACAGGGTATCCATACAGATGCCCTATCCGGACAGAAGCAAAAGGCAATCCAGCAGGCAAAACATCAAAATCCGGCTTAAGCGCTGATAACAAATCCCGTGCATATGGCCCGGTAATAGCAAGCGAAGCCCATTGATCACTGACTGAGGTGAGCGTAACATCCAGCTCTGGCCAGTCAACCATTGTCGCCTTTTTAAATATTGCCAAACCTTTGCCGGCATTTGCAGTTGTTATGGTGAGATGAAAATGATTTTCACCCAGTCGGCTAATGGTGCCATCATCCAGAACATACCCATCTTCTCTTAGCATCAGGACATAGCGCAGCTGGCCGATTTTGAGAGTGGCAAAATTATTACAATATAACCGCGATAAAAACAGCATCGCATCCGCGCCATAAATATCTATCTTGCCCAATGTTGACATATCCACACAACCAAGAGAGTTCCTGACGGCCAACGCTTCGCGCTTGATAGCCGCCGTCATGGTTTCATCCGGTTGTGGAAAATAACGAGAATATAAATCAATCACCTGATGTTTGAAAAACACATCCCAGATCAGCAAAGCCTTTATGAAAAGGCGTGCGCCGGATAGGTGTCATCTGCTGGCCGGTTTCTGTGCCTACCAGCGCCCCAATCGAAACCGGCGAATATGGCGGGCGATATGTTGTATGGCCTATCTCAGCCGCTTTCATATCAGATATGGATAGCATTTCCAGCAGACCATTTGTCCAGCTGGTTTTCCCCTGATCCGTTCCCATCCCCAAGGTAGTATAGCGTTTTGTTAACTCGATATGCCCATAGCCTTCTCTCTGGGCAAGGGCTATATCAGCAGTGGTCACATCGTTTTGAAAATCAATAAAGGCTTTTTCCTTACCACGTTCAAAACCCTGAATTGGAGCAGGTGAAACAGCAGGACGTGGTAAATCCAAATGCTTATGCATGTTGAAATCCGCCATCGCATCATGGGCGCTCGCCTTGCCATCAGCAAGACAGGCATCCATATACAACACGCCCCTAGCCCCACCAACAGGATCTATATAATGTTGTGATTGTTCTGGCAAAGATGGCAGGAAGCTCTGTGTTTCAGCATGAAATGTCAGCTTTTCGCCCATCTGGGCAACATATGCGCGGTTGGGCATCCAGCCAGCAGACATGACGACAAGATCACATTTTGTCCGCTGACGTTGACCTTTATCATTTTTCCACGTGAACGCGTTAACGTGCAAACGGCCAGTAGCAGAAATGATCTGGTCCCCCGGTGATAATATTGCCACGATTTCAATTCCTGCGTCTTGCATCGCCGTAATAGCGCGCAATCCGGTCTTCTTCTGCGGCGACAGCCACAACAGCACGCGTGCCGGGGGATACCGCAAAGCGTCTGATATATTGACATACGGCATTGGCAAGCATGATGCCGGGTTTATCATTGCCGGGAAAAACAACAGGGCGTTCGATAGCCCCTGTAGCAAGGATGATCTTGCGTGCACGAATTTTCCACATGATAGCACGGTTTATATCACCATCTTGACCCGTCTCTATCGCTTGAATAAGGCCATGATCATATTGTCCGAAAGCCAGCGTTCGTGTCATAACGGTGACATTGGAAAGAGCATGCAATGCTTCACTGGTATCCGCCGCCCAATCTGTTGCATTTAGACCGTCTATGCTGTCTTGGCTGTACAATAATGATCCACCCAGAATATGATCCTGCTCAATCAGAATGGTGGTTGCTCCGCCCTGGGCGGCGGTCAGGGCGGCAGCACATCCCGCGGGCCCGCTTCCTATAACCAAGACATCACAGAACTTGCGCCGCTTATCGTAATGGGCGTGATCAGGCGTGGGATCAACACGTCCCTGCCCTGCTAGATTGCGAATGATAGGCGCAAAATATTTATGCCAGGCATGTTTTGGCCATAAGAAGGTTTTATAATAAAAACCTGCACTTAACGCACCGCCCCCTAGTTTCAGAAACCGGGCATAATCACGCTTTAAGGAAGGATGATTATTCTGGCTTGTCACGGTTAATCCATCACGCATCACAACCTCAGTGACTTTGAGATTTGGCGTACTGCCATATTGATCCGTGACTGTAACCAGTGCCGATGGTTCTTCCAAACCGGCTGAAACAATGCCGCGTGGATGATGGTATTTGAGTGAACGTGCCACCAAATGCTGGCCGTTTGCCAATAAAGCGGAAGCAAGCGTATCACCCGGAATAACACCGCATAGCGATGCCATCAAAACTGAAGTTAAGTGTTATGTTGCGATCAATCAATCCGCCATCAGGAAGACGGCAATCAGGCACATGGCTCATGATGCGTGGCCTTTCTGACGGTTTGATATGCTATGATCTTTCGTATTCCGGATGATTTCCACCCAGCATTCACACCCCCGCCATGATACCAGATTTCTGTCAACGGCCCTGAAGGATTTGAAGGAGTTGACGATAGATATAACGTCTGGTGCCAATCCTGCATGGCTGTTTCCGTTTGGTCAAGATTAGCATCATGGTCAGGCCATATACGTCTGGCACCGCCGTATGAGAACTCACTTTCGTCACGAGGGCCACAATGCGGACATGTAATCAAGAGCATGTGATCCTCCTAATGATGCCAAGGATAGGGGCCTGCACCGGCATCATCAATTTCCGCGCCATTAGCAAATCTATCATAGGTAAAAGGTTTGATTAAGTCAGGAGTAGCGTTATTAGCCAGCAATTCTGCCATCTGATGACCAACAGCAGGTGTCGCCTTAAAACCGGCATATCCCCAGCCGCAATTGATGCTCAGGCCATCAATAGGTGATTGCCCAATGATCGCATTTCCATCCATGGAAATATCTGCCGTGCCAGACCAATGCCGCATTAACCGCAGACGGGATAGAAAAGGAAACATTTGTAACGCACGCGCCAGCACATCTTCGATACGGGCAAAGCTCCCCCTGCGCGCAAACGAATTATAACCATCTGATGCCCCGCCCAGCACAAACTCACCTTTCGCGGTCTGGCTGATATAGGATAAACCGGCATTATAATTTACCACCGTTTTAAGCGCAGGCTTGACCGGTTCCGTAACAAACGCCTGAACATTGATCGAATGGATCGGTAAATCCAGTCCGGCCAGACTGGCCACCTGATTACTGGCACCAGCAACCGATATGAATACTTGGCGGCAATTAATGCGACCTTGCGGCGTATCAACGGAATTCACCTTATCCTTTGTGATGTTAATTTTGGTAACTGGTGTTTTCTGAAAAATATGAATACCCGCCTGTGATGCTTTTCGGGCAAATCCCCACGCCACCGCATCGTGACGGATAACCCCGCCTGCTGGTTGGAATAAAGCACCGGCGACAGGAAAACGCGCCGCGCTATTCAAATCCAGCTCAGGCACACAATCCTGCAATGCCTGACCAGTCAGAATCTCAACACTTGCCCCCGCCCAGACGCATGGCATTGGCTCTGATGGTGAAATGTTCCAGCTCACCATCAGAATGTGCAAGATCAACATATCCGCGCGGTTCATACATAAGGTTAAAATTAAGCTCCTGACTCAGCTCACCCCAGAGTTTTAGGGCAAAGTTTTTCAACCCAAAGCTCGCGTTCAAGAGATAATCCGACCGCACAATTGTTGTATTACGCGCCGTATTACCGCCACCTATCCAGCTTCCTTCAAGGACCGCAACATCGGTTATGCCATGATTTTTTGCTAAATAATGCGCTGTAGCCAGACCATGACCACCGCCGCCGATAATTACCGTATCATAGCTTGAACGCATTTCAGGCGTAGCAATGATAGCTGGCCAGCGCTTGTTGCCAATGATGGCGTGTCCAAGGATTGAAGGTGCGGAATAGGTCATGATCATTTAATAATACTGAAACTGTGATCACAGTTAAGCAGATTGAAAAAATTAAGCAAGCAATAAGAATCCTGTTGATCTGTGATCACAGATAGAGCATAAATTTATCATGGTGGTTATCTTTAAGTGAGGTTTTTATGACCTATACTTCATTGCAACGGCTTTTTCATGGCTTGAATAATCTACTTTTCAATTGTGTAAAAGCGCAACCCGGTGACCATATATTATTAATTGGTGAGGATAGTGACAATTGTTTTTTCGATCCTGAACTATGTTCAATTGTGGCGGAAGCTGCCAATAAACTAGATTTGACATCAGAAATAATACTGGCGGCGCCGGTAGCTGACGCATCAGACTTTCCAGAACATGTAAAACATGCAATGTCACGAGCCGACAAAACAATCTTTTTCTCACGCCTTGGTGATCAGATCAGATTTAATCTAGAAGATAATAAAACCAAGAACTTTATTGCCTATATCGCTAAACCCGATTACTTAGCGTCTGCTTTTGCGCAGGTTGATTATAATGTGATGATGGATATTCACAATATGCTTGAGGAACGTTTGCTTAAATCAGAGAGCTATCAATTATTAGGAGATTGTGGAACCTTTTTTAACAGGTGAATTAACACCTGATCAGAGGGGATAACACAGCTGATTTTGCACTAGAACTTTTCCCTGTTATGATTTTTCCTCCTGTCAATTGTCATAAGATGGATGGCTATCTTGTCATACAGCGTTTTGTCACATCATCCTCACCCCGTGCCTAT
Organism: Alphaproteobacteria bacterium; assembly: GCA_038144675.1. Lineage (GTDB taxonomy): Bacteria > Pseudomonadota > Alphaproteobacteria > Puniceispirillales > UBA1172 > UBA12202. Next base: position 415,905 of record JAYQOF010000005.1, on the reverse strand, counting down.
GAAAATAGCCCTCTCTTACTTGATGACCCAATCACGGCAACAGTCAAGACCGGTCAGATGGTTGCATTCGATGGATCACCCGAAGAGATTAAAGCCTTAACTGCTCATTTAGAGCGAGCGGCAAGCTTAACAGGTAATCCATATTTGATCAATTCATGGCACACCGGAATAAATCCGGGAACATATTTTATTGGAGACCCCTATGAAGATTTAGAAAAATGGGGGACAATTGCTTTCGGCTCTCCACGATATACCCATATGCATGCAGCAGGAAAAGACCCGGGTGATGTGGCATTTCATCTAATGGATTTATCGGTTTTTATTAATGGTGAAATGATATGGGATAAAGGACGGTTTGTTTTTCTTGATTATCCGGAGGTTCAGGCACTAATACCAGATGACCAAAAACATTTGTTAAACTCATCAGTTTTAAACGAAATAGGTTTCTAAAAATATGTCTTCCAAACCCATAGCGCATATTTCCGTCATCTTGCAAAATGAAGCTACTGGATCACTAGCTGAGGCATATAACATCGTTAAAGACGGCAATAATAATGTAGAAAACCTGTATCTTGCCATGTCACAGACTCCGGATGCGATTGTGCCGGCAGACGCGCATTACATAGCATTGCTTCATAATCCGGATAATCCGCTTGATCCCAGCCTATCAGAACTGGTGGCTACTTATGTTGCCATATTGTGCAAATGTGAATATGCAATCGCCAATCACGGTACTAATTTCCGTATGTATCTATCAAACGAAGCACTGGCAGATGCTATCTTATCCATTCTAGCAGATGATGATCTGTCCAAAAATAGAAATGACCAGATGCGGGCAGCACTGGAATATACCCGCAAGTTATCTCTAACACCTGAATCCGTTCAAGCAAGCGATATTGAAACCTTGAGAACCGCTGGATTTTGCGACAAAGGCATTTCATATATTATTCAAATTGCCGCATCTTTCGCTATTGGGCAAGGATGATTAACGGCTTGGGAACACGCCTAGGGACGCAAATTGGCATTATGGGCAATGCCAACACATAAAGCGCAAGGATAGCTGTTTTAATGGCCGGTAGCGGCATCATGCTTGCGGCGCTCTGCTTCTTTTTTGATGTTGCGCCATCATTCTCATAACCGCTGGCCGTTTCGTGATAGCATCCCGATGACGGGTGAGTTTTGGATAGGCCGAAATATCATGATCCGGGAAAATGATATCCCAAACCGTCTGCATCCCCATAATAAAATCAGGCACCGTAGGCGTCACACCAAAAAAATATGGCGCATCATCAGGCAAGGCATGTTCAAGGGTTTCAAAAACCCCACTAAGCCGTTTCATTGAACTGGATGTGAGCGCATCCTGCAAAATGGGATCATCATGATAAAACTCTGGGTGAAACTGGATAATCACTTCAGGCTGTAACGTAGTAGCCAGATAATGCATCCATTGCAGAAAAGCCCCGCGCCTAGCATCACCGGCAGGAATGACTAAACCGGCATCAGAATACTGTTCAGCAAGATAAAGACAGACTGCGCCGGTTTCAAATATTGTTCCCTCCGGACTAGCCAGCGCCGGTGTTCGGCAATGTGGGCTGGCCGCCAGAAAATCCGGATCTGGATTATCATCAAAAATCCGTATCCAGCGAATATCATAATCTACACCTAATTCTTCCAGTATGGCATGCGCGCACATGGCGTAAGTATCAGGCGCACAAAAAAGTGTATATGTCGTCATATTATCCGCTTTCCAGTAAATCCAATGTTTGTTCTCTTAGTCGCTGACAGAAATCAGGGTTGTCAGGGTCTTGCCATGTTTCAAGTGCTTCACGTTGAAACAGCTCAGGCATCCACATTTCCGTTTCATACCTAGCCAGAGTATGCGGGTCTGTCAGATAGGAATTATCGGCATATGCCCGTGCTATAACATCTTCGGCAATGCTGTCCGTCGTAACCGCAATCCCTGCCCCGAACTGGCTTGCCATTCCAGCCATTTCATTGCAGGCAACCAGCATTTCCATTGACCCTGTTCTGCCACTGGACAAAACACCCAGATTATGCGTAAGAGCTGTTCCGGAAAGACATGTGCTGTGAAGACTGGCATTAACCTCAGCAAATGCCTGTGCGCCTATATCATGGGCATCAGTGCATCCAGAACCAACCCAGCAGGGGATGCCCAATGACAGAAAGACATCTGCCGCCCCAAGTCCGGCTAATGTATATTCGGGTGAGCCAATAGCCATGTCTGCCCGGCGCATATCCATCGGCATAACAGACGATCCGGACATCACCGGCGCACCCGGCGCCGCCAGTTGACTAATCACAATGCCAGCCAGTGATTCTACGGTCGCTTGTGTGATTGAGCCAGCCAGCGTCAATGGACATGCCATGCCGGGGAATATGGCCGGATAGCAAACAACCGGCAGATGCCATCTAGCCCCCATGAGCAATCTCTGGCACGTCTCGCTACCTAGCTTAAGTGGAGAAACCGGCCCTACCAGATCAAGTCCAAACGGCTTTGCCGCCAGATTAGCAATACCGCCAACGCGCCCCCCCATATGTTCCCATATGGTACGAACACCATGTTCATCATGACCGGTGAAAAAAATGGGCTTTGATGTCGTATCCATGAGCGCGTCTGCGCTTGCGATGGCTTCTTCTTCTGCGGCAATGTCACTAGGATAACCAAGTGATGCCGCGATATCTATATGTGGCAATGCCTCTTGAAGCCGCCCGTGATCTTTAATATCCGCTAATATACATGGCCGGTACTCGCCATTTCTGGGGTCAAGTACCTGAACACAATTTACGGCACTGCCAAATCTGGGCACGGTATCATCTGTGGAAAAACAATGTTCCCCATTCTGATTAAAAAAATCAATTTTTGGCGGCACTGTTTCTAACGCTCGCCTCACAACATCTCGTGGATAAAGGATACGGTCATCCTTATTCTGGCAACCGGCACTAATCAGCATTGCTCTGGCTTCAGCATCTTCTACAATCATGCCAACCGTTGCAAGGACGTTAAACACGGCATCAATGATATGTTCCGCTTGATCCGAAGCAATGACTTCAAGTCGGTTTAGACGGGATGTACGTGCCACAACAGGACGCTGTTTATCAGGTCTATTTCTTGATCTGGTTTTTGATCGACTGGCAGAACCACGGAAGACGTGTTGAGATAAACTCGGTTTCATTGGTGAAACTCAAATCTGATAATGCTTATCTTTGGAAAGATACAGCACTATTATGCGCTGTATCTTGATAAAGTGATGTGTTGATTGTCAGGATATTAGCTTTCAATCCACGCTGTTCTTGCCGCCTGATAGAAACCAAGTGGGCCTGAACCATGCGGGGTTACGCCCTGAACTTCGTCACGCGCAGCATCAACAAAGTTACGGAAACCAAGCGTAATATGGCCACCATCATCATGAAGCAGGCTTTGCATTTCGCCATACATTTCCTTTCGCTTTCCAAAATCAAGCGTTGACCGCGCTTCCAGAAGAAGCTTCTCAAAGCGATCATTGTTCCACATGGTTTCGTTCCAACCAGATGCTTTAGAAAATGCTATTGCAAAAATCAGATCAGGAACAGGACGTGGGTCCCAGCCAGATGTGATCATTGGCTTCTGTATCCAGACACTTGACCAGAAACTGTCAGCTGGCGGATTAATAACATTCAGATTAACCCCACCGGCTTTAGCACTTTGCTGAACATGCTGTGCGGCCGCCAAAGCACCAGAACCCGCAACGTCTGAACCGTAGATATCGATAGGCGTATTTTCCAGTCCAGCTTTCTTGATATGATAGCGTGCCTTATCCGGATCATATGTGCGTTGTTTTATATCCGTATTATAATAGGGATCAATCGGTGCAATCGGGTGATCATTGCCAACACTACCCAGGCCTTTGAGAACATTATTCACAATGCCTTCCGGTCAATCGAATGTTTCATAGCCATGCGGAAGTCATGATTGTCAGTTGGCGACCGGTCAAGCATCAGCGCAAGGTTGAGGAACGCACCTGAAGGCGCATTAATGACATACCCGATCCCACTATTGTCAATCAGGCGGGTTGCTTTTGATCAAGTTGAAGCATCATGTTGATATCGCCAGCAATCAGCGCGTTAATGCGGGATGTAACATCACCAATACCAATAAATTCTACTTCATCAACATAAGGGCCATCATCTGCCCAATAGTTCTCGTTACGCGCAAATACATAACGGCTGCACCGGGGGTGAATTCCACGATTTTGAAAGGCCCAGTGCCGGGAGGGGTGCCGGTAAAATCTTCCATGCCGCGTTTGACAATATGCATACGCGTATCAGACATGATCATTGGAAATTCAGCATTTGGCCCAACAAGATGGAACCGAATTTGATGATCACCAAGCTTCTCAACTTCGGTAATCTGGCTGATATATGATTTCGCCGGTGCCTCACTGTCGGGATGATTAATCCGCGCAATGGTGTGCATCACGTCTTCTGCTCCAAAGGCTGATCCATCGTGGAATGTTACGCCCTTGCGAAGATTAAACACCCATTTCGTTGCATCAGCGTTTGATTCCCAAGAGGTCGCAAGCCACGGCATTGCTTTCAGATCATTGTCACGGTTAACAAGCGTATCATATACCGTGTAACCCATCATTAGGTTTGCAGTACTGTAAAACTTTGTCGGGTCCATGCTATCTTGCGCTTGCGCCGCTTCAATACCAATCACAAGCTTGCCACCCTTTTAGGTGATCCCGCGCGGGCTTTTCCAACCATCATTCCGTTAACAGCACTGGCAGAAATACCCGCCGCTGCCATTGTGGTTACAAATTGCCGGCGGTTCATCTTGCCACTTATGTATTTATGAAAGAGATTATTCTTGAATTCAGACATGTCCTAGCTCCCCTTGAAATATAAATTTAAACAATTAATTACACAACTGTGATCACAGATACGATGGATAATCAAGGTTATAATGTAAAAATTAACGAAAACATTCCTTTAGATGAATATTTGAAAAAAGGCAAAAATAGCTTATAACTTTTGTTAAATGAAAAATCAGAGAGTTAATTCATGACCCAGATAGCGGATATCAATAAAATACAAGGAGAACGTCTGGGGCTAAAAATCTATCTAGAATTGAAGAAAAAGCTGATTGTTGGTGAACTTATGCCGGGAGAAGGGCTTTCGATTCGTAAAGTGGCAGAAGAATATAAAGTTTCTTCCATGCCGGTGCGCGAAGCATTGCGCCAACTTGCTATTGAGCAAGCGCTAATCAGCGCCGCTAAAAAGCCTATCGTGTGCCTGATTTAACGTCTGGGCAAGCGGCGGATTTATTTTTTGTCCGTTCTATCCTTGAGGGTGCAGCGGCCGAAATTGCAACGGCAAATGCCACCAAAGCTGATTTTAAATTACTAGAAAAACTAATTGTGGGTATGAACAAATACTGGCAAGCGAAAGACGCAAAAAACTTTCTATTTACGAATTACCAGTTTCATAGCCATATCACCTCACTTTCTGGCAATTCCGCGCTTCAAGCCATGATTGATGGCATCTATCTGCGAACCGGCCCATGGCTGGCCCATGGCATCACCGAACTTGTCGATTTAGATGCGTGGAAAGCGGATCATAGCGGCATCGTTAACGCATTGCAGGCCAGAGATGCAAAAACGGTTCGTAGGCTTGTAGAAGAAGACGCGTATTGGGGCGTTTCCATTTACAGCGCCATTGATAATACATAATTGGTAATAACTAAATTAGTAATCCATAGGGGATAATTCATAGAGAATAAGTCATAAAACATTGGGAATGGTTAAAAAATTAACCCTTGAAGTTTGATGGCAACTGTGATCACAGTTACATGATTTTAATGAATGCGTTTACCGCTTAGGAAAGTTCGATGAGTTTGCTCGAAATTCTTGCAAGGCGACTCCTGCTTGGTGTTGGAACATTACTTTTTGTTTCTGCACTTGTTTTTTTTGGCACTGAGATTTTACCCGGCGATGTTGCCTATGCCATATTGGGACAAGGGGCAACACCTGAACTTGTTGAGCAGGTTCGGGATCGGTTAGGGCTAAATGAACCTTTGCATCTGCGCTACTGGAATTGGCTTACAAACTTTCTGGCAGGTGATTTTGGATCGTCTTTAGCCAATGGTGCCGATATAGGGATTGAGGTTTCCAGACGGGCGAGCAACACATTCATTCTAGCATCATGCACGGCGCTTGTTGCTGTTCCTCTGGCCATTACACTTGGGCTGTTGGCATCAATCAAACCCGGAGGATGGCTGGATCGGTGTATTACGTCGGTATCATTGGCGTTGATATCTTTTCCCGACTTTATGGTCGCGGTTATTCTGGTAACAATCTTTGCGGTAAAATTACACTGGCTTCCTGCCATCGCTTCCTATCCGGCCCAACTATGATGTCTTTGACTGGATACGAATTCTTATTCTTCCTGTGATAGCCCTGACTTTTACTATTCTGGCGCATATGGCGCGCATGACACGATCGGCAGTGCTTAATGTGTTATCCAGTCCGGCGATTGAAATGGCTATTCTCAAAGGAGTGCCGCGCCGCCGTCTGATGGTTCGTCATGCTTTGCCGAATGCTCTTGGGCCAATTATTAATGTGGTGGCATTGAATCTAGCCTATCTGATTAGTGGCGTTGTCATTATTGAGACGCTTTTCAATTTTCCGGGATTAGGCCGCTATATGGTTGAAGGCGTTACCAATCGGGACGTTCCCATTGTCCAGACTTGTGCCATGATCTTTTGCACATTCTATGTATTGCTTAATATTCTAGCTGATATTCTCTCTATTATGGCTAATCCAAGGGTAAGGTATAAAATGACACCCGAAACCCACCCATCACAAACATGGTATGGCCGCTGGCGCACAACAATGTCAGAAATGACATTTAGCGCGGCCATCTGCTTAGGCTTTCTTATTATTGTTTTCATTATTGGCATATTTGCGCCATGGATCGCCCTTATGATGAAGCGCAAATCCTTACTAATGATAGCTTTATGCCACCATCTGCAGAAATGTGGTTAGGCAGTGACTATCTGGGCAGGGATGTTCTGTCGCGCTTGATTTACGGGATTCGCATTACGCTTTTTCTAGCGCTGACTATCTCATGTCTCTTTCCTTTTTATCTGGTGTCGGGCTAGGGTTTCTTGCGGCAGTATCAGGCGGCCGTATAGATAGCTGGATGAGCCGGTTTAACGATGCCATGCTGAGCTTTCCATCATTAATGCTGGCATTGATCGTTATCAATTCACTGGGCTCATCATTTACTGTGTTGATTTTCACCATTGCCCTGATTGATTTAACGCGTGTCTATCGGGTATCACGCGCTTTAGCCGTTAATGTCATGGTAATGGATTATGTCGAAGCCGCCGTTGTTCGGGGCGAAAAAAATGGTGGATCATTTTCCATGAAGTATTGCCAAATACGTTAATCCCACTGGCGGCAGAATTTGGTATTCGCTTCACATATACCATTCTTTTTATCTCGGCCTTATCCTTTCTGGGACTTGGGGTGCAGCCGCCACAATCTGATTTAGGGGTGATGGTAAAAGAAAATATGCAGGCTTTACTATATGGTGAATATACGACCCTGTATCCGGCGATTATGATCGCGTTGATAGCCGTTTCCATGAATATTTTTGTTGATTGGCTATTGCTTCAATCCAGCACAAAATTGCCAGATGAGGTGTGATGTGACTAAACCGCTATTGAAAGTCCGCCATCTTGACGTGTCGGTTTATGACCGGAAAAAAAATGAAACCAAGATTGTTGATGATATTTCTTTTGATGTTCAACCGGGTAAGGTGATCGCGCTCATCGGTGAATCCGGTTCTGGAAAAACAACGATTTCACTTGGCTGTATGGGCTATACGCGCCCGGGGTGTTATCTGACCAAGGGCTCTGTTGAACTGGATGGCGTTAATGTTCTGGATTTATCTGTTCCTCAGCTTCAGGAATTACGCGGACGTGATATTACCTATGTGGCGCAATCAGCAGCGGCGTCATTCAATAGCGCCATGCGAATTGATGCCCAAGTGACTGAGATACCTGTCATCACCGGTAGCATGACCCGCAAAGACGCTCTGGAAAAAGCCGTTAAACTATATAAAAGCCTTGAGCTTCCTGATCCGGAAAATATTGGCAAACGATATCCCCATCAGGTATCTGGCGGCCAATTACAGCGATTGATGGCAGCGATGGCAATGATTAGCGACCCTCGCCTATTGATCCTTGATGAACCAACAACCGCTCTTGATGTGACCACTCAGATTGAGGTGCTGTATTCATTTAAAAAACTGATCAGCGATAACAATACAGCCGCTATTTATGTCACGCATGATCTGTCACTTGTGGCGCAGATTGCCGACCATATTCTAGTTCTGAAAGATGGTCAGATGGTGGAATATGGCGATACGGAACAAATCATTTCTAATCCCAGACATGAATATACCAAGGCGCTGATGGCCGCAGCCCATGTCATGCCGGATGATATTCATGCGCCATCAATCATATCAGCCGAAGCCCTGCCAGTTATTGAAGTAAAATCCGTATCAGCGGCTTACAGCAACAGCGAAACTAAAAATGTGCTTGAGGATATTAACCTTAAAATAAACGCTGGTGAAACATTAGGCATTATTGGCGAATCCGGATCAGGGAAAACAACGCTAGGCCGTTTAATATCCGGCTTGATGAGCGCCAAATCAGGCAGTGTGCTTTTGAATGGTCAGCCACTTAATCCACATGTTCAGCAACGAAGCCTGGATGAATTGCGCCAAATTCAGTTTGTGTTTCAGATGGCGGATGTGGCATTGAATCCACGACAAAGGATAAACAAGATTCTGGGTCGGCCAATGATGTTCTACCGTGGGCTCAGCAAATCCGAAGCAACAAAAGAAGTCGCGCGATTGCTAGAACGTGTTGAACTGCCAACAGATTTTGCATGGCGATTTCCACCGGAATTATCAGGCGGACAACGCCAGAGAGTTAATTTGGCACGGGCATTGGCTGCCGAACCAAAGATCATTATTTGTGATGAGATTACCTCAGCCCTGGATACTGTTGTCGCCCAGCAAATTCTTGATTTGCTGGAAAATCTAAGATGAGTTCGGCCTGAGTTATATGTTTATCACCCATGATATTGCTACCGTGGCTAAAATTGCCGAACGCATCGCGGTGATGCGACTAGGGCGTATCGTGTCACAAGGAACGGTTCGTGATGTTCTGACCCCTCCATGTCATGACTATACCCAGTTATTGCTCAATTCTATTCCTGAGATGCGAACGGATTGGCTGGATGAAGCTATTGTTGAACGGCGAGCGCTTGTTAAAGCTCTTAATGCCTGAAGGGGAGTTTTGGATGAATACATCTGCACGGGTTGTTGTTATTGGCGGCGGGGTTGTTGGCTGTTCCATTCTTTACCATCTTGCCAAAAATGGCTGGACAGATGTTACATTACTGGAACGGCAAGAGCTAACATCCGGTTCAAGCTGGCATGCGGCAGGCGGATTATTCACCGTCGTTCGCCCCAATGCTTCTGCTGAAATGCACCGCTACACGTTTCAGATTTATCGTGAACTCGAAAACACTTATCAACAACCTTGTGGGTTTCATTTACTGGCGGCATTAATATCTGCCGCACTCAAGATGAGATTGACAGCAATGCCATGATGCAAAGCGCTTGTCGGCGATTGGGTATTGAAGGACATTTTATTTCGCTGGAAGAAGCCAGAGAAAAAGCTCCAGTGCTTGATACTACCCACATGATCGGAGCATTCTGGGAAGAAGAAGGCGGTCATGTTGATCCGGCCTCAGCTACTAATGCTTTTGCCGGTGCCGCGCGGCAACTTGGCGCCACTATCCATCGCCACACCCCTGTCATGGCAACCACCCAACGGGCAGATGGGGGCTGGGATGTGATGACAGATAAGGGGTGTATTCAAGCAGAATATGTTGTTAATGCCGCCGGATTATGGGGACGTGAAGTCGCACGGATGGCCGGAATTGAATTGCCGCTTATGCCAGTCGAACATCACTATATGGTGACAGAAAACATCCCATTGATTGAACAACTGGATTTTGAATTACCGCAAATTAACGATAACGAAACCGGATGCTATGCCCGCCAAGAAGGTAAAGGCATGTTGCTGGGGGCATATGAAAATCAGATGCGGCATTGGGCTAAGGATGGCACACCACTTGATTTTGGCCATGAATTATTGTCGGATAATCTGGCCTGTATGGAAGAAAACATCGAACAATCCATACAAATCATGCCATGTCTTGCCGAGGCTGGAATTAAGCGGGTGATTAATGGCCCGATGATTTTTTCACCTGATCTGGGGCCATTGATTGGCCCGCATCCGGCGTTACGAAACTATTTCTGCGCCAATGGCGTGATGGCAGGGTTTAATCAAGGCGCCGGAATTGGTCGCGTATTGGCAGAATGGATCATTGGCGGTGAGCCAGATATTGATATTTTCCATTGGGATGTTGCCAGAATTCGGGATTTTGCAACAGCATCATATACCGAGAAAATGACGCGCTATTTTTGCGAAAACCGATCAGAAAAGATATTCCCCTATCAGAGTTTTCCAGTCGCGAGACCGCAAGCGGTTTCCCCCATTCATCATCTGTTGCAGGAATCAGGTGCCGTGTTCGGAACCGGTTTTGGCCGTGAACATGTCACGTGGTTTGCACCGGAAGGCATGACCGCTGAGGATAGTCTGACTTATCGACAGCCAAATTGGTGGAAACCCGTAGCAGAAGAAGGCAAGCAGCTGCGTCATGCTGCCGGTTTGTTTGAGTTTTCTGACATGGCAAAGTTTAAAATATCTGGCTCCAATGCCGCTGCATGGCTTGATCATCTTATGGCAAATCGGCTTCCTGAGCCCGGCCGGATATGTTTATCACCTATGCTATCGCATAATGGTTTTGTAATCGGTGATTTTACAATTTCACATCTTGGTGATTATTTTCTGGTCATTGGCACCTATGCGATGCAGTTAGCCTTTATGCGGCATTTTAAAAAGCATCTTCCTGCTGATGGTGTTGTGGTTGAAAACATATCAGATCAACTGTCGGGGTTGGCTATCGCCGGCCCTGAAGCCCAGAATATTATGTCCCAAGTGACCGATGCGCCTATGGATTCAAGTGCATTTCGATTTCTTGATGCAAAACAAATCCGCTTTCAAGGTGGACAAAACGTCATTGCGCTACGGGTGTCATATACCGGTGAAACAGGTTATGAGCTATATATGGCGCCTGCAGATCAACCAGCAGTATTTGATCAATTACGCGCCAATGAACATGAAGAAAAGCGCGTGGCGCTTTGCGGATTAAGAACGCTTATGATGCTTCGTCTGGAAAAAAGCTATCCGGCATGGGGGCTGGAAATCACGTCAGACTATTACGCCCATGAATGTGGGTTAATGGATCATGTCAAAATGCGATAAAGGCGATTTTATTAGCCGGTCTGCGGTGATGAACTACCCGCCGCCGCGTGAACGGATGATTACGCTGACAGTTGATGCCGGTGAAAATGCTATTTGGGGCGATGAGGCCATTTTTTCTTGATGGCGCGCCTGTTGGATATGTATCCTCAGGCGGATGGGGGCCTGTTGTTAATCAGCATATTGCGCTGGGTTATGTGCCTGTTGATGCATATAAAAAACACGGCCGTTATGCTGTTGAAATTTTGGGAAACCTGTATCTTGCCACCTTACAAACCGAAGCAATTTATGATCCAGCAGGACAAAAAATGCGTATCTAAAGAGGAGTATTTATGTCCCGTCGTTTAAGACCTACATCTCGTGGTTCTCGTGAAACCGGATTTGTGCAACCGCCATTTGCCGCTGTGAAAAACCCGATGGCGCCATTAGAGCCCATTTCATCTGATCAGGTTGAGGTCATTCACCATGCCAGTTTAAATATTCTGCGGGATGTCGGAATTAAGGTTGATAGTAAAATTGCGCGCAAATTGCTTCACGAAGCCGGAGCAGATATCGACGATGATACGGCAAGGGTTCGTTTTGATCCGGGCATGGTAGAAAACATGCTGATTGGCATTCCGTCTGAGTTTACCATCCATGCCCGTAATCCGGATAAAACCCTCACGGTAGGAAAAAACGCAATGATCTTTGCCACGGTTTGTGTGGCCCGTCTTTTTGTTTCTGACATTGATCAGGGGCGGCGGCAAGGCACTAGAGAAGATATGCGGAACTTTGTTAAGCTGGCTGGCATGCTGAATATCTTTCATCACGAAGGGGGTTCAGGATGTGAGCCGATGGATTTACCGCCAGAAACACGGCATCTTGACATGATGCTGGCACAAACAACGCTTACGGATAAAGGCTGGCAACCATGCTGGCTTAATTCGGCTGAACGGGCGCGTGACTGTATCGAAATGGCCAAGATAGCATTACAGACAGATGATGAAGGGTTGCGTAATAAGCCCGGAATTATTGGCGGCATTAACACCAATTCACCATTATTGCTGGATGATAGTCAGGCCGAAGGATTGATAGAGTTTGCCCGCGCGGGGCAACCTATTCATGTCACGCCATTTACCCTTGCCGGCGCAATGAGTCCGGTGACCATTGGCGGCTCACTGGTACAGCAAAACGCAGAAGCGCTGGCCGGAATTGTTCTTGGGCAAGCCGCCGCAATCGGAGCGCCAGTCTTTTACGGTCATTTTACATCCAATGTAGATATGCGGACAGGTTCGCCCGCATTCGGAACGCCGGGAATATGCCAAATCCGTCCTGGTTTCGGCACAGATGGCACGAAGATACGGGTTGCCAATCCGGTCATCGAACACAACCGCGTCTGCCGTGGTAGATGCTCAGGCGACCTATGAAAGCGATATGTCTATTAATGCCTGCATAAATGGGCATGTGAATGTCATGATGCATGCCGGCGGCTGGCTCGAAGGTGGTTTGACCTGTTCTGGATTTGAAAAAGCTGATCCTTGATGCAGAGAGCTGTTACAAATGCAGGCGGCATTTCTGGAACCGCTAGATTTAAGTGAAAATACGCTAGGGTTAGATGCCATAGCAGAAGTCGGCCCAGCCGGACATTTCTTTGGAACATCACATACACTGGAACGTTACGAAGATGCTTTTTACCGCCCTATTCTGTCTGATTGGCGTAATTTTGAATCATGGCATGAGGATGGTGAGAAAACCGCCACGCAACGAGCTAATGCGATTTGGAAACAATTGCTGCGGGACTATGAAAAGCCGCCCATTGATCCGGCTATCGAAGACGAACTGGAAGCATATGTAGCTAAACGTAAAACAGAAATTCCTTGTTAACTTGAACCTTGTTAACTTGAACATGGAAAACAAACGATGCTAAAATACGGCCCTGTTAGTAGCCATTTTGATTTTGATAGTACTGGCAAACGAAGGGGGTTTATTGATCTGAATCATTCTGATGATCGACATGCCTTTAGCCTAATCCGTCTGCCAGTTGGCATTATTTCGGGCAAGCCCGGCCCAACGCTTTTGATAACGGCAGGAAATCATGGCGATGAATATGAAGGGCAGGTGATTTGCAATCGCATCATGCAGGATATATCACCGGAACATCTGACTGGCCGGATTATTCTGTTGCCGGCGCTAAATCTTCCTGCGGTGCGTGCGCGAACCCGCGTATCACCGCTGGATAATGGTAACATGAACCGAAGTTTTCCGGGGCATCCAGATAACGGGCCAACCGCCGCTATCGCCGGTTTTGTTAATCAGCATCTGATACCAATGGCAGATGTCATTCTGGATTTTCATTCTGGCGGAACAGCAACTAAATATATCGATTGCGGATATCTTTGCTGGGGTGCGGATGATCATTTAAATCAGGCCAACCTCATATTAGCAGATGCTTTCGGGCTGATTTCACCATGCTGCAAAACATAGATGGAACAGGCGGTGATTTTGATACGGCGGCTTATCAGCAAGCCACACGCTTTCTGTCTTGTGAACTTGGCGGTATGGGGAGTCTTTCGCCGACCTCTGTTGCGACAGGGTTAAGAGGGGTTTATGGCATTCTCAATTATCTTGAGATGTATACATTAAACGTCGCATCATTCCCCCAAAAAGAAACACGCTTGATTGATGTTGGTAATGATATGTCATATATCACATCGGCGCATGATGGGCTAGCTAGCTGGGATATTGCGCTTGGCCAGACCGTCAAAACAGGCGATCCTCTAGCAACGATTTATCACAGCCACAATGTTGGGGAAATCCTGGCAGAAATACATTCTCCACAAGACGGGATTGTTGCAGTACAACGCCGGAACCCATTGGTAGAAGCCGGTGACCATCTGTTTATGATCTGTCGCCAGATTGATCGGTCAACGCATTGCTAATGATATGATATCAAATCTGCTTTTCAGGCAGGTGAACAATCAGCCCGTCCAGATCATCAGTGACTTTAATCTGGCAAGTGAGTCAGGAACGCGCAGGATCAGAGGCATAGGCAAAATCGACCATTTCTTCTTCCATGACTCCCATGGCTGGTAATTTTTCAATCCATTCAGGCGCAACATATACATGACAGGTTGAACACGCACATGCACCACCACAATCGGCCTCAATGCCGGGGATGCTGTTGTCGCGCGCCTTCCATTACTGATTTACCATCGGCTACTTCGACAGTATGCGTGGTGCCATTAAATTCAATATAGGTAATATTAGCCATAAACGTTTATCCCAGATCACGATCAGCGCCTAGTGTTCGCCCCATATAATGCAGAAAATCCCAAATTGCGCCTTCAAGATCATCCGGTGCAAGTGGGCCATGATGATAAAATCGTGAATTCTGGCCTTTTGCAATGTTTCTAATTTTTCTCTGTCTTCGCCGTTGAATGCCTTGCAAAGATCAATATAGTCAACTACTTCCGGATCATTCGGGTCAGACTTGAAGCCGGATATCCCCCAACGGATAGCGACTTTGTCCGCGCCAGCCGGACGCAGACATAGATAAAGCGTATAATTGGCGGCAACAGCTACTACAAAACTGGGGAAGATATTGAACATGACGGTATGGTTTTGCTCGTCTTCGGTCATATCTTCATGGAACGGGCCGCGTGGCGGATATGCCGCGTCATAATATGACAGATAAGCTGACCAGCGTTCTTCGCCTGGCACTTTTTTGCACAGTTGTGTAGGTGTCATTGGTTGCAGTGTTTTGGGATGTGTCGCAAAAATATGATAACCTTCCATGAAGTTTTCGGTAAGGTTTTTCCAATTGGTATTCCAGACTGCTTCATCATTGAAAAGCAGATTGCGTTCATCATTATGATAGTTTTTAAGAAGCCCATCTAGGGTTTTCAATTGTGGTGCTAATGGCTCTGCCTCACCGCCTAAATTAACAAAGATAAAATTATTCCAGACTTCGGAAGGCAAGTTTGGCAGGCGACAGGTTTTGCTATCAAAGTTTTTTGCGGTTTTCATTAATGGCGCGGTTTTCAGCTGACCGTCGGTATCGTAGGTCCAAGCATGATACTGACATACAAAACTGCGCCGGTTTCCGCTAGAAGCGGTTTCAACCATATTACCCCGATGGCGGCAAACATTGGAAAGAACATGAACAGCGTCATCTTTTCCACGGGAAATCAGCAATTGTTCACCGGCTAATTCTGTGGTGAAAAAATCCCCTGGATTCGGTATCTCACCAACATGACCAAGGCAAATCCACTCTTTACGAAAAACATGCTCATTTTCCAATGCCGTAAAATCATCGGACGTGTAGAAACTGGGTGACATTGTCCGCGCCTGATCGCGACTAAGTGACTGTAATTCTGATAATTCTTGGCGTAATTTGTCTATTTCTGACGCTTGTCTATCGAACATTTAACACTCCTTAGTAACAAGTAACACTAAAACT